>NZ_CP171121.1:0-1177500 GCF_043187445.1 Capnocytophaga canis | reverse complement strand
GTCATTAATTTTTATTGTAACCAAATTCTTCTTGTTGCGATAGTAAAACCCTTTTCCACCATTGCTCTCTTTGAATAATAACCTCGTCATCGATGGTCGATTTGAAAATATCCAAAATAGAATAGCGGAAATTTTCTTTGATGTGGTCAAAATCCAAATTTAATAAACCTTTATTTCCTCCGTGTCCATTTTCTACATAATTTTTCCAACGCCCTAAAAGCATTTGACTTCCATAGGCACTGCCAACATAGCGTTTATTGTTGGAAACATCGGTGATGAGATACACGCCTTTTTGATTTTCCAAAGCCGTTTTCCAAACCTCTTTTTCCACAACTTTTGACAATTCTTTCCAAGAAAGATTTACCTTGTCGTAACCTGGGAAAATTTCTTCATTAAAAATATCGGGCAATATTTGAGAAACTTTACAATCATTAATGATAGATTCCGCCCGGCGAACCAATGTCTGACTTGTGTTTTTGTATTCTACAATTAATCGTCCTACATATTTTTGATATTCTTTTAAATCCTCGTACTCGTATCCGACACCATCGTAAATATCTAATTTTTTAGTAACCTTTCCAATGTGGAACAACAACCATTTATCATCTTTTATTCGCACAAGCCCGATGGTGATTTCGCCTTCTTGATAAACATTTTTTGAATAATTCCAATATTGACCTTCTAATAAAGATTCTGTTTTCTTATCTTGAAACATTTCTATCGGATTCCAATTTTTATCAACCATTATGATAAGACGAATTTTTGTTCTTTTTAAATCTTCGATAGGAATTTGTAAAATGTCGTTTAGCTTAATTTCGTTCATAAGTAAGTATTATTTAAAGTTAGTTAAAATATTTTATTGTTGTTGTAGGGGCGTATTGCAATTGCTTTGCCTATTCGCTATGCTCGGGTCGCCCTTACATTTGCCCAACACTGCTGCGACTTGGCTAATGCCTCTCAATGCGTACGCTTCCGTTGGTCAATAGGTATGCTCTCGTTAGCCAACGCGAACGCTCCCGTTTGGGGTCGGAAGCGTATCGGTTTGAAATTCTGTGCAAAGGTAGGGAATAATCAGGTATTTTTGGGGTTCAATTCGGTAGGTTTTAGTTTATTATTGTTTTTAAAGCCAATTTTAATATTATGACAAGTTTCATATCTATCAAGCATAATTTTTTCAATCTCTTTTGCTTGACGCATATTCTCTGTACTTTCTGGATGACGAACTAATACAGCATACAAAGAGTCTAATTCTTTATTAGATAAATTTTTAAAATATTTTTCAGATTCCATAGTGTCATATTGTTTAAAGTATGAATATTCCTAAAAAACGATATAGATTTTACCTACTTACCTCGCCCTTTGATAGTGTATGAATATGATAAAGAGTATAATAAAAACAACTGAAATAATAATACCCAATTACTTAACGCGTTTGTAGGTAGATATTACACCATTTTTTCCATCAGTTGTATCCTCAAATTCCTCAAAAGTATCATCATCTATAAATTTGAATCCAAAATCATTCTCTATATACTCACCTTCTTCATAATATCCATTATAAATTCTACCATTTTCTATTCTGTATAATAGCTCCTGATTAATACATTCGCCTTCTCCATTTACTTCTGGTTCTGGATTTACGAAAAAATAAGTCAATACCTTGTCGGTAAAAACATATTTTGTACAACCATCGTCTATTACATTTTGTGGGTTAATTCGTATTCCGTCTTTTACATTTTCTTTTTTAACACATTTCCAAGTACCTACAAGACGAACATTTTCCGTTTGAGTGTCATCACTATTTTTCTCACAAGAAGCTACCAACGAAGCTACGGCTACCAAAGCCAACATAAAAAATTTCTTCATTTTTGTTTGTTTTTAAAAATTATGTGCAAAAATAAGTAGAGGCGTTATCTTTTTCAGGTTCAATTCGGTACAATACCACAAATTGAATACTTTTGCAAAATAAAACCAACAAGCCAATGCCAAACGCAGATTTAGACCTCATTTTACGCAAAGAAGTAGAGAAAATATTTGGAAAATCCATCAAAGACAAACCCGATAGTGAGTTGCTTTCCGATAGAATTAGCGAGGAAATCCGAGAGCAGATTAGCTCCCAAACCATCAGGCGATTTTGGAAATTAATCCAAAACGGAAGTAACATTTCGCCCCAAACCAAAGATATTTTTTGTCGCTACATCGGATTTAATGATTTTAAGGCTTTCGCCGAAAATGTACAAAACAACCGCGTAAATACGTACGATTTTTCGTTTTTAGGAAATTGGCAAACCATCAGCAAGTACGACAAACCTCTATAATATTCGTGATTTTGCTAATTAGGTCGGTGTAGCTTTGAAACTCCAATTTTGCGTATTTGGATACATTCGTATTGCTGTATTTGGTTACTTCAAAACTTGGAAAATCGGAAATAGCAAAGGCGGTTTTTTGGGCTTCCTGCAAGGCTTGTAACTTGCTTTCTTGGGCTTGGGCTTCTTGGGTGCTTTGTTGTAAATCTAATTCGCTTTGCATTAGTTTTGAATTGATTAAAACGCCGTCCGCTTTTGATTTTATCATTTGTCTTTCAAAATCCAAACGCTTGTAAAACGCCTCTTTTTCTTCATTGGTCAGTGTATCGGTTTGGGTTTCCAATAGGGCAAATAAATTGCTTTGGTGCTGTTGCATTTCTTCTATTTCGTTGGTTATGCTTTGCTGGTAGTATTCTTGCTTCATTTGGTTTTGCTTTTAAGGGTTAATACTCTGTAATTCAATACATAAAATTCTTTTGCGGTGTGCGTATATTCTGCATTGTGGTTGAGTATATGCACTTTTCGGAGGTAAAAAATATTTCTCATAAACTGCTGTTTTGAAAGTGAGACAAAGCCACACGCCCCGCCGTGCAGGTGTGTAACATAAACGATAAAACAAGTAGGAAAATAAAGGCGGTCGCCTTTGTGAAAGAGTGCAAAATTTCGCCTTTGCCGTGCGTGTTTGTGGGGTACGCCGTACCATACAAACAAAGGTTTTTTCTTAATCGCATTTTGAAAAAAAATTGTTTGATATTGTGAGGGTTGAAAATAAAAAAACGGCTCAACCTTTCCCGTTGCGATACATACCAAAGGCGGTAAGTAATAGTGTCCATTACAGACACTATACGGGGGTATTGAGCCGTATATTTAAGTTCAGAAAGGGCATAAAAAAACGCCTTTCTGAATGATTGGCGGTATTTCACGCCTTTGGTTATGTATCGCACTGCAAAAGTAGTTATATTTTCACTTTTTGCAAGTTTTTTTATTACTTTTTTTATCATTATTTATATTTTTTGCTTGTTATACTTTAATTTTCAAGTATTTGCACTTTGTCGGCGGTGGTGCTAAATCGTTCGCCGTTGGGGTGTTCCAGTATATATACTTTGCCGTGTGTGGCTATTACTTTGAGGCAGTCGCCTTTGTGGGCGTGGGTGCGTTTGGTTGTTATACCCCTTATATCCTGCAAGGCTTGGGCGGTCATTGTAATAGGGCTTGTATGCGTTCTTTGGCTTGGTTGGTGCGTTCTCTTTGCTCGGTTAGAATTTCTTCTAACGCTTCAAGTATTTTAGCTTCGTTCTTGGGTTTTATTCGTTGCCCTTTGAAATACATTATTACGGTCATTACGGAAAGCTCCGTGCGTTTAGCTATTTCGCTTTTTGCCCCTCTTGGTAGGTTCTTAAAATTGGTTTGCATATCTGTTTTTGTTTTACTTGTTTTAGTCAAACATTGTTAAATAAAAAACACCATTCGTTTTTATTGGAATGGTGCAAAGTTAAATGTTTTACTTGAATTAGTAAAACATTTTATATAAAAAAATATAGTTTCAACTATATTTTTTTATTATTTCATTGGCTATCAAATATTTATTATTTTCAAATAACAAAAAATATTTTTCTTTTAAAGGTGCATTTTTTTTGTTCTTCCCCTCAATGTACCATTTAAAATATTCTATTGAGGAGTAAAAAAGCATTTTATTTATATCCTTTAAAATTTCTGTTGCGTTTCTGTTGGGGTTCTCTTTTTTTATAAAATTTAAGGCTTCCGTTTGTTTGGTTTCAGAAAAAAACTCATATAAAAATGTTTCTTTTTCGTTGTGTCCTACTTCTAAAAATAACTCATCTAAACCAAAATTCAAGTTCCATTTCTTTTGGTCATTAATCGGACGATATGTATTAATTTTGTCTTCCTTATATTCAAAAATTTCTGCATTTGCTCCAAAAACGCTTATAGTATTTGAAAATGTAAAATAAGACGCTAAAAATGTAGTGTCAAATTCCCCTGTGGCTTCCATAATTAGCTCTGTTATGGTCGTCAAGGTTGAAATTTCATCTTTAATCATTTGTAAATCATTTTCATCATCAGAATTAAATATACTATCAAAATCACTTTCGCTATAATATTCGTCAAACATTATAGATTTTACTTTTGTGGTTTTTCTTTTAGCTGTAATGAAAATATAAATACTAAAATAATTCTGTTTGTTAATGATATACGGCTTTAAGTTCGTATTCAAAAAGTGCTTTACGGTTATTTTTCCCATATTTTTATATTTTTTGCTTGGGGCAAAGGTACAAAAATAAGCGTCAAAATGTTTCAATTTGTGGCAAAAAGTAAAATAAGGCGGTGCGTTGTTTTCGTATTTAGGTGCATTTTGCCACTTGGTAAGGGTCAAGGGGTTTTATTTGTATCTCGTTGTTTTTCAGCACAAACTCAAAAATAAGGGGCAAACGCACCCAAAATAAGGGACACAAAAAGCCCCTGCAGTGTGTTCCTGCAAGGGCTTTTCATTAGTTGGGGAGTATTTAGGGCGTGGCGTCTTTAAAAATTAATTGCTTTTAGCTCGTTTAGTAGGGTTTCCTCTATCAAGTGCGTATATATTTGCGTGGTGCTTATTTTTCGGTGTCCTAACATTTTTTGCACGGAAAATATACTCATTCCCTTACTTAATAAAAAAGTGGCGTTGGTGTGCCGTGCCGTGTGAAAGGTTATGTTTTTCTGTATTCCTGCACCCTCGCAAAGGGTTTTTATTTGGGCGTTTAGTTCGCCGTTGCTTACCTTTGGAAATACGCACAAATTCCCCAATTTTCTGTATTTCTTTACTATTTCAAAGGCTTTGCCGTTAAATAATTCGCTTAATGGTATTTTTATAGGTTCGTTGGTTTTTTGGGTGCGTTTCACTATCCAAAAAACGCCTTTTTCTTTTATTATTTCGGAGGTCTGCAAGTTCATTATATCGCTGTATCGCAACCCAGTATAAACGGCAAACAAATACAAATCTTTTGCTACTTCTTGGGCTTTGTCCTTTACCTCAACGGACGCAAATAACTCTATTTCGGAGGGTGTTAAAAAGGTGCGTTCCTTGTTTTCTTGCTGTACTTTAAACTTACGAAATGGGTATTTTTCTAATGGTATATGCTCTTTGTTTATTGCTAAATTTACAAAGGTTCTCAAATTCTTAAAGTGCTTAAAAATAGAATTTTGAGAATATTTTTTGCCGTTTGAAAAGGTTTGTGTTCGTATCCATTTTTCAAAGTCGTGTAAAAATTCAAAAGTAATTTCATCAAAATTTAGGGCGGTTCTGAATTTCTGTAATAGGTTCAGCGTTTGGCGTTGGTCGGCTTTTGTGCCTTTGGTGGTGCGTGGGTTGGTGTCTATTTCCAACCTCATAAACTCGTAAAATGATTTTATTTGGGGGCGTTCCACTTCTTGGAGCATATCCAACGCAAAGGGCTTTCCTGCGTTTATCTTTTGGAGTTCGTAACTCTCAAAGGCGGTTATTTTGTCCTTTATTTGTTTGTTCAAACCTATGTAGTTAGGGGCGTTGTTTTTAATGGTGCGTGTTTTGTCGTTCCATTCGGTGGGCTTTATGTATATCCCAGTAGAAAAATATTTGCGTTTGCCATTCAAATAACATTCAATTTGTACAAGGGCTTTGCCGTGTGCGTTTAGTTGTTTTTTGCGGTTAAAAACAACCGAAAATTTTACTTTGTCCATTATTTTATATTTTTTGCTTGGACAAAAGTAATTTATAAACTCGTGCTTTTACTCGGTAGCAAATCGGTATCAAAAATATTGATACTTTTTGATACAAATATTTATCAATAAAACTACTAAATAACTACAAAACAACAATTTGAAAAATGTTTTTATCAAAGTGTAGCAAAATAAATAGTTTCATCAAAACTAACCCCCAATTTCTTTAATTTCTCACGAAGTTTTTGGGCTGTTTTTATGTTTCGTTTGCCCCATACTCACGCTACAATTTCCTTTGTTTCAGCAGAATAAGCATAAATCAACCACTTTTTATTTTTCTTGTTTCCCTACAAAAGTCAAAAGTTCATCAACTTGTAACGATTTGTATTTGTTTTGTTTGGGTTTGATTTCTCGATTGAAATTTACCAAAACCGAAAGTACTTTTTTGATGTTAACTTTCTCAATTTCAGCAACATCACGAATACCTACATTTCTTGCCAAAAGCAAGAGAATTTTCGCAACGATATGCAAAGCCCAACCTTTGTAGGTCAGATTATGGTCTTCTATAAATTGATGTTTACAGCTTTTGCAAAGATAGTTTTGTTTTTTGTTCTTTTTATTCCCATTTTTGACTATCTTTGCGCTTTGACAATTGGGGCAATGGAGTGTAATTGTTATTAGCATTCAACAAAAATACAACTTTATTCCCTGATTGTCAATTTTTTATATCATCATACTTTTTAAAACATGAATAGAAATTTCAAATACTAACTACTTTATTTTCCAGATGGCTCCATTTTTCGTTTCTAATTTACTTAAAATGCCCTGTTGAGTAAGGTCATTTAGTAACTGTTCACTATCTTTACGAGGCATACCTGATAATTCTGTAAATTCACGAGCGGTCAAACTAGGGTAATAATTAAAAAGGGACTTCCAATCTTTGTGATATTCTTGTTTTGTAGCATCAGGAAGGAGTTTAAGCACGGCCATTTCAAATAAAGCATAGGGTCTCGCTCCGTAGACGATTTCTTGCTTGTTTCCACTTATGAAAATTACAGTAGGAAATCCGCGAATGCCTATTTTTTTTGCTAATTCTAAATCTTTTTGAAACTCTTTCCGCCCTTGATTTTCATAATCTGATTTCAGCTTTGAAATATCAAGTCCTGCTTGTTGAGCTGCTGTGGCAATATGTTCCCATTGAGTGATATTTTTCTTTTCTAAGAAAACCATTTCACGCAATTCACGCAGAAAAATTACAGCTTTGTCATTATCTTGTAATTGAGCAGCCTTGAAAGCAATGGAAGGAGGATAAGAAGAATCTAATGGATTTTCAAGCCAAATATCACCGTCTATAGGCATATCGTAGTATGGGCTTACTTCATCCCAGTGATGGGCTACGTCAGAAGGTTTGCTTATACCGCCACTGTTATAACTCCAATCTGGGAGTAAACCACCCATATGGTAATTTATAACTATTTCATTTCCGTATTCGAGTTTTAGTTTTCTTAATTGGGGTTCAATCCCCCAGCAGGAAGAGCAAATCGGGTCGGTATAATAGATGATTTCTATTTTCTTTGAGTGATTTTGTAGGTTTCTCTCTGATTTTTGGTTGGATTGTGAAGTCTCACAGACACCTGTTTTTGGGTCGCACAGTAGTGGATTAGTATTTTGTCCCATAGTTATTGTAGCTTTTAGAGTTATTAAAAAAAGAATCCATGTTTTCATTGTCAAAAAATTGCTATAATACCTTATTTAAACACATATACTTACCTAGATTTTTGGTATCACATAACACTGTTTTTAGGCTTACAAAGATATGAAATTAGATGTGAAAGGAACTCAATAATAGTATTTGTTTGGAATTTAGTCATTCCTCCAATCTATCTACTTCCACAGCCCACTAAAAGCCTACCTTTAGATCATCGTAAAAGCGCGAGTATTTTCCAACTGCGATGTTGATTTGTAACCCAAAAGTTATTCCTTTAAAATATTTTTCTTGGTGTATTGGGATAGCGTAACCTGTATTCAATTTTATTAAGTTTAATACGTTTATTATAAATTGAGGTTCAATAGCATAGGGGGTAATAGAAACTCCTCCGTTAAGGAAATTTCCACATTCGATGTTGATTTGAGGTAATATTTTAGCTTTTCTTTTTACTGTGGTATAAAAAGCTTTCGCTCCTATATTCAATACCGCTTCATCTTTATTCGAAGCACGATATTCTAGACCTAATCCTGCTATATTTCGTCCTAAATATCGATATTCGGCACTTACTGCTAATTTATCAAGGAACTGTGCTTGTACTTTAGTCCAAGAGCATATTATTATCAAGATGAGTGTTATTTTCATGTCTTTATTTAAAAGATGCTTTGTTATCAAAATATGTCAGATTTCTGAATATAAAAATAGCAATCAGGATAAAGTTATAACTTTATTGAATGTTAAAAAATATAACACGCCATTATCCTGATTCTTAGAATACAAAAATAGTAAAAAATGAAAGAATTCTATGTAAAATAATGTTGTCTTTTTAGTGATTCCTAAATACAAATTCGTAACGAGTTAAAAAACTATTGCTACATTCAACTTACAAAGGTTCATTTTATGAGTTTTTCGTATAAAAAAAGCAGTATCTTTGTAGCGAGAGATTAACCAATTAAAAATAACAAAAAGAAATCGCAATGGAACATTCACATGAAGGACACAGCCATAGCGTGGCGAGTTTGGAGAGCATCAACCGAGCTTTTTATATAGGTATCGGGTTGAATTTAGTGTACACGATTATTGAATTCGTCGTGGGGTTCCGAATCAATTCCTTGGCGCTTATTTCGGACGCAAGTCATAACCTGAGCGATGTTGCCAGTTTGGTCATTTCACTTCTCGGACTGAAACTTACTCAGAAAGCAGCTACGTATTCATTTACTTACGGTTACAAAAAAGCTTCTATTTTAGCTTCGTTTATCAATGCGGTACTGTTGGTGTATATTGCCGTGAAAATTATCCTTGAGGCTATCGAACGTTTTGACGCTCCCCCCGAAATGGCGGGTAGTATGATCATCATAACGGCGACTATTGGAGTTATTATCAATGCTTTATCTGCTTTTCTTTTCTACAAAGGGCAAAAACAGGATATCAATGTAAAAGGGGCTTTTCTGCATTTGTTGGTAGACGCTCTGGTATCCGTAGGGGTGATTGTATCGGGAGTAATTATCCATTTTACGGGATGGTACACTGCCGACGTGCTGACCAGTTTGGTGGTTGCAGTGGTGATTTTGGTTTCCACCTGGAATCTGCTTACCGAAAGCGTAAAACTCATCCTTGATGGTGTGCCTCAAAGTATAAAAGTGGATAAAATAAGGCAAATTATGGAGTCGCATCCCAAGGTTTGTTCGGTGCATCACATTCATATTTGGGCATTGAGCAGCCAGGAAAACGCACTTACAGCTCATTTGGTAATAGAAGACAGTAGCACTTTTGAAGAAATTGACCAACTTAAAAAAGAAATAAGACATACTCTCCAACATGAACATATTCAGCATACTACATTTGAAGTGGAACTTTCAAAAATGAAATGTAAGTGTGATGATTGTCATTGATAGAGTGAACATAAAATTCGAAGTGCTAAAAGGAAAGGCTAAGAAGTTTTTAATAGAACCAAATCATTTGTTTCTTCCTATTTTTTTAATCATCTATCTAATCAAATTTTATTTCTTTCATTTGTAGCTTATTATAAAAAAACTATATTTGTGGTTCGTAAATCAATTTCAAAAATGGCAAAACGAATCAAACCCATCAAATGTCCGCAGTGTGGCAGCACACAAGCGACCGAAACCAAAACCGATTATTACCGCTGTAAGAGCTGTAAATCAGAGTTTTTTATTGATAATGATGATATTAACATCAACCATCGGCATACTTATGATACACCTCAGCTTTCCGCAAAACATCTAAAAGCACTCAAATTTTTAGGGCTTGGGATAGCCGTGTTTTTTCTGATGATGATGGCAATACCATTACTTCCTTCGAGAACAACATACTCTCCGTCTGCTGTTCAAGAAAATAAGCCCTATTGGTATATTGAAGCAGTTATCCCCACAGCCAACAAAGAGGGCGAACCCATTGCCATAGCGGTGGGCGACATCGTTTCAGGGAATTATCCTAACCAAACCTACAAGCCTACTTTTGGATTTTTTCACGCCACAACCTTTAAAGAAATCGCTGCCGTACCGATTGATATAGAAAAAGTTGATGATGTTTCTTATAAAAAAATGGACGAAGGCAAAACCTATATCATCATCAATAAAAATCGGCTGTTTTTATTAGATGAAAAAACATTAAGTATCAACGAAGTAACACCACAAAGTATCGGATTGGCTGAATTTGAAAAAGGATTTGCCGGGGTAGAGTTGGCTGTTGCTTATGAAAACACGCTCAAAATAACCAATAATTTAGGACAGGGGTATTATTATTATCCCAAGCTCAATAAGGCAGTGGTTTATGGAAATTATAAAGAAATAGATCAGCTGATTGCCCAAAATCCGATTGCACCACAAGGGGTTACGAAATTTGTTTTTACCAAGAAAGGAGTTGGTTTTTCTGAAAAAATGACCGATAAATTTCCCGAACTTTTCAAAGTAAAAACACAATCGCAAATAGGATACCCTTATAGAGAATTGATGATGCGTTGGAATTACAACCTTTCGGAACAAAGAGTTGAGTTAGAAACTTTCCAAAAAGAATCGCGCATCGTTGAGTACAAAAATTTTACGCCCAATAGAATATATTTTGTACCCGAAGTGTTCCATTATGATGATAATGAGGTGCTTATCCATTTCAAACACGAATTGGCAGAAAGCAGTCCGTACTTTTTCCAAGTGCTTGATGCCCAAACAGGTGAGGTGAAACTTAGCTTACAAAGTCATAAAAATATGCACTATGTGAGAGATGACTTTGTTGCTAAAACAAAAGATGGTTATTTAATAACACTCCGCGATATTTTCTTGCTAAATACAAAGAACGGAAAATTAGAGAAACTTGAACTTAGAGAAAAATTAACACAAAGGTAAAATCAAATTATTATGAGCATACTCAACATTTTTAGCAATCAACTTTCCGCCGTCATCGAGTGGAAAAATCCGAAACCGAGTGTCATTTGGTGGAAATATCCGTCAAAACGCGATGAAATTATCAACGCTTCTAAACTCATTGTTGCTCCCTCGCAGGGCTGTGCGTTGGTGTATGAAGGGACGTTGGTGGAAATCATCGAAGAAGAGGGGATTTATAACCTCAAAACCGACAACCATCCGTTTATCACCACGCTTGTCAATCTGCGTCAGAATTTTGACAGTGAGCATAAACTCAAAATTTATTTTTTCCGTAAGGCACAGATTCTCAATCAGCGTTGGGGAACGCCAAATCCCATCAAATTCATTGATGCCACTTATAAAATCCCTGTGGAATTGGGGCTAAACGGAAATTTTTCGTACAGAATTGCCAATCCTAAGTATTTTTATACCGAAATTATTGGCGAAACCGATGAATTTGAAGCAGAAGCGATGAGCAAAACGGTTGCCGAGCGTATTCCACAGCTTATTGCCCAAAACATTCACGAAAAAAAATATTCCTACATTGAAATAGATGGTAAAATTCACGACATCGCTCAAGAAATCAAGGGTGAAATCAATAGCGAATATCAAAATTTGGGGCTCGAACTCACCGATTTTCGTATCGTAGGAACGCAATTTGACGAGGCTACTCAAGAGCGTATCGGTCGTGTTGCCGATATCAGTGCCGATGTACAAGCCGCCAAAGAAGCAGGATTGGATTATGTGGAACTTGAAAAACTTCGTGCTTTACGTGATGCGGCGCGTAACGAGGGCGGACTTGCCGGAGCGGGGCTACAATTTGGCGTGGGTATGGAAATCGGTAAGAAATTCAACGAACAAACCGATTCGATGCTTGCCAAAGGAAGAGCCGATGCCGCCGAACAGCTTCGCAAACTGAAAATCTTGCTCGATGAAAACATCATCACGGCAGAAGATTTTGAGCTTAAAAAACAAGAAATTTTAAGGAAGATGTAAGTTAAAAAGTATGATGTTTCATTTTTGTCAGGCTGAGCGAAGTCGAAGCCTAACAGACAGAACGCTTAACTTTATAGCCATTTTCAAACAAAACATTAAAAAAACCTGAAAGATGAAATACATTATAGGAATTATCGTTGTGCTGATTGTCTTGTCGGTAGGTGCTTATTTTTTAGCGGATTTGTGGGAATATGATACGCTAATTACCCCCGAGCAACTTAGAAAAAGTGCCGTTACTGTGATGATAGTAGGCACGATTTCCGTTTTACTGCTCATTTTTGTGCCGTTTTTTTTCAAAGATAACGCGAAAGGTTACGATAAAAACCACAATGGAATCGCACAGCCGAAAAAAAACACATTAAAAAAGAAAGAAACAGCGAAAAGTAGTCATTACCAAAAGTGAAAAACTTTTGTTGTAAAGAGAAACTGAGATTTATTGACAAACGTTTTGTTATTTTCAATTTCAAATTACTTTAAAAAACACATCTTACAATGAATCTCGATACGATTTTTACGGAAAACTTTTCCTTGGGAAAGGAAATCGTAATCCCAAGAGGAGCGTTTTTAAAAACGCCCGATACGAAAGACACGCATATTTATCTTGTAAAAGAAGGGAGTTTGAAAATCGGATTTTTTACCGAAAATGAAGACAAAATACTAAGGTTCGGGTACGAGAATGATGTAATCACGGCATTGGATTCTTTTATGACAGAACAGAAATCCAAATTGTATATTCAGGCAATCAAAAGGTGTCGTTTGGCGGTGGTTTCTAAGTCGGATTTTATGGTATTTGCACAAAAATCTTCCGAAAACTTGTGGATTTATACCAAAATTTTAGAAAAACTGCTTGTTGACCAATTGGAACGCGAACAAAATTTGCTCTTATCCTCGCCCAGAGAACGCTACCAGCGAATTTTGAAACGCAACCCCCAACTTTTTCAGCAAATTCCGCACAGGCACATCGCCGTGTATTTGGGAATGACCGAAGAGACGCTTTCCAGACTCAAAAAAACATTGACGCCAATCAAGATTTAGCCCCTCCATTTTGCTGACCTTTGCCCCAAAAAAGATGGACAGAAAACAATTATTAGACACGCTTACCCAAATAACGCTTGAAAATAAAACCTTTGCAGAAGCACTGCTACTAAAATCCGAAACAGAACTCAGCCATAGCCCCAGTGATGATGCTTGGAGTATTTTGGAATGTATCGAACACCTAAACTTATACGGAAATTTTTATCTGCCCGAAATAGCTTCTTGTATAGCAAAAGCCGATAAAAGCAATTGTAATCTGTTCAAAAGCGGATTTTTAGGCAATTATTTTGTGAAACTTATTCAGCCCAAACCTCGGCTCAACAAAATGAAAACCGCCACTAAAATGAATCCTAAAGGGCGTAGGCTTACAAAGAATTGTTTGCAGGTTTTTATCCGTCAGCAAAACCAACTCCTTGATTTACTACAAAAAGCCTACACTGTAGATTTGACTAAATGCAAGACCAAAATTTCCATTTCCAGATTCCTGCGTCTTCGTTTGGGGGATACTTTGCAGTTTGTGGTTTACCACAATCAGCGACATATGCAACAAGTAAGGCATATTCTCTAAGTAAGAAAACGTGACTGTTTGTAGAAAATTGCTCCTAAAAAAGGATGCTGTTTTTTTATGAAATTTTCTACATCTATTCAGAGGTATTATTTTTTGAATACCTCTACTTTACCATCTTGGAAAATCACGATGGTTTCTCCAGAAAATGGACTTACCACGGAAATGTTCCAAAAATGCGGATTTGTATTGAACTTCGGAATGATTTTTTTGTTTGCAATCGTCGTTCCTTTTTTGGTTTCGGTTATGAGTTTTTGAGATGAGTTTTTTTTGCTAAAATGATATAAATCATATAAATATC
Organism: Capnocytophaga canis; assembly: GCF_043187445.1. NCBI lineage: Bacteria > Pseudomonadati > Bacteroidota > Flavobacteriia > Flavobacteriales > Flavobacteriaceae > Capnocytophaga > Capnocytophaga canis. The sequence goes on along the minus strand of NZ_CP171121.1, from coordinate 1,163,519 downwards.
TTTTTATAGATTCATCTTTTGGTAGTTCAAAACTATCTTTTTGACCTATTATTTTATCCGAAAAATAGACATAGCCCCACAATTCAGGTTCATGCATACTAATTTTCCATTGTGGAGACCATACCCAGTTGTACTCAGGTAAATATTTTCCGTAGGCGTCTTTCTTTTTATCATATCGTCCATTCGTAAGGTCAAAATCCCATTGTACACGAGAAAAATTCACTCTCCAAAACTTGTTTGTAGGGATATTGTTTTGCTTGTGAGCTTCTCGCATTGCTGCCCACGGGATGGCGATTTCTACACTCCAGAAAGTATCTATATCTGAGGCGTTATTGAGTGTACCATTCACGTACACAGCGGATTTTAATCCATTGATATCCCAGCCATCCAGTACTTTATTAGTTTCGCGATACGGTTTGGTAAGGAATAAATCCCAAACAGTATTAAGTGCGTTAACTTCAAATTCATAGTAGTTATGTGAATCATTATCAGGATCTAAGAAAATTTCAAAATCATTATTATGAAAAATAACTGTATCACGCTCTTTGAGAGTTGCCCAAATATGAGGCTCTTCCATCTTTGCGAAGAAATAAAAATAATCATCATCATAGAGCATTTTCACGTTGGTTTTGAAATGTGGAATTTTAACTCCCTCAATATCAATAAAATCATCGGTGTATTCCGATTTTTGCCATGATAATTCACTGTCCTTACCATCGATTTCTATTTTTTCGGTTACGCGGTAGGCAATATATGTTTTTGGATCAGGCTTTGATTGAGCTGACAATGTCGTCATACTGAATACGAATACAGTGAATAGAAATTGGAAAAAGAGTCTCATAATCATATGTTTTTTTCAAGAGCAAAAATACTAAAATAATTCCAATTTCTAATCTATTGAATTATTTTCATACATTTCGCAGGTTGAATACAACGCTCTTTTTTCGTATCTTTCTTAAATACAATCCTATTCCTAAGTACATTAGTAAAGGAATAAGTCCGAAAATAAGTGAAATTATTGGAGATTTGTCCAGATTTTAATCCTTTTAACTTTGAAATCTTATAAGTTATGTTCTTTCTAAACCAAAAACGCCCAATTAAGGAGCGTTTTTGTGTCTTTTACGGTGTATACAATCAATTTATGGATTACAATTCCCGTTTTTATGCAAAAATTGACTATTATTCAGGTTCTGTGTAGGTTACTATATCAATACCGATGCCGTTGGGGTCTTTAATGGCGAAATGGCGGTCGCCCCAAGGTTCGTTTCGTAGCTCAATTTCAATGCGAATGTTTTTGTTTTTCAGTTCCTTATAAACTTCATCTACATTTTCGACTTCAATAGTCAGGTAAACACCTTGATTTTGAAAAGGTTTCTGAAAAATAGGTTGTTGGCTCGGGTGATTGGGAAGCAAAAAACTGATTTCTGCCTCTTGATTAGGCGTGTGGAGCAAAAGGTAAAATTCGTTTTCAAAGCTCACGCCAAAGTTTAAAATTTCTGTATAAAAGGCTTTGGTCTCTGCTAATTTCTCGGTGATAATTCCTGCGTTTAATTTCATTTTTTCTGAATTTTAATTTTTGGCAAAATTATCAAGAGTGATGAAACTAAAATAGGAAAAAAGGGACAGAATTATTTATACATCAAATTTTCTTGTGGCTCGTTTTATAATCCATTGGGTATGCGGATTTTCGAAAGTTTTCCAGCGGTGGATGAGAGGTAAAACAGCTTCTTTATTCACTTTAAGCCAGTCGGTTAGGTGATTGGCAACGGATTTCTTTACAAACATAATTTCATCATCTTTTAGGAGTTCCAAAATTTGAAAAACAGGAGCAGGATTTTCTACAAAAGTATCTAATTTACTCGCCCAAGGGAGCTTGGGTCTCAGTCCCTCACTTGCCAACCTACGTAAGTGAAAATTAGGAGATTTTGCCCATTTTTCAATGATTTCTAGTGATTTTTCAGGGTATTTTCTGATAAATGGACGTACGGCGTATTCACCTGTATTTCTCTTAGTTATCTCCTCTATAGCATTCATCGAAAGTGTAAAATGATTAATACCATAGCGCTCTACAAATTTTCCAATAGGCAAAATCCAATAATAATGTGTGAACATTCCTGTTTGATTGGGATTTTCTTCGCCCAAAATAGAGAGTAACACACGCAGAGCTTCTTTGTAGTCTGCTGAAAGATAGTTTTTTAACAAATCTGCAATGGTAATTATTCTCTGTGTGTAAGTTTGTCCAATAACCTTATTTCCTGTGTCTTTTATGAAATTTTTGCTGTTAAAATCAGGATAAACCCTATTAATTTTTTCAGCTAACAATTCGGCAAGATTTGCACCAAATTTTTCGGTAATGCTGTAATTCGTTCCCATCTTCGTGAATTTTAGGCAAAAATAGAAATGTTTTTTAATGATAAAATAGGAAAAAGGGGACAAATTATTTGTAATAAACCTCCCTCGGCGTTACTCCACAAAAAGTTTTAAACTCTTTAATGAAATGCGATTGGTCGTAATAGCCCATATCGTAAAATGATGGATTATCAGTGTTTTGATTGGAAATTTTAGCATTCAAAAAAGACTGAAAACGAACTACTTGACTAAAAGTTTTTGCGGTATCTCCAACGTAAAATTCAAACAATCGGCGGAGATGACGAGGGCTAATTCCCGTATCTAAATCGCTCACTATCCGTGCATTTCCTTTTGATTTTAAAATAATTTCCAAAGCTTTATAGAATCTGTTGTCTATACTAAAATCAGTCTTTTCTAAATGTTTATTAAAAAATGTATCTAACTCATTTTTAATATGTTGTAATTTTTTCAAATTATTGAATTTATGAGCGATAAATGTCGCTAAGTCAGAAGAAACTAAATTTAAAAGAATATCATTATTGCTCAATTCTTTGGCGTCTTGTTTGAAAATCAACGGAAAAGCAGAAGGCAAAAATCGTATTCCCACATAGTTAAACTCTTTTCCTAAAGGAAATTCTGTGTAGTTTTTACAAAACCCCATAAGGTAACTTTCATCGGGATTTTCCAACTCAAAAAACACATCAATACAACCATCAGAAATCACTCTATATATATAGTTTTCAGTAAGTTGTATTTCTGTTTTAAGTTGCCAATAACAATAAATGAAAGGCAATAATTTTTCATCAGGAAAGATTTCTGTATAAAACACATTTTCAGTCGATTGGATAATCATTGGCTGAATGGGTTTGTAGTAATTTCGTATGTTCAAAGAGGATTGCAAGAAGTATGATATTAAAGTAAAAAATTACAGGTGTTTCATCGTTTTTCAAGAATTCCATATGCACTCATTTCTAATATTTTATGTCTCTAAGGAATACAATACGTTGCTTATCAGAAATTTGTCTTCAAACTCTCTAAAAGCATTTTTCCATCGAAAAAACTTCAGTTTATATCCTTATATTATATAGCAAAAGAGGTTTTATAAACATATGTTGTATTCTCTTTAAGACTCAAAATCAGGAGAGCATTCAGATTCAATAGCACTCAGCTCTTAATTTAAAAGACGAAAGAGGCGTATTCCTTTTCAAATAACGCCTCTTTCATTCATATCAACAGAATCTATTTTTTAGCATTTGAAGCAATCAAGTTTAAGGCACTTCCGGCTTTAAACCACTCAATTTGACTTTCGTTATAGGTATGGTTCGCTACTATGATATCTTTTGAACCGTCGGCATGAACAAACTCCAACTGCAACGGTTTGTTAGGAGCAAAGTCAACTAAGTCTAAGAAATTTACAGTGTCGTCTTCTTTAATCTTGTCGTAGTCAGCTTCGTTAGCGAATGTAAGTGCCAACATACCTTGTTTTTTTAGGTTTGTTTCGTGAATACGAGCAAAAGATTTAACTAAAACTGCTTTTACTCCTAAATGGCGAGGTTCCATGGCAGCATGTTCACGTGAAGACCCTTCTCCATAGTTCTGATCGCCCACTACGATTGACGGTACTCCTTCAGCTTTGTACTGACGTTGTACTGCAGGGACTTCCTCATAAGCTCCTGTAAATTGGTTTTTTACCGCATTGGTTTTCCCATTGAAAGCATTTACTGCACCGATGAGCATATTGTTTGAAATATTGTCCAAATGTCCGCGGTAACGCAACCAAGGGCCCGCCATCGAAATATGGTCAGTAGTACATTTTCCTTCTGCTTTAATAAGTAATTTCGCTCCCGTAATATTTTTACCGTCCCATGGTTCAAACGGGGCTAATAATTGTAAACGTTGTGAGTCCGGACGTACAACCACTTCTACGCCCGATCCGTCTGCCGCAGGAGCTTGGTAGCCAGGGTCGTCTACATCAAATCCTTTTACGGGAAGTTCGTCGCCATATGGAGGTTTGAACATAACCTCTTCGCCTTTATCATTTAGTAGCTTATCCGTTATTGGGTTGAAATCTAAACGACCTGAGATAGCTAGAGCAGCGACCATTTCAGGCGAAGTTACGAAAGCGTGTGTATTTGGATTTCCATCGGCACGTTTTGAAAAGTTACGGTTGAAAGAGTGAATAATGGTGTTTTTTTCTTGTTTGTCAGCACCCTCTCTATCCCATTGACCGATACAAGGTCCACAAGCATTAGTAAATACTTTTGTTCCTAGTTTTTCAAAAACTTCAATCATTCCATCGCGTTCTATAGTGTACTTAATCTGCTGAGAACCAGGGTTGATTCCAAATTCAGCTTTAGGGGTAATGCCTAAATCCAATGCTTGTTTTACAATGGATACAGCTCTTGACATATCCTCATAGGAAGAGTTTGTACAAGAACCTATTAGTCCCCACTCTACTTTTAGAGGCCATCCGTTTTCTCTAGCTACTTCTTTCATTTTTGAGACTGGAGTTCCTCGGTCAGGAGTGAAAGGTCCGTTAATATAAGGTTCTAATTCTGAAAGGTTTATTTCAATAAGTTGGTCGAAATATTTTTCTGGATTAGCATATACTTCTGGGTCAGCTGTTAAATATTTTGCGACCTTGTCGGCAGCTTCCACCACATCCTGACGACCTGTTGCCTTTAAATATCTACGCATTGAATCGTCATATCCAAAAGTTGAGGTTGTAGCTCCGATTTCAGCTCCCATATTGCAGATAGTTCCCTTACCTGTACAAGAAATAGACTCTGCTCCTTCACCAAAATACTCTACGATAGCTCCCGTTCCGCCTTTTACAGTTAAGATATCCGCCACGCGTAGGATGATGTCTTTCGGAGCAGTCCATCCGTTTAGTTTTCCCGTGAGTTTTACCCCGATTAGCTTGGGAAATTTTAATTCCCATGCCATTCCTGCCATAACATCCACAGCATCAGCACCTCCCACACCGATGGCAAGCATACCAAGTCCACCAGCGTTCACAGTGTGTGAGTCTGTCCCAATCATCATACCTCCAGGAAATGCGTAATTTTCCAATACTATTTGGTGGATAATTCCAGCACCTGGCTTCCAGAATCCGATGCCGTATTTATTTGAAACAGATGAAAGAAAATCAAAGACTTCTTTTGATTGCTCGTTTGCCACAGAAAGATCCTTTTCAGCTCCTACTTTGGCTTGGATGAGGTGGTCGCAGTGCACCGTTGTAGGCACTGCAACTTTTGATTTTCCTGCGTGCATAAATTGTAACAATGCCATTTGAGCAGTTGCGTCTTGACATGCCACACGATCGGGTGCAAAATCAACATAGTCTTTTCCTCGCGTGTAAGCCTGTGAAGGTTGCCCGTCCCACAGGTGAGCATATAGAATTTTTTCAGAAAGTGTCAGCGGACGCCCAACCAATTCACGTGCTTTGTCCACACGCGAAGGTATATTTTCGTACACCGCCTTAATCATTTCAATATCGAAAGCCATAATTATGTGTTTTTATATTCATTTCCTAATACGCAAATATATGGTCTTTTTTTTAATTGATAAAATATATCTAATAAAACATTTTTTTGTTGTTTTATTATAAATATGTTTTTTTGATTGCTATAAGCGAGAAATATTTATAAAATAGTAAATTATTTATTTAAAAATAATCATTGTCATATATAAATTGCAAATAAATTGCTTTTTTGAGAATGTAATATTTTCAATAAAATATTCTTATTTATATTAATTCTATTTTGATAAGACTGAGAAAAATGTTTTTTTGATGCGATGCTAAGAAAGGGAATTTAAATTCTATTTTGCACATTCACATGGACATATTTCCCAGAAATAAGATTATTTTTCTTACCTTTGCCACTATGTTGTTTACTGAGAATAATATACTAAAATAATAATTTATGAAACTACACAAGATTGTTTTGTCAGCATTGTGTCTGTCGGCAACTGTGTTAACAGCACAAACCCCAGCGGACTATGTAAATCCGTTTATTGGAACCTCTAACTATGGGGCGACTCATCCAGGGGCAATTGCTCCCCGCGGAATGTTGAGTATTTCACCCTTTAACGTTGCATTTGACACTAAGGGAATCAAAGATCCATTGGAAAAAGACAGTCGTTGGCTATCGAATCCTTACGTAAATGAAAATAGATTTTTAACAGGTTTTACGCACGTTAACTTGAGTGGTGTAGGTTGTCCAGAGTTGGGGGTTATCATCACCATGCCGACTACGGGGGAGTTAAAAACGAATCATTTGGACTATGGAACTACTTATTCGAACGAAAAGGCTTCGGCAGGATATTACAGTACGCATTTGACAAAGTATAACGTGAAAGCCGAGATGACAGCTTCAACAAGAGCCGGGGTGAGTCGTTATCATTTTCCGAAAGGGGAAGCAAACATTTTGCTCAATTTGGGTTTAGGACTAACCAATGAGCAAGGAGCGATGGTCAAAATCGTTTCGCCAACCGAGGTGGAGGGAATGCGGATGGTGGGGTCATTCTGCTACAATAGTCCGGAGTTGGCTTATCCCGTTTATTTTGTTGCAAAACTCTCAAAACCTGCAATGAACTACGGCGTTTGGCATAAACCAGAAACGTACAAGGGAGTGGAAGCCGAGTGGATGTGGTACAATGGCGATGTGCGTTTGAAAGAGGGTTTTTCCAGAGAAGTAGTGGGGGATAGCATTGGAGCGTATTTCCGATATAAGTTTGATAAGGAAGAAATAGTGGAGGTGAAAGTAGGTATTTCCTACGTAAGTATTGCTAATGCTCGTGAAAATTTAGAGAAAGAAATTGGCGTAAAAACCTTTGCGGATGTCTATCAACAAACTAAAAACGAATGGAATAAACAACTTCACGCACGTGTTGAAGGAGGTACAGACGACCAAAAAACAATTTTTTATACAGGGTTGTATCATGCTTCAATACATCCCAACGTATTAAATGATGTGAATGGGGATTATCCTCAGAGCAAAACTAACAAAATAGGAAAGTCTAACAACCGATACACCGTTTTTTCTTTGTGGGATACTTATCGTAACTATCACCAATTGATGACCTTACTCTATCCTGAACAGCAATTAGGCATGATAAAGTCAATGTTAGATATTTATGACGAGAGCGGTTGGTTACCCAAATGGGAACTTAATTCCACGGAAACGTTTACTATGGTTGGAGATCCTGCAAGTATCGTTCTGGCGGACACATACTTACGAGGATTGACGAATTTTGATGTCGAAAAAGCGTTTCAAGCAATGCTGAAGGGAGCAAATACCTTAGAGAAAAATCCAATACGTCCGGGTGTAGCCGAATACTGGAAATTAGGCTATCTGAGTGTGGATGGCGGTGTAGCAGGGCCTGTTTCTACCACACAGGAATATAACATTGCAGATTTTGCAATTGCTCAATTGGCGAAAAAATTAGGTAAAAAATCTGATTATGAGCGTTTTAATAAACAAGCGTATTCTTACAGAAAGTTGTTTGATAGTCAAACTAAATTACTTCGACCCAAGTATAGCAATGGCAAATGGTATGAACCTTTTAATCCTGCAAGTGGAGCAAATTTTGAGAAAAACGTAGGCTACATTGAAGGAAATGCGTGGCAATATGTATACATGGTAACTCACGATGTGAAAGGAATGATAAAAATGATGGGGGGTGAGAGAGCTTTTGAAAAACAGCTGGATCATATCTTTGATTCCAAGCAATATGATATGGCAAATGAACCTGATATTGCTTATCCTTACTTGTATAACTACGTTCGAGGAAGCGAATGGAAAACTCAAAAAAGAGTACACGACCTCATTGAAGAGTACTTTCAGAATAAACCCGCAGGATTACCAGGTAATGAAGACACAGGGGTAATGTCAGCTTGGTTGATTTACGGAATGATGGGATTCTATCCAGTAAGCCCTGCAGAGCCAATATACACTTTTACAGCTCCAAAATTTAATAAAATCATCCTTTCATTGGATAAAAAATATTATCCAAATGGTGAATTGATTATCGAATCAAACGCTTCTCCTGAAAATGTGTATATAAAACGTATTCTTATTGATGGGAAACCTTACAAATCGTATTTTATAACTCATGAAGAGCTAAAAAAAGCTAAAAACATACGATTTGAATTGGATAGAAAGCCTTTGAATACAAAAAAATAATGCAAACAAGTTCTAAATAGGATACTTAAATAATCATACAGAACAAAAATTACGACGTATATAATATTTTTAACGAATAACAAAGGATAAACAGATAAAACAAATGACTTTTTTAAAAAATGTATTAGCGACCATTCTCGGATTTTTTATATCCTTGGGGATATTTTTCATTATTTTTCTCATATTTATGTCAGTAATGATGTCATCGATAGGGTCGACAGACAGTGCTGCGGTGATTGTGAAAGACAATTCAGTGTTAGAATTGGAGTTTAAAATGCCTTTAAGAGATTATGGTGAAAAGGTTTATCTTGAAGATTTTGATTATACCATTGAAGAATACAACGGCTTGAACAGCATTCTTAAAGCAATTAAACATGCCTCAACTGACAGTAAAATAAAAGGTATTCTTTTGAAAAGTTCAGGTAATCTATCGGGATTGGCTTTAGTTCGGGAATTACGTGTTGCTTTGGAGGATTTTAAAACTTCAGGTAAATTCATCTATGCCTACAATGATGTAATTCCACAGTCAGATTACTACTTGCAAACGGTAGCGGATAAGATTTATGTAAGTCCGTTAGGAAAATTGAATTTCAGAGGATTGTCATCTGAAGTGCTATTTTTTAAAGATTTACAGGATAACACAGGAGTGTCAATGGAAGTAATTCGCCATGGAAAATACAAAAGTGCTGTAGAACCGTTCTTAGACAATAAAATGAGTGATGAAAATCGACTACAAATCAAAGAGTTATTGAGCTCAGTTTGGGATATTATTGTTCAAGATATTGCTAAAAGTAGAGCCATTTCAGTGGAAGAGCTGAATGCTATAGCGACTAATTTGGAGGCCAGAACGCCACAATTAGCTTTGAAAAATAAGTTGGTGGACGGAGTGCTTTTTCAAGATGAGTTTGATAGTATGCTTTGTGAGGCAATGAAAGTTTCTGAAATTGAAGATGTTAATTATATAAATATTGAAGAATATACCGAGAGTGTTTCTAAAAAATATGCCAAAAAGGCAAAAGACAAAATTGCAGTTATCTATGCCGAAGGTGAAATCATGTATGGTAGCGGCAGTTCCAAAATTGTGGGAGATAAAACCATTGTAGAATCTTTGCGAAAAGCTGTGAAAAATAACGATGTAAAAGCCATTGTGTTACGCGTTAATTCTCCAGGGGGAAGTGTGTTAGCTTCGGAGTTGATTCACAGAGAGATAGCTGTCACAAAACAGCATAAAAAAGTGTATGTTTCTATGGGAAACTACGCAGCTTCGGGCGGATACTACATTGCTTGCCATGCTGACAGAATTTTTGCCGAAGCGGGAACTATCACAGGGTCGATAGGTGTTTTCGGAACCGTACCCAACGTTAGTAAATTAGCAGAAAAATGGGGAATCAATGCCGAACAAGTGACTACACATCCTAACGCATTGGAATACAGTCTTTTTGAAAAACCATCTAAAAGTTTCATCGAAGAAAATACGGAGTCAATTGAGCAGATTTACGAACTGTTTTTGGAGCGAGTGGCATCAGGTCGTGGCATGACCACCGAGCAAGTCAATGAAATTGCACAAGGACGTGTATGGAGTGGCAAAGATGCGTTGAGGTTAGGTTTGATAGATGAAATCGGTACGTTAGATGATGTGTTGAAATTCGTTGCCGATGAAAGTGGTTTGGAATCGTACAGTGTGGTGTCTTATCCATTGTTTAAGACCAGCTTGAAAGAAATGTTCGGCACTTATGCGATGTCCTTAAAATCTCATTCGTTACAAGAAGAGTTAGGTAAAGAGGCATATCAAATGTACGAGAAAATCAAATTGTTATCGCAACAAGAAGGAATTCAAGCACGTATGCTTTTTGATATTAGCTTAGATTGATTCTAAGTTTTATCAAAACTTTAACGTTTTATTTTGTTTTGTTTCTTTTTTCTTTCCTATCTTTGTGAAAAGAAAACGTCAAAACATTAATACTATGAAAAGACCGATGGTTGAGTATGCTAAGTTAATTCTGTCAAAAGTAAGTTTTAATTCAGAACTCTTCTGTAAGGAACTCAACAAAGCCTTAGACAAATTACTACCTTACGAACAAGAGGAGTTGAAAGTGTGGTTAGATAACTACACCAAAGACAAACCAGAATTGATTGATTGTGTGGTTTCTATAAATAAAAAGTAGAATTTTAATTGTTAATCAGAAAAGGCTGTCCGAGAACTATCAGACAGCCTTTTCGTTTTTATTTTTCCAAATTTTCAATAGCCTCGGAAAGTCGATTCGTGATTTCTTCGATACTTCCTATTCCATTGATGGCATGGTATTTACCTTGCTTTTTGTAGAATTCAATCAGGGGAGCCGTTTTTTGATTGTACTCTACAAATCGATTTCTGATTTTACTTTCATCTTGATCATCGGTACGTCCGCTCACCTTTCCTCGCTCAACAAGGCGTTGGATAAGAATTTCGTCATCTGCTTCTAATGCTAATGTTCCATGAATTTTAATTCCTTTGGAAATTAAGAATGCATCCAAAGCCTCTGCTTGTGCAATGGTGCGTGGAAATCCGTCAAAAATGAAACCTTTCGCATCTGGATTGCTATCAATTTCTTGTTGTAACATCTGTATGGTTACCTCGTCGGGTACTAAATCTCCCTTGTCCATATACGATTGTGCTAGTTTGCCCAGTGGAGTTTCATTTTTGATGTTGTATCGGAACAAGTCTCCAGTAGAGATGTGTACCAAATTGTATTTTTCTTTCAGGAAAGTAGCTTGTGTACCTTTTCCTGCTCCTGGTTTTCCAAATAAAACTAAATTTGTCATTGTCAAAGATGTGTTTAATTGATATACATGAGGTAAATTTCGTCCTAATTCGTCATAGTCAAGTCCGTAGCCAACGATAAATCGGTTGGGAATAGGCATACCAACGTAGTCTATTTTCAAGTTCTTTTTGTAGGCATCAGGTTTGAAGAAAAGTGTTGCAATGCGCAAAGATTTCACGCCTTTATTGTGGAAAATACGATAGATTTCTTCGAGTGTATTTCCTGTGTCGATAATATCTTCCAATACTACCACATCGCGTCCTTCGACTGAAATATCCAAACCGATGAGCTCACGTACTTTCTCAGTAGAGTGCATTCCCTCGTAGGACGATAGTTTTACAAACGTTATTTCGCAATCTGCTTTGTAGTTACGTACAAAATCGGATGCAAACATAAATGCCCCGTTAAGCACAGAGACAAATACAGGAGTTGTATCTTCCATGTCTCGAGCTACTTCTGAAGTCATTCGTTGAATAATTTGCTGTATTTGAGCCGCATCAATGTAAGGTTCAAATGATTTGTCGTGTATTTTTATGATTTCCATAGAAAATAAATAAAAAACAAAAGTACGAATTTTTCTCAAAAAAACAATCGTTTTTAATCTTATCGCTGATTTTTTACATTAAGGGACTTGTTGTTAAAAGGTATTTCATATTTCCGACTCTGTGTGTCTGTTTTTTTAGTTTTGTATGCTCTGTTTATTATTATAGTTATTGCGTTTTTCTGTCAGCGTCGAACCTGAGCTGTTGTATTTCGTTTTTACCGTCCAAGCTCACGAAAGCAAAATTAAAATGCCATTTCACTAAACGAACTTCTGGAGTTGAGAAATGCCCGATAGGGAGTTTCAATAGTATCTTGTTCCAACCTTTCTTAAGGATTACGGGAATAGGAGGGCGTACCTCAAAATTCTCGTTTGTCAATGGCGTTTCATTAGATTTTTGGGTGTGTGATGACTGCCAATTAGGTGGGTGTATTTCAGAATTGTTTATCCAAACACGACTTTCTTTGTAGTCCCATTTTCCTTGTGGTGGAGGTAAATCTTTTTCTGACCTACTGTAATTCTGAGTGCTTATCCAAAGTCCCACTTTTTGTCTTTTAGGAGAGTATACGTGCGTATAGGCATATGCCGTATGATTGGGTAGAGGATTTTCGTACAATGACTTTACGATTTTTCCCCAAACATGTCTTAAGTAGATGCCTCCGCCGATTGTTTTTTGTGTGTAATAGGTTTTGCCTTGATGGGTATAGCTATTCGACAGTTCTTTTTCAGGAGGAAAAGACCTTGTTAAATCACCTTCGTTTGGGAAAGGATCTGTGATGGTCCATTCCATGTGGGTTTGTTTTACGTAAGCAAAGGGTAGGTTGTTAAAATAGTTATTTTTATGCCACAGCATTCGGCGTTCGAAATCTGCAAAGGCTATGAAATTGAGATCTTTTTTTGATGATAGGATTGTACCTTTGTTGTCAAAATATTCTGTGCCACCGCCTAACCAGGAGCGTTCTGCCAAGGCTAACATTGATGGGTAAAAATTGTTTTGAATCAGTATTTCCCGTTCATTAGGAATAAAGCGATCGTTCCATACAGCAAGTATACATCCTGCGTAGTTGTCACTTCCTTGGGTAACGTTTAGAATACGGCTGTTGTACAAAGCGATTATATCACCAAAAGCATCGAAGTGATTGAGATAGTGAAATCGAGAGTCAATCGCAGGGATGTCTTTTTGTACTTTTCCACGGTAGCTCCACAATTGAGTCATGTCAATATTGCCTACTTTGTAGTTCCAACCAGGATTCCATGAGATTACTTTTTTACCTCGTTCACGAATGAATTGCACCATGTTGGGAACAAAGTTTGGATTTGTGAATTCCACCTCATCTGTGCCAATGTGAAAGTACGGCACATCGAAATAAGGTAGCATTTCATCCAAAAGTTCTTTCAAAATTTTCATACCTTCTTCTGATTGCATATCGTGGTTAAATGCTTTACGAAAGGCCAAACTATGCCCAGGCATGTCAATTTCAGGGATCAGTATCATATTGTGTTGTTTGCAAAATTCAACCAATTCTTTAGCTTCATCAAGAGTGTAAAACTGCCCGTGCGAACGCTCATAGCTGGAAAGATGGTTTAGAATGGGGTGTTTTTTACTTTCTAATCGCCACCCTTGGTTCTCAGTTAGGTGCCAGTGGAAAACGTTGATTTTGTATTGTGAAAGTATGGAAATTTCTTTTTTTAATTCTTCCAAAGAGATAAAAGTTCGCCCTACGTCTTGCATAAATCCACGAAAACGAAAAGCAGGGAAATCTAGTATATAGCAACCTTGAAATTCAGTTGTATTTCCTTTATTTGTTGCCAGTTGCCGTAGAGTTTGCATAGCCCAGTACACCCCTTTTTCCGTGGTCGATTCGATTAGTATTTTGTCTTTGGAGATCGATAATGTATAAGCCTCTTCTTTGTTGACTCTAGCTTGAGGGATATCATTGACAAGCTTTACTTCAATGAGTTTGTTAGCCTTATCGGATATAGTTCCTCTCATTTGTTTGATGAAATTTTGCCACTGTGTTTGCAAAACGGGTGTAGAAAGTCGTACTTTATGCAAAGAAAAAGATGAATTGTTAATCTCTATTAGCTGAGGCTTAGGTAGTAAGTGGTTAACACCCGAAATAGCATAGGAATAAAAAGTTAATAAGCAAATCAGGGATGTAAACATAAACTTCATAACATGGATTTTACAGGGACTTTATTATTTGATTACAAAGATACATTTTTTAAAATTAAAAAAAGTTGAATTTTACCGTCTAATTCATATTTTCCTAAAAATTATTGCTTATTATTTGAAAACATTCTACTTTTGCGGATAGTTTTATTGATTTATTATTATAACATAAACATGAAAGATAACAGAAAAAAACAAGAGGCGTTGGACTATCATCAGTTCCCCAAACCTGGAAAAATAGCCATTGTACCTACTAAAAAATATGCTTCGCAACATGATTTGTCATTAGCATATTCCCCAGGTGTAGCAGAACCTTGTTTGGAAATTGCTAAGGATAAACAAAACGTATATAAATATACTTCAAAAAGTAATTTAGTTGCCGTGATTTCCAATGGAACTGCTGTGTTAGGTCTGGGGGACATTGGCCCTGAGGCCTCCAAACCTGTAATGGAAGGTAAAGGTTTGTTATTCAAGATTTTTGCTGACATTGATGTATTTGACATAGAAGTAGATGCTACTGATATTGACAAATTCGTGGAAACGGTCAAAGCCATTGCCCCTACGTTTGGAGGTATTAATTTGGAGGATATTAAAGCTCCTGAGGCTTTCGAAATTGAACGCCGACTGAAAGAGGAACTCGATATTCCGGTGATGCACGACGACCAACATGGAACAGCTATCATATCTGCAGCAGCCTTAAAAAACGCTTTAGAAATTGTTAAAAAAGATATCCATCAAGTAAAGATTGTAGTCAATGGAGCGGGAGCAGCAGCCATTTCGTGTACCAGACTTTACATTGCTTTAGGAGCAAATCCTAAAAACATTGTGATGTGTGACAGTAAAGGTGTTATCCGTAAGGATAGTCCTAATCTGACAGAGCAAAAGGCAGAATTTGCTACGGATAGAAATATCCACACCTTGGAAGAAGCAATGAAAGATTCAGACGTATTTATCGGATTATCAAAAGGAAATGTAGTGAGTCCAGAAATGTTGTTGTCAATGGCAAAAGATCCTATTGTATTTGCCATGGCGAATCCTGTTCCTGAAATTGACTATCAATTAGCAGTGAATACGCGTCAAGACATTCTGATGGCAACGGGACGCTCTGACTTTCCCAACCAAGTGAATAATGTGTTAGGATTTCCGTTTATTTTCAGAGGGGCTTTGGACGTACGTGCCACCAAAATCAACGAGGAAATGAAATTGGCGGCTGTTCATGCTCTGGCAGATATGGCAAAGAAAACGGTTCCCGATCAAGTATCGCTAGTTTATGGCAATGAAAACCTTTCTTTTGGACGTAACTATATCATTCCTAAGCCTTTCGATTATCGATTGATTTACGAAATTCCACCAGCGGTGGCTAAAGCAGCAATCGAATCAGGAGTGGCACTAAAACCAATTACGGACTGGGATGCTTATCGTGAGGAACTTATCGAACGTTCAGGTAAAGGTAGTAAGGAAATCAGATTATTACAAGACCGAGCCAAACGAAATCCAAAACGAGTGGTATTTCCTGAAGCCGACCATATTGAGGTGTTGAAAACTGCCCAACGGTTGTGTGAAGACGGCATTGGAATTCCGATTCTTTTAGGAAGAAAAGAAATCATTACCGAACTCAAAGAAGAAGTTGGCTTTACTGCTGATGTAATGATTATTGACCCTAAAACAGATACTGAAAAATCAAGGAGAGAGGCCTTTTCAGAAGTCTATTGGCAAAAACATCAGCGACGTGGCGTTACTTTGGTTAGTGCAGAACGATTAATGCGTGAACGCAACTACTTTGGTGCAATGATGGTCAATACAGGAGAGGCCGACGCAATGATAACGGGCTATTCTCGATCGTATCCATCGGCTATTCGTCCAATTTTAGAACTTGTAGAGAAAGAGGAAGGAGTGAAACGCATTGCTGCAACCAGTATTATGATGACTCAACAAGGGCCTTTGTTTATTTCTGATGCAACTATTAATGTTGATCCTTCCGCTGAAGACTTGGCCAATATCACTTTAATGACTGCAAAGGCTGTGAAAATGTTTGGTATAGAGCCTTCAATCGCTATGCTTTCTTATTCAAATTTCGGATCTGCCAGTTCAAAAAGTACACAAAAAGTACGTGAGGCAGTAGCTTATTTACATAAAAATCACCCCGATTTAGTTGTTGATGGAGAAATTCAGGCCGATTTTGCTATCAATCCAGAGAAGTTAGCTAAATCGTTCCCCTTTTCAAAACTAAACAATGGAAAAGGAGCTAACGTATTGATATTCCCAAACTTGGAGTCAGCTAATATTGTTTATAAAATGCTGAAAGAAATACAACAGTTGGATACCGTTGGGCCTATCGTTTTAGGTCTTAGTAAACCGATTCACGTAACTACTTTGGGCTCAAGCGTTGATGAAATGGTCAATTTAGCAACTTTGGCCGTGGTTGATGCACAAGAACGAGAACTCCGAAAGAAATAATTTCTCACATATAAGACTTGAAGCTGTCCGAAAAGGGTTGTTTTTAGCAAAATATTAAAAATAAAATACTTATTTTCAATGGATTAAGTTTTGTGAAATTGCTAAAATTTGACTTTTTGGACAGCCTCAGTTTTTTTGAGTAAAAATCTATGTGTCAATAGGATTCCAGTTCCCGCAGTCAAAAGATGAGTTTAAATAAATACTTGATTAAAGTAAATTAGCACAAAGATTAGTTATCAACATAAAAAGGAAAAGTTGAATCTGATTATATCGTAAGACGCTCAGATGTGTGATTCTACGAAATATTGAAAACTTAAGAACCAAACAAATCAGATAAATCGTTCTTCAGTCCAGAATCAATCTTAGCGAGAATTACTCATCCCATTTTTCCAAACGCAAACTATTTCCATCAAATACAGCATAAGTGAAGTAATGAATCCAATCACCTGTGTTGACGTAAGTTGCTTTATCATTAAGATGAATTTGCATAGGTAAGTGGCGATGTCCGAAAAGAAAATAGTCGTAGTGTTGGGTTTCTAATTTACGTTTGCAGTATAACACCAGCCATTCTCTGTCTTCTCCTAAAAATTTGACATCTTCATTCCCCGAAATTAATTTATTTTTAACAGACATATGCTGAGCTAATCGCACTCCAAAATCAGGGTGTAACCATCGGAAAAACCACTTGGCAACAGGATTCGTGAACACTTTTTTCATACGTTTGAATCCCTTGTCTCCAGGTCCCAATCCATCACCATGTCCTACAAAAAAACGTTTCCCATTGGCGGTAAAACTTAAAGGTTTGTGAAAGACAGGTATTCCTAATTCATTTTGAAAATAATCCTCCATCCAAAGGTCATGATTGCCCACGAAAAAATAAATAGGAATGCCACTATCACTTAACTCGGCTAATTTCCCTAAAGTACGGACGAATCCCTTTGGGACCACTGTTTCATATTCAAACCAAAAATCAAAAAGGTCTCCCAAGAGAAAGATAGCTCCTGCATCGGTTTTGATTCGGTCAAGCCATTGGACGAAACGTTTTTCACGTGGACGACTTGCTACAAAATTAGGTGCTCCTAAGTGATTATCCGATGCAAAGTATATTTTTTTATCACCTGCTAATGAGATTTCCATAGCGAAGAAATTTTACAAATTGTCGTTAGCAAACCATTCAGCATACGAACTCTCCGTTTCCTGTAAACGCAACGAAAACAGCGTAACATTACTTGGCAAATGTTTTTTGATACGTTCTGCAAAATCGACAACCAAATTTTCACTTGTAGGTTGATAATCTACAGTTATTATATGGTGTTCTTTATCTATAAGTTCTTGAGCAAGAGTTAAATGAGGAGAATTTCCATTAAAAACCATGGCGTGATCAAATACATCGATAATCTCTCGTTTTACAATTTTTTTCAAATCGCCAAAGTCAATAACCATTCCAAATTTCACATCGGATGGATTAGTAATAGGTTCTCCAATAACAGTAACGTGGAGTTTGTAGCTATGTCCATGCAGGTTTTTACATTTGCCATCATAGCCATAAAGAGCATGTCCAGCTTCAAAGTCAAACTTTTTGGTGATTCGTATTTTTGCCATTATTTGATTAATTTTAGTACGCAAAAATACGCAAGTTTTAGCGATATACAATCAAATCTGCTGTAAAATGTAATATCAATTCAGCATCCGTTCAAGCAATCAAATGCAGTTTTGGGAATCATTGAAAAGTATATAGTGTCTTTACATTTCTTTTTGTAAATGAATTACGCGTTGATAAAGTGTTGGATGTGAATAATTTAAAAACACGTTCCATGAATGTGGAGTCAGATTACTAAGGCTGTTACGAGACAATTTTTTCAAAGCAGTGACCAAGTGCTCTGCCGTACCCATAGTCGTTTTGGCGTATTCATCTGCTTGATATTCGAATTTTCGAGATATGTAGTTAGAAATCAAACTCGTAACCGTTGAAATAGGACTGTAAAGCAATCCAAAAGCTAACAAACCGATATGGAAACTATGCGTTTGCACTCCTAAAGCTTCCGAAAAAATAGAATTTTCAATAGCTAAAGACAACACGTAGAGCGTTATCCCTGTTAGAATTGTCGATTCTAATATATTGAAAAGAATGTGTTTATGTTTGTAATGTCCAACTTCATGAGCTAAAACAGCAACAATTTCATCTGTAGTAAGGTCTTTGATGAGAGTGTCGTAAAGAGTGATTTGTTTTGTCTTTCCGAACCCTGAGAAATAAGCATTTGCTTTGGTCGAACGTTTTGAACCGTCAATCACATAGATGTTTTTCAGCTGAAAACCAACCTTTTTTGCATATTCTTCAATGGCATCACGCAATTCACCTGCCTCCAAGGGGGTCTGTTTGTTGAACAATGGGACAATCAATCGAGTATATAGAAACGCCATCGCTACCGAAAAACCACTGACTAACAACCAAGTATAAATCCAAAAATATGTACCCACCCAAAGGTAAAACCACACCACTAAAGCCAATATCCCTCCGCCAATAAATAGAGTCAGAGCCTGTCCCTTCAAAAAGTCCGTAAAAAATAAGGTACGTGTGCTTTTATTAAAGCCATACTTTTCTTCAATAACAAAGGTAGCATAATACTCAAATGGCAAAGCTATTAAGTTGCTAATCAGCATCAGTATTCCGAAAAACAATAAAGAAATAACTATTTCATTTTCAAAATATTGACCTATAAAACCATCTAAAAAGGCGAAACCATCAAGACTCAAAACCACCAAAGTCAGAGCGAACGACAACCACGAGGAAAAGGTTGAAAAACGATGTCCCTCAAACTTGTAGTTTTGCGATTTTTCGTATGATTCAGTGTCATAAACATCTGCTAACACCTCTGGAATCGGATCTCTAAATTTTCGAGCATTTAGTGTTGAAATCCATTCGTCTAACAAATGTTCGGCAATAAATATAGCCAGTATTAGATAAAATAAGGTTGTAGCGTCCATTTTTGATATATTTTGAGGAGCAAAAGTACGGATTTTCTCCGAATAAGTTCTGTTTGAAAGAAATATCTAACTTATTAACCCCAAAATTAAATCATTCTCTCGGATATTTCGCCATAAATTCTTCGGCTTTTTCAACCATATTCACTGAGCCACAAAAAAATGGCACTCGCTGATGTAAGTGGTCTGCTTGAATGTCCATAATGCGTCGATACCCATCGGAAGCTTTGCCTCCTGCTTGTTCGGTAAGGAAAGCGATAGGGTTACATTCGTAAAGTAATCGCAATTTTCCGTGAGGAGTACGTGTTCCCGACGGATAGATATAGATTCCACCTTTAAGCATGTTTCTGTGAAAGTCAGAAACTAACGAACCTATGTAACGAGATGTATAAGGTCGGTCACCTTCCAATTCTTGACAATATTTTATATAGTCTTTAACTCCCTGAGGAAAATGTACATAGTTCCCTTCATTAATGGAATAAATAGATCCATCTTTAGGGAATTGCATATTTGGATGCGAAAGGTAGTACGTTCCGATGGAAGGATCGAGTGTAAAACCATTAACTCCTCTACCAGTTGTGTACACCATCATTGTAGAAAGTCCATAAATGATATAACCTGCGGCTACTTGTCTATTTCCAGGTTGCAAAAAATCTTCCAACTGCACAGGCGTACCTTCAGGAGTCACACGACGATAAATAGAAAATATCGTTCCGACAGTTACGTTCACATCAGAGTTACTGGAGCCATCAAGAGGGTCAATCAGCACTACATATTTACTCAAATGGCTGTTTTGAGAGGGTTCTACTGAAATAAAAAATTCGTTTTCTTCCGAAGCAATTCCACAAACTACTTCACGCTGTGTTAAGGCTTTGATAAAAATTTCGTTGGCAAATACATCTAGTTTTTTTTGTACTTCGCCTTGTATATTTTCCTCACCCATGTCGCCCAAAATATCCTCCACCAAACCTGCTTTGTTCACCTCACGATTCACAACTTTTGAAGCCAAGCGGATGGAACTCAAAAGTCGAGTCAACTCTCCTGTAGAATATTGAAAATCTTTTTGATTTTGGATGATGAATTCACCCATTGTTTGATACGTTTTAGCCATGTCTTTAAAGTTTTGAGTTTTATGGTATCAAAGTTAGCAAAAAACATAAAGAATACAAAAATGTTTATCCATTATTTTCTACATTTTTTTTCGTAACTTCGCGTTTTGTAAAACAATCGTGCATCACAAAATGTCCTTAGAAGATCGTATTTTTTCTATCAATAACGAGATAGATTTCGAAAATATAAGCTTGGAAGTCTTTGAATATCAGTTTAATCACAACTTAGTATATCAAGATTTTTGCACCTATTTAAAAAAAACACCTAAAAATGTACGCTCTCTATTTGAAATTCCTTTCTTGCCGATAGAGTTTTTTAAATCACATCGTGTTTTTTGCGGACAAGATTCTGAACAACAGATTTTTACAAGTAGTGGCACCACAGGGATGCTAACATCAAAACATTATGTAAAAAAAATGAGCGTTTACGAAAAAAGTTTCCGAAAGGGGTTTGAGTTGTTTTATGGCAATCCATCCGAGTATGTGATTTTGGCTTTGCTTCCTTCGTACTTAGAACGAACTGGTTCTTCTCTCATTTACATGGTAGAAGATTTAATTCAGCAATCAAACAATTCTAACAGTGGTTTCTATTTGAATGAGTTACAATCTTTAGCTAACCTGCTAAAAGCATTGGATGAGGCAGGAAAAAAAATATTACTCATCGGAGTATCCTTTGCACTACTGGATATGGTCGAAAAACATTCGTTTTCATTAAAAAATACCATCATTATGGAAACGGGAGGTATGAAAGGGCGTCGTAAAGAGTTGATAAGGGAGGAATTACATCATATTTTATGTAATGGATTTGGTGTTCAAGCTATTCATTCAGAATATGGTATGACGGAATTACTTTCACAAGGTTATTCCTGCGGGAATGGCATTTTTAAAACCGTACCTTGGATGAAGATTTTAATTCGAGATACTAACGATGCTCTTTCTTTTCAACCTAATAAAAAAACGGGTGGGATTAATGTAATTGATTTAGCAAATTTACAATCGTGTAGTTTTATTGCTACACAGGATTTAGGCAGACGCCTTTCTGACACAGATTTTGAAGTGTTGGGAAGGTTCGATAATTCAGATATTAGGGGGTGTAATTTATTAGTTTTGTGATAAAAATCCGAAAAGTTTTGTTTTAGACAGATTCGGCACTGAAATACTTCGTATTCTTCGAAAGTGACACACTAATCGTGATGAACAAACAAAACTTTCCGGATGGTGTATATTTACTTCTTTAGTCGGATTTTATTCGAACACATGAAAACTCTCTAACACGATGAGGGATAAAAACCCAGCAATAAAACCTAAGAAAGCCAACCACAGGATGTTTTTCAAGTACCAAAAAAAGTCTATTTTTTCCATTCCCATAGCAGCCACTCCTGCCGCCGATCCGATTATGAGTAAACTTCCTCCAGTTCCAGCTGCAAAAGCAATAAAATGCCACAAAGCACTATCCACAGGCTCTTGGAACATCCCAATACTTGCTGCTACTAACGGTACGTTGTCAATCACCGATGATCCCATTCCAAGAAGAGCCACTACAATATTCTGATTTGGAACCGCTTCGTTTAATACATTTGCAAAGTTGAATAAAACACCCACGGATTCCAAAGCGGCAACTCCCAATAAAATACCTAAGAAAAATAAAATACTTGATATTTCAATACGCGACAAAGCTCTGTGTGTTGAAAATGAAACAGCTGCATCTTCATTTAATTCTTTAATAGGTTTCAACAGCTCGGAGAAAAACCACATGGTTGCTAAAGCAAAAAGCATCCCGATGTAAGGAGGTAGACCCGTAACGGATTTGAATACAGGTACAAAAATAATGGACGCAAAACCAATAATCAACACTGGAGTACTACTTTTAAAAGCCTGTGTCTTGTCAGACCGCGGAATGTCCAATCGCCCTTGGAAAACGGGTAAGAATGATGCGATAGCAAAAGGGACAACAAAGCATATAATAGAGGGAAGTAACACATATTCTGTGAGTTTAGCTGCAGTCACTTTATTTGCCATCCAAAGCATCGTCGTAGTTACATCTCCTATAGGTGACCATGCTCCTCCTGCATTAGCAGCAATCACAATGAGTGAAATGTACCAAATGCGTTCAGTTTTGAATGGTACTAATTTACGCATAATTGTAACCAAAACGATGACTGTTGTCAAATTATCAATCAATGCGGAAAGGAAAAAAGCGATAATCCCGACAATCCAAAGTAAGCGTTTTTTTCTACGTGTTTTGATGATTTTTTTTATAATTTCAAAGCCTCGGTGCATATCAATTACCTCAACGATAGTCATTGCTCCGATAAGAAAAAAGAGAATTTCAGCTATTTTTCCCAAATGATGTAACAAAATGTTGTCAATAGCTAAGTCGTTGTTTGTAGGGTTAATAGCGTGAAGGGCTTGATCTTCGATTTCATAGACAGTGAGTCCTCCCATTTTTAAAATAGCCCAACAAATCGATGCCATCCCTAGAGCTGAGATGGTTTTGTCAATCTTCACCTGATGCTCAATAGTGATAAAAAAATAGCCGATAAAAAACACAGCAATCAACAAAATTTCCATAGAATGTATTGATTTTATTATAGATGTAAAATTGGCGACAAAGATAAAAAAATACTCATGAATCCCATATAAAAACTAAAATCTTTTCCTTAAGAAAATCATCTGCTATTTGTATTCTTGATTATCAAAAATAATTTCGTACCTTTGGAACTCATTAATTTCATATTATTTTTAACCAAATAAATAGCTATATATTATGAGTTTTCCAACGGATTTAGAAATTGCACAAAATGCAAAAATGCTTCCTATTAAAGAAGTTGCCAAAAAATTAAATGTTAGTGAAGATGACTTGGAACTGTACGGAAAGTACAAGGCTAAGTTGCCTCTACATCTAATTGATAATGAAAAACTTAAGAAGAATAAATTAGTGTTAGTAACGGCTATCACTCCAACACCTGCAGGTGAAGGGAAAACTACTACTAGCATCGGTCTTACTGAAGGGTTGAACAAAATCGGTAAAAAAGCCATTGCAGTGCTTCGTGAACCTTCTTTAGGGCCTGTTTTTGGAATTAAAGGAGGTGCCGCAGGAGGAGGATATTCACAAGTAGTGCCAATGGAGGATATCAATCTGCATTTCACAGGCGACTTTTCAGCAATTGAAAAAGCAAATAATTTGCTTTCAGCAGTGATTGATAATAATATACAAAGTAAAACACATTCCATTGGTATTGATCCACGTACAGTTGTTTGGAAGCGTGTGATGGATATGAACGACCGTGCATTACGTCAGGTTGTCATCGGCTTGGGAGGTAGTGCCAACGGAGTGCCTCGTGAAGATGGGTTTAACATCACTCCTGCCTCTGAAATAATGGCAATCCTTTGTTTGTCAGAAAGTTTTTCGGATTTAAAGAAGCGTATTGGAAACATCTACATCGGTAAAAAATTCGATGGCACACCTGTTTTTGCTCGTGATTTGAAAGTAGTAGGAGCTATGGCATTACTGTTGAAAGATGCGATAAAACCTAATTTAGTGCAAACTTTAGAAAATAATCCTGCCATTTTGCATGGAGGACCTTTCGCAAGTATTGCTCAAGGAACCAATACAGTATTAGCTACCAAAATGGGAATGTCCTTAGCTGAATATACTATAACGGAAGCTGGTTTTGGAGCTGATTTAGGAGCAGAGAAATTCATGAATATCAAATGTGTGTCTGCTGAACTTGCTCCTGATGCAGCTGTTATTGTTGCAACTGTTAGGGCGTTACGCCATCATGGAGGAGCAATGAAAGAAGAATATACCACAGCAAGTCTTGAAAAAGTAAAAAAAGGTATCGGAAACTTAGAAAAGCACATTGAAAACGTGCAAAAATTTGGATTGAAAGCTGTTGTAGCAATTAATTTCTTCCCTAATGACAGTGATGAAGAAATTCAATTCATCAGACAAGTGTGTGAACAAAAAGGAGTGAAAGCAATTGTTTGTAAAGGATTTGCTGAAGGAGGTAATGGGGCAAAAGAACTGGCACAAGCGGTAGTGGAGATTGTAGAAAGTGGTGAAAGTAAATTTAAACCGCTTTACGACCATGCGATTTCCATTGAAGATAAAATTGTTAAAATTGCAACCGAAATTTATGGAGCTAAAAGCGTGAATTTTACTTCAAAGGCACGTACGCAACTCAATAATATTAACAAATTAGGCTTCGACAAAATGCCTGTTTGTATGGTAAAAACTCCGAAATCATTGAGTGATAATGATAAGAAATTAGCACGTCCAACGGATTTCGAGGTTACGGTTCGGGAGTTTGAATTTGCTTCAGGGGCAGGATTTGTGATTCCTATTTTGGGCGATACAATGCGTATGCCAGGGCTACCAAGCGTTCCTGCGGCAGAAGGTATGGACATAGACGACAATGGAATCATTACAGGACTTTCATAGTTTTTTAGTTCAGTAGGACTTTCTAGTACTACTGGATGACTGATAAAAAAGAGGAGAGAAGCTGTCCGAAAAAGACGGCTTCTTTTTTTGTGATTAAAGGAAGAAAATTTCGCTCTTTTTTCATTTAAAATATTGTTCATTCAAAAAAACATATTACCCTTGCAATAAAATATAACAATAGTTATATAATGTGTGTTATAAAATAATATTATGCCTAAAACAACGACAATAACAAAAGAAATTATTATTGAAAATGCCTTTGAAATGGTTCGAAAAGAAGGGTTTGCTGTGCTTTCTGCCCGAAACATTGCCAAGCAAATTGGTTGTTCAACACCATCGTATTTTTGCCAACGAAACAGTAAAAATTCCTTTTTCAAAAGGCTACGGTCTTGATATGTAGCCCACAACAAAATAGTAACAACCTAAAAATCAGAATAAAATGAACAACAAAAAAATCGCAGAGATTTTGGTTTCGCAGTATAAAGCAAGCCTTGGAATGCTACGTAAAACTTTGGAAAAAGTTCCTGAAGACCAATGGAATACGGATGAGTACAACAATCCGAATTGGCAAATTGCCTATCATTGCATTGCCGCAATACAATATTATTTAGGGGCAAATGACGC
Source organism: Capnocytophaga canis (assembly GCF_043187445.1). Lineage (NCBI taxonomy): Bacteria > Pseudomonadati > Bacteroidota > Flavobacteriia > Flavobacteriales > Flavobacteriaceae > Capnocytophaga > Capnocytophaga canis. Next base: position 1,137,851 of record NZ_CP171121.1, on the reverse strand, counting down.
CAGTTTTGTACCCTTTGAAAAAGCCATCAGAGGGGCAGAGAGCCTTGGAGGTTCGCAAGAATGGGAAAATCCTGATGCAGGTGTGGTGGTAGAGGGATTTCATACCAAAGAAGAATTGTTTTCGTTTATTGATGAGCTGAATGAAAACTTGCTACAACGGATTGAAGCTCTGCCTTTTGAAGCGGATTCGGGATATGAATGGTATCCAGTTTCGCGTTTTGAATTGCATCTGAACTGCATCCGGCATACCCAACACCATACAGCAGAAATCATTGAGCGATTGAAAATAAAAGGTATTAGCGGTTTCCGTTGGTGGGTAAACGAACACGAACCAGAAGAGTGGGAGGGATAATTCTCAATGCTAAATGGTTAATGCAAGGGGGTATATTTCTCCCTTGTTTTTCGTAATTTGTTAAAAACGAAGAGAAATTTCCGCTATTTTTGCATCAATTTTTAGTGAAAAATGAAACGAAAAACAACCAAAAAAGAAAACTCAAAAATCAGTGTGATAGAGCGTTGGGACAAACCTTTTGAGTATTTTGGATTTTTGAATTTGGTGCTGATGGCATTTTATTACGGAAGTTTGTGGTTTTCCGCCACGCCTTTGGACGCTGATAAAGTGTTTAAATTCAGTCTTTTAATGGCATTTGAGTTTATAATGGTACATTCAGGTGTGTTTATGGTGGCGTTTTCTGCACGCATCAGTTTGTTTATATTTTTCCCTGTATATGGCTTGTTTGCCTATTCTTTTCAGAGTATTATGGGGTTTTCGGATTGGACGATTACTACGCTTTATTGCGTTACCGTGTTTAACCGAATGCGTTTTGCATTTTTTAACACCAGTGAAGCTGTACAACAAAGAGTAATGGCTCAATCTGTCGTCGCAGTAATGCTGTATTTTTTTCTTGCGATGTTTGTCGCTTTTGGGCAAAATATTGTCCCAGAATTTGCCTTAGATGAAGGATTTCGCAAATCCCAAAGTTACTTAGATGCCAAAAAACACGGTGGACTTTTTTTAGATTTTCCTCATACAGCGATTGCATTGGGAACTCTGTATTTCAGCTTTTTAGCTCTTTTTGATTTGAGTTTAATCCGAAAGATGAAGTGAGGCATTTGATAAGATTTTGCATTTTTCAAGAAAGTTTAAAGGTCAGTCGTCAAAAAGGAGGTATTACTATTGATGAAGTAGAATAACGTTTGGGAGATACGCTTCGTAGCTTAAAACAACCAAAGGTATATTGTCCAAGTCCAAAACAATAATAAAATTTATTATTAAGTTTGTCTTTCCTAAAAAAACACGATGAAAAAACAAAATCAAACGTTGCTTATCATACTGGAAGAAAGTGCTTTTTTTAGCCCAGAATATTATCAAATAATGACACATCAAAATGTCAAATATTTGAAAATCAATTGTTATTCAGTGATTGAAGGAAGAGAAAATTTATATTCCATAAAGGAGTTTTTTCTAAATAGAAATGGAGTTGTGGAGTGGATTTTTCATTATCAATATTTTGAACCTTACGAATACAAAAAAGTAACATTTGATGCGTATGGCAAAAAAATACAGGCTCTTTATTATGATTCAGACGGAAATTTAGAACTAAAACAAATTTTTACTTATGATGAAAACAACAATAATTCTGAAATTTTAACTTTGCAAAATGAAGAATTTTACGCCAAAGTCACACGAAAGTTCAACGAAAAAGGACAAGAAATTTTTTGCTATCACGAACACCAAAACGACCGCCTGAGCGGATATTCGGAGTCCTTTTACGATGAAAGTGGCAGGCTCATCTCGATAAAATATTTTTATTCGGATAAAACTCATCACGGTTCGGTGTTTTATGAATATGACAAGTACGGCTTTTGTTGTCTATACCGATGGAAATCAGCAATTAATGAAGACGATGCTACCATACAAAAAAACATCTTTGACTCCAATGGAAAAATCCTGAAGTCAGAAATCTATAAGGCATATAATGAGGAAGTTCCGTTCGAAGTTTTTCAGTATGAGATGGATTTCTTTGATGTTTGAGAAATGAAATTATTTTATGATATTTCATCATTTGTATTTTATAGATTTTGTATGTCTTATCTAATGACCCTTTCAAGGGGGAGATGTAAAAATTCCCTTTTGATTTGCTGAATTATATCAGTAAAATTTGAAGAATTTTTGGATAAGTCGTATTTTGTTTTCAGACGGGGATTTTTTTAACGGACTTTCTGTTTTTTATGTGATTATCGTATTTGTTTCAATTGGATGGTTGCTACAACAAAAAAGGAGAATACGAAGTCTCCCCGAAGGTAAACTTTCAATTTTTCCCTTAAACAGCCATTTCGCCAATACGATGTTAGTGGGCAGTTTCTTTATTCTTCAATCTTTCTTTTATAAAAAATTGAGTTCCACACTTAACTACATATCAAATTCCGGTGATGAACAGGTTTCTTCTCAATCATTCGTTTGATGAGATTATTGAATATATTATCTTTCGATTGAGAACGGTTAATTCGGTATGAAAATTCAGCCAAATATCTATCCATATTGAAATCTGAAACTCGACAATAAATCGTTCTCAACCAACTTTTTACTTGGTGTATTATGGTATGTAAAATAGGGAAATTCTTCCCTTTATTACTCGGTATTTGTTTGATATTGAAATCTTTAATAGGTCTGTAACCTTTCCAATCATCAGTGGTCACTTGGGCGGATTTATCAATATGTTTATCAAAAATTGTCCGTAATGATTTGGCAGAATAATCTTCTATTTTATTAGCATAGAATCGTTTAACCTTCCCATCATCAGTTAGTTCTATGGCACAAACAATCTTTTTTTTCTTTGAATCGTAACTCCTACCTTGTTTGCCATCTTCTTTCCCTCCCACAGTAAACTCGTCCACTTGAACTTGACCATTCATTTTATGTAATTCATTGGATTTCATTGCTTCACGAACTTTGTGCATAAACAATCGAGCCGTATTTTCGGTAATTCCATAACGAACAGACATTTGTAAAGCTGATAGGTTTTTAGTGGTTGCACACATCTCAAAACAAATAAAAAAAGCCTTACGAAGCCCGAATTTTACTTTGTGAAAAAGTGTTCCTGCCGTAGGGCTTTCCGTATCAGAACAAATGTTACAAGTTCTTGAAAAATCCTTGCGGATTTGGCTTTTTGTATGCCCACATTTACGACAAACAAAGCCTTTTTCCCACTTCCAATGAGCTAAATATTCTTCACAATCTAAGTCGGTTTTGAAGCGTTCAGTGAACTCTAAAAGATTTTGACCGTTAAAAATTTCCATAACTACCTGATTTTATGAACTGCAAATATATGAAATTATATGAGGAACTCAAATAAAAAATATAATCTGTGTTAATCGGTTCTATTCCATAATTTTTAATGTCGACCGCAATTTGAGCACGGTGATAAGTCGAATGGTTTATGATATGGAATAAAACATCTTCAATTTTATTTGTAAATTTTTGTCCTTTTGAATTTTGATATTCAATTATATTTTCAAGATTATTTTCACGAATTATTTTCAAGGTTTTTGTATAATTTTCATCATTTATCTTCGAGATTTTATTCCATTCGTTAATTTGCCAAACTCCAAATTCAATTTCATTGTCAATTCTGATGTTCCATATTTGTTGAGCTTTAATCAGATGATTTATAAGTCTCAAAGATTTTTCAGGAACTTCTTGGAAATTTTCCGTCAGAAACTCAATCCATTTTTTTATTAAAATGATAGTTGTACTCAAATAATTCGTTTAACTTTTCCTTCATTTGGACGGTGTTTTGGTGAAATTACACATAACGATTCGCGGCTTGGCGTAGTGGGGGCTTTTCAGCACAAAACTTCATACGAAGCCGAAAGTTCAAATTTACGAAAAACTGTCATACGAAGAACGTCCGCCCCCCATTACGCCAAACCGCTGTTAGCTGCTGGCGTTCTGTCCACCGTCTTAGTAAACCATTTGTCTGTATGTCGTCCAAGTGTCGCTGTCGGGTTGTGCGTTCGGGTATTTTTTCTTTTCAGAAGGGCAGGAAATTTTTTATTCAATTTTTTTAGGGAACAAGCACACTCTTTTTGCAGCTTTGGTTTGCGTGTCGGCTTGTAGCGGCTGCAAAATGTGTGTGCTTGTGTGCGTTGGCTTTTTACTTCGCTAATTGTAATATTCTGTATGCTCCTCTTGCAACAATTATAAAAACGATTGCTCCAATAATCAAGTCGGGATAACCTGAACTAAGCCAATTAACCAAAAGTCCTGCAACGATAACACCCGAATTAATAATTACGTCATTGGAAGTGAAAATCATACTTGCTTGCATATGAGCCTCTTTGCTTTTACCTTTTTGTAATAAGTAAAGACAAATCACATTAGCGATAAGAGCCAAAACAGAAACGATAATCATTGTTTGAAAATCAGGCATTTTCTCAACTCCTATAAATCGTCTGACTACTTCTACAAAACCAATTACAGCAAGAAGTATTTGAAAATATCCTGCAAATTTTGCGATATTGTTTTTTCTCGTTATTGTTCCACCCACCGCAAATAATGCCAATCCGTAAACAATACTGTCTGCGAGCATATCCAAACTGTCTGCCACTAATCCCATTGAGTTGGAAAAAATTCCTAACAGCATTTCCAATCCGAAAAACAGAAAATTGATGATAAGAACCGTCCACAACAATTTCCGTTGTTTATTGCTTGTGTCCGTTTCAATTTCTACTCTGCTTTCTTCTGTTGAAACCAAAGAAGTATCAAGGTTCAGTGTATTTAATGCTAAGTGTATTGGCTCTGGTTTTCCGTTATGATGAACTGCTAATTTTCGGTTCGGAATGTCAAAGTCCAATGATTTTATTTCATCAAATTTTTGCAGTTTCATCCGTATTAATTGCTCCTCGCTTGGGCAATCCATTTTTGTAATGTTAAATATTGTCTTTTGCATAATTGCTACAATTTTAGTTTGATACCACCATTGATTAAAAATCCGTCAAGCGGTGCGTAAATGTCCCTGAAAACAGGATTAGTTACTGTGCCTGTATAAATAGTGTCAAATCGGGTTTGCCTTGCGTCAAGGAAATTTTCAAAGTTGATGTAAACCGAAAATTTCTCCCATAGCTTTTCAACCATAAAACCACAAAGCACATATTGTTTTCCTGTTGCACCGTCACTCAATTTTTGAGGACTGAAATAATACGCTTCCAAACCTACTTTCCATTTGTCCTCTACTTCATACATTAAAACTGAATTTATCCTGTGCTTTGGCGTAAGCGGTGTATTTGTCAAAATTCCGTTTTGATGCAAGCGGGTATCGGTAAATGTATAACCCAAAAACAATTTAAAATCATCATACCCGATTTTGATATTGGTTTCCGTTCCTCTTGTATCAATGTGTCCTGTCGAATTGATAAATTGGTATAATCCGCCTGTTTGAGATTCAAGCAACAAAGGGTTATTCAAATAGGTATAGAAAAAAAGTTGGTTGATACTGAACGTTACTTTTTCGCCAAATACGGTGCGATAATTAAAATCAAAATTTCCTCCGTAACTGCGTTCCAATTTGTTGATGTTTTTATCAATGGGCATTACATTTTGGTATTGTATGCGTTCGCTTTCCTCTGTAAATATGGTTGGCGTTTTATAGCCAAAGCCACCGCCAAGCCGTGAAGAAAATTTGTCGGTTATTTTGAATAATGCTGAAACTCTTGGCAGCAAGGCAATACCATAATCAATAACATAGTCGGCTCTGAAACCTGTTTCAAGATTGAGCCACTTGGTTGCTTTCCACGAATTTTGAGCAAATGCACCAAAAGTAATTTGGTCGTAATTTCTCAACGGAAAAGTGTCTGTCTGCTTTTCCTGAAAGTTATCCGACCAAAGATTTACACCTGCAACCCATTCTGTTTTTTCCCGAACATTGGTATAGCTTGCTTCGCTGAATGTGGCTGTTTGTGTGCCGTCAAAGCTATAATTCGGAATATTGATTATCCTGTTAAAATAACTTACGCTGTTTTTAAAATTGAAGAAACTTTTGTCATTAAATTTATGGTCAAAAGACAATTGCGTGGAATAGCGTTGTGTTTTGTTTTCTTCAAAATAGCTGTGGATAGTGTCTCCTTTTCCTTGTATAAAATGTATGTCGCCACCGATACGGTTTTCAATAGCTGTGTTTATTCCAACATTCAGTTTTGTTTTGTCGCTGAAATAAACAAATAACTTGGGATTGAAAACATACCTGTCAAATTTTGGAATTGCTGTAAAATCAATATTGGCAGGGTTGTAAGCCCAATTGCGGTTGTGTGCTGCAAATATTGTTGTTCCAATTTTGTTAAATCGCTGTCCGTAAAAACCGTTAATGTCAAAACCTCTGCCCGAACTTCCGTTTAAATGAAAACGTAATTCTTTTTCATCTGTCGGTGTTTTGGAAATAAGGTTTACCAATCCTGCTATCGCTCCTCCTCCGTAAAGTGTAGATGAAGAACCTTTAATAATTTCTACTTGCTTTAAGTCAAGCGGTGGCGTTTGCAAAAGTCCTAAACCGCTTGCTGCTCCTGCATATAGTGGAAATCCGTCTTTAAGAATTTGAGTATATCGTCCGTCAAGTCCCTGAATACGAATAGAAGCATTGGCAGATGTTGCGGAAGTTTGCTGCGTTTGTATGCCTGTGCTTTCACTTAAAAGCATACGAATATCCCCTGCTTTCATATTGCCTTTTTCTTCTAATTCTTCCCCTCCAATAAATTCAATTCTTGTCGGAATGTCCTTTATGGTTCTGGAACTTCGGGTAGATGAAATCACAATTTCGTCCAATTCGTTTGCATTTGATTTGAGAAAAATCTCTATCAGGTTTGATGTTGTCAACGGAAAATCAAACGTGTCTTTTCTTGTTTCATAACCGATGTAACGAAATTCAATTATCTGCTTTCCGTTTGGGATATTGGTTAAGGTTATCATTCCGTTAATGTCTGCGGTTGCTCCTGTTGCCGTTTCTGATAAAATAGCTGTCGCACCGATTAACGGTTCTTTTGTTTCGCTGTCTTTTATGACCGCTTTAAATGTATTCTGTCCGAATACGGTATTTATGTTGAATGCTACCATTAGTAGCAAAATGATTTTAAACTTCATTGCCTAAATGATTATTAATGTTTGAAAAATAAGAATTGGCGGTGCGTAGCACCGCAATTTGTTATTGTGCCGAAGGCACGGAAACATTAACTAATCTTGGGCGGTTTCCAAATGGAAGAGAAAAAGTCAGACGTTGTATTTTCCTTGTAAATAGAAACTTTTTTGTCTGAATAAGTGAGGATAGAGTGTATTGAAAATTTTGCTATTGGAAAAGTAAAACCCAAACAGGTATTGCAACTCATAAATGGTGAACAACAATCGCTACAATCTTTGTCACTTTGATTGTCTTGTGATTGTTCGGTTGTTTGCTCCTGAAAACAATTGTCCTCCACCAAGTTTGGTGCTGCTGTCAGCAACAAAACATAAAGGGCTAATATGAAGGAGAAATATTTCACGCTGCAAAGTTAGTATAATTCATTATTTTATTGTCCAATCGTCATTATCATTTTCATTAACGGTTATCTTACTGATAACAGCGTTTGCCCCTGAGTCTGTGTAAGTTCCATACCCATTGACAAATACGCCTTTAGCTCCGTCTTTTTGATTTGTCATTGCGTATAAAATGGCTTCGTCTTCCAAGTCGTTTTGTCCTGTAAAACGATATATTTTGTCAATAACGATGTCGTTCAAATCAACTTTTTCGCCTCCTTTTTTGTAAGATATGTTTTCTTCCAACAAGTTAAAGTCTTCTGTATAACCACGTTGTCTTAGTATTTCTATTACTTCTGATAATGTTTTCTCTGTTGATAGCATAGTGTTCTCTATATAGATGTTTATAAATGCAAAGTTAAAAAAGCGTTGGGAAAAAATGGCTCTTTGGATTTTGCCGAAGCGTGGGCTTTTGTGTGTCGGGGCAAAAGCCAATGTGCCATTGTGCGGTGGCAAAAAATTGAATAAAAAAATGTGCGGTAGGGAAAAGAAAAAATACAGAAGGGTCGGCAAGGTGTGTCGGCTTAGTTCTTGTCCGTTTGTAATATGGTCTGTATGTCTTTGTTTATCTGTCAAAATGGTTTACGCTTCTCTTGTTTGTCTGACCGTTACTGTCAGGGTTGCACGGTCTGTCTTTACGCTTGCAGGTAACACGCAAATATACGCAATTTCGTTTATTCTACACATATAATATTCGTATATCGTTTTATTTTTTTATCCATAATTCTTTTATATATCAATAAATCAACAAGATACAACTAGAAACATTTGTATTTCCGAATGTTTTTACTGTCTTTGCAAAAAGAAAACAGAGCAAAGATATGGTTTACATTATTCCCCAAAAAGGATAGGTTTGTGGGTTATGCACTTTCTGTTTTTATCAGATTATCGTATTCGTTTCAAAGGAATTAGTATTTTTGCCCTTACGAAGTAACACCTATGACGCACAACAAGACATAAAACAGCGTTTTTCAACTGTTGGTGGGTAAACGAACACGAACCAGAAGAGTGGGAGGGATAATTCTCAATGCTAAATGGTTAATGCAAGGGGGTATATTTCTCCCTTGTTTTTCGTAATTTGTTAAAAACGAAGAGAAATTTCCGCTATTTTTGCATCAATTTTTAGTGAAAAATGAAACGAAAAACAACCAAAAAAGAAAACTCAAAAATCAGTGTGATAGAGCGTTGGGACAAACCTTTTGAGTATTTTGGATTTTTGAATTTGGTGCTGATGGCATTTTATTACGGAAGTTTGTGGTTTTCCGCCACGCCTTTGGACGCTGATAAAGTGTTTAAATTCAGTCTTTTAATGGCATTTGAGTTTATAATGGTACATTCAGGTGTGTTTATGGTGGCGTTTTCTGCACGCATCAGTTTGTTTATATTTTTCCCTGTATATGGCTTGTTTGCCTATTCTTTTCAGAGTATTATGGGGGGCGACCACCATTTCGCTATCAAAGACCCCAACGACATCGGTATTGATATAGTAACCTACACAGAACCTGAATGATAATCAAAAAAGATATAAAAACGCTCCAATCGGGGCGTTTTTTGGTTTAGAGATAACATAACTTATAAGATTTCAAGGTTAAAGGAACGAAATTTTCGTTCCTTTTTCTTTTAAAATTTGTCTGTTCAAAAAAACATATTACCTTTGCAATAAAATATAACAATAGTTATATAATATATGTTATAAAATAATATTATGCCTAAAACAACGACAATAACGAAAGAAATTATCATTGAAACTGCCTTTGAAATGGTTCGAAAAGAAGGGTTTGGGGTGCTTTCTGCCCGAAACATTGCCAAGCAAATTGGTTGTTCCACACAGCCCATTTATTGGACATACAAAAATATGGACGACCTCAAAGCCGAAGTCTGCCAAAAAGCTCTTATTCACTTACAAAACACAATGTTGGGCTATTCAAAAACAGGAAACTCTTTCCTTGATTTAGGATTGGGATATGTGCAAATGGCTCATACAGAACCTGCTTTATTTAAGGCTTTCTATATGGATAATATTATGAATATAAAACTTACAGATATTTTTCCGGAAAGTCAGCAAATAGTAAACATAATGAAAAATTCAGAAGAATACCGACAATTATCCGACGAAGGCGTAAAGAACATTATCGCTAAATCGTGGATGTTGGCTCACGGTATAGCTTCACTGGTCGCAGTTGGAATGTTTGTCTATGATGAGGAGAAAATTTTGGATATTTTAAAATAATATCATTTCTATACCTAAAATGAAATTTCATTCAAAAAACAATGTAAACCTTTAACAATATGAACACCAAATCAAAAACTTTCAGAAATGTTACCCTATTCAGCTTGGTGGCAATCACCTGCGGTTGGGTAGGCGTTGGGGTGGATAAGTTGCTCGGTCAGCCCTCGAATTTGGAATCGCTCGGAGCGTTGATTTTTATCGCTACGCCACTTCTGTGTATGCTTTTGCTTCGCCTTTTCGGTGGCGACGGCTGGAAAGACCTTCCCCTGAAACCGAATTTCAAACAAAACGCCTGTTGGTATCTGTTTGCCTTTGCAGTTTATCCGTTGGTTATCGGTATAACGCTTTGCATAGGGCAAATGCTGGGTTGGGCAGATGTGAGCAAATTTAGTTTTTCGACATATTTATCCATTCTTGCAGCTGCTTTTTTGCCCGAATTTATCAAAAATATCTTTGAAGAATCGGTTTGGCGGGGCTATCTGACCGTAAAAATGGAGCAACTCACCAAAAACGAATGGTTGATTTATTTAGTGGTGGCACTGGTGTGGCAGACTTGGCACGCCCCTTATTATATGGTGTTTTTGGAAGAAGACTATTTAGCTCAATTTTTCCCTTACGGCGGAGTGTGGCTTTTCGTCTACGGCTTTGTGGTGGTGGGCGTTTGGACGATTATGTACACCGAAGTCTTTTTCTTGTCGCGTTCGCTTTGGGTGGTGGTTTTGATGCACACGATGGAAGACGCTCTCAATCCGCTGATTTCCGAAGGTTTTGCCGTTGTTTCGCCTGATAAAACATTATTGATTTCGCCAACTTTCGGTATTATTCCGCTGATGATTTATTTAGGGATAGGCTTGTATTTAAGAAAAATACGAAAAGCGAAATTCTGTCAAACCGATTGATTTTATGGTTACATCAAAAACAGAAATAACCAATATACAATATAATATATGAGTAAAGTAATTCTGTATATCTCAATGAGTTTGGACGGGTATATCGCCAAGCCCAATGACGATTTAAGTTTCTTATCCATCGTGGAAAAAGAAGGAGAAGATTATGGTTTTGAGCGTTTTATATCAACGGTAGATACGCTGATTATCGGACGAAAAACATACGATTGGGTAGTGAATGCGGTAGGGGAATTTCCGCATAAGGAAAAAACGGTTTATGTACTGACGAAAACCGAAAGACTTTCCGCAGGGAACATTCATTTTTATACGGGAGATATATCACTGCTCATCGGCAAATTGAAAAAAGAAAGTCGCCAAAACATCTATTGCGACGGTGGGGCTCAAATCGTGAATGAACTTTTGAAGGGCGATTTATTGGACGAACTCATCATTTCCGTCATTCCGATATTGGTGGGCAACGGCACAAAATTGTTTAACGACAACAGACCCGAACAGCCACTAAAACTCATCAGCGTAACCCCTTACGACACAGGACTTGTGCAATTGCATTACAAAAAAATATAATACATAAATTAAAATCATTAATAAATATTTTCAACAATATGAACACAAACAAAAAAATGCACTCCGGTGCTACCTGTTGGGACAAAATTTTCCCGAAAAGCGATAAAGTAGAACATCAAAAAGTAACGTTCAGAAACCGCTACGGCATAACCCTTGTCGGCGATTTGTATTTTCCGAAAAACAGCGAAGGCAAGAAACTTGCAGCTCTTGCCGTTTGTGGAGGATTCGGAGCGGTAAAGGAACAAGCCTCCGGATTTTACGCCCAAACGATGGCGGAAAAAGGCTTTGTAACCTTGGCTTTTGACCCTTCTTATACGGGCGAAAGCGGTGGCGAACCTCGCAATGTGGCGTCGCCCGACATCAACACCGAAGATTTTTCGGCTGCGGTCGATTGTTTGGGGCTGCAACCCTTTGTGGACAGAGAAAAAACAGGGATTATCGGTATCTGCGGTTGGGGCGGATTTGCTCTGAACGCTACGGCTATCGACACGCGAATAAAAGCGGTGGCAACGATGGTAATGTACGATATGTCCCGCGTTTTCGGCAAAGGATATTTCGACAGTAACACACCCGAAATGCGTCTAGAAATGAAGCGTTCGCTCAATGCGCTTCGTTGGACGGATGCCGAAACGGGAATGCCTGCTCCTGGCTATCCGATGTCAGACGCTCCTTCCGATAAAGTTCCTCAGTTCCTGAACGATTATATTGAGTTTTATAAAACTCCGAGAGGTTTCCACGAGCGTTCGGTTTCCAATCAGGTTTGGACAGCCACTACACTGCTTTCGTTTCTAAATTTTCCATTGCTGTCGTATGCTCACGAAATAGATGTCCCGACCCTTATCGTTGCGGGAGAAAACGCTCATTCCCGCTATATGAGCGAAGATGCCTACCAATCCGTAGGAAGCAAAAACAAGGAGTTGTTTATTGTTCCCAACGCCAAGCACACCGACTTTTACGACAATCAGGCAGGAGTGATTCCGTTTGATAAGCTGGAAACATTTTTTAAGAAGAATTTACAATAATGTTAAAAATATATATAAATAGCACAATCAAAGAACAACATCGTAACCCACGAAATATGTAAAAATCTGTTTCTTTTTTTCACAGCTTCTTGAAAAATACAAAAATCGATGTATTTTTGGTGAAAAATATTCTGATTTAATATGATTGATTGCCAATTGCTTATAAATCAATTTAGAAATAAGGTGAATGAATACTTTTCACTATCGGAGGCTACTTTTGAACTTCTCAAAGCTCATATTGATTGTATTGCATTGTCTCGTAATGAAATTCTATTGGATTACGGAAAAACCTGCAAGGATTTGTACTTTGTTTGCCAAGGAATTTTGATAGCCTATTTTATAGATAAAAACGGAAGTACATACAATAAAAACATCTTTTTTGAAAACGAATTTGCAGGTTCTATGGTTTCAGCAATTACCCAAAAGCCTTCTGAATTTGTGATTCAATCTCTTGAAAATAGTCTTGTAATAAAAGTTGATTTCTCAGAATTTAAGCGACTTATTTCACAGAATGAAGAAATTAAAAATTTCTACATCGCCTATTTAGAGAAAAATTGGGTAATCGACAAAGAACAACGGGAAATCGCTATCGTGATGCAAGATGCTATTTTCCGCTACAAAAATCTGCTTGAAAAATACCCTAACATAGACCGTCGCGTACCGCTCAAACATATCGCTTCACATTTGGGCATTACCCCAACCCAACTTAGCAGAATCAGAAAAGAAATTCTATAAAAATATTCTTTCTCAACATATGTAAAGCGTTTTCAGCCGAACCCCTCCTAATTTTGCCGTATGAATACAAAATTACTATTTATATTGGCTTTTATGGGAGGCGTTTGCTTAGCGATTCAAGCAGCATTTAATTCTCAATTGACAGTGCTACTCAAAAAACCGATTTTTACTACTTTCGTTTCTGCGATAAGTTCGGTAGTGTTTTCGTTACTATTTGTGCTATTGCTGTTTACAAAAGACCTTCCCAACAAAGAAAGTTTTAGGGAAATCCCTTGGTATTTATGGTTGGCAGGTGGATTTTTCAGCATCGCAGGACTGATGCTTTACTTTGTTACCATTCCTAAAATAGGCATTACCAAAGTTATCGTATTGGGACTTTGTGGACAATTAGTTTTCTCGGTTATCGCAGGGCATTTCGGTTGGCTCAATCTACCTGCTGACCCCATTACCTTGAAAAAAAGCATAGGCGTAGTGGTAATGATTGTAGGAATTCTTTTAATTTATTCAAAATGAAAAAAATACTTCAAAACACTCAAAATCTCTTTTCGCTTTGGAAAACCGTAAGTGATGATGCAGGAGAATATCATCAATTTGATACAATTTCAATGGCAAAAGTCCCTAATTCGGAGTATCCTAATAGAATTTGGCTGAACCAATATCCTACCAAATTGACCACAGAAACCATACAAAAGATTAAAACCATTGCACTGCAAAATAAAGAACCTCTGCGTTTTAGTCTTTTTACCGATGATTTACATTTTCCCGAAGAAGAACAATTGCTCCGCAACGGATTTATGAAAAAATCCGAGCAATACGGAATGTCTTTCACTTTAAAAGAAAAACTTCCCATTGAAAGGCGATTGCATTTTCAACTTGTGCAAGATAAAGAGCAATCCCAACTTTGGTCGGACTTATTTTTAAAGAGTTTCGGCTATAAGATATCCGCCGAAAGCATCTACCAATCGAGTGCGAAAATTCCTTTTTATATCCTTTATTTTCAGAAAGATATTGTAGGAACGGTGCTTACATACCCAACCGAAAATATAATAGGTGTTCATTCTTTGGGCATACTTCCTGAGTTTAGGAAATTAGGCTTCGCGGAAGAGGTAATGACCGTGCTTATCAATCAATCTATTGACCGACAATGTGAAACGATGACTCTACAATCCTCCGCTATGGGCAGAAATCTTTATCTAAAATTAGGCTTTGAAGAGGATTTTTTGATGATGAATTACTCTCTTAATTAAAAAATGGCACAATCAAAGAACAACATCGTAACCCATAGACTGACTTAAAAAAACGTTCTATAATTGGGGTGTTTTGTGAATAATTTTATTGTATTTTGAAAAACATTGTACTTTTGTGGGAAACAATCTTTGATGGTGGCTACAAAATATCAAATCATTAAACCCAACGCATTTTTACGGAAATATATAGAGTATTTTTGGGTAGCGGAGACCGATGAATATTTTCGGTATTTTTCGCCTGCATCCACGCTTACCGATTTGGTTTTCTTTTGCGAAGGGACGATGAAAAACACTCAAAACCGGGAAGAATTATCCGAAAGTGGAATGATTTTCGGTCAAAAAACAGTATTTGATAATTATGAGGCTGTTTTTCCCAAAGCCAAACTTTTTGGGGTTCGGGTGCGTCCGTCTGTTTTTCTGTTGACTCACAATATCCCCGTAACAGTATTGAGAGGGCAACGCATCTCTTTGCAGGATTTGTTCAGTTATGAGGGCAAACTACTTACAGAAAAAATGCTCAATTCCAAAACATTGACTGAAGCTGTAAGCCTTTTTTCAAACTTTTTGATGCAAAAAGCAACTGACTTGCCTATGAAATATCAATCTATCGAAAAATGGTTATCAAAAACCAATTTCCTAAGCCCCGATATTTCTACTAAAGATATTTGCCTTTCTCAACGGCAATTTGAACGAAATTTTAAGGAGTTTACAGGTTTCTCTTTGCGAAAATACACCAAAATCAAACGATTTGAACAAGTGTTTAGATATTTACAAAGCACCAAAAATAAAGAAAACCTTACCGAAATCGCCTACCGATTCGGCTACTACGATCAGGCGCATTTTAACCGAGATTTTAAAGAGTTTACAGGAAGAAGCCCGAAAGATTTTTATATTTATAGTAAGTAGAAAGTGTTTTTTATTTTCAAAAAGCATATCTATAAAATATACTCTAAACTTATAAATTGACATAATATGAAAATTGAAATTATTCAGATTTTTTTGCCGGTACTATTATTTTTACTAGGAGGACTTGGTTGGTTATACAAACATGAAAAAGAAAAACGAGTCGAAATTGAAAAGCAACTTTCAGTTAGGAAATACGATGTCTATGTCAGGTTGTTAACTGTTTTCTTTGATATTCTCAAACAAGTAAAAAAGGGGCAGTCTACCAGTAATGAGAAATTAATCGACAAAATGATTGAAATAAAGAAAGATATTTTAATTTTTGGTAGTGACGATGTTGTAAATAAATTTTTTCTTTGGGAAAAGAAAGCTCAAAGTAAAGAAGCTTTAAATGCCTTTTCCGAACTTGTGATTTCTGTACGAAAAGATATGGGGAATCCTAAAACAAAAATCACAAAGAAAGATTTTCTAAAATCTTTAATTCAAGGAGATGATGTACTAGCAGAATTAAAAGAGCAGGGATATATATATTAAAATAACTAAAAATGTCGTTTCGGTACAATTTCAGCACACAAATTCGGGGTAGCTTTGCCTCTAATTTAAATTTACATAAAAATGACTGAAAAAGTAAATGTACCGAAAGGAAGCCACACTGTAAACGCCCTCATTTCCACACAAGATACCCGTGCTTTAATTTCGTTTTTGGAGAAAGTTTTTGATGCTCAAGAAGATAAAAACGCTTTGGCAATCAGCCAATCCGACGGAAAGATTTTCAACAGTAGTATAACCATTGGCGATACTACGATTATTATTTTCGACCGAAAAGAAGGTTGGAAACATACGCCCTCTCTATTGCAAGTCTATGTGAATGATATAGATAGAAAACTCGCAACCGCCGAATCACTCGGAGCCACTATTGTTACCCAGCCTACCGATTTTTATGGAGGGAAATTAGCTCGCTTCATCGACCCGCAAGGCAATTTATGGTGGCTTTTTGAGTTGTCGGAATATGACGAATCCGATTGGATTTCAGAAGAAAACACCGAAGAAACCGATGCTGTATGGGCATTAGAACCTGATTCGGATATGACTTACATACACGATTCACTTGTTGAAGCAATGAAAAAACTCAATGACTTTCAATAATTCTAAAGTATTACAATTATGGCACAATCAAAGAACAACATCGTAACTCACGGATTGAGTGGGAAATTTTTAGTTTTGAAAATCAAATAATTATCATCAATTTCTTCTGCTTTTAATAGTTTTGACCATAAATCTAATTTTAAATCTAAGATAATAATATCAATTTTATTGACTCCTTAAATAAAAATATTATTATAAATATACTTATTATATACATATTTATTATTATCTTTGTCCCGAATTTTAACTAACATAAAATTATGTGGACAAAATCGTATTCGGTAGTTACCCAAGAAATTAAAAAAGAGCAAATCTGGCAATTGTTTACAGATATTGATAATTGGAATCGCTGGAAGACTTCCATAAAATACTCAAAATTGTTGGGCGAATTGAAAGTGGGAAGTTTCTTCATCCTAAAACCTAAAAAAGCTCCCAAAGTGAAAATGGAAATTATAGAATTAGAACCTTTTAGGAAATTCACTGACTTAACCCGATTTCCTCTGGCAAAAATGTACGGAGAACATTTGTACGAAGAAACTCCCAATGGACTAAAAATCACCATAACAATGAGCGTAAAAGGATTGTTATCAAAACTTTGGATAAAACTTGTAGCCAATGATATTGTAAAAAATCTTCCAAAAGATATTGAAAATCAAATCAAACACGCTAAACAATTATAACCTTGTAGTCAGAAAATGAAAAGAATTTTTCAATTAACACCCGAAGACAGCTCTGGTCTTCTGCTTTTACAAGTAACGAATTTGTGGCAAAGAGAAATTAAGAAAATACTACAACCTTTAAGTTTAACACATCCGCAATTTATGATTTTGGCAAGTATTTACTGGTTCTCTTTGAAAAAAGAAGAAGCTACACAGATTTCATTGTCAAATTTCACACAGATTGATCCAATGACAACATCTCAAATAGTTAGAAATTTAGAAAAGAAAACTTTCATAATACGAAAAGAACACCAAACCGACACACGGGCTAAGGTAGTGGAAATTACAAATAAAGGTGTGGACTCCATCAAAAAAGCAATTTTTGAAGTGGAAGAGTTTGACAAGCGTTTTTTTGGAAAGCTCAGTGAAAAGCAATTTTTATTCAATGAACTTTTAAACATATTATTAAAACTAAAATCATAAAAAAATGGCACAATCAAAGAACAACATCGTAACCCACGGATTGAGTGGAAAAGTGGGAGATATTTTAGTCTTCTCGCAACGAAACGGGAAAACCATTGTTTCCAAAGCTCCCAAAAAACGCAAAGGAGAAGATTCCGAAAAGCAAAAACAACAACAAGCCAAGTTCCAACAGGCGGTACTCTACGGAAAGGCTGTCCTTGCAGATGACAATCAGAAGGCAATGTACGAAAAAGAGGGCAAAAAAGCCTACAATGTAGCCGTTGCCGACCTGCTCAATGCGCCTAAAATCGAAAGTATCAATGTCTCAAACTACAAAGGCAATGCAGGAGAAACGATTGTTATTCGAGCCACAGATGATTTTAAGGTCGTTTCTGTAAAGGTAATTATCCAAAATGCAGATGGTTCGTTGGTTGAGGAGGGCGAAGCCGTTTTACAAGGTATCGATTGGATTTATATCGCCACCGCACAAAATCCCGACCTCTCAGGAGATAAAATAATCATTCAGGCTTCCGATATTCCTGCTAATGTCACAGAAAAAACACAAGTCTTAAAGTAATTGACTTTCGATTTTACAATGTCATACTGAGCGAAGTCAAAGTGCTTATTGGTTATCACAGAAAATTTGAATTATGGTTTGTCACACTGAGCGAAGTCGAAGTGTGATTGATTTCTACAAAAAAATCATCATAAATGAACGAAGAAACAACGAAGAAGTAACGAAGAAGTAACGAAGAAGTAACGAAGAAGTAACGAAGAAGTAACGAAGAAACAACGAAGAAGTAACGAAGAAGTAACGAAGACACTTACACAATTTTAAATTTAAAATTACGAAGATAAAAGTCTTCGACTTCGCTCAGACTGACACGGAGTTTGTCTTGCTGAGCGGAGTCGAAGCTCCAAAAATTATTTGGAATTACTATTTTGAGTTTAGTTCTTAATTGCATATATTTTTAATGATTAAACACTGATTTTTCAGTATTTTGACCACTTTTCATCGGCATTGGAGATTTGGCGTTAAGAAAATCAACGAATAAAGCAAAGTAAGCGAAAACTTGGAGCTTAGTATGTGGGAAATTTTCCATTGTTCGAAGCGACCGTAGGAAGCAAGTTTGGAAAATTTGTCGGAAGCCAACTGCTTATTTTTTAATGCCCGTGCGGCTCGCACTTTTGGTTCTTTCCATCAAAGGAAAATAACAATGTATGAAAATAAATAATGAACTCAATTTACTATTTTTATCACGACAGAATAACAGAACCTAAAATACACAAAGACACAATATAATGTGTCTTTTTTTATGATTAAAAGTTGAAAAAAGTTCTCGAATTTACTTCCTAAGTAGAAACAGAAAAAAACATATTTTGTGCGAAAATGGAATGCTTTTTGTGGTAATCCTAACCGAATTTTTAAATTATTAAGATATGAAGCTAAAATATATTCTTTTTTTGGCAATTGGTGGAGTCATTTCGGCGTGTTCCACTTCAAAAGAACAGATTTATTGGGTGAATTCGGCAAAAGCAGATTGCAATGCAGGAGCAGGAAAAGCACAATGCTTGCAAGTTTCTAAAAAAGAAGACCTTAATAAGGCTCAGTGGGAATATTTTTACGCTCCGATTGAGAATTTCGTTTTCGAGGAAGGATTTTTCAAGAAAATACAAGTAAAAGAAACACAATTGGATAGCAAAAATGTTCCTGCCGATGCTTCTTCAATAAAATACACGATGATAAAAGAGATTGAAAAACAAAAAGATATGACTTTTGAACTTGGCGGAAATTGGATGTTGGAAAAACTTAACGGAAACCAAGTTACGCAATCATTAAAGCCCAATTTGGAACTTCATTTGCAAGAGAAAAAAATAAACGGAATTGGTGGTTGCAACAACTATTTCGGAGCGATTACCGAGCTTAGCCAAGATAAAATTCAGTTTGGCAAAGTGGGAGCGACCAAAAAAATGTGTATGGAAGACAATATCGAAACGGCGTATTTCACTGCATTGTCCGAAGTACGTACTTTCAAAATAAACGACGGAAAATTAGTTTTGTTCGATGCTTCAGGTAAAGAAAAGTTGATTTTCAGCCCTAAACAACAAGTAAATGAGCGTCTGCACGATATTTGGGGAGCTGTCCGCATCGGTGGAAAAACTATCGAAAAGAAAGAAAGCGTTCCGTTGTTGGAAATCAATCTTACTGAAATGAGTATCAGCGGAAGTGATAGTTGTAATAGTTATTTTGGTCAGATTGAGGAGCTTACTGAAGAAAAAATCGTTTTTGGAGATATCGGTATGACTGCCAAATTATGTTCCGAAATGGAAATCGCTCGGCAGTATAACGAAGCCATTGGCAAGGTAGCTTCCTACAAACTCGACGGACTTAATTTAACGTTTTATGACATCAATGGCAATGAGTTAGTTGCTTTTATAAAAGGGGATTAAAAATCCTCTTTTTTTGTGTCTATTCTTGTGGAGTGTTTTTAATTGAGTTTAAGGGTGTCAATAAATAAGAATGAATAACCTCTAAAATGGAGCTATAGTCCTGTGAAAGAATGTTTTATATATCTATCTCTTTCACTACGCTTAGGTGTTGGACAATAACAAAAACAGCCACAGGACAAGGAAATCTCTTATGTAAAGAATGTGGCTGTGTTTTAGTAGGTTCTGTTATCAAGCCTAAACAAAATAAGCAGTTGCAAAACCTAAGATTATGGTAATCAATTTAATATGATTGAACTTATGGTTTTCAGATGCTTCAAATAGAATGACAGACGAAATGTGTAAGAAAATTCCTATAACGATGGCTGATATTTCTACATGGTAATGACCTAGTTGAGGTATGTATTCTGCTAAGAACGTTCCGAAGGGAGTCATCAGAGCAAAAAGGGTTAGAAAAACAAACGTACGTTTAAATCCAATACCTGAATCTAGAAAGAAAATTGTCAATACCATCGCAATTGGCAAGTGATGAACAAAAATCCCATATGCCATATGATGATGATGGTGCAAAGGGAATCCTTCTAAAATTGAGTGAATGCTTAAGCTGATAAATAACGTCCAAGGGAAGGCGTTCTTTAAATCCTTATGCGGGTGATGTGTATGTCCGTGTTCAGCTCCTTTGGAGAAAAACTCTAATACAATTTGCAGTAAAATTCCTATAACAATCCAAATGCCTAACTGTTTGCCTATTTCGCCGTGATGATCATGGTCGTGGTCGTGTGCCAATGAATGATATACTTCGGGCATTAAGGTAAATATGGTCATAGCTAACAGAAAAGCACCACTGAAAGCTAATAGTAATTTGATATTGCGTTGATTTTTAGGTTTGAAAATAAGTACGATTGCAAAACCTAATACAATCGATAGAAAGGGTAATAGATAGTTCATTCTTTTTTATAAAATTTGTTATACTATTCAAAGATTCAAAGATTCAAAGATTCAATAATTTAATGATTTTTTTCGTGAATCATGTTTTAATAACTTAAGATTAGATATTTTTCTTATATGTTGCTCTTTTTGCAAAAATTACAGGGTTAAAATTCTTCCAAAGTTGTTGGATAGCAATATTATCTTCTAATTCGGGAGTGATAATGCACTTCTTAATGCCATTTTTCTTAAAAATAGGGTAATAGTAATCGAATAACAACGATGGAATTCCTTTGCTTTGATATTCTGGAGATACCCCAATCAAGTAGAAATCGACCATGTCGTGTTTTCTTTTTGCTTGAAGTAGATGCCAAAATCCAAAAGGGAAAAGTTTCCCTTGAGCCTTTTGTAATCCTTTTGAAAATGAAGGTAGTACGATAGCGAAACATACCATTTTTCCTTGGTTGTCCTCGATGAAACGGATGTATTCGGGATTGATAAAGGGAATGTACTTCTTCTTGAAATGCTCTCGTTGTTTTTCAGTGATAGGTACGAATGATGATAGCGATGCGTAGCTCTCATTAAACAAATCGAACATCGCATCAACGTATTTTAGGATTTCGTTTTTCGTATTGGCTTCAACCAACCGGACTCCGTAGCGTTTCTTGATAGCATTTGCTGTTTTATTGAACACCTCTGGGTTTACACTGTCTAAGGTGAAGTAGGTTTCAATATATCCTTTTTCTTTTACCAAGCCCATTTGTTCCAGATGTTGTTTGTAATAAGGATAGGCATACCATGTCATCATATTGGCAATATGGTCATAACCTTCTGTTAACACCCCTACCTTGTCCATGTTTGAAAATCCCATAGGCCCTTCCATATATTGGAGGTTGTACTCTCTTCCTTTTTCGGCAACTTTGTTCAGCAGAGCTTTGGTAACCTCTATGTTATCAATCATATCCAACCATCCAAAACGAATTTTTTGCACTCCTTGTCGCAAATCGTGTTTGTTGACAATAGCTACTACACGTCCGACCATCTTTTGTTGAGCGTCGTACGCTGCATAGAAAAACGCATCTGCGTTTTCAAATACTGGATTTTTAGTTTTGTCGAATGACGTTACCTCATCATTGATGATAGGAGGAACCCAATAAGGATTATTTTTGTACAAGGAAAAAGGAAATTTAACAAAATCCGTAAGTTCTTTTTTTGATGATAACTCTTTAATTAGAATAGTAGCCATTTTTTCTTTCTTTTTATTTTTGTGGGTTTAAACTCCTCTTCATTGCCTTTTAAAATTTCTTTTTTGATGACATCTAAATGTTTGTCAATTCGATATGAAAAACCAACCAATCCCATGTATCGACTTGGTGTATCCTTCCAACTTGCTCCCAAATCTACATTCACTTGGATGTCTTTGGTGAATAGATATGCTCCGCCCAAACGTAGGATATGGTCGCTATAGTAATGACTTTGAATACCTTCGGATTCTAAAAAGATGCTAAATCGGCCATTATCAATATTGTGGGTTAAAGTAGCGATGTAACCCAATTCTCGGTTGCTATCCAAAAACCGATTGGCTATTAGGTTTGCAACTAATACGACTCTGGGCATCGGGTGGCTCTGAAGCGAAACCACAGCTTTAGGCGAAAGTGTCGGGATATTGTCGTAATAAAACCTTTTGTTTGGGAAAAAGTTCATTCCTGCATACACTCCTACAGCGGGAATTAAGCGTTTCCATTGGAATTTGTTGTTGGCTTTCCAGCTGTATAAGTTTGGTTTCTCATCAAAATAAGGGTTGTAAATCAGGTATTTAGCTCCTATGGTGTTGTTGATGAAACCGATGTTGTTGGAACGTTGGCTCCCCAGATAGTGGTAGTGCGTATGGTCGTATGCTAATGTTCCGTTTAGTACTGCTTCAAACTTATCGCTTAATACTCCGTAACGAGCCGAGTAGTTCAATCCTACTAAAGTCATGTCCGTGTAGGTATACTTATGATTTCGCTGTTCAAACCACAGCCCACCTTCAAATTGGAGTACTTTTCTTCCAACAGCGTACGCACTTTGTGAGTTTCCAGGTTGGTTGGAATTGATAATATCCGTATATTGTCCTCGTGCTATAATCGGAAGTGTATTGATTATCAGTAATATGATGATTTTTCTCATTGTGTCCAATTCATTTGTTTACGAACTGCAAATATAAGTTTATCTCTTTAAATGACAATACTTTTCCTACTTTCAAGAAATAAATAATGGAAGTGATGTAAAAAGTATGATACCTTAAAAAAAGAGGACATTTCTGTCAGGCTGAGCGAAGTCGAAGCCCTGTAATGATAAGGCTTCGACTTCGCTCAGCCTGACAATCAGAACTTCCATCATACTTTTTACAACACGACCTAAATAATTAATTACGAATTATAAATTACGAATTATAAATTACGAATTACGAAGGCAGGATTTTTCGTGATTTAATTCCAAATTATGTCTTGCATATTGTTAAATCAAATTTTATTACTTTTGCAAAAAAAACAATCGTATGACCTTTTTTATCACAGGAATTTCTACAGATGTTGGTAAAACAATAGCTTCAGCTATTTTGACAGAAGCATTACAGGCGGATTATTGGAAACCTATCCAAGCAGGGGATTTAGACAATTCTGATACCCATAAAGTACAACGATTAGTAACCAATCAAACCTCTGTTTTTCATAAAAATGCTTATGGATTAAACACTCCTGCAAGTCCGCATTTAGCAGCGGAAATAGATGGAGTTTCTATTGATTTGACACAGATAAATCGCCCAAATACTGAGAATCATCTTGTTATTGAAGGAGCGGGAGGACTGTTAGTTCCTTTGAATGATACCCAAACGATTGCCGATTTGATACTTCCGACCGATAAAATCATCATCGTTTCTCGACACTATTTGGGAAGTATTAATCACACTCTTTTAACTTATGAAGCTCTGAAAAACAGAGGGCTATCTGTGTTTGGGATTATTTTCAATGGTGAGGAAAATATGCCAACAGAGGAAGTTATACTCCAAAAAACACAACTTTCTTTTCTCGGACGCATTAACGAAGAGCCCTATTTTGATCGGAATGTGATTGCATATTATGCAGAAAAATTTCAAGAACGATTAACCTCCTTGCTATAGCTCGGTTTTATAATATGGTGTTGTAAAACAAATAATTACTACACAAGGAGGTTAAACTTAGTTTTTGAGTTTAAGTTTCCGATACACAAAACTTAATTTTGTTTTTCTAAATCCTTTAGCATTTGCTCAAAATGGTCTTCAGTAGGTCGTGGCATTTGTGCGGAAATGAATTTCCCATCTTTGTCCAAGAGGATATAAGTTGGATATTTGGTAATATTATAATTCTCTTTAAATGCGTTCATCTCAGAATCAAACGGACGTAGTTGTACAATGGACTTTGATTTGTTTTGAACATCTTGCAACCAGGCTTCACGTTTGCTGTCGGCATTCATTCCAACGAATACAAAATTCGGGTTGCTCTTGTATTTTAGAGCGTACTTTTCAAAATATGGATAATCATATTTACATGGACCACACCACGTAGCCCATACGTCTATGACTACGTATTTCCCTTTGAAATCGGATAAACGAACGGTCTTGTTTTCTAAGTTTTCAGCTTCAAAATCAAAGGACTGACTGCCTCGAGAAACTTTTTCTCCCTGACGGTAGATAGTCTTAATTCGGTTTCTGATTTTTGTGTTTTCAATCTGTGAAGCATAGTTTTGTATCAATTCGCTTCTTTCGTTAGTATCGAATGAGCTTTGTAATGATTCATTCAACGTATAGAATAACAATTGGTCTTTGAAAATAGGATCGTTAAGCGTTGCGATAGCATTTAACTGTTTGGTTTGCAGAGCAATTTCTGTGGTGTCTTTTTTAGTGAGTTCATTCAAAATATATTGTAAATATTCAGGGAAATCCAATAGGCTATGATCCGTAAAAGAAATAAATTCTTTGATTTCTTGAATTTCCTTAGGGAGATTTTCTACAATATCAGGTCTTGAATGTTTTATTTTTTCCTCAAAAGCTCTCCAATAATTTAAAATTTTCAGCGTGAATAATTTCTTGTGAATCAACAATAAATCGTCGCTGAGGGCATAATTATCTTTTGTTCGGAAGCTGTTGGTTGTGTTCATTCTGTTTGTCCAAACACTGTACGCTTCTTCGACAAATCGGTCTATTTTATTTAAAGGTTGATTATTTCGCTCGGCCCAATATTCCAACGTCCATAATTTATCGTAAACTTTTTCTGAGTTATATTGTAAATCAGCTAATTGGTTTCCTTTTATTGAAATTATTTTTTGAGCTCCACACTTAACTACATATCAAATTCCGGTGATGAACAGGTTTCTTCTCAATCATTCGTTTGATGAGATTATTGAATATATTATCTTTCGATTGAGAACGGTTAATTCGGTATGAAAATTCAGCCAAATATCTATCCATATTGAAATCTGAAACTCGACAATAAATCGTTCTCAACCAACTTTTTACTTGGTGTATTATGGTATGTAAAATAGGAAAATTCTTCCCTTTATTACTCGGTATTTGTTTGATATTGAAATCTTTAATAGGTCTGTAACCTTTCCAATCATCAGTGGTCACTTGGGCGGATTTATCAATATGTTTATCAAAAATTGTCCGTAATGATTTGGCAGAATAATCTTCTATTTTATTAGCATAGAATCGTTTAACCTTCCCATCATCAGTTAGTTCTATGGCACAAACAATCTTTTTTTTCTTTGAATCGTAACTCCTACCTTGTTTGCCATCTTCTTTCCCTCCCACAGTAAACTCGTCCACTTGAACTTGACCATTCATTTTATGTAATTCATTGGATTTCATTGCTTCACGAACTTTGTGCATAAACAATCGAGCCGTATTTTCGGTAATTCCATAACGAACAGACATTTGTAAAGCTGATAGGTTTTTAGTGGTTGCACACATCTCAAAACAAATAAAAAAAGCCTTACGAAGCCCGAATTTTACTTTGTGAAAAAGTGTTCCTGCCGTAGGGCTTTCTGTATCAGAACAAATGTTACAAGTTCTTGAAAAATCCTTGCGGATTTGGCTTTTTGTATGCCCACATTTACGACAAACAAAGCCTTTTTCCCACTTCCAATGAGCTAAATATTCTTCACAATCTAAGTCGGTTTTGAAGCGTTCAGTGAACTCTAAAAGATTTTGACCGTTAAAAATTTCCATAACTACCTGATTTTATGAACTGCAAATATATGAAATTATATGAGGAACTCAATTATTTTAATATTGTTCTTCGCAATTTTATGCTTAAAGAAAATACTATCGTTGGTTTGGAAAGGGAAATGAATTTGTGCATTATTCTCTTTCATCGGAACCAATAGTGTATATTGTTTCAAAGGTAAATCTTCGGAAATTATATAGTGAAATTTATTGTCCTTTACAGGGATTTCTGCTATGGTATCTCGCATAAAACTTTCACTTAAAATCAGTTTAGAGATGTTTTCATCACTGTCAAATTCTCCCGCGATTACAGTTCGGTGATGTTTAGGCAAATAGTTGGGAGTTAATAGGTAGTAAATTGTCAGACAACCTATAACCAAAGCTGAAATGGTTGCTATCGCACTCGTTTTTTTAGTAAAAACACGTTTTAAGGATTTGCTTTTGAACCAGATAAATCCGACAATAAAGAGAGTGATAAAGGCTATCAAACTCAATTTTTCGGTGTAAAGCAACCAATGATTCAAGTCACTTCCGTAGGCATTTTTAGATGTTTTTGCTAATATGGTTATCGGATTCCAAACTTTTTCAATATCAAAATCTCGTAGGATTCCTGTTCCTATCACTAATGCCACTCCAATCAGTATGGAAATTATAAAGCTTGAAAACAAGGTTGATAGGACGAATTGTAATATTGTGAAAAACAAAGTTGCTACAAACATTCTTACAGTAAATTGAAAAAAGAATCCCCACGGGATGTTTATTTCCACGCCCTCAGGTATTTTTCCGAATAGATAAGTAATCCAGGCAAACAATATGGCGCAAACTACAAAGGATAGAATACATATTAAATTGCTAATCAGTACAATTGTCAACTTTGAAGAATATGTAGCTATTTTAGAAATAGGCAGAGTTTCCATCAGTTGCCATCCTCCGTTTCGGTGGTCAATTTGTGTGATTTTAGCACAAGTCAACACAATGAGTAGTGGAAGAAATAAAGATGTTAGCCCTTCCGAAGCTCCGGCGGTGATGTCTTCAAAATAATTATATGGGATAGTAACTGGGGGATTTTCCTTTCTCGTAAGAGAAAACACAAAAATCACCACAGGGATAAATGCCCCGAAAATAGTTGCCATCAAAAAAGTGGCTGTTCCTTTTCTTTTTATATTTTCAGCTCGGAAAGTTGTTTTATAATCGCTTAGAAATGACATGGTTGTGAAATTATTTAGTTAATAGCATAAAAGACTCTTCCAAACCTTCCTGAGGTTTGAGTTCGTAAATTTCGGCTCCGAGTTGTACTAATTGTTTAACCAACTCAGGGATAGCCTCTTTGTTAGCAAGTGTAAAAATAGCTTTGTCGCCAGTGAACGTAGCCTCTGGGAATTGCTCTTTAATCTTATCGGATAGTTCTGAAAGATTTCGTAAAAAGATTTGTACTTTACAATCGCTGTATCTGTCTGAAAGTTCTTTCATAGTGCCTTCGAATTGTAATTTTCCATGCGAGATGATGCCCACGTGTGTACACATTTTCTCAATTTCAGAAAGTAAATGACTTGAAACAAAGATTGTTGTGCCGAATTCTTTATTGAGTTTTATCAACAAATTTCTGATTTCGAGCATGCCGTTAGGGTCAAGCCCATTCACGGGTTCGTCCAACAGTAATAACGAAGGATTGTTCAACAGTGCCATCGCAATAGCAAGTCTTTGCTTCATTCCGAGGGAATATCTTTTGGCTTTCATGTGCTTACTCCGTTGTAAATCCACAATTTCTAAGTATTTTTCAATGCTTTCTTCTGCTACATTTCGCATCAAAGCGATGTAACGCAGATTGTCATACCCCGAAAGGTGCAAATACAAAGCAGGACTTTCCACCAAACAACCCACATTTTCAAATATGTAAGGCAATTGATTTTGAAGCGATTGACCAAAAATTTCGATACTGTTGCTATCATCGGGGAGTATACCCGTGAGCAACCGCATTGTAGTCGATTTTCCTGCTCCATTAGGGCCTAAAAATCCGTAAATACTCCCCTTAGGAACGTTAATCGACAGATTGTCAATTATTTTCTTTGATTTTGAAAACCCGAAATTTAGTGCTTTGGTCTGTATAGCGTATTGAGTCATAATATTTATTTTGGATGGGCGAAGATAGTGAAATGTTTGTTAAAATCAAAAAAAAATCGTGTGAATTGAGTTTGATTAAGATAACTTCTGTGTAAAAAAAGTGTATTTTCCAATAAAATTATTATTTTTGTCAAAAACAATCTTTATGAAAATCTTAAATGAACTGGACGAGTTGCAAGAAGCGGGGGTCATTACCTCCGAAGTAGCTCAAAATATACGTGCATACTTACACCAAAGAAAACCAAATACCACTAATAGTTTTTTGGTTATTTTCGGTATCTTGGGAGCGGTTCTCATTGGGTTGGGACTTATTCTAATCTTGGCTCATAACTGGGATTATCTTTCGCGGGGAGTCAAAACCATTGTAGCTTTTACGCCTTTGATCGTCGGTCAGTCAGCCTGTTTTTGGGTGTTGTTTAGACCGCAAAAAACATGGATTTACGAGAGTTTTGCGATTTTTACGGCTCTTTCCGTAGGACTGTGTATAGCAATGGTGCATCAAATTTATAACCTGCCCGAAAATAATATCAGCAATTTTATATTCACTTGGATTTTACTGGGGCTTCCTTTGGTCTATGTGATGAAATCCAAATCGGTAGCGTTGTTTTACATGTTTGGAGTGTCCGCTTATGCTATCAGTACACAGAACGCATTTAACTATGACCAAACCGATAATTACTACCTCCTTATGCAAACCGGGTTGGTAATTGCAATTATTCCTTTTTACTATCGTCTTTTTAAAACTGAAGCTAAAAATAACTATACGGCTGTTTTTCACTGGTTTTTTGTGATAACCTTACTTATCTCCATATTTGCTAATGCTAGGGAACAGTATGTGTTTGCTTTGATAATCATTCTTTTATGGATGTTTATTTATGTGGGTAAATATATTCAAAGCAGCATATATTACAATGCTTATAAACTCACAGCCATTCTAGGAATTGTTTTTTTATTGTTTTTCCCTTACTACTCCTACGGCTTCTGGTCTGATTTTCAGTTTATAGCTGTTCTGTTTTTTGGTTTACAATTGTTGTATGCTTACAAAAAGTATTGGGTCAAAAAAGAGGAATTTGATTGGTTGGAGGTGTTTCCGATATTGATAGTAGCACAGGCTTATTGGCTTTCCATTCCCTATATGTTTGATCTATTGGGGCTTGGTTTCGGGATTTGGTATTTGATTAAAGGTGTCAAATCACATCGGTTTTTACTGATTAATTTTGGATTGATAGTACTCACATACGCTATCGGACAGCGATTCTTTGATGCTTACATTCCTTTCCTGTTAAAAGGAATTGTATTCGTTATCTTAGGGATGAGTTTCTTTGTAGTTAATTATTTAATTATTAGAAAAATACGAAAAAATGCGTAACTATATCTTATTCATAGCTTTTGGGCTTATGGTTCTTTTTCAGTGGTTAGTGCCATCGGTAATGATTTGGAACAGAGAAAATATTATCCGTCAGAATCAGGTGTATTTGTTTGAAACAGAGCCTGTTGATCCTCATGATGCTTTTCGAGGGAAATATGTCGTTTTAGGGTTTAGGGACAATAAAGTACAAGCATATGGTTTTGATAGTATTCCTTCTTTTAAGGTAGGGCAGGAAGCGTTTGTTACTGTGGATCGTTATGCAGGTATTGCTTATTTGTCCGAAATTTCAGAACAAGAACCAACGGAAAGAGCTAATTATTTCAAAACAAAGGTTTTACATGTTGATGAATATGGACAAATTACCGTTGATTTCCCCTTCAATCGTTACTATATGAACGAAGAGAAATCACTACGAGCAGAACAAATTTTAAATGATGAGAACCTCAAAGCCTATGCGCAAGTAGCAATCTACAAAGGAGAGGTAGTTTTGAAAGACGTCCTTGTTGAAGGTGTTTCTCTCAAAGATTTTGTAGAAACATATAGAGGAGCTACGACCGATGCCTCTGAGGAAGAGCCTGAGATAATAACTCAACCTATGGAGGAGCCTTCTCAAGCAGAAGAAATCATTATAGAGACTATTAACGAACCTAATGGCGATAATTAGCGAAATTGAAACACACTTGTTATGAAAATATATCCTATTGATACAGTGAACTTTAAACTGGATGGTGGAGCGATGTTTGGCGTTGTTCCCAAGTCGATTTGGCAGAAAACTAATCCTGCCGATGCAAACAATCAAATTGATTTATCAGCTCGATGTATGCTTATTGAAGATAATAACCGATTGATTCTCATCGATACAGGCATGGGGAACAAGCAGTCGGACAAGTTTTTTGGCTATTACGCACTTTGGGGAGATACTAATTTGGATGATTCCCTAAAAAAAGCTGGTTTTCATCGGGATGATATTACCGATGTGTTTATGACCCATTTGCATTTTGATCATTGTGGAGGTTCTATCCAATGGAATAAAGAGCGTACAGGCTACGAACCTGCATTTAAAAATGCACGTTTTTGGACAAACGAAAGTCATTGGCGATGGGCAACCCAACCCAATGCACGTGAAAAAGCATCTTTCTTGAAAGAAAATATTTTACCGATGCAGGAAAGCGGACAGTTGTATTTCATTGATCCCAAAGGGAATACGTTTTTAGAACAATCGGAATTAGGTTTTGGAATCTTATTTGTGGATGGACATACCGAAAAACAAATGTTGCCATACATTCACTACAAGGGAAAAACGATTGTGTTCGTTGCAGATTTGTTGCCTACGGTGGGGCATATTCCCTTGCCTTATGTGATGGGCTACGACACACGTCCCTTACTTACCCTCGAAGAAAAAGATAAGTTTTTGCGAGAAGCTGCAGAGAAGGAATATTATTTATTTTTGGAACATGATGCTCATCATCAGCTATGTACGGTACAGCGTACTGAAATTGGTGTACGACTCAAAAATACGTTTCGTTTTGAGGATGTATTCTAAACTTAGCAGAAAGTAGTAGAGAGGTTAAAATAGCATGTTCGTGTTTTGAGCGTAATAGCTTTGTTGATTTTCGTGATTACTAACCTGTGTGGAAGCAAGAGAAATACCGAGTTCAGCATTTAACCACATATCTTTTTTATTTATTAGACTTCTATTTTCAATGTTTTTTGTGTTTTCTATAGGCATTGTAGACAAAGTCCGCACAGCGGAGTATGTGAGAATTGATTTTTAGTGAAGTATCTATAGCCTTGGAATGAAATTCGCCGAACTTGTGGAGATAATTTTTGGTTTCACATACCAAGCTTTCGTTTACTATGTTTCAACACAAAAGTACAAATATGAAAACAAATGATGAATTCAACAGAAATATTTGCAATAATTGTATAGAAAACCCAAATGTATATATGCTTTATTTTTAGCATTTTAAAAAAGTAATGTTTTGTTGTTTTATAGATATTTGTGGCATTTAATTACTTTTGTAGTAGAAAGCAGATAACCACAAGAACTTTAGCACAAGAACGAAAAATCAAAAAAAATACTGTATTTTTGTTCCCTAAATTTATTTCATACGATTATGACCGAAGGAAATTTCACGGATTACGTTAAAGTATTTGCAACATCTGGCAACGGAGGTAAGGGGTCTATGCATCTGCACCGAGAGAAATTTGTGGCTAAAGGAGGCCCTGATGGAGGCGATGGAGGTAGAGGAGGACATGTTATCGTCCGTGGAAACAAAAACCTTTGGACGTTGATTCACTTCAAATTCCAGAAACATTTTCGTGCAGGACACGGAGAAAGTGGAGGTGCGAGTCGTAGTACGGGAGCCGATGGACAAGATGTTTATTTAGAAGTGCCGTTGGGAACTATCGTCAAAGATGCCGTTACGGAAGAAATCCTTTTTGAAATTACTGAAGACAAACAGGAAGTTATCGCCCTACGAGGAGGTAAAGGCGGTCTCGGAAATTGGCATTTCAGAAGTGCTACCAATCAAACGCCTCGTTATGCTCAACCAGGTATCCCAGGAGAGGAACGAGAATTATTATTGGAACTCAAAGTGTTGGCTGATGTAGGTTTTGTAGGATTTCCTAACGCAGGGAAATCAACTTTACTTTCGGTTATAACTTCGGCGAAACCCAAAATCGGCGACTATCCGTTCACGACCCTAAAACCTAATTTGGGGATTGTTGAACATCGTGATTTTCAGTCGTTTGTGGTAGCTGATATTCCCGGAATCATTGAAGGAGCCGCCGAAGGAAAGGGGTTAGGTCATTATTTTTTACGCCATATTGAACGAAATTCTACATTATTGTTTTTAATCCCCGCCGATAGCAAGGATATCATAGAGGAATACAATATTCTGCTCAACGAACTGAAAGAATACAACCCCGAGTTGTTGGATAAAGACCGCCTGATAGCCATTTCAAAATCAGATATGTTGGATGATGAATTGACTTTGGCGATAGAAAATGAAATAAAATCTGCTTTAGAGGGGGTTCCGTTCTTGTTTATTTCCTCCGTTTCAGGTAAAGGCATTCAAAACCTGAAAGATACTCTTTGGCAGATGATAAACCGATAGGAAATTACTTTCCTATCAGTTTCGCCACGTCTTTTGCAAAATAAGATGCGATGAGGTCTGCTCCCGCACGTTTGATAGATACGGTTTGTTCCAACATTACAGCGTCATGATTCAGCCATCCTTTTTCGGAAGCTGCTTTTATCATTGCATATTCGCCTGATACTTGATAGACAGCCACAGGAACTTCGGACATGTTTTTTACTTCTCGAACAATATCTAAATAGCATAATCCGGGTTTAACCATCACAATATCAGCTCCTTCTTCTATGTCCATACGAGTTTCCCGAATGGCTTCCAATCGGTTGTGATAGTCCATTTGATACGTTTTTTTGTCTTTTGGTATGTTTTGAGCATCTACAGGGGCGCTATCTAAAGCATCTCGAAAAGGCCCGTAGAAAGAGGAAGCATATTTTGCTGAATATGACATAATTCCCACATCGGTAAATCCTTCATTTTCGAGCGTCTCACGGATGTTTAGGATACGTCCGTCCATCATATCGCTTGGAGCAACAAAATCAGCTCCCGCTTTTGCGTGTGAAAGGCTCATTCCACAAAGAATTTCTACTGTAGAATCGTTGGCAATGCGTCCGTTTTCGATGATGCCATCATGTCCGTACACTGAATATGGATCAAGAGCAACATCCGTCATAACTACCATCTCAGGCACTATATTTTTTACAGTTTTAATGGCTCGTTGCATCAATCCATTGGGATTTACGGCTTCCTTTCCAGAGTTATCCTTCATGTTATCAGGTACTTTTACAAATAACAATACGGATTTCAGCCCTAAGTTCCAAAGTTCTTTCACTTCCTGCTCCAACAAATCTAAGCTATAACGGAAGTAATTGGGCATGGAAGCAATCTCCTCTTTAATGCCTTTACCTTCTACAACAAATAATGGAACAATAAAATCATTGGGGGATAAAATGGTTTCGCGAACCAAACTGCGAATAGCTTCGGTGGTGCGTAACCTTCTATTTCTTCTTAATGGATACATAGTTTTTGTGTATTTTAACAATAAGGCAAAGGTACGAATTATTCCTATAAGCAATCGTTGTCGGCTGTATATATTTTTGGAAAGTGAGCTCAAAAAATGTAAATTCGCCCAAAATTTATAGCATGACCTTACAACAATTACTTATTTCACAGCGATATGTCGTTATCCCTTTGCTGATTACTCCCACCCAACATTTTCAGTTGTCAGCAAAGATTAATGGAATCGAAGGACGTTTCATTTTAGATACAGGAGCATCGAACACTTGTGTAGGGATGGAACATATCGTATATTTTGATTTGGATACGAAACTCTCTGAAATCAAAGCCACTGGAGCAGGTTCAAGTGATATAGAAACTTTACTTTCCGTTAGGAATCACTTAAAAATTGGCACATGGGAGATGAAAAGAACGCCATTAGTTTTGTTTGACCTTACGCATGTAAATGCCGCATTGATACATCATAATGCTGAACCTGTTCATGGGATTATTGGTGCAGACATACTTAAAAAAGGTAAGGCTGTGATTAATTATCCCAAGAAAAAACTCTATTTGAAACTGTAGATTATTTTTACTTTCTTAGAGCTTATATTACAACCAAAATCTTACCGATTTCTTAACAATTAGGTAACATATTTTTTTGAGATTATGCAGAATTTTGCTCCATAAAAATAGTATTTGAATATGGAACAAGTGTATATTTTCATGTTGTTTGTGCTGTTCTCACTGGCTATCTTGGATTTGGTAGTTGGAGTGAGTAACGATGCAGTAAATTTCTTGAATTCGGCAGTAGGTTCACGAGCTGTAACCTTGCGTACGATAATGATTGTTGCAAGTTTAGGGGTTGCCATTGGTGCGATTTTTTCCAGTGGAATGATGGAAATAGCTCGGAGTGGAATTTTTGACCCGACAGAGTTCTATTTCAGTGAAATTATGGTTATTTTTATGACTGTAATGCTTGCTGACGTGCTCCTTTTGGATTTGTTTAACTCCTTGGGATTACCTACATCGACTACTGTTTCCATTGTATTTGAATTGTTAGGAGCTGCTGTCTGTGTGGGAATCATCAAAACCTATAATAACGACCAAAGCATCTCCGCTGTACTCGAATATATCAATACTCAAAAGGCAGGGCAAATCATATACAGTATTTTCTTGTCCGTTCTAATTGCCTTTACGGTAGGAACAATTGTACAGTATTTGGCAAGGTTAGTATTTTCATTCCGATATGAGCGAAATATCCATATTACGGGAGGTCTTTTTGGAGGCCTTTCGCTTACGGCATTGACTTACTTCATCATTTTTAAAGGACTAAAAGGTGTTTCATTCATTTCTTCCGACACACTTGAGTGGTTAGATG
This sequence comes from Capnocytophaga canis, assembly GCF_043187445.1. Lineage (NCBI taxonomy): Bacteria > Pseudomonadati > Bacteroidota > Flavobacteriia > Flavobacteriales > Flavobacteriaceae > Capnocytophaga > Capnocytophaga canis. The sequence goes on along the minus strand of NZ_CP171121.1, from coordinate 1,102,835 downwards.
AGAATATCAAGCTGATTCTTATCTTGTGTTTGGTAATCTTTACCATACTTTCCCAGATATTCATTCAATTGCGTGTCAATATCTTTAAGATAGTTATCATCGTTGGAACTTTTGGTTTATCGATGGCTTTCGCAGGAAATGACTTGGTGAACTTTATAGGGGTGCCTATTGCTGCATGGCAATCGTTTGAGATGTGGCAATCTTCTGGTTTAGAACCCGATCAATTCACCATGGAAGCTCTTTCAGGGAAGGCTCAAACTCCAACACTTTTATTGATTTTGGCTGGAACGATTATGGTTTTGACTCTTTGGTTTTCCAAAAAAGCACGTAATGTGATTGAAACAGGTGTCAATCTCTCTCGCCAAAGTGAAGGGCAGGAGCGTTTTTCGTCCAATATGCTTTCTCGTTTTGTGGTGCGAATATCGGTTTTTATAGCCAATGTGATTGGATATGTTATTCCTCGAGCAGTAGCTCAAAAAATTGACGAGCGTTTCCAAAAACCTGAAGAAGACCCGAAAATCAAAGACAAAGATGCTCCGGCATTCGACTTGGTACGTGCTTCTACTAATTTGGTGGTTGCAAGTAGTTTGATAGCCTTAGGGACATCGTTAAAATTACCACTCTCGACAACCTATGTTACTTTTATGGTAGCCATGGGTTCCTCGTTAGCTGACCGTGCATGGGGACGCGAGAGTGCAGTATATCGTGTGGCAGGTGTGTTCAATGTTGTAGGAGGTTGGTTCTTAACGGCAGGTGCAGCCTTTTTGTCCGCGTTCGTAGTAGCATTTGTTCTGTATTATGGTGATGTGATTGGACTTATTGGTATGGTGCTTTTAGTTGGATTTTTATTGCTTCGAAGTGCTATCGCTTTTAAAAATAAAGAGAAAGAGAAAAACAAAAAGCGTCATTTTGAATATAATGACTTAGTAACCATCAACGCTATTGCTAAAGAAAGTTCAGAATATATTTCAGGAACTATTGAGCGTGTGAACGAACTTTACGGTAAAATTATCAATAATTTAGGTACGCAAGACTTAGGTAAACTGACTAAAAATAAGAAAAACGCAAAAAAAATAGAAAAGGAAATCGACGAGCTGAAAGGAAATATCTACTATTTCATAAAGTCATTAGACGATAGTTCCGTGGTTTCGAGTAAGTTTTATATTATGATTATGGATAATCTCCAAGATATGGCATATTCGCTAAGTACGATTGCTTCACACAGTTATGAGCATGTGAATAATAACCATAAAAACCTTAAATTCAATCAATTGAGAGATTTGAAGGGTGTTTCAGAAAGTATGGAAGAATTGTTCAAAGGGGAGGTAACGGTTTTCCGTAGCGAAGACTATACAAATCTGCATAATGTATTAGGAAAAGGAGTGGAATTGAAGAAGCACGTTTCAAACATGGTTCAAAAACAAATTGACCGTATCCGAACTTCAGAAACCAGTCCGAAAAACTCAAAACTTTATTTCAGTCTGCTGTTGGAAACCAACGCGTTAGTTAGAGCTAATAATAATCTGCTTTTACAATTTGATGAGTTTCAGCACGAATTGAAAAAGCGAAATCGCAACCGCAAATAATTTATTGATTAACAACAACTTAAAACCACATAGGAAAATAGAATAAACTCTATGTTACTATGTGGTTTTTGTTAGTTTATAGTTTACCTACTTTTACTTTGACAATGAGGCAAAATAGCAATTAGCAACCTCAAAGCAATTATTTTTTTTCATACAATGTAACAAAATCAAGTACAACATTATTAGAACCAGGATGATGTCCAATAATAACTTGCTTATATTCTGTTGAAAGTAGTGCCTCTCTATGTCCCATAGTACTTCCCATCCAAGCATCTACAAGTTGCCTGACCGTTGCTCCAGGAGGAACAGTGACAATATTTTCCCCCACATCCTTAAAACGTATCTTAGTAGCTTTCATTCTCCAAAAAATAGACTTCCCTTCTGCATCAAAATGATCATTCCAATCAAGTTCTTTATCCTTACCACTCTCAAACAGATATTTAGAATGTTCCTGAGCCAGAGGATGATCAAAAATGGTATAAGGAGGAAGTTTATGCTTTTTTCTAATACTATTGATATAGTCTATCATAATCGTTTGTAGTTGGGCAAGCGATAAGCTACGTACCTCACTGTCATAGAGATGTTTGGATTGGGGAAGCACTTTCTTATTTTGGCAAAACACATTACTCGCCTGATGTCCTCCCATCAACCCAGAGGCAAGAATTAAGGTTAAAAAAAATTTGTACATAGAAATGAATTTTTTATAAATATAACAACACTAAATATTTTCTAATTTGAATTATAAACTTGCTCTAAATCACTCAAAATCAAACTTCTAATTTCATTTTTCAAGGCGTGTCTATCTTCAAACTGCATTCCTTGTGTGTGTACAAAGGGGTGTATTTTAACACGCATACGCCCCATGCTTCCCGCAAAAAAGCGAAATGGGAATCGTTTTTTATTATCGAAAAAAGTCATTGGAACAATGGGAATTTGATACTCAATTGCTAAACGAAAAGCCCCGTCTTTAAAATTATCCAACATAACCGATTCGTCAGGAACTCCTCCTTCAGGAAAAATACAAATACTCAATCCTGCATTAAGTCGCTCCATGGCCGAATCATACACTTGTTTACGGCTTTGTAGGTTTGACCTGTCGACCAAAATAGCTACTCGCTTGTAAAAAAATCCAAATAACGGCATCTTAGCTAATTCTTTCTTCCCGACAAAAACGAATGGATTTTTACTGCAAACGAACATAAGCATAATATCAGTCATACTGGTGTGATTAGCTATCAACATATAGCTCTTTCCTTTTTCAAGTGTTTCATAACGTGATATTTGTGGGTAAAACCCCATGCCATATAGAATCGGTTTTGCCCATAAATTTCGAGCTACCCAATAGAACTGAGTATACCACTTTTGATGCGAAGTCAGTATCAAAAGTAATGGAGCGAATAATAAGGTTAAGGTTCCTACTAATACATAGAACCATGTCCGCCAAATGAACCAAAATATATATCGGAATATCATTTTTAAAGGTCTTGTTTTGTGAAAATAAAAAGGCAATTAACCTGTTTTGAACTTTATGTAAAAAATCAATTATTACAAAAGGCTTTGGAAAAAGGATTGCTTACAATGAAGCAGAAATAAATCCTATTAAGCAAATAATGAAATAGATAGCAATCCCTCTTGCTCCGTCATAGTCCTTAGCCAGACGTTGTCCCAGAAGAAAGCAGAGTAGGGTAGAGCTACTTAGTACTAGTCCATAAAATCCGTATTGAGGATAGGGGAGTGTCCAAAGTTCATATATTCCAATACACAGAAACAACGTTGTAACAGATTCTATTACAGTTATTATTAACAATAAAGGATATATCCATCCAGAGATGAAAATACCTTTAAAATAATTTTTGTAATAGTTTACCGAAGTCTTAAAATTAACGATTTTTTCAAAAGCACTATATCCAAAAGTGATTATCAAAAACAGATATATGAAAAATAAACTCCAAAACATATTAGACTAATCAAGGTTTTTTATGTAACAATCGAGTAAGTTTTATGGATAAATCCGTAAAGATAATCCTTGCATTACCGTTGCGTTCTACGTGCAGTAGAGCTTCTTCTAACTGTTGGTGAATTTGTTCGATGTTGTTTCCGTGAACGAAAGGTGCAAATTTTTGTAATTCAAACGAAGGGTCTTTGAAAACGGCATAGACTAATTCTTTTGAGCCGTAATTCAACAGCATTGCTTGACGGAATATCTCAATACAGTAGAACAAAAATTGTTTTTGTTTTTCACGCCCGTTTGTAGCAATTTCTTCGCTCCATTGAAGCAATCCGTGAATGGCTGATTTGTTGCCTTTAGCCCTGTATGCCGACCGAACCCATGTGATAAACCAGCGTTCAAAGACATCCTCTTCTTCGGTTTCTTCCGATAGTTGTAGGGCTTTGTTGAAATTTCCTTGAGCCTGGACAGCATAGCGTGTGGCATCACTTTCAGTAATCCCTTTCTGTATAAGAGCTTGTTTTATAGCATTTTCACTCAAAGGAGGGAATCGCAGAATCTGGCAACGTGAGCGAATCGTGTCCAATATGGATGATTCATCTTCAGTGATGAGCAAAAAAATCGTTTTTTGTGGAGGTTCTTCCAAAAGTTTCAGCAACTTGTTGGCCGATTCTACATTCATTTTTTCAGCCATCCAGATAATCATCACCTTAAATCCACCTTCAAAAGCCTTGAGAGTTAACTTTGAGGTAATATCCTTGGCTTCATTTACGCTGATGTTCCCTTGTTTATTTTCGATGCCCAACTGTGAATACCAATCAAATAAACTGCCATAAGGTTGCTCCTTTATAAACACACGCCAATCTTCTAAGAATAACGAACTTATAGGGTCTTTTTTTACTCTGTTGTTAGTAGCTGTCGGAAAAACAAAATGCATATCGGGATGTGAAAGATGGTTGCACTTTGTCATACAGGAAGTATCACCCTTACATAAAATATGGGAAGCGTAGGCAATCGCCATAGGCAACATTCCTGTTCCTTCGTTACCCACAAAAAGCTGTGCGTGTGGAATACGTTGTGCTTCTACACTGTCTTTCAGGTGTTTTTTTATGGTTTCGTATCCGATAATGTCGTCGAATGTCATTTTTTTGTTAATTGAAAATAAATTTTTCCGAATACTATCTGCTTAACTTATTTAGGTATAAATTTACCACATTTTCCAACCCCAAGTAGAGAGATTCGCTAATGAGAGCATGTCCTATTGAGACTTCGAGCAGATTTGGAATGTTTTCCTTAAAAAAACGGATGTTTTCAAGATTCAAATCATGTCCAGCGTTGAGTCCTAAACCTACTTTTTGAGCTTCTAAGGCTGCTTTCACGTATGGTTGTATACCATTTTTGTTTCCTTTTTCGAACTCAGTAGCATATGCTTCTGTGTAAAGTTCTACTCGGTCAGTGCCTGTTTCCGCAGCAGCGTTTACTATAGCTTCCACAGGATCTACAAAAAGGGAAGTACGAATTCCATTACGTTTAAATTCAGTGATTACTTCCGTCAGATAAGCTCGGTGTTTGATAGTATCCCAACCTGCGTTGGAGGTAATGGCATCGTCAGCATCTGGAACAAGGGTTACTTGAGTAGGTTTTACTTTTAACACCAAATCCATAAACTTCCGAATCGGATTTCCTTCAATGTTGTATTCAGTTACTACAACATCCAATAAATCAATCGCATCCTGATAGCGAATGTGTCGTTCGTCAGGGCGTGGGTGAATCGTAATCCCCTCAGCTCCAAAATTTTGAATATCGGTAGCTACTTTTAGTAGATTGGGAACGTTTCCTCCACGTGAGTTCCGAAGGGTTGCGATTTTATTGATGTTTACACTTAATTTTGTCATTGTATTATTCATTATTGATTCAAAAAACAAAGATACGTCTTCTTGTTGAAAATAAAAGTATTTTTTTGGAGATTGACAGATAATTGAGCTAAAAATAATAAAAGGCACGTTTATTGTATTACCAAATGCATATATAAATATCAAACATAAAAAGATAAAAATATGAAACGAGTTATATTGAGTGTTTTTTTTAGTTGTATAACCTTGTTATTTAGTGTGTTAAAGGCGCAGACGGTGTTTACGCATGCTAAAGCAGAACGTGTTCAACTCTATTTTAATGGGGCTGAAATTCAGCAATCGGCAAATTTGGCACTCCCAAAAGGGACATCAGAAGTGGTGATTATGAATGTTGCTAATCAATTGGATGAGAGTTCAATACAGATAAAATCTGCAAAAACAGCTACAATTTTGTCTGTTCAGTTTTCAAATCAACCTGTGGTGGGCTATGATCAGCAATTTGTGTCGGATACAGCTCGTCCCATTTGGGATAGTATTCAAAATACTGAGAAAGAAATCAAAAAAAATGCGTTATTGAGAAAATCTGTCCAAAAATCATTAGAAATACTTGATAAGAACCAACAGTTAACAAATCAAAATATGACTACAGCCGAACTTTCTAAGTTGTTGGACTATCACAAATCAAAACGATTTGAACTTGAAAAACAACTCAATGATCTTTCAGAAGAAAGTGACAGATTGCAAAAAAAACTCGGGTTACTCAAATTTAGAATGGGAACAGCTTCTTCGCAAAATGTCAATAATAGAGGGAAAATCATTCTGCAGGTAATGAACGAAACGGAAGGAAAAGTGCCTTTTCAGTTGAATTATATTTCTTACCAAGCACGTTGGAGTCCTTTTTATGAGGTTCGTTCTGAAAAAATTAATGCTCCGATAACGCTAAAATACAACGCAGGAGTGTCGCAAAGCACAGGAGTGGATTGGAATAATGTTAAGTTGAGTTTGTCTAGTGGTTATGTGAATCAACAAACTACAGCTCCGGTGTTAAGTCCATGGTTTATTAATTATGACAAACCTGCACAACCAGCTCCCATGGTTCGACAAAGGGCTGCTTTTTCTAAAAATATGGAAACAAAGCAGTTAAATGAAGTGGTTGAACAAGATATTATGTTAGAAGAAAAATCACTTCAAGATGTGGTAGTGGTAAACGAAACCCAATTCAATACCGTATTTGATATAGATTTGCCTTACACCATTCTTTCCAATGCAAAAAAGCACAGTGTTGCACTGCGAACAATCGAAATCCCAGCGACGTATAAATACTATACGGTTCCAAAATATGATTTAGGAGCTTATTTGGTAGGAGAGATTCAAGATTATGGTAAATACAATCTGTTGCGAGGTGAGGCAAATTTGATTTTTGAAGGTATGTATGTAGGGAAAACAGTTATTAACCCAGAAAACGCATCCAAAAAACTAACGTTGAGCTTAGGTAAAGATAGAAATATCCGTATCGACCGAAAGTTGGTGTCCCAAAATACAGAAAATAAATCTTTTAGCTCTAAAAAGGTACAGACTTTTACCTATGAAATTACGATGCAGAACAACAAGCGTGAGTTGGTAGAGATTGAAGTTGAAGATCAGATTCCGTTAAGCACCAATAAAGAAATTAAGGTCCATTTGGTGTCGTCAGATAATGCAACTTTCGATGCTTCCAAAGGAAAGCTACAATGGAGAATACAGCTGAAACCTAATGAAAATAAGAAGGTTAAGTTTACTTATCAAGTGGAATCGGATAAGGAATCGAATGTGTCGAATTTATAAAAATTTCTACTTTTAGTGTTATTTTTGGTGTGCATATTTTGTTTAAAGAGTCTCTAATTTTTGCCAAATAGGAACCATTGCAGAGAAATTACGAAAAAAAATAGAAGCAGAAAATAACGATTTTTTATCAAACAAATTGTCATTCTACGGAAAAAGTTTACATTTGCATTCTTATAACATTGAAAGATTATGGTTTTACCGATTGTAGCTTATGGCGATCCTGTGCTCCGAAAGATGTGTACGGATATTTCTGCAGACTATCCCAATCTTAAAGATTTGATATCCAACATGTTCCAAACTATGGAAGCTAGTAGGGGTGTTGGTTTAGCGGCACCACAGATTGGATTGCCCATTCGTTTGTTTGTGGTTGATGCAGCTCCATTTGCTGATGATGACGAACTAACAAAGGAAGAACAAACCTTTTTGGAAAACTTTCGTAAGGTGTTTATCAATGCTAAAATCATTGAGGAAACAGGTGACAAATGGAGTTTTAACGAAGGTTGTTTGAGCATTCCAGGGGTGCGTGGAGACGTGTCACGACATGAGCGATTAACTATTGAATATTTAGATGAAAATTTTCAGCCTCAAGTTCTTACGGTAGATGGGTTGGCAGCGAGAATTATCCAGCACGAATATGACCACATACAAGGAGTGTTGTTCACCGATAAGCTGTCGGCATTCAAAAAACGAATCCTACAAGGGAAATTGACTGACATCAGCAAAGGTAAAGTGAATGTCGATTATCGTATGCGATTTCCGGATGTAAGAAGAAAATAGTTCAGAGTTCTTAGGATTTCACAAAATAAGTTCTTAAATTTTTATTGTCTATAACGAAGATAATCATTAATAAAAAAATATAAAAAATGGAATTAAACAAAATATTAGCTATTTCAGGCAAACCAGGATTGTACCACTTAGAGTCCCAAACACGAACAGGATTTTTAGCAACTTCACTTTTGGACGGGAAGAGAATTTCTATCGGAATTCGCGATAATGTGAGCCTACTTTCAGAAATAGCTATATACACATTGGAGGAAGAAGTGCCTCTTTCACAGGTTTTTAAAAATATAAAAGACAAAGAAAATAGTGGAAAAACTCCAGTTACCCACAAGTCAAGTGGAGCAGAATTAGAGGAATATTTCTTCAGTGTACTTCCGAACTATGATGAAGATCGTGTGTATGCAAGTGATATCAAAAAGGTAATCCAATGGTACAACTTACTGCTTGAAAAAGGCTTTTTAGAAGAAACAGAAACCGAAGCTCTTAGCGAAGAAGCAACAGAAGAAAATAAATAATCATTCAGAGCGTATTTTAGATACGCTCTTTTTGTACAGAATATCACATGAAAATATATCCTACACAAAATCAGCAAATAGGTGATGTAACAGCTTACATTGCTACCGAAGTAGAGCAAACGCCTGATTTTTTACACACATATTTGAAAAAACATACTGAAAAACAGCAAAATATAGTAGTGGCATTCCCTTTATTAGAACGACCCTTAGTGGTTGCTTTGCTACTTGAAAAAGGGAAAGATACTAATGCCGAAAGAGAAAAAGCTCGACAACTTGGAAACGAACTTCTTACTACTTTTAAAAAAGAAAAATATACAGAAGTTTATATTCATTCATCAGTAGATAAAGACCTCACAATGTGTGTTTTGGAAGGAATGCAGTTGTCTGACTACCAGTTTAATAAGTATAAAACTAAGGAAGATTCTCAACCTGAAATATCTGTATACGTTGATTTACCAGTAACCGAACTTACTCAGTTTAATAATTTGTTGGCATCGGTTGCAGTTGCTCGTGATTTGGTAAACGAACCTCCTTTGGCATTGACAACCACGCGTTTATCCGAAGAGATCGAAGTTCTCAGTAAGCATTTTGGATTTGAGGTTAGTGTACTCCGTAAGCAAGAAATCCAAGATTTGAAGATGGGTGGATTATTGGGTGTGAATGCGGGTAGTGAAGTGCCTCCTACTTTTAATATTCTTACATGGAAGCCTAAAAATGCTGAAAATCAACAACCTTATGTGTTTGTAGGGAAAGGTGTAGTATATGATACGGGAGGTTATAACATCAAGCCTGGAAATTACATGGATACGATGAAGGCCGACATGGCGGGTGCGGCAGCTGTAGTAGGCTTGTTGTGTGCCGTAGCCAAAAATCAATTGCCACTGCATGTAGTAGGGCTAATTCCTGCCACCGACAACCGAATAAACTCTAATGCTATCGTATCCGATGATGTGTTGACAATGATGAACGGAATGACTGTTGAAATTAAGAATACAGATGCTGAGGGACGGCTTATTTTAGCGGATGCTTTGACTTATGCACAGCGTTTGAACCCAGAATTGGTTATTGATTTAGCTACACTTACAGGAGCTGCGGCTCGCGTTACGGGACACTACGGTAGTGCTTTTATGGGGAATGCTTCCGATGAAATCAAAAAACGTTTACAACGATCTGGGGATAAGGTATTTGAGCGTTTGGTAGAACTTCCTTTTTGGGATGAGTTCGGAGAAGATTTAAAATCTCCCATTGCCGATATCAAAAACTTAGGAAATCCCGAAGGAGGAGCTTCATCAGCTGGGAAGTTTTTAGAACATTTTACCAATTATCCTTGGGTACATATCGATATCGCAGGAACTGCGTTTTTGAACGCTCCTTTCCGCTATTTCAAAGCTGGTGGGACAGGTGTTGGTATTCGCTTGTTGTATGATTTTTTGAGCGAGGTTTCAACTTATAATGATTAATTTCGAACAAGTTCTATTGGCATAAGGTATTCAAAATAGTAGAAGAGACTGTCCGAAAAGGTCTATTTTAAAGAAGAATGTATTTGTAAAAATGTTGAATATTAATGTTTTTCTAAAAATTCCAAAAAAAGGCTCTTCGCTCAGTCTCATTCAAATCGAAGTGTATTTCTTTGTAAACAGTATTGTTACATAGGAAATATTTTGTTATACAAAATCAAATATAAAAATGAACATTCTCTGTATAGAAACATCGGGAATTAATTGTTCGGTAGTAGTTGCTCGCGATGGGGTATCAATTGCCGAAGAATCGGAAAATAAAGGTAAGTTTACACATGCCGAAACATTACATCTTTTTATTGAAAAAGTACTTGCTGATGCAAATCTTCCGATGAAAGAAATAGATGCTATTGCTATCAGTGGAGGTCCGGGTTCTTACACAGGATTGCGGATTGGTGTGTCAGCTGCTAAAGGTTTGTGCTTTGCATTGGGTGTTCCTTTAATTTCTGTACCTACATTACAGGTGTTGGCTAAACAAATTTCTGACAGTCAGTTTGTTATTCCTATGTTGGATGCTCGACGTATGGAGGTGTATAGTGCTGTTTTTGATAAAAATAACAATGAGTTAGAAGCAACTCAAGCAAAAATACTTGATGAAAACAGCTATCAAGAGTGGTTAAATAAAGGAAAAGTTACCTTTTTGGGAGATGGAGCAATGAAATTTTCTGCCATATGTAATCACCCTAATGCAGTTTTTGTTAGTGATAAGTATCCACAGGCAAAAGATATGATTTCGTATGCAGAGGAAAGATATAGAAATGCTTGTTTTGAGGATATTGCCTATTTCGAACCAAACTATTTAAAACCTTTCCATACCACTTCATCGTTTGTTAGCTAATTGACCACAGGCAGCATCAATATCTTTGCCTCGAGAGCGACGAACGGTAACCGTAATCCCAGCATTTTCCAACATAGTTTGGTACATGTCAATGGCGGAACTGTCCGCTTGTTGATAGTCGCCATCGTCAATTGGGTTGTACTCAATTAAATTTACCTTGGAAGGAGCAAAACGACAAAATTTTATCAAAGCATCTACGTCTTTTTTCTTGTCGTTGATGTCTTTCCATACTACATATTCGTAGGTGATTTTGTTTTTAGTTTTTCGGTACCAATATTCCAAAGCTTCACGAAGTTCTGATAAAGGAAAGTTTTCGTTAAATGGCATTATGGATGTTCGTACTTCGTCAATGGCGGAGTGTAATGATACCGCTAATTTGAATTTGACTTCGTCGTCTGCCATTTTTCGGATTAGTTTCGGAATTCCTGAAGTCGAAAGCGTTATTCTTTTGGGCGACATTCCTAATCCTTCATCGGAAGTGATTTTTTCGATTGCCGATAGCACGTTGTTGTAGTTCATTAGAGGTTCGCCCATTCCCATAAAAACAATATTTGACAAGGGACGGTTGAAAAATATACGACTTTGATTGTCAATGACTTTTACTTGATCGAAAATTTCGTCAGGCTGTAGATTACGCATACGTTTTAGTCTGGCTGTAGCACAAAATTTACAGTTCAAACTACATCCTACCTGACTTGACACACAAGCTGTGGTTCTAGTATCGGTAGGAATCAATACCGATTCTACCAATAATCCGTCGTGAAGGCGAACCGCATTTTTGATAGTTCCATCAGCACTTCGTTGCATCACGTCCACTTGAATATGGTTTATCGAAAAATGATTTTCAAGCATTTCACGAGTTTGTTTCGGTAAATTGGTCATAGCCTCAAAGGAGTGCACACCTTTATTCCATAGCCATTCATATACCTGATTTCCACGAAAAGCCTTGTCTCCATGGGTTACAAAGAAATCTCGTAACTCTACTTTGCTTAATGCTCTAATATCTTTTTTCTCTATCATCTTGTTTTTCTCGCGTATTCAGGTTGTTTTCTATTAATTGTGAAAATATTTTGAAAAGAAGTGTTTTTCACATGCTATTATTTTTCCATGTATATTGTCTTATTTCCATCGTAGGGTTTCCATAATTCGGCGAACATCTTTTTCCAAATAATGGCTTGCGGGTTGAATTGAATCATAGTTAGGTACTACTTTGAAATAGACCGAACCCGAAATGAAATGTGTGGTGCTATCAGTGGCGTAGAATTGAGCCTGTGAAGCTGCATTGCCATAAACTTGGTAAAACATCCCATACACGCGAGTAGAATCGTTTACGAATTGATTGGAAGCAATATTGTCTGCTTTGATGGTGTGTTCAAATGTAAACTTTTGAGCATCGCGCAACAAATGGCGAATATTGTCTTTTACTTTCTTATATGATATATAAATAGTAGCCTTCATTGCGGGATATTCAACATCAAAGTCGCATGAATCATCCTTCTTAGTTTTCACAAATGCAGAAGTGTTAGTTTCAAATTCAAATGGGCAATAGTCCTTAGCATAGTTTTTATATTCCGCCTGTGGGTATTCTAATCGAAGAGCAGCCTTTGGTTTTGGTAACGCTGTTTCTTCACAGCTTAATATTGTGAAAATCAATGTGATAAATAATAAACTACGCATTGTTCTCTCTGTGTATTTTGATTTGTTTTATACGTTTTTTGTCAAATTCCTGAACAGTAAATTGGTAGTTCTCAAATACAATAGGAACGCCTTTCTGAGGGAAATCCCCCGCAATTTCTAACAAAAAACCAGCTAAGGTTTCTGCTTCTCCTTCTTTTTCCTCAAATATAAGTTCCTCTTCATCTGTTAGTTGCATAATCCGATAGAAATCTTTTAGCACTGTTTTTCCTTCAAAAACGTAGGTGTCCTTGTCAATTTGGGAATAGATAACATCCTCATCGTCAAACTCATCGTTTATGTTTCCGACAATTTCCTCTATGATATCTTCTAAAGTAATAATGCCACAAGTGCCACCATACTCATCAACTACCACCGCTAAATGTATTTTCATCTCCTGAAATTCGCTGAGCAAATCGTCTAACTTTTTGTTCTCGGGGACAAAAAAAGCCTTGCGCTTAACAGTTAGCCAGTCGAAATCGTCGTTTTCCAAATGAGAAAGTAAATCCTTGATGTAGATAATCCCTGTGATATCGTCCAGACTTTCGTTGTAAACAGGAATACGCGAATAGCCCATTCGCACAATCTCGGTGATTACTTCCTTGAAAGTCAGGGTTTCACTCAATGCAAAAATATCAATACGAGGAACCATCACTTGGCGAGTTTCCGTATTTCCGAATGAAACAATACTTTCCAAAATTTTCTTTTCCTCCTTAGTTGTGTCATCAGACGATGCTAATTCTAAGGCTTGAGATAATTGTCCTACGGATATGTGTGTAGACTGTTTTCCTAATTTATTGTGAATCAAAGATGTAAATCCTTTCATCGGGATGCTGAGTGGTGTGAAAAGCGTGTCTAAAACATAGATTGGATATGCCACAGTTTTGGAAAAAAGTATATTATTCCGGTTTGCATATATCTTCGGGACGATTTCCCCACAGAGTAAAATCATAAATGTAACAACCCCTACATCTAAAATCATCCGCAGGATTTCGCTCTCAATGCTTCCGAAGAGAAAATCTCCCAAATCTACGAATAATAAGATGATGGAAATATTTACTAAATTATTAGAAATCAATATTGTAGCCAACAATTTCTTTGGATTTTCGACCAAGCGAGCGATAATGCCTCCCACTGCCGATTTTCCATCGTTGAGGCTATTCACTTCGGTTGGTGAAAGTGAAAAAAGTGCCACTTCAGACCCTGAAATCAAGGCAGAACAACCTAAGAGTATTAAAAAAACAGCAAATTGCAAAATAATATTCCAATCAAGTATACTAAATTGCAACGCAATAGTTTCCACTGCCATTAACGGCATCAAAAGTAAGGTAAGGGGAGGCTCTGAGTCCAAAATTTTAATATTAGTTAAACAATGTTTTTAAAAAGGCAGACTTTTATTTACGTCATCCGCAGGTGATTTCTTCTCTGATTTTTCTTCCTTTCGGCTGTTCGGCAGAAGCGTAAATTCGTTGGCATAGATTTCGGTTGTGTAACGAGTTGTTCCGTCTTCGGCTTGCCATTGACGAGTTTTTATCCGTCCTTCAACATAAATCAAATCACCTTTGGAGGTATATTTATCAATAATTTCAGCTTGTTTGTTACGAACCACCACTGTATGCCATTCTGTTTCAACTACTTTTTCGTTAGTTGTTTTGTTGGTATACTCCTCATTCGTAGCTAATGAAAAACGTCCAACACAATTACCTCCTTCAAAATAGGTCAATTTTATCTTATCTCCCAAACGCCCAATAAGCATCACTTTGTTTAATGTTCCTGCACTCATAGTATTCAATTTTTAAGGGTTTATGTTGTATTTTCTAATCGTTTTTGGTTAGAAGAATTAGACAATAAATTATTTCCTTTTTCTCATACACACAAAACGGATAATAATTTTTTTATTTTTGTCTTGCTGATGGGGCTTTATTTTGTTTCTTTCTACACTTGAATCCAAGCTTCTGTCCAATCGAATAGATAAAAAATGTGTTGAGGCTTTCGACAAAAGTACAATTAATTTCTAAAAAACCAAAATTCTTTCAAGAAATTTGCTGTTAAAACCGATACAGGATAGTTTTTAACTTCCTCTTTATCAATGCTATTTTTCAATGAATATTCCATGGAGATTATCCAAAACTGAGTGTGAATATGCTGATGTGATAATTTGTGAATCTTTTCGTATTTATGTAGGTAAATATCTGTTATACAGTCGAATATCTTATCTATTTCGGCTTTTATTTCTGCTTCCGAGTAAGGTTTTTCAGTTTCTATGAGTGGAAATTCATACAATCCTTGCCAGATATCTTTATTGTTACGTTTATTCAATATTGTATGCTTCTGATTATCAATAGGTACGATGTAGTTAAAATAACGCTTTCGTATTTTTGTTTTCCCAATTTTTACGGGTAGCCTTTCTACTTTACTTTGATTTTTAGCAACACATTTGTCTGAAAAGACACAACTTTCGCACATAGGCAGTTGTGGTTTGCAGTGTATCGCTCCGAATTCCATAATAGCTTGGTTGTAAACTCCCGCATTTTTTGGATCTAATAGTTTGGTAGCCAATTTTTTAAACTGAATAATACCTGAGGTAGTGTCGATAGGAGTTTCTATGCCAAAAACACGGGCTAAAACTCGATAAACATTTCCATCAACAACAGCGCAAGATTCTGAAAAACAAATAGATGCAATGGCGCTTGCTGTGTAATCACCTATGCCTTTGAGTTTCAATAATTCCTTATGTGTTGTAGGGAAATTTCCATTGAGGTCAAAAGCAATCGTTTTAGCGGTGTGATGTAGGTTTTTTGCACGGGAATAATATCCTAAGCCTTGCCATAGCTTCAGTACCTGTTCTTCGGATGCATTTGCTAAGTCGAAAACAGAGGGGAAATGGTTTGTAAAACGCTCATAGTAAGGCAATCCCTGTGCAACACGGGTCTGTTGTAGGATGATTTCGGATAGCCATATTTTATAAGGATCTGTGGTTTGTCGCCACGGCAAATCTCTTTTTTCGCTATTGTACCACTGCAAAAGTCGTTGAGAAAAAAAACGGTCGAAAGCCTCGACTTTCGATGAAGAATTCGATAAATTCAAAATGGATTGTTTTGTAGGAAATCGTTGAAAAGAAACTATCCGAAAAACTTTAGCTCAAACATCTTAGTTTTAGTTTACCACAAGATTTTACGGTATTCGCATCTGTATTTAGCCTGAAAAAGATTTTTCCGGATAGTATAGTTATCTTCGATAATTTTATGCAAAAAATGCTTTGCGAAAAGACTGTCTTCAAAGAATTAATTACTCCTGCTTTTTCTCTATTGAAGAATTAGTTTCATCTTTGTTTGGCTCCTTGGTTGCATCTTTAAATTCTTTGATGCCACTTCCTAATCCACGCATCAACTCAGGTATTTTCTTACCTCCAAAAAGAAGAAGAATAAGGATAACAACCACTGCAATTTGCCAAGGCCCTGGAATTCCTAAAAATATACTATTAGCTAACATACTGTTTCTTTTTTGTGCAAAGATATAAATTTATTTCAAAAAAAAGAGAATCGCTAGTTTTTAAAATGATGTAAGCTACATTTTATGTTATAAAAGGTTTGTAAAAAAGTGTTGAATAATTTGAGTTGCTGGAGCTTTTTACTCTTTTATATCATATAAATCTACTGGCTGTATCCGAAGCGTCGCAATTGTCGAGAGTTGGAACGCCAATCCTTGTTCACTTTCACAAATATTTGAATATGAATTTGTTTGCCGAAAAATTTTTCCAAATCAGCTCGAGCTTGTGTGCCAACTTTTTTTAAGGCTTCCCCTTTATGTCCAATGATGATTCCTTTTTGGGTTTCGCGCTCCACCATAATCACGGCTCGAATGTGAATAATATGTTCTGAATCGACAAATGACTCTGTTTCTACTTCTACTGCATAAGGGATTTCCTTTTTGTAGTTTATCAATATTTTCTCTCGAATGATTTCATTAACGAAAAAACGTTCGGGTTTGTCTGTCAGTTGATCTTTTGGGAAAAACGCGGGTGATTCGGGTAATAATTCTACAATGCGATTAAAAACTTCTGCAGTTTGAAAGCCTTCCAAGGCAGAAATAGGGAAAATTTCGGCTTTAGGAACTCTTTCTTTCCAATAAGCTACTTGGTTTTCCAAAGTTTCTTGTGATGATTTGTCTATTTTGTTGATCAAAAGCAACACGGGTACTTGCATACGGTTTATTTTTTCAAAAAAAGCCTCGTCTTTCAGTTCTTTTTCACCAATTTCAACCATATATATTAACACATCAGCATCTTCAAAAGCACTTTTTACAAAATCCATCATTGAATGTTGTAATTCATAAGCAGGTTTGATAATTCCTGGAGTGTCAGAAAAAATTATCTGAAAATTGTCGCCACTAACAATTCCGAAGATGCGGTGTCGGGTGGTTTGAGCTTTGGAGGTTATGATGGAAAGTTTTTCGCCGACGAAAGCATTCATTAAAGTTGATTTTCCTACATTTGGATTTCCAATTATGTTTACAAACCCTGCCTTGTGTGTCATGTGTAAGAAGCGTTTTTAGGTTATTATTGGACAAAAATACGAAAAATAATTACAAATCAAATAAAAAGTAGTAACTTTGTCCGCTAATGTAGATGATAAAGAAATATGCTTTCCAACCCTAGTAAGTATGCCATTAATGCTGTTATTTATTTGGCGATTAATGGCTCAGAGAGTAATAAGATAGGAACTAAGGAAATCTCCAAAAAATTAAATATACCATCGCCTTTTTTGGCTAAAATCTTGCAAACTTTGGCTAAAAAGAAAGTTATTAGCTCCACTAAAGGGCCAAAAGGAGGATTTTGGTTGACAGATCATGAAAAACAAGCTCCTTTGATCACAATTATTGAAAATTTGGATGATGTTGAAAATTTTTCAAACTGTTTTATGGGGCTTAAGGCTTGTTCCGAAGAATTTCCTTGTCCTATCCACTATGCGATGCAACCTTTCAAAAAAGGACTTATCACAGAATTAATGGAAAACTCAATTGATTACTTTTCTCAAAAAGTAATCAATAAGGAGGCGTTTTTGTTTGTTTAATTGTCGTGACTCATTATTCAAATGATTTTCAAGTTCAAACAATTTTCAGTTTCGCAATCCCAAAGTGCCATGAAAATAGGTACAGATAATGTACTTTTAGGGGCATGGGTGTCTGTTGATCATTTTCCACATCGTATATTAGACATTGGTGCAGGGACAGGAGTTTTGTCCTTGATGTTGGCACAGCGTTCCGATGCAATGACCATCGATGCTGTTGAAATTGATGAAAGTTCATTCATTGAATGTACTGAAAATTTTGAAAATAGTCCATGGAGTGACAGGCTTTTTTGTTATTTTGCTTCCTTTCAAGAATTTGCTGAAGAAATGCAAGGAGAAGAGCCATATGACCTAATTATTTCAAATCCGCCGTTCTATACCGAAAATTATAGAACCAATTCGTTGGCAAGGAACAAAGCTCGTTTTGAAGACTCATTACCTTTCGAGACTCTTATGGATGGAGTAGTGCAATTACTTAGCGATGAAGGTGTTTTTTCAGTCATTATTCCATTTCAGGAAGAAGAAAGATTTATAAGTTTAGCTCAAAGTAAGGGATTATTTCCTCAGAAAATCACTCGTGTCAAAGGTAATGAACAGAGCGAATTGAAACGTAGCTTGATTGCTTTTATCAAAAACAAGGGGGAGTATACCTCTGATTTATTGGTAATTGAAAAAGGTCGAGGTCAGTATACGGAAGCGTATATTTCTCTTACAAAGGATTTTTATTTGAAAATGTAGAACTTTCCGAAGTAACCGTGTTTATAGTTATAGCCCTCTTTTTTATTTACAACTAGCAAGTTGAATTCTCCTAATATTCTTATGTGGTTTCAACTGTAATATATCTAAAAAGTTATTTCATATTTTTCCTAATAATCATTCCTTCCAAAAGAAATGGTTTAATATTTTTCCTGTTTTGATTTCTAACAGATGTTGGTTTGTGGTTTTGCTATCAAGTCCGCCTAATGAGGGAATCCATTTGCCCGTTTTGATGTAATCCAAACGCTCCAATAATTGTGGATATTTTCGAGCTACCTGCTTGATATTTAATCCCGTGTAAAGTGCTGTTTTTAAATTGTTTTCTTTTGCAATCGTAATAAATTTCAGCAGCTGATCAATATTCCATTCTCCTCCCATAAAAAGCACACAACTGATAGTTCCCTCATACTTTTCAATGAGTTTTTCCAACAAACTAAGCGTTAAAGGCTGTCCAAAATTCGGATTCCAGATATGCTCAGAGTGGCACCCCTCACAAGCTAACGGACAACCTGTTATCGTGAAACAAAGCGAAATTTCATTAGGAACTTCCTGTAATACAATATCATACTCGCTATACCGCAGTATTGCCATAATATCTTTTTTTGGCTTCCTTTTGTCTGTCTTTCGAGAAATTACTTATTTTTTTCAAATAACCGATGATGCGAGTAGCGTAATCAACATCAGTGGAATGGCATTTTACACAATGGTCAGTGGTGTGTTTATTGATATAACCACAACTATTACAATAAGTTACTTTTACATTGAAACAGAAATAATTACAACCCGTTTTCGCAGCTACATTGAGTAGCTTCAAAAATCCCTCTTGGGTTGGATATTCTTCCAAATTGCAGTGATATGCCGAGCCTCCGTCCAAAAATTGGATATATTCGTGTCCGTGCATAAAGAATTTATCTATTATATTAACAGATTCATCTTCAACTACATAAAAATATGAATTGTAACAATCTCTCGGAACAAAAAGCCCATCAGATTTATCCCAATTGGCATTTTTCACACCCAAATTTTCAGCAGGAACAAACTCTGTATTAAACATATAGCCGTATTTTGCTTTGGCTTCCTTGTTCTTTTCGTAAATCAGCTTTAAATTTTTATTGACAAATGATTTATATTCCTCATTATCAGATATTTTTAATCCTAAGAATTCTGCGGCTTCCACCATTCCGTTGATTCCTATGGTAAGAAATTGTTTGTCAAGCGAAATAAATCCTGCATCGTACACAGGAAGCATTTTAGCATCTTTATAATCCTGAATAATAGCACGATACGCAACTTGATATTTATGAATGTTATCAATCATTTTTTCCAAAGAAAGCCCTTTTTGATACAATCGGTTCATATTGATGGTAATCACATTGATACTTCCTGTGGAAACGCCACCTGCACCCAACGAATAACTGAACGTATTGTCCGAAATTTCATTTCGCAAACGACAACAACTCGCCAGTGAATCGGCATTGTCGGACTGATAGATGAAAAATGCATTTCCTTCACTAAGTTCTTCGGCACAGAAGTTGGCAAAATTTTCATCGTGAACTCTTTTGTCCTTGGTTAGCATCGCCGCCGTAACCACAGGAAAAGTCAGAATGGCTTTTTTTCGTTCATTATTGAACCATTTCATAAAATATTTTTGGATTTTATCCAACGATTCATAAATTGGTTTACTGCCGTCGGGGAAAACAAAATTCCCAAACATCGAATCGAAATAAGGTTTGTCGTACAAAGAAATATTCCAAAAAACAGATTGATAACCACGTGCCGCCGCAGGTTGATTGATAGCATACACCACGTGTTGCATTTCGTTTTCTACTATTTTTGTGTGCGTTTTTAGGTAGTCTTTTCCGTAGTCTTTTCGAGCGAAATAGTCAAAATACATCAAAAATTCAACCGTTGCCACTGCCCCAGCAAACTGAGAAGATACTGAAAATAAGAAATTTACAAACGAGCCACAAAAACTCGCTAAATGCTTCGGAGCTTTGGATTCGCCACCAAGTTTCAACAATCCGTCAAGCAAAAGAGGATACATCGAAACGCTCACACAATAAGGTTTCAGACTAGTTTCGTCGTGTACATAAATTTCGTGTTCTTCAATTTGCCTGATGTATTCATTGGCTAAATCCTGACCAAAAAGCTGAGCAATCTTGCGTGAAACCAACATTCTATTTACCTGAATATTAATATCTTTATTCAGTTCAGCTTCCATCGTGGCTATGTTTTTGTTAGAAACATTAGCATTAGAATCAAACAAAGAGCCACTCGCTGCATTTTGCGATGTTAGGTAATTCTCAATAAAATTACATTTCGTTTTTAGTTGTTCGGGTGTTAATTTTGTGAATTTTGACATAATAAATCGTTTTACAGATGAGATTATTCAAAGGTTAAGTCGATGCAAAATATAGTTAGTGGAAGTGATTCAATTTCTGAAATTTTCAAAAAAAACGATTGAGTTTTGTGATAACAAAAAAAATCTATAACTACTTGATTAATAGATTTATGATATTTTTAATTATCACACTACGAAGCTATGCAAATAAAAGATATATAAATCTTAAAATCTAGAATATTTATGCACAAACTTATCAACATTTGATAAATAGGCATACTTTTAAAATGTTCATTTTACCTAAAATTTAGACACAAAAAAATCCAAGCAGTTCAGATAAAAAAACTGTTGGATTTTTACTTTTTAGATGTTTTTTGTAAAATGATTAAGTCTTGTGTTTTAAACTTTTTTAGTAGTTTTTCCAATATCTGAAGTATTTTAGCGGTGTGGATACTTAAAAAACATTCAATTTAGTAGAAACCCCGATTTTCAGCTTTTTTGCCGAATTTCGGGGTTTGTTGATAATGAATATTAAAATATATTTATCTGATGTGCAGTAAATTAATAATTTTCCAAAAGTAGCTTCTCACTGAGAAGAGAATATGCTTTAAATCTAGCTGCAATTGAATTCCAATGGTTACTATTAAAACTGATAGACCACCTCTATTTTGTGTCCAGCGAGAGTCTTTTTAGCTTTTTCCAAATCTTCGGTAAAACCTAACATATAACCCCCTCCTCCTGATCCACAAAGTTTTAAGAAATAATCTCCAGTGTCGATACCTTGTTTCCAAAGAGTGTGAAATTCAGCAGGAATCATCGGTTTGAAATTGTTTAACACCACTTTTGAAAGTTTTTTGACATTGCTAAATAGTGATTTGATGTTTCCTTTCAGAAAATCATCAATACAGGCGTTTGTGTATTCAATAAATTCCGTTTTGAGCATACTTTGAAAGCCTTCATTTTTCATTTTTTCCATGAAAATACGCACCATAGGAGCGGTTTCTCCTACAACTCCACTATCCAACAAAAAGACAGCCCCTTTGCCGTTAATTGCTTGAGAGGGAATTCCTGTCGGTTCAATATGATCTTTTGATTTAATTAAAATCGGTAAACTAAGGTAGCTGTTCAAAGGATCTAATCCAGACGAGGTGCCGTGGAAAAAGGATTCCATTTTACCGAAAATAGTCTTTAGTTTCAAAAGTTTTTCACGAGTCAAATTCTCCAAAACAGTGATTTTGTCATGAGCATATTGATGATAAATAGCAGCTACCAACGCACCACTACTTCCCACGCCATATCCTTGTGGGATGCTACTGTCGAAGTACATTCCCTCGGCGATGTCGCTTTTCAGTTGAGCGATGTCAAAAGTAACAATTTCAGGGTTTTCGGTCGAAAGTTGTTCCAGATATACCGAAAAATCAGCTAACGCTCGGTTTGATTTTCTTGCCTCTTCAAGTTTGTTAGGGTCAGCCTCATCGAATGTTTTCAAGGCTCCGTTATAAAAATTATACGGTATAGCCAATCCTTTGGAATCTTTTATGATTCCATACTCGCCAAAGAGCAATATTTTCGAGTAAAAAAGAGGTCTTTTCATTAAATTAATGATTTTTTAATTGACAACGAACAATTTCAAATTGCTGTCCTAGGGTTCAAAGCTAATTACGAATTTAAAGGTACAAATTAATCTAATTCGTAATTACTTCGTTGCTATTTGTTAATTATTCATTGACTTAATTGTGGTCGCAAATATACTGCTTATTTTCACAATACACAACTAATTCTTTTTGAATAAATTGTATCACTTCATTCTTACAATAATTTGGATACAAAACATGTACGTTTGCACCAGCATCAAGTGTAAAGCAAACAGGAGTTTTTGTCTCTTCTCGGAATCGCCATATGCGTTGAATTACTTCTAACGTATTAGGTTTCATTAGTATGAAGTAAGGAGTGCTGGTCATCATCATAGCGTGTAGGGTAAGAGCTTCACTTTCTGTGATTTCTATAAATTTGTCCAAATCACCATTTTCAAAAATAGGGATTAACTTGCTGATGTTCTCGTGAGCTTGTTCAAAGCGTCGTTCTGCAAACGGATGATCGTGCATCAAGTCATGACCAAGAGAGCTACTTACTTGTTTTTGTCCTTTGTCAATCAATAGTATAGTGTCTTGAAAATTATTGAAAATTTCGTGAACTTTATATGGGTACACAACCCCGTATTTGTCCGAACTTCCCTGTATTTCAGTATGTTTTCCCCATACTACGATTTTCCCTTGTATGCTTCTACAAGCACTTCCAGAGCCTAAACGTGCTAATACGGAGGCCTTTTGCCAGTAGGTTTCATCTTCTGCCAAATGAGGGTATAGCAATTTTTCCATTTGCATCAAACATAACGAAAGAGCTGCCATACTACTTGCTGATGAAGCGATGCCACTACTATGAGGAAACGAATTACTCGAATGAATTTCTAAATGGAAATCCTTTAAAAAAGGCATATATTCATAAATCCGTTCAAGAAACGTAGTGATTTTAGGGTGAAAAGTAGGTTTAGGCTTGTCCTCAAAGAAAAATTCAAACTGAAAGTCATCCGTTGGGGTGGTTAGCTGTTCAAAATGAATGGTTGTTTCCGTATAACTATTGTTTAACGTTAAGCTAATCGACGGGTTTGCAGGGAGTTGATTTTTGCGTTTTCCCCAATATTTGACTAAGGCAATGTTGCTTGGAGCCTTTGCCGAAACTGTTCCTTTCTGTGTTTGGTATTTCATATCTTTGCAAAAAAAACGAGCGACTGATAAAATCGCTCGTTGTGTTATGTTTTTTTATCGAAGCGGGCGATTCATCACCAAATCGATGTATAGATTTACTTTGTTTTTCAGATTTTTCCGATTTACAATAAAGTCTAAGAATCCGTGTTCTAAAACAAATTCGGCGGTTTGGAATCCTTCAGGGAGGTCTTGACCTGTGGTGTCTTTTACCACGCGTGGCCCTGCGAATCCAATCAAAGCACCAGGCTCAGCGATGTTGATGTCACCAAGCATAGCATATGAAGCCGTTGTCCCCCCTGTCGTAGGGTCGGTACAAAGCGATATGTAGGGCAATCTAGCCTCGTCTAACTGAGCTAATTTCACCGAAGTTTTCGCCATCTGCATTAGTGAAAGAGCTGCTTCCATCATTCTGGCACCTCCTGATTTTGAAATCATTAAGAAAGGAAGTTTCTTTCTGATGGCATAATCAATAGCACGAGAAATTTTTTCACCTACTACGCTTCCCATTGAACCACCAATAAAGGCAAAATCCATACACGCAACCACCAATTTCTCTCCTTTAGAATTTCCTACAGCCGTGCGTACAGCGTCTTTTAAACCTGTTTTTTGTTCAGCCTCTTTTAGGCGGGTGGCATAGGATTTCGTGTCGACGAATTCCAGTGGGTCTTTTGAAGATAGGTTGGCATCTAATTCTTTGAATTCATTATTATCGAAAAGAATCTGGAAATATTCCTTACTTCCGATACGTACGTGGTACTCATCCTCAGGACTTACGAAATAATTAGTAGCAAGTTCTTCAGTTTCAACGATTTTTCCGCTCGGAGACTTGTACCATAATCCTTTTGGTGTATCTTTTTTTTCCTCAGTAGAGGTTTGTATTCCTTTTGCTGTTCTTTTAAACCAAGACATAATCCTCTGTATTTATCCGACAAAAGTATAAAAAAAAGTGAAAAATAAAAAGAAATACATTTGAAAGTTGAAATGTTTTCTCTATTGCTTTGTGATTAGATTAGATTTTGGTTTTTATGGTATGAAATAAGGTGTTTACTAATTAGTTGATATGTAGTTGTTTATTTTTGTTTTTGAGTTTTTGTTTTTAAATAAAACGTTTAAGTTTGTTTAGAGTAAATAAAAATAATATTTTTGCCCCGAATTTAGAGTTCAATAATGAAGTTTTTGTTTTTGTACATATTACTATTTGTTTCCATACAGGTTTTTTCACAACAAGTTGCTGGGGTTGTGGTTGATACTCATGATGAGCCTTTACATGGAGTAGTCATTGTTGATGAAAAATCAGGACGTTGGACAACTTCAAATAAAGAAGGTAAGTTTTCGATTACTTTTCATCAAGAATATTTATTAAGATTCAAGATGTTAGGAAAAGAAGAGGAATCATTGGTAGGTTCTTCACCTTCTTCTTCGATACGAATTGTTCTGAAGGATAAAACCTTACGATTGGATGATGTGGTAGTAACGGCAAGTATCCCTGAAAAAGGGGTAGCAAATTCGAAAATTGTACTCAACAAATACGCGATTAGTCAATTCCAATCTTTTTCGTTAGCTGATGTACTGCAGCAGCTTCCAGGGCAAAGGATAGTTGCCTCTAATTTTACTTCACCGAAGGTGTTGAATATGCGAACGGCAATTAACACTGGCAACAATGCTTTCGGGGTGGGTTATATATTAGATGATATGCCTCTTTCTAATGATGAAAATATGCAAACTTATAAAGGGACAATAGCTACTACGAGTTATTCATCAAATGTTAATTCAGGGTTGGATTTGAGAACGATACCCACGTCAAATATCGAAAAAATTGAAGTTATTACAGGAATTGCTGATGCTAAATATGGAAATGCCACTACGGGCTTGGTTATTATTGAGCGTAAAGCAGGTATTCATCCTTTTTTGATAGATGCTAAATTACAGGGAGGAGGGCAATCCATTTCGGTAGGAAAAGGCTTTCAGTTATCCCCCAAGATAGGCAAACTAAGTCTTTCACTGGATTACTTAAACTCGAATAACCAACCGGTCAATAATTTAAATGGTTTTAACAGATTGACAGGGAGTGCTATATGGACTACAGAGCGTGATGATTTTTTTCATAACTCGCTGTCAATGACCTTGCGAACTAATTTAGATGGAGTTAGAAAGGACAAGGAAAATGAGGTTAATTTTCAAGCAAAAAATGAAAAGAAAGATTATGCCATCACTTTAAGTAACCGTTCGCGATGGCAACTGAATCGAATATGGATCGACCGATTGTCGTTACAAGGTGGATTTTCATATTCCTACACTGAAGATTATAATTCTTCGTGGTTAAATAATGGAGGTTTGGTAGTCCCCACGGCAACTGAAACGAGTTTGCATACAGGGGTTTATACGCCTCCACAGTATTTGGGAGTGATGCACACTAAAGGAGAACCTTTTAATGCTAATATGCAAATTTCGGCTGAAAAGCATTACCGTGTAGGTTCATGGAATCATGATCGCTTTTCAGCATACTTTATCATCGTCTCCTACGCGTGAACGAGCGCCTGAATTACCTAAGTGATTTTTTTATTCGTCTGATAATTCCTACTTTTGTGGCCTATTACATTATGATGGAACTAAAAACGATTTTAAAAGCTGCTCGTTTGCGAACGTTACCGCTCTCTGTTTCAGGGATTATTATGGGTAGTGCGTTGGCTTTTCGTGTAGGGTACTTCCAATGGAATATTTTTTTGTTGGCACTTCTCACTACGATTCTCTTTCAGATACTTTCTAATTTCGCTAATGATTACGGAGATGGAGTTAAAGGAACTGATAATGTCAATCGTGTAGGGCCACAACGAGCGCTACAGAGCGGGAAAATATCCCAAAGTCAAATGAAAAGGCTAATCATCGTTACGGCGTTGTTGTCAATGCTTGTTGCAATAGCCTTGATTTATGAAGCTTTTGGGAAAGAAAACTGGGTTTATGTGTTGATTTTCTTTGTGTTAGGGGTTTCTTGTGTTGTGGCAGCTATTAAGTATACGGTGGGAAAGTCAGCCTATGGGTATCGAGGTTTCGGTGATTTGTTCGTTTTCATTTTCTTTGGATTGGTTAGCGTAGTTGGGACATACTTTTTGTATCTGCACGAATTAGATTGGAAGATTTTTTTACCAGCTACATCTGTTGGGTTACTCAGTGTAGCAGTGTTGAATATCAATAATATGCGTGATTATGAAAACGATAAAGCTATGGGCAAAAACACCTTAGTAGTCAAAATGGGAAGTAACTTGGCTAAATTCTATCACTATTATTTGGTTGTAGTAGCGATGCTTAGCATGTTAGTATTTTCTGTATTGCATTTGCAGACAGGTTGGCAGCTTGTTTATTTGTTGGTATTCATTCCATTAGCGTTGCATTTAATCACTGTTAAGAACAACAAAGTGTTAAAAAACTTGGACAAAGAGTTAAAAAAGGTCGCTTTGAGTACTTTTTTTATGTCACTTTTGTTTTTTATCGGACAAATTTTGTAATTTAGCCACTCTTTTACTTACTAATTTATAATTATAAACACATTTCATAATTACTTAAAATGGAAATCACATATTACGGACATTCATGCGTTGGAATAAAAATTGCTGAAACTTATTTGTTAGTTGATCCTTTTATTTCAGAGAATCCTTTAGCAAAGCATATTGATATCAATAGTATCAAGGCCGATTATATTTTGATAACCAGTGCTCATCAAGATCATACTACCGATGTTGAGGCAATTGCCAAACGTACTAACGCAAAAATAATTTCAAATTTTGAGATTGTTGAATATTTTTACGATCGAGGTATCGATGGTCATCCGTTGAATTTGGGAGGGGGAAATAATTTTCCTTTCGGAGTGCTAAAATTTGTTCCTGCCTTGCATTCGTCTACTTTTCAAAACGGCAAAGCAGGAGGTTGTGCAGGTGGATTCATTATCAAAACAATGGATAAAACCATTTACATTGCAGGAAATACAGCTCTACATTTTGATATGCAACTTATTCCTGTTCGATACAAATTAGATTTGGCAATTCTTCCAATTGGAGGTAATTTTACTATGGATGTAGAAGATGCTATCATGGCTTCTGATTTCGTGAAATGTAATACCATTATGGGAGTGAATTACGATACGTTCAATCTCATTAAAATCGATCACGAGTTAGCAAAACGTAGCTTCAAAGCTAAAGGAAAAGAATTGCTTTTACCTGCTATTGGAAGCTTTATTACGGTTTAAAAAAATATTCATATCTATTATCAAAGGCTGTATGGAGTTTGATTTGCTCAAAGTCAACTTTTCACACAGTCTTTTTGGTAAATATATACTTCATTAGAACTTACTCTTCTTTCTTAACAAAAGATGTATAGAGTGCAGAGACAAACTTATTCACAGATAAATAATCAGTATGGCAAACTACTTTTCATCAGATTTTACCTTAGGAATTTTAGGAGGAGGGCAATTGGGTAAAATGTTGCTCACAGAAACACGAAAATATGATATCAAAACCTTTGTGTTAGACCCCAGTTCGGACGCTCCAAGTCGTCTGGCGTGTAATCGTTTTTTTCAAGGAAGCTTATTAGATTTTGATACAGTTTACAATTTCGGGAAACAGGTAGATGTACTTACCATCGAAATTGAAAACGTAAATGTAGAGGCACTCGAAAAATTGGAAGAAGAAGGAGTTAAGGTTTACCCCTCAGCAAGGAGTTTAAAGATTATTCAAAATAAAGGTTTTCAAAAACAATTTTATGCTCAAAATAATATCCCTACAGCCGATTTTTTCCGTTTTCCATCAATTGAAGAGTTAAAAAAAGCCATTGAAGATTCTCACATAAGGTTTCCGTTTGTATGGAAAAGTACTCGATTTGGATACGACGGCAACGGAGTAAAGATAGTCCGTTCGGTCACCGATTTAGAAGGTTTGCCTAAGGGAGAGTGTATTGCTGAGACCATGATTCCTTTCAAAAATGAATTAGCTGTGATTGTGGCTCGGAATTTACAAGGAGAGGTGCGAACTTACCCTGTGGTTGAAATGGAATTTCATCCTGAAGCTAATCAGGTGGAATATGTCATTTGTCCTGCACGTATTTCCGATACTGTGGCACAAAAGGCTCGTGAAGTAGCCTTGAAAACGGCTGAAGCCTTTGGAATTGTTGGCTTGTTGGCGGTAGAGATGTTTCAAACACAAGAAGATGATATTTTAGTAAACGAGGTAGCTCCTCGAACTCACAATTCAGGACATTACAGTATTGAAGCGGCCTACACAAGTCAGTTTGAGCAGCATTTGAGAGCTATTTTAAACCTTCCTTTAGGGAAAACGGAAAGCAAACTCGCTGGAGTTATGGTGAATTTAGTAGGTGCCGAAGGGCATACGGGAGAGGTAGTCTACCAAAATATTGAAAAAATTATGGCAATGGAAGGTGTTACGCCTCATATTTATGGAAAGCGTGAAACACGTCCATTTCGGAAAATGGGACACGTAACTATCATTAGTGAAAATGTGGTTGAAGCACGTCGCATCGCACAAGAAGTTAAGGAAACGATTAAAGTAATTAGTAATTAATTTGGTATGAGATATAATATTGTTACTCTATTATTCCTATTTTCGCTATTGGGATATGCTCAGTTTCCTATAACCGACTGGGAAAAAGAAAATTTAAAAGGGAAAGTTAAATCTGTAAAAAGCATTACATATCAGTATATTAATGACAACGGAAAGATGCAAAAAGGTAGTCCAATGACAGGGTTTAACACCCTGGTTTCGTACAACATCAAAGGATACAAGGTTTCCGGAGAACAATTCTCAACCGATGAAAAAATCATAGGAAGTTGGGTGTACATTTACGAGAGCAACAACCTTTTGCGACAAGTAGATGTGTTCAATCAAAAGAAACAAGTGCAAGAGATTATGAAACATACCTACAATTCCAAAACTCAAAAAGAAGATGTAAATGGATACGATGCTAATGGTGTTTTTACAGGAAAACAAATCGCTTGTTACGATGAAAAAGGGCTTAAGATAAATGAATTGTTACTCGACTCAAAAGAGAACTTTTTGATGAAATCCGAATTTATATATGATTCAAAATCAAATCTATCAGAACGTTACATTGAGGATAAGGAAGGTAAAAAAGTGGTTTTGAAATATGTCTATGATGAAAAAAATAATGTAATTGAAGAGAATTACTATGGAAATGGAGGGCAATTGTACGGACAAAAAAAATTTACGTACAAGTATGATAACCAAGGTAATTGGATTGAACGCATTGAAGAAATCTACGGTATGTCGCAGGTATTAACAGAAAGAAAAATCACATACTATTGAGGATATTTTTGATTTTTGCTACTCAGCATTATCATCATTTCTAAACAAATCATTACATCTTTAAGTTCTATTCAAGTTTTGCATTTCATTATAACATTCTAAAGAATATAAAGCTACGTGAATTTTACTTGCGTAGCATTTGTTTTTTTAGAGAGTGTTATTTAACTCATTGATTTATAGTATTAAGATGTGTTTTTTTGGATTTTTTAAAAGATACGAAAGGTTTATAGAAAACAAGGAAAAAGGTGTTTTTTCAAGGAAATCACATTTTTTTTGTTAAATAATTCAGAAAAATTTTACTGAACGAATCGTTTTATGTAATTTTGTATGAGATTCAGTACGTTTAGATTAATTTTTAGAAACAAAAAGAGATGAAAAAATTTGCAGTTATCATATTTATTGTATTTAGTTTTTTCTGTGATTTTACATTTGCACAGATGGTGCCGCCCCGAAAACCTACCAGTCAGTTGAAGGAAATCGGTTTAGTTGGAAACGTCAGGTCATTGCGAGTTACATCGCACATGGCCGTTGATAGTTTCGGAACTATTTACAAAGGAAAAAAAGCAGATTATTGGCGTGGGGACGTTGTAACCAATTTTGATAGAGAAGGGTACAAAACTGATGCGTTGTATTACGATAAAGAAGGTAAGTTGAATCACAAGGTGGTTTATAGGTATAGTAATACAAGGAAGCGTACGGCTCGCGAAACCTACGGTTCAGATGGTAAGATGTCCAAAAGAAGCGTTTATTTATACGATCAAAAAGGAAATAAAATAGCATTCCGAGGGTATAATTCTCAAGGTGCTATTTTTGAAGTGTATGCTTATAAAAATAACGATAAGGGTCAAGAAATAGAAGAAGTTTGTGTACAAACAGAACAGTCAACATGTGGTAAATATACACACGAGTACGATGATGCAGGGCGAGTTTCAAAACTCTGTCGTTATGTTAGTACTCGTTCATCAAAGCCAGATAACTGTGAGACCTATTCCTATGACGCAGAAGGTAGAATGGTCGAGGCGATTCTTTACCAAGGAGATAGACTTATTTATAAGGTTGTCTTTGAGTATGACTCTTCAGGAAATATTACCACACAAACTAAATACGATAGGTTAGGTTTGATGTTGGACGAAGTAGCCTATGTTTATACTTATGACAAAAGAGGGAATTGGATAGAACGCGTCGAATATGTGGACGGTATAGCTCGTTATATGGTTATCAGAGAGGTTCAGTATCACTAAGCCGGAATAAAAGTCTAACAGTCATTTTGTTAAAAGGTGAGGTGTAGATGCTGTTTAACAATGAGTTATGATTTAAAAAAACAAAAAACATCGATATTTAACCAATAAAAGTAGTGTTTTTAAAAAAAGTTTATTACTTTTGCCATCGGTATTTAATTTTAAAAATATAAAGATTATGTCAGACATTGCATCAAGAGTAAAAGCCATTATCGTTGATAAGTTAGGTGTAGACGAGAACGAAGTAGTAACGGAAGCGAGCTTCACAAACGATTTAGGAGCTGATTCATTGGACACAGTGGAGTTGATTATGGAATTCGAAAAAGAATTCGATATTCAAATTCCAGATGACCAAGCAGAAAACATCGCAACAGTTGGTCAAGCTATCAAATATATTGAAGAGGCTAAACAATAATTTAAGTTGTGAGCTATGAGCAGTAAGCAGTAAGCCAATAACTGAATCAGTTTAGAGTCAGCGTATTAGTCTTATGGCTTACTGTTTTTTTTATTAATGAACTAAATTTGTTTAATTGTATGAGAAATAGACGTGTTGTAGTAACAGGCTTAGGAGCTTTGACCCCAATAGGAAATACCACTCAAGAATATTGGGAGAATTTGATTGCGGGTACAAGTGGTGCTGGCATGATAACGCATTTTGACGCTTCAAAATTCAAAACAAGATTTGCTTGTGAGGTAAAAAACTTCAAGGTGGAAGACTTCATCGACCGAAAAGAAGCACGAAAATTAGACAAATTTACACAATATGCTATGGTAGCTTCTGATGAGGCTATCAAAGATGCAAAAATTGATCTTGAAACCATTGATAAAGACCGTGTAGGAGTTATCTGGGGTTCAGGTATTGGAGGGCTGGAAACGTTTCAGGATGAGATGCTTAACTTTGGAAAAGGAGATGGAAGTCCACGCTTTAATCCTTTCTTTATTCCTAAGATGATTGTAGACATTGCTCCTGGGATGATTTCTATCAAGTATGGATTTAGAGGGCCTAATTTTGCTACCGTATCTGCTTGTGCATCATCGGCTAATGCGATTATAGACGCTTTGAACTATATTCGTTTGGGATATGCCGATGTAATTGTTTCTGGAGGTTCGGAAGCTGCGGTTACTATACCAGGAATCGGAGGGTTTAATGCTCTTCACGCTCTTTCTACACGTAATGATGATTATGCAAGAGCCTCTCGTCCGTTTGATGCAACCCGAGATGGTTTTGTGTTAGGTGAAGGTGCAGGAGCTCTCGTTTTAGAAGAATATGAACATGCTATCGCTCGTGGGGCAACCATCTATTGTGAATTGGCAGGAGGAGGACTTTCCGCAGATGCTAATCACATGACAGCTCCACATCCAGAAGGTTTAGGGGCTAAGAACGTTATGCTCAACTGCTTGAGAGATGCTGGGCTGAAACCAGAAGAAGTGGATGCTATAAATCTGCATGGTACTTCAACTCCTCTTGGAGATGTTGCAGAATCAAAGGCTGTGTTAGATGTTTTTGGAGAACATGCATATAACATCAATCTAAATTCAACAAAATCAATGACAGGGCACTTATTGGGGGCTGCAGGAGCTGTAGAGGCTATCGCTTCTATTTTAGCTGTGAAACACGGAATAATTCCTCCGACAATTAACTTTGAAACTGCAGATGAAAGTATTGATCCTAAACTCAACTTTACATTTAATAAAGCTCAAAAAAGAGATGTCAAAGTCGCTATGAGTAATACATTTGGTTTTGGAGGTCATAACGCTTGTGTCTTGTTCAAAAAAATATAGTCATTTTGATAAATCTAAAAAAAATATTAAGTTTTACCCGTTTTAAAAAGAAAAAAGACGGGGTTTTTTATGCCAAAATGGAAGCACTGTTAGGCTATCCTCCAAAGACGTTGTCCTTTTATAGCGAAGCTTTTACGCATCCGTCTTATCAATATGATAAAACCAAACGGAAAAGCTATGAACGTTTGGAGTTTTTGGGTGATGCTATTTTGGGAGCAGTTATCGCAGACTATATTTTTAAGAATGCTCCTGAACAAGATGAAGGGTATTTGACAAAAATGCGATCAAAAATCGTAGAACGTCGCTATTTGAATGAATTAGGTAAAGAAATGCGATTGTTAGATTTTTTACGCACAAAATTGCCCCCAAAACAATTAGGGAACAATATAACAGGAAATTTGTTTGAAGCTCTTATAGGAGCAATCTATCTCGATAAAGGTTACGGTGAGTGTATGAGATTTATTGAAAGGAAATTGATAAAACCTTACATAAATATTAAAAACCTTGAAGATAAGATTCTTAGCCATAAAAGTTTACTCATTGAATGGTGTCAAAAACACAAACTCACTTTTTCCTTTGATACAGACGAAGATAAAGAAGACCGCTCAGGAGCAAAGTATTTTGTGTCAAAAATTTATGTGGAAGGTTTTTCTGTGACTAAAGCAAGAGCCACTTCTAAGAAAAAAGCAGAAGAAAACGCTGCCAAACGAGCGTGTTACAAAATTCAAGGAAAACACAAGAACCTAATTCAGTGATTTGTGCCGAACTCGTTTGTGGTTTTACTTGCTAAATCAATTTTGTTTTTCCTATAAATCCTTCCTGTTTTTGTAAGAAAACCGTACTTTTGTAAATCAAAAAAATATTCCAAATGAAACTAACATCACAAACATTCAACCTGCATAAGGCTACTCGTGCTAAATTGTTGAACTATTTAGATAGTTTGACAGAGCAGGGTTTAGCAACAATTCCTAATGGATTCAATAACAATGTTTTATGGAATATAGCTCATTGCGTTGCAACTCAGCAAATATTGTGCTATAAACTTAGTGGATTAACACCCAAAGTGCCTGAGAGTTTTATAGAAACCTATCGAAAAGGTACGGCTCCCGATGGGCATACGCCGACAAAAGAAGAAGTTCAGCAACTAAAGGAATTACTTATATCAACACAAAAGCAACTTCAGGAAGATTATCAACAAGGTTTTTTTGAGAATTTTAATTCATATTCAACAAGTTATGGATTTGAATTGAATTCGATTGAGGATGCTATTCAATTTAATAACACACATGAGAGTATGCATTTGGGAGTGGTTATCAGTTTAAATTATTTTGTGAAGTAGTGTCTTCAAAAATATCATTTCAGAACAAAGGACTGATTTTAAATTGTTTGATAATATTGATGTAGCATTTTGAATGAGCTAAAATACACGTTAATCTAAAATAATTCAATATTTTTTAACTGAAACTATTGCTAATTAAATAAATATACCTATCTTTGCCCTTTGAAAAATTAAGTGGATAAAAAATATACATTGCGATGAAAAAAGGAATACACCCAGAATCTTACAGATTGGTAGCTTTCAAAGATATGTCAAATGAAGAAATCTTTATTACGAAGTCTACTATCGACACTAAAGAAACAATTGAAGTTGAAGGAACTGAG
Organism: Capnocytophaga canis; assembly: GCF_043187445.1. Classification (NCBI taxonomy): domain Bacteria; kingdom Pseudomonadati; phylum Bacteroidota; class Flavobacteriia; order Flavobacteriales; family Flavobacteriaceae; genus Capnocytophaga; species Capnocytophaga canis. The sequence goes on along the minus strand of NZ_CP171121.1, from coordinate 1,068,358 downwards.
TATCCATTAGTGAAATTGGAGATTTCAAGAACATCTCACCCTTTCTATACAGGAAAATCAAAACTTATTGACACCGCAGGACGTATCGATAAGTTTAAAAGCAAATATGCTAAATTTAAAAAATAAGCAGTTTTTTTATTTAATGCACGAGACTGTTCAAAAAATTGGGTCAAACTGATTTTTTGAGCAGTTTTATTTTTACTAATATTTTTGTAATAATTGATATGCAGTGGATACTTTCTTTATTAGGATACTTACTTTTTAAATTGCCTGGGGCTATTATTGGATATTTTTTAGGGTATTTGTTGAAAAGTTTTACAAATAACTCTGGCGGAAGTGGGCAGTATGGATCGCAATCAAATTATCGACAACAACGAACAGTAAGTCCAGCAGATTTTGAGGTTAACCTACTTTCTTTATGTTCATTAGTTATTAAAGCTAATGGGCAGGTCAGCCAATCAGAACTCGATTTTGTCAGGCTTCGTTTTGTTGAAATGTATGGGAAAGATCGAGCTAATGCTGTTTTCAGAACCTTCAACGAGTTAGTGAAAGGACGTGAAATATCTGCTCAGCGAGTTAGTATGTTTCTAAGAGCTCGTACTCCCTACGAAACTCGTTTGCAGATTCTACATTTTCTTTTTGGAATTGCCAAAGCTGATGGTATAGTTAGTGACTCAGAAGAACGTCAGATTAAAGAGATTGCACAATATTTTGCGATTTCACAACATGATTTTGAAAGTATTAAAGCCATGTTTGTTCGCAGCCAGAAAGAAAGTATTCGTGATGCGTATACCATTCTTGAAATCAATCGAAATGCTACTGATGCTGAGGTGAAAAAGGCTTATCGTGAAATGGCAAAAAAATATCACCCAGACAAGGTGATTACACAAGACGAAGCTATCAGAAAAGGAGCTGAGGAAAAGTTTAAGCAGGTGCAACAAGCTTATGAGCAAATCCAAAAAGAAAGGGGGCTTTGAGTCAATAAAAAATGGCAAGCTACCTACATCGCACCGCTACAACCACATACCTTTGCTGTGTTCCCACCCTGGAGGATTTTGTAGGAGCTGGTCGTGTAGGACTTGCCGGTGCAAATATACATACTTTTGTGCACTAAACAAGTTTTTTTAGAAAAAAATGTGTATATTTGTGGAACAAGAAAATAAAAAAGTGTGTGTAAATATGCTATATTGCTGATTTACAAATAGTTTTTAAAATATTAAAATATAATTAGTTATGCCTACAAACAGAACATTTACAATGATTAAGCCCGATGCTGTAGAGAATGGACACATTGGAGCAATTTTAAATCAGATTACAGAAGCGGGATTCAAAATCAAAGCAATGAAATTCACACAATTGTCTCGTCGAGATGCAGAGCTATTTTATGCAATTCATAAAGAGCGTCCATTCTTTCAAGATTTGGTAGTATTTATGTCGAGAGGCCCTATCGTAGCAGCAATTTTAGAAAAAGATAACGCTGTGGAAGACTTCCGAAAACTTATCGGAGCTACCAATCCCGAAAATGCTGCTGAAGGGACTATTCGTAAGCGATTTGCCAAGTCTATTTCTGAAAATGCTATTCATGGATCAGATAGTGATGAAAACGCAGCTATTGAAAGTAGCTTTCATTTCTCAGGACGTGAAACTTTTTAATGAAGAAAGATGGATGAAATTACGTATTTAGAAAGTAAAATAAGAGATATTTACGATTTTCCAAAACCAGGTGTCGTATTTAAAGATATTACACCTCTGTTGGCTGATGTCCAAGCAACCAGACAGGTTTTAGACTTATTTTTGAAGCGTCTTGATGGAAAGAAAATTGATAAAGTAATCGGAATGGAAAGTCGTGGATTTTTCTTCGGAACGCTCTTAGCTCAACGTTTAGAAGCAGGATTTGTTCCAGTACGAAAACCGGGCAAACTCCCGTTCGAAACTATTGCACAGACCTATGATTTAGAGTATGGTCAGGATCAACTCGAAATCCATTCAGATTCAATTAAAAAAGGAGAGAACGTTCTAATTCATGATGACGTACTCGCCACAGGAGGTACTGCCGAAGCAGCAGTAAAACTCGTTGAAACTCTCGGAGGAAATATTGTCCAGTTGAATTTCCTCATTGAACTTACGTTCTTGAAAGGTGTTCAAAAATTAGGAAATCACGAGGTTTATAGTGTTTTGAAATACTGAAAAAGCTACCTTAAAAATAAATGAGGAAGTACCATCAATACGTTTTCATTTTTTAAAATGTACAGCCCCAAAAATATTTAACTTTTGGGGCTGTATACTTTTAGATTGGTTTCTCCAATCGGGTAAATATGTTTATAACATTACGTTCAACAATTCCTATTTAGCTATGTTCACAGCTCTAGTTTCACGAATAACGGTGATTTTTACTTGTCCCGGATAGGTCATGTCTGTTTGAATTTTCTGAGATAAGTTGAACGATAATTCTGCAGCTTTATCATCACTCACTTTTTCACTTTCTACAATCACACGCAACTCCCGTCCTGCTTGAATAGCATATGCTTTTTTCACACCATTGAAAGAGAACGCTGCATCCTCCAAGTCTTTTAAGCGCTGAATGTAAGAATCTAATACCTGACGACGAGCCCCTGGTCTAGCACCACTTATAGCATCACACACCTGAACGATAGGGGATAATAGGGAAGTCATTTCAATTTCGTCGTGGTGAGCCCCAATAGCGTTGCAAACTTCAGGTTTTTCGCCGTATTTTTCTGCCCATTCCATTCCTAAGATGGCGTGAGGAACCTCGGTTTCTACTTGAGGAACCTTCCCTATATCGTGTAGTAATCCTGCACGTTTTGCTAACTTTACATTTAGTCCTAATTCGGCAGCCATTACACCACATAGCTTTGCTACCTCACGAGAGTGTTGTAAAAGGTTTTGCCCATAAGAAGAACGATACTTCATTCTTCCTACACATTTTACTAACTCTGGATGTAAACCGTGAATTCCCAAATCAATTATGGTTCGTTTACCAATATCGATAATTTCTTCTTCAATCTGTTTGGTAGTTTTTTCTACAACTTCTTCAATACGAGCAGGGTGAATGCGTCCGTCCGTAACTAATTTATGTAGTGACAATCGTGCGATTTCTCTTCGTACAGCGTCGAAGCAAGATAGGATGATGGCTTCAGGAGTGTCGTCCACGATGATTTCTACACCAGTGGCGGCTTCCAAAGCACGAATGTTTCTCCCTTCACGTCCGATTATACGACCCTTTACATCGTCCGATTCTAAGTTAAAAACCGACACACAGTTGTCGATAGCTTCTTCAGTTCCAATGCGTTGAATGGTGTTGATGACGATTTTTTTAGCTTCTTGACGGGCAGTTAACTTTGCCTCCTCGATAGTACTTTGGATATATGCCATCGCATCAGCCTGAGCCTCACTTCGTAATGAATCTGTCAATTGAGTTTTTGCCTCCTCAGCAGAAAGTCCCGAAATAACCTCTAATTGTTTTACTTGACTTTTGTGTAGACGTTCAATTTCTTCTTGTTTTTTGTTAAGTGATTGTAGACGATGTTCGGCTTCTTTGTTTTTCTCTTCCAATTCGTCCTTAAGTCGTTTGTTTTGAGCTAATTCGTTTGAAACCTGTGATTCTTTGTCACGGATACGTTTTTCAGTCTCTGCCATTTTTTTGTCTTTACTGGCAATGACTTTTTCATGTTCGCTTTTGAGTTCTAGGAATTTTTCTTTTGCTTGTAGGATTTTGTCTTTTTTGATGTTTTCACCCTCGCTCTTAGCTTCTTTTAAAATAGTATTTGCTTCTGTTTTAGCTTCTGAGATAATTTTTGAAGCGTTTTTTTTCTCCAATACCTTTGCGATGGCAAATCCTAAGGCAATCCCTACGATTCCTGCGACCACAATTCCTAATATTACTGTTTCCATTTGCTTGTTTTAAAAAATTATGTATAAAAAAACCTACATTGATTTGAGAGTTTTGCGTAAACTCCGCGAACAGGTTTAAGGCTACTGAGCTGGTCAAGAATCCGTTCGATGACGGCACGCTTTAACAACTCCACTTACCTTTTTTATTTTGTTTAATGTTGAGTTTACCAAAAAATCATGATCAATGTAGGCAGTAATTCCTTTCTATTTGTAAGAACATATGAATCAAAGCATGGCATCCATCAATTCGTTGATGGAAGTCAATTTATCTTTAACCGTAGAATCTATTTGACTCTCGTCGAGTTTTTTTTGTTCAATATTTGTTGCTAAAACAATGGCACACAACGCCAAAGCATCTTGTTTGTCTTTCAACTCATATGTTGATTCGAATTTTTGAATCAACTCGTTGATTTCTTTAGCTGCCTTGCGATATCCTTCTTCTTGATGAGGTTCGATGTTCATCGGATAGACCCTATCACCAATTGAAACTTTAATTTTCAAAATTTCATCCATTTTTGTTTGGGTCTATTTTGAAAGTTGAACAATACAAGCGTCAATCTCTCTGATTAAAGCGTTTATCTGTTGTTTTGCTTTTGTTTTTTCTTCCTTACTGCCGAGAATACCGTTTGCAACTTTTATGGCTTCGTATTTTTCTTTCCAAAGAATAATTTCTTTTGTTAAAATCTCTTTTTCATTGCGCAAAGAGATTGTTTGCTCTTTTAATCGTTGATTTTCAGATGTTAAATCTTCTATCTTACGTTTCAACTGCATTGCTTTTTCTTCGAGCAATCGAGCCAAATCATATATATTTCCTGTTGCAGACATTCAACGTATTCTGTGGGTACAAAGTTAATACAGAATGCTTAAAAAAACAATTTTTCAATGAATTAATTGAATTTATATTTGTATATGTTTGATATTCAATATTTTGGTTAATTGATATAAACTCCCAATTTTGCATACTTCTTGATTTATTTTGACGAAAAAATCACATCATTGATATCAAGGGTTTGCATATGTTCATGTTGTTATTGTATGGAGTTTTTAAAATATCACTGAAAATCATTATATTTGCCTTTTAAACTCAACAGGTGAAAAGAAACAAGCTAAAAATTGTCAACGACCCCGTTCACGGATTTATTCACATACCGGATGCTTTTATATTTGATTTGATGGAACATCCTTATTTCCAACGGTTGCGTCGAATTACACAAATGGGGTTGTCTTATTTGGTATATCCAGGAGCAAGACATACCCGTTTTCAACATGCTTTGGGGTGTATGCATTTGATGCAAAAAGTCGTGGAAACTCTTCGCTATAAAGGTGTTGAGATTTCTGATAAAGAAGCACAAGGGTTGTATGCAGCCATTTTACTTCATGACATTGGACATGGCCCTTTTTCACATGCCATGGAACACAGTATTGTTGAAAATATTTCACATGAGGAAATTTCTTTGCTCTTTATGCAAGAATTAAATCGAGAGTTTAAAGGAAAATTAGATCTTGCAATTGAAATTTTTCAAGGGACGTACTCGCGTAAGTTTATGAATCAACTTGTTGCAAGTCAGCTTGATATGGATAGATTGGACTATTTGAAACGCGATAGTTTTTATACCGGAGTTGCTGAAGGAAACATCAATCCTGAGCGTATCATCTCAATGCTTAATGTACGGAATGATGAAGTGATGGTTGAAGAAAAAGGGATTTATTCGGTAGAGAAATTTTTGGTAGCTCGACGGTTGATGTACTGGCAGGTTTATTTGCATAAAACGAGTGTTGTGGCAGAACAGTTGCTAATCAAGGTGTTGCAGCGTGTCAAACAGCTTATACAACGCGGTGAATCCGTGTCCATGTCCTCTCCGCTCAAATATTTTATAGAATGTAGAGTTAGCAAAGATTATTTTTCTAAAGAAATTTTAGACACCTTTGCTATGCTGGATGATACAGACATTATTGCCGCGATGAAACAATGGCAATTTCATTCAGATTTTGTATTGTCCAAATTAAGTAAAATGCTTTTATATAGGGATTTACCAAAGGTGAAAATGCAAAATTATCCCTTTGAAACTGAAAAATTGGAGAGTCAACGTCAAAAGGTAATGCAACACTATAATATCTCAAAAGAGGAGGCTGATTTTTTTGTTTTCTCAGGAGTAGTTAGTAATACTGCATACAATTCGGAACGCCAAAGGATACAAATACTAACCAAGAAAGGAAAGATTACTGACGTAATTAAAGCTTCTGACCAATTGAATTTGGAAGCCTTGTCCAGACCTGTGGTAAAACATTATGTTTATTATCCTAAATAGTTGATTTTGTTTTATCTTCTTCTGTTTAGGTAGCTTTGTAAGATAATGGTAGCACTGATTTCATCAATAAGTTCCTTATTTTGACGTTGTTTTTTTTTCATACCACTGTCAATCATCGTTTGGAAAGCCATCTTTGAGGTAAAGCGTTCGTCTTCACGGAGAACAGTCAGTTCAGGGAATTCCGTGGTTAAATTTTTTATGAAATTTAGAATAAGAGCTTCAATATCAGAATCTTTGTTATTCATCCGTTTCGGTTTGCCTACAATTATTTCTCTTACATTTTCTTCGTTTACGTATTTTTTTAAGAATTGTAAAAGCTCATTTGTAGCAACGGTTGTCAATCCTGAGGCTATGATTTGCATAGGGTCGGTAACGGCAATGCCACAACGTTTGACTCCATAATCAATGGCTAAAATTCGATACATATGTTTTTATTTTTACATTTATTTTAAATCTCGGACTTCATAGACGTGCAATTGCTTGTTGGTTTTTCCAACGACAATCCAAATCGATTTATCCAAATCCACATCAATAGCAATAGGGGTGTTTCCTATTAGGGGAAAATCCTGTATCAACTCTCCTTTTTCGTTCCAAAGGTATACTTTCTTTTGATAAGAATCCGTAACAGAAACGTAGTTCACGCCTCGAATGCGGAATAATCGTTGACGTTCATATCGTCCATCAGGAATGTCAATTCGCGTGGTTCCTATAGAAATTGTATTTCCTGAAAGAAAAGACGTTGTGTGTTGATTTCCAATTAAATAGTGTTCTCGAACCCATTCGCGATCATTTACGATGGTATTTCCGTTAAGGTCGATGCGTATCAGTTCACCTCGTTGAGTTGAAAATAGGAAACGATTATCAAAAAACAACGGAGGGTTGTTTGAAAAATTATATTTTCCCTGAATTGGGATGCGAATTTCTCCATTTCGATGCAAAATATTACATTTTCCATCATCAGACAGATATACTAAAAAATCTTTATCGTTGGCTCGATAGTGTTTTGGTGTGAATAGTGGAGTAGCGTTGGTGGTTTTGCGTAGAAATCCGCTTACTACCTCACCTTTTTTGTCGAGCATATGCAGATTTTTTCCTTCAGCAAAAAGAAAACGATATTCCCTATTTCGGTCGTAGTCAAATACTTCCATTGGGGTGATCTTTCCTTTGTACTTTTTGGGAAATGGGGCTACGTTATTGCCATTTCTGTCCACTACCCAAATGGAATGTTCAGTGGTGAATGCCATCTGTAGGAATCCGTTTTTGAACAAATCAACTTGATAGATGGGGCTTTGGATTTTTCCGTCCAATTGTTTTTTCCATAACAAACTTCCGTTATTGCCGATTAAATGAAGGTCGTAGTTCTGATCTTGTACCGCAATTTCTAAACGTTTTGTTCTGTGATTTAGTAAAATCGTTGGTGGGGTAATCATGTTTTCGTCAAAAGAAAATTGAAAACGTTCTTTGATTTTTTCGGAGAGCGATTTTTGAGTTTGTTTTTTGCTAGCGAAATTTAGTATGCAATAGTCATTTTGAGATGTTTGTTGAAAGACCGCCCACCGATAGTTTTCAGCAATTTTTGGGTATTTTTTATTGAATTCACTGTTGTCACGTAGATTAGCGATATAAGTTAAGTTAGCAGTTGAAGCCGTGTTCTTTTCTAGAACTTCATAGGATTTGTTCGTTGAAAGTGTGTTTTTTCGGTCGATATCCCCCATAACTGCGATGAGCAATTCTTTAGATTTTGAGAATAGCAGATAGTCATCATACACGCTCACAAATCGAGGTTTGAAGTTTGGTTCAAATGATTTGAAGAAATCCAAGGAGGAGTCGTCCGTAAGTTCATACATGGCAAAATCACTCTGAGTGACTTCCGTTAAAATAGGAAGTTGCAATAAGGTTTCATCCACATCAAAGGACGATGCGACCACAAATAATCCATCAATAGTACGCACAGAAGCTATGCCATTGAGTTTTTTTTTGAAAGGCACGTGGATTGAATCTCGCAAGACGATGTTTTCGGCTTCTTTGAACGAAAAAGAGGTGGCTTCCAAAATTTGGGCAGGAAACACCTTTGTCAAATCATTTTCGTAAGGAGAGGAACGTATCAGTACATCGTTCTGATAATCGTCTTTAACAATAGCCATTCCGCTGAAACGTATATCGTTTTCTTCCAAAAATAAGTCCAACGCCAGCCAATGGTCAAATTCTTTGGTAATATTTTTCTTAAAAAATGGACTGAAAAACTGGTTAGCCTGTTCATTTTGCATAAAAAGATTTGCACTACATGCCGTTGTAGCGATTCTTTGTAAATCTTCTAAAATGCTTTGACTTTCAGTTTTGTTAGTAGGGTTAGTTTTATTTGTGTTAAAGAAGGAGTGTATTTCAAAAACATTGCTAACAATCAGTCTATTGTCAATTATCGTATAGAACCATTCTTTGCCAAATTGTGATTGTTTTTGAACATGTTGATTTGCATTTTTCCAGATGCTGAGCGTATCAGAAGTTTCTTGTTTAGCGATTGCGAAAAAATTCTTGTAGCCAGTAAAAGCAACCCAAATATTATTGTCAGCAGGGAGGCTTTGTATTAGTTTTGTTTCATAAGTTCGTAATGGTTTAGGATTGTTTTCTTTCCAAAATTCATTGTTTTCGATGGCACTCAAAAAGTTGTTCTTGTCGTTGATTCGATAGATAACCTGAGTGTTTTCAGGGAATAGAAGCACATCGCCTTTGACAGGTTTTTTACCTCTGCCACAGGCACTGAGCCCCAATACAACAACCAATATTGCAAGAAAAATACGCCCCATCACCAACTAATGTATTGCAAAAATAATCTATTTTTTTGATATTTTGTAATTTACATTTTTTTTTCTACTTTTAGCATTGAATTTTTGAAAACTATAAAGCTATGTCAACAAATACGCATATTTCTATCAAAAATTGGTCGGATGATGACAAACCTCGTGAAAAAATGATGGCACAGGGTAAAAATGCACTCAGTGATGCCGAATTGTTGGCTATTTTGATAGGTTCAGGCAGTCGGAATGAAAGTGCTTTGGAATTGAGTAGGCGTATTCTGACATCGGTAAACAATAATTTAACACAATTAGGAAAGTTGACATTGAAGCAGTTGCAACAATTTAAAGGAGTAGGGGAGGCAAAGGCAATTACCATTCTCGCAGCTACAGAATTGGGTAGACGCAGAAGCGCTGAATTACCCGAACCACAGCCAGTCATTAAAGCCTCAAAACATGTTTTTCAGCTTATGCAACCCATTATTGGAGAGTTAGCTCACGAGGAGTTTTGGGGAGTGTTCCTAAATAATGCCAATCGTGTGCTTCACAAAACACAACTTTCAAAAGGAGGAATTACTCAAACGGTGGTAGATGTGCGTCTGTTGTTCAAAGCTGCCATAGAGTGGGGAGCAGTAGCTTTAATTTTGGTACACAATCATCCATCAGGGAATTTAGCACCCAGCCAAGCCGATAGGCATATTACCCAGAAAATAAAAATGGCAGGGGAGAGTTTGGATATTAAATTGTTGGATCACATCATTCTGAACGAAAAAACATATTTCAGCTTCGCTGATGAAGGAGAACTTTGAGAGTTTTGTATTTTTGTGGGAAATATTTTTTTTGAATTTCAGTAGGTTGTGAAAATTCAAAAGAAATGATGCTTGTCATTTTTTTTGCGGATTGCTTTTAAAAGCAAAGTGTCATGAGCCAACAATTTCGCCAAAAATGTGTACCTTTGTCCGATTGAGAGTTTCGGTTAATAAAAGATCAATAAAATGTCAAAAAAAAGACTATTTCTATTAGATGCTTATGCGTTGATTTTCAGAGGATATTACGCATTTATCAAAAATCCACGAGTCAATTCCAAAGGGCTCAACACCTCAGCTATTTTGGGGTTTATGAACTCGTTGTTTGATGTTATAAAAAAAGAGCGTCCAGACCATCTGGCGGTGGCATTCGACAAAGGAGGAAGTGTCGACCGGTTGGAATTATTTACGGACTATAAAGCCAATCGGGATGAAACCCCTGAGGCTATTCGTATAGCAGTGCCTTATATTCAACAGATTTTGAGAGCTTTGCACATTCCCATCATCGAAAAAGAAGGTTATGAAGCCGATGATATTATTGGAACCCTTGCTAAACAAGCCGAAAAACAAGATTATCAGGTGTTTATGGTTACTCCCGATAAAGATTATGCTCAGTTAGTTTCTGAGAATATATTCGTATATCGCCCTGCTCGGATGGGAAATGATGTCGAAATTTGGGGTGTTGACCAAGTAAGAGAAAAATTTGAGGTAGAACGTCCAGATCAGGTGATTGATTTTTTAGGAATGATGGGAGATGCCGTCGATAACATACCAGGATTGCCTGGAGTTGGTGAGAAAACCGCAAAGAAACTTCTTGCTGACTTTGGTAGTATGGAAAACTTACTCGCTAATACCGATAAACTCAAAGGAAAACTGCGTGAAAATATCGAAAAAAATGCAGAAAAAGGACTGCTTTCCAAAAAATTAGCAACTATTATTTTGGATGTTCCAGTGCAATTTGATGAAACCGATTTTGAACTGTCGCAACCCGATATGGAGGCTGTTACCAAAATTTTTGAAGAGCTCGAATTCCGACAACTGCTTCAGAATCTTATCAAAACTTACCAGACCACAGCTTCAGCAACAAAGCAAATCGAAGCTCCGTCTGATTTATTTTCTTCGGAAACAGCCCCTGTAGTTGTGCAAGGTAATTTGTTTGCAACTGAGCATATTTCTGAAAGAAAAAACATACAAAACACACCACATTTTTATCAGTTGGTAGATACTCCAATGGCATGTAAAATTCTTATTCAGAATATATTACAACAGAAAGAAGTCTGTTTTGACACAGAAACCACGAATCTTGATAGCTTGGAAGCTGAATTGGTTGGTATTGCTTTCTCATGGAGTGCAGGAAAGGGTTATTACGTACCTTTCCCTGAGAATCAACAACAAACGAGCAAACAACTCGAAATTTTTCGACTATTCTTTGAAAATGAGCATATTACGAAAATAGGTCAAAATCTGAAATATGATATTAAAGTATTACACAATTATGGAATAGAAGTTAAAGGATTGATTTTCGATACTATGATTGCTCATTATCTCATCAATCCAGATATGAGGCACAATATGGATGTATTGGCGGAAACGTATTTGAACTATACCCCTGTCTCCATAGAAAGTCTTATCGGGAAAAAAGGTAAGAATCAGTTGTCGATGCGTCAAGTGTCGCTTCATGACCAAAAGGAATATGCTGTTGAAGATGCTGACATCACATGGCAACTTAAGGAAGTTTTTGAAGAAAAGTTGAAATCATCGAAGGTTGATGAATTATATTATAATTTGGAAGCTCCTTTAATTCAGGTTCTTACGAAAATGGAACTTGAAGGTATTCGTTTGGATACTGATTTTCTCAAAGAGTTATCAGCAGGATTGGACGACGATATAGCTACTTTAGAAAAAGCTATTGCTACTGAAGCAGGGGAGGAGTTCAATTTGGCATCTCCCAAGCAATTGGGGGATATTCTGTTCGAAAAATTGAAAATTGCTAAAAATCCTAAAAAGACCAAAACAGGGCAATATGCCACTTCCGAAGAGGTACTTTCAGCATTTGCAGATAAACATTTGATTGTTTCTAATATATTAGAATGGAGGCAGTTACAGAAATTAAAGTCTACTTATGTAGATAGTTTACCTAACGAGGTAAATCCCAAAACAGGGCGTGTCCATACAACCTACATGCAAAGCGTTGCAGCTACTGGACGATTGAGTAGTAATAATCCAAATTTACAAAACATCCCAATTCGTACTGAACGAGGACAGCAAGTACGTAGGGCATTTGTACCTCGTGATGAACAACATGTACTACTCGCTGCGGATTATTCGCAAATTGAATTACGGATAATTGCTGCACTAAGTGAAGAGCAAAATATGATTCAAGCATTCTTAAACAAGGAAGATATTCATCGCTCCACCGCAGCTAAAGTGTTTAATGTTCCTATTGAAGCCGTTACACGCGAACAACGTAGCCATGCTAAAACCGTGAATTTTGGGATTATCTATGGAGTTTCTGCCTTTGGACTTAGCAACCAAACAGATCTTTCACGTACCGAAAGTAAGGAACTCATAGAAACTTATTATGCTACATATCCAAATTTACGAGCGTATATCAACAAACAAATATTTTTTGCTCAGCAACATGGTTATGTTGAGACAGTGTTGGGACGAAGACGCTATTTGCCAGATATTCATTCACGTAATCAGGTGGTTAGAGGAGCTGCTGAGCGGAACGCCATCAATGCTCCAATTCAAGGAAGTGCCGCCGATATTATTAAAATTGCGATGATTCGTATTCAAAACCGTTTGGAAAAAGAGCAATTTCGAACCAAAATGCTCTTGCAAGTGCATGATGAATTGGTGTTTGACGTTCCCTTAGACGAATTGGAAACCGTGAAGTCCGCTATCAAATACGAAATGGAAAATGCCTTTTCGCTCGCCGTTCCCTTAGTAGTTGACTTGGGAGTGGGCAAAAATTGGTTAGAGGCTCATTAACGATACGTTTAAAACCACATAGAGACATAGCATAAAATCAATGATGTTTCTATGTGGTTTGAATTATATATTTCCCAAGGGCTATACTTTTTTAACATATTGTGTAACAATCACAATCTGTTGTCCGTCCACTTTTCCTTCGATGTATTGAGCGTTTTCTCTATCCAAGGATATTTTCCGAACGATAGTTCCCTGCTTAGCAACCATACTCGAACCTTTTACTTTCAAATCCTTGATTAACACTACGTTATCTCCTGCTTCAAGTATTGTCCCATTGCTATCACGATGAATAATACGTTCACTTTCGTCCAAATGGTCGTCCGAAGCCTTAGCAAAGGCCAACTCTTCATCGTCTAAATACATCATGTTTAATAAATCTAACGACCATCCTTTTGATTTTAAACGATTTAGCATTCTCCACGCCATTACCTTTACGGCTCTATGTTCGCTCCACATACTGTCATTCAGGCAACGCCAATGGTTTGTATCCATCATTGCGGGATTTTCAATTTGGGTTTTACAGGTTTCGCATGCCAACAGGCTACCATCAACACCGCCTGCTCCCACAGGAGGAACTTCATAAATATGTAAATTCTCCGTTGCTCCACACAATTCACAACAGTTTCCACTGCGATTTTTTAATTCTTGAAGTAAATTCATAAAAAACTTTTTATTTGGCTTATTTTTCTAATGTGCAATCTTTTGTTTGAGTTTCCAAGACTTGTGCAAACTTCTCGAAACATCTATTTACTTTGTTGAAAATCAAATCATAAGTAGGCATGTCTTTACTTGTAAAAATAAATGCTAAAGCATATTTTTCATTCGTAAAAGTAGCTAGTTGATGTTTTTGTAATCGATAGCTTTCGCGTATAAGCCGTTTGATGCGATTACGATCTACAGCTTTTTTAAAATTACGTTTCGGAACACTGATAAGTAGCTGAAATTGAGTGTTCTCTCGTCTTTTTTCAATAGGGATGTACAAGAATTTAAGTGGGAAACTTTGAACACTTTTTCCTTCTGAAAATAATTTTTGAATATGCTCTAATTTACAGAGCTTTTCCTCTTTTGAGAAACAAAAATTCATGATTCTATTGATTCGTAAACGAATTGTTTTGACGATTAATATCTATTGTCATTTCCGATGGGTCGATTTCAACTCCGTGAAGTTCTTCAAACGGCACATCTATCTCAAAGGTGTAAGTAGGGGTTGCCCATCCCCATGCAGGGAATACCTTTCTCTCATATTGATATGGATTAGATTTTTCCCCAAATTGCATACGCAACGGAATGTAGCAATAGGTTACTTTTTTACTTTTATCAACCACAAATAAATCAACAGGTAGTGGTAATGCTCCAATACGACGCAAAGTAATTTCGGTTTTTTTACCTTTCGCTTTAACGCTTTCTATGGCATAGTCCACCGTGTGAGTAGTGCTGATAAATTCATTTAAAAACCATCCAAGTTGCATACCCGATACTTTTTCAGCAACACGTACAAAGTCGTTAGGATGTGGGCTTTTTAAAGCATATTCTTTGTAAAATTGTTGTAACGTTTTAATAAGGTTTTGTTCTCCAATGATATATCCCAATTGAGTTAAAAATAGCGTTCCTTTGCTATAAGCCATTACTGAATAGGCGAAGTTTCGTTGAAAACGGTCGGCATGTGTAGTAGCTGGTTCTTCCCATCCTGATTTTATCAAACGAAAATATCTTTTGTAAGAACCTTCGAATGGATTTGTTTCATTTTTGGTAGGGTTGATAACTAATGCCATTGCCAAATCTTCAATAAATGATGTAAAGCCCTCATCCATCCATGCATATGATCCCTCATCGGTGTTGATAGCATGTTGAAACCAAGCGTGAGCCAACTCGTGAACGGCAGTGCCCAACAAATCATCGTAATTTGCACCACCAACTAAAAGGGTACACATTGCATATTCCATTCCTCCATCACCTCCTTGAATAAAAGAGTAGCGTTCCCATGGATATTTACCAACAAGGTTATTGAAAAGTTCAAAGGTTTCTACCAGTTTAGGTTGTATTTTTTTCCAATTTTCAACTTCGGTTTTGTATAAGAAATGAAATGTCTTTCCGTTGTTTAATGTAATTTTATCGTGTTTAAACTGAGGGTCGGCAGCCCAAGTGAAATCGTGTACGTTGGAAGCTACAAAATGCCACGTTTTGGTTCTTCCTTTAGTTTTTGGTAAAATGACTCCTTGTTTTTCATAACCAAAACCAATTTCATCGGCATTTATCAAAGTACCACTCCCTCCAAGTACATAATTTTTATCAATGGTAATTTTCACATCAAAATCACCAAAAACTCCATAAAATTCGCGACCGATATATTCTGTTGGATGCCAACCACGATAGTCATATGCCACTATTTTTGGATACCATTGAGCCATTGATAAGGCTACTCCATCAGGATTATTACGCCCCGTACGACGAATCATAACAGGAACTTGAGCGTCAAATTCCATTGTAAAAACTCCTTTTGATTTGGGCGGAATTGGCTTGTTGAGTTTTACTTTCAAAATTGTGCCTTCTGTAGTATGCTTCACAGCAATACCATCTTGTTTTAACGATTTTACATTAATATACCCTATTTCGTTAGGTTTCAATTTAGCGATACGACTCTCGTAGACAGGATTTTCCGCAGTTCCCAAGTTCTTAACCATCCTACGGTCAGGGTCAGCAATTGACTGTAAACGAAAATCCATTTCGCTATTAGGCTGAAAAGCATTCAAATAGAGATGATAAAAAACTACTTGCAAGGTGTCAGGAGAATTATTGAAATACGTGAGTTTTTGTTTTCCTTTATATTGAAAGTTTTTTGCATCAACATCAATTTCCATTTCATAATGGACTTTTTGTTGCCAATAAGTTGTATTTTGGGCATTTAAGTATGCAAAAAAGAATGGAAGTAAGGCAATAAGACCGTATTTCTTCATAGTATTATTAATTTTGAAATTAAACGTAAAAGCACAAAGATATAACTTCTGTACAAATAGGCAAAATCAATTTTTAGAATTAGAGGAGAAAAACAATCTCAAAAAATTACACTTGCTAATGGAATTTAAGATATAACCATACTATCAACAAGTTAAAATTCTGATTGGTTTTGGAGTTCTATAACAGACAATTATTTTTCACTTGGGGAAATACCCCAAAATCGTTTGAAAGCATTTGAAAAATTAGCCGTGTTGGAATAGCCCAACTGGTATGCTATTTCTTTGATTGTAAGTTCTTTTTGTTCGAGATACATTTTAGCTTTGTGCATTCTGTATTGTTGAAAATATTCAAATATAGTGCAACCGAAATAACGTTTAAAGAGTATTTTTAACTTGTTGTCATTCATACCCACTAATCTTGATAATTCTATGATGGTGAGCGGTTTTTCAATATTTTGCTCCATTAAATTTTTGACTTGCAAAAGCAACTTTTGGTCTTTTAAACTGATGCCATTGGGGTCAAAACTCCGCTCGGATTCGGATAATATACTTAGAAAAATTTCTTGAACTTTTATATTCAGATATTCTTTTTTCAAAAAATCTGGCAAATTGCACTGCTTTATACCTCTAATAAGTTCATAAACTGTGTGAGAAATTGGTAAATATTCATCGAAAAGCATTGCAGGTTCTTGATTTTCAATTCGTTTAATAAAATTATCTATGATAGCATTATTCCCATAATATTCAAATATTCTATGAAGAGGCATATGCACATCAAAGGTCTTGTATTCTTGTTGAGATTGAAAAGAAATTCCGCTTTTTTCTCCATTGATATACAGTAAATTACAATGCAATTTTTTTGCTATTTTTCGCTGGGAAGGATTGATATAAAAAGGTATATCATTTTCGCCTATATTGATTTGTATTTCCAAACTGGGAACAGAAGACTCACCATCCAAATGTATCGTTTTTTCTCCTGAAAAAATTTGATTTTGAAATAAAGTAAAGTTTTCAGTATTGATTTGAGTATGATGAAAATACCCTCCGCTACCAATAGAAAAATAAGTAGCTGGATATTCCGTAAGTAATTCTAAAATATTGTATTCGTTTAATTTATATTCCATAATTCCCAAATTCACAACCGAAAATTCGTATCTCACAACCCAAGAAGCATTTTTCGTCTTACTTTTGCGACAAATATAATTAGTTTTATTTAGATAAAATAAATATAATGAGGTTTTTAAAAGTTATATTTTTTACGCTGTTTCCTTTTATGAGCGTTTTTGCTTGTCCTGTGAGTATCAATGTATATGACTTCTCACTGAACTACCCTTTGAAAGAACTTCATTTACGCCTCGTAGAGCAAAAATTCGTTCCGAATGATAAAGGCATCGTTTATTTTGAAAATATAACATCTGGACGATACAATATTGAAATTTGGCACAAAAATAAGCCTATACATAGCGAAGCAATTACCGTAGATTGTTCTTTGCCCAATAACGAAATTCGTGTATCAATGTATAGTTATGAGCTGAGTGAAGTTATCGTTGAAGCCAAAACGCAAAAACAAAAGTTGAAAGAAAGCCCGTTCAGTGTGCAAGTAATTGATTTAAAAAACGCCCAACATAGAGCCGAGAACATAGGAACCATTCTTAACCAAACTACAGGAATAAAATTACGAACCGATGGCAGTGTAGGAGCTTTGTCGCAAATCAATTTGGGAGGTATGCAAGGAAAAGCCGTTAGAATTTTTAAAGATGGAATGCCAATAGAACTCTATGGTCATAGCTTTGACCCGTCGATGATTGCCCCTGAACTTTTGGAGCAAGTAAATATCTATAAAGGAACATTACCCATTGAATTATCGGCAGATGCCTTGGGAGGAGGAATAAATTTTCTGACAAAAATCCCTAAAAAAAATCTGTTGCATATTACGGCTACGGCAGGGTCTTTTGGTACTTATAAAACTACGCTGAATGGTTTTCTAAAATTAAATGAATCAGGAGATTACTATCTTGGTATGCAAAGCAGTTTGGTTACTTCTGAGAATAATTTTACCATCACAGCTCCATTGTATGATTCCAATACTTCTACAATCAAAAATATAAATGTACCAAGATTTCACGATGCTACTGAAAATATGTACGGAGAGTGGTATGCTGGGGTTAGAAATAAAAAATGGGTAGAAAAACTAAAAGTAGGCGTGCTATTTTCTTCTCTATATAAAGAAATACAACATAGTGCCGATATGTCAAAAGTATTTGGAGAGCCATACGCTAAGGAAAAAAATATAACTCAATATCTTCAATACCAAAATGCTTTTTTAAACCAAAGATTAAAACTGAATATCAATACGGTTTATAGTCTTTTTAAGAATCAGTTGATAGACATAAGCAAAAAACGATATGATTGGTTAGGGAATGTATCGGCTGAAACGAACGAACAAGGAGAAATCCATAGAGGAAATGAACAGCATCTGAAATTTAATTTGTTTCATTGGAGAGTAAATACAAGCTATAAACTCACCGATTCACACCAAATAGAATTAGGAAACACTTGGCATCAACAAAAACGAATAGGAAGCGACCCATTAGGAGCTATTTCACCCATTACAAACTCTGATGTATTGGCGTTTCCTGCACATTACAGACGAAACATCGCCGCTATTGGGCTTTCTTCCTTTTGGTGGGATAAAAAGATAGAAACCGTATTCGCACTAAAACATTACCAATATTCCGCAAAAGGTTTTAGTACAGATAATTACGGATTTTCTTGGCAAGCCAATCATCAAGGCAAAAATATAGGCTACACCGCAGGAATAAGCGTAAAAGAAAATCGATTTTTATTAAAAACGACTTACGAAAACGCCACTCGATTGCCTGATGAATATGAACTCTATGGCGATGCCGTCCTGATAAAGGAGAATTTAGAACTAAAACCTGAAAGCAGCCACAACTTCAATTTTATAGTTGATTTCACATCAAAAAACTATCAATGGAATAGTAATTTCAATATATTTTATAGGAAAGTATCCGATATTATCTTCTTGCAGCTAGATATTCCATTCAATCGATATATCAATTATCACAATACGAGAATATTAGGAGGAGAATACGAACTGACTTACCGACCGTCTCGCCGATGGGAAACAGCTGTGAATATTACTTACCAAGACATTCGTTCGGTCAATGTTGAAAAGACAATGAAATTTTTAGAAGGTGCACGCGTACCCAATATTCCGTATTTCTTTGGAAACCACTATACAAGATTTCATTTTTTTGATATTTTTAAAAAAGAAGACAAACTAAGTTTTCATTATCATATCAATTATGTGCATCGCTTTTTTTTAAAGGCAATGAGCAGAAAAGTAGAGCCGCCCTTGTTTGGCAAACTCCAAAAAGTAGCTACGGAGTTACTTATTCCCAACGATAATAGATTAGGTATGGCAAGTGTTGATGCAGGAATTAGCTATTTCTTCCATCGTCCTCAAGTAAGTTTGAGCCTTAATGTGTATAACTTGACCAATGAAAAGCTGTATGATAATTTTAGGGTTCAAAAGCCTGGGAGAGCTTTCTATTTCAAAATAGCGTATCATTTTAATTAAAATTAAATTCTAAATATATAGTAATTATGACAAATCAAAAATTTTTAAAACTGTTTTTCGTTGCACTATTAAGTATTGTTTTTGTGCAATGTAATCGTAATGATGAGGATTCCCCTACTCCTTCTACGGGAGAAAGTAAGGACACTTGGGTAATCTACAACGGTCAAGCAGACTGGTCGGGAGGTATCTATACCTTTCAGGGAAAACCCAATGGGGAAGTATCCCTTGACGGAAAACCATTTCATCAGTTAGCCTATTCGGCAGGTGGTCGTACCTTTGGCAATCATCTTTATCGTTTGGATGCCTATGTAAATAAAGGACTTTCTAAATTAAGATTAGAAGATAACGCTACCATTTCCGATGCGGGCTTGCTTTCTACGGTAAATAACACCTATGAAACAAATTATCTTGTTGTGAGTGATTCCGAAGGCTATTATTGGGACTTATCTCGTGGGGGATTAAAAATTCAAACCTTTAATCCTGCTACGATGCAACGCACAGGCGAAATTGATTTATCTTCTCTGTCGGAAGGAGAACCTTATGAAGCTGTGGGGCAACTCATTTTAGCGAAAAGAGACAACAAACTCTATATGGATGTGCAAATCGGAGAACGACAAGCTGGCTTATGGCAAGTAGTGCCTAAGAGAAAAGAAGTGGCAATCGCGGTTTATAATCTTTCCACTCATCAACTGGAAGGCGTAACCACATTTCAAGGGACAACACATCTATCACTTTTTTCAGACCACCCACTATGGAGCATAGATGCCGTAACGGGAGATTTGTATATGGTAGCCGTTGGCGATATGAAAAATCAATCGCAAATGTATTCGTCTAAAATACTAAGAATTAAGAAAGGTGAAAATCAATTTGATACTACTTTTGTTTTAGATATCAATGATTATCAATTTCCGGCAGAATTTAACCGTATTTTTGCCCATAACGGCAAGGTATATACCACCATTCCATCAAGAGCGGTTTCTTATTACGGCGGAGGACAACACGGGATAAAATACCGAGCAGATGTTTGGCAATGGACAGAAATAGACGCTCAAACCAAGCGGAAGAAAGCATTAGACATACCTGTGGATAATTATACTTGCTATCAAAATCCTTTCTTATATAAAGACAAAATATTCTTTATTTCTAATAATGTAACAGATGGATTTTCAGGTCTTTCTTCTTACGACCCTACCAATGGAAAAACTAAAGTAGAGTTTCAACTCAAAGAAAGTGGAAGACTAATGGGCGTGAATGTAATACAGAAATAACGATTTTCTAAAATCCGAGTTATTCACCTAATTCGGATTTTTTTAAATTTAACTATGACAGATATGAAAAAAATAAAATGGGTTGCGACGGTATTGGGCTATTTGTTTCGTGCTTTTTTAGCCTATACATTTATTCCTCACGGTTGGGAAAAACTAACCATGCGAATCAATCCGCAAGAGTATATTGATTTTGGTTTGGGCGGTGATTTTCTGGATTTTTATCTCATTTGGGAAAACACAGGTTTTATATACCTCATTGGTTTCGCACAGTTGGTCGGCGGATTATTACTAATCCCTCGTTGTACCTATCTGTTTGGGGGGATTTGGTTACTGCCTATGTGTATCGGTATGGTGGGTTGCCATTGGTATATTAGCCATGCTACGGATTTTTTATGGTTCGATATAATAATTTTAGTGATGAATTTGTATCTCATCGCCATACATTTGCCCGAACTCTCAAAAGTATTGTTCAAAAAGCGAGGAAGTTGGATATAATTAACTAATAATATGAAACCTTCTTATCAGTTATTACTCAATCTTGTAATGCGTGAATATTTGAATTGGTATTATTTTGAGATACCACCTCGCTACGATCGTAATTTACTATTGTATATGCAGTCGTGCGACGACGAACATTTTGTACGTTTCGATCTGACGAACATAGGGCAAATAGTTTATGTACCTTTAAAATACCGTTCACTCACCGGAATGCACTTATTTAGTTCAAATATGGCAGTTCGTAAAGAAAAAACACAAGAGTTGTCGTCTATCAGTTATGAAGATGCTATCCTACTAATTGTGCAAAATATTAGTCCTGAATATACAAAAGAACGATTGAAGTCAGATACTCAGCATATCATTTACAACTATATGCAAAAGCAAATGAGTAGCTTAGAATCTATCGTTCCGTCTGCAAAGATAAAAAAAAGGGAGGTAAATTTGTCAAACTCATATATCCCCGTACAGAATCTTTTTAATGAGTACGGTAATGCAGAAAACTTTAAGGATTTTCAATCTCTGCTAAATGTGTATATTGAGAAATCAGATTTATCACAAGAGGAAAGTATAATTGAATGGGTGAAAACTTATTGTTCAGTTGTATCTGAGAAATCATTACAATTATTTTCAAATGAAGATACGGCAGTATCTTCATCATTACATAATACTGCGATGTCTTTTACTCAGCAAAATATGCCTAAGGATATTGTTTTGATGAAAGGAATTCCTTATGTAAATAGGTATTTTAAAGAAAGTGATTTTAATGAGGAGAAAATCAAAAATTTTCGAACGGAGTGAACTGTTAATTTAGTAATTTTTACATCCGTATATATATATAGCCTTTGTGATAATCTTTTGGGGAGCGGAATTGTACGCGTCAAATCTACAGGAGACTTAAGAGCGCACCTTTATTCCACTCTAAAAATTGGGTATCGCAGGTGTGATTTCTCGTAATGAGGTGTTTGTCGGTAAATCCAATTTAGTTGTTCGTAGCTATTTTTAGCGAAACTCGGGTCGTTTTTTTTGAGTAATTCCAATGAGTCTCGAAGTTGTGGATGTTCTTCTAAAAAAGCTAAGGCGGTTTTTTCAAATAAATAGGGTGAAAAATGTTCTTTCTGCTGTAAAATGGCATCAAAGAAGTTCCAATTGAAAAATGAATCAGGAGCTTCTGGCTCTAAAACTTCTAACAGATAACGTTTCGCTGGTTGGTCTAAGTGTATAATCCAATCACCTTTTGATAGTTGTATTTCTGTTTTGTGTTTTGAAACTTCCGTATCGAAATGGAGATAATGCCCTTCAAAAGGAGTATCTACAGTTTTATAATTTTCAATGCGGTAATAAACAACCGACATGAGTGTGTCTCTATTTATTTCATTCATACTTACTTTGTTAGCCCTGAGCCGATCAATGATATTTGTCCATGCTTTAGGAACAACGTACGCTTGTGGTACCTCCACCTGTTTGGTAGGTACATAGTGGTTATAGTACGGAATTTCTTTCACATAGGGCTGATTCCGATCATAGTGCAAACGTGGTAGTCCTGTAACTTCACTGATGAGAGTATCCGCTTTATAACCGTAGAATGTTATGGACGACACTTGTGAACTATCTAATTGCCATTGAATGGGATACGATTTTTCTGTAAGGGCTATTTCTCTTTGTTTAGTACGTAGCTGTTTGATGTTTTTTGAATCATTTTCAAGTAATTCCAATAGAGCCTTCATCATCTCATAATTCGCTTCGACACGCTGTTTGTAAGGCTTCAGCATGTGGGTTTCGATTAGTATACTCATAGTACCCCATAGGCTTGTGTATCCTGTGGAATAACGAGGTGTGTCGAGCATTTCTCTGTATCCATTATCAGGGGTTGTATTCCAAACAGTTACGTAAGGAGCCAAGTGTAGAAAAGGCTTTTCAATAGAATCATTCTTCACACTATTCTGGTGTGTGATTAACTTTTCGGATAGATTCGGAATTAGGGTATCTTGCATATATCCGCCAAGAAAAGAACCTAATTTTTTTGGCTGAGAGATGGCATAGGTAAGTACATGTTGGTAGTCCGCACCATTAGTAACGTGGTTATCAATGAAAACATCAGGTTGTATCAAATGGAATATTTTTGCAAAAGAAAGAGCGTTTTCAGAATCTGATTTCACAAAATCACGATTTAAGTCCAAGTTTTTAGCGTTACCTCGAAATCCATATTCCTTAGGGCCATTCTGATTCACACGGGTTGTTGAATTTCGGTTCAAAGCTCCACCTATGTTGTAGACAGGAATAGCAACTACAACCACATGTTCAGGTGTTTTTATCTGTTTTTCAGCCAAATTGCGAAACAATAGCATTGTAGCATCAATACCATCGGTTTCTCCTGGATGTATCCCATTATTTATCAGGATAATAACTTTATCTTTTTGAAGTTTAGTAAAATTAAACTCAGCATCTGTGCTGTAAGTAACGATGTGTAGAGGTAGTCCTGCATCGGTTAGCCCCATTGTTTTTAGATTGATGGAGCTATATTTTGCAGATAGGTTTTTGTAAAAATTGATTACTTCCTCATAGGTTGCACTCTCCTCTCCATTGGAAGTTTCAAAACGAGTAACAAAGCTTTGTGTTTCCGAAAAAAAAGGAGGCTCACAGCCTACCAGTGTCCATCCGATAAGTGCAATTAAGATATATATGTTGTTTTTCATTTTTAAATATATTACAAAGTTAAATTGATTTCCGATAAGCCTTCCACCAACGTTCAGGAATAACGCCTTGTGTTGCATCAAGATATTCTTTATGATTACACGGAATCAATCCCAGTGGAAGATGAGGCTTGCGTTCTGAAAAACTTTCGCTTCCTGCTTTCATCCACCAACGACCTGTAGCTACGCTTTTAAAAAATTCAATTTGTATGTCGTCAACTGGGACAATGTATTTGATATAGTTATTGTCATTCACCAAAGGTAACTCCTTGACTCTGAAGTTAAACCCTTCGCAAAAATACCAAAACATTTGTCCTGTCAATTGGGCAGCAAGTCCCGTATCGGGGATGTCGAATATACCATAGACTTGAACATTACTACTGATACCTGCGTATCGAGAAATAGCACAGATTTCACGATTGGAAAAACCATTCACGAATCCATCAGTGTTTTCAATATCTCGTGCTTGTATAGCGTTCATCGTAATGCTTACAATGTCAGCATCGCGCATGGTAGGTTCAATCATCGGTAGGTCGTTGACAATGATTCCCAAACGATAGGTATCGAAACACATTTTTTCGAGTAAATCTAATTCTTCTTGGGCTACATAGTACGATTGGTAACCTAAATTTGTAAAATCAAATAGATTAATAGGTTCTTCGGATAGAATTCTACTCAAATAAGATGTTTCCGAAAACAATTCATATTTATCCCCAAAGTCAAACGTAGGATTTACAGTTACCAAATTGACCATTTGCTCTAAAGTGTCAAAACTTCGATAAATAGGATAGGTCAAATCCCGTTTTCCTCCAATAACAACAGGGGTAATATTTTGTTTTATGAGAGAATTTACCAGCTCTCTAACTGCAAAATAAGTGTCGCTAGTGGAGTGACCTTCGTACAAAATTCCCAAATCGGCAATCGGAAAATTCCAATTACCTCTATAAAGAGCATACAAACTCTTGCGAACTTCATGCAAAGTTCGTTCAGCGGTTTCTACACTAAAGAAAGCCACTTTAATTTCATCTAAATCAGGAACACCCAATTCGAAGGTGTGTTTTCTTATTTGCGAACCTAATTGCTGTGGTTTGTAAGTTTTTGAAGCTAAGGTGCTATCGATGGGTTGTAGGTATAATAACGACATTTTTTTTGATTTCAACTTTTATGTATTCAAGAACCCTTTCATGGATGCATTTTTTTGGTATGCACTTGGCGTGATACCGAATTCTTTTTTGAATGTACGAGAAAAATAGCTCAAATCGTAGAATCCACATGCGTCGGAAACTTCTCCTAAACTTATGGAACTGTCCTGTAACATTTTTTTAGCCTTTATGAGTTTTACCTGCAAGATATATGACACCGTTGAAACTCCAACAATTTGGTTAAGTTTTCTACTTAGTTGTGAAGTGCTCATAGCCATTCTATCAGCAATAAAAGTAGCGTTGAAATTAGGGTTTGTAATCTCAGCATTAATGATGTCCATCACCTTGCATAAGAATTTCATCTTCTCATCATTGTCTGCTTTTTGTTCGGAAATATTATTTCCACTACTTTCAATAACGCTTAAGTATTTATCTTTTAATATTTTTCTATTTTCTAAAATTTTTTCAATCCGAATCAATAATTCTTCACTTCTGAAAGGTTTACGCATATAAGCATCTACCCCATGACGCAATCCCTCCAATTGATCTTCCTCTGAGGTTTTTGCAGTAAGCATAATAATAGGAATATGATTCAACAAAACATTGTCTTTCATATCAGTGCAGAATTCATATCCGTTTTTTACAGGCATCATCACATCGGTAATCACTATATCGGGAATATATTTTTCAGCCATCAGCAGCCCTTCCGCTCCATTTTTAGCAGTAATAACATTGTAATTACTTTGCAATAAAGATTTTACAAATAAGGAAACATCTTTACTATCTTCAACCACTAAAACAATTGGGACATCAGTGCCCATAGGTGTAATTCTATCACTACCATGGTCATCATCATGATTATCTTGATTTTGCGAGGTATTTGTAACGATATGGTCTGCCTTAGGAAGCACCAGCATCGGAAGATTTTGCATTTTCTTATTTTTTAAAGGCAAGGTAACGGTAAAGGTTGAGCCTTTTCCCAATTCACTTTCTACTTCAATTTTCCCTTTCATTTTTTCAACAAGCATTTTTGTAAAAGCCAGTCCAATACCCGTTCCTGAATTATTTTTTACGTTAGGACTCTGATAAAATAATTCAAAAATACGGTCTAATTCATCTTTCGGGATACCATCTCCATTGTCTGCCACACGAATCATAATTTCATTAGGATTTTTTTCTTTCAAGACAATAAATTCAATTTTATCGCCGTTTTCAGTGTGTTTGATAGCGTTTGACAGTAGGTTACTAATGATTTTATCCATATAGAAGGAAACGAAATCCATCTCTTGAGCTGCAATATCGGTATAAAACACTAGGTTTACGTTTCTTTCTTGTGCGAATAATCCGAAAGTTTCAGCAGTCATACGCAAGTAAGAGATGATGTCTCCACGTTCCCATTTCGGATTGTCCGTACCACTTTTCAATTTAGAAATATCTAAAAGTTGGTTAACCAACTTAAGTAGATTTTCGCTTTGTCGGTCGATAGCAAGCATAAACCGTGTCTTTTCCTTTTCGCTTAAGTCTTTACGTTGTTGTAATTGTCTATTAAGTCCTTGAATAACAGTCAATGGAGTTCTAAATTCATGGGTCAGATTTGTAAAGAAATCCGAGCGAGTTTGTTCAATCTGTTTTAAGATTTGGTTGCTTCGGGTGCGTTGTCGATAAGCATAGTACAACAAACCGATGATAATAGCTCCCACAACAGCAGCTAACCACATCAAGTAAAGAACTCGCTCTCTTCGCTCCTCCTTGATTTGGTTTTCAGCTTCAATGATTTTTAGTTGCCTTGAATTTTGTTCCCGCTCGTAGTTTACCCGTAAATCCATAAAATGATTGGTGTTTTTAACGCCTAAAATGCTATCGGTCATGGATTTACTGAATTTGTACTGTTTCAAAGCAGCTTCATATTTACCTTGTTTGATGGAATAGTCGTGTTTAAGTAAATAGATTTCAGCTAAATGTCCCGTCGAATTGATTTCTTGAGCCGTTTTTTCTGCTAAAGAAATATATTCGTGATATTGTTCTGTTTTACCTGTGATTAGATTTATTTTAGCCAAGGCGATACAAGCATTGAGCCAGTGCCATTTATCGGAGTACTTTTCCATCAAATCGTAGGCAATTCGATATTCTTTTTCTGCTAAATCGTATTTTTTTTCTACCGCATAAAGATTACCTAAATGATTATGGCACAGTCCAATGCCCAATTTTGAATTAGCTTCAATATTTTTCTGTAATGAGAGGTTGTAATAAGTTTTTGCGGAATCATATTCCTGTCGATTTCGGAAAATAGATCCCAGATTGGCATAATTGATGGCCTGTCCCACCTTGCTATCTAAGGCAGTTTCTTCTTTAAGAGCCTCTCGAAAATAGCGTTCGGCATCATCCGAGTAACCCAAACGTTCACTAATGTTTCCTATACCGTTGAGAGTCATTACTCGCAATTTTCGTCCACTGTTTTTAACATCGGAAAAAGCTTCGATATAATGAAGAGCATCATAACTGTAGTTAGCAGCTTCTGTCATGGCACTTATACGTCTGAAATCAGTGCTTAAATCATTGAGAGCCTGAACAATTTCAAGAGTGTCGTTGAGTTTCAAGGCAATTTCTAACCCCGTTTGGTGCGAGGTGATGGCATCAGAAAAGCGTGTGTTTTCACGCTGGGTTTTACCTAATTGTCTGTAAAACATCATCAAAGCGACATTGTTTTTCTCATCAGTATATTTCTGAACCATTATTTTTAGAGAATCTTCTTTCCGAGAAAGTTTCTGAGCTTCCTTTAAGTACATGCTTTTCGCCTCATTATCTACAACTTGTGTTTTTTCAGAGGAACAACCATAGATAATCAGAAACGAAAAAACGACAAAGAAACCGAAAAATTTATTTTCTATATATTTCATTTTCTGAACTGCATTTCATCGCAACAAAAGTAAATTTTTTTTTCCAATTGTAAAAAAAATATACATTAAAAAGACACTTCTCCTAATGCATTTTAACTATAAAAATAATTTGTATTCATAAAAATCTGATTACTAGATAGGTAGATGCATGTGTATGCGTGATTTATACAAATCGTAATTTGTAGATAAAAAAAGATAAATATTTGTAATAATATGATTATCAGATGTATAAAAAATAAATAGCAGACAAAAGGCATATCCGAAGAACTTTATATATTCTTGAATATCAACAAATACAGCATTCTTTTCTCATCAAAACATTAACTGCTAAACAAAAGGGATTCATTTTTCAAATAGTTTTGTATTTATATTTTACTCATTTTAAAATGTTTAACATATTTTGAGGTATATGATTTATACAAATTTTGAAATTGTTAATGCGTCATTTTTACAAAAAGTAGTTTGATTTTTACAACTACTTCTTTTAGGTTCACCCTACCTTTGTACCAGAAAACAGAAAGTAAAATTACTTTATTCTGTTAGAGAAAAACATCATGGTTTTTTAAAATATAAAAAGAGAACTTAATTAGTGAAGTGCAGTTGTGCAGTCGGGAGGATAGCGCAACTTGTGAGATTAGAAGTTAAATCATTTTTTTTCATATTCAAATGTTAGTAGTAGTTTAAGGCTGTGCTGTCGGGAGGATGGCACAGCTATAGCTACCAAAGAAGATTAAAGAAAACTTATTTTTTTTCATATTCAAATATTAAATCGTAGTTGAGGGTTATGTAGTCGAGAGGGTAACATAACTCGTGCTACGAAACTACAAAGGAAATTATTTGAAAATAAGGACAACACTAAAACCAAAAAATAACAAAGTAAAACAGCATAAAACATTAAAATTTAGAAGAGATGAAAACGAGAGAATTGATAATGTTCTTGGCTGTGTTAATATTTGCAGCCTGTTCAACAGATGAGATGGAGGATTACGAATCCTTGATGGAAAAATCGAATAAAATAACTTTTGTAACACAGAAGAAAAAAGGAGAAAGCATTTGCCTCAGTTTGGAAGCAGAAACATCGAAACAAAATGCTGTTTGGATTGATTGGAATAATAACAAAAGAGAAGATGTTGGTGAGAAGTTTAACGAGACACTTTTTGGACAGTACACTATTTTTGAAGTAGATGCTCCTGAAGTTACTATTTATGGCGAAGTAACTGCACTATACATCCCACGAGCAAAAGTGGAACGATTGGAGGTTAGTAAAAATCCTGCACTGGAAAGATTATACTGCTCGGAAAACAATATTAAGGAGCTCGATCTGTCAAAAAATGTAAATCTAAAAGAACTGGATTGTTCCGAGAATAGCATATCCTCACTTGAATTGGGTAACAATCTAAAACTGGAGCAGTTGTCAATGGGGGTTAATCCAATCAGATCGGTAGATGTGAGCAGAAATCTCGTTTTAAAACGAATTTGCGTTCGAGGAAGCCAGATTGAGAAATTGAATCTGAAAGCAAATGCAAACCTAGAGGAATTAAATTGTAGTGATACCAATTTAAAATCCTTGGATGTGAGTGAAAATACGAATCTCAAAACAATCTTTTGTTATGGAAATCATATTCAAGGGGAAAATATGACGGCTTTCATGAATAGTTTACCACAGCGTTGTGACGCCTCAACAGGGTTCCTTTACTTGACAGCTAACAAAACCCCGCGAGGAAAAACAGAGAAAAATGTTTTTACAAATGGTGACATTAATATCGGAAAAAACGAGAAATGTTGGAGAGTGATTGTTAATTTCCACAAGGAATTATAAGCTAAAAATGCCCCAAAATACGTATCAAAAAGGGAAGGAAGAAATGCAAAATCGAACACATTTATCATAAATTGATTAAAGCATTTTGTGATTTAGACAGGGTAAAATCCTGAGTGAACTAAAGTTTTAACTAATTTGAAATACAGGAATCTATGAAAACAAATATTCTAAAAGCAACACTAGGATTGCTTGTGGTATTTTCGCTACAAATCAATGCACAGAACGATCCTGAACTCAACAATAAAACAGTTGAAAAGGGATATACCAAATCAATCGGAGAGATTAGAAAATCTTATACACAGTTAGATGAAAGGTTATATCACAAGCCTTATGACAATCCTGCGTTCAAAGAATTTTATCTGCT
This sequence comes from Capnocytophaga canis, assembly GCF_043187445.1. NCBI lineage: Bacteria > Pseudomonadati > Bacteroidota > Flavobacteriia > Flavobacteriales > Flavobacteriaceae > Capnocytophaga > Capnocytophaga canis. Next base: position 1,038,309 of record NZ_CP171121.1, on the reverse strand, counting down.
GGATGCCAACAGTGAGCAAGCCTTGATCTCACAGGAAATTTATACACATCAACAGTTGAACAATCGAGGATTGCGTGAAAGTATTCAATCCAAGTTATTTGAGGTAAATTTGCCCAACAAAGGAGGAAAACGTTATTCTTTTCAAGATGACAATGTTATACACGCTTACTTCGCTGTATTTAACGCTGATCCTGAGGGCGTTAAACCTTATTCGTTCTATGTTTCAGGTAAAACTTTATTGGAAGCCCATCGCTATGGAGACATCACTTTTGAAGCAAAATATGAAGATAATGAACATACAAAGGTAGTGACCGATAGTGGTATTCTTCTTTTACTTTATTCTCACAGAGCTCGTGTAGCAGATATGGGGCTTGAAGTGGTACGTTTAGACCAAATGGTGTATGACAAAACACCTTTTAACACCATCGGAGCAGCTTTTTTTGGAATGCTAAACAATATTGAAAAATTCGAAAAGGCTGGGAAATACGATAGCTGCAAAATGAGTTTCAGAATTGCTACAACAATGAAAGAACATTTTGAGAAGCATCCCAAAAAAGTACAGGATGATAGTTATCTATTTGTATTAAACAAATATGAACAGATAAAACAAAGAGTAAAAGGCTGGGATGCTCATACGGCAAAAGGTATAGATATGCCAAAAACATACAATATGACACCCGCAACAACGCAAAAAGCTTTGGCTGACGCTAAAAAACAATTTGAAGGAGCTTTTAAAGTAGACAAACTTGTGTTTTTAGAAAAAGATTGGAAAACATTCAAAAGTCCAAACTATCCATACGAAATCACGCATCGGAGTTTGTTAGTGGGACTTTTGACTAACGAAGGAGGCGTAACGTATTTGCGTCAGTACAATCTACAACAGCCAGGCGACGGAAAAAAATGGCAAAACAAATACCAATTTACAGCTCCTTTTGATGGGACACACAATCCTAGAAAAATCAGCAAATAAACAGAAAAATGAGCAAAAATACATTGTTTTGAAAAACAATTGATGAGTTGTTAGAATTAAAGCTGTAAGCAAACAATTATAGGCTTTTTCGTATAAAAAAACTCTTAATAAGAGCAAGAAAAACATAAGACATTAGTGAAAATTAATTATCTTTGTAATGTTAAATTAGGTTTTTAAACATATTCGAGGTGATGATGATATTTCATCTCACCTTGAGTGTGTTTTTGTCAGAAAATGCTTTCATGTTGACGAAAATTTGCAGACACTTTTGTAAAACAATAAATTTACAGTTTATGAAAATAAAAATAATACTTAGTATCGCAGTGATTACCTTACTGTGGAGTTGCAAAAGCAACAGTGAGAACGACAAAGTTTCGGTTGAAGCTGCCGAAAAGTGGTTGTATGCTATATTCCAATGTCCTAACGGGAATGGATTTTGTTTTCCTGAATGGGGAGGGGATGATAAACTCTATACGAAACGATTTTTAGAATTTTACAATGAAGCCATTGAGCTTTACAGTTTTTGGGCAGAGGATAACTACGATTCGGAAGAAGCTTTGGAACAAGCCAGAGCTCAATATAAAAAGAAATGGGCAAGTGTTTATAACCCAGTGAAAGAAGATGATCTTAATGTGTTTGGAACAGGAAATGGAGATGTTGACAAACTTGAGGACTTGAAAATAAAACATTTAAAAGACTTGAGTTTTAATGTTTTTATAGACTATGGGGAGGTGAAAACTTCGTCAGACGTGATACTTGTTAAGAACGGGGATAGTTTTCAAATTGATTATATGAACACTAATTTTATTGACTGATATAAAATATTATCAGAAAAATAAACAAATCTGGAGAGCCTGTTTTCTGTGTTGAAATATGGGATCAAAAAAGCAAATAAAAATATTTTGAAAAAATGAAATTTATTTATTTTATAGTTGTAACATGTTTATTGATTGTGAGTTGTGAAACCACACCGAAAAAGCAAAATACGACCGAGGAACAAATCCCAAAAGAGGTTTCTTTACCTGAATTGTCTCAAGGAGAGACAGTCGAGTTTGAAGATTCATTTTGTCGTATCGTCAATCGAGATGATGAAAATGAAATGTTTAACAAATTAAAAATCCAAGCGAAAAAAGAAGGAATAGCCTCTTTTGAATTGGCATCGGATAACGAATATGTCTCATTAGAAAAGGTTGACAATCATTTCTTGTTGGTCAGTTTAGGTACAGGCGGAACCCGTGATTTGAAGGCTTATAATCTTAAAACAGGAGAGAAAATATTAGAGGCATCATCTTCAGTTTGGGGAATTGAAACAGGAGAGGAAAGTGGTGTGTTTTACATCTACCTGTACGGAGAGGAAACCCCTCCCGGAATATATTGGGAAGAAGCTACAAAAACCTGGAAATCAAACACGGAAATACCTGAAAATTTAATGAATGACCAGTTAGAACAACAAAAAAAAGAATTTGAAAAAAGAGGTTTTCTAACTGATGGATTTCCAATCATATGTTTAGAAAAATATAAATTTGACATAAACCAACGGAAGGTAAGTGGTACAGGAGAGTATAGATGGGACTACGCTCAGTAGTTTCTTTTGAAAAACTGCACATTAAACTTTTTCTGCTCGCCTGTGATAAGACTAAAGTAGATATAACCTTTCTGCAGATACAAAACAAAGGCTGGATAAAAGTAATATGTGTTACCCCAACAACAGAAACTTTATCAAATTCGGCACAAAGTTGATATTCTTGTAACAAATTGTTTGTAAGTGATTAAAAATCAGAATATATGAATAAATTAATTATCTTTTTTGTAGGTATATTTATCTCGATAGGTTGTAACAATCAACAGCCACGGGAGCCAGAGTTTACATATGAAACTTATTTGAATCAGGACTACGAATTTCAGTTTGAATATCCAACGAAGATGGATGTTGTAATGAACCATTTAGATGGAATTCGGCTTGGATATCCTGAAAAAGATATTCTTCTTGGAGGATATCATGCATTTATCATAAATGATGAATCTGATTGGGTTAATTTGAAAGAGGCGTATGATCAAGATTTGAAAAGTGAAAATGTAAAGTATTCTAATACAGAATTTCATGACGAAGATTACTATTTTCTTGAAGGAATGATAGACGGTAAAACATCGTTTATGAAATATACAATCAATAGTGAAAGAGGTTTTTATATTATTGAAATTCAGTATACGGACGAGAAAGATGCTCAACTGTGTAAAGCAATCGTGAATCACGCCAAAAATACTTTCAAAAGAATCGAATGATAAAGAAAATACTTAGTTACATTATTCCTATTTCGGTACATAAACAAGACTCACAGGTGAGTACGTCGTTGGAGGTGTTATTACACAACGGTCGCTATATACTTGATACACCGAATACGAACTATTCCTATGGAAGTCTTCAGCGTATTCTGCGATTTGGCTTGAAGAAAATAGGTTTCGCACGTGTGCGAGAAATGGAACGTATTTTAGTAATGGGACTGGCAGGAGGAAGTGTTGTGAGAACTCTGATTGATGAAATAGGTTACCAAGGGGCTATGACAGCGGTTGAATTAGATGGTGAAGTAGTTGATATTGCAAATAAGTATTTTATAATCAATGATATAGATGGTTTAGACATCGTAATTGATGATGCTCAGAATTTTGTCAAAACAGCAAAACAAACCTATGACCTAATTATCGTTGATATTTTTCAGGATAACCACATGCCTGATTTTCTATTTTCGAAAGCTTTTATCAATCAAACAATTTCATTGCTGAATAACAACGGAATCATTCTGTTTAACACAATGAAAGTAAGAAAAGAGGACGCCATCAGGAATCTCCGTTTTATTGAGTATTGCAAACAATATGCGACAGTAAAGGTTCTTCCTAATGTTGAAGGAAGCAATGAGTTATTACTGATTTTTAAGAAAGACACTACATCCTAAAGTGCGTGAATTAAAAACTTCGATACGTTTAGTATAATTTTGTCCGTTTCGTTTTTCTTCGTACTTAAACGAGAAATGCACTCATTACTTTCTTTTGAAGGTGGTGGCTATTTTGAGATTTGTGCTAAAATATTTTAAGGGAATACTATTTTTTTTAAAAATAAAATGTTACATTTGTGGTTTCTTAATAAAAAATCATATAGTAATGACTCAAAAAGCAACAATAATCTACACTAAAACCGATGAAGCTCCGTTATTGGCGACCCATTCTCTATTGCCTATCATCAAACGATTTACGACTTCGTCAAATATTGATTTTCAGTTGAAAGATATCTCCTTAGCGGGACGTATTCTGGCGAATTTCCCTGATTTTTTGACCAAAGAACAACAGGTGGAAGATGCTTTAAAAGTTTTAGGAGAATTGGCAACACAACCTGAGGCTAACATCATTAAACTACCAAACATTAGTGCTTCAGTACCTCAGCTGATTGCTGCCATAAAAGAGTTACAATCCAAAGGATACGATTTGCCTGACTACCCCGAAAATCCGACTACCGAAGGAGAAAAACAGATTAAAACACGTTACGATAAAATTAAAGGAAGTGCCGTAAATCCAGTGCTTCGAGAAGGAAATTCAGACCGAAGAGCTCCAAAGGCAGTGAAAAACTACGCTAAAAAACACCCTCATTCTATGGGCGCTTGGAGCAAAGATTCATTGACCGAAGTAGCTACTATGTCCACAGGCGATTTTTACCACAGTGAAAAGTCGGTAACTACAGAAAAAGTAGACAACGTACGAATTGAGCTTACAACCGCTGAAGGAGAGAAAATAGTCTTGAAAGAAAAAACATCTTTACAGAAGGGCGAAATCATTGACGCAGCAGTGATGAGCAAAAAAGCCTTGCTTACTTTCCTAAAAGAACAAGTACAAGAGGCAAGAGATAAAAACATTTTGTTTTCATTACACATGAAAGCTACGATGATGAAAGTATCTGACCCTATTATTTTTGGACACGCAGTGCGTACGTTCTTCGCCGATATTTTTGAAAAACACGCAAATATTCTAAAAAAAATCGGAGCGGACGCAAATAACGGCTGGGGCGATATCATCGCTAAACTGTCGAATTTGGAAAATACTGAACGAGAGATTATTGAAAAAGATATTCAAACGGCTATCGAAAACGCACCTGCTTTGGCAATGGTAAATTCTGATAAAGGGATTACCAATTTACATGTGCCAAGCGATGTTATTATTGACGCATCAATGCCCGCAATGATTCGCAATTCAGGAAAAATGTGGAATGCCAAAGGCGAAGCTCAAGACACCTTGGCGGTGATTCCTGATAGCTCTTATGCAGGAGTTTACAAAGAAGTAATCGCATTCTGCAAAGAACACGGAGCTTTCGACCCAACTACTATGGGGACTGTTCCGAACGTAGGACTGATGGCTCAAAAAGCGGAAGAGTATGGCTCTCACGACAAGACTTTTGAAATCCCTGCGACGGGAATAGTGAACGTTATTGGGGAAGATGGAGTGGTTTATTTGTCTCATAATGTAGAAGTTGGTGATGTTTGGCGTATGTGTCAAGTGAAAGATGCGCCTATTCAAGATTGGGTAAAGTTGGCAGTTTCACGTGCTAAAGCAACCCAAACTCCAGCCGTTTTTTGGTTGGATAAAAACAGAGCCCACGATAATGAACTTATCAAAAAAGTGGAGGAATATCTTAAAAATTATGATCTCAACGGTTTAAATGTCCAAATTTTATCACCAGAAGAAGCTACGGTTTATACGTTAAAACGCCTAAAGAAAGGGGAAGACACCATTTCTGTAACAGGAAATGTACTTCGTGATTACCTAACTGATTTGTTCCCTATCTTAGAGTTAGGTACCAGTGCCAAAATGCTTTCTATTGTACCTCTGATGAACGGAGGAGGATTGTTTGAAACAGGAGCTGGTGGATCTGCCCCAAAACATGTGGAGCAATTCTTGGAAGAGAACTACTTGCGTTGGGATTCATTGGGCGAATTTTTGGCATTAGAAGTTTCATTAGAGCATCTTGCAGAAACTTTCAACAATCCAAAAGCCTCAGTTTTAGCCAATGCTCTTGGTGAAGCTACCGAAAAAGTGTTGGAAAACAATAAATCACCTCAACGAAAATTAGGACAATTAGATAACCGTGGAAGCCATTTCTATTTAGCTTTGTATTGGGCTGAGGCTTTGGCAAATCAAGATAAAGATCACCAATTGGCAGGTGAATTTGCTTCTATAGCACAAGCGTTGAAAGATAATGAGACAAAAATCGTTGAGGAATTAGTAAGCGTTCAGGGACATCCTGTCAGCATTGAGGGATATTATGCTCCGAATGAAAAACGAACTTATGCAGCAATGCAACCAAGTAAAACATTAAATAGAATCTTGAGTTAATGTATTTAAAAGAGGCTATCTAACTGAAAAAGATAGCCTTTTTTATTACTCTTCATTATTTTTTTTCGAAAATAAAAATATATCATATTATTTTTTTTCGTAAGTTTGCGGATGGTCTGTACAACTAAAATAATGATATTATGAAACGAGTACTACATATTACTAACAACCAATCTACCTCTGAAAAATTGCAACAAACCTACGCAAAATCGGAAGTAATCACTTGGAACGAAATGCTTTGTGAGGGAAAAACAACAACTGATGTAGGTAGTGAACATTTTTGGAAAAATCGGTATGATTTTTTTAAAAATGAATATAATACGGAAAAATCATCGTTTATTGAAACCGTTTTGAAGGAATATAGAAACCTATGCAATCAAAAAACACAAGATGAAATAGTATTATGGTTTGCAGAAGACTTACAAAGTCAGTTTAACATGATAGGTGTGATTTCATGGATAAAGCAACACCGCAAAAATATTCAAGTGTCATGGGTTAATTTACTTCCAAGCAGCCAAACTATTGAAAAAATAAAACTTGCCTACACCCAGCGACATCCGCTAATTCAAGATGATATCGAATATGCTGATTACATTTGGCAACTCTACTGTAGCAATTCTCCTCTGCAATTAGAAAAACACACCAAAAACATACAAACTCGCTTAACAGCACTGCCTAATGCTATCCAACTCCACTTGAAACGTTTTCCTTTGGTGGCGAATGGCTTAAATAACGTTGAGATAAATGTTTTAGAAACTATTTACCAACTCAATGGAAACCGAGATGCTGTGTTAAGTCACTTGGTAAAAAACGACCAAAAAATGGGATATGCTTCAGCTCAATATCAAAATCTGATTAATCGGTTAAGACCTTTACTTTCTTCATTAAATCCGTTAAAAATCAATGAAGATGCTGAAAAAGCACTCCGACAAGAGTTGAATGTTTACGCCTCACTGCGAAATGAACACGATTATTTTGGAGGTAGTTTAAAATACAATTTTTTGTATTATGAACCTGCTAATAAAATTATGAAGTTATAAAGGTTTCATATTTAACGACTTAAATACAATGGTGTAAAAATACTCTTTCTTTACTTGCGTAAGAAAAAAAAAAGATGTAATATTGCACCGTCTTACAGTGGACAGGTCTCATAGCTCAGTTGGTTAGAGCACCTGACTCATAATCAGGTGGTCGCTGGTTCGAGCCCAGCTGGGACCACAAAGAAAATCAAGGCTTTACAGAAATGTAAAGCCTTTTCTGTTTTTTATGTGTGAAGCATATGTGAAACATTTGATACATTTGCATTATGGGATACTCCCAAAACTTAACCCCAACTTTTTAACTTACACACTTAGAGGGATAGTGTCTTAAAATTATTAATGCTTAAACTAAACAATGAACTATCTATACTTAATTACTAATTCCTGATTTTTTAAGACAGAACAAAGCTTTATCAAGGTCTTTCTCAGTTCCTAAACCTTCATTATAGCAAATCCCCAAATGCAGTTGCCCCAAATAATCTCCTTTTTCGATAGCAACTCTATACCAATGTAGTACAATTTGCCACGATTCTTGGGTTAAATTTTTAAAAGATTTAGGATTGACTTGAAGAAAAGATTCATCGTCGTCATAGTCTTTTTTTTGTAGTTCGGCTTGATTCAGCCAATAAATAGCTTTGTTATAGTCTTCTACTTGTTCGTATAATAATTCTCCAAGATAGCATTGAGCCCAATAATGCCCCTGTTTAGCAGATTTTTCATACCATTCAATAGCTTTCTCGTAATTTCCTTTATCAAAATAGTCATTTGCTATTTCGTATTGGGCTTCTGCATAGCCTCGTTCAGCTAATTTTTCCTCCCAATATGATATTGTGTCTGAAAACAAAGAGTTATATTTAAAAGGAGAATTATATATTTTCCATATTATCTTTATTTCCTGCTCATTACCCGTTTCAAATGATTTTCCATACCAATGTGAAGCAGGATCAAACAATCCTTGTTCGTAATATAGAAGCATCAAATATTCGTGAGCCGTAATACTTTCCTTTTTAGCTAACTTTTCCAACCAAAAAATGTGTTTTTCAGTGTATAGCAAAGAAATGAACTTTTCATCAAGTTTTATTAAATAGGATTTTATATTTTCATTTATTCTCGCTATCCTGCTCAACCAATAAATAGCTTCTTGAAGCGTCTCTCTATGGCAACCATAAAGCCACTCTTCAATATAATCATCATACGACTGGTAAGGATATTCTCCGTATTCACCTTCTCCTACGGCTATTTTTTTGAGATAATATATAGCCTCTTTATAATTCTCAAGTTGAAGGTGTAATGCTCCCAGTTCAATTTGTCTATCTTTTTCGTTCTGAGCTAGTTTTGCTTCCCAATATTCAGATTCTACGTAATTATGATTACTTTTGTGGAAATCATAAAGTTTGTTTTGTGCCAAAACACACCCTTGATGGGCAGCTTTTTCCCAACACTCGGCAGCATCGGCATAGAATCCTTGAAACTCGTAGTATTCCCCCAATTGGAATAGGGATTCTGGACAGCCATTTTCAGCTTTTTCTTTGATATAGTGAAATTGATTTAGCTCGTCAGTAGCATCCTTAACTCCGTTTTGTTCTGCTTGTAAAAACCAATGTATCGCCTCTTTGCTATGAGCACCCTCTTTTGTTTTGTAAAGCATTCCCAACAGAAATTGAGCATCATCATTGTTTTGCTCAGCTAAAATTTGCAAATACTTTTTTGCCGTATAGAAATCTTCTGCTCCATATGAAAGGACATACTTTTCATAATGGTATTTTCCCAATGAAAATAAAGCCTCTGAATTGCCTTCGTTGGGAGTTTGGGGTTGATTGCTTTGGGTGTACGGCATATTATATCACTTTATAGATTATAAAGGCACAGAGTAAGATAATAACTATAGAGAAAAACAATACGAAGTTTTTGTCTGTATTTTGTTTTTTACGAATACTTTGACTTTCGTTTTGTATGGTTTCTGAAAGTGTTTTAACAGCCTTTGAAAATTCGATTTCAAAAATTTGTTTTATTTGATTTCTCTCATTTTCAATAAGTTGTTTTATTTCAAACTTGTGATTTTCTAATTTTATTCGTACATCTTTTTCCCAATCTTGGTATAAGGTTTTATTGTTTTTAGAAAGAATATCAATATCGTTGTGAATACTTTCTGTAAGTTCTGCTTGGTACAGTTTTCGATTATCATCTATTTCTTTAAGTGAAGAAGTAATGATTTCAAAACTTCGTTGTATGGTTTGAGTAAATTCTTTTTGAAAAAAGATTCTTTCTTGCTCAATTTTTACCATTGATTCTGAAATCTTTTTTTGCCCCTGCTCTTGCAAGTGCAATATTTCAGACAAAGTATCGTTATTTTTCGTTGCTTTATCATTAATTTCCTTATATTCAGAACATAAAGATTCTATTTTCTTATAAGTTGCACCTATCTCTTTTAAATTTTGAGCTTCTGTATTCAAATTTTCAAGTGCTTGGCTAAATTTCTCTAAGTTGCTCATATAACTGATTATTTATTTGCTTTAATTTTTCAATTCTTTGTTGATACAAATCAACTAATAAATAGGGCAGATGAAATTCGTCTGCAAAGGAAACAAAAACTTGCTCTGAAAAATATTTTTTAATTGAGATACAAATTTGTTCTTTTTGGTGTGTTTCAAAATGTTTTCCTAAGGACATCAATTTGTCTAATATTTCTTGTTGATTTTCCTTGGAGAACTCTGTTGTAATCATTTTAAGGGCGTTTTCAAAACGTGGTTTTCCATCCAAATTTTTGAAATCATCTAAAGCTAAACGAACCAAACCACTCACAAAATCTAAACCAATATTATTTTTATAACTTTCCAAAAAACGGCTAATGACATCACGCAAATTTCTATACTTATCATTGCGTAACATCTTATCTTTTAGTGTAGGAATGAATATTTTATTCTTTTTTAATTGTCCGTTAATTGACTCATTTGTTTCCTCTTCAAAATAAAAAACATCAAACCAATTTTTATAATCAAGAGGTTTTTCGCCAAGAGCTTGAAGAATAAAAGTTAAATCACTAAAAACAAAATAACTATCCAATTGTTTTTTAAATGAAGCACTATCTTTAAATTCTAAACACCAGTCATACAATGTTTTAAGTGATTGTTTGCGATTATAAACAATATGGTCAAAAATCCATTGCAAAAGATACCTTGTGCTTTTTTCTAAAAAACTACTACCTTCTGTTTTCTCTATTTCATTGGCAATGTTTTTGGTTAATTCGTATTTTCCAACATAGTTTTCAATACTTTTTAAAATGTGACTATCCTCATCAGATGAAAATGTTACTTCAAACTGATTTACAAAATTATTTGTCCAATCTTTAACGATTCCTAAAAGAGACAAGCGGTAAATAATTTTTTCTTGGTTTTCTCGTCCCTTTGTACCAAAAAAAGTGATTGTTTTTGTTTTATGTTTTTCAAAATAACGATTTTTAAAATCTAAAACTGCTTTTAAATCTTCATCAACATCGTTTAACCCTTGTAAAAATAAATATAGTTGTGCCGAAACATCTTTTTGGTCATTCTTCTCTACAGCTTCTGTTATCTCTTTAATGCGTTTAATAGTTGTGTTTTGTGCAAAAACTTCTGAAATATAATCATTTGTGTCCGTTTGATGTAAATCATTTAAGTCTATATCTTGTTCATCTATAACCTTATTTGTTTGACTTGGACTCAAAGTTTCAGGAGAGAATAAAACAAAACACCTTCCTTTTTTATGTTCATTTTCAGGAATTTTTGCCCATCTTCCCGCACGCCCTGCTTCTTGATAAAGCGATTCTACAGAGGAGGGAATGCCATAATGAATGGTGTAAAAAGTGTTATCTTTATCAATTCCCATTCCGAACGATTTGGTAGCAACAAGTAATGAGTATTTATTTTGCTTGAATGCTTTTTGAACCTTGTCTTTGTGGTCTTTGAATTTTTTTTCACTGAATTTTGGAATCTGTTTAATTGACAGAAGATATACCCCATTGTTTTTACTTGCTCTGCTTTGTATTTGATTGATATCCCCGTTATTTCGTATAATTGTATCAATTTCTTCTTCTGATAAAGTATTATCAAAATCTTTCAACTGCCGTTTTATTTCGTTAATAAGTGCAAGATGATTATGAGCATATTGCTCAGGTATTTTTACCGTGTGATATGTTTTATCATTTGGAATACTTCCTGCATACCAACTCACTTTGTTAGGGTATATTGTTGATAAATGGTTAGAAACTGTATAACAGCCCTTGTAACCATTTACATTCGGTGTAAAAATAAGCCCTGCTCTTTCGTCATTTTCTAAGAAGCCATCTTCGTTTTTGAATTGTTCAAGCAGAGTTTTCAACTCCTCTGCTTTGTCCTTTTTATCTTTGATGACTTGAAATTCAAGTTCTTTTCGGCTGTAATCTGTTAATGATTTTATGTTTTCGTCTTCTAATCGTGTTTTTTGTCTTGAAAATTCTATTTTTATATCTTTCAATACATTAACTGATGCCGTGGCGGTAAGTCCTAAAAACTTGATTACTCCTTCTCCGTTTTCATCTTTTGGACTGAGTGCGTCAATGGTTTTTGCCAAATTCAGATACGAAAGTCTAAAACTATGTCCCCATTCCGAAAGGCAATGTACCTCGTCGATTACAGCATAGGCAATTGAAAATTTAGCGTTAATACTTAAAATCTTATCTCTAAAACTTTGTATTTGGAAACGCTCTGGGGAAATCCACGTGAGTAGATATTTTCCTTGTTCAAAGTTTTGTTCTATGTTGCTTTTTTTTTCTGGTTCTAAATCATTTGTAACCCAATTAGTATTAGTTATCAGTATGTTATCTAAATTTTCTTTCTGGTCATACATAAGCGATTTGATGGGACAAACTACAAAATTAATGCTGGGTTGCAATAAGCAAGGTAGTTGATAACACAACGATTTTCCACCCCCTGTTGGTAAAAGACCAATAGTGTCTTTTCGGTTTAGGGCGTTGGCAATAATTGGAAATTGTCCTTCGCGAAGATTCGGTTTATCAAAAATATTTTGCAGAAAAAACTCAATCGTCTTTTCATCATCTTTGGTAACCTCATAGTTGATAGGTTGAGAAGTACTTACTTGGAAATAATTTTTATCGCGTATCCTATCAAAATAATCCGTTCTTACAAAAATTGTTTCAGGATAGAGCAGATTTTCATCCGTATATCTTTTTGACAATGAAAAATTTATATTAATAAAATTGGTTTTAAATTCGTGTTTTTCTTCTGCAAAATGAATATTGACCTTAGGTTTGTTAATTGATTTTTTGTTTTTTAATAAATACAAATGCTCGAACCAAATAAAAATATCTTCAATGGCTAATTCTGCAAAATTATTTAGATTGACTTCTGTGAAAATATTAAAATTCCAATCAGTGTCAAGTTTCAATTGACCATTCATCAATAACTCCAATACCAATATTTGAAAACGAATAATGGCTGTTGGAAGATATTTTTCGTTGAGGATTTCTTTTGAAACATTCTCAATATCAATGGAATATGCTAACTTGTATATATTTAATAATTTTTCATATCTTCCTAAATGATTAAGTATCTCGTTTATTTTGTCTGTATATTTTCTGTTTTTAAGTTCAGCTGTTTTAATACGAATGGTTAAAATTCCTTTCCCTTTTAGGTAGTTGTCTCTTTCGGTGTCTAATTTTTTTTGGCTTTCTTCTTCATGATGTTTTCCGTCTATTTCGATAACTAATTTTGCCTGTGGAAGATAAAAATCAACTTGCTGATTTTTAAAGCTTTCGTTGTCTCCACAAATTTCATTGATTTCTATTTCGGGCACAATAAGTGATTGAATAAAGGCATATTCCCCAAATTCTTTGAGAATAATTTCTTCATAAAAACGACGAGCAGGAAAAATATTTTCTTGTTCGTCTCCCTTTATTGTACTATGCCAAACAACCTTTTCTGAGTTTGGATACAAAAAATAATTTGTAAAATTTTCCTTTTCGTGAATTTTACCCAATTTTTCTTGTAGAAATTTAGACATCCAAGTGGGGACACCTCTTTGTAAAATGTTTTTCAAAACACAACAAAAAGCATATAGTTCTGTGTCTTCCGTTTGTCTGTCTTTTAAATTTTGGATAACAAAATTAGAATTAGTATGTATGTAGTTAGCTGTGTATTTTTTCATTGTTTTTTAAAAATAGCCTAATTGTCTTAACATTCGTTGTGCATTTTGATTTCCTAAATCCGCTGATTTTTTCAAAAATATGAGTGCTTTATCCTCTTGATCAGCTTGGGAAAAAATTTGAGAAAGTAACAAATATGGGTTGGAATAATTGACATCGTACTCTAATGCCTTCTTGCAATCTTCAAAAGCATCTTGAAGCCTTCCTATGTTTTTTAGGGAATTTCCTCTGTTGTTATACATACGCTTAAATTCTACTCCCAACATCACTCCCATATACATTCCCTCCAAATCTTCATTGAGTGGGGAATTTGGATGTTTCTTTTTCAATTCAATTGCCTTCTTATGATTGTTTAAACTCATATAACAAAATCCTATTTGGTGGTATTGAGCGTATATGCGAATATCATCACTCGCATAATCAATAGCTTTAGTATAATTTTCGATGGCTTCATTGTATCGTCCTAAATCTTCCAATACATTAGCTTTAAAAGCAAAATGTCTCCAATCGTCAATGTCGGATATCGCAATTGTTTTGTTAATATTAACTAAAACCTCTTGATAGTTTTGATTGTAATAATCATCAATTGCTTTTTGATAATGAATGAGGTATTCTGGTAAATTGGTCGTGTTTTAAAAAGTATGATGGTATAAAAATTTGACAATCAGGGAGTAAAGTTGTATTTTTGTTGAATGCTAATAACAATTAAACTCCACTGCCCCAATTGTCAATGCACAAAGATAGTCAAAAATGGGAATAAAAAGAACAAAAAACAAAATTATCTTTGCAAAACCTGTAAACGCCAATTCATCGGCGACCATAATCTGACCTACAAAGGTTGGGCTTCGCATATCGCTGCGAAAATTCTCTTGCTTTTGGCAAGAAATGTAGGCATTCGTGATATTGCTGAAATTGAGAAAGTTAGCATCAAAAAAGTACTTTCGGTTTTGGTAAATTTCAATCGAGAAATCAAACCCAAACAAAACAAATACAAATCGTTACAAGTTGATGAACTTTGGACTTTTGTGAAAAAAAGAAAAATAAAAAGCGGTTGATCTATGGAGGCTATACTTCAGCGAGGCGATGCAGAGAACAGAATTTAAGGAATTAAAACAAGATTTTGTAGCAGGGAATTTTAATTTGAAAGAGGTTTTTCCAATCGAAGCAGCTTTGATATTTTTGATGATTGCGTATAATCTGATGTCTATTTAGAATATTTGTTTTGCAGGAGAAAACGCAAAAATCATTATCAACATATTACGATGTAGGACATTTGCTATAGGAGCCTATTTTGAAAAAGTAGATAATGAAATTAAACTCCGAATAGCCCTGACAAAACAACGTCGAAATTGATTCATAGAATTATGGGATTATCCCATTGATTTCAAATAAAAAAATCCCATCGTATAATTTGGATTGAACACTATAATAATTAAAAAGTTGAATATGTTAAAGTTTAAGCAATGTCTTAAATTTCAACAAGTTTTGTTTTGAGAAATGATTTGTCTTTTGTAGCTTTGTCCATTGATTTGAGGTCTTCCTTTGTAGTCACGGAATTAAATGTAACAACAAAATGACGGTGAATTATGACCGAATTTGCTTATGAATTTTGATACAGTCTACAATAAAATTAAATGTATAAAAAATAGAAATTATGATAAGTGTAACATTAAATCACTAAAAACACAACTATGAAAAAAATAAATATTTTATGGGGCTTACTATTTTTTTTAGTTGCCCCTCTTTCCAAAATTTGGGGACAGTGTGATGCGAATGATTTGTTGTATTTTGAATCCATTTTTCTAAACACTTCCTCTGTCCATCGCGTTACGATAGGAGACAAGGGTATCATTTATTTAGAAAACACGTATGACACTACGGATTACGTATTTACTGCGACAGACAATGTGACAGGAGATGTTTATACAGCAACATACGACCCTATAGCTAAAGCAATGGCTATTGATGTAGGGATATTTAATGCATCCCCGAGTGAAAGAAGATTCACTGTCAAAGGATTAAAAGGAACTTGTGTGCATGTGTTTCCTGGCAGTGTCAAGTTAAGACCTGCTAATAATCGTTTTTTGAATGTACGTTATCGCCATGAAGATTGTACAGAAGGGGGAGCTATTTACCTTAATATGGTAGGTGTAGGTATTGATGCTACTAATTATAGATATTTTTATAAACGCGAAGCAGACACTCATTTTACTTTATTACCCTCCAATAGTATCGAGAATTTACCCGCTGGTAAATACGAACTTAAAGCAGAAAGAATTTCTCCTCCTGGTCAGGTAGTAAAAGCAAATCCAAAAGTCATTGTTATAAAAGACAAAAAGAAAGATATCAGATTTGTTGCACAAGGTCAGTATTGTGCAGCTCCTGCAGCTGGAACTATAACAGTAACCATGACTGAATCGCAATCTTTTCCCCATATTTACCGATTAAGAAATTGGTCAGATGGATCTTTTATTACAGAGCAATCTTCGCATGTATTTACAGGTCTTTCGGAAGGAGAATATAGAGTCGATGTTGAAAACGCCTGTGGAGATATCCGTGTGGGGAATAACCCCGTTTATATAAAAACATCTCCACCCTCATTTTCGAATGCAAACACTGATTACGTCGTTGGAGCTAGTACCTTTAAAGCTGGTTGTGATAGAGATATGTCATTCACATCTCAAGTGTCCACAGACTATGAAGTACTTCAAGAAGATTATTTACCTTACCCTCTTACAGTCACTTTAGTTTATACCTCACCAACAAATCAAGTGTACACCAATACACATGTTTACAATAGCAAACAGGACATAATTGACAATGGAGGAGACTTTGATTTGTCATCCAATCAAGGAAAATTGTTTTTTAAAAAAGACCATGTTGAATTGGGCATCCCAAAAGAATCGGGAGTATGGAATATACGAACCATTATTCAAGAAGGTTGTGGGGGAACTATTGCTTTTGACAAGAATAAAAACACAAAAAAAGTTGAAACACGTGAACAAGTTTTGGATAAAGGATTATCGTTAGAACAACCAAAGATAACATGTCAGGATAAGGGTCTTGCTGTTAAAGTTACAGGAGTAAAGGAATCATTTGATGTTGTTTTGGAAGATTATCCCTCTGAATTTAATCCAATTCATGCTGGTTTCTATAAAACATCCACTTATGGAAATTCTTATGTAAAAGAAAAAGTTACTAACTCTTTAGTAATTGTTTCGCCTGAGTTTTTGAAATTAGGTGATTATCGGGTACGTGTGATTTTTAATGATAATCCGAGTTGTGTTTTTTCATTTACGAGAAGCATAACCGTAATCAGTACAACAACCTCTCCTGAAGCTTACTTCTCGTTTCATTCTTATCTCGCTGATTGTGAACAGCAACGTGGCACTATAGGTTTACGATTTGATAAAGAAAATCCTCCACAACAAATTCGTATTATGAGTTATTCAGGTAATCACAGTGATTTGCCAACAGGCATGGTACTCCCTTATGTGATAACGTATCCATATCCTCATACGAATCTTCCAACACACTCTATGACGTTCAGAAATATGCCTCCTGGAACTTACAAAATTCGTGGTGAAAACTTCTCATGTGGAGCAGATAAAGAGCTAACTATTACTACAGTGGAGAATCCTTACCCTACGGTTACTTGGGAGGTTGACGCTCATTGTAGACCTACTCTTAAAATAGATCGTCCTGCATCCAATCCAGACTCGTACGAAATACTGTACGAGTTGATGGCATATAACCCCATAACGAAGATATGGGAGAATCCAAATCCGGCCCCACCTCCAAGTCGAACACAAAGACATCTTTATGGGGAAATATTATTCAAAGGAAACGAAAGACCTTTGATTCAAAATCTTCCTCCAGTTGATTTATCACAATATTCGAGTATTTATACGAAATTTAGAGTCTTTGCACGAAGAGGGTTGAACCAATTGGGATGTTCTGATAATATCATTAGTGAGTATGATTTTGCTTCACAAAGACCTACCATATCAGATGTACGAGTTGTACATTGTCAAGGCAATTCTTACGGAGTGCAAATTATAGGAGAAGGGGGAAGAGAGCCATACACCTATCAAATCCTAAGAAGAAATGGAATAGCATTAACTACCTACACACCAACTAATCACGGATTTTTCATGATTGACGAATCAAGCGCTACGGCTACCTACTCCTTTGCCATAAGTGATGCGTGTGGAAATAGGAAAATACTATCTCGTTCATTGGCAAACATCATTCCTGTTGAGATAACACCAAATAGGATAGGGCCATATTGTCAAGGTGTTCCAGCAGAGCTTTCTATTCCTGATATGACCAAATCATTTGATTATAGTTGGGTACGTTCCGATGGTTTAGGAGCTACTTCCACAGGGACGACCTTATCAATTCCTTCATTAGAGGTGGGAGACTTTACTCCAAATTATTATGTATTGACCCTTACGCCTAAGAGCTTTTCAACTTTTACATGTACATTGGTTTATACACATACTTTCACCATGGGAGTAGAAAATCCTCTTCCAGATTTTTCTACCGTGTCGCCAGTCGTTGTGGAATGTGCTCCCCCAGAAGGTAAAGTTCTACCTACTAATTACGACATTAAAGATAAATTATTCGGTTCATTACAGTCTTTCACGGGGGTAATTACTGAACAATCCGGAAACTACGTCGTTCCTGAAGAGTCTGAAGGGACAGTTAACATCAACTTGAGAGTATTACAAAGAACCGTAGGAAATCAAGCTACCTTTGTTTACACGTACACTTCTCCTTGTGGACAAGTAACTTCCACAACAGCTACATTAATCATCCAAAGGGCAGTTGGGGTAAAAACTCAAACATTAAGCTATTGTGTCAATTCTCCTCTAACGCTACAGCAGGTAGAGGAACATGTACGTACGGCAATTAAAAGAGAGTCCCCCGATAATGTATTTATATGGTATGACTCAAATACAGCCATAACTCCTACAACTACACTACCTAATGCTGTAGTTACCTCTACAATGTACTATTCGGTATATCTGAGTGGCACCGATCCTTCTTGTGAGTTAATTAGGGCTCCTGTTTTCTTTGTTATAAATGATCCACATGCAATAGACCCCGGCTTTATTAATGTGGGTAGAACTGTTTGTAAAGGAGCAACAGTAGAAGATTTAATATCAAAACTACCAAACATATCAGTTGCGACAGCAAGTTGGACTATCTATCAGATTGTAGGCTCCTCAAAGATAAAATTACCAAAAAATTATGTTTTAAAGCCTACGGAGATATACCATTATGGTGTAGAAACTACAGTATGTGAACCCGAAACAAGAGCAGTAACCTTGTCTTTTTCAACACTCACAGTTACCACTCAACCGAATTCGGTTGTAGTATGCGAAAATGAGGCTGTCATTTTATCCGTTTTAGCATCTTCCTCTATAGGAACAGAGGTATATCAATGGTATGAAAATGGAGTAGCAACCACCACTGGAGTTTCTTTAATTACAGGAGCAACCTCTTCAACATATACGCCTTCGACAGGTACAGGAGGAAGTAAATACTACTATGTTAAAATATCAAATCCTTTTTGTGACGATATTTTTAGTGATATAGTAAGCGTAACTGTAAAAACACAACCAATCATACCAGTGGTTAATACTTCTCATACAATTGTATGTGAAGGAACCCCCGCTTATTTTGAAATAATAGGCACTCCTAATACTGTTGTAAACTATAGACTAAACGACACTTCAGCGAGTGTAAACTTATTCGGAGGAAGTACCTCTGTAACGGTAAGTGCCACAGGTGTACATACATTGACTTTGACATCAGTAAGCAATGCTGAGGGGTGTGTTGTGACGCCAATAGCAAATGTAGCAACCATTACAGTAATTTCGAAACCAATAGCAAACATACAAGTTACAAATGCAACTTGCGTAACTTCTGGAATAGCGACAATTACGAATTATGACACAAGCTATACTTACACGTTTAACGATCCTTCTGTAACCCATGTAGGAGAGATTATTACAGGATTTACTATTGGAAATACATACACAATGACACTTTCTAACGGAGTGTGCAGTGCAACAACTACATTTGTTGTGCAGAAAATATGTGAAATCAATGCACAAAATGACACTATTACGATAGAAGTAGGTTCTACGAGTACAGAAACGGTTCATGCTAATGACAGTTTAGGGGGAGTTGGAGTGAACTCTTCCACAGTTTCTACATCAATTCTAAATGACGGAGGAAGTGGTGTTGCGATAACATCGGAAGGAACGCTAACAGTTGCATCAAGCACAAGCACAGGAACATATACCATTACGTATCAAATATGCGAGATAGGAGCAGTTCCTGAAAATTGTGCCACAGCAACGGTAGTGCTAATCGTTACGAAAATTCAAACACCAACAAATGTTATCAATGCAGAAAATGACACCATTACGATAGAAGTAGGTTCTACGAGTACAGAAACGGTTCATGCTAATGACAGTTTAGGGGGAGTTGGAGTGAACTCTTCCACAGTTTCTACATCAATTCTAAGTGACGCAGGAAGTGGCGTTGCGATAACATCGGAAGGAACGCTAACAGTTGCATCAAGCACAAGCACAGGAACATATACCATTACGTATCAAATATGCGAGATAGGAGCAGTTCCTGAAAATTGTGCTACAGCAACAGTAACGTTGATCGTAACGAAAGTTCAAACACCAACAAATGTTATCAATGCAGAAAATGACACCATTACGATAGAAGTAGGTTCTACGAGTACAGAAACGGTTCATGCTAATGACAGTTTAGGGGGAGTTGGAGTGAACTCTTCCACAGTTTCTACATCAATTCTAAATGACGGAGGAAGTGGTGTTGCGATAACATCGGAAGGAACGCTAACAGTTGCATCAAGCACAAGCACAGGAACATATACCATTACTTATCAAATATGCGAGATAGGAGCAGTTCCTGAAAATTGTGCTACAGCAACAGTAACGTTGATCGTAACGAAAATTCAAACACCAACAAATGTTATCAATGCAGAAAATGACACCATTACGATAGAAGTAGGTTCTACAAGCACAGAAACGGTTCACGCTAATGACAGTTTAGGGGGAGTTGGAGTGAACTCTTCCACAGTTTCTACATCAATTCTAAATGACGGAGGAAGTGGTGTTGCAATAACATCGGAAGGAACGCTAACAGTTGCATCAAGCACAAGCACAGGAACATATACCATTACGTATCAAATATGCGAGATAGGAGCAGTTCCTGAAAATTGTGCCACAGCAACGGTAACGTTGATCGTAACGAAAATTCAAACACCAACAAATGTTATCAATGCACAAAATGACACCATTACGATAGAAGTAGGTTCTACAAGCACAGAAACGGTTCACGCTAATGACAGTTTAGGGGGAGTTGGAGTGAACTCTTCCACAGTTTCTACATCAATTCTAAATGACGGAGGAAGTGGTGTTGCAATAACATCGGAAGGAACGCTAACAGTTGCATCAAGCACAATTACAGGAACATATACCATTATGTATCAAATATGCGAGATAGGAGCAGTTCCTGAAAATTGTGCCACAGCAACGGTAACGTTGATCGTAACGAAAATTCAAACACCAACAAATGTTATCAATGCACAAAATGACACCATTACGATAGAAGTAGGTTCTACGAGTACAGAAACGGTTCATGCTAATGACAGTTTAGGGGGAGTTGGAGTGAACTCTTCCACAGTTTCTACATCAATTCTAAATGACGGAGGAAGTGGTGTTGCGATAACATCGGAAGGAACGCTAACAGTTGCATCAAGCACAAACACAGGAACATATACCATTACATATCAAATATGCGAGATAGGAGCAGTTCCTGAAAATTGTGCTACAGCAACGGTAGTGCTAATCGTTACGAAAGTTCAAACACCAATTTCCTATATTATTGCAAATGATGATGAGGATGAAGTTCTGACAGGAATGACAGTGGGAGTACGTGTATTGAAAAACGATGAAAACGTACCAACAACAGGAACTCTGTCTGTGGTAGTTTCACCTACGAACGGAAAAGTCAGCTTGTTCAATAACGGAGCGTTTAACAATCCTTCCGATGATGTGATAATCTACGTACCAAACAAAGGATTTGTCGGTATAGATACTTTTGAGTATAAAATTTGTGATGGTTTAGGAAGTTGTGCAACTGCACTGGTAACAATTAGAGTCTTAAACGATGTTATTCCATACAATGGAATGTCAATGAATGCAGATGGTTTGAATGATTTCTTCTACATTAGAGGAATTGAGGACTTTCCAACTAATAAGGTCGCAATATATAATTACTCAGGTATAAAAGTCTTTGAAATAAAAGGATATAACAACAAAGAAAAGGTATTTAAAGGGCATTCAAATATAGGCTTAACTATCGCCCCTTCAAGTAAATTACCACAAGGAACGTATTATTATATCATTGAATATTCTGATAAAAATAATAGGAAATATACTAAAGCTAGTTGGATGTATATCAAATATTAATAAAGACTGCTGACCGACAAAAAATAAACGGAAGCTTTTGATGGTTTCCGTTTTTTTTTATATTTTGGTTTTTTCCACAAACTAAAATTAGGTATAATGGACAAAAATTAGGCTGTTTTTTAGATGATTGTTTCTAATGGACATTTTTTAGGCTCTAATTTTTTACCAAATTTTGATTTGAATTTAAAAAGCATTTTCTTTGTCTGATCTTTATAAACAGAAACAGGCTCTGCTGGAGAGCAACCTGTCAGGGATAATAAAGAGGCTCGACGAAAATGTCCATAAACAATGGGTTACTATCATTAGTAGCCCTTTAATATTTTTAGAGAGTCTCTATGCCTTTAAAAACTCATCTATAAACCTCATTTTACGCTTTAAGGACAATCCATTATGACTGCGTAATTTATTCTTTAAATCAGCAAAATGACCGTCAATAGCATTAGTTGTATTGGGAATGCCTAATTCATAATTATCATACCAAGTAAACAACCAAGGCAGATTGTTTTTTAAACTTCTGTAAGCACTTTTAAGTTTTTTATGTGTATAAAAACACAACTATCCGAAATTTTTATTTGAAAAATTTCGGATAGTTGTGACCTAAAATATTTTAAAAATTCTTGTCTTTTTTTTAAAATAATCCTACATTTGTGGATTAGGTACAGAAAATGAAATTAAAAGCATATATGATGAAAACGTCAGAGAAATTATTATTATTACGAAAACAAATGCAAACCGAAGGAGTGGATGCGTTTGTAGTATTCAGTGCCGATCCACATTTAAGTGAATATTTACCAAAAGAATGGCTTGAACGTCAGTGGATTTCAGGATTTACAGGGTCAGCGGGATTTGTGGTTATTACCGAAGATAAAGCAGGTTTGTGGACGGATTCTCGTTATTTTGTACAAGCTCCTATAGAACTTGAAGGGTCGGGTATTGATTTGTTTAAAGAAGGTGTGGAAGGTACACCTGATTATACGGATTGGTTACTTTCAGAGCTTCCTGAGAAATCGGTAGTTGCTGTGAATGCATTAGCAACATCACATGTAGCTTGGGAAAAATTGGAAAAGGCACTAGCTACTAAACATATTGAATTGAAAGACAACCCTTTGTTAAATAAAGTTTGGGTAAATCGAGAGAAGAGTCCTTTACATTCAATTTTTGTACATCCTGACAAATGGGCGGGACAAACGGTGGCAGAAAAATTGAAAGCTATCCGCGAGAAAATGAAGCAACAAAAAGCAAACCTCCATATTATCACAGCTTTGGATGATGTAGCTTGGACACTCAATCTCCGAGGGAGTGATGTAGCGTACAATCCTGTATTTCTGGGTTATATAGTTCTTTCTAATGAAGATGCTTTTTTGTTTGTTGATACACAAAAAGTTACCGATGAGGTAAGAGCTCATTTGACCCAAGCAAACGTAACGATAAGGGCTTATTCCGATTTCTTTCCATATCTTACAGAAATAAAAGATAAACAGATTCTTATTGCACCAAATACAAATCAGGCGATTTTCAGGGCAATTCAAGGGAATGTGCTTATCCAATCTCCTGTTCCTGGAAATTTAATGAAGGCAGTAAAAAATGCTACCGAATTAGAAGGTTTCCGTACCGTAATGGTTCGTGACGGTGTAGCTTTAGCTAAATTCTTTTATTGGCTCACACATCAAGTAGGTAAAGAACCAATGACAGAATACAGCATAGGGGTTAAGTTAAGAGAATTTCGAGCGGCTGGAGAAAATTTCGTAGGAGAAAGTTTTGGAAGCATTGTTGGATATCAAGGAAATGGAGCTATAGTGCATTACTCTGCTCCTGAAACCGGTAGCAAAGAGGTGTTTGCAGAAGGAAGTATCTTGGTAGATTCTGGAGGACAGTATTTAGAGGGGACAACCGATATTACGCGTACTGTACCGTTAGGAAAAGTATCGCAAGAGTTTATCAACGATAGTACGTTGGCTCTTAAAGGGATGATTCAACTCTCGTTGGTGAAATTCCCCAAAGGAACACGTGGTGTACAGCTGGATGCTTTTGCACGTATGGCTCTTTGGAAAAATAACAAAGACTATGGACATGGTACAGGACACGGTGTAGGTAGTTTTATGAACGTGCATGAAGGCCCTCAAAACATTCGTAAGGATATGAACCCACAGGAGCTATTGCCAGGAATGGTTTGCTCAAATGAACCAGGTTTTTACTTAGAAAATAAATATGGGATTCGACATGAAAATTTAGTTGCTGTTAGAGAAGTCTGTAAAAATGAGTTTGGTACATTCTGTGACTTTGAAACCTTAACTCTTTGTCCGTTTATGGCAACTGGTATTAATCCTGCACTTTTGACTGATGACGAGAAGCAATGGCTGAATGCTTATCACAAAACTTGTGAAGAGAAAATCGCTCCACACCTGGAAGGCGAAGTGAAAACTTGGTTTTTGGAATTGGTGAAACCTCTGTAGGTCTGTTCAAAAAAAAGAGCATCTGCTACTGTATATCAGATAAATAATTTATATATCTGCTACAAACGAATCCCCGAAGTTCGGCGAAAACCGAAAATCGGGGTTTTGTGTTAAAAATTGAATTCCAATGCTACAAAATTTTTAAATAGAAAAGGGTAGTTATACCTTTTAGACGACAAATTGTTTTTTTCTGATTTTCAAAGCTAAAAAACAACCAAAAAAAGAAAGAAATCCAACAGTTGGGATGAAGTCTGCTGTTTTTTAACACTCTGAAAGAAAATTAGATACTTTACAAATGAACCTAAAGAATTTCATCAATATGTTGCATCACATCGTGGATGATTGCAGTATCGTCCACGATGTTTTGTGACAATTCCTTTTTCGACTCCTGCAAACGAATAATCTTCTCCTCAATGGTGTTTTTTGATACAAAACGAATAACGTTTACCTTGTTTTTTTGCCCTAAACGATGAGCTCTGGCAATGGCTTGTTTTTCGGAAAAAGGATTCCACCACGGATCCAAAAGCAACACATGAGAGGCTTTAGTGAGATTCAACCCTACTTCACCTGCTTTGAGCGAAATGAAAAAGAATGTAACTTCTGGTTGATTTTGAAAGGCTTCTACTTCCTTTTTCCGCTCATCCGTTGGTACACTTCCTGTCAATTTCGCATATTTTAGATTATTTTCAATGCACCATTGTTCAAAAATTGCCAAATGTGACACAAAACTACTAAAAACTAATGCTTTTTGTGATGAATTAGCTATTAATTCCATATAACTAATAACCTCTTCATACTTTCCAGAGGGTATATCGCTGTTTTTCTCCACCAATTTAGGATGATTACTAATTTGACGTAAACGCATGAGCATATTTAAAGCATTCAGTTGCGAAATCTGTCCATCAACTTGTAGTAATTGATTGCGAACTGCTGATTTTTCACGTTCATACCATTTTTCTTGAGCCTCGGAAAGCTCACAATAAGTGATTTGTTCTGTAAGTTCAGGCAAATCATCCAATACTTGCTCTTTTGTTCTGCGGAGCAAAAACGGCCTGATGATTGTTTTTAATTCCTCCAAAACAATGGGATCCTTTTTCTTTTCAATGCCTTGCTTAAAATATTTCGAAAACTGAGAAAAGCTCCCTAATATATTTGGGTTTATGAATTGCATTTGCGACCATAAGTCACTGAGGGAGTTTTCGATAGGTGTTCCACTGAGTGAAATTTTATGCGTAGCTTTGATATCGTGAATAGCTTTGAAAATCTGCGAGTTTTTGTTTTTAATTCGTTGACTTTCATCTAAAATCACATATCGAAATTCATGTTTATGGAATAACTTAGCGTCTCGTGTCACAATAGGGTAGCTGGTGAATATTACATCGTAATTCTGCAAACGATTAGATTTACCTTTACGCTCATTACCAACATATTGCGTACATTTCAGATGCGGTGCAAAGCGTTTAGTTTCGTCATACCAGTTGAACACTAACGATGAAGGTAAAATTACCAAGGCTTTTAGCGGTTCTTTCTGCTGCACACAATCAAATAAATCGGTTGGAGTGGTATTTTCCTGCATGGGCAATCGGTCGTGAATATCAACCAACAAAGCGATTGTTTGCAAGGTTTTTCCTAAACCCATGTCGTCCGCCAAACACGCTCCCAAGCCGTTGTAATGATGATCCAAAAGCCATTGCACACCTTCCTTTTGATAGGGTCGAAGCGTAGCTTTCAAATTAGGAGAAGGAACATATACTACATTGTTTATCAACTGTTTTGGTTGTAGTTCAGGCGTATCGTTCAACAGAGCATAGTTACTTTTAGGTAACTGCAATTTGCCTTCATTCACTTTACTAAATTTTACAATTGTCCCGTAACGAGCAAACCATTCTTCGGGAATTAAAAAAACAGTTCCGTCAGGCAATATATAAACTGGATTATTTTCCTTAATATTTTTGACTAATTCCTTAAAATGAAACGTATTATTCCCTTTTTTTACATGGATTTTCAAATCAAACCAATCATTTTCGGCATATATGTTATCAAAAATAAGCTCAAAATTGTCTTTATTTAGTTTTTTACCTTCAATTTCTATGGAATTCATATTAATATTCTCAGAAATAAAAGCAGAACTGTGTCCCAAAAGATGATATACTGACGCATAAAGACCTTCTTTTTGAACGAAAAATAAACCATTTTCCTCTTCAAAACCTATTTTCCTAAATAAATCATATATTTTTTCTTCAGACGATGTATCTCTTTTATAAGTTATGATTTGTATGGCGTTATTTTCATCTACTTCCAGAACAGAATGGGAAATTCGACCTTGGTTACTGAAAAAAACATAACCTCCATAATTGAATCCCACCGAAATTTTATAGCGATTTTCAAAAAAATCATTGACTAAACGCAATTCCGATGACTGAATACTATTTTTTTGTAAAACGTTGAACCCTATGGCATTGATTTCTACTTTCTTAAGAATTTCTTTAAGAAACTTATCGAAATATTCATGAACCATTTTCTCAGGAATATGAACTTCAGTTTTATTCAAAAAAGGTTTTATGTTCAATGCTTTAATATGATTCACACGCATTAACTCTCGATTGATAACAATCCATGATTTTTGATTGTTCAACAATTCAATTTTTTGTTCCGAAGGAATCATCTTAGTGTCATTGTCATACAAAAACAAACGATAGTTAATTCCTAAGTTTGTTTTTTCAAACTCTAAAAAAGGTTTTATGATTTTTTCACTAACCTGAATGCGTCTTTTAAAAATTTCATCCCTACTACTGTATTCTAAAGTGGTTATAAATCCATTTTTGGCAATAATCTCTAATAAAACATCCGTTTTTTCTTCAATATATCTTTGAATAAGTTGTTTTTGAGTGATGTTTTTATAAATAATTTCTAAGGAACTGCCTTTTTTTACAAATTTTTGCAGTAATACTGTTCGTTGTAAGCTATTAACTAAGACCAAAGCCTCTTTTTGTTGTAAATTTATGGATAACTCAGGTAATCCTAACAACACGGAATCCGTAGCTTTTTTAAAAAAATACCATGCCTTGCCTTTTTGCTGAGCAATATAAGCATTAGGCAGATAAACCGAAAAATCAGTGTCAAACGTAAAATCAAAAAAAAGTAAATACATATTCTTAGCGATGAAGTTCTTGTTTGTACTTTGGAAAAAAATTGTGTTAATGATTTTCATTCCAGTAATAACTATCTGAATATATACGTTTTCCAAAAATAGCTGTTCCAACTCGGATGATTGTTGCTCCTTCCTCAATGGCGATTTCTAAATCATTACTCATTCCCATTGAAAGTTCAGAAACATCTACATTTGTTATGTTCAATCCGTTGATTTCTAATTGTAAATTCTTTAATAATTGAAAACATGGTCTAACTTCTTCTGATTTTGCACTGAATAAACCTATAGTCATCAATCCTTTGATGTGTAGTCGATCAAATTGAGCTACCTCTTGCACTAAAGCAATGGCTTTTTCTGGAGCTATTCCAAATTTACTAGCCTCGTTCGATGTGTTTACCTGAATGAAAACATCCATATTTTTATTTTCGTAAGCCAATCGCTGTTGCAATTTTTGAGCTAGTTCAATTCTGTCAAGCGATTGAATACAATGGATATTATATCTTAGAATTTCTTTTATTTTGTTAGTTTGCAGATGCCCAATAAAATGACTCGTATGTGGGATGTCCTTCAAAGCATCATATTTCTCTTTGACCTCTTGCACTTTGTTTTCAGCAATGAGCGTATATCCTGCATTCAATGCTGTTTTTATCCGCTCTGCATTAACCGTTTTGGTTGCCAAAAGCAATTTTACTTCCTTTGGATTTCTTCCTACTTTCTGACAAGCATTTTCAATTCGTGCTTGAATTTGATTTATATTTTCAGTAATATTTTGATTCATTGGGGGAACAATAATAAATTTAGACCTCACCAAGCATGAATATCATATAAAGAAATATCAAACTTGGTAAAGTCTAAACAGTTTAAAAAATAGATGTTTACACCGAAACGTTATATTCTCTCAAAGCGTCATTCAATGAAGTTTTTTTGTCGGTGGAAGCCTTGCGTTTTCCGATAATCAATGCACATGGCACTTGAAATTCACCTGCTGCAAATTTTTTAGTGTAACTTCCTGGGATAACCACCGAACGCTCTGGAACATATCCTTTCAATTCTATTGGAGTTTCTCCTGTTACATCAATGATTTTTGTGGAAGCTGTAAGTACCACGTTTGCTCCCAAAACAGCTTCTTTTTCCACTCGAACGCCTTCCACTACAATACAACGCGAACCAATGAAAGCACCATCTTCTATAATCACAGGAGCCGCTTGTAAAGGTTCTAAAACCCCTCCAATACCAACACCTCCGCTCAAATGTACATTTTTCCCAATTTGAGCACAACTTCCTACAGTTGCCCAGGTATCAACCATGGTGCCTTCATCTACATATGAACCTATATTAACGTAGCTTGGCATCAAAATCACGCCTTTTGAAATATAAGCTCCATGCCGAGCGACTGCATTAGGAACTACACGGATTCCTTTCTCTTCATAGCCTCTCTTCAACGGAATTTTGTCGTGATACTCAAAAATTCCCGCTTCTAAGGTTTCCATTTTCTGTATCGGGAAGTACATCACAACGGCTTTCTTAACCCATTCATTTACCTGCCACCCGTTTTCAGTGGGTTCTGCCACACGCAACTTTCCACTATCCAACAAATCAACTACTTTACGAATAGCGTTTTGTACGCTTTCATCTTTAAGAAGCTCTCGGTTTTCCCAAGCTGCTTCTATCGTATTTTTTATTTCTGTCATACTGCTATAGTGTTGTTTTTTTAATATCCTATTTTTTCACGTACCCTTTTTAGTACATCTGTTGCTACTTTCTGTGCTTTTAAAGCACCTTCTTGTAATATTTTCTCTAATTCATCTAAATTTTCCATATAATAATGAAATTTCTGACGCGGTTCGGAGAATTTTTCTAAAATAAGTTCATACAAAGCCTGTTTTGCTTGTCCATAACCATAGTTTCCTCCTTCGTATAGATTTCGCATAGTTTGTATCTGTTCATCCGAAGCCAACAGCTTATATAGAGCAAAAACTTTACATGTATCTGGTTTTTTAGGTTCTTCAAGCGGTATACTATCGGTTTGGATACTCATCACCTGTTTGCGAAGTTGCTTTTCTGGAAGAAAAATATTGATGTAATTATTGCGTGATTTACTCATTTTCTCTCCGTCTGTTCCAGGGATAATCATAATTCGCTCCTCAATTTTAGCCTGTGGCAATACAAAAGTTTCGCCCATTTGGTGGTTGAAACGCGAAGCCACATCACGTGTGATTTCGAGATGTTGTAACTGATCTTTGCCTACGGGTACAATTTGGGCATCATACAAAAGGATGTCAGCTGCCATTAACATTGGATACGTAAAAAGCCCCGTATTCACATCTTCCAAACGATCTGCCTTGTCCTTAAATGAGTGAGCAAGTGTCAAACGTTGGTAAGGGAAAAAGCAACTCAAATACCACGTAAGTTCCGCTGTTTGAGGCACATCACTTTGTCTATAGAACGTAATTTTATTATAATCCAACCCAAAAGCCAACCACGTAGCCGCTACGCTATATGTGTTTGCTTTAAGTTCTTGACCGTTCTTAATTTGGGTAAGCGAGTGCATATCCGCAATAAAAAGAAAAGATTCATTTTCAGGATTTTGAGCCATTTCTATTGCCGGCATAATTGCTCCAAGTATATTGCCCAGATGGGGAGTTCCTGTACTTTGAATGCCGGTTAAAATTCGTGCCATATTCTTTGTTTTTTTAAATAAAGTCTACAAAAGTACAAAATCATTTTTATTATTTGTAACTTTGCATGCTACTTAAATCAAAATTACTCAAAATGAGACCATATATCTTAGCAGAAACAAATTGGAAGACTATCCAAAAAACTAATTTTAGCATAGCCGTTTTACCTTGGGGAGCTACCGAAGCCCACAACTACCATTTACCCTATGCCACCGATGTAATTGAATCGGAATGTATTGCTTCTGAATCGGCACGAATTGCATGGGAACAAGGTTGTAGAATCATCGTACTTCCTGCCATACCTTTCGGAGTAAATACGGGACAAGCTGACATTACCTTAGATATCAATATCAATCCAAGCACTCAATTGATTTTACTTTCGGACATTGTCGAAACCCTCAACCGCCAGAACATTCATAAATTAGTGGTACTCAACAGCCACGGCGGTAATGATTTCAAGCCTATTCTACGAGAATTAGGACTAAAATTTCCTAAAATGCATATTTCTGTGTGCAATTGGTTTCAAAATGGAGAGAAAAAAAACTATTTTGACCAAATTGGCGACCATGCCGATGAGATGGAAACCAGTTTGCTAATGTACCTGCGTCCTGAATTAGTACTTCCTTTGTCTGAGGCAGGCGAAGGTAAAGAGAAGAAACATAAAATAAAAGAATTTACAGAAGGTTGGATGTGGTCAGAACGCAAATGGTCAAAAATCACTGCCGACACAGGTGTCGGTAACCCTAAATTAGCTACCGCTGAAAAAGGAGAGCGATATTTTAAGTTCATCACTGAAAAAATTGCTAATGTGTTCATTCAGTTGGAAAAACTGGATGTTGAGCACCCATACGAATAGTCAGAATCTAACCTCATACTGATTCTCCGCATCGCTTTCCTCTATTGAAAGTAAAGACTGTTGATGCTGAGGTTAAAAAAATATTAATTTTTTGAGTTTATTGCGTTTGTTCTCAATGAATGCAATATCTTTGTGCATTCAATTACTAAAAAAAAGTGTAATACAAATATGAAAAAAATTACCTCTATCGTTTTTTTCCTCTTGTTTGGAGTGATCTTCGCCCAACAGCAGACCCATACAATTAAAGCAAATGAGAGTATTGACCACATTGCTAAGACTTATCGTGTGTCACCATCCGATATTTTTAAGCAAAATCCAGGACTTAAAGATAGTATGAAAAAGGGTATGGTGATTGTTATACCAAGTGGAAAGGTAAAATATTACAGTACACAACGCCCAATGGGATTTATACCGCATACAGTGGAAGCTAAAGAAACATTCTTCGGGCTTTCTCAAAAGTACAACATCACCATCGATGATATCAAACGGTATAATTTTGATTTATATACGCGTGGATTACAAGAAGGAGAACTAATCTCAATTCCTATTTTCAGTAGAGCTACTGGGACTGTTGAAAAAGGTGTGCAAGGACAAAAAAAATACGTAGTAAAACCTCAAGAAACCCTGTGGCGTATCGCTCGTGAACATAACATCAGTCAAGCAGAATTAGAAAAAATGAATCGTGGAGTTACGGCAAGTAACCTCAAAGATGGCCAAGAAATTTGGGTACCTGCCGTTGAAAGTGTTGCCTCAAAACCAAATCATAGAACGGATTTAGTGCCTTACGCTGTAGAAAAAGCTGAGGGTTTTTATAGTTTGCAACGTAAATTTGGCTTGTCAGAGGCAGAACTTATCAAATTGAATCCTGAATTAAAAGATGGTGTAAAGGCCGATACTCAAATTTGGATTCCGAAGGAAAATTACAATCGATATCGCTATTCAATAACCTCTTTTGAGGAAAAAAGTTTTCCAGATTCGAATCAAAATGTGCAATCGCTATCATCGACAGAAAATGTACGTCAGTTATCTTTTGTGCTTCCTTTCAGAATATCAGATATTTCGGAAGAAAACAAATCTGCCGCACTTCGTACACGCTTAGGAGACAATCGTGCCACGCCTATGGCAACGGATTTCTATTCGGGAGCTATGATTGCCTTAGATTCATTACAAAAAATGGGGTATTCGTTTAAAGTCAATGTGTTTGACAGTGAAAATAACAATATGAAAAATATAATCGCCGATGAGAATTTGCTAAACTCACAGCTAATTATTGGCCCTTTTTCAGCGAAATCGTTTAATGACCTGACAAAACATGTTACCAATGTTGCGGTATTGGCTCCTCTATCAAACCGAAATATTGATTTAAATCCAAACGTATTTCAAACACTTCCAACTGATGAGGTACAACAAAACAAAATGATTACTTACATTTCTGAAAATCACTCAGATGCAAACATTTTAATTTTGGCAGACTCTAAGAACACTGCGGTTCGTGAACGATTAGCAAGTAGTTTTCCGAACGCAAAAATCGTTACTGAAGTTACTGCAAAATCAATTCCTAATGCCATTGATTACAACCGTCTGAATTTTGTTTTGATTCAATCCAATGATATTGGCTATGTGTCCAACGCGGTGCGTGTGCTACACGGAACTTTATCTCTTAAAAAGAACGATATTTCTCCAAAAATTATCTTGGCTACTATTGATAGAGGAAGTGTTTTTGACTCTAATAACATTTCTAACAATCAGTTGTCGGATTTGCAGTTCACCTATCCTACTTTCAATAAATACTCCAACGGAGATGACAGTTTTTCGCAACGCTATGTGAAAACATATGGTGTTTTGCCTAACCGATATGCTATTAGAGGATTTGACATTACAATGGACGCCGTACTGCGATTAGGAGTTACTGGAAACTTTGAACAATCAACATCACATGTGGGCGAAACTTCCTACTTAGAAAATAAATTTGCCTATCAACGCAACCCTTACAAAGGTGGAGGTTACGAAAACCAAGGTGTTTTCATCGTTAAATACGAAAATATGGAAGTAAAAGAAGTAAAATAAACTTGTATTTTCAAAAATAATATCTAAATTTGCACCCGATTTGGTCAACCTCTGGCGAAAGACGTGAATGTTGCCCAATGATAACTAAATTATATTTTAAATTTTTATGGAACCTTTATTAAAGTACGTACAAGACAATTTTGTAGAAAGAAAGGATTTTCCTGAATTTTCATCAGGTGACACTATCACAGTGTACTATGAAATTAAAGAGGGAGATAAAAAACGTACACAGTTTTTCAAAGGCGTAGTGATTCAACGTAAAGGAAGCGGAGCTACTGAAACATTTACTATCAGAAAAATGTCTGGAACAGTAGGTGTAGAGCGTATTTTCCCTTTCAATTTACCTGCTCTTCAAAAAATCGAAGTGAACAAAAGAGGTAAAGTTAGACGTGCAAGAATCTACTACTTCAGAGGACTTACAGGTAAAAAAGCTCGTATTAAAGAAGTTCGCTAATCGAATTAGTGAATATGTAAAAGTGAAAAATGAATTTCAAACTCATTTTTCACTTTTTTATTTAAGGCTATCCAAAAAAAATCGTTCGAGTTAAATTTAATCTGTAACAACCTGAATTAAAATAAATTAACTTTTTAAAAGTTGCAAAGATCTATTTTTTTAAGCCTATTTTCTTCTATATTTTTACAAGAGGATAGTTTCTTGCTACGCAATCACTATACTCCTCGCATTATTTTAGAAATTCACTTACTGGTGTATACTCTAATCCAAAGGTATTTGCTACTGCTTGATAGACCACTTTTCCTTGGATAATATTCAATCCTTCAGCTAAACCTCGGTTGTCTTGACAAGCTCGTTTCCATCCTTTGTTTGCCAAATCAATAGCATACGGAAGTGTAGCGTTTGTTAGAGCCAACGTAGAAGTGTAAGGAACAGCTCCAGGTATGTTGGCTACACAATAGTGAACGATACCATCAACTTCATATACAGGGTTGCTGTGGGTTGTTACTCGTGAAGTTTCAAAACATCCACCTTGGTCAATAGCAACATCCACCAATACAGAACCTTTTTTCATCAATTTGAGCATATCACGAGTTATTAAATAAGGTGCTTTTGCTCCAGGAACCAACACTGCTCCAATAACTAAATCGGAATGAGCCAGTTCTTGCTTGATATTATACTGCGAAGCAAACAAAGTTTTTATATTTTTAGGCAAAATTGAATCCAACAAACGTAACCTTGGAAGCGAAATATCCGCTATCAGCACATTAGCACCTAATCCTGCGGCTATGATAGCGGCATTATAACCTACCACTCCACCGCCTAATACCAGTACACGAGCTGGATGAACTCCTGGCACTCCGCCCATAAGCACCCCTCGTCCTCCTTGAGGTTTTTCTAAAAAACGAGCTCCTTGCTGAGCTGCCATACGTCCTGCCACTTCGGACATGGGAGTTAGTAGTGGCAACGTATTGTTTTCAGTGACCGTTTCGTATGCCAAACATACAGCTTTTTGTTTTATCATAGCATGGGTGAGAGCTTCTTCTGCTGCAAAATGGAAATAGGTGAAAATCAATTGGTTTTCACGTATTAAATCATATTCAACCGCAATAGGTTCTTTCACTTTGTAAATCATTTCCGATTGAGCATAAATCTCCTCTATAGTTGGCAACAACTTAGCTCCAGCTTCCACATATTCCTCATCAGAAAATCCACTGCCTTCACCCGCCGTTTTCTGGACATAAACCGTATGTCCGAATTTTACAAGTTCATTCACGCCACTTGGAGTGGCTCCAACACGATTTTCGTTGTTTTTAATCTCTTTTGGAATTCCTATTATCATAATAAATACATATTAAAATTGAAGCCATAAAATTACAAAAAAAAAGAAAACAAACAAAAGTATTGAAAAATAAGATGAAAATTTTAACTGTTTATTTATAAACGCATTAAATTTTCGCTAAAAAGCAGTTTTTTTATGAGAAAATCCATTAAAAAATATATATTTGCATATCGAATATTTTCTACATAGCTATGTTTCGATTTTTTTGTATTACGCATAGCGATGATAGAAACATGAACTAATAAGATTCAACCTATATGAAAAATCTTTTGCTAACATTTGTTTTTTTATGCACTGTTTGGGTAACACAGGCTCAGACCCCATGTATTGATAGTTTCACGGCAACACCTACTCCCGGATCGTGTTTTTCTGATGCAACTTTAAAGGTAGAATTACCTGCGGGTTGTACAGGAAACTATTTGGCGGTTCTGACACCACCAGAAGGAACGGGAAACGTTGAATATCAACAATTGACCGGAACTCCTGCTTCCTACACCTTTAATGCTTTACGCGCTGGAACGTACACCGTAACAGTTATGGATCAGGATTCTGGTACACAAACTGCTCCTAAGATAGTTAACGTAACCAGCTCCTACGTGATAATGAACATTCAGGAGATTAAACAATCCCCTCCTACATGTTTAACTCAGAGAAACGGTAAAATCACATTTAGAATACCTACAGGAGGGACAGGCCCTTTTAGAGTGAGTGTTGAAGATCCTAACGGAAATGTTTTATATGCTCCCGAAGATTTTACACGACCTACGGGAAGCAATGTAATAAGCATCGAAGGGTCAGGCTCTAATTCCATCCCGTTAGGAAATGTAGTATTGGTAATAGAGGATTTGGCAGGAGATGTTGTACAATGTGGGGAAACACGCCGAATTCCGATGGTTATGACGGGGACAATAGTACAAAACTATGAATGCTTAGGGGTAGGAGTAAAGCCTCAGAGTTTTGAGAGAGACCCTTCTGGAGTCTGTAAGTACAGAATGACGTACAGTTCTCATTTGCTTACGGGAGGTGGATACATCTACTCGAACTTAAGCGGTGCGGAAAGAACTGTACTTGACAACCTGATGAAACAGTCGGGTACTTTTGTGGTGGAGAACGTGACCAAAGGAACTATCAAGGATTTTTCATCCAGCTTTTCAGGGGGGTGGTACTACACAGATTATACCTTTGAAGAAAATGATGAAATTAAAGTGAGAGTACGAGTTAACATACCCACCGTACCGCCTATTTTTGAACGAGACGACCATTTCAAGTTTGAAGAAGTGACCCAACAAGCGGTTCCGCATCTTTCTTATAGTATCTCTCGAACTGCAGATTGTATACCTGTAGAGAAATTATATATTTATGTTAACAAATACAATGGATTCAGAACATACAACCACCTAATGTTCCCAACAGACAATAATAAACGAATGTCTTTCCACATAAGATGGGCGGTAAAAAATAATACCGATTTGATGAACCATGTAGATGTATATAAATTCGACGAAGGCACTAACACTTGGACAGGCCCTTTGACTACAGGTATCATAAAATCTAATAATCACATTGACGTAACAGCCCATGGAGCTGGGAAATACAAGGTGAAGTATAGGTTGAATGCTCACGAAGGTTGTTACCCTGACGCAGAAAAAGAAGTTGAGATTAAAGTCCCTCCCCTTCCTAAACCTCCATTAGAGAATACGATAAATGTTTTGCAGCCTGGTCTTGGTATTTATGAGGGTACAGGTTATATCTACAATCACTTTTATGGTAACAATATGAAACTGCGTTTGGCACGTACAGATGGTCAAACTTCTGTATCTTTCCAAACTAAATTACCATTAGAAACAGACACCTACACTCGCACGGTAAAATTCCCTATCGAATTTACAAACAATGGAGGGACACGCAGCATCGGTGATCTACCTCCTGGGGAATACATAGTAACCGTGACAGATGCTTGTGGAAATATAGCTTCGAAAACATTAACCGTTACAGGGCGTCTTCCAATAAAGTATCAGGAAACAATCACTAAGGATTGTCAATTAGGGACTTATACCTATAACTTTGATCGAAATGACCCTCTGACAAGAAACATGCAAGCAACACTACAGCGAAAAACAGTCAATGCATCAGGAGTTGTCACTTGGGTTTCTATGACAACAACTCATCCTCGTATTTCTGGATACACCAACACGTTTGTAAACATCCCTACAGGAGAATATCGAGTGGAGTTTTATAATTATTATTACACCTATATAGCTCCCAATGGTTCAAAAAGTTCTCATTCAGGTTATTCTTTCTTAGAAGAGGCGTTGAACGGAAATCCGTATTTCCATGGTAGCACGTATGCACAAAATTTTAGAGATTACGCATATTTTGAAATTAAAGAACAAGAAATTATTGATCCAGATATTATTAGCTCATCTTGCGATGCTTCCACACCAGCATACGTGGCTGTAAACATCAATAATCCTCATGTTATTTCCTATCCATTGACCTATTCGTTGATAAACCCTATAACGAATGCTGTAGTAGCGTCACAAACATATTCGTCAGGAGGAACATCCCATGTGT
Organism: Capnocytophaga canis; assembly: GCF_043187445.1. Taxonomy (NCBI): domain Bacteria; kingdom Pseudomonadati; phylum Bacteroidota; class Flavobacteriia; order Flavobacteriales; family Flavobacteriaceae; genus Capnocytophaga; species Capnocytophaga canis. The sequence continues at coordinate 1,000,648 of NZ_CP171121.1, read as the reverse complement.
TCTCTAACATTCCAACAGGGAAATACAAAGTGATTACGGCACATCGTTGTGGTTCAGTGCCGAAAGATGTAGAAGTGTTAGCAAATAACTTCTATCCTCCTCGGATGATTCCACTGGTAAACCGCCCCGATGTTTGTTCCCCTGCAAATGTTATTTTGAACTTCACGGGGATTGAATCTCTGTACGATATTCGTTGGTTCGAGCTAGATGAACAAGACAATCGAGTGGGTGGAGCATTACATACCGGACGTGTGTTCCTAACTACTGTAACTAAAACGACCACCTTTGAAGTGGAATATAACTTAAAACAATCCATAATTTGTAATCAAGGAGAAATCAAATCCTTGAGACGTACAATCACCATTCCTCATGATGATGAGGCTCCTGTTGTGGCACCAATGCCTGACATCACACAAAGGCTACCTTTGGGACGATGTTTAGCTCCTGTTTCATGGACGGTATCGGCCACGGATAACTGTCCGCCTGTAACAGTAAGTAGTACGCATACTCCAGGAGATGAGTTTCCTTTGGGTGTAACTACCGTTACCTATACTTTTACAGATTTATCAGGAAACACAACCACCCGTACTTTCTTGGTAACAGTACTTTCGAACGCTTTGGATCTTAGTTTGACATCTCGTTATGTGAATGGTAGTAATACGCCTTTATCCGAATTATCTCCGACTTCTGATGCGTTCTTATATGAGATTCGCTACAGAAACAGTGGTGGTGAGCACATCACTACTGCTACGATGACTGTAGTGTTACCATCAAACAGCAATGTTACTTTAGACGGAAGCCCGATGCTAACAGCAGCCTCAATGGGAAGTTTTGTGCCTACATACACCTATGACACGGCGAGTCGTACCTACCAATTTGTCATTCCTGGCGAAACCTTACGACAAGCATCTGCTGAACGAATAATCCGTATTCCATTAAGAATCACTGGAGGTTGTGAACAAGCTATTAAACCATGCTTGGATCATCTGTTAGCAAATACTTCTGTAGTTTTTGGAGGTGGCCCTGCGGGTTGTAGTTTGGCTCCGCAAATGCGCACACACACAGCTACTATCAAAATTAACACCGACAGTTGTCAGCGTCAGGAATTATTCTGTGGTGAAGAGGTTGTTCTTACTTCAACGGAAGGCTTTGACAGTTATCAGTGGTACAAAAATGGTGTTGCAATTCCTGGAGCTAACACCGCCTCTTTAACAAGTAGCGGAGCGGGAATCTACAAAGTTATCAAAACCAACACTTGTAGCGGAATAACGGTAACTAACTCAGAAACTGTCAATTTAGTAGCTCCTGCTGTAGCCATTGACCCAATAAGAGCATTGGCAAACAATATCGGTATGGTGTGTTCGAACAACGGACTTTGGACGAGTTTATTTTTCTTGTGTGAATCGAATTCACGAGTATTGACGGTGAGTTTCCAAAACACTAACTTTATATGGCAACGAGCCAATGGCTCCTGCCCAGCTCCATTCCAAGGATGTCCGTACTCCGATGAATCGTGCTGGGAGGATGTGAGTAGCAATAATTCATTCACAATCAGTTCCGCAGGAAAATATCGATTGAAAATCAAAGATGCTAACTGTAACACGAGTTACTATTTTGATGTGATAACCAATGGATTATCAGGAGATATTCCTTCGAATTTAGTAGGACATCAATCGGATTATTCACAAGGTTATTTTTCTGTTGTAATGAGTGCAACGGGTGTTAATTACAATATGAAACTCTACAAAGATAACGCTTTAGAAAGAGACATAACCACAGGCTCAAATAGCTATCAATTCACGAATTTAACAGCAGGGAATTACCGCATAGTGGTAACCTCTCCTCAAATTCAGGGATGTAAATATGAAGATATCATCAAAATTGATAAGCGTACAGAGATGACCATGACAGCATCCTTTTTGGGGTGGACACAGTGTAATACTGCTCGTGTGCGATTTTCTGCCGAAGGAGGGAAACCTCCATATCGTTTCGCTATTTGGAGTATTAACGGAATTGAGCAACATGCCTCGGAGGAATTAGCCCTCCAAAATGCGGTAATCGCTACCTTACCTGAAAATCAAACTTTTATTGAAGCGGAAATTCCAAATATTACGCATGTAGGAGAGTATGTTTTTATCGCAGGTGACCAGCGTAATGGAGCTTTTGCTCTTTCAACACCTCCTTTACTTATAGAACCTCCTGTTCCACATAATTTTAAGCTAAATGTAAACCACATTCAATGTGCATCAGCTCCGAATGAAGGGTCTATTTTATTAAATTTCCCTTCTCCGCAAAATAGAACCGTCCGATTGTATCGTTTGAATGCTGACTACACTCGCAACGGTGGAGCTATTCAACAAAACAGCACGGGTTCTTTCTTGAATTTACCTGTAGGCTTGTACGAAACGGAGGTTATCGCAACCATTTCGGGAACTACTTGTACGTATATCAACAAGCCTATCGAAATCAAACCGTCTGAAACTACTATCACGGCGTTCATCGGTATCGTTGCCGACAAAGATTGTGATAGCCGAACAGGAATTACAAGCAAACAGTACAAAATCGCTGTGAACAACGTAAGTGGCGGGGAAGCTCCGTTCTATTACAGTTTCGATGGAGAGGCGAATTATTCCATTGACAATATTGGTTACATCAGTAACTCAATGCGAGTCTATGTGAAAGACAATAAAGGTTGTAGACAATGGTTTGATGTGGTAGTTGCCCCTGCGGAGGTGCCTACTATTGAGTTTAGCCCAATATCCTACCGTTGTGACAATGGCTATGGAGTGGTTACAGTAACGATGAGTGCTACTGTTACTAACTCCTATGAATATCGCTTAAATCCAACGGAAAACTATCAAACCGTAAGTGGCACTTCCTTTATGCTAACATTAGAGCCGAAAACGCATGTGGTTGAGGTTCGTTATGTTACCCTATCCAATTTTGCTTCCAAAAACCTATTATTCCGAGAAGATTTTGGTTCAGGAGCTGATGATGTTTGTATGTCAAATATTAACAGTTTGACATGCCGTGAGAATCAAGCACTGTTCGATGGAGAGTATGCCATCACCCAACAAGTGGCTGCTAATGCCAATTGGGTAACTCCAACGCCTACCGACCCAACAGGTGGTAGATATTTGGCAGTGATGGGTAACGGAAACAACGAGATAATTTACAAAAAACGTATATCTGGATTTGTGCCAAACGTGTCCGATGCTCACATACAGTTTGACGCACGTAGCCTACTGTTAAATGCAGGAACAAACGCAAATCTATACGCTGAATTACGAACCACCGCAGGGGTCGTTCTCAGCAGTCAGCATGTTGGAAATGGAAACATTCCTCACGGAGGCAATTGGGAAACACATAAGGTAACTTTTCCAAAAAACACAATTAAAGAAAATACCTTAGAAGTGGTAATCATCAATAAAGCAAATAGCTCGGTAGGAAACTTGGGGAATGATGTTGCTATTGACAATATTGAGGTGTGGCAAGATACTCAACACTGTGAAGCTATGGTTTCTAAGCCGATAACTATCGAAAAGAATAAACAGTTATATATTGAAAAAATAGCTGAAACTAACGTAAGATGTAAAGGAAGTTCGGACGGAACTTTGACCATTAAGGTCAATAATCCTCCTGCATCACGCGTGATTGAATATGCTATCGGCAGTCAAGTTTCTTGGACAACGGTAACTTTAACGACAACTAACAACACTTTCGTAGCTACAGGTTTACCTGTGACAACCAACGGTGTGATTTTCGTTAGAGACGCCAATCAGCCTTCTTGTATGGTAGATTTCACTCCATACACTATTGGCGATGCAATTCCTATTGTAGTAAAGGCTGAAGTCGTTAAAAAAGTCACTTGTGGAGCTATTCCAGGGGCTACCGTCCTTGTTACAGCAACGGGAGGAAATCCTTCATCGTATAACTATCAATTAGGCCCAACGGCTTTCACTTCTAACAATCAATTTGTGAACATATCAGCAGGAACTTACACTGTAACAGTTCGTGATGGTAATGGCTGTGAGGAGTCTATTTCTTTGATAATCGAAGACAAAAAAACTTTAACCATTACTGCTGAAACCATCTATTGTTATGATGGAATCGGAAACGGAAGTGTACATATCTCCGTAACCGAAGGAAATGAAGGTTATCGCTTCCAGCGTGTGGGAGATGCTAATATGTACACATCTGTTGATGATTCGTATCTATTTACAGGACTAAGTGTTGGAAACCATACCTTTACCGTCACAGACAATGCAGGATGTTCAGCTACTGTGATAGCTACCGTTTATCCACCTATGCGTTTGCAAGTGACTGAAAACAATCAATATATAGGTTGTACTACAGGAGCTACCGTAACCTTTACGCTGACTGCTATGGGAGGTGATCCTTTAGCTACGAAAGAATTTAGAGTTAGCAATGATGGGGGAGCTACATATACAAATTTTGCCTCTGCAACCTCTAATGCTACATACAGCACTTCTACACCAGGAGACTATCGCTTTATGGTAATTTATTTCCCGAATGGTGAAGCCTGTGATGCTTTAACAGAAAGAAAGGTTATTTATGATCCTCCGCGATTTGTGAATCCAAGCATCTTAACTCAAGAGGCGTTCTGTGGACAAAACAATGGAGCAATCATCGTTAAACCAAGTGATTTTTACTCGTCTACAGCTTCCAATACTGTAAATGTGTTTAAATTGGATGCCACAGGAAATCGGATATTACCAGCGGTAACCCCAACAGCTTTGGCCATTGGAAGTTATCTAGTAGAAATTACTGATGATAGAGGCTGTGTGGTAACCACCACAGTAACCGTCCCAGGAGTGGAAGCCATGACAGCAACAGCGACTCAAATTACCCCAATCAGTTGTAGAAAAACAGGAGGATTGAAATTAGCGGAATGGCAAGTTTCTGTCAACAGAGGAGGAACGCCTCCGTTTACTGTGAAAGTTGAAAGTACCTCAAATGGTTACTCTCGCACACAAAGTTTAGCTTCTCATTCGGCGATAGGTACGTTCAATGGATTGGATTTCGGACAATATAATGCCATTATTACCGATCATAATGGCTGTGAAGTTACCATACCTTTTGATGTACTTGCAAATGCGAATTTCATTATCACCACTGCAGTTGCAACACCTACCGCATGTGCAACTACGGGGACGGTGAATGTTACCGCATTCAATACTATGGAAGGTTTGGAACCTGCTACAAACGGTTATTGGTTTGCCATTTACCAACCTGGTATTGAAAATATGCTACCACGTTTATTTACAGGAACTACTGAAACCGTAACCTACGGAACACAACAGATAGTATGGTATAAACATACAAATCAAACAGTTAGCGGAACAACCACTACGTCTGTAGAAAGAGCTTTCACAGGATTGCTTCCGGGGGTTGAGTACACATTTACAATGTACAACAGCGGTACAAACTGTTACTATACGCAACGGGCAACCATCCCTGTGCCGACTGCTTCAACTTTGACTTCTACAATTGGAGTTGCCAAGCCTACAACTTGTAGTAGTGCTAACGATGGAAGTGTAACGTTCTCTGTAGCAGGATGGCAGGCAGGAACAATTTCCATTAACGCTCAAGTATACAACTACATTGGTAATACGATAGTACCTTTAGCTACACGGGCATTTGCTCCTGCGACTACTCCTTTTACAATAAATAATTTACCTGCTGGAAGATATTATATTGTATTTACAGAGAAAGATGGTTCAGGAAATGATACTTGCGTAAATGCTTCTAAAGATTTTATTATAGAGAAAGCCACAATAGAACTATCAGTATCCGCCACTCCAATGGTAAATGCTACTTGTAGCAACAATGGTTTAGTTCGTTTGAACTTCAACGGAGGAAAAGCTCCATACCACTATGATTTTGTGACAGGAAGTTCGACACCTACCTATCCGTTGAACACTCACGCAACTACGGTAGTTATTCCTCAGGGAACTGCCACATGGACGGTCTATGTGCGTGACGCTTACGACTGTACGAAAAGTACCACCGTATTCGTACCGAAAGATGAAGAACCTCGAATTGGAACTGCTGACGTAATGTTCTGTAGTACAGACCCGAATACGTTAGAAACTCCTGTGCGTATCTCCATGAACCAATTAGGGATTGGAAATCATTTCTATACACTTCAGACAAGTTCTGGCGTAAAACCAGCAGAAAACATCACTTGGGATGCCTCAGGAAAAGCGTTCTCATTGAACTTAGAGGCTGGTTCTTACACCATCACCATACGCGATGGTAATAGCTGTAGCTCAACGACTACCTTCGTGGTAAATGAATTGATTCAGTACACAGCCAATATAAGCAGTGTAGCCACTTGTAGAACAACCGTTCCATCGGTAGAAATTGGTGTGAGTACCCCAACAGGTGGTACTGGTAACTATTTCTACATCTTGGAAAGAATCGAAGAAAAAGGAACTGCCAGTGAAACAGCTACCGTAGTATTAACAGGAACTTACACACCTACAATCACCATATTGAATCCTGCATATGGAAACTATCGCATAGCGGTATATGACAACAATACTGTTGCATGTCCTATTTACAAGGATTTACAAATTCAAGAACCTGTAAAACCAAATATTGCTGATGCAACTCTGGTAGCCACTCCGCTCACTTGCGATCCAAACGTAGGCGAAATTATCGTGAGTATGCCAAACTCGGATCCCGCAGGGTTTACTTTTGCCATTGTCCGTATGGAGGATTTGACCTCAGGTGGAATGGTAACTACTACGGTCACTGCTCCAACCACAGCAGATAACTACACCGCTAATTTCAAAGATTTGAGAGGTACGGTAGCAGGGGTGCGCTACACTATCCGAGTAGTGTCAAATGACAACGATTGTTATGCAGAAAGATACATTACGCTGACTGCTCCTGAACCGTTATCATTACAAAACGAGGCTTTAACAGCAAGTGCATACGCCTGTGCAGGTAATGGTCGAATGAATCCTGCAACGCTCACTTTTGATATGACAAAAGTGAAAGGAGGAACACCTCCATATCAGGCAACTTTCTACGACGCTACAACTAACGTTGCCTTAGGTAACGGAAACTCTTACACTCTACCTGATTTGAACGGAGGGACATTCTATATGATGATAACCGATCAAAACGGATGTACAGTGTCAAGCACAACTCCTGTGACTGTGACTCCTACATTTAGCTTAGAAGCTATTACCGTAACTATCACACAAAGCATTACTTGTAGTCGTGATGAACAGATTGGTGTTGAAGTGTCCGTGTTACCAAGCTATTTGGGAACTAACTTAAACTATATCTTAAGAAACATAGATACAGAAACGGTTGTAACACAAACTACAATCACTTCAACTTCGCATACATTCGTAGGTTTAGGTATGGGTAACTATGAAATTCAGGTCATCAACCTAACCACGGGTTGTGAATTGGTATCTACCCACCGAGTGGACGACCCTAACACCTTTGAGGTAGTAGCCGAAAACATCGTACGTCCAACATGTTACGGCGATTGGGGTAGTGCCTCTCTACGTTTCGTGGATGTTGCCTTAGGAAATGGTAATCAAGCTGTTCATGGATTTACATATACCATCACTTCGGTTATAAATTCAACTGAAGTATACACAGGCACAACAACCACAGACGTGACAGGAGCTATCAACCTAAAAGCTGGCATGTACGAAGTGACTGCCAAATCATTACTAAATGATTGTGAGACGTTGCCAATTCGTATCGTAATTCCACAAAGCCCTCCAAAAATAGAAGTTCAAGCCAATGAAACCTATGGAGTTACCTGCGACAATAACAAAGGTGAAGTGTTGGTAACTATCAAAGGAGGAGAAGCTCCGTTTGAGGTAACATTAACTGGTGGTGGAGCTCCAATCACTAAAACGGGTGTGGTTCAGTATGCCCTATTCACAGGATTGAGTGCCGATAATTATGTTATATCTGTGACAGATGCTGTTGGATGTAACGTATTTACTGGAACAACTTCCCTGACGTTATTACTACCAAGTAGTGTTACAGCTACGGTGTCCGCAACGCAAATCACGTGTATCGGAAGCAATGATGGAACCATTACGGTTGATGCAAGTGGCGGTTCTGGAGTAGGAACATACTATTATGCTCTTTACAAGGATAATACACTTTATCGAGAACCTCAGACTTCGAATGTTTTCACAGATTTAGGTGAAGCTACTTACTTCGTTGAAATCATCGATGCGTGGAATTGTGGCATGAGAACGTCTGCTATAAATATCCATGAGCCAGCTCCAATGAACGTGGAAATTGTGCGTGGAAGTTCTCGATTCTCGGTATGCTACGGAGAAGAAAATGCGTATGTGAGAGTCAAAGTTATCGGAGGAGGAACAGCTCCATATCGAGTTTCGGTAGTCCACAAAGGCAGTTTTGTTGAAGTGGGAAGCTATTCCAACGTGAGTCCTGGTACAGAATTGGAATTTAAAAATAACAACATAGGTCCAGGAAACTACGAGATTCGAATGACCGATGCCAACGAATGTTTGATGCAAAATACGGTGTCTTTCACGGTGGTGGAGTTTCCCGATTTGACCATACGACACATTGAACAACAGGGTACGTGTGTTGACAATCAATATTCCGATTATATCGAAGTAGGATTTGCTATTGAGCTGGATTTCTCTAAGTTGTACTACACTCTGAATGGTTCTTCTACAAAAAATACGTTCTCAAACACCACACGTTTTGCTGGACGTATCTATGACTTTGACAGAACCATTAAAAAGCAACAGATTACAGTGTACTATGAAGATACTGTTATAGGACTCACTGAAAGTTGTAGCATTACAGCTGATCCTTTTACGGTTTACAACGTGCTGCCTTTAACATTGGAAAGAGTAACGGACATGAGGCTGAATACCATTGAGGTTATTGCAGAACAAGGAACTCCTCAGTACACTTTCTATTTCAATGGAAAAGAACAAGGGGAAAATTCCGTGTATGTGATGAATATAAACGACCCTCAACGCATTGAAGATGGTAAAATAATCAAAATTATTGAAGTAATGGTTCAAGATTCCGCTGGATGTACTAGAACGATGACCATAGAGCAAGAATATTTCGACATCACCATTCCGAACTATTTCACCCCCGATGGAGATGGAATAAACGATTCTTGGAAACCTCGAAATATGGAAAATTTTGCAAATTCAAATGTACATATATACGACCGATACGGACGAAGAATCAAAACGTTACAATTTGTAAATGGAGTTCTTGATGAATGGGACGGAAACTATAACCATAAACCAGTACCTTCGGGGGACTACTGGTACATCATCGAAATAAATCGCCAAGATGATAACCGTCGATTTATGGGACACTTTACCTTGTATCGATAAGATCAATGGTTTCTACAACAGATTGTAAGATATTGTGACTCTTACAACATCTCTGTGGTAAGTGTAGAGCGAATTTATTAGATAAAGAAAAAGGAGGTAATTTATATCAACATTTAAGACATAATTCAAAAGATTTTGATTCTTTTTGAAAGAGGATTGTATATACGGTATATTGCTGAAATATAATAAGTTATTATTGAAAAAGTGTTGTTAGTTTTGGGTAAATCTGCACCGATAATTAGGAGCTTTTGCTTCTGTTTTTCAAAGAAACTTGAAAAAGGGAATGTCCTATAATCTGTGTAAGAAAAAGTTATTCTGATTTTTTTTGGAGCTTTTATAAGCACTTTAAAAAATCAGAATAACTTTTTGACTATTTTTAGCCCAAATTACGCGATAGGAATTTGGATTAAATGACCATAAACAGCATTTTCACATTTGAATGCTCAAAAGTTAAAACAAAATAAAAAGCCATCCTTTAAGGACAGCTTTTTAAAACGAAATAATATCTTTTGTTAAACGTTTTTTATTTTACTTTTTCAACAATAGCTTTGAAAGCCTCTGGATGGTTCATTGCCAAATCGGCAAGAACTTTACGATTCAACTCAATGCTGTTTGCTTTCAATTTCCCCATAAATTGAGAGTACGACAATCCGTGAAGTCTTGCTCCTGCGTTGATACGTACAATCCACAAAGCACGGAATGTTCTCTTTTTATTACGGCGGTCTCTGTAAGCGTACTGCATTGCTTTCTCAACAGCATTCTTAGCTACCGTCCAAACGTTTTTTCTACGACCAAAGAAACCTTTGGCTTGCTTCATTATTTTTTTTCTGCGAGCTCTACGAGCTACTGCGTTTACTGATCTTGGCATAAATGTTAATTATTTTTTGTAGTAGGTGGTCATTTTCAGACACTTCGTTTTACCTAACTCCATGGTTATTAATTCCCTTTTTGAGCTAAAAGTCTTTCCCTTTGAATTACTCAGATGTTAAAAGAACAATTATTTCAAACCTAATTGTCTTTTCACACTTGCTTCATCATTTGGATGAACCAATGTTGTGTGTGTTAATTTCAACTTACGTTTAGTCGATTTTTTAGTCAAAATGTGACTTTTGTAAGCGTGCTTTCTTTTAATTTTACCAGAGCCTGTTACTTGAAAGCGTTTTTTAGCCCCTGATTTAGTTTTAATTTTTGGCATCTTGCTTTTGATTTTTGCGATATTATTTCGTTTTTATTGTTTGATGTTTTCTGCAAAACGGGTGCAAAACTACAACATTATTTTTTCTTAGGCAAGGGTGCAAGGAACATTGTCATGCGTTTTCCTTCCAACTTTGGCATTTGTTCCACTTTTCCGAACTCTTCCAAGTCGGTTGCAAGACGCAATAGCAAAATTTCACCTTGGTCTTTGTAAATTATTGAACGTCCTTTGAAGAAAACATACGCTTTCACTTTAGCACCTTCTTTCAAGAATTTTTCGCCGTGTTTTTTCTTAAACTCATAATCGTGCTCATCCGTTTGAGGTCCAAAACGAATTTCCTTGATAACTACTTTTGTGGCCTTTGCCTTAATTTCTTTTTCACGTTTTTTCTGTTCGTAAAGGAATTTTTTGTAATCGATTACTTTACAAACAGGAGGTGTTGCATTTGGCGAGATTTCTACCAAATCCAACTCTAATTCATCTGCAATTTCTAATGCTTTGCGAGTGGGATATATGCCTACTTCGACATTTTCCCCGACCAAACGAACCTCAGGCACACGAATCTCGTTATTAATTCGGTGTGGTTGTTTGTCATCTCTACCTGGAGTGTTTACCTTCTTGTTAATAATCTTCCTGATTTTTAATTAATACTATTTTTAACTCAAAGAATAATAAATTAGCACCTACAGAAGTGATTATGTACTAGTATTGATAGTGTAGTTTCTAAAATAAATCAGATAATCAACTGTATATCAATAGTTTTACTTCTATTTCGCTATAAGCTATTCTCTTATTTAAACGACTTTATACTTTTTCCAATTTCAGTTTCAACAATCTTAACGAAAGCATCTACAGAAAGTGTTCCTAAACTTTCGCCTCCATGTTTTCTTACAGAAACTGTGGCTTCTTTTTCCTCATTTTCCCCTACAATTAACATATAAGGTATCTTTTGCGTCTCTGCTTCGCGGATTTTTTTACCAATCGTTTCATTACGATTGTCTACCAAAGTGCGAATATCGAAATTTTCTAATAATTTCAAAACTTTTTGAGCATAATTTTCATATTTCTCGCTAAGGGAAAGTATAATAGCTTGATTCGGCATCAACCAAAGTGGGAAATTACCTGCCGTATGCTCCAACAAAATCGCCACAAAACGCTCCATACTTCCGAAAGGAGCTCGGTGTATCATAACAGGTCTATGCAATTCATTGTCAGAACCTTTATACCACAAATCGAAACGCTCTGGCAAGTTATAATCTACTTGGATTGTCCCGAGCTGCCAACTTCTTCCCAAAGCATCTTTCACCATAAAGTCCAACTTAGGGCCGTAGAAAGCTGCTTCGCCCGTTTCAATCACATAATTCAATCCTTTTTCTTTGGCAGCGTTGATAATAGCCTGTTCTGCTTTTTGCCAATTTTCATCGGAACCTATATATTTAGTCGGATTTTCAGGGTCACGCAACGAAACTTGCGCTGTAAAATTCTCAAAACCAAGCGAACCAAATACATACAACACCAAATCAATCACGTTTTTAAACTCTTGATCTAACTGCTCAGGAGTACAGAATATGTGAGCATCGTCTTGAGTGAAGCAACGCACACGAGTAAGTCCGTGAAGTTCACCACTTTGCTCGTAGCGATACACCGTTCCAAATTCGGCAAAACGCTTCGGCAAATCACGATAACTCCAAGGTTTTGAGTTATAAATTTCGCAGTGATGCGGACAGTTCATCGGTTTTAGTAGGTACTCTTCACCTTCGTTAGGTGTTGCAATGGGTTGGAAACTATCTTTGCCATATTTTTCCCAATGTCCTGAAGTTACATACAAATCTTTATGTCCGATATGTGGAGACACAACCTGCTCGTATCCAGCTTGTTTTTGTGCTTTCCGCAAGAATTGTTCTAAACGCTCACGAAGTGCTGCTCCTTTGGGTAACCACAACGGAAGCCCTTGCCCAACCTTATTTGAAAAGGTAAACAATTCTAATTCTTTACCTAACTTTCTGTGGTCTCGCTTTTTAGCTTCTTCCAAAAGGGCTAAATATTCCGTCAAATCTTTCTGTTTTGGGAACGAAATTCCGTAAACACGTGTTAGCTGTTTGTTTTTTTCATCACCTCGCCAATATGCTCCTGCGATACTCAATATTTTTACCGCTTTCACAAAACCTGTATTAGGCAAATGCCCTCCACGACAAAGATCGGTAAAGGTACTGTGATCACAGAAAGTGATCGAACCATCCTCTAAATTTTCTATCAATTCTGTTTTGTACGGATTGTTTTTGTAAAAATCCAATGCCTCCTTTTTACTTACGGAACGCATTGAAAATAAATGCTTTCCTTTGGCGATTTCGAGCATTTTTTTCTCAATTTCTGGAATATCTTTTTCAGAAAAACTATGTTGTCCGAAGTCTACATCATAATAGAATCCATTATCAATAGCAGGGCCTATCGTTAGTTTAATATCTGAGTATGTTTCTTCCAAAGCCTGTGCTAAAATGTGGGCTGAGGAATGCCAGAAAGTTTTCTTTCCTTCAGTATCATTCCAGGTATATAAAATTAGACTTCCGTCGGTGGTCAAAGGCGTGGTAGTCTCAACCACTTTTCCGTCGTAACTTGCTGACAACACGTTTCTTGCCAAGCCCTCGCTAATGCTGAGAGCCACTTCATAAGGCGTTATGCCCTTGTTAAACTCTTTAACTGAACCGTCGGGTAGTGTAACTTTGATCATATAATTTACATATTTAAAGCGACAAATGTAAAAAAATAAAACGAAAAATGAAAAAATTAACGCATATTCTATTAGTGAGAATCGATTTTCATCAACTTTTGTGAGTTTTGATACACAGCTGCTTGTTAATACAGAAGACGTTATTTAGTGCTGTCATAGCAGATAACAAGATATAAAAAATGTTAAATAAAACCTCTTTGTCTTAGAAAAACTGAAACGAATTTCTTAAATCATTACAAATCTAATTATTTTATAAGATTTTTAACACTTAAGACAAATATTTTTACTACCTTGCGAGGCACAAAATACGAGGTATAACATATGGAAAATAATACTACTGTCGACATACGACAAATTAATGAGCGAATTGAGAATGAAAGCCTTTTTGTAGATTCACTCACGCGAGAGATGAATAAAGTAATCGTTGGGCAGCGACATATGGTTGATGCTTTGCTCATCGGATTGTTAGGACAAGGACATATCCTTTTGGAAGGAGTTCCAGGCTTGGCGAAAACACTATCAATAAACACTTTAGCTAAGGCTGTACATGGATCCTTCAGTCGCATTCAGTTTACCCCTGATTTACTCCCTGCTGACGTGGTAGGAACGATGACCTACAACATCAAGCAAAATGAATTTTCTATCAAAAAGGGGCCTATATTTGCTAACTTTATTCTTGCGGATGAAATAAACAGAGCTCCTGCCAAAGTGCAATCTGCACTACTGGAAGCGATGCAGGAAAAACAAGTTACTATCGGCGATAATACTTTTGTCCTCGACAAACCTTTCATGGTAATGGCTACACAGAACCCTGTAGAACAAGAAGGTACATATCCTTTACCAGAGGCTCAAGTGGATCGTTTCATGCTCAAAGCTGTGATTGACTACCCAAAACTGGATGAAGAGCAATTCATTATGCGTAACAACTTATCAGGCCAACAAGAGGTAGTAAATCAAGTAGTTAGCTTAGATCAAATTCGCAGAGCTCAGCAAGTGGTTCGTGAAGTGTATATGGATGAAAAAATTGAAAAATATATTTTGGATATTATTTTTGCCACACGCTATCCTGAAAAATATAATTTAGCTGATTTAAAACCTCTTATAAAATTTGGAGCTTCGCCTCGTGGAAGTATCAATTTAGCAACTGCTGCCAAGTGTCATGCTTTTATCAAACGACGTGGTTATGTGATTCCTGAGGACGTACGTGCTGTTATTTATGACGTGTTGCGTCATCGTATTGGAATTACATATGAAGCAGAAGCAGAAAATGTTACTTCCGTTGAGATTATCAACAAAATCGTAAACACAGTAGAAGTTCCTTAGAGCTATTGTTTTTACATTTAAAAATATTACTTTTTTGATTATGAAACGATTTGTCGTCTTGTCCTTTTTTGCTGTTTTTATTCTCAATGGATATACACAAGAACGAAAACACTCGCATTTTTACGAGCAACGGTCAGATTTGTTTGAAAAGCTACCTGTAACCTCAGAAGATATTGTTTTCATAGGAAATAGCATAACTAACGGAGGTGAATGGAGCGAGTTATTCCCTGAGAAAAAAGTAAAAAACAGAGGTATCAGTGCAGATACGACCGAAGGAGTTTATGAGCGTTTAGATTATATCGTAAAGGCTAAACCTGCTAAAATATTTTTGATGATAGGAGTGAATGACATCGCCCGAGGTTTTGAGGTAAAAACCATCGTCGATAATATGAAGAAAATTGTACAAAAAATACAACAAGAATCTCCCACAACAAAGATTCATATTCAGAGTTTATTGCCTGTAAATCCTGATTTCGGCACATTCAAAAATCATATGAGACCAGAAGTAATAAAGCATATCAACCAAAGGTATAAACTTATTGCTGAAGAATATGGAGCTATGTACATTGACCTATACCCATATTTTGTGGAAAAAGGAACCGATAAATTGGCAGCCAAATACACCAATGATGGTTTGCACTTAATGGCAGAGGGGTATTTTCAATGGAGAGATATTTTACACCCGTATTTGTGAACCTGAATTCATTTATTATTAGATGGGAAATGAAAAAAATAGAAATACAAGGATATAAAATCAATTCAAAACCGATTAGCATCAATGCAATATATCAACGTTTTAACAGATGCAAATGGTAGCTGTAGGATATTTTATGTCTTTTTTTAGTTTTTGCAATATCTTATAAGAAGAATCTACGTGAGGATTATGTAGTTCAGAAATACACAAAGGGTAGCAAAATGATAGACGAAATAACTGGTTAAAAAACAAGATTTTAACACTGTTTTTACTGATTTTCTAAATTCAGATTTATAAATGATACTAAAAGGGAAGTTACCTGATTAGGCGATTTTTACAGATAAAACCTATGTTTAACGCCTGGTTTGAAAGTATTTAACTAAAAAAATGGACACAAAAGAAATATTAAAAAAGGTACGAAAAGTAGAAATTAAAACCCGCCGATTGAGTGATAACATCTTCGGAGGGGAATATCATTCTACGTTTAAAGGACGTGGGATGACTTTCTCGGAGGTGCGTCCATACCAATATGGTGATGATATCCGCAATATCGACTGGAACGTAACTGCTCGTTATAACGAACCTTTCGTAAAAGTTTTTGAAGAGGAGCGTGAACTGACACTAATGCTAATGGTTGATGTTAGTGGTAGTGAACTCTTCGGGACGATGAACCAATTCAAAAGCGAAATCATCACTGAAATAGCTGCAACTTTAGCGTTTTCGGCCTTGCAAAACAATGATAAAACAGGATTAATTCTTTTTTCTGACACAGTAGAACTTTACATTCCTCCGAAAAAAGGAAAATCACACGTACTGAGAATAATACGCGAACTGATTGAATTTCAGCCAAAAAGCAAGAAAACAAACATTTCCAAAGCCTTGGAATTTCTAAGTCAGGTACTGAAAAAGAAAGCAATCGTATTTATACTTTCTGACTTTATGGATAAAGGGTACGAAAAACCTATTCAGATTGCGGCTAAAAAGCACGATGTAACAGGCATCCGCATTTATGACCAAAAGGAAACTACTTTACCAAACTTGGGATACATCACTGTGAAAGATGCAGAAACAGGCGAACTGATACTGGTGAACACGGCTTCAAAATCGGCTCGGATGCAGTATGAAAAGTATTACAGAGAAAATGTTGCTTATTACGAAAATTTGTTACAAAAGTCAGGAGCTGGAACTGTAAGTTGCCGATGTGATGAGAGTTACACTCAAAAGTTATTAGGTTATTTTAAACGAAGAGGATAAAATGAAAGATAAATTTATCATTTTTTGTGGATTGTTTTGGAGTATATTTTCAGCTAATTCACAGGAAATTAAGGTAGAAACCGACACTAAAAACATCAAAATAGGTGAACAGATACGATATAAAATTTCGGTAGAAACTACAACTGAAGAACCTATTTCATTCCCTGAAGGACAGACATTTATGCCTCTGGAGATGGTGCGTTCGTCTGCCATTGACACAATGCGAAAGCAAGAAAAATATCGCTTCATAAAAGAATATTTTCTAACGCAATTCGACTCAGGAAGTTACACCATTCCACGTCAAAAAATAATTATCAATTCCAAAGATTTTTACACTGATTCTTTACTCGTAGAGGTACGTTCGATACCAATAGACACGCTCAAACAACCTCTTTTTGATGTGAAACCAATCATAGGCGTGAATTCAACTTCAAAATCAAGGGTTTATCTGTGGGTTTTACTTGGAATCATCATCATTATAACAATCGGATTTTTAGCATATTACTTCTTTTTCCATAAGAAAAAATTGTCCGAAGAGGAATTGCGAAGGAGGTTACCTCCTTTCGAAAGGGCAATTGAAGATCTGAAAAAATTGCAAAATTCCAAATATCTAATCGAATCGAATCACAAGGCGTATTACTCAAAATTGACAGATATTGTCCGCGAATATTTGGAAGACGATGTACATATTTTAGCTAAAGAAAGTACTACGGATGAGTTACTTTCTAAAATAAAATTAATGCAAGAAAATGGCAGTCTGAATCTTTCGGAAGACACAGTAAAAAACCTAAAATCAGTACTACAAACTGCTGATTTAGTAAAATTTGCCAAAAGCAAACCAGCTGACAGTACCGCCGAATACGATCGGAAAATGATTGAAGAGGTCATCATTAAAACTAAACAAGCCATACCCGAAGTAATAGAAACGACAGAAGACTTGTCCGAAAAAGTTGCGGAAATTCAGAACAAAAACAAAAAACGGAAACTTGTTGTCATTTCAGGGATTGCCTGTACGGTGGCATTGCTTATCGGGAGTTTAGTCTATTTCTATGCCGATAGCATTACTCAACTTTTTTATAACAGTCAATACATCAAAGAATTATATGAAAAAAAATGGGTAACAAGTGACTATGGTGTGCCGATTACAGAACTATCAACTCCTGAAATTCTAAAACGTAAACAAATTGTTAATTTACAAGAGGTTGGAATGCCTGTGAAGAAACAACATTTTTTTGAATTTGGAAGTATTCATTCAGAATTGTACGTAATGACTAGTATTATTACATTTCACCCTCAAACGAACGGACAACAAGCTGAGTTAAATCCCGAATTAGTCAACAATTTGATACTATCGCAAATAGAAGCTGCTAAAGCAACCAATATTACGACATTCACCGAAGAATATACTTCAACCTCAGGTGCGAAGGGTATGAAAGTTTACGGAAAAATGGTTTTAGTAAATGAAAAAACAAAATCGCCTTTTCAGGCTCATTATGAACTATATAGTTTCACAGAAAATGGAGCTTTACAGCAACTATTAATCACTCATATTGACGACCCTAATGCTTATAAAATCGCCGAAAAAATTGTAAATTCAATTCATTTCAAACGGGAATAGCTCTTATTCGAAAAGAACATGGTATAATCCTCATGGAATGTTGATTTATATCATCAAAAAAATATGTAAGAAAAATGATTTTAAGAATTAACGTATGTTTAAAGATATAACTTTTGCAAATCCAATCTTCTTTTGGTTATTGGCAATCATTCCTTTGTTAGTCTTATGGTATGTTTATACATACAAAAAATCAAGACCAACGCTAACCCTTTCATCAGCCGCCATTTTTAAGCAAAAAAGCGGATGGACAACCTTTGGGTATCATTTATTATTTGCGTTGCGAATATTAGCTATAACGTTGATTATAATAGCATTAGCTCGTCCACAAACTCGCTCAGAATCTGCTAAAACCAAGATTACTGAAGGAATCGACATCGTGATGGCAATTGATGTGTCGTCCAGTATGCTTTCACAAGATTTAAAGCCAAATCGGTTTGAAGCATTGAAAAAAGTAGCATCGCAGTTCGTACGCGATAGAGTTTCGGACAGAATTGGTTTGGTTGTTTACGCAGGAGAAAGTTACACTCAGACACCTGTAACAAGTGATAAATCAGTAATAATCAACGCAATAAATGCTCTTACTTACGGACAAATAGAAGATGGAACTGCCATTGGTATGGGACTCGCTACTGCCGTAAACCGGTTGAAAGACAGCAAAGCAAAGAGCCGTGTCATCATTCTACTTACCGATGGAGTGAACAACACAGGGTTTATAGACCCACAAACCGCTGCTGAAATGGCTGCTGAGTTTGGCATAAAGGTGTACACAATTGGTATCGGAACTAATGGAATGGCTCTATCTCCTTATGCTTTAAATGCTGACGGAAGTTTCGTTTACCGAATGACTCAAGTAAACATTGATGAACCACTGATGAAAAAAATAGCTCAAACTACTGAGGGGAAATACTTTAGAGCTACCAATAACAAAAAATTGGAAGAGATTTACGAAGAAATTAATAAAATGGAAACTACTGAAATTGAAGAATTCAAATACACAAAGGTGGAAGAAAAATTTCGAATTTTAGCTCTAATTGGAGTCTTTTTATTGCTATTAGAATTTTTATTGAAGCACTCCATTTTCAGGAACGAAATATAAGGTTTTGATATCTATTCGTAGAAAAAAAACATGTAAACCAAATAGTTACGAAACACTTAAAAAGTAAAATAATTAGATAAGAAATAAATCGTGTCATGATACACATAGACGAAAAAATATATTTGTGGCTCATTTTATCGGTAGGGGTACTATTTTTATTGTTTTCTATCTCCCGCATCCGGATGAGACGACAACAAAAACAATTTTCCGATGAGAATCTACTAAAACGTTTAGCACCCGATCGTTCACGCTTTAAACCGTTGTTAAAGTTAGGAATACTTTCTGTTGTAATCGTGGCTCTATCGGTAGCATTAGCAAATCCAAAAGTAGGAACGAAACTCGAAACTGTTAAACGAGAAGGTGTGGACGTGTTTTTTGTTATTGATGTTTCTAAGAGTATGCTAGTGGAAGACGTGGCTCCCAATCGATTGGAAAAGGCTAAGCGATTAGTGTCCGAAACTCTAAATCAACTGAAAGGCGACCGAGTAGGAATTGTAGCGTATGCGGCCAGTGCTTATCCGGTGTTACCCTTGACAACTGACCATTCCGCTGCCAAAATGTTTTTGCAAAGTATGGACACCGATATGCTTTCCTCACAAGGGACGGCAATCCAAGAGGCGATACGAATGACATGCAGTTATTTCGACAATACGCAGGAAACGGCACGAATCTTGATAATCGTCTCTGATGGTGAAGATCATGAAATGGGAGCTTTGGAAGTCTCGGAAGAAGCTGTTAATCAAGGAGTAAGCATCTACACCATCGGTATAGGAACTGAAAAAGGAGGCCCTATCCCAATCAAGCAAGGCAACGTAACTCAGTCCTACAAACGTGACAAGAATGGCGAGGTAGTCATCTCTCGACTGAACGAGAATCTACTAAAAGAAATCGCAGAAAATGCCAACGGAAAATACATAAACGGCGAAAATACAAAAGAAACGATTGATGAACTTATAACCATTTTAGATGGCACTCAAAAAACCGAATTTGAAACTCAAAAATTTGTTGATTATCAAGATCAATTCCAATGGTTTTTGGCGGTAGCTCTGTTACTATTGGTCTTCGATTTATTTATTTTTGAACGTAAAACCCTGTGGGTAAAAAAACTCAATTTGTTTAACGAAAAGAAATAGAATGATGCGGATTTTATTATTTGTATTTTTATTAACAGGCTTCATAACTTTTGCTCAAAACAGAGAAGAACAAACTAAGAAAACTCTTGAAGAAGCAAAAAATAGGTCTGAAAAATATACTCAAAAGGGAAACAAGGCTTTCAACAGCGATAAACCTATTCAAGCAGAGGTTGAATATCGAAATGCAATTGCTGAAAACAAAGAAAACGGCATTGCTCAGTACAATTTAGGGACGATGTACTATAAACAAAAAAGCTACGACGAAGCTTTCTACCGATTGAAAAATGCGTCCACTTCAGCAGAGGTAAGTCATGCCGAAAAACATCAAATCTTCCACAACTTAGGGAATACATTTATGAAAGAAAAGGCATATGAAAAAGCTGTACAGGCATATCAAGAAGCATTACGAAATAATCCTAACGACGAAGAAACTCGCTATAACTTAGCTGTTGCTAAAGAGATGTTGAAGAAAAATCCTCCTCAAAGTCAAGATAATAAAGACAATAAACAAGATAACAACGAAAACAAAAACGACGAGAACAAAGACAGTCAAAATAAAGAGGAAAACAAAGACCAGAATAAGGATAATAAACAAGATAACAAAGAAAACGAAAAGGAGGAGAATAAAGATAATCAAGATAACAAAAACAATAAGGACAAAGAGAAGGACGACAATAAAGAAGATAAAAATCAAGATAAAGGCAACAACCAAGATAGACCCAATAATCCTGAAGATGGCAAGAATGACAAAGATAAGGGTGAAGGCAAAAACACTCCTGCGTCACTATCACCTCAGCAGATGGAGCGTATTTTAGAGGCTATGAATAACGAAGATCGGAAAGTTCAGGAGAAAATTAACGCTAAAAAGGTAAAAGGTGAGCGTATCAAATCAGAAAAAGATTGGTAATAGCTTCTATTTACTACTAATCAATAAGTTGGAATTGATTGGATTTAAGGTTCTGTCATCTATACAATTAGAAATAAAGAAAAAATATGAAACATCGCATATTATTTATTATTAGCTTATTTTTCAGTGTGTTACACTCTCAAGAAGTGGAATTTATTGCCAAGGTCAGCAAAGACAAATTGGGAGTAAATGAACGTTTGCGTATCGACTTCACAATGAACAAAAATGGAGATAATTTTACTCCTCCTGACTTTAAAGGGTTCACAGTAGTTATGGGGCCTTCGCAATCGGTTTCAGATATGTGGATGAATGGGGTGAGAACTTTCTCAAAATCATTTAGTTATACCTTGCAACCTACTGCTGAGGGAAAATTCACTATTCAAGGGGCGAGTATTGATATTGGAGGAAAGACCTATACCACAAAGCCAGTTGAAATAAGTGTTACGAAAGCAGTAGAAACACCTTCGTTGGATAAACCGACCACTGACCTTATTAAAGACAATTTGTTTTTGGTAGCAGAAGTTTCAAAAGGAAATCCATATCTGAACGAAGGAATCAGCGTAATCTATAAACTTTATGTGGGTGGACAAGTTGCATTGAATGATTTAAGAGTTGTGGATGTTCCAAAATTTCCTAACTTTTGGAGTCAAGAAATACGGATGGCTATGTCGCAGTATGAGGTAGATAATTGCACCTACCAAGGGAAAAATTTCCGTTGTGTGACCATAAAAAAGATGGTGCTATATCCACAAAAAACAGGAAAAATTACCTTGGAACCACTATCAGTGGATGCAGTTTTGGCTGTACCTACGCAACAACGCGATTTTTTCGGCAGAAACATTATGCAACAATCCGTACAGCGAGTTAGCTCTGGGAATAGAGTACTTAACGTTCGTGAGCTTCCCGAAGAAGGAAAACCCGATGATTTTTCAGGAGCTGTGGGTGATTTTACTTTTGAGGTAAACGCAACCCGCAAAGAGCTGAATGCATCAGAATCGACTCAAATTAAAGTACAAGTTTCGGGGAATGGGAACTTGAAACTATTTGATTTACCTAAACTTACTTTCCCTTCATCTTTGGAGGTCTACAACCCTGAGCAAAAGGACAACGTCAACACCACCCTTTCGGGAATGCGAGGAACAGTAGAGCAAACTTATACAATTGTGCCTCAATATGGAGGAAAATATCCCGTAGGAGCTACTTCGTTTTCCTACTTTAACCCAAGTACACAGAAGTATCATACCGTTAAAACAGAAGATATTCTCCTTGATATTGCAGGAACTCCTGCCAAAGAAATTCAAAGCACGGGAGAAATAGTAAAACAAAGCGTACAAAATTTAGGAAATCAGTTCCGATTTTTACAACTCAATCCAAATTTACAACCAATAGATCAGCCTCTTTTTTTCAGTACATCGGCTTATTATTGGTGGTTGTTTTTACCACTACTCGCTATACCAATAGCTTTATTCTGGCAACGATTCCAGCAAAAAAGACAAGGCGATGTGGAAGGAAACAAAATCCGTAAAGCAAACCGTTTAGCCAAGAAGTATTTAAGTGAAGCAAAACAGAGAATAACGGACAAAGATACGTTCTATGAAGCACTAGAACGAGCTTTTCACAACTATTTGAAAGCTAAACTGAAAATTGAAACCTACGAAATGAGTAAGGAAAAAATCAGCTCACTGCTACAAGAAAAACAAGTGAAAGCCTCTACGCTGGAAACATTTATTAGCTTATTAAAAAACTGCGAATTAGCCCGTTACTCACAGGCTCATTCTGTCGCTTCATTGGAGAAAGATTATGAGCTATCAGTACAGGTACTCTCTGAGCTTGATAAGCAGATAAAGTAAGATATTGTGTTCGAATAAAACAAAAATATTAAAGAAATAACATAAAAAATACTATGAAATTACGATATATATTGAACATTAGTTTCTTTATTTTAGGACTGGGAACGAGCCTTGCACAGGACAATGAAAAGTTATTTTCTAAGGCTACAGAAAGTTACAACACGAACGATTTTAAAGGAGCTATAGAATCGTACATGAGTATCTTAGATTCGGGATATGAATCCTCAGAACTATACTACAACTTAGGAAATGCTCATTACAAGCTGAATCAAGTAGGAAAAAGTATTTACTACTACGAAAAAGCTCTTAAGCTCAATCCTGACAACGAGGATGCTCGTAACAATCTAGTATTCGCCAACCAAATGACGGTTGATGTTATCACTCCATTACCCAAAACGTGGTACACACAGTTATCAAACCGTATTACTTCATTATTTTCACTCAGTACATGGGCTATTTTTCCTATTTTGAGTGTTTTTGCTTTTGTAATATGCTTTTTGATTTACTTTTTCACCCCTTCAACAATCTTGAAACGCATATTTTTCACACTTACTCTTGTTTGCATAGTAACTGCTGTAGGCACCTATTTCATAGCAAATTTCCACTATAAAAACTATGTGAATGAGAAATATGCAATTCTATTCGAGAAAACCATCCGTGTTTTTGCTGAACCCAATGCGTATAGCTCAGAAGTATTTATTCTGCATGAAGGTACAAAGGTAGAAATTATCGAAACCCTTAACGAATGGATAAAAATCCGTTTGGCAGATGGAAAAATAGGATGGGTGAAGGAAAATGTGTTACGAGTTTTATAATACTTTAAGTAAACAATATCACTCTTTAATAACATCTTCATATTCAAACCAAAAGGATTCAAATTTACTCATTGTACGATACAAAAATTCCATAGTCTCACGCCAACTTTCCTTGTTATGGATATTCACACCGTATTTTTGGACGTAAACTCGACTGATTCCTTTCTGATTAGGAAGTATATGAGTTTCTTCGAAAATAGCATCAGGCAGATATTCTGTTAAAAGAATCTGTTTCAGGGAAAGCATTTTATTGTAGTATAAACACCTGTTTTCTAAATTGTTATCTTCGATATCAAGTGTTACCATTGCTTTTTTTTGGTCAAAATAGAATTTAAAACTGAAATCTTTAATTTTAGTGTCATAAAGCACCCATTTTCGAGGAAATGACTTGCCAAAAGAAATCCAAAATTCTTCGCGTAGTTTTTTTGCTTCTGCTCTGCTAAACATGTTTTGGTTTTTAAATCTGTGGTGAGGCTGATTAAAGCACTAAAAAACTTTGTCAATTTTTTCTCAATTTTGAAAAACGAAAAAGAATTTGACAAAGTTTCTATTTCAATTAAGTATTGCTTTTTTTTACATAACCTACTTCGTATCAAAGAATTAATTTGCACTCTCTTACCGAAGTAAATCCATGTCTCAGGAAAATAATCCGAAGAGATTTTTATTCTAAGGTCATTAAGTAGCGTTCGGCATCTAAAGCTGCCATACACCCTGAACCAGCAGCTGTGATAGCTTGACGATAGCGACTATCAGCGGCATCTCCTGCTACGAAAACTCCTTTTACGTTGGTTTCAGAAGTTCCTGGCACATTTTTAATGTAACCCACTTCATCTAAAGTGATAAACTCCTTGAAAACATCGGTGTTTGGCTTATGTCCAATTGCAACGAAAAATCCTGTTACGGGTATTTCAGAGATTTCATTCGTTTGATTATTACGAACTTTAATCCCCGTAACTACCTGACCGTCACCTAAAACTTCTTCTGTTTCGGTATTGAAAAGCACTTCTATGTTTTGCGTTTTTAGCACACGTTCTTTCATGATTCTCGACGCACGAAACTCATCACGACGCACTAACATGGTTACTTTTTCACATATGTTAGATAGATACAAAGCTTCCTCACATGCCGAATCCCCAGCTCCTACGATAGCAACCTGTTGTTTTCGGTAAAAAAATCCATCGCAAACGGCACAAGCAGAAACGCCACCTCCCATCTTTAAGTAATGTTGTTCGGAAGGCAGACCTAAATATTTTGCAGAAGCTCCTGTAGCGATGATAACAGTCTTAGCGTGGATTTCGTGTGTTTCGTTTACCCAAACTTTATGAGGTGTTTGCGAAAAATCGACTTTTGTCACCCATCCGTTTCTTATTTCAGCACCAAAACGCTCTGCTTGTTGTTGAAGTTCAATCATCATTTCAGGACCTGTAATTCCCTTTGGATATCCAGGAAAATTTTCAACTTCATTGGTAGTGGTCAGCTGTCCTCCAGGTTGTTCTCCTTGGTATAAAACAGGAGACATATTGGCACGTGAGGCATAGATTGCCGCAGTGTATCCCGCTGGACCTGAGCCAATTATTAGGCATTTTACTTTTTCTACGTTTGCCATTGTATTACTGTTTTTTATAGTTAACCCCACAAAAATACATATTTTAAATGAATTAAACAATTATTTATCGAATGGTACAATGGTGAGGTGTTTTGAAAATATTTTAAAATAAATCTCAAAATATTTGGAGGTTTCATTTTTTCAATATACTTTTGCAGTGTATTAGTTAAGTAGAACACTAAATCAGTTTATGTATGATACGAATTCAAAATTTAGATTTTTCTTTCCACAAGAAAGTTGTATTCCAAAATTTGAACTTGCAGATTGAAGCAGGACAAATTTGTGGATTATTTGGAAAAAATGGGGTCGGGAAAACCACGTTGTTGTACAACCTCACAGGGTTATTGTTTCCTCACAAAGGAAAAGTGGAGGTGTTGGGGTTTGAACCTAAGAAGCGACAGACGGAATTCCTACAGGAAATTTTTCTAATTACCGATGAAGTATATCTGCCTGATATGTCGATTCGGCAATATGAAAAAACCATCGCTCCTTTTTATCCAAAGTTTGATACGGTACAATTCCTTGAATTTTTAAATCGATTTGAAATTCCCTCAGAAAGTCAGATTAATAAACTGAGCCTCGGACAGCGCAAAAAAGTCCTGATTAGCTTTGCCTTAGCAACGAATACTGCTATTGTACTGATGGATGAACCTACAAACGGACTCGACATTATGGGTAAAACTCAATTTCAAAAAATACTTGCTGAACAGATGAATGATGACCGCTATTTTATCATCAGTACACATCAAGCTAAAGATTTAGAAAATCTTATCGACCGCGTGATAGTATTGGATAATGAAAAAATATTATTCAATCAATCTGTACGAACGATTTCTGAGAAACTAAATTTTAAAATTTCAGAAAATAAAGCTGAGCTGAGCAAGGCTTTTTATGCTGAAACCAATTTCTTTGGCAATGTAATGGTACTTCCCAATCATGAGAATACCGAAAATCGGGTGGATTTGGAATTGCTTTACAAAGCCGTAACTACTAATTCTGAACAAATAAATCAATGGTTTAACTCAAAATAACAACATCCCATGAAACAAATTGGACTATTACTCCGCAAGGAATGGACGGAAAAACGTACGTTTTTTATATTTTTTACAATAGTAGCATTACTCATAAGTATAGGTGTGATATCCTACTATTGTTATGTCAGTTGGATAAATTCAGTAGATACAGGATATTTCTTTTTCTCTACAGAGGCTTTTATGATGCCCTATATAGTCACAATATTTGTGTGGGCTATCATCTCTCCCTACATCGCTTTTAGGGATTTTAAGAAAAGAAAATCAGCTATTTACGAATGGTTAATTCCTGCTACTCCAACTCAGAAATGGTTGGTTAAATGGTTTATCTATTGTGTTTTGTTCTTTATCTTTTTCACAATCCTGTATGGATTTTTGTATTATATTTCAGCTCAAATAGTGGATAAATTGGACTTTGTAAATACGTATGCTCCAGAAGATTTTGGACTACCTTCATTTAGCCATTTTATTGGAATAGGAACAGTTATTTGTCTGATGGCACAGTCTATTTTCTTTGCAGGAGTACTGTTTTTTAATAAATTTTCCATGTTTTTCACTACTTTTTCTTTCTTTTTATGGATTTGTTTTATGATAGCTTTGAATTCAATTTTAGGAGAATATGGCAGTATTTTTTTTGATACTGTATTGGGGGTGGAAGCAGATGAAGGAATGGGCTATTATGCTATTCACAAAAATTCAGAAAATATAAAATTGTTATTAACCTTGTTATTCTATATCGGAATTTTTATGTTGTACACATTATCTTATTTTAAATTTAAGGAAAAAGAAATACGATAGCCTATGGAAATTAGAGATACTGGACGAGCCATTTATTTACAAATAGCAGAGTTTGTCTGCAAGAAAATTCTGTTAGACGAATGGCTCCCTGAAACTAAAATACCGAGTGTTAGAGAGTTAGCAGTACAATTGACTGTAAACCCCAATACAGTAGCTCGAAGTTACGAAGTGCTAAAAACTAACGGAATTATCATCGATAAGCGAGGGATTGGCTACTTCGTTGAAAAAGAAGGAAAGCAACAAGCTAAAAACTTCCGACAAGCGGATTTTCTTGAGAATGAATTACCTACTTTTTTCAACACATTGCACACTTTGGGAATAGAACTAAATGATTTAGAACCTAAATTTCAAGTATTTAAACAACAATTAAAAGCTAAACAAGATGAAAACCAGTAATAAAATTCTTATGGGACTTGGAGTAACGCTATTGCTATTTCCTATTTTTTTGACACTGCTCAAAAATGTAGAAAATAAAAAAGCTCCGAAAGTATTCAATAAATACACTTATGACTATGTTCCTGAAAAGTTACTACCTTTCAAACATCTGAAAGTTGTAGGAAGTTATCACAACATGCAATTAGCATTCGCATCCTCGGATTCTGCCTTTGCGTTCGTTCCTCAGGACAAATCAGCTCCCCGACCTAAATTTATCCATAATCAGGATACACTTATAGTTTCTTATGAGAATATAAAAACAGAAGAAAACTTGGAATACACTTATTTCTTTCAAGTTCACACCCCTGATTTACAGTCATTAACATTAGATAAAAGCAACTTTACGCTGGATGCCTACCCTTCCGTAGAAAACGCTTTGTTGGACATATGTATGAACGAATCTCATATCACATTACAACAAGAACGAAAAACAAGAGATTATAAAAATATAACTATTGAAGGTACGAAAAGTACTATCTTAGTAGATACTCCAACAAAAGTTGAAAATATGCACATTACATTATCCGGAAAATCGCTCTTAATGGTCAAACATCTTGACATTGATAATTTTTCAGCTACTGTCAGTTCGGAAACAACTGTCAAGGCTACCGAAAGTTTAAATGATTTTATTCAAATAAAGACTTGATTATAATTCACGCAATGGGTGGAATTGTGTTTAAAAACTGTGTAAAATATTGTGAGTTATGAACTTACTAAGGGTTGTAGTGGTATTAGTTTCGCTATAACCCTTGTTTTATATCCAAAACGAATAAAAAATGCCAAGCATATAATCTAACCATATTGTAAAAAATGAGATAAGAAATGCTGAGCAATGCTTTCGATGTATCGTTAGACTCAACAAACGAACGCCATTTCAAAGTTTTTTGTTATAACATGTTACGCTTAGCTACTTGCTATATCATCAGTTTTTTACTTAATACATTTACCTATTTTCAAGACAATGGAAACTATTATGCATCAATCACTTAGAAGCTGTTTTACGTATTTAAAAGAAAAGTTAGTTCTATACAGATAGCTTCGTTCTGAGATTAAAAGAAGTTTGTAAAGAGGTTCTTTTAAAAATACAAAAGTCAAGGGTGTAATACCGTTTATTCATAGTGTTCTTCCGTAGATTTAATAAAAAAGTATGTTTAAAAAACACTCTTAAAACCATTGTTTTGAACATTGATTATATTTCTAACGAATTACTCCTCAGTATTGCTTACTCTCTCTTCTAACTAGTGTGGTAAGTGTAAAAAGAATAGCCAGATGAAAAAGAAACTATTCTTTATAACTTTTCAATTATTTGAAATACAATATCTTGTATTTTTTTGAAGGGATGTCAGTAGCTCTTTCCTGCTTAGTTTAATTATATGATTCTTATAAAACATGTTTATGAGCTCTGTACGAAGAGCGTACTAAAGCACCACTTTCCACATGACGGAAACCTAATGATTCGCCTATTTGTTTAAATTTCGCAAACTGGTCAGGTGTAATAAATTGTTTTACAGGTAAATGTTTTTTTGAAGGTTGTAAGTATTGTCCAATTGTAACTATATCCACATTTGCTGCTTTCAAATCGTGTAACGTTTCGATTACTTCTTCTTCCGTTTCGCCTAATCCCAACATAATTCCAGATTTTGTGCGATGAGCTCCACTGCTTTTAAGATATTTAAGTACCTCCAAACTGCGGTCATATTTTGCTTGAATACGTACCTCACGTGTTAATCGTCGAACTGTTTCCATGTTGTGTGAAATTACTTCGGGAGCTACGGCTACGATACGATCAATATTCTTTTCTACGCCTTGGAAATCAGGGATTAAGGTTTCTAAAGTAGTTTTTGGACTCATTCTTCGGATGGCTTTTACGGTCTCTGCCCATAGGATGCTACCCATATCTTTCAAATCGTCTCTATCCACGGAGGTAATAACGGCATGTGTTATGTTCATCAATTTGATTGAACGTGCCACTTTTTCTGGTTCTTCCCAATCCAAAGAATCAGGACGTCCTGTTTTTACGCCACAAAACCCGCAAGAACGTGTACATATATTTCCTAAAATCATAAACGTAGCCGTTCCTTCACCCCAACATTCTCCCATGTTTGGGCAACTTCCTGAGGTACAGATGGTATTAAGACTGTATTTATCAACTAACCCTCGAAGTTCAGTATATTTTTTTCCTGTGGGAAGTTTCACACGAATCCATTTCGGTTTGCCTTTTGGCGGAAGTACATTGTTTTCTACTGTCATTGTTTCGGCACTCATAAAGTTATTCTCTTATGGAAATAATGCCCAAAAGTACACTTTTTTTGGAAATTGACAAAATAGTATCGGTTATTTACAAATAAAAGAAACTGTCCGAAAAGTTATAATCTTGTTGTGATATTTTCAGTATACCTGTATATGCACTTAACGAATAACTCCTTACTGTTTTGCATGAAAGAAGAATTTATAAGTTAAAAAAACATATAAACGTATCTTGAATGTAACAAGAAAACCTTGCCTGGTCAGCCAGATCAAATGGCTGAATCTTGCAATTGTTTACTTTTCGGACAGCGTCCTAAATGTGTGTTATTTAATAAGTAAATTATTCAACAATGAATTTACCTTTCATCATAGCTGCGTGAGCAGGGAACGAGCAGATGAAATCATACGTTCCAGCTTCAGGAGCGTCAAAAGTGATAGTAGTTTCTTCTCCACCGCCAATTACTTTTGTGTGTGCAATTACAGCATCACTTCCCGCAGGAACATAGTCACTATCCTTTGCTTTCAATGCTTCAGCTGCAAAAGCCGCCACGTCAGTGCCTTGTTTTAGCAATACAAAATTGTGTCCCATAACCGTTACAGGCATTTTACCAACGTGTTTTAAGGTTAATGTAACCTTTTCTCCTGCTTTTGCCTTAATTTCAGAAAGGTTGAACGTCATTTGATCCGTACCTTCCAAAACAATTGTACCATTTTCAACATGTTTAGCTGTAGAATTTGAAGGTGTTTCAGGAGCTACATGCTCATGATTGTGAGTTACAGAAGACTCCTCTTTTTTCTTTGTTTCTGTGTTTCCGCAAGAAACTGCCAATGCCCCCATAAGAGCTACCAATAATACTTTTTTCATTTGAGATAGAATTTAACGTTAAAATTTAGGTACAAAGGTAATGATTTTTTTTGATATACCCAAAAGTAATTTATTTCAATTCTAAATTGCGTGTTAAGCTACCAAGCGTCAAAATTTTTATAAGGAAGCAAGGCATCTGCCATTCTCTTTTTTGATTTACGTCTTAATGAATAAAAATTTTGAATATACATAGATGAACGAACCTAATAGAGGAAACGCACAAATCAAAAAAGCAAAAGTCACTTTCTGTCTTTTATCCAATTGCACATTCTTGATTAAATCAAATAATGTATATACGATAAAAACAACACATATAGTTAGTATAACGATTGGCATAATATAAATTAAAAAAAATGTTTTTAGAAAAACCTTTTGTTTTTGCAGATTTTTCTGATTAATAATATTTTTCTACTCTTTCGATTTTCGTAACTCGGTTTACTTTTTATTTTAATTCGGTTTCGACTTTCACATTTCCGATTTTTGGAGGGTAAGTCCGTTTCTTGACTAATGTTGTGATTTTTCAGTTACAAACGTATAGAATATTTTTTATAAAAACAAATAAACAGTGAAATGTTTTCCTAAATTTCAATTAGTTATGTTGTTGTTTTTACGGAGTGTGTGTTAAATAAAAAAGAAATGTCTATTTTTTTTATGAGAAAAAATGTCGAATTCATAAAGAGTTAATGGAGAAAATATTTTTTACGTTTTTTTTGTTTTTAAGAAAGAAAACGAAAGAGTGATTCGTTTGTTCATTTATCATCAACAATGGTTTTCCTTCTTTATTATTGATAGTTTGAAAAGTGTCCAAATGAAATGCTCTTTTTCTGTCCCAATCCCCCTTTCGTATCCCGACCAAAAATAGTCAATCCTTGGAGCTACTTTCTTGACTTAGGTATATACTTGGGTAAAAAAACAAAGCCTTTCTTTAATATTTTATTGTCATTATTTTTCTGAAAATCAATAATTTGTGTTCGTTCTTAACGAAGTGTTGGTAATAATCTCTTTTGTATAGTATATTTGCAAAAAAAAATAAATGATGATAAAATTAATTGTATCTGACATTGACGGAACTTTGGTCAATAAATTCAAAGAAATTCCACCTCTTTTTTGGGAAGTTTTTAAATTGATTCAACAAAAAGATATACGATTTTGTGCGGCAAGTGGGCGACAAATACAGAGTTTAGAGCAGTTGTTTGCACCGATTCAACAACAGATAGCTTTTGCTTCTGACAACGGTGCTTTGGTTAAATATCAAGATAAAGTGTTGCACGAAAATTCAATTGAAAAAACTTTGTTGAAGCCAATTTTAGAAACTTGTGAATCCTTAGAGGGGATTGCGGTGGCTCTTTGTGGTAAAAGAAAGGCTTATGTGAAAACAGAAAATATCCGACTTTATGAGGAAATTAACCTTCACTATCCTGCTATTGAATATGTTACAGATTTTAATATGGTAGATGATGACATATTGAAAGTGACTGTTTGTGATGAAAAAGGTTCACAACAAAATTCGTATCCTAAATTGAAAATTTATGAATCTGATTTTAAGGTAGTTATATCAGGAGATATGTGGCTTGACATTACAGCCAAGGAGGTAAATAAAGGGGTTGCTGTGTCTATTTTACAAAAAATGTGGGGAATTCTTCCGGAAGAAACCTTGGTTTTTGGCGATCAGATGAACGATATTGAAATGATGGCACAAGCTAAATTCAGTTATGCGATGAAAAATGCACATGAAGAAGTAAAGAAAATAGCTTCTTTCATTACCGACTATGATAACAATGATAGTGGAGTTCCTCGGAAAATATTAGAGTTAATTAGTTGATATATTGTATTTTAATTATTTTTTGTGTTGCATCATCCATTTGCAATTGGTCAAATCATAGATTTTTTGGATGTCTTTCATAATCCGTTTGTAGTCAATTTGAAGGTCGATTAGATTGCCATTTTTCAGATCAAAAACCCATCCATGAACAATTGGATACTCTTCAATGATATATCGCTCTTGCACACACGCCATTTTGATGACATTTATGCACTGTTCTTGTACGTTGAGTTCCACCAAACGATCGTAGCGAAGTTGTTCATCATCAATGCGATCCAGTTCAACTTGATGTAAACGATAAACATCACGAATGTTTCTTAGCCAAGGGTTTAGCAATCCCATGTTTTGTGGAATCATTGCAGCTTTCACTCCGCCACATTCATAATGCCCACAGACAATAATATGTTTAACTCTCAGATGCTCAACCGCGTACTGAATTACAGCAGCTACATTCATGTCAATATTGTTAACGATATTTCCTACGTTTCGATGTACAAAAACTTCGCCTGGCTTCATCCCCATAAGTTCTTCTGCCGTAACACGACTGTCGGAACAGCCAATGTACAGATAATCAGGGTTTTGAGTTTCTGCTAATTCTTTAAAAAAGCTCGGGTTTTCCTTCAGTTTTTTCTCTACCCATTTTTTGTTGTTTTTGAAAATATCGTCATATGAATTTAGCATCTGTTTTTGGTTTTAAGCTATTGTTAATTAGCGTTTTGAAAAATATACACTTCCGTAGCTCCAATGCCGTATTTTGCATACTCTGCATCGTAGAATTTTACGGGGTATCTTCCTAATAAATATTCCAATTCTGTACGTAGAACACCTTCGCCCACACCATGGATGAAAACTACTCTCTGAATACGTTTTTCAATAGCAAATTCCAGTTGCCGACGAGCCGTTTCTAGTTGTAGGGTAAGCATGTCGTGGTTAGTCATATTTTTGGTGGAATTGGTGAGTTGGTGAATGTGCAAATCTACTTCCATTGGTGGGATTTTTTTATCTTTCCGTGGAATGATTTTTTTCTTTTTTTCGATATTCTTAGCTAGAAAATCATGATTCATATCTGAAATAGGTACGCGAATCATATTGTTTTCATTGATTTTTACCAATTCCGAAAGTAGAAATATCAATTCAAAGCCATCAGTAGTTAAAATTGTAGCTTCTTGATCTTTAATTTTAACGATTTTTCCCCGAATAGTATCGTCTAAAACTTCTATGTGGTCACCTATATTCAATTTTTAGCTAATCTTATTCTGTTCGTTTATTTCTTTTCTTGTTGTTGCTGTGTTTCGGTCTTTACCTCACTCTCTATTTTAGAGTGAGGGTAGGGTATGGTTTTTTCTTTCTGAGGCATAGGGTAGGGATCAGACGTTTTTGAATTCAATTTTCTTGAAATATTGTAAATTCCAAACATCAGTAAAGCCATCCCTCCGATGAGCAGAAGCTGTTCGTAACCCTTAAAAAATGAACGTGTAAATGCCATCGTAGCACCGAGCACCATCAGTAAATAAATCCACTTATTTTTCATAGTGATTTCATTTTTAATTATTTAATTTGAAGTAGCTCTTTAGCTAATTCAATCATTCTCGGGTCGCCCGTATGTTTGTTAGGTTCATCAGATAGTTTTACAGTCGATACCCATTCGTTATCACGTGTCAATACTTCCGTAAGTTTCATTACGATGTTCATCGGTCGAAGTCCTACGTCATTGGTTAAGTTTGTTCCAATTCCAAATGAAATTCCGATTTTTCCTTTACATGCTTCAGCGATTGATTTTACTTTCTCTGGATTGAGTCCGTCGGAAAAAATAATGTATTTCGACAGAGGATTAATGCCGAATTTTTTGTAGTGTTCAATGGTTTTTTCAGCAAAAACAATAGGGTCACCACTGTCGTGTCGTACACCGTCAAAGAGTTTGCTGAATTTTTTGTCGAATTGTTTGAAAAATACATCCGTAGTGTAAGTGTCTGAAAGAGCAATACCTAAGTCGCCTCGGAAAACGTCTACCCAATGCTCCAAAGAAAGGGCGTTGGACATTTTGTAACCATATTCAGCGGCATGGAACATAAACCATTCATGAGCGTGTGTGCCAATAGGTTTCACTTGGTATTTCATAGCCAAATGTACGTTACTTGAACCTGAAAAGTTGTATTTTTGTGATTTAGTAAGCGTTTGCATAACCAAGTTATGTACATAGTACGAATGGCGCCGACGTGTTCCAAATTCTGCAAAAACAACGCCTAAATTCTCGTAGAATTTTACCTTTTCGATGGTGTTTTCGATGATTTGACCATCGCTCCATTGTGTGGCATTCGTCAATTTGTAGTACAGTTCGCTAACCATTGCCAACAAAGGCACTTCCCAAAGAATGGTACGATACCAAAGTCCTTCCACTTCCATTTGAAAATCGCTACCGTTTTGGGTGATTTTTACTTCTGAAGGGTCATACCTATATCCCTCTAAAAAGTCAATGTACGCAGGGTTGAGGTATGGGCATGATGCTTTCAAAAAAGCCTTTTCTTCTTTGGTAAGTTTCAATTGAGACATTTGATTTACAGATTGTTGCATCGCTTGAGCAAAACCCTCTGGAAATTCATGTTTGCCACGATTGATGAATTTGTATCGTCCTTTAGTGTTAGGAAATAGCTTAACGACAGCACACTGCATCGTGAATTTGTAGAAATCGTTATCTAAGATGGAGTTAAAAACTCGGTAATTTTCTTGCGGCATATTTTTATGTATATATAATATTAATATGGTGTAATTTAATGAAATGTAGCAGACTCCCAGCAAAGATATACAAATAATTTAGAATAAGCAAAAAACTATTTTCTGTTTCGTTAAAAAGGAAAGATTGAATGTTAAAAAAAAGGTCAGCTACGTTAAAAATAGAAAGGGCTTTCTGTTGATGAATATCAGTTTTTGTGGTGTCAAAATTGTTTTTAATTCAATGAAAATCAGAAATAGGTGTGAATTTAATGTGTTTTGTGGTCCAATTTATGAATTTTTTTCTTGTAAGATTGTCAGTTGGTAGAAATATTTTTTTTGTAATTCTGAATTTTACATATAACTTTGTGTGCTTAATTGTTTCAATATTATATCATATTTATGAATAGATTTTTACTAACAATTGTTTTATTATTCACAGTATGTATCGCTAAGTCGCAGAATTTAGATGACTTTACGGTTACGCCCGAACCTGGTGATTGCTATTCCAATTCCAAGATAAAGGTGAATTTGGGGGCGGGGAATTACGCCCCAGCACAGCTGACCGCAGAGATTCAGTTGCCACCCACTCCAGGGTTGCCATCTACTCGAGTGCAAGAGTTTGACACTTCTGAGTATATCTTTGGTTCGTTGCAACCAGGAACGTACACCATCACGGTTATCAATGAAAATGGTTGGGTGCGTTCCCAACCTAAAGTTGTAACGATACCTACGACCTACGTCAGTACCCAGTTGACAAAATGGAAAGTAACGGCTTCGTCTTGTAATAATACTAATGACGCTAAGGTATCTTTTACCATAGTAAGGAACACAGGGAAAGGGCCTAACTTTGAGGTGTCAATTACTGACGATGCAGGAAATGTGCTTGTGCCTGCACAGACGTTTACGCGTCCCAACGCTAATACAGACTTAGATGTCACTGTACAAGGAAATGCAACACATCCATTGACAGCAAATCAGTACGTGTTTGTCAATGTACAAGATATGACAGGAATAACTCCCAATTGTGAACTTCGTAAGGAACGCGTGAGTATCCCTCCTATAAACCCCTCTGTGGATTGTATTGAAATTGAGAAAATGGACGGACAATCCCGTATCCAAACCAATATGGATTGTAAACGCCGAATCTCTTTCCGTATACAGAGAAAAGACGGTAGGAATGATATGGCACCCATACATAGCTATATAAGTGAAAATAATTCAGGGATAGCTATTGTAAAGCGTACCAAAAGAGATGCACTCGGTAATATTATTGAAGAAGCTGAGTACGACATTACTTCTTCATTTAGTGCTAATTACAATATTGTTGCAGAGTATAATTCTTTTGTGTCAGATTATGTGTTTGAAGATGGCGATGAGGTAGAGGTAACTATCAATATTGGTATGACACCTATTCGAGAGAAATTTACCTTGACCCCAATGGATCCTATGCAGATAGTAGCGGCAGCACCCAATCAAACACCTATTGGTATTGCTAACTATTCTCATTTGGATGACTTATGTCAAGGTCGCAAATTGTTATACGCAGCACCTTACTACCAAAAAGTAGAGTTTCCGAACACAGCGAACCCATCCGATCCAGCGGGGTATCACAAGTATGAATGGTATCAAGACTTTTCACTGTTTTTGACAGATGACGAGTTGTACAATCAAGGTAAGGACGGATACTACTTTGAGATTTATAAATGGGAAGGTACGGGAACACCCAATCTTAATGCTACAGTAGGATGGAAACGCAAAACACAAGTCCCGATTCCTGCAGGACATCCTCTGTATATGCCTCATGATGTGATACCTTCTCTTCAATGGAATGACCGTCACGACATTGTTGACGTGACAGATACAGGATATGGTCACTATAAAGTCGTGTATAAAAAAACAGGTTTACAATCTTGTTATGAGCCAAAAAGGATGTATAATTTTCAACCGGTAGCCAATCAAATAAGCCAATTTTTCGATGGACTCTACGTCGGTAAGGGGCTGTTTGAAAACACGGTTTCATTCAGAAAATGGATTTCAGCGGTAAGTTTTAATTATCCTTTGGAGGTAACTATTGAGCCTATTTCTGTTCCAGGAGCAACTCCTTCAGTTCCTCCCGCAGGTACAGCTACGTTTACCATGACTTTCAATACTTCTTTACCTCTTGACAATGGTGTGCAACATCAGCGAAGCATTGTTTTTCCTGTGAAAAAGATAGTTCCTAATGCAGAGGTTGTAAACTCCAACGTTATGTATGGTGATTTCCCTAAGGGGAAGTATAGAATCACAGTAAAAGATAAATGTGGAAATACAGATAGTAGAGAGATTGATTTTGAGGAAGGAATGACGTTGGGCGAAAATTACGTAAAACCCGTATTGGGTTGCGAGGCCTCAGAAATTCATTATGCTATAGGAAGTAACGTACGTAGAGGAACGGTGCTTTGGGCTTCGATAGTCTTGGAGAAGAAAAGACCTGATGGAACTTATGGACCGATTACATCTCAACGTTTAGATATGAATGACCCAAGAGGAACGTTTGTAGGATTGGAAGCGGGTGAATATCGTGTGCGAGCCTATAGTTTCTCGTATGACAAACATGCCGTGTGGAAAAGAAGTGGTTCAGGCTACGTGCTGGAAAACCTTACCAATGTTATGGGAGTGGCAGGATATACGTTGATTCCTGAATACCTCAATGCGTTACGCCCTGGTGGTCAAGAGATTCACCGAGGTTCTGTGTTACAAATAGAACTTGAAAAAGAGTTAGAACTTCCCCGAACGAAACCTCTGCAAGTGAGTGCCATAGGAACTTCTTGCGGAACGGCAGCGGGTACGGGTATGGCGATTATGTATGTTCAAAACAGAGAAGATGTTCGTTATCCTTTGACCTTCACACTTTACAAACAAGATGGTACAGAAGTGGCATCTGTTACGTATGACGCTGATTCAGAGGCGGATAGTCATATATTTAGAAATTTGTCTGACGGAGACTATACCGTAAAAGTAAGCCATCAGTGTACGGAGGGTATTTATGACGTTCGTGTGAAAGCGGATACATATGCTCCTCCGAGAATCACAGCCTCTCCAGAGAGTCAAAATCCTTGTAACGGAGATGTAGTGAGGCTCGCTTTTAGTGGCTCAGAGGTGCTGTTCAATGTTGAATGGTTTAAAATTAAAACCGATGGTTCGCTTGAAAGCATAGGAACGGGAGCTACTATCACGCAAACGGTGATGACAAACACACAGTTTCAGGCAGAGTACACCTTGAAAGACACCTCAATCTGTGGTGTTGCTGTGGGCGTAACGTCTCCTGTAACGGTAGCGTTCATTCCTGACACCACGCCACCCGTGATTTCAGGATGTCCTGCATCAGCCATTGTGGTGAACGCACCAGCCAATGCTTGTGATGCCGTCGTTACTTGGGGAACGGTAACTGCTACAGATAATTGTGGATTTACGCATACGCAAACCCACCAAAGCGGAGACAGATTCCCAATAGGAATTCACACCGTGACCTATCTGTTTACGGACACCTCAGGAAATACAAGTACTTGTACTTTTAATGTGGAGGTCAAGTCAAATGTCTTAGCATTAGACATCCAAGCCAATTATATTGATGGCAATGGAAATGTATTGAACCGCAAATTAGCATTGAATGAAGGTTTCCAATATAAAATAGTGTACAACAATACAGGTTTAGATGATTTGGCTACTGCCACTTTGACGGTAGACTTTTCAGCCAACCCATATATTAATATAGGTGTTCCAACCTATCAACCGACCACTTTAACCCAAATGCCAACGTACACCCATGTTGGTAGGGTGTATACGTTTGTGTTGCCGAAGGAGATACTAAAAGGCAGTAGTGGGGAAAGAGCTATCTATATTCCTTTGACGATGAATGCAACGTATGCGGAAATAGGAACGCCTTGTATGAATATCTTTGGTGTGAAGTATGAAATTGAATATCAAAGAGATAATCAAACGTGTCCTACGGGAACGCAAACCAAAACAGGAATGAACTCCATTGAAATTTCAACACAAAATGACATTCGTTCGGAATTGTTCTGTGTCGGGTCCTCATTGATGTTGAAAGCAACACCAGGGTTTATTTCCTATAAATGGTTTAAAAACGGTACAGAAATTCCTTCGGTAACAGGAAATTCTTACATGGCTACGGAAGCAGCTGAATATATGGTGCAAAAAACAGCCGTATGTTCAGATACTACTTTTGGAACTGTTACCGTAACAAGCCAAGAAATCATTCGTTTTGAGTCGTTTAGCTCAAGTGCAGCAGCAGACCCTATCAGAGCATTGGCAAACGGAGGGGCTACTTGTGGAGCTGATGGACGTTGGACGAGTCACTTCATTTTGTGTAATGAGTCATCGAAAATTATTACTGTAACTTTCCGTGATTCGAGTCTTGAGTGGCAACGTTTTAAAGCAACCTGTTCACCACCCAACGATGGCAGATGTCAGAACTATAATGACAGTTGTTGGGAAACTATTTCAGGAGCTACAGGTAGTTCATTTACCATTAATGCTGTTGGACGTTACCGATTGAAGGTGTCCTCAGCTAATGGTTGTGAGGCTCACTATTATTTTGAGGTGTTCATGAACGGATTGTCGGGACAGGTCGTACAGCCCGTGGGGCATATTACCAACTATCAGCCTGGACATTTCAATGTGAAGATGGCTACGGAGGGCGTAATTTATCAATATACGATAAAAGACCCGAATGGGCAGACGTATCTGGATAGTAGTAATGCTGCTAATATTATAACTTACGACCAATATAACGGAGGTCATGACATTACAGTAAGAGGAATTTCAGTTCCTGGAACTTATACTATTGAAGTGAAATCAGGAAGTATAGCTAATTGCTCAACAACATTGAGAGCAACAGTTGAAGAACGAAAAAATCTGACAACTACAGCAACGGTGCTTTCATGGAGTGACTGTAATAATGTAAAAGTTCGCTTCGGGGCACAAGGAGGAAAAGCACCGTATCGCTTCGCTATATGGAAAATAGATGGGGTACAACGTTATCCTGATTACACTTCTATTCCTGATACAGCATTCATCGCTACCATTCCAGAGGGAAGTGTGCAAGTGGATCAAGATGTACATGTTACTCAGCTGGGAAGATATATTTTCGTTGTAAAAGACGCAAATGGAGCCTATGCCGAGACGGTTTCTCCAGGGGAAATGATTAGACCAGAGGGGATTACGGACTATACTATTAATGTGAAAAACGTAGCTTGTGGAGACACTTCAGGAGTTGTTTCCGTAACGTTTACAACAGCACATCCTCAAGACATAATCACACGATTACATCGTTTACAAAGTGGAACTCGGGTGCAAACATTTGAGAACGCTTCTGGAATCTATGCTCAGGGAATTGTACAAGGTAAATATGAACTAGAAGTTATTATCACACAAGGTTCAAGAGTTTGTACATATGTCAATCCAATTGAAATAGGAGAAGATGAAAATACGTTAAAAGCTTTTGCTGGAGTGGTGGAAGACAAATCGTGCGACACTACCAATTCACCAAAACGATATAAAGTTCATATTAATAACGTCAGCGGAGGAACTGGTACGGGCTATATGTATAAGTCAGAAGGTGGTAGCTATACAACTTCAAATGTTGTATATTTATCCGGTTCAGGAAATGTGTATGTGAGAGATAGTGCTAAATGTGAAATTGCAATTCCTGTTACGATAACAGATATTCCATCTCCAGAAGTTAATGTTAGCACCGTGATGTACAGTTGTTTAGGTAAAGGTACATTCACTGTGACTGCCTCTCCTGCGGGTACGTATGAGTACGAAGTGGTAGGCGGAGGAATTACAGAACGAAATACTTCAGGAGTGTTCACATTGGATGCAGGAAACTATTCTGTTTATGTGTACCACCAATCGGGATCATCATCTGCGACCACCCCTAATGTTTTGTTCCAAGAAGATTTTGGAACAGGAAATGATACTTGTAATAACTCCATTATATACATGACTTGCAAACCTAATGAGGAGTTGCAAAATAGTCAGTATGTTATTACAAAACAAGTGACGCCAAGAGCCGAGTGGACAACTCCAACCGATGCTTCAGGAGTTGTAAATGGTCGCTATTTAGCAGTAAATGCTAACTCTAACCAAGGTAATTTAGGGGTTATATATACTAAAAACATCAAAGATATTGTTGCTGGACAAGATGTTAAGGTAAGTGTGAAATTATATAATTTACTGAAATCTACTTATATAGGAGGTGTTAATCCAAACTTAGATTTTGTTCTACTGACCTCAGGAGGAGTTGAACTTAAACGAATAAGTTTAGGACAGATATTAGCAGATGAGAAATGGCATTCAAGAGCTGTTACATTCAGCAGTGCGGACATAGGAACAAACACTGAGGTCATTTTCCAAATTGTGAGTAAAGAACCTGTTTCAACCAGTGTTGGAAGTGATGTGGCAGTTGATGATATTTTGATTTGGCAGGAAACCAAGGTTTGCAACCCACGAACAGATGCAAAATCAGTAGTGATAGAGGCAGCAAAAGCATTCACTGTTACAGGTTCGGCAGAAGATGCTGCTTGTGATGGACTAGGCAAACTGAAATTAAGAATTGAAAATAGAAACGGAAGTGATATTGTTTATTCGCTTGATAATGCTAATTGGACAACAATAACGCCGACGGCAACCAGCGTGTCCAATGTTGATACGGCTGTGATTCCTAATTTAGCAGCAGTAACCAGCGGTACTGTGTATGTCAGAAAACAGAATGAACCAAGTTGTTTGGTGGAATTAACTTATACCATCAATGCATTAGAAACCGTTTCAATAACTACACAATTGCTTCGAGTGGCAAGTTGTAATCCGATGAATGCGGATATTCAAGTTACGGCTACGGGAGGTGCAAGACCGTACCAATCTGTGGCAGCAGTGCCTTCGGTAGGAGCTACAACCATGGCAAATATGGTAAACAACGTAGCTGTGTTTGACGGAGCAAGAGCATTAGCACCAGGAACGTACGAGTTGCGTTTGACCGATGCAAATGGTTGTGTCACTACTTCAACTTTGAAAGTAGATGCTCCAAAAACATTAACCTTAGATGCCAGCACTACAAATGCTTGCTTGTCGCCAGGAGAAAAAGCAGAGGTTACGATTCAAGTGCTTGATGGAAATGGAAACTATCGATACAGTCAAGATGGCGTGAATTTCACTCCTCCATCATCGATACCGGATTACACGGTTGAGGTGAATCCAGGGGTGCATGTCTTTACGGTTGTTGATGGAGCAAATTGTTCAGCAACCATTACGGTAAATATTCCAGAGCCATTGACCTTGAACGTACAACCAACAAGAGCCTTGACTTGTGCCACAGGATCGAATGCTGTTTTTGTGTTGAACGCTACAGGAGGTAATCCAACTCAGCCAAAACAGTTCTTGTGGAGCAACGATGGAGTAAGTTACCAAAGCACGAATGCTACGGGCATCACTCTAACAGCTTCAGGAAATACGGCTACATTTACAACCAATGTTGAAGGAATTTACTACTTTAAAGTGGTAGTAGGTTCTTGTGAAAGAAAAGCATCAAAACAAGAAGTGAAAATATCACGTCCTCAGTTCAAAACAACTTTAACCAAAGAGGATGCAGCCTGCTATGGTTCGGCAACAGGTCGAATTAACGTGTCATTGACCGACATTCAAGGAGGAACAGCTCCGTACGATTTGATATTGTTCGATGGAACTAACACGACAACGCAAGCAGTGGGTAACATCATCAATTTGAAAGCAGCTACCTATCAATTGACGGTGCGTGACGCAAATGGCTGTATTTCAGACTCACAGAATATTACTATAGGACAATCTCCTCAGTTAAATGTTGCAGTAACAACAGTAGATGTTAGTTGTGACAGAGTTTTAGGAGGAGGAATGAATAATGGAGAGGCTAGATTTAATTTTGTGAGTGGAGGAACAGCTCCGTTCTCTATCGAATTGCATTACAAAGATGTGCCACATGGTACAGCATTGTACAATCAGTCGAATGTGAACTTAGGAGACATAATTGTTGTACCAAATTTAATTCCACATGAATATGTGGGTACGATTACCGATGCTAATGGATGTGTAACAACAAAAACCTTTGAGATTTTTGGTACATCAGATAGAATTGTTGCAAAAGCAACCACTATACCAGGGTGTGATACGGCATCATTAGAGGTGTCTGCTTACAGTAGTGCGGCAGGAAGTTCCATTGCTGCAGGTTCTCATTGGGTAGCTATCTATAAACAAGGTATGACAATTCCTTCAGGAACGCCTCCATCATCGCCAACTTGGATAGACGGAGGGAACACGTGGTATGCAGGAACAGTGACTGATGTAACAACTGTGTCGGGAACAACTGTTTCAGGAACAACAGCTACCATTCCAGGTTTGACACCAGGGGCTAAATATCGATTTATCGTATATGACTCATCAACAAAATGTTATGTGATAGAAGAAGTGACTCAAGTGCCAACAGCATCATCTACTTTGAGTATTACATTGACTCCAACAACCACTACATGTAGAGGTTCAAACGATGGAAAAATTGATTTTGAGGTCAAAGGTATGAATTCTGCGATTAAGAGTTTGGAGTATCAAGTTTATTATTATGCAACTCACGAGCTTGTGCTTGGTGCAGTAGGATCAGTAACAATCACTGGACCTGTAACACCAGCAACCACTCAGACAGGAACTATCACAGGATTACCTGCAGGTAAGTTATATATTGTATTCACAGAAAATACAGGTGGAGGAGGAACTTATTGTAGAAAAGCATCTGAACCTGTCATAGTGCCACAGGCTCCAACGGAATTAGTAATTC
Organism: Capnocytophaga canis; assembly: GCF_043187445.1. Classification (NCBI taxonomy): domain Bacteria; kingdom Pseudomonadati; phylum Bacteroidota; class Flavobacteriia; order Flavobacteriales; family Flavobacteriaceae; genus Capnocytophaga; species Capnocytophaga canis. The sequence goes on along the minus strand of NZ_CP171121.1, from coordinate 956,258 downwards.
AAGATTTGTCCATTATCAATGATAACTGTCAGGCAGGAGGGCAAGGTAGTATCTCGGTTGATGCGCGTCATGGAGTAGCTCCTTACAAGTATTATTATCATAAAGAATCTACCTTAGGAATTCCACCAGCAATTGGGTCGCCAGCATTGACAACGCTTATAAATAACTCAACTGATGGACATACAGTTTCAGGTTTAGATAGAGGAACGTGGCATGTGTTTGTACGTGATAATAATGGATGTATCAAGACTCGCTCTGTTACGGTAGATGAAGATAAAGCTCCAGAGATTTCGTCTGTGGTTCTGGATAATCCATGTACAAGCGATAAAACAGCATATTCAGTGCGTTTAAATCTAACAAAAGTAGGAACAGGACAACACTACTACCGAGTGAAACTTGGAGGAACGCCTACTGCAGATTGGATGCCTATGAGTGTGTCTCCTTATGCTACATCTGTATCATTGCCAGTACGTTTACAGCCTTCTACACAAACATATACCATTGAGTTGAAAGATGCTAATGATTGTGCAACCTCAGAGGATATTAAATTGTATTCGCAGGTGAAATATGAAGTGGTAACACCGTTGATTCACTGTGGAGCTGTGTCGGCTGATATTGTTATCAAAAATCTGACAGGAGGTTCAGGTAAATATGCTTATACGATCAATAAGGTGGAAACTGTTTTGGATCCTATCAATCACACCACTTCGGAGATTTTTGTGCCGATAACAGGAGTGAAAACAACAACGGCAGGTACCGTAACGGTGACTATTTCACCAGCAGTTCTTGTAGGTTCATATGCTATTCGTCTGTATGACGAGGCAACCCGTAGCCAGACATCGGTATGTCCGGAGGTAAGAAACTTTTCGATTGACCTTCCTGAAATTCCAGAGATGGAGGTGTTGAGCTTAACTAACCCAACTTGTAGCACAGGAACAGGTTCCGCACGAGTGAAAGTAAGTCCGAGTGTATTAGCTCCTTATACATTTACTATTGAAAATCCAACGACAGGTACGGTGTTACCAGCTACAAGTTCAGGTGTTGATTATGCTGTGTTTGACGGCTTATCAGGTTCTTTAACAGGAGAGACATACATCGTTAGTGCAGTAGCAACTAATGGATGTGTGGTAACAAAAACGGTTGTAGTTACAACTCCAGCACCACTTGTCTTAGCATCAAATGCTTTGACAATGGAAAGCTACCAATGTGTAGGAAATACAACATCGTTACCGACCTTGACTTTTGATTTGTCAAAAGTGAGTGGAGGAACACAGAGCTACACACGAGTAGAGTTCTATGAGCAAAGTTTTATTACACCTGTCAATATAAAGGTTATCAGTCAAGGAACAACATCGTACACCTATACTCTTACTGACCATGTTGCAGCTACGCAAACCTACACTGTTAAAGTATTCGATGCTAATGGTTGTGAGGTAATCACACCAGCAGTAACCGTAACACCAACTTTGGTATTGTCGAGTGTAACGGCTACCCGTTCTGTTGAAATAGATTGTACAACCAATCAAGAGGTAGTAAGCGTAACTGTAACAACAAGTGTATATAACGGAGAAACACTTCTTTATGAGGTAATCAAACGAAATGCCAATGGAACAGAAACTACGGAGTTTACACGAAGTGTAGCAACTACAACACAGGTGTTTAGTTTGCCAATAGGTAATTACACTATCAGGGTCACAAATCCAGCAACCAATTGTTTTGTTACAACAGCTTATGACGTTCATGAACCGAATTCATTCTTATTTACTGCTTCAAATATTGTCAATGTGAAATGTTATGGAGAAGCGACGGGAGCAGTAACTTTGAATTTCTCAGATATGCGTTTAGGTGATGGAAATCATGCCGCAGCAGGATTTGAATTTGTCATCAGTCCAGTGACAGGTTCAGCAGGTTCAACGGTAACAGGAACTGTCACAGGAGGAACTGTTACTACAGTGACAAACTTGTTAGCAGGAAATTATCAAATGATTGCAAAAGCATTGAGCAATCAATGTTCAACAGAACCTGTAGCTTTTGAAATCTTACAGAGCGAACGTCCGTTAGCGGCTACAGCTACTCAAACATATGGAGTAACTTGCTTGGATAATAAAGGAGAGATTTTAGTCAAAGTTACTGGAGGTGAAGCTCCATATCAGGTGATTTTGCATGGTTCGAGTGGATACGTTTCGTCGCCACAAATAGGAGGAAATATTATCACAAATGAAGGAGAATTCTTATTCACAGGATTAACTTCAAATGGCTCGTCACAAGTCTACACTGTTCAGGTTATAGATAAAAATGGAAGCGGTTGTCAGGATAACTCGGTAACCATTACTTTGGTACATCCAACACCTATTACGGCAACAGCAACTGTGATTCAGAATGTAACATGTAAAGATGCATCCAACGGAATCATTGAAATCGCAAATGTAGCAGGAGGTTCAGGTTCACCTACTTATTTCTTTGAATTACGTCAGGGAACAGCCACCGTGATTACTCAAGAATCTCCACGATTTGAAAACTTAGCTCCAGGTGAGTATGAAGTATGGGTCATGGATGCTTGGAACTGTGATCAGAAAATAGGCGAATTGAATGTAACTGAACCTGAAGAGCTATCGCTCAAAGTGGTAAGTGCTGAGCTAGTGGTGTGCCATGGTGAAGCTACTGCTTGGATCAATTATGAGGTACATGGAGGAACAGCTCCTTATGAAGTAAGTATTGTAAAAGCAGTTACAGGGGCAGTAATAAGCACCGATACGGCATTTCTTGGAAATGTAGCTCGAGGTTTATCAAAAGGTAAATATGAGGTACATATTACCGATGCACAAGGCTGTACGATGTCACCAGTTTATGAGTTTGAAGTGGAAGAAACTCCGAATTTAGAAGCAACTGCAACTCAGGTACACGACTGTCAAGACAATAAGTACACAACTTGGATTGAGGTGAAATTCAAGCATACCGTTGATCCAATGAAGTTGAGCTACAAGTTAGGAAGTAAATCAGAACGTGTATTTGCAAGGTTTGACACAAAACGAAATGTTGCAATAATCAATGCTAATGGAATTGACCAAACACAACCTTTGCAAGTGTTGACTATTTTCCATAGAGATGAGATCGCAGCAACAGGACAGGTTGTACTGTGTTCTTACACCTTGGGCGACCCAGTGAAGATAGAGAATTTAATGCAGTTGGACGAAGTCAAAAGAGTAGCAAATGATGAAATCAACACTATCCAAGTAGCAGGAAAAGATGGTCAATATCCGTACACCTATGTCTTCAACGGACAAAATCAAGGAGGTAACGGAGTGTATAAATTAAAAATAACTGATCCTGAAGAGATTGGCGAAGATGGAAAACGTTACAAAGTGATTGATGTGATTATCTATGATGCAGTAGGTTGTACCGTTACAGCTACTATCAAAGAGTTGTTCCATGACATTACAATTCCAAATTATTTCACTCCCGATGGAGATGGAAATAATGATACATGGACTCCGAAATATATTGATGAATATCCGTATGCTCGAACGCATATTTTCGACAGATATGGTCGCAAAATAAAAACCCTTAAAGTAGGTGAGTCATGGGATGGAATCTATAACGGGAAACCTCTTCCAAGTGGAGATTACTGGTATCTATTAGAGCTTAATAGCGATATAGATCCACGTAAGTTTAAAGGAAACTTCACCATTTATAGGTAGTAAAATTTAGAGAATAGTAAAGGCTGATCTTTTTAGGTCAGCCTTTATTATTTCAGACTACAAGCAATCTTCTAATGTTGTTGACAAAAGCAGATAACCGTAAGTACGATAAAAGGCCTTGAATTGGTAACCTAGGAGCTTTTCTCTTTTGAAAAATTTGAAAAGTAAAAAGAAAATCATTAAATTTGCCTATACATAAAAATATACATAAATGATTTTAACAACTACACCAACTTTAGAAGGTAAGCCTATTAAGGAATACAAAGGTATTGTTACAGGGGAAACCATAATTGGGGCGAATGCTATAAAGGATTTTATGGCTGGGTTGACTGATTTCTTTGGAGGACGCTCAAGAACCTATGAAAAAGTACTCGTAGAGGCTAAGAATACTGCACTTGTTGAATTACAACAACGTGCCATGGCTATGGGAGCAAATGCCGTTGTAGGTATAGACTTGGATTATGAAACCTTAGGAAATAACGGAGGAATGTTGATGGTTACTGCCAGTGGTACTGCTGTGGTCATTTAAACTTTAGCTTATGAAACGCGTGGTTTCCATAAAGATGTCTGTTATATTGCTACTGCTATTAGCGTTGTCGATGGCAGTAGCTACTTTTGTTGAAAATGATTTCGGTACTCTTGTAGCTCGAGCTTTCGTTTATGAGGCATGGTGGTTTGAACTTATAATGATTTGGTTATCCATTAATTTTCTTTTTCATATCAAAAGGTATAGGCTGTTTTCAAAAAGTAAACTTCCTGTAGGATTACTACATTTGGCGTTTATTCTTATCATTATAGGAGCAGGTGTAACCCGTTATTTTAGTAAAGAAGGGATGGTGCATATCCGTGAAAATCAAACTGTAACTTCCTATACTACCAATGAAAAGTATATTCAGTTTCAAACCGAAAATGCCTATTTCTACAAAAAATCACAACCTATTCCATATTTTTTTTCGGAAGAAACCATGCAAATTGCTGACAATGATAACCACTTCGAATGTGTTCTTACGGAGTATTTACCGAAAGCTGTCCAAAAATTTGTTGATGGGGAGGAGTCATTTCTCGAAATTGTCATGTTGGACAAAGATGAAGAAAGTAGCTATCATTTAATGAAATCTGGACAGAGCCAGAAGGTTGACAATTATTCTTTAGCTTTTCAATCTGATGAAGAGCATGTGTTTAAAATACAAAAGAACGAAAATAATTGGCAATTGTGGAGTGCTATTCCACTGCATACAATTCATTTGGAATCCCAGCAGATGTCCAGTTTCTCACCACAACAATGGACTAATGTTATGCCACATACGGTCTATCGTTGGTCGGGAGGTTCTTTCATGATTGAAGCTATCCATGATAATAAAAAGTTGGTTTATGAACCTTTAAGTAAGGATGATAAAGCGGAAAAAGAGGTAAGTGTCGTTAAGTTAGAAGTCAGAAATGAAGGAAAATTAATCACGGAGAGCTATTTTTCAGCTACTAGAAATATTCCCGAATGGCAATGGTTTGATTATCAAGGTGAAAGATACGCTTATACATACGCTTCCAAGCAAATAGATCTTCCTTTTGCTTTGAAACTTAATAAGTTTCATTTGAAACGTTATCCAGGAAGTGAAAGTGCCGAAAGCTATACGAGTTATGTTGAGGTCATTGACGGAGATAAGTCATTTTCGTATAATATTTTTATGAATAATGTTCTTGATTATCAGTCGTATAGATTTTATCAATCGTCCTATGACAAGGATGAAAAAGGTACATTATTGTCACTCAATAAAGACCGTGAAGGAACTATAATCACTTATTTAGGCTACGGGGTGTTATTCTTTGCAATGTTTTGGTTACTATTCGCCTATGGAAGTCGTTTTAGTTTTTTAAATCGTAATTTAAAAAAAATAAAAACATTGGATATAGGTAAGTTGCATTCTGTATTGTTCATGTTTTTTGTGTTGCCTTCGTTTGCTCAGTCCGGAGGTTATTTAGAGGAACATATTATCCCGCAAGAAAAAGCTCAAGAGTATGGACGTTTGATTGTTCAAGATTTTGACGGACGAATGAAGCCGTTAACTACCTTAGCCTATGAAATTACCAGAAAGTTAACAGGAAAAACTAGTGTGAACCTCAATACACATGAGGGTAAAAAAATTGAAATATCGCCAGAACAATTTTTGATAGCCTTACAGAAAAGTCCGGAAACTTTTGCTGAAAAGCCACTTATAAACATAAATACTGATAAAGGAGCGATTGTATTTAATATTCTGAATGTGAATCAAAAAAGAATGCTCCAGTTTACGGATTTCTTAGATGCCAGTGGTGCGTATCTGCTCAAGGATGTGGTAGAAGAAACCAATCGGTTGAAACCTGCCCAGCGTTCTGAAAGTCAGAAGGAATTACTCAAAGTAGACGAACGTTTTAATATTCTCTACAATGTATTTACGGGTAATTTTTTACGACTATATCCTAATACGAAATCTCAAAACAATAAATGGTTAACAGCTGACCAGTTTTCAGAATTTGAAGAGCAAGATGCTGATTTTGTGAAAAACATACATAATTTCTACATTGCAGGATTAGAAAAAGGAATGCAAACCAACGATTTTTCCGAAGCCGATCAGGCTCTTTCTTATTTGGCAACATATCAAAAAGAAGCAGGAAAAAATGTATATCCCACCAAGAACGAAGTAGAAGCTGAGATTTTTTACACTCGTACTCGTATAGGGAATTATCTCTTTGGAATATGTATTTTATTAGGAGGAGTTCTTCTTATTTTTAATATTTTAAGTTTATTTCTGTCGGCTAAATGGTTGCAAAAGACACTGACAGTAGGGTCTATTTTGGCTTGTATTATTTGGGTGGTATTTACTTTTGATTTAGGGTTACGTTGGTATATCGCTAAACATCCGCCGTGGAGCGATGGATTTGAAATGTTGTTATTTGTTTCATGGGGGATTTTGCTTTTTGGATTGCTCTTTGTTCGAAAATCCTCGTTTACCTTGCCTTTAGGTTTGCTTTTTTCGGGGACGTTGCTTTTAGTGAGCTTTTTGGACTGGCTTAATCCTGAAATTACCACATTGAAACCAGTACTCTATTCCTATTGGCTGAAAATTCATGTGACTGTGATTGTTGGAAGCTATGCACCTTTAGGCTTGTCCTTTGTTATTGCTTTATTGTCCATGATTTTGTTAATATTCAAGCCGTTACAACCAAAAAAAACGTGGTGGCGAGGCATGCAGGAAATGATTGTTGTACAAGAAATGGCAGTTACTATTGGTTTATTTTTGCTTACTGCAGGGACGTTTTTGGGAGGAATCTGGGCAAATGAAAGCTGGGGACGTTATTGGGCTTGGGATCCTAAGGAAACTTGGGCATTGATTTCGATTATTGTGTACAGTGTGGTGGTACATTTGCGACTCATTCCAAAATTTAGAAATGCGTTAGTTTATTATCTTGTGACTATGTGGGCATTTTCCACTATCGTAATGACCTCCTTTGGGGTGAATTACTATTTAGTAGGGCTTCATTCTTATGCTACAGGGGATCCTATTCCTATTCCCAAATGGGTTTATTTTGTAGTAGCGTTGTTAGTGGTCATAAGTGTTTTTGCGTGGTATTCCTACAAAAAAATGCCTCAGGAGGAACGCAATAAGTTGTATAGTAATTAGTTTATTTTGTAAAGAATTCTCTCCGATAAAAGTTAAATAATCTTAAAGTATGATTTAATTTGCAGATAATATTTACCTTTAAGCCTTTAATATAAATTTATCAGTAAAATGAAGAAAATAATTGTAGCAATTGTTGCGGCTTTTACATTCGTTCCGAGTGTGATTCGTGCCGATGAAGGGATGTGGTTTTTGATGTTTATTGAACGTTTGAACCAACGTGATATGCAGAAAAAAGGTTTGCAGCTCACGGCAAAAGAGATTTATGACATCAATAACAATAGTTTGAAAGATGCTATTGTGCAGTTTAACGGAGGGTGTACAGCGAGTATTATTTCTCCCAGAGGGTTGGTGTTGACAAATCACCACTGTGGTTATCGTCAAATTGCTGAAGTTTCTACTCCCGAAAACAACTATTTGCGTGATGGTTTTTGGTCAAAGAGTGACCAAGACGACATAAAACCTTCCTCGCTCTACGTACGTTTTTTTGTGCGTATGGATAACGTAACTGAACGTATGTTGGCAGTGGTGAATGATCAAATGTCGGAAAAAGATCGAGAAGCAGCTTTGAATCGCGAAACTGCAAAGATTATTAAAGAAAATAGTGAAAATGGAAAATATGTGGTTTCAGTGCGTCCGTTTTTTCAAGGAAATGAGTACTATTACTTTGTTTACCAAGATTTTAAAGATGTACGTTTGGTAGGTACGCCAGAGGAAAGTATTGGTAAATTTGGGGGTGATACCGATAACTGGGAATGGCCTCGTCAAACAGGAGATTTTTCTTTATTCCGTGTCTATACCGATAAAAATGGAAATGCAGCCGAATACGCAGCTGATAACATTCCAATGAAATCCAAAAGACATTTGGCAGTGAGTATCAAAGGGGTTAAAGAAAATGATTTTGCAATGATTTTAGGTTATCCAGGACGTACTAACCGTTGGGTGCCATCGCATTGGGTAGATCAAAATGTGAAATATGCCTACCCTGCATGGGTTGAATCTTCAAAAGCGGCTATGGACGGTATGAAACCGTTTATGGATGCTGATCCTGCAGTTCGTTTGATGTATGCTTCAAAATATGCTCAAATTGCGAACTACTGGAAAAACAGACAGGGAATGATTGAGGCTTTAACTCTCCACAAGACTGCTGATGTGAAACGTTCTTACGAAGCAAAATTTGCAAAATGGGCAAGAAAAAAAGCTAATAGAGCCACTTACGGAGATGTGCTACAAACCATTGCAACCTATTTTGAGCGTACCAATGAGCGTTCAGCTGATAGAAATTATTTACAAACACTGTTCCGTGCCACTAACTTTAGTGTTCTTCCATTCGAGTTGAACAACCAATTAGGGAAATTAGTTGAAGCTCCACACATGGCGAGAATTACAATGGCTGCATCTATAGATGAAAGGCTTTCAGCTGTTTATGATAATATGCATATTCCTGCGGAAAAAGCTATTTTAGCAAAAACCTTGAAGTTGTACGCGATGAAAGGCAAAAATTTAGCAGATGAAGTTGAAAAAATTAATAGAGAATATCGAGGTGATTTCGACCGCTTTGTTGAAGAAGCTTTTTCAGTGAGTGTGGTAGCAAGTAAAGAACGTGTACAAGAGTTTATGGACAATCCAAATGCAGAAAGACTTAAAAATGATCCGTTGATTTTGTTGTCTAAATCATTAATAGCCAAGTTGCGAGAAAGTTCAGAAGAATTAAACGCGTTGGAAGATGCTTACAGTAAGGCATACAGAAAATATGTAGATGGTTTGCGTAAATCAGGTATCAGTCGTATTCAATATCCAGATGCAAACTCAACGTTGCGACTTACTTACGGAACTGTTAAATCGCTACCTGCCGATCCTCGCAACGCAGATGCTTCGTTGAATAACTACACAACATTTAAGTCAATGGTAGCAAAATATAAACCAAACGATCCAGAATTTGATATGCCAAAACGATTGGTGGAAATGTATGATAAAAATGATTTTGGTCGCTATTTGGATAAAGATGGAACAATGCATGTTAATTTCTTGACTGATAATGATATTACCGGAGGTAACTCAGGTTCACCTGTTATGAACGGGAAAGGGGAGCTTATCGGTCTTGCTTTCGACGGAAATATCGAAGCTATGGCGGGAGATGTAATCTTTGATTCTAAATTGCAACGAACCATTAATGTGGATATTCGTTATGTACTTTGGATAATTGACAAATATGCAGGAGCAAAACATATTGTTGATGAAATGACTATTGTGGAATAGGTAGTAAGAGAGGCTGTTCAATGTATTGAACGGTCTCTTCTTGATATGGAACATAGGGTTCGGCAAATCCCAGATACAAGTTAAATAGTAACATTTTGTTATATTTAACTTTTTAGGATAGCATGACCACATGTGTTTATCCACGAATCAAATATAAGAAGCATAAAACACTGAAAAAACTATCTATTTTACTACATAAATAAATATAAAGTAGTATATTTGTACCCGAATTTTAATAAAACTAACTAACAATTATTACAGATATGTCAAACGACATCCGCATTCGAAAAGGGTTAGACATTCGCTTAGAAGGGGAGGCTGATAAGGCAATAAAGCAACTTCCGCTGGCTAAAACGTATGGTATAAAACCCGATGATTTTCATAGAATCATCCCTAAACTTATTGTAAGAGAGGGTAGTGAAGTGAAAGCAGGCGAGGCTCTTTTTCATTCGAAAAGTGATGAGCGTATTTTGTTCCCTTCGCCAGTCAGTGGTAAGGTGACAGAAATTGTTCGTGGGGAAAGACGTCGGATTTTGGAAATTCGTATCAAGGCCAACGGACAAGAGTTCAAAGATTTTGGAAAAAAGAACGTACAAGAGTTGTCAGCAGAACAAATCAAAGAGCATTTGTTAGCTTCGGGGTGTTGGCCGTTTATCAAACAGCGTCCTTACGACGTCATTGCCAATCCTGATGACAAACCAAAGGCTATCTTTGTTTCAGCTTGTAAAACTAATCCGCTTGCTCCCGACTATGACTACGCCTTGAAAGGAAAAGAGGTTCAGTTGCAAGTAGCTCTTTCTGCATTGGCGAAACTGACCACTGGAAAAGTACACGTTTCGGTGTTTAAAGACAGTTCTTTGTCTCCTTTCCGTAACTTCAAAGACATTGTGCTTCACAACGTATCAGGGCCACATCCAGCTGGAAATGTCAGTACGCAAATTGCTAAAATTGACCCAATTAACAAAGGGGAAGTGGTTTGGGTAGTGACTCCGCAAGATTTGGTAGTTATTGGCGAACTTTTCTTATCGGGGCATTTCAACGTTACACGTACTTTAGCTCTAACGGGGTCTTGTGTTGAAAAACCACAGTACGTTTCCGTAGTGGCAGGAGCTCAGGTAAGTAGCGTAGTGAATGGAAATGTTAAATCAAGTGGGACGCGTGTAATCAGTGGTGACGTATTGACAGGTAAAAAGGTGTCAGAAGACGGATTTTTAGGATATTACGATGACCAAATTACGGCAATTCCAGAAGGTGATGATTATGAGTTCTTTGGTTGGAACAAACCTATTTTTAATAAAGTTTCAACCACGAGGGCAATGACTTTCTCTTGGCTCAATCCGAAGAAAAAATACAACCTAAACACCAACACCAATGGCGAACATCGTGCCTTTGTGATGACGGGTATGTACGAAGAAGTTTTTCCGTTGGACATCTATCCGATGCAACTTTTAAAAGCGTGTTTGTACAAAGATTTAGATGAGTTGGAAAACTTGGGTGCGTATGAAGTTGCTCCTGAAGATTTTGCACTTACTGAATTTGTTTGTGTTTCAAAACAACCCCATCAGAAGATTATCCGTGAAGGTTTGGATTTAATGATGCAGGAGTTGGGATAGGTGTTTGATTTTTAATTTGAAAAACATTATGACAAAGTATTATCAGCCTTCTGGGAAGTATTCTCCCGTTGCGTTTGTTTATTTTTTATTGGTATCGTTGTTCGTACTTCCGTTGTTGGGAGGTATCTACGCTTACGCAACTTGGTATATTCCGTTGGTTTATATTAATGTGTTGATTACCATTATGTTCGGATTTGCTATTGCTGGGGTGATTGCAAATTTAGTTATCAAATTAGGGAAGGTTCGTAACTATGCCTTAGGGGTTATCTTTACTCTATTGGGTGCTTTGGTAGCTTATTATGCTCAATGGATAGTTTGGGCAGATTTGGCATTGAATACGACCGATACTATTGGGAATAATCGTATTGGGGTGGCAATCAGCAACGTCAATTTTGGAGAATTATTTCATTTGTTACTGAATCCTTCTGATTTGTTTTCATTGATAGCCGAAATCAATTCCGTAGGAACTTGGGGAGTGAAAGGTTCGACAGTTAATGGTATTTTTCTTTCGATAGTATGGGTAGCCGAGATTATAGTGATTTTCTACGCAGCTTTCTTGGGAACTAAAAACCAAGCGAAACGACCTTTTAGCGAAGTTGCTGACAAATGGTTTAAGGAAGAAAAACTTCCGTTGTTATCTTACATTGAAGATCAAGAATCGTTTAAAAGTGATTTAGAATCAGGTGATTATGAGCGAATCTCCGAATTAACCTTGTCTGATAAAAAGCAAAGTCATAGTTTTTTTGTTTTATATGCCTTGGAAGGTGTTTATTACGTGTCGGTAATTAATAATAAGGCACAACAAGACGATAAAGGCAAAATCAAATTTGAAACCAAAAACCTTATTCAGTATATGCGTATCGACAAAACAGCGTACGATGCACTGAAATTAAGAGTTAGAGCGTAAATTTTTTTTGATTTACCTCTTGCAGAAAATAATAAAATATAACAATCATTCTTTTTAAAAATGAGCTTAAAAAGTAAATTACATACGTTAAAAGAAAAGTATAAAGGAACGAAGCTGGAAACGACGTTCAATGCTTTGCATACGTTCCTTTATTTGCCTAATGAAACGACCCACGGCGGTACGCACATTAAGGCAGCTGACGACCTCAAACGTACGATGAATACCGTGATTATGGCACTGGTTCCGTGTCTTATTTTCGGGATTTTTAACGTGGGGTATCAGCATTATGTAGCCACGGGCGAGTTTTCGCACGCCGTAGGGCTACCTTTTTTTAGTCCCGAATTTTGGTCGTGGCAAAACTTCTCTTTCGGAGCTATAAAAGTGCTTCCGTTGGTAGCGGTTTCCTACGCCGTTGGTTTGGGAATTGAATTTGTGTTCGCCACCCTTCGCGGACACGAAGTAGAGGAAGGATACTTGGTAACGGGAATGCTCGTGCCGCTTATCGTTCCGGTAGATTTACCACTTTGGATGCTTGCCGTTGCGGTGGCTTTCGGGGTAATTATCGGGAAAGAAGTTTTCGGAGGAACGGGAATGAATATCCTAAATCCGGCACTTACTATCCGTGCGTTTTTGTTCTTCGCTTATCCGACTTCGATGAGTGGCGACAAAATTTGGGTAGAAGGGGCTACTAAACGCGCTCAGGAAATCGCTTCCGGAGCAAATTTAGACGCTATTTCCGGAGAAACTATTCTTGGGCATTTGGCTCAACAACATAACATTGCAGATAAATTCTCTGTATCGGATATGTTCTTCGGATTTACGCCGGGCTCTATCGGTGAGACATCAACTTTATTGATTATTTTGGCAGGATTGTTCTTAATCTTCACTAAAATAGGAAGTTGGAGAATAATGTTAAGTATGGTTCTTGGAGGTTTGGCAATGGGATACATTTTCAATGCTTTTGCACCTGCAATGGAAGGAACTAAATTCTTCACTTTGTGGAGCTTACCGGCTTGGCAACATTTACTTGTTGGAGGTTTTGCTTTCGGTACGGTGTTTATGGCAACCGACCCTGTTACGGCATCGCAAACTAATACGGGGAAATACATTTACGGATTTTTGGCAGGTTTCATCTCGATAATGATTCGTTGCTTCAATCCTGCTTACCCTGAGGGAGTGATGTTGGCAATCCTGCTAATGAACGTATTTGCTCCAACCATTGACCATTACGTGGTTCAGGCAAATGTGGCAAGAAGAAAAAAACGTCTAAAAGCTAAAACTGCATAGATATGTCAAACAGAACTGAAAGTAATTCATATACAGTGATTTTTGCCATCATAATGGTAATTATCGTAGGAGCGTTGCTTGCGGGGGTTTCTTCGGCGTTGAGCGATAGAATCAGCGAGAATAAGAAGTTCGAAAAGCAACAAAACGTACTTTACGCAATGGGCGTAAACCGCAATCAGAATACCAATTTGGGCGAAGGTGATGTAACTTTTGTTCCGACCAACGAGGTTACTGCCGAGTTTAAAAAGTACATCAAAGGGCAATACTTTATAAAAGGAAATCAAGCCGTTGAGGCCGATTTGATTGAAGACCCGAAATGGACTGCCGAAAAAGGCTTACCGCTTTTTGTAGGTGAGAAAGAAGGCAAAACGTTTTACATCATTCCCGTTTTTGGAAAAGGACTTTGGGACGCTATCTGGGGCTATGTGGCTGTGGATAAGAATCTTATCGTACAAGGTGTTTTCTTCGACCACAAAGGAGAAACTGCCGGGTTGGGGTCAAACATCAAAGAGCGTTTCTTTATGGACGACTTCATCGGAGAGCATTTGTTGGACGCTTCGGGCAACTTCCAAAGCGTAGAGGGTTCAAAATCAAATGGCGACCCTGAGAACAAACGCAAAGAAGACGGCAAGGTAGATGCCATTGCAGGGGCAACGCTTACCGTAAACGGAGTAAACGAGATGGTAAAAACGGGCGTTGGTGCGTACGTTGATTATATTAAAAACTTAAAAAACTAATATTATGGGACTATCAAAAAAAGACGTAAAATTGGTTACAGACCCGCTATGGGATAACAACCCGATTACCGTGCAAGTGTTGGGAATTTGTTCCGCATTGGCAATCACGGCACAGCTTAAAGCGGCTATCGTTATGGGATTGTCCGTAATATTTGTACTCAGTGTGGGGAACGTGGTAATTTCTTTAATCAGAAACGTTATTCCTGGTAAAATTCGTATTATCGTGCAATTGTTGGTGGTTGCGGCGTTGGTAATCATTGTTGACCAAGTGCTGAAAGCCTTTTCGTATGAGTTAAGTAAGCAACTTTCTGTATTCGTGGGGCTTATCATCACGAACTGTATCATTATGGGACGTTTTGAGGCTTTCGCTTTGGGGAACACGCCTTGGAAATCATTCTTGGACGGTATCGGAAACGCAGGAGGTTACGCCATTGCCCTTGTGATTGTGGCTTTCTTCCGTGAACTTTTAGGTTCGGGAACGCTTTTCGGAATCCAAGTGTTGGGCGACCCTATCAAAAAGACAGGTTTGTACGCATTAGGATACGAAAATAACGGATTTATGCTACTTGCTCCAATGGCACTTATCACTTACGGAATCGTGATTTGGATTCAGCGTACACGTAACAAATCCTTAATTGAGGAATAATTGGTTAACTTTATAAAGATTATAAAATGGAATATATTGAACTGATTTTTAAATCGATATTCGTAGATAATATGGTGTTCGCAACCTTCTTGGGTATGTGTTCGTACCTTGCGGTATCCAAAAAAGTATCTACGGCAGTTGGTTTAGGAGCGGCGGTTATTTTTGTATTGGCTGTAACTGTTCCGATGAACTGGCTACTGAACGAATATTTGCTCAAAGAAGGAGCTTTGGCTTGGTTGGGCGAAGAGTATGCAAGCTATGATTTGAGCTTTTTGACCTACATTTTGTTCATCGCAACGGTGGCTACAATGGTTCAGTTAGTAGAAATCATTGTTGAAAAATTTGCTCCTGCATTGTACAACTCTTTGGGGATTTTCTTACCGCTTATTGCTGTAAACTGTGCGATTTTGGGAGGTTCGCTTTTTATGCAATCTCGTGAAATTCCGTCTATCGGTTTGGCGGCTACTTACGGTTTGGCTTCGGGAATTGGTTGGTTTTTGGCGATTGTTGCCATTGCTGCCATTCGTGAGAAAATCCGTTACTCGAACGTACCGCCTGCTCTTCGCGGATTGGGAATTACATTCATCATCACGGGGCTTATGGCTATCGGCTTTATGAGTTTCGGAGGTATGCTTACCGGTGGCACTAAAAAAGCCGAAGAAGAGAAAACCCAAACGATGATGGAGCAAAAAGTTGATAAAACTGAAAAATTAGCCAATAACACAAAAGAAATTAAGTAATGGTATTGTCAAGTAGTATATTTGTAACGGTAGCAGTAACAGTAATCGCCTTGCTGGTGATAACCTTGCTGTTGGTGGCACTTTTGCTGGTTGTAAAGCAGAAGTTAGCTCCGTCAGGACCTGTAAAAATCAAGATTAACGGCGAGAAAGTGATTGAAGTGCCTTCGGGAGGGTCGTTACTTTCTACATTAGGAAATCAGAAAATATTTTTGCCTTCGGCTTGTGGGGGCGGAGGGTCTTGTATCCAATGCGAATGCCACGTGCTTTCGGGTGGAGGTGAGGCTCTTCCAACAGAAACGCCTCACTTTACCAAAAAAGAACTAAAAGAAGGAGCTCGTTTGGCTTGTCAGGTGAAGGTAAAACAAGATATGGAAATTTCAATTCCTGAGGAAATCTTTGGTATCAAAAAATGGGAAGCTGTCGTGGTTCGTAACTACAACGTAGCTTCGTTCATCAAAGAATTTGTGGTTGAAATTCCTGAGGATATGGACTACAAACCGGGGGGATACATTCAGATTGAAATTCCACCTTGTGAGATTAAATATTCTGATATTGACATCACGGCTCACCCTGCAGAACACCCAGGAGAACCTGAAAAATTCAAAATGGAATGGGACAAATTCAACCTTTGGCCTTTGGTTATGAAAAATGGCGAAACCGTAGAACGTGCTTACTCAATGGCTTCGTATCCTGCTGAAGGACGTGAAATTATGTTGAACGTTCGTATTGCGACTCCACCTTGGGACAGAGCTAAAAACGGCTGGATGAACGTAAACCCCGGGGTGGCTTCATCATACATTTTCTCTCGTAAGAAAGGTGATAAAGTGGTTATTTCTGGTCCTTACGGGGAATTCTTCATCAACGAATCGAATGCCGAAATGTTGTACGTAGGAGGTGGTGCAGGTATGGCACCGATGCGTTCGCACCTATATCACTTGTTCAAAACGTTGAAAACAGGACGTAAAGTAACGTATTGGTACGGAGGACGTTCTAAACGAGAGTTGTTCTACTTGGAGCATTTCTGGGAATTGGAGCGTGAGTTCCCGAATTTTAAGTTCTTCATCGTGTTGTCTGAGCCACTTCCAGAGGATAATTGGAAAGTTAAGAAAGACATTAACGATACTGAAGGAGACGGATTTACAGGATTTGTTCACAATGCGGTTATCGACCAATATTTGAGCAAGCACGATGCACCAGAAGACATCGAATTGTATTTCTGTGGACCTCCAATGATGAACAAAGCGGTACAAAAAATGGGACAAGACTTCGGTCTGCCTGATGAAAATATCCGCTTCGACGACTTCGGTGGATAGGTCTTTCACGATTTGATTTTTTTCAAAATAATAAATCCTCGCTGTCATTGGACGGCGAGGATTTTAAATTTTATAAAAGTTTTGGTTTTTGAGAAAATATGCCTATTTTTACTCGGAAAATTGGATAGAAAGAATAATGAAAAAGAAAATAAGTATAAAGGATATCGCCAGAGAATTGAATGTTAGTATTTCAACAGTTTCTAAGGCTCTTAACAACAGTGGAGAGATTAGTAAAGAGATTACTGAAAGAATCAAGGCTTTTGCAAAGTTACATAACTACCGACCTAATTCGATAGCTTTGAGTTTAAAAAATAAAAAATCTAAAACGGTAGGTGTAATCATTCCTGAGATTGCACATGATTTTTTTTCAACTGTTGTGAGTGGTATAGCTAGTGTAGCTGAAGAGAAAGGTTACAATATTGTAACATGTTTTTCAAATGAATTGTTTGAGCAAGAGGTTAAAAATATCGAAACATTAATGCAAACGGGTATTGATGGATTTATAGTGGCTCTTTCCAAAGGCAGTGAAGCTAAAAAGGATTATCATCATTTGCGTGAAATTTTAAATCAAGAACTTTCCTTGGTGCTTATTGATCGAGTGGCTCAAGATATTTATTGCGACAAGGTAATTGTAGATGATGCAATGGCCTCATACAGGGCTGTGAATCATTTAATTCAGGCGGGATACCATCGTATAGGGCTACTGACTGTTCCTAATTACATCAGCGTAGCAAATTTACGTACACAAGGATATAAAAACGCGCTCTCAGATGCTCAAATTCCGATAGATGAAAGTTTAATCTTAGCGGTTGAAGATGTACATTCCGATACAATCATTTCTGAATTTTTTGACAAATGTAAATTTGATGCATTGTTGTGTAATAATGAGTTTTTGGCAGTTAGGGCAGTACGTGAAGCTCACGATCGAAATATTAAAATTCCGCAAGAATTAGGAATTATTACTTTTGCCGATGGTTCTTTGGCGAAGTATTCGTATCCGAAACTTACTGCTATTGATCAACATGGAGCCGAAATTGGTAAAAAAGCAATGGAATTACTCGTTGAAAGTATCGAAAATACTAATCAAGACCGTAATTTTAGAACAGAAATTATAAAAACATCACTACAAATAAGAGAGTCAACCAGGTAATGAATATATAATAAATTATACAATCAGAAAAATACTTTACCTTATCGAAAAAATGAGCTTTATGTTATTGATGATGAGTATTTTGTGTTTTTTGATTTAAGCAACCGAAACTTAATTAACTGACCAATGGGATTAAAAAAGAGAAGTTTATTTGTTAGATTTTTATTTTGGAAGGCAAAAAATCTTACCAATCGTCAATTTATTCTCATTTTGTGTGCTGTTATTGGTGTTGTTTCGGGGGTTTTTGCTGTATTCATAAAAAAAGTAACTCTTTTAATTCAATTTGTGTTGCAAAATGGATTGGTAGCTTCTTATCACCGAGCTTTTTATTTCGTTTTTCCCACCATAGGTTTTTTAATCGTGTATTTTATACTGAGGTACGTCATTAGAAAACGTTTAGAGCCAGGCATTCCTTATACCCTTTACGCCATGTCTAAACTCAAAGGCATTATTCCTACCTATCATACATATGGAAGTCTCGTTACAGCCCCTTTTACAGTGGGTTTCGGAGGTTCGGTGGGATTGGAAGGCCCTATGGTCATTTCAGGAGCTGGATTTAGTTCCTATTTGAGCAGATTGTTTCACGTAAACCAATCTGATAGAACTTTGCTTATAGCCTGTGCCTGTTCAGCTACCATGGCTGCAATGTTCAAGGCTCCAGTGGCAGCTATCGTATTTGCTATTGAAGTATTTAGTTTAGAATTGACTTTGATGTCACTCTTGCCTCTGATGGCATCTTCATTGTTAGCGGTGCTTACATCTTATTTTTTTCTTGGAAATGAAATTCTGATGCCTATTAATTTAGATGGAGAATTTACTCTGGCAGATGTCCCTTATTACATTGTTTTGGGGATTTTGACTGGAGCAGTGTCTATTTATTTCTGTACAATTTTTCAACGAATAACCGCTTATTTTGAAGAAATTGATAGTCTAATCAAACGTTTGTTTTTTGGTGGGTTGATGATAGGATTGGTAGTTTTTTTCATTCCGCCCCTTTACGGAGAAGGGTTTGAGGTTATGAATAAACTCATTAGTGGCAACCCGAAAGAGGTGTTGCAAAATGCATTTAATTGGGAGGTAGATAATCCTTGGTCTATTATTGCTTTAATGTTAGGGCTTGTTCTCTTCAAAGTGGTTGCTATGGCAACTACCGTTGGAGCAGGAGGGGTGGGAGGAGTGTTCGCTCCAGCTCTTTTCACAGGAGGAATATTGGGTAATTTAGTAGCACGAACCATTAATCAATTACCGTTTTTAGGGCATTCCGTTCCGTTAGCCAGTTTTACGCTCGTAGCGATGGCAGGTTTGGTGGCAGGGGTGTTACACGCACCGCTTACAGCCATTTTTCTCATTGCAGAACTTACAGGAGGACATACGCTTTTTGTACCATTGATGATTGTAGCTTCCGTATCCTTTGCCTTGTCGAAATACTATTTAAAGCATTCACTTTATACAAAACGTTTGGCACAAGAAGGAAACCTAATCACCCATGATAAGGATCATAAGGTACTCACTCTGATGGATATTGATGCAGTGATTGAGAAAAACTTTATTCCCGTAACCGCACAGATGAACTTGGGAGAATTGATTGAAAAGGCTATTACAAAATCTAATCGGAATATATTTCCTGTGGTAAATGCTCAAAATCAGAGTTTTGAAGGTATTATCCTTTTAGACGATATACGTCAGATGATGTTTAACCAAGCGTTATATGATCAAATAAAAGTGGGTGATCTCATGCATCAACCTCCGGCAATCATCTGTTTAGGAGTAGATAAAATGCCTGACATCATGCAGAAATTCCAAGACACAGGAGCGTGGAATTTACCCGTGGTGAAAGAAGGTGCCTATATTGGTTTTGTATCCAAATCAAAACTATTGACGATATATCGCCGAAAATTGATTTATTTCTCCAATTAAAACGTGTGTATCTTTCTTTAAAAATTTTTCGTAAGAATTTTGACTATTTTGTTGTTAGGTAAGAATTCTTTCAGGATAACTTTCAATACAGTGTAGGCAGGAATGGCAATTACCATGCCTATAACCCCGAAAAGTGTACCGCATATCAAAATTATTAAGAAAATTTCTAATGGACTTGATTTTACAGAGTTAGAAAAAATAAGCGGTTGTGAGAACACATTATCGATGAACTGTCCAATGAGGAAACCTATCAGAACATAAATCGTAGTTGGCAAGGTAACCGACATAAAATCATTGTCGATATTGCTACTCATCGTCAGTAAAGCCATTAGTACAAAGGCTATAATAGGCCCGATGTAGGGTATCAAATTTAATAAAGCACATAAAAACGCGATGATGAAAGGGTTTTGTACTCCGAAAATAAGTAATACGATGGTGTAAATAACAAACAAAATAGTCAGTTGTAGAATCAGCCCTGCAAAGTAGCGTGAAAGTAAGCTGTTGATTTTTACAATTGATGTGCGTGTTCTTTTTACTTGCGAATTCGGTAATAACGACAGCGTTGACTTCATTAGTGAAGTGTTGTCTTTCATGAAGAAAAACGTAATAAAAAGTACAGAAAATAGTCCTGCGCCAAAACTTCCTATGAATGAGATAAACGAGTTTATAAGGTTTGGAATGTCAATGAAATTTAAAGCATCTGATACGCTGAGTAGAGTTTCTTCTTCGTCCTTGCTCACTCCTGTCAATTTAAAAAAATGCAGTAAAAGATTATCCAAATTTGTACGGAGTAGGTCAATGTTAAGTCCCGAAAGATTTTTACCTTGTGAAATTAGCAAAGGAATGAACAAACTGAAAACCCCCAAACTTAAGATGATGAATATGGTCATCGTTAGGATTACACAAACGCTTTTGCTTCTGATTTTTAGTCGTCTGTGAAAAAAGAAAACGAATGGTTTTCCTAAAAGTGTGATTATCAATGCTAAGACTATGTAAATCAGAATTGATTTCAAAAGGGAAAGAGCATAAAGAGATAAAACTACTAAGACCATTATTCCCACAGCTCTTAATATTCCGTTAGCAATCATTTTTGAGTTCATATTATTTTTTATTTAGTGATTTTCTATTTTAAAGTGTTGCCATTGTAGCAACGACATTACACGCTACAATAGCTGCTGTTTCAGTTCGTAATCGGTTTTCACCCAATGAAATAGCCTGAAAACCAGTGCTGAATGCTGTTTTAATTTCTTCGTTAGAAAAATCGCCTTCAGGGCCTATCAGCACGATTAATTTTTGCGGAAAAGGATGGAGTATTTTCGAGAATAATACTTTTTTCTCTTCTTGACAATGGGCAATATATTTAGAACTTTTCTCATCTTTGTATCTATGAAAAAAATCCAATGCATTGATTGGTTCATTGAGCTTCGGTAGGTGAAATTGCAATGATTGTTTCATTGCCGAGAGAATGATCTTTTCAAGGCGTTCTGTTTTTACAACAGTTCGTTCGGAATGCTGACAGATGACGGGTGTAATTTCATCTACGCCAATTTCTACGGCCTTTTCTAAAAACCATTCATAGCGTTCATTCATTTTTGTGGGGGCAACCACTAAATGAAGATTGTAGAAATGTTTTTCTTTATATTTGACATTCAAAATGTTACCCTCACAACGTTTGGTAGTCGCAAGGGTTATTTTTCCTTTAAATAAATATCCTTTTCCATTGGTAATGTACAGTTGATCGCCTTCTTTTTTACGTAATACTTTGACAATATGCTGACTTTCTTCTTTGTCAAAATAGAAGTTATGGTCATCTTCGTCAATGTTGGCATTATAAAAAAGTTGCATTTTTAGTATTTTGTAGGTTTTGCTGTACGATTTTAGTATCACGGAACAAGGTTACATATCAGAAATTTTGTTTTATTTCTTCAACCAATTGTTCGAAAAATTACAATCCTTATATGTTCCCTTTACAACGATATGTGTTTTTTCAACTTTTTCATTTATCCATTTTGCGATGGTTTTCAACTGTTTTTCTTTCAGTGTGAGGTCTTGAATTTTTACATAATCTTTCACAAAATCAGCCTTATGCTCCTCATGGCGATTGGTTACTTGGTATATTTTGTAGCGTTTTTTACCATTGGCATCTTCGTCCAAATAAGCGATGGAGACCTCGTTGTCGCCTAATTTAGAAACTCGATTGTAAAGTACTGGTTCCATACGGGTTAGCTCAAAACGAGAAGAAAGGTCATCAGGATTGACTAATTGTCCACCATTGCCTTTGGTCTCTTTTTCATCGGAAAAGTTACGTGCAGCATCGGAAAACGTAAATTCTTTATTGTCAATACGTTCTTTAATTTTTTCGATTTTTTCTTTCGCTTCTACCAAGGCAGTTCTTGGGACATCAGGAACTAACAGAATGTGGCGAACGCTCACTTCTTTCCCTCTAATCCGAACCATTTCAATGATGTGCCATCCAAAGCTTGATTCAAAAGGTTTAGAAATTTCTCCTTCTTGCAGTGTAAATGCTACATCTTTAAAAGTTTTATCATAAGGTGAATTTCGGTTGAAAGTCAGCATTTCTCCTCCTGTTCCACGGTCTTGAGAGTAGAGAATGGCTTTCATAGAAAAACTACTTCCTGTTTGCTCCACATCCGCTTTGATTTCGTTCAATCGGTCAATCACTTTTTGCACTTCGGATTTGGGTGCCACTGGGTCGATGACTATCTGAGCGATTTCCAATTCGGTTCCGAAAATAGGACGTTCTTCTTCGGGAATGGCGTTAAAAAACAAACGCACTTCTTCTGGCGTAACCTCTACATTTTTGACGACTTCACCTTTCATGCGTTGGCTCAACATATTCAATTTAAAAAGATTGAACAACTCCTCACGCATATCCTGTTCATTGTCCTTATTGTAAAATTCCAATAGTTTTTTCATACTTCCGATACGTTCTACCAAAAAGGCAACACGTTTGTTTACAGATTCACGAACCTCGGAATCTGTCATAGGAATACTATCTTGTACAGCTTGGTGAGCGAACAAACGATCCTCCATTAATTTGCCAAGCAATTCGCAACGCGTGATGTTTTTGATGTCCACCTCCTGCTGTTGTAGTTCAGCAAAAGCTTTGTCTATGTCCGATTCTAAAATCAAATAATCACCCACAACAGCTGCAACGCCTTCTACCTTGATTCGCTTTTGAGAAGATGTAATTTCTTCATTTTGAGCAAAAAGTCCACATGCAAAAAATAGCATTCCGATAGCGGTTATGATTTTTCTATTCATAAATAATTTCAAATTGTTTTTTCTTAATTCCTCTATTTATTATGTCTGCTTCAAGTTCTTTTACGAACTCTAATTTTCTCTGATTCAATATGATTTGGCGTAATGTTGGTTTTACATATTCCATTGGAGCCTGTTCGTTTTTTCGTAGCACATTGCGTACCTGTACCAGATATACTCCCGTAGAATCTTTATGGTTGGTGAAGAAAATTCTATTTTCTTTTAATTTTTCCTCTAAAAAAGGAAGTTTTTTTACTACACTTTCCGTTTTTACCCAGATCGAATCCCCTAAATATATTGAATTGAATTGTAAACCTATAGAATCCAGTTCGTGACGGTCTTCGGCGTTAAAACGCTTTAATTTTTCTTCTAAAGCAGATATTCTTTTTTGTTTTTCGGCCGATGATAAATGTATATAACGCAACTTGATCAGAGATTCATTGAGTAAAAAAGTTTCCTTGTTAGCCTCGTAGAAAAATTGTAAATCTTCCTCCTTGATTAAAGTGTCGATGCTGCTGTTAATCAATCCTTGTTTGTATGAATTCAGATATAGATCCGCTCTATAATCATTTACCAAACGTTCAAAATCTGCTTTTTCATCATCAGAAATATTACGTTCAGCATTGGAAAGCATCAATTCCTTTATTGCCCAACTATTGATGTATTTTTGGACGATGTTTATACTGTCTTCCTTAGTATAATCTATTGGCATGATGGATTTTATCTCATCTTTATAGAGATATACATCTCCTACACGAGCAATAGCGTGTTTGGGTTTTTCCTTTACGAAATAATCGCAGGAAACAACTATAAAAATACCCAAAAACAGCCATATGTATTTTTTTATCTTCATAAATATATCCCTAAAAAATAGGAAGCACCGTAAAAGGGTTGCAATTTAATGTTTTTTTTTGATTTAATAATTATTCTGAAATATAAAAGTATATTAAAATACTTAATTTGTTTATTTTCAGTCATTTTTGTTTTGAATATGATGATTTAATACCAATATAAACTATGGATTTCGTGTAATTATTGATGCTTTTTAGAGATGTGGATAATGGAAAGCGTAGAATTTTTGAAAAAAAACTATATACTTATGTCTTAGATTTAACCTAAAAAGTAAATTCACTCTCATCTGAAAATTAGAAACCTTCGGACGGGAGTGAATTTATGGGAGTAGACCATTTGGAAAACTCTGGAGATTCGCGTTATTGGGGGGTAGTACCCGAATAGTATATAGCGTGAAAAGCGTGGTTCATTTGGGTATCTAATTACTCTTGCACGGGCAAAACTAAAGATGGAGCGTATTCTTAAAAAAATAACAAAACAAATTTACATTTTTTTTGTTTTATTTCGTTTTGTTGTTTACTTTTGCTTAAACAAATTCTTAAAAGGCGTAATTGCCACAGCAGTTGTAGCTTTGGTTGCGGGCTACGGAATAAGCAGAGGTGTGAATAATAGTAACGCAGCACTTAGTGATTTGACATTAGCTAATTTGGAAGCGTTGGCTGATGAAGAGGGTTGTGGAGGATTAGCAAAACTTAGTGATCCTATTTGGCATGTAACTGTAGAAATAGGGAATGTTGCTTTTCCAAAAATGACTTGTACGACAGGAGGATGCTATAAATGTAGTAGTAAATAAATTTAATAAAGCACAATAGCGTGTAAATCAACAATATATTGTGCGTTTTAATCTGATTCACATATAGATTTCGATTGCAAAAGATAAACATAAAATAGTTACGAACAGCTAAGTGAAATTAATTACATAAAAAAAACTTTATGAGACACATAATTCCATTATTTCTCCTACTTCTTCTATCTTGCCAAGAAAAAAATAAGAAAATCACGGTTATTACACAAGAAAAAAAGGATACGAGAGAACATGTATGCAACCTACAAGAAAATATTAATTTGGTAGGTAACATTAAGGATTTTAGCTTTTATGACAACTCTTCTTTTTTTGTACTTGCCGATAATAATATCATAGAGTACACCGTGATGGGGGAACAGCTAAATGTTTTCAATAGAATGGGACAAGGACCTGGAGAATATGTAACCCCTACATTAATAAATATTTACAATGAGTCTATTTATATTTGGTGCTCAAGTACTCTTAAACTAATTGAATATGACAGAAAAGGAAGGTTTGTTAGAGAAAATTTTAATTATAGAAAAGCTATAAAAAACTTTAAACTTTTAGATGAAAATAGTGTGTGTTTTTATAAAAGTGATGGACAGAAAGATGCAATAATTGAAATTTATTCACTAAAAGAAGATAAAATTATAAAATCTATTCAAGGAGAGCTAACTGATGAGGATTTACTCCTTTTATCAGTAGCTTCTAAACCTAACATGATTGTAGAGAGGGGAAATCTTTATTTTACAAAACCAAGTGAATTATCTCTTTATCATGTAGATTTAAAAACATTTTCTCTAAGTAAAGATGCTTTTTTTGAAGATGATGAATTTATTGTAAAAAAAGTTCAAGATGCACATTCCATGTTTAACTCAGACCCACAAGGTGTTTTAACCTACATGGCTGAGAATAGTATTGTAGACAATCTCTTAAAAGTGGGTGATAACTTTTATATCAAATCTGAAATAGGTAAATATGTTATCGATTTTCAAAAAAGGAAAATGGAAGCCGATCAACGATTTGATAAATACTATTTGTGTGATTTTAGACGTCCAAATGTTGAAAACATAAAGGCTATTAAAGAAAGTAAAAATAGAGGTACGCATAGGTATGCTCTGTTTGGAAGTGATACATATCTTTTAGAAGTAGATAATTCAAACGAAGATGAACAAGCACGAATGAAAGTTTATAAATTAAATTTTTAAGCGTAATTGCCACAGCAGTTGTAGCTTTGGTTGTGTGCTACGGAATAGGCAGAAGTGTGAATAATAGTAACGCAGCGCTTAGTGATTTGACATTGGCTAACTTAGAGGTTTGATCAAAAGTCATTTTAATAATATTAAAGTAAAGTAAGGTACATCAAAGGTGAATCGACTTGTTTTATCTTTGGTAATAGAGTTGATTCACTCTTTTTTAGATATGTACAATTCTAATGGATTTCACTTAAAATAATAATTATTGAGTTTGACAGAATCAATAAAATAAAATATCGAAATAATTTGTACAAAATATAGGTTAAACGGGGAGTATCCCATAAATATACTAAATATGAAATTTTATACTATTCTCTTTGTAACACTTGCTCTTTTTTCTTGCTCAAGTAATCAAAAAAACGAAATTGAACCAAAATCTCCGTCTCCTCTTATTATGGAATCTGTCGAAACGCCCAAAGAGTTGTTTCGACCTTCCAAAGTAATTGCCAATGAGAAGTATGTGATTGTTTTCAATAATGTTCATGAGCAAATGTTTAATGTTTTCTCACCTGAATTAAAATATCTTTATTCTTTTGGAAATATAGGACAAGGACCTAACGATTTGAACATGGTCATTCAAGAATCTTTTGAACTTGAAGGTAATGAGCTTTCTATGTTGGACATGAGAAGTTTTGTAACCTATCAGTTGGGTGATACTACCGCAGTCGGAAAGGATAAGCAACACATAATTTCCGAAGAATCTGTTTTCAATAAAGCCAAGAAACTTTCCAATGATAGTTTCATTTTCTTACCCTATTCATACAAAGAAAATCAATCAGATATTCATAAATATGACTTTAAAGATCGAAAAATAACCGATTTTGGCGAAAAAATAAGTCCTAAACCAGAGGAAATTCAGGAGCCGTATTTGCTATCCTCCATTTTGAGTGTGAATAAAAATAACCAGCGTGTAGCACAATTTTATCAACATAAACCAGAGTTTAAAATCTACGATTTTCAAGGGAAAGTACTTCATAAAGGGGCTGTTAGTATAGAACAAACTGACGATAAACGGCTTTATTTTGCAGAAGTATATAGCACAGAATCATTTATTTACGTGCTTTGGGTGAATAGCACTAAGGAAAATGTGATGAAGCACATGGATAAGTTTCGCCCCGAGCTAATGGTGTTTGATTGGGAAGGGAATTTATTGGAACAATTTAAGTTCAATATACCCGTTATTTCATTTGCTGTAACCCCCGATGAAAAAATGATGGTTGCAACATCGCTAAAAGAAACAGATGTAAATACCTTATACAAAGTGAAATTACCTCGTTAGTATCTGAGAAATCAAAAAATATTTGATTTTCAATAGTTTTTACTCATTTAAGACCACAATATTAGATGCTCACAGAGATATGATAATTTTGTGTGACCAATTTAAAGTGAATGTTTCCATCCTTGTTCGAAAGGATGAGGAAAATGGAAGAAAAAAGGCATAGGAGTAATAGTGAATTATTTAAAAAATAGAAACAAATAGTCACAATGACATGAAGAACTGTGTGTTATAAATTGTTAAAATATGGTATTGCGATATGACTTTTGGAAATATAACTGACTTATTTTCAGTTTTTTATGATAAGTCTACTCCAACATATAAGAAAATTTGGCTGTGCTGTAAAAAGTATGATGATATAAGAAAATAGACAGTCAGAGAAACATTCATCTGGTTGCCAACCAAGATAGATAGAATATTGCTATTAGAGATATATACATTTCTTTTCTCTTATTAAACCACCATAAATACAAATATATCCCAAGATAAACAATAATAAACAGGCTAATTAACGTTCTACTATAAAAAATGTCACTAAGATATAAAAATGTCAATGTAAATATTGAAAGAAATGTTGCAGAAAATAGGATACGTTTTAAAACCATAACTTTTATATATTGAATTGTCTTGACTTTTTGAAAACAAAGTAGCAAGTATTTTGATAATTTTCTAATTTTACTATACTGATTATCACTGTTATGAGTGAAAATAATAATATTTTTCGTTTAAAAAGATAGAATATCTTGCCCGAAATTACCAAAAATAATGAAGCTTCACAACTTTTTTTAGGAAAATTAAGCAAAATAATAGCTGTATGATCACAGCCGTCCGAAAGTTTTTTGAAAACTCATAAAATTCCTTGTCAACCCTTTATTTATAAGGGCAGACTTGTTTGTTGTGCGGAATTATCTCTGTCAAAGAGTGTGTTTTCAGGTGGTTTTTTCACTTTTTTTACGATAGGTTTCAGTTCGTTGCAAACATAATTCAGCGTCAGATAGTGCATAAGACACACCCTTATTTTCTCGCAAAAATTACTAAATGCCGTCTTTTTATCGCTATAAAATCGCTTTATCAACTCCAACAGAAGATAGCAAATCAAAGATACATAAATCTGTGATTTCACCGCATTTTCACTCGTGCCAAGAAAAGTTTTTATCTGTAAATTTTGCTTCATCGCCTTGAAAAACAACTCAATATCCCATCGTTTTTTGTACAAATCCGCAATGGTTCTCGCCGTCCAATCCATATTATTGGTGATGATTTCTATGGTTTTGTTGCCGTCTTGCTTATAAACCGTTACCAAACGTAATTTCTCTTGATCAATACCACTTTCTACCGCCTTTTTTGAGGTCAAAACGATGATTTCATCTTTGAGGATGTCGTGGTCTTTTTCATCAGGCAGGTCTCGTTCTTCAAAACTTTGGTAGAGCGTGTTGGACTTAATTCGCGTAACAAAAGTATTTTGGCAATGGATTCTGCCGAGCATCAAACTAAAATCAAAATAGCCTCTATCCTCAACAATGATGGTGTTTTTCGGATAGATATTTTGTTGTAATCCTTTGCTATCGTGTGTTTTAGCTTCGGTGATATTGACCATTTCAGGCAATCCAAGTTGATCGTCCCAAACGGTGTGAATTTTGAGTCCGCCTTTAGCTGTCCGAAATTTTGCCCAGTTGAAAAGACTTAAACACAGGCTAATGGTAGTACTGTCAATGATTTTTATTTTGTGGTTTTGGATTTCATCGATGATATGACTTTGATGTTTGGCTTTTAAAGAGTGTTTGTAATACTTTAAAAGACTAGAATACAAATCTTTAAATACTGCATAATGTCTTACTTTGTTTCCATCACTCATTGTTGATTTTGCGGGACTTTGTTTGAGTTGGAGATCGCTTAGGAAAGTGCTACTTACTGATAATCCGCAACTTATGTCGGATAGCGTATAGCATTTATTCAGCTGTCCGAAAGTTAGTGCCACCAATTGGTCGCGAGTTTTATAGGTAGACTTTCCCTTATCGGACTGATGTTTAGCGATTTCCGCTCTTAAAATATGCGCAGGAATGAGATCTAAAATTTGTCTGATTACGGGTTTATTTGTATTTTTGCTTCGCCTGAAGAGTGTCATAATTGAAAAAAAATGGGAATTTTTCAAATATACAACATTCTCAGGCAACTTTTATTTTAAAAGTTTCGGATAGTTGTGCTGTATGATATAAAAAGGTTTTTAGTAGAGAAGAGTAGGAGAAAGGGTAGTGTTAAGACTCCTCCTCTCCCTCATCAGTGCGATAGTGTTCTTCTTCTCCTTTGAGTATCTGTAGATAATTTTTGTAGCGAGACCATGAGATTAGGTCTTTTTCCAGAGCAGTTTTCACAGCACATTTAGGTTCATCAATATGTAAACAGTTATTGAATTTGCATTCCGATTTTAATCTGAAAAACTCAGGAAAATAATCTGTAAGTTCTTCTTTTTCAATGTCAACCATTCCAAATCCCTTGATGCCAGGAGTGTCAATGATTCTTCCTCCAAAATCCAAATCGTACATTTGAGCAAATGTGGTAGTATGTTGTCCTTGCTGAAATTGTACCGAAAGAGCTGCCGTTTTCAAATTTAGTTCGGGTGCAATGGCATTGATGAGTGTACTTTTTCCTACCCCTGAATGCCCTGAAATCACACAGGTATTATTTTGCATTAATTCCTTGAGTTTGTCGATGTTTTTATGAGTAATTGCCGAAATTCCAAGGCATTCATAGCCTATTTGTCGGTAAGTGGCTGCTAAATATTTTACTTCGTCAAGTTCTTCTGGGGTGTAAGTGTCTATCTTATTGAATAGCAATATTGTACGTATGCTATATGCTTCTGCTGTAACCAAAAATCGGTCAATAAAAGCGGTGAGAGTAGGAGGATTATTTAGGGTTACCACCAAAAAAGCAATGTCAATATTGGATGCGATGATATGTGTTTGTTTAGACAGGTTTACAGATTTACGGATGATGTAGTTTTTTCGTTCATGGATGTCGAAAATAACGCCGTTACCCGATTTTTCAAGTTCAAAACTAACGCTATCGCCAACCGCGATGGGATTTGTGTTTTTGATATCTTTAATACGGAATCTTCCTTTGATACGACATTGGTAAAATACACCGTCCTCTGCTTTCACTGAATACCAACTACCTGTTGATTTATAAACAACTCCATTCATTTTTAATCTACTTACTGTATTTTTTGCTGACAAAAATAAGGATTATATTTTAGTTTTACATATATTCTTGATAACTTACTTTTTCTACAAATCCTACAGTTTTCAAATTTTGTGAACTACTGTTGTTTTGTTTGCTGTATTATATTATGACCAAATATATAAAATAAAAAAAGCCGTCTCACGACAGCTTTCATTATGATAAATAGAGAAAATAATTATTTTTTCTTTAAAAAATCGTCAACCAACTCA
The DNA here is from genome assembly GCF_043187445.1 of Capnocytophaga canis. Classification (NCBI taxonomy): domain Bacteria; kingdom Pseudomonadati; phylum Bacteroidota; class Flavobacteriia; order Flavobacteriales; family Flavobacteriaceae; genus Capnocytophaga; species Capnocytophaga canis. The sequence continues at coordinate 925,436 of NZ_CP171121.1, read as the reverse complement.
GGAGCCATAACGCTTTCAACGAAAGTGTAAGCACCTGTCTTAGGAGATTTTACCATTTTAATGGCTTTAGTTAATTTTTTTGATTTTCCCTGTAATGTTGCTACTGTTTTCTTTGCCATAACCCCTTATTATTTAATTTCTTTATGAACAGTTACCCTTTTCAAGATAGGATTGAATTTTTTAAGTTCTAATCTATCAGGTGTGTTTTTCTTATTCTTTGTTGTAATGTAACGAGACGTACCTGGCATACCTGACTCTTTATGCTCTGTACATTCCATAATTACCTGTATTCTATTACCTTTTTTAGCCATTGTACTGTATGTTTTATATGTTAAAACGACACACTATTAAATGTATCCGTTACGTTCTACTTCTCTTAAAACTGCTGAAATCCCTTTTTTGTTGATGGTTTTGATAGCAGATGTTGACACTTTCAATGTAATCCAACGATCCTCTTCAGGAATGTAAAAACGTTTTGTTCTTAAATTTACGTTGAATTTACGTTTTGTTTTGTTCATTGCGTGAGATACATTATTCCCCACCAATGCTTTTTTTCCTGTTAGTTCACAAACTCTTGCCATTTTTCTCTATTATTATTGTATTGTCCTTACTATTAAAATCAGGGTGCAAATTAACGGACTTTTTTTTAATCTGCCAAATTATTTTCAATATTTTTTGTACTTGAATAGGGTGATTTCTTCATTCCCTGAAGCCACCAAAGTGTTTTCATCAACGAATAACAGACTGTGATATCCTTTTTCTGATATTTTTTTCCAAGTTTTCCCGCTATCGACTGACGACCAAATTCCGTTGCTGGATGAAGTAGCTACAAGTCCCTTACCTTCACTGTTTGGGATATATCGCACACAACTTATGTACCCAGGAGAGGAAGTTTCGTCAATTACTTGCCACGTTTTTCCGCCGTCCGTGGTAATAGCTCCACTTTTTGCTTTTAATGTTGGATTTTTATAATCTCCTCCCATTACAATTCCATTATTTTTGTCGTAAAAACTTACCGAAAAGGCTCCCTGTGAGGGGGTTCCCTGTACAATCGGCAGGTTTGTTGATTTCCAAGTGACTCCCTTGTCTTCCGATGAAAATATACGACTCTTTGACCCTCCGGTAATCACCCAAAGCAGGTTCTCCACATTGGCAATATTGGAATTACTTGCGGCAAATAAAGCCTCACCTACTGCTAATTTTGGAGCTTGATCACATGATTTTTTTTGCCATGTTTTTCCTCCATCGTGGGTTGTGAGTACAGACATGCAATCATCAGTGGGGTCACCAACCGCAATTCCAAACTGATTGTCAAGGAATAACATACTGTCGTAGAAAGCTTTCTCATGAGTTTCTTCATACATTTTTTTGAAGCCATCCGATTGTGTGCTGAAAAGCATTGCAGGGCTGCCTACCGAAAGCATATAAAAATCATTTGTTGTAGCTGCTACCGAACGATACTCTACATCTAAAAAATCCGTTTTTTCCATCGTGAGGTTTTGGGTGTTTATGAAACCCAACACACCCTCTGAACCTGCAAACCCAATATTTTTATCCAAGAGAACCATAGCTCGGACACTTTTTCCCTCCAAAGAAAACGTGTGTCTTTCTTTGATTTCAATTCCTTGTAAGTCATTGTTTTGATTTTGACAACTTATCAAAATCATACAACATATAGCATATAAAAATCTTTTCATTTGTAAGGTTTAATATTCCGTGATTGTAATGCTCTACTTGTTCTTTAGCGTAATGTTTTTATTATCTCAGCTCCGCCTTTACTGAGTATTTCTTCAGCGCATTGTTTTCCAAATTCGTGGAAATCAGTTTCTGATATGGCTTTTGAAACGCTGATTTTTTGTTTGCCGTCCAATGAAAACAACGCTCCTTGAAACATGATTTTGTTTCCTTCAAAATGAGCAAAAGCTCCTATGGGAGCGGTACATCCGCCTTCTAAAACACGTAAAAATTGTCGTTCGATGTGGGTGCAAATATCGGTTTCTCGATCATTTAATTTGGCAACTGCTTCGCATGAAAAAGAATCGTCTTCGTTGACAACTACCACCATAGCTCCTTGTGCAGGGGCGGGAATCATCCAATCCAAAACGACGTGATTTTCAGGTTTTTTGTCAATACGTTCCAATCCTGCAGAAGCAAAAATAGCTCCGTTCCAATTGTTGTCATTCAATTTTTGTAATCGAGTGTTTACATTTCCGCGTAGGTTTACTACTTCATGTGTAGGGAAGCGATGTAACCACTGTGCCTTACGGCGTAAACTGCCCGTGGCAATTGTAGCTTCGGGATTTTCTAAAAACAATGTATTTTCTTTAAAAACCAAAATATCATGTACATTAGCACGTTTCAATACTGCTTTTTGTACAATTCCTTTGGGGAGTGCGGTCGGCACATCTTTCATGCTATGTACTGCAATGTCGACCTGCTTTTTTAACATGGCTATATCTAAGGTTTTCGTAAAAATACCTGTGATTCCCATTTCATACAGAGGTTTGTCTAATATTAAATCTCCCTCTGATTTTACAGCAACAATCTCAGTTTCATAGTTTAAGGCGTTTAGTTTGTTTTCTACTAAACGTGCTTGCCACAGAGCAAGTTCGCTGTCTCGACTCCCTATCCGTATTTTTTTGCTCATTACAATGGTTCTAATTTTGCTGACAAAAATAATAAAACTTTTGGGATAATCATCACATTTTGATAGAGTGCCTCTTTACATGAAAATAAGGTTTGTCTGCTTGAAAACTTTGTGCTCAAAAAAAGAAGACTTAAGCGTCAAAAGTAATATTATGAATAAATATTTAAATCGTTGATAGTCAATTATTGGCGTTTTTATTAAAAATATAAATTCGAAAAAAAAATAAACATCGATGTAAAATTCAATAAATATGTGTATTTTTGTGCCTTTCACAACTATGGTTAAATATTCATATAAAAATGAGAACAATACAATTCAGAGAAGCTATTTGTGAGGCGATGAGCGAGGAAATGCGTCGCGATGAATCAATTTACTTAATGGGGGAAGAGGTTGCCGAATATAATGGAGCTTATAAAGCATCAAAAGGAATGTTAGATGAGTTTGGCCCCAAGCGTGTTATTGATACTCCAATTGCGGAGGCTGGTTTTGCTGGGATTTCCGTGGGAGCGGCCATGAATGGAAATAGACCCATAGTGGAGTTTATGACTTTTAACTTCTCGTTGGTGGCTATAGACCAAATTATCAATAACGCTGCTAAAATGCGCCAGATGTCGGGCGGTCAATTCAATATCCCGATTGTTTTTCGTGGGCCAACGGCTTCTGCAGGACAATTAGGAGCAACGCACTCACAGGCGTTTGAAAATTGGTTTGCAAACACTCCAGGACTGAAAGTAGTTGTGCCTTCAACGCCCTATGATGCCAAAGGTTTGTTGAAAGCTGCTATCCGTGATAACGACCCAGTGATTTTTATGGAGTCAGAGCAAATGTATGGCGATAAAGGTGAAGTTCCTGAAGGTGAGTATGTATTGCCATTAGGTGTTGCTGATGTAAAACGAGAAGGGAAAGATGTAACTATCGTTTCTTTCGGGAAAATTATTAAAGAGGCGTTTGTTGCAGCCGATATTTTGGCAAAAGAAGGCATTGAATGTGAAATTATTGATTTGCGTACCGTACGTCCAATGGATAAAGAGGCTATCTTTAATTCTGTGAAAAAAACCAATCGCTTGGTGATTTTGGAAGAAGCTTGGCCTTTCGCGAGTGTGGCTTCAGAAATTACTTACCAAGTGCAAGAAAATGTGTTTGATTTCTTAGACGCTCCTATTCAGAGAATTACAACGGCTGATGCTCCCGCCCCTTATTCACCTGCTTTGTTGAAAGAATGGTTGCCGAATGCAAACGATGTGGTGAAGGCAGTACATAAAGTAATGTATAAATAAAACTTTTTCTCATAATAATTAAATTTTAAGTTACTTAAAAATCTTTGTAAGAGTTCCTTACAAAGATTTTTTTTGGTTGTATTACTATGAAGATTATCAAGTTAGCTTCCGTAGATTCGACAAATGTTTTCTTGAAAAAAATGGTCAATTCGGGAGAGGGATTGTCTAATTTTTTGACTGTTTGGACTCCGAATCAAACGCAGGGAGTCGGGCAGTATGGAGCCAAATGGATGGCTGAACCCTACAAGAATTTGACTTTTAGCGTGTTATACATACATGAAAATTTCGATTTGGAACGATATTTTGTTTTGAACATGCTTACGTCAATTGCCATTGTAACTACACTAAAATCTTTAGGTGTTCCGAATTTACACATCAAATGGCCGAATGATATTTTATCGAATAAATACAAAATTGGAGGCGTACTCATTGAAAACATCATACGTGGTGGTAAAATAGAAAAAAGTATCATAGGTATTGGATTGAATGTGAACCAAACTAATTTTGAAGGACTTCCGAAAGCTAGTTCATTGAAAAATGAAACAGGTAAGAGTTTTGATATAGAGGAAATTATAAATAAAATTGTAGTTAATTTACAGCAAACGTTTTCTCAGATAGACTTCTCTTTTCAGGAGTTGTACCCAGCGTACAGAAGCCATTTGTTTCGATTAAACGAAGTTTCGGCATTTCGTCCGCAACAGGGAAGTGATTTTTCGGGTATCGTCCGTAGGGTATTGCCGTCTGGAGAGTTGGTAGTTGAAACCGAAGAGGGTGAAAAACATTTTTCACTCAAAGAAGTACAGTTGTTATATTAGTCCGTTTTTTCATCTGCTTCATAATTTAGATTTATACAACGTGTTGCTTAAGAAAAATGCCTAAAGTTACGAAATATATTTTTCTCCCTTTTAGGCATTTATTTCACTGAGATAACTTGTCTTTTTCCTTTTACTTTTTAGTTTCACTATCTCCTTTTCCCTGATTGTTTCTTCGTTTTATGGCGGTGTTGGTCGTGTCAATCACTTGTTCCACAGCGTTGGCAAGGGAACTATATTGCGTAGGGTTAGCGATTTTCATTGCGATGAGATACGGAATGAGTTTCCCATTGATGGCTTCGAGCAGCGGTTTTTTCAGCGATGAGGCAGAAGGAGTGTTTTTCTGCTCGGAAATACTTTTTTCGTACTCGGCACGAAGCTCAGTAAAGGCAGTTTGTTCATTGCGAAGTTGCGAAATGATTTCTTTTATCCCCTGAAGCGACGCAATTGCCGACTCCAACTCGGGGGCAGACAAATCCTTTAACAATGATTCAATAAGCGATGATTCGACAGCGTACGCCTCCTTCGTAATTTTCACCCCATATTTGGAGAAGACAGCGAATAATTTCTCTCCGTTTTCTTTCAATTGAGGGATAGGCAACGCACAATAACCGAGCAATGCCGCATTGAGTGACCGCACCAAATTATCCCTACGCAAGTCGGCTTCTTCCTGTTTGGAGAGCGACACATCGCGTTTGATGGCTTCAGTAATTTCGTGGGAAAGCGTTTCGATTTCGGCAAAAGTAGATTTCAAAAAAGCCTCCTCTTGCAAGGCAGTTTCTTTGCGATACAACACCAAAAGTAGGTCAGAAACATCATCGATTTCGGTGGTGCGAATGGAAGTGTTTAGTTTGTTCATAGCGGTATAAATTTAGTTTGACAATCAGTAATGTGTTTTACTTTTTCCGCTAATGTACAAAAATATTATTGTGTAAGAGCTTTTTGGTTGAATTTTAACATTTGTTGTTGTTTAATTGCAATCGTTTAGGCGAAACGAGAAAACAAATGTTCCTGACCATTGCCTACTTAGGCGATACGCAAAAACAGTCGTTTTCTACCTTTACCTACTTAGGCGAAGGTCGCCTCCGCGTGTTTTGGGGCTTCGCCTATTTAGGCGAAACAAGAAAACAAGCGTTTTGATGTTTCGCTTAAATAGGGAGAATAAGAAGTCATTTGTTTTTTAATTAAAAACTTTAATAAAGAGATTTGGGATACACGTTTTATTCTTTTAGGTAATTCCCTTAAAATGAAAAAATACGTGCTAGAATCTTGATAATGTTTATAAACGCGTTAACATAATTCTTTATTTGATTGATTTGTAATAATTTGTTTTTTGTAATCTTTAAAAATCTAGAAGATATTGATTATTATAGTTATTATTTTTTTTTATTTCTTCTATACAACACTCTATGTAAGCTGAATTTAATTCATTGTACTTCGGATAAGTTTGTTTAATTTTATTAAGATGAGACAATACATTACCATATTTATCTCGTAAATGTCCAAGTTTTTTACTCACATATAAATAAGTGTTATCGCTTAAAGAAGAATTGAATCTATACTTTATATAAAAGGCTCTTATTATATTCGCCTCAACAGAAGGATTTAAATTTTTATATATCGATTTTTTTTGAAGAATATCAAGTTGATTATTTTTTACAAAGTCTTTATAATACTTCAAGTTGTATGAAAAGTTGTGGAGATTAATTACTAATGAATCATAGTTGTAAAAGCACCCCTTGGCTATACTATTCAATTTGTCATTTTCATTTAACTTTACCAAGTTATTTTTGAAAGCCCAATTGTCCTCTATAGACCAAATATCTAACTCTAAATCACTTAACTTGATTTTGATCCCCCCATATCTATTTACTTTATGAGGAAAGCAAAAGGACGATATTATTTCGATTAGTTGTGTTCTTTTAATGTCTACTATTATATCTATATCACGACTATTTTTCCCATATAAAAAATCTCTGAAAAAACCACCTATTACATAAGCTGTCTCAACAGAAAGGATGTTGTATAAAAGAGATATAGCGTTATTCTCTTTCATTTTGTGTACAAAATAATCTTGAAATTTTTTTTTGATATTCTCCTCTTCGAAAAACATTTATAATTTAATTCCTTTTAATTGTTGATATAAATTAATGGCATAAGAATCTGTCATTCCAGAGATATAGTCTACTATCATCTGAAGTTTTTTATATTCATCGTTGTTATACTTTTCAATATTCTCATACACATATCTATGATCTGATGATATTAAATTGTATAAACGGGAATCATAAGTGCCCTCTTTTTCACAAAAGCTTGGACTTTCAGAGGCTTTTACAAAAATGTCTAACAACCCATAGATGGCTTCCCATCCCGCAATTTCCTTTTTAATAATACATTTATCTTTAAAAACAATAGATTGTAATTCTTTATATGCTTTTCTTATGTCAGAGGCTTCTGAAATTTTGATAATTTCTTCTTTCATAGTTCCTTCCATAATTTTATCATAATTGTTTTCAAAAGTTTCTATAATTTTTTCAATCATAATTCTTTGGGTGAAAATTCTAAACTTTTGTATAACTAAGGAGGAGTCCCTCTCATCCCAAAATTTGTTAGTTAGTGAATCTAACTCTTTAAGGACTTGTATTTTATTTTTAGATAAGTTTTCATTAAAGATTTTTCTTACTTTGTTTATATCTATAATACCAAGCTTTATACTATCTTCTATATCTGCTGCACTATACGCAATATCATCAGCAGCTTCAAGTAAATAAGTAATAGGATTTCTCTTGTTGTTTAGTTGTAAATATCCATCTATTTCTTTATATAAACTCTCTTCTGTAACAAAGTATCCAAACTTCTTCTTAGCAATATCCTCTGAATCTCCTTGATTGCCCTCTACGGAACTGAAAGGATATTTTACGATTGAAGCTAGTGAAGAATAGGTTAAATTATAGCCAAAACCATCTCCAAAGTAATATAGCTTGGATAATATCCTAAATGTTTGAACATTACCATCAAAATATTTCAAATCAGCTTTTTCATTATCATTAAGGGATGTACTTTTTTTATCAAAATAATCTGAAAAAAAAGTAGCTATAGCTTTTTCTCCGAAATGTCCGAATGGGGGGTTTCCTAGGTCGTGAACTAATCCAGCAACTCTAAGAAGTGAACTAAGAAGTCCTTTTTGATCATCAGTAATATCTCCTTTTTTGAGTAAAACTTTTTCAATACTCTGACCTATTGAGCTAGCAATATAGGATACTTCAAGGGAATGGGTTAATCTCGTTCTTATATAATCGCTCTGTTCTAGTGGAAAGACTTGTGTCTTATCCTGTAGACGTCTAATAGGGGAACTTGAAATAAGTCTACCATAATCATTTTCAAAGGGATTTCTTCCATCAGTAGGTATTGTTGGAGATTTTTCTCTAAATCTTTTTTCTCCAAGCAAAAGTTTCCATTTTTCTCTATACATAATATTTAATTTAGTTTATAATTGGTATTGAATGTCTATGTATTCGTATATGCTCTACGTAAAAGCGAAAAAATCTTTCGCCCTTTCTTGTAACTTTATCCTTTACACTTTTTCCTTTTTCTTATCCCCGCAGGTTTTTAAGGCTTTGTTGAATGGTTTCAATCTTCGCCAGTGCGTCGGCTTGTTTTTTGCGTTCCATTTCCACCACTTTTTCAGGAGCGGAGCTGACAAACTTTTCGTTGGAAAGTTTTTTCTCCACCGAAGCCAAAAAGCCTTGCGTATATTTGAGTTCCTCTTCGAGTTTTTTGATTTCCTCCTCTACATTGATGTTGCCCTGCATCGGGATAAAATACTCGTTGGACTTCACTCGGAACGAAATCGCTCCCTCTACCTTTTGGCTAACATATTTCAGTTCGGACAAATTGCCCAATTTGACGATAATCACATCGAAAGTCGTTGCCGTCTGTTCGTTGTTCAACACAGAAAGTGAAATTTCCTCCTTAAACGGAATGTTTTTCTCTTTTCGCACGGTTCTGATGCCCGAAATCACTTCGGCTGCGGTGTCAAATTCGGCTAAAATACGCTCATCGAACGAAGTTATTTCAGGATATTTTGCCACTACCAGAGCCTCCTGAGGTTTTCGTTCGGTGATGTGTTGCCAGATTTCCTCCGTGATGAATGGCATAAACGGATGCAACAATTTGAGGTTATCCTCAAAAATGGCGATAATTTCTGCAAACGTTTTTTGGTCAATCGGTTGTCCGTAAGCAGGTTTTACCATCTCCAAGAGCCACGAACAGAAGTCGTCCCACACCAATTTGTAGATTTTCATCAAGGCATCGGAGATTCTGTATTTTGCAAAATCGTCTTCGGTTTCGGCAAGTACCTTTTGGAATTTATTTCTGTACCATTCTATGGCAATTCGGTTGTTTTCAGGCTGATTAGCTTCCGAAATTTCCCAACCTTTCACTAATCGGAAGGCATTCCAAATCTTGTTGGCAAATCCGCTACCTTGCTGACAAAGTGCCTCATCGAAAAGTAAGTCATTTCCTGCTGCGGACGATAATAAAAGCCCCACACGAACGCCGTCCGCACCAAAGTCATCAATCAATTTCAATGCATCGGGCGAATTACCTAATTGTTTGGACATTTTTCGTCCCTGTTTGTCGCGAACAATCCCTGTAAAATAGACATTGGTAAAAGGTTTTCTTCCTTTGAATTCGTACCCCGCCATAATCATTCTCGCCACCCAAAAGAAAATAATATCAGGACCTGTAACCAAATCATTGGTAGGATAATAATAATTGTATTCTTCGTTTTCGGGGTCTAAAATTCCACCAAAAACGCTCATTGGCCACAACCAAGAAGAAAACCACGTATCGAGAGCGTCTTCGTCCTGTTTCAAGTCATTAGTGGTTAGGGAGTGGTTATTAGATTTTGCTTTTGCCAATTCTAAGGCTTTTTCTTTGGTTTCGGCAACTACGAAATCTTCTTTTCCGCTACCATAATAATACGCCGGAATTTGTTGCCCCCACCAAAGCTGTCGCGAGATGTTCCAATCGCGGATATTTTCCATCCAATGGCGATAGGTATTTTCATATCTTTTTGGGAAGAAATTGATTTCTTCACTTTCCAAAACTCCACTGATGGCAGGTTTTACCAAATCTTCCATCTTCAAAAACCATTGGTCGAGTGGGCGTTGTTCGATAACAGCCCCTGTACGTTCCGATGTACCGACTTTATTAAGATAATCTTCCGTTTTCAGCAATAAATCTTTTGCTTCGAGCTCTTTAACTATCTCTTTGCGAACCACAAATCGGTCTTTTCCTTCGTAATGCAATCCGTAATGATTCAGTTTGGCATCGTCGGTAAAGGCGTCGATGATTTCGAGTTTATGGCGTTCGCCGATTTCGTAGTCGTTTTTGTCGTGAGCCGGAGTGATTTTCAAAGCTCCTGTTCCAAACTCAATATCCACGTATTCGTCTTCGATAATAGGCACAACGCGATTAACAATCGGCACGATTACTTTTTTTCCTTTCAGATGTTTGTAACGCTCATCGTTGGGATTGATACAAACGGCAATATCTCCGAAAATGGTTTCGGGGCGGGTTGTGGCTACGGTCAGAAATTCCTCCGAACCCTCTATCTTATATTTAAGGTAAAAAAGTTTTCCGTTTTGTTCTTTATAGATAACTTCCTCGTCGGAAAGGGTGGTTTTTGCCTGTGGGTCCCAATTGACCATTCGGTATCCGCGGTAGATGTATCCTTTGTTGTACAAATCCACAAACACCTTTATCACCGAAGCATAAAGGTCATCATCGAGGGTGAATTTAGTTCTGTCCCAATCGCACGAACAACCGAGTTTTTTGAGTTGTTCAAGGATAACACCACCATACTGATGCGTCCAATCCCAAGCGTGTTTGAGGAATTCCTCACGCGTGAGGTTGGCTTTGTCGATGCCTTGTTCTTTGAGCTTTGCCACTACTTTGGCTTCAGTGGCAATAGAAGCGTGGTCGGTACCCGGCACCCAGCAAGCATTGAAGCCTTTGAGCCTTGCACGGCGTATAAGTACATCTTGAATTGTGTTATTGAGCATATGCCCCATATGCAAAATTCCCGTAACATTTGGCGGGGGAATTACAATGGTGTAAGGTGTTCTTTCATCGGGAGTTGAGTGGAAGAAATTGTGTTTCATCCAGTATTCGTACCATTTGGCTTCTACCGAATTGGGTAAATATTTTGAAGGGATTTCCATGAAGATACTTTCTTTATTTTAAGTGTTAATATTGAGTGTTACAAAATCTGAGTGCAAATATAAAACATAATTGTTTATTTAAAGAAAATTTTTATCTTTGCCCCACGTTTTTAATGAATATGTTTGAGGTGTTCTAAGTGTCATATTTAGCGTTCTATTAACTATGGTTTATTAAACTTTTAACCGAAAAATACAAACCTTGGCATGTTTATTGATAATAATGATATAGATAACTAATTATTTTAATTTTTTGTACCATGAAAAAGTTTTTAACATTTTTATTCGTAGCTACGTTTGGTCTTGTAACTTATGCACAAGAGGCAACAGCTGAAATCACTTTCACAGCGGAAGAAATTGATTACGGAACAATCAAAGCTGGAAGCGACGGGGTGCGTGTTTTTGAATTTACAAATACAGGAAAAGCTCCTTTAGTGATTGCTAACGCTACTTCAAGTTGTGGATGTACAGTCCCTTCTTTCCCTAAAGGAAAGCCAATTATGCCAGGAGAAAAAGGGAAAATTGAGGTGAAATATGACACAAATCGTGTTGGCCCAATCAGCAAAACAGTTACTATAACTTCAAACGCTAAAACAAAACCAGTTGTGGCTTTGCGAATCAAAGGAACTGTACAACAATAGGCTTTTCCTATAAAAACATTTGTTGAAACTATCCAAGAAAGGGTGTTTAATTCCGTTAAGGAATTAATTTTGTAAGACATTCTTTTTTGGGTAGTTTTTTAATTTCATTAAAAAGATCTGATTAAATTTCCTTTTTTTGTGATAGTTTCATTTTTTTACCCTATTTTTGCCGCCGATTTAACGATATATATTTTTATTTTACAATACCATTATCATAGTTCTTAAAGTTATGCTCACAAGAAGACATGTCAGAGTAAAAGTAATGCAATCCATTTATGCGATGGAGCTAAGTCAAAGTCAAAATTTAGACAAAGAGGTAAAGTTTTTGCAGCGTAGCACCGAAGATATGTACAATCTTTATTTGCTGACTTTTGCACTGTTTAAGGAACTTCACAAAATGGCATCTCAGCAGATTGAGATAGCTCAAAGAAAATATTTAGCAACCGCCGCCGAGAAAAATCCAAATAGAAAGTTTATTGATAATAGACTACTAACAATGATTGTGAGCAATGAATTGTTGGATGAAACTATTGATAACGCTCGTATGAATCGATGGGATTTAGATTCCGAATACGTTAAAATTATCTACAAGAAGATTCTCGAAAGTAAGTGCTATAATGAGTACATGGCCGAGAAAACCACGAATTTCGATAAAGATAAGGAGTTCTTAATCAATATATTTAAAGAGATAATCGCTTGTGAGGATAAATTGTATGAGTATATCAATGATTTTAACCTGACATGGACAGACGATTTCCCAATAGTTAATACCTTTATTCTTAAATTATTGAAAGGAGTTAAGGGGAATGAGAGTGAAAAATATTTCGTTCCGAAGCTTTATAAGAATGATGATGATAAACTTTTTGCTCAAGATTTATTGAAAAAAGTAGTGTTGAACGATGAAAAATACCAAAATTACATTGATGATAAAACTCAGAATTGGGATAAAGAGCGAGTTGCCAAATTGGATAATATCATCATCAAAATGGCAATTTGTGAGTTTTTAAGATTCCCAACAATCCCTGTAAAAGTAACATTAAATGAGTATCTTGAGATTGCTAAAGAATACTCAACAGATAAAAGCAACGTCTTTATCAATGGTATTTTGGATAGTTTAGCCAAAGAATTTGACGAGAAAAAAGAGTTGAAAAAGGTTGGCAGAGGGCTTCTGTAAGAAAAAGTAATAATTTTAAAATTTATATACAATGGATCCTAATTTTTCTAATTTATTAATTCCTGTTCTGATGCTTGCGGTTGTCTATTTTTTGATGATTCGCCCACAGATGAACCGACAAAAACAAGAAAGAAAGTTTATTCAAGACATGAAAAAAGGCGATAAAGTTGTTACCAAAGGAGGGATGCACGGAAAAATCGTTGAATTGACCGATGATAGCTGTGTCATCGAAACCTTGGCGGGAAAAATAAAATTTGAACGTTCCGCTATTTCCTTGGAAATGTCAAAAAAGGCAAACGCAACTCCTTCAACTGAAGCCAAGTAAGCAAATATTTCAAAAACAGAAGTTTCAGATAACAATACTTTTAGGGTTGTTATCTGAAACTTTTTTTAGGAGTATCCCATAATCTGTGTAAGTTGAAAAGTTATTCTGAAATTTTTTGAGCCCTTAAAAGCTCAAAAAAAATTTCGGAAATAACTTTTTAACTATTTTTGACCCATAATTTAAACAGATATGATTAACAAGGAAGAATTGCTCAACAGCAAAGAATTTTACAAGTCATTTAAGACTGCTGAGGACTTGACAGGTTTCTTTAAAGAGCTCCACAAAAAAGCGGTGGAACATATGCTCAATGCCGAACTCGAGGTTCACTTGGACAACGAAAAACACGACAAAACTAAAGATGGAAATTATCGTAACGGACACACTTCCAAGAAGATAAAAACTTCCTTTGGCGAAGAACAAATCCAAGTTCCTAGGGATAGAGACGGTAGTTTTAACCCAATGTTAGTCCCTAAACGCAAGAACGTTATCGATGGTTTGGAAAACATCATCGTATCGTTCTATGCCAAAGGAATGAGCGTGAGCGACATCGAAGAACAAATCCAAGAAATGTACGGCTTTGAAGTATCAACTTCCACAATATCAAGGATTACCAATGCGGTTACCAATGAAATGGTCGCTTGGCAGAACCGCCCGTTGGACGAGCTGTATCTGATTGTTTGGATGGACGGCATCGTTTTTAAAGTTCGTGAGAACTCAAAAGTTGTCAACAAAACCATTTACCTTGCTGTGGGCTTGAATCGAGAGGGAAAAAAGGAAGTTTTAGGAATGTGGCTCGGAAAGAATGAAAGTTCCGCCTTTTGGATGAGCGTTCTCACTGATTTAAAGGCTCGTGGAGTGGAAGATATTCTCATTACTGCCACCGATAATTTAAACGGATTTACGCAAACCATTCGCACGGTTTTTCCCCAATCACAAACGCAAATATGTGTGGTTCATCAGATTAGGAATGCTTGTAAGTATGTGGTTTACAAAGACAGAAAAGAATTTACAGCCGATATGAAACACATTTATACTGCCCCTAACAAGGAAGCTGCCAAGGTTGCTTTGGAGGATTTTGCCCAAAAATGGGAGTCAAAATACGGCTATGCTATCAAATCTTGGTATGACAATTGGGACGAATTGACCGTATTTTTCGATTTTCCGTTAGAGATAAGAAAAATTATTTACACAACCAATCTTATTGAGAATCTGAATGGTAAGATTCGGAAATACACCAAAAACAAGCTGTCTTTCCCAACAGACGAAGCTGTGCAAAAGTCCGTTTTCTTGGCTTTGAGAGAAGCTACCAAAAAGTGGAGTATGCCTATCCAAAATTGGGGGATTGTCTTAAACCAATTTATGCTTATATTTGCACAAAGACTCAAACTATAAAAACTTAACCCCAACTTTTTAACTTACACACTTAGAGGGATAGTGTCCTTTTTTTGTATATAATTGATTCATATGTGCTTATATTATTTCTTTTCCTTTTTTACTCTAATAAAAAACCTATTCTGAACCATACAAAACAAACCTCTGCCACCTTCTGTCTTTATTTACTTTGGTAATAGGGAAAACGCTTGTTTAGTTATTCTCTTATTTTTCTTCTATAAATGTATTGCGTTTGAATAAATCTCTTGAATTCTGGATAAAAGTTTTCATAGATTCAATCGCTTTCACATCTAAATCCTTGAAATTAGCGTTTTCATATTCCCTACAAGGTAGGACTTCGTATAAATACTTTTTATTTTCTTTTGGACTTCGGTTTACCCATACCAAGTGATATCCTGAATCCACGATATGTGTACCTTGTTCGTCTTTGAGCAATGTTAGTTCAAACATAGCTCCACCGTCAGTATTTGGTTTCCGCTGATTCGACACGAAATTTCCTAAGGAATAAACGAGTAAACGCCCGTTGTGTAATGCGTTTTTTGGATAGTAGTGCATCGGTTGTAACACATGTGGATGCCCACCAATGATGATGTCTACACCATTGTTAAACAAAAAATCAGCTATTTTTTCCTGTTCTTTATGCTGAATTTGTTGATATTCGACTCCCCAATGGATCACTACAATTAGCTGATCCAACACCTGTTCTTTAGCTTTTTGAATGTCAACTTTCATTTTTTCTAAATCAATCAAATTTACGACAGTAGGCTTAGGAATTGGCAGTCCGTTAGTGCCATATGTATAGTTCAGAATCCCTATGGTGATGTGGTTTTTAGACAGTACGAGCAGGTTGTTCTTTTCAAACTCCTCTTGATTACGAAACGTTCCCGTGTGTGCAATTTGCAGAGAATCTAATACGTCCAACGTTCTAATAATACCCTGTTTACCTCGGTCACAGGAGTGATTGTTTGCAGTAACCAATACTCCGATACCACTTTCTTTACAAGCTACAGCGAGTTCATCAGGTGATGAAAATTGTGGATACCCTTTAAAAGGTTTCCCAGCTAGAGTAACTTCTAAATTCCCGATAACAAAATCGTGCTTTTGAAAAATATGTTTAACTTTTTCAAACACAGGAATATAATCATATGCTTTTTTTTCGTTGTCATACGCTCCTTCAATTTGAGGGCTGTGTCCCATGATGTCGCCCATAAACAACAGTGAGACGGAGTTATTTGATTCCTGTGCCTTTATTGCGAAAAAATGTAGTAAAAAGATTAAAAAAAGTTTTCTTTTCATTGTTAAGGTGATTTTTCACAAAGATAAAAAAATATATTTAAAGTAACATCTTGTAAGACATTTTATCATGTATATTTTTTTACATTTGATAATCAATTGCGTAAGATATTTTTTAAAAAAAGTTTGAAATATATTTGCGTAAGAAAAAAAAAGATTATATATTTGCACTCGCAAAACAGAAATAAAGACGTTCATAACAATAAGTGAGGAGAGGTGCCGGAGTGGTAACGGAGCAGATTGCTAATCTGTCATCGGGTAACCGATGCCTGGGTTCGAGTCCCAGTCTCTCCGCATCAATTTTTAAATAATTTTACGGGGCGTAGCGTAGTCCGGTCATCGCGCCTGGTTTGGGACCAGGAGGTCGCAGGTTCGAATCCTGCCGCCCCGACAGCTTAGAATATATTTCATTAATGTCATAGCATTTTTGAAATATATTTTTTGGTTAGAGCGGTCACGTAGCTCAGCTGGATAGAGCATCTGCCTTCTAAGCAGACGGTCGCAGGTTCGAATCCTGCCGTGATCACGGATTTTAAAATAACTCGCTGTTCTACAGCGGGTTATTTTTTTTCGATTTTATTTAAACACGAAAGTAAAACGTAAAGTCTCCATATTTTACTTTTAGAAACTGCTTTAGCTTTTATTATTCAATTTTCGTTATAATGGAGTCTTTTTTGTTTGTCGTTAATAATTAAAAGCGCCTTTTGTGGTAATGGTATTTTGTGCCATAAAAAAATCGGATTGATATGGAAAAATTCCATATCAATCCGATTTTACGAAAGGACAAGTAAAGTTAGGCTTTAATTACGCAAATATTTTTTCCATTTATTCTCTTCTCTTCGTCTCATTCTTAGTTGTTTTAGCTTTTCACGTTCTTCACGTTCCCATTTCTTTATCTGTTCGTTCTTTCCATCAGTAGGAACCAATATCGATAAAAAACAGATAATAACAGCCACTCCAAGAGCGATATACCAATATTCAGACATAAACCAAACAACTCCTGCAAGTACACCTATGCATATAGCAAATATCCAAAGGAAAAAATTACCTAAACTATTTAAAATATTATTCATAACCCAAACTTTTACCTTACAAATTTACCTCTTTTTTCCATAAAATCCAACGATAACCATAGGAAATCAATTCTTGATCATCGGTAATATGCTCAAAACTTACAAGTTTGTACTGAAAACCGCATTCTTTCAGAGCTTCAAAAACATCATGCTCATTAATGGGAGTGGATGGAATTACACCCTGTACCATCATCAGTACCTGTGCTGTGCCGACAATATTTATTAGGCATTAGTAAAATTTTTATGATTAAGTTTGCGAAAAAAGAATGGACTTTGTAGATTTTTTGAGAGAGATGTTGGGTATTACAGATGATTTTGCGATCACTTCGATAGTAAAAGACGAAGAAAATAAGATCATTAAAATTCACTTGAAATACCTTAACACCCATTTTGTTAAAGAAGGAAAGCGTTACAAACTGTATGATACCACCCCCGAGCGAGAGTGGCAACATTTAAATTGGTTTGACTATCGGTGTTACTTGGTTTGCAGTCTACCTCGTTACCTTTCTGAGGATGGTAAGCCTAAGGTTATCGACATCCATTTTGCACCTAAATACAAGGGATACACGCATTTATTCGCCGCCAAAGTCATAGAGACTTTACATAAAGTAAAGGTACAAAACACCGTTGCAGAACTGATGCATACCACCCCATATGTGATAAGAAGCATTATGGAATCAGCCGTAGAAAAATCACTTTTGGAACGAGGAGAAGTAAATGATTTAGAGAATATTAGCTTAGACGAAAAAGCATATACCCACGGGCATAAATACGCTACAATTCTTATCGATAGCGATAAAAATTGTGTAGTAGAAGTGACCGAAGGTAGAAAAGAAAAAAATGTAAAAGCCTTGTTTTTCAGTATTAATTCACAAGAAAAACAGCCCTCCCTGAAAAGGGTAAATATGGATATGTGGAAACCTTATATAAACGCTATTAAGGATATAGCTCCCCAAGCGATGATTGTACACGATAAGTTTCATTTATTCAAGAAGTTATCCCAAGCCATTGACAAGACCAGAAGAAAAGAGGTAAAAGAAACCGAATTGCTTAAAGGACAGAAATACACCGTATTAAAGAGCGAAGAAAATCGCACAGAAGAGCAACAAAGAGCCTTTGAGCAAATGCTTAGTGAGAATTTACTTACGGCAAAGGCGTGGCAAATACGAGAGAATTTCAAGTATTTGTTTAGTTTAAAAGATGGTATAGCAATCAATTACGAGCTATGGAAAAATAATGCAATAAGTCAATCCATAACCGCTGTAAATGAAGTTATAAAGACCTTTGATAATCATTTACAAGGGATTATCAATGCGATAGTTACTCAAACATCCAGCGGGAAGCACGAAAATATGAATGGAAAAATACAATCCGTTATTTCAAAAGCAAGAGGATTCTTAAACTTTGAGCGTTTCAGAATAAACACCCTATTTTACTTCGGTAATCTCAAGTTTAGCTCACAAAAAAATTAGTAATGCCATTTATTATTTATTGCCATATTTTTTTTGTATCTTTGTGATATAAAAATTTGGGTAGTGTTTCCCAAAGTATGATACTCAAATCCACCCAAAATTGATGTAGAAAAACACAATTTCAAAGGCTTTTATATGGTTTTCAAACTTTTTTGAAAAACAACAAGTTTTCCTCACCGCTCGGCGTATCCGATGTCTCAAAAGTGTGTTGTTTCCTTCAATATCAGTAGTGTATTTTTTACCTACTTTATGTGTATATTCTTGAAAAACAGATGCAAAAGCTTCCCAATTATCTGTACAAATCTCATCAAAACTAACACCCAATTTCTTCAATTTCTCACGAAGTTTTTGGGCTGTTTTTATGTTTCGTTTGCCCCATACCCACGCTACAATTTCCTTTGTTTCAGCAGAATAAGCATAAATCAACCACTTTTTATTCTTCTTTTTTCCCACAAAAGTCCAAAGTTCATCAACTTGTAATGATTTGTATTTGTTTTGTTTGGGTTTGATTTCTCGATTGAAATTTACCAAAACCGAAAGTACTTTTTTGATGCTAACTTTTTCAATTTCAGCAATATCACGAATACCTACATTTCTTGCCAAAAGCAAGAGAATTTTCGCAGCAATATGCGAAGCCCAACCTTTGTAGGTCAGATTATGATCGCCGATAAATTGGCGTTTACAGGTTTTGCAAAGATAGTTTTGTTTTTTGTTCTTTTTATTCCCATTTTTGACTATCTTTGTGCATTGACAATTGGGGCAATGGAGTGTAATTGTTATTAGCATTCAACAAAAATACAACTTTATTCCCTGATTGTCAAATTTTTACATCATCATACTTTTTAAAACACGACCAAAATTTGATGTTATGAAAAAGCGACATTGGTTATTACTCTTTACTGTATTTTGGTTTTCACTGTTATACTTTATTGACTTTGAGACTTGGATAGTTCTTTCATTGCCTTTTATGATTGTGTCTTTTTTTTATCTACTTTTTACATTTGTAGTTTTTTGGTACTGTATCATTTTTAATAAAGACCCTCGAAATTGGTAATTAGTACATTAGACAATTAACAATTACGGTAGTTAATTACGAATTTCAAATTTCAAATTACGTAATTCGTAATTATCGTAATTGTTAACTCACAATTGTTATTTTTTCATCGGGGCTTATTCTTAGCATTTCCACCGTAGCAAATTCTCCTGCGGTATAGGTTACTGATATAGGCATGAATAGGCTTCCTAACTGCTTGACGTAGATTGTGCTATACAGGTCGAACTGAGCAAAATCAATAGGCGACAGATTGAAAGTTGCTGTTACGCTTGACATTCGATTGATTAAATTCTCTATATCGCCGTAGAAAACAGATTTTAACATCCATCATCTGAGGTCTGAAAACAGGCTACCTTTGTGAATACGATGGAGAAATTCTTTTTATTGTTAAGAAAGTTGTTCTTTCGATGTAATTAAATTACCTTTGTGGAGAAATAATAAGAAAGAACAACTTAAATATAATTAAAATGGCTTACACAGAAACGACCAGGACAGGTTATGGGCGGCGTTTGGGTAATTCCTTAAAAAACATTATCGTAGGATTGGTATTACTTGTTGCCGGTACTTTTACTTTATTTTGGAATGAGGGTAATTATGTAAAAACTAAAAAGGCCCTCAATGAAGCTGCTGCAGAAGTGGTTGCTCTTGTGGATATTAATACGATTAATCCAGAGTTTGAAGGTAAATTTATTCATGCCTCAGGATTCGCTTCTCCTCAAGATTCTATTTACGACAATATGTTAGGGGTTAGAGAATTAGCTATTGGATTGAGTCGTAAGGTGGAATACTATCAATGGGTAGAGCACTCAGAGACAGAGACCGTACAGAATATGGGAGGGAGCGAGGAAACAATAACAACATATCACTACAAAAAAGAATGGTCGAGTTCTCCAATAAATTCTCTGGATTTTCACGATCCTGAGTATCGGAATGAGAATTTTGTCCTGGCAGAGTTGCCCGATAAGGAGATTTTGAACACTAACGTTCATTTCGGAGCTTACAAATTGCCTGAGTTTATTCTACAATTGATTCAAAATAGTACTCCTGCCAAGATAAATCTTTCAAAAGAACAAAATGAAATTTTAGAAAAGGAGGCTGAAAAGGTCAGATTGTCTGCCAAAAAACGAGTTCGAAAATCAATAGAGCCTTCTGACAGCGATCAAGAGCAAGAAAAACCGAAAATGACACATGTGAATGATAATGTTCTTTACATTGGTAAGTCGTTCAACAAACCAGGTGTTGGCGATGTGAGAGTTACCGTAGAAAAAACGGAACCTACAGTGATTTCGTTGTTGGCTAGTGTGAAAGGGAATTCATTTGAAATGTACAAAGCTAGTAATGGCAGAACAGTTGTGGAAGTAGCAAAAGGAGAGGTTTCAGCACAGCAGATGTTTGAAGCTGCTCATGCGGATAACGAAGAAATGACGTGGGGACTTCGCATGTTGGGAGCGATATTGATAATTACAGCTATCAGGACAATGTTTGGATTTGTTTCCATGCCGTTTAAAGTCGTTCCGTTTCTTGGAAATATTGTTGAGAAAGGAGTCTATGTTGTGGCAGGTGTTGTTGGGATAGCTTGGTCTTTGATTGTTATCGCTACGGCTTGGCTCTTCTACCGACCCGTTATTGCAATTTTGCTGATTCTTATCATTATTGGAATTTTCGTGTTATTGAAACGCAGAAAATCTAAGGAACCTCCATTAGAACAAGTTTAGATTGAAGTTAAAAGTAACGTTTAGAAATAATAAAAGGCTATCGGAAAAGTTTAATTTTTCAAACAAAAAAAATAAACGACTGATAATTAATGATTTATAAATGGTTCTTGTTTTAAAATGCACTTTTTCGGACAGCCTTTTTCTTAATTGATTGATGGAGAGAGAATTATTCTACAAAATTTCTCTCACTTCGTTTTTTAGATGACTTAACGCATTTGACGAGGGTGTAGGCTTATTGATAAATTCTTTGAAAATAAATTCTGTCATAGCTTTGGAGTCCTCCAATTCTTCATTGTGTGTAGCTTTACGGATGATTTGAATAGTAGCCATTTTTGCTGCACGGATGATATTCCATAAATTTTCACTAAGATAAATTTGTTGTGCCAAATTATGCTCAAACTCTTCGTCAATTGAATGAACCAATAATGTTTCATATTCTTTTTTTGGAAGATTTCTAGCTGGTATTCGCAATAATAGTTGTTGCGGACTTATACGCTCCAAGAACAACGTCATTCGTTCATATGCTTGTAGTCGTAAAGGTAATGAAATTTTCTGATTTTCCTTTTGAAGTAAGAAAAGACGGCGTTTTTCCTCGTTTTTTATATGTAGGTAGAAAAAGTAATACGCAATTCCGCCAACAATTAATGCAGGAATGCAAAACAGTAAAAAAGTAAACAAAGAATTTTCCATAAAGTAAACAATGAATTAATATTCTGACAAAGTACAAAAGTACTAACTAATTTTGCAATTCTAAAATTTTTCTTTCAGATCTTGGAAAAAATCCGTAAGTTTGACCCCTAAAAATGTATTGCTTTGCAAAAACGTCGACGGCAGATAGTTTTACTGATTAGTTTGTTGTTTATCAGCACGTGTTGTTGGTACACTAGCTCGTTTGCTTCAAAGAAAACGGGCTACGCCTATTTCCAAACGTTTTCAATCATAGACACGCTCAAGAAAGCTAACCGACTTCTAAAAGACACTACTAATCAAAACAGACGAATCTTGTTGGATTCGCTGAAGCGAACTAAAGATACCCTGCCAAAGGATTCCCTGTCAAAAGACAGTATGTCAAAGAAATCTAAAAGTATTTTAGAGGATGTAGTCAGATATAAAGCAAAGGATAGTATTGTTTTCAATAAGACTAAAAATAGCATCATTCTTTACAATGAAACACAAGTGCAATACACCGATATTGACATCACTTCAGGGATAACCAATATCAAATATGATTTGGCGGAGGTATACGCAGGTCGTATTAAGGATTCAGTTGGAGAATTGGTGCAACATCCTGTTTTTAAGCAAGGTGATGACATTATAGAACCCGATTCCATTCGGTTTAACTACAAAACCCAACGAGCCATTATCCGTAATGCATACACCAAACAAGATGAAAATAACATCAAAGGTCAAATCATTAAAAAGGAGAATGATTCTACTTACTTCATGCAAAATGCCATCATTACCACTGCAGAAGATTTGGATGATCCTGATTACTACATCAAAGTACGAAAAGCAAAATTTGTCCCTGGAAAAAAAGTGGTTGCAGGATTGAGCAATATGTACATAGTAGATATCCCCACACCTTTAGCAATCCCATTTGCGTACTATCCAATGGTATCGGGACGTTCATCGGGACTTATTTTCCCAACTTTCGGAGAGGCAAATAACAGAGGTTATTTCATTCAAAATGGAGGATATTACTTTGTCATTAGTGACTATTTTGATTTGGCTGTAACGGGAGATTATTTCACCAATGGAAGTTATGGGTTCAAAGCTCAATCAACGTATAAGAAGCGTTACAAATTTTCTGGAAACTTTAATTTCAGTTATGAGAATCAGATATACAGTATTCGAGGTTTGCCTGATTACAGCAATTCAATGTTTTACAACATCCAATGGACGCATTCGAAAGATTCAAAATCGAATCCAAACTCAAATTTTTCAGCTTCTGTAAACTTGGGAAGTAGTCGTTTTTATCAAAACTCATATAATCAGATTAATTCGCCTAATGTGTTGAATAATACCTTATCCTCATCAGTATCTTATTCAAAAACATTTCCATCCTATCCCTCGATGAATCTGTCCTTAACGGCATCACATTCTCAGAATACCAATACACAAAGTATTGAGATGACCCTCCCCGCACTTCGTTTGAGTATGGAACGTATTTATCCATTTGCTAAACAAGGTGAAAGTAAAAAAGGATTGCTTAAAAACTTAAATTTTCAATACTCTTCGCAAGGAGATAATCGTTTTTCAACAACCGATAGTTTGTTTTTCTCAAAGCAAATGTTTAGTGAAGCTAAAAACGGATTTAGACATTCTATCCCCGTGAGTACGACTGCTAAACTGTTTAAATACATAACTTTAGGGTTAAATTCCTCCTTGAACGAAACTTGGCAGTTTAAAACTATCCGCAGAACAGATTTCAACGCAGCTTCGGGTAGGAGTGGTATGGACACCATTAATGGCTTTGACCGTTTTTTGACCTACAATATGGGAGCGAGTTTGGGTACTACGGTCTATGGTACATTTCAGTTTAAAAAAGATCGAAAAATTCAAGCGATTCGACACGTAATGCGTCCTTCAATGAGCTATGGTTATACACCTGCATTCGATCAGTACTACGAAAATTATATTTCAGATGCTTTTGGCAAAGTTTCTCAATACACTCGTTTTGAAGGAGGTATTTACGGAGTCCCAGGACTTAATGAATCGCAATCCATCGGGTTATCGTTAAGCAATACTTTAGAAGCAAAAGTGCGATCCAAAGATAGTACGGAGGTTGAACCTAAAAAGATTTCATTGCTCAATAGTTTGAATTTCAATACGAACTATAACGTTATTACAAAACAATTTAGTCCCGTTACCATGACTGGAGGAACAACTCTTTTCAATGGAAAATTGCCATTAAATTTTGGAGCTACATTCAATCCATACGCTATTGATGCGAATGGAAGACAATTGGAAACTTTTAATATTAACAATGGAGGAAGTCTTTTCCGATTAACTAACGCAAACATATCTACAAACTATTCATTTTCAAATAGAAATAAATCTGATAAAAAAACAACTGATAACAGAGCTTCGGGAGGACGTTCCGACGATTTGTTTGGTTCGTCACGACCTGTAAACGACAATCAAGTGGAAGAAAAAAAAGAAGAACCTGAGGATAAAAAAACGAAATTTTATCATGCTCGTATCCCTTGGGATTTGAACATAGCTTATTCACTTTCGTATTCAAATATGTCACGTGAAAGACGTATTTCTAACAACTCACTTATGTTTTCAGGAAATGTGGAGCTTTCACCCAAATTGCAAGTGGGAATTTCAAGTGGATATGATTTTGTGAATAAGGGAATTACATACACCCAATTCCGTTTTGAACGTGATTTGAATAGCTTTAGAATGAGTTTTCAGTTTACCCCTATAGGTCAGTACAATTCGTGGTATTTCTTCATCGGAATTAAAGCCAGTATGCTTTCGGATCTGAAAATTGATAAAAATAAAGAACCTGACCGTTTGTTGAGGTAATCACTTTTTTCAATCTTAAATATTTACAGAAAAACAAAGTTTCCAGCAAATTAAGTTAAGAACCACATAGAGACATAGAAAAAAACTATGTTTCTATGTGGTTTAATTATAATAGCTCTAAAAAATAGTGTTTCTATGCACTTAGTCTTATTTTTTCGCGAAAATATTTGCTTATGTCGTTTTTTTTTTGTATCTTTCGAGTGAAATTTAAATGAGTTTATTAACCTAATTAAAAAATGTTACCATGAAAACAGCTAAATTTTACACAAAAATGTTGTTTTACGTTACAGCAACATTTATCTTAATGGGTTGCCACGAAACTCGGAAAGGGCTAAAAACGTGCCAAACAGCCGATTCTGGTAAAGCAAAAGAAGTAATTCTTTTACAGAAGAAGGTAAACACAACCAGATACCTCCCTTCTGATGATTTGTCTTTGTTATCGTTCAATTCTTCATTTTGTGATAAACTTTGTGATTATATTCCTTCGGAGGAAGATATTTTTAGTCGATTCCACTTACCAGAAATCAATAATGACAACTTGGCTGGCATCGTGATTTACACTCAATCAGAAAAAGACGAAGTAGATTTTTCCGATGTCAATCAGATGTTGCTTTACGTAAGAAAAGAAGATGGATTTAGAACATTTTTGTTTGAAAATAAAGAAGGAGTGCTTGAGTTAGCTCCCCAATATACCTTTCATTCAAATTTCATATCCTCAAATGATATTTATGATTTGTATAAAATTATCAGTCCTAAATCCAAAGCACATTGCTACACTTTGCTCAATGGAAAGTTAGCTAAAGCACTTTCGCCTGAAAGAAGTAGTTTTCAGTCTTTTATCGATAAAAATACTTAGACAGACGTTAAGGTGTTTATTCACAATATGATATGAGAATATACTTCGCCAAAAGGTTGTGTTTTGGCGAAGTTTTTTATGGTTAAATGTTATTATTTTCGTAAAAATACATTTATCATATTGTTTTTTAGGGAGTTTCTTTATCTTTGCAATTTATTTTGAAAAAGAGATGATATATGTCTGATAAAATTACTCCTTACAAAAATTCCACCGATGGGAAAAAGAAACAAGTGGCACAGATGTTTGACTCTATTTCAGGAACTTACGATGGTCTTAATCGTGTAATTTCTTGGGGTTCAGACATCAAATGGCGGAAATTTGTTGTTGAAAAAGTAGCTGAGTTGCGTCCTCAAAAAGTATTGGACGTAGCAACGGGTACAGGAGACTTGGCAATTGCTTTAACTGAGATTGACGGTGTGAAAGTTGTAGGCCTAGATATTTCAGAAGGAATGCTTACCGTAGGACGTGAAAAAATTGCAAAAAAACAGTTATCCAATCGCGTAGAGTTGATTCTGGGAGATAGTGAAAATTTACCTTTTGCGGATAATTATTTTGACGCTGTAACAGTAGCTTTTGGCGTACGTAATTTTGAGAATTTAGAGAAAGGGCTTTCTGAAATTTTTCGCGTAATTCGTCCTGGTGGACGCTTGGTTGTTTTGGAAACCTCTGTTCCTGAGAAATTTCCGTTCCGACAAGGGTATTTTGCTTACACTAAATTTGTTATGCCTCTTATCGGAAAAGTTTTCTCGAAAGATCGTTCCGCCTACACCTATTTGTCTAAATCTGCTTCTGCATTTCCTTATGGGAAAAAGTTTAAAACTATCTTGGAAAAAATCGGTTTTGCTAACACAAAATACTACCCCAAAACTCTCGGTGGAGTTGCTACCATTTATGTAGGGAATAAATCTAAATAGCATTTTATAATATGAAAAAGAGAATCTTCTTATTGTTTTTCCTTTTTAATATTCTTATTGCCTTTGGACAACTCAAATCTCCGTTGACTAATTTGGAGAATTTTGATGAGAAACCTTTGCAATGGGGCTATTATTTCGGGGGAAATATGTTTGATTTAAAATTTGATTATAGAGATCTTCAGTACACTAACACTTCGCTGTTGGAAGTTCAAACCCACAAAATGTTCGGTTTTAACGTAGGACTAACGGGTTCTGCACGATTGATGAAATATATTGACCTGCGCCTTGAACCAGGATTGGTCTATAACCGAAAAGAAATTTATTTCTACAATATGACCGAAAAGAGGGACTATTTGCGAGATGTAAAATCTACGTATATTTATATCCCTTTATTGGTCAAATTTAGTGCTGAACGTTGGTACAATTTTAAACCTTATGTCACAGCAGGGGGGTCTATGACTATCAACCTGAGTAGCAATCAAAATTTGACGATTGATAATTATGACTTGGTTTTCCGAACCAAAACAAACGTTTTTTTCTATGAACTTGGTTTTGGATTGGACATATATACTCCTTTTTTCAGACTATCCCCATCTATCAGAGGGCTTTTTTCAGTTAGAAACGAGTTAGTTCCTGACCATAAACCAGACAGCCCTTGGACGAAAAATTTAAATGGATTGAAGTCAAGAGGTTTCTTGATTAATCTTACTTTGGAATAGATTTTGCTTATTAAAAAGTAATTAATGTATAATGAGATGAAAAGAATGATGTTAATAGCGCTGATTTTCAGTGTTTTTTTTGGATACTCACAAGATTTTAAGTATCCCATGGCAAGTCCGCGTCAAGTGGTTTCCCAGCAATTTTCAGTTACCAAAATTTCTGTGGATTATGGACGCCCCAGCGTTCGAGGGCGTAAAGTGTTTGGGGAGTTAGTTCCGTTCGGGAAAGTATGGCGAGTAGGAGCTAATGAGGCTACCAATATTACCTTTCAGCAGAATGTACTTTTTGGGGGAAAGGCCACTAAGGTGGGACGATATGCTATTTTTATTACTCCAGAGGAAAAAGAGTGGACAGTAGTGCTTAACTACGATGCAGATGCGTGGGGAGCTTATAGTTACGATCCTAATGAGAATGCTATTGAAATTAAAGTTCCTGTAGAAAAACTAAAAGAGCTACAAGAATCTTTGGAAATTACTTTTGAGGGAATTAGTGAAACTAAAATTAACTTAGTTATCAAGTGGGAATACAGTAAAATTCAAATTCCGATTGAAGCTGATAAAATTGATGAAGTAAATAAGATTATTGAATTTTTGAAAGAAATAAAGCAAGTAGAACGAGATATGGGCGGGTGATTAGCATCCGCTTTTTTTATGAAGTAAAGTTGTTATATCTAATTGATTATCATATATAAAATAGATATTATGCCAAAAATGCTGCAGTTGTTATGCCTCTAGGAACTAAGTTATTCTTTTTTGTCTAAGATGAAGTGCTACCTAAAGTATGTGGTGGAATATACCTAAAATTGATATGTGAAAAGTATTTTAAAGACTTTTGTGGTTTTCTAATTTGTTTTTCAAAAACAAAGAGTTTCCCTTCCTTATCTTGAGTCTATATTCTTCTTAGAAAGTAGAGGAAACGATTTTCTCTGTTTAAATATGTGAATTTCTTTGTAAAAGTATGAATATAGAAAGTGTCTTTTGCTACTAATTGACTCTTTTACAGATTTTTTTTGAGCCTCCTATGTAGGGCAAAAAGAAAAGCGATACACTATTTTCGTGCATCGCTTTTCTATAGTTATGGAAAAAACAATATTATTTCAATTCCTGAAAATTGCGTTTGATGAAATCGGTAAGTTCTTTTCCTTTTAAAAGTCCTTGTGAAAGCCTCGCTAAATCAAAGGCTTGTTTGATAAGGTGCTGTTTTTCAGTTTCGTCCGCCGTGTTGAGAATCGAAGTTGCCAAAGGCGAATTTGTGTTCACCACCAAATGATACATTTCGGGGAAATTACCCATTCCGAACATTCCGCCACCGCCGGTAGCACTCATTTCTTTCATACGACGCATAAATTCAGGCTGATTGATGCTAAAAGGTGTGCTATCGCTATCCAAATCTTCCAATTGCACCACAAAACCTTCACTCGGAATGCTTTTTTCGATACTTTCTTTAAGTGATGTTTTTTCTTCTTCCGAAAATTTGGAAATTGTAGTATCCTCTTTTTGAATCAGTTTGGAAATCGGAGCCGAATCCACTCGAGCAAAAGTCAAGTTTTCGTTATCGTGTTCCAACTTCTGAATTAAATGAGACACAATGGGCGAATCCAAAAGCAACACTTGGTATCCTTTTTCCTTAGCTTCTTCAATAGCAGCGTGTTGCACCTCTTTATTTTGGGCGTAAAGCACCACCAATTTTCCGTCTTTGTCGGTTTGTTGGTCTTTTAAGGCTTCTTTAAGCTCCGAAAGCGTATAATATTGGTCATCTACCGTTGGATAAAGCACAAAATCCCCTGCTTTTTCGTAGAATTTCGGCTCGGAAAGCATTCCGTATTCCAAAACAATCTTAATATCGTTCCATTTTGATTGAAAATCTTCTCGATTGTTATTGAAAAGCGATTTTAATTTATCAGAAACCTTTCGAGTAATATAATTTGCGATTTTTTTAACGTTGCCATCGGCTTGTAAGTACGAACGCGACACGTTGAGCGGAATGTCTGGCGAATCGATAACTCCTTTAAGCATTGTCAAAAATTCTGGAACAATTCCCTCCACATTATCCGTTACAAAAACTTGATTTTGATACAATTGAATGCGGTCTTTTTGGATTTGCATATCCACTGATAGTTTTGGAAAATACAAAATTCCCGTTAAATTGAACGGATAATCCACATTTAGGTGAATGTGAAACAAGGGGTCGTCAAACTGCATCGGATAAAGTTCACGATAGAAGTTTTTATAGTCCTCGTCTTGCAAATCGGCAGGTTGTTTTGTCCACGCCGGATTTGGGTTATTTACGATATTGTCAACCGTTTGATATTCGGTTTTGTAATTTTCGTCAGCATTTTCAGGACGAGGAAGCGGTTCTTGTTTGGTTCCAAATTTAATGGGAATAGGCATAAATTTGTTGTATTTACGCAACAATTCCTCGATGCGATATTCTTCCAAAAACTCGGTAGAATCTTCGGCTATGTGTAAGATGATTTCCGTACCTCTTTCTGACTTTTCGGCAGGTTCAAGAGTATATTCAGGAGAGCCGTCACACGTCCATTTTACGGCAGGAGCGTCAGTGTACGATTTGGTAATGATTTCCACTTGGTTTGCCACCATAAAAGCAGAGTAAAACCCAAGCCCGAAATGCCCAATTACACCTGCATCTTTGGCAGTATCTTTGTATTTTTCTAAAAATTCTTCTGCTCCTGAAAAAGCAATCTGATTGATATACTTTTCCACTTCTTCGCCCGACATCCCAATGCCCTCATCAATGATATGCAAAGTTTTATTTTCCTTATCGATTTTCACTTCGATGATAGGATTTCCGTACTCCACTTTGGCTTCCCCGATTTGGGTTAAGTGCTTTAATTTCAGTGTAGCATCGGTAGCATTGGAGATGAGTTCCCGCAGGAAAATTTCGTGGTCACTGTATAAAAACTTCTTGATAAGCGGAAAAATATTTTCCACCGAAACATTGATATTTCCTTTCATTTCTTATGAGATAATTTAATGATTAAAAGATTAAAAAAGCTCAAAAAATCAAACGATTTTTGACTTACGAAAATTGCTTTGGCAAAAAAAATACCAAAACAAAATTACTGACAAAATGTCTGCTACGTGGTGTGTTAAAGTATCTATTCTCAATAGTATGAGAAATTATTAAGCCATCAATACAATGGAAACGAAACGCTTAAATTCCATTACTATTTGTAATCATTTCTTTCAAATTCTTTGATTTTCCAAAATAAACTCTTACGTTTGTAGGGTTAAAAATAATCATCTAAAATTATATAATCAAAATGAAAAAAATAGCGTTATTTTTTGCTGTGGGTTCATTTTTTGGAGCAACGGCACAAGACAATCTGATTCGTGCCGTGGCAGGGAATCAAAGTGAAAATGCAGGATTTAAGTTTACACCTGTGATTAATTTAGAACGTATGGAAGTGAAAGATCAAGGCAGTAGCGGTACATGTTGGAGCTACGCTGGAGCTTCATTTTTAGAAAGTGAAATGAGTCGTATGGGTAAAAAGCCAGTAGATTTGGCTGAAATTTATACCGCAAGAAATACGTATATCGAAAAAGCAAAGCAATATGTTCGTTTTCATGGTAATTTGGATTATGGTGACGGAGGTGAATTGCACGACATTATCAACATGTATGCAAAATATGGAGCTGTACCTCAATATATTTACTCAGGATTGAACTACGGAACTTCACGCAATGACTTTTCCGAAATGCAGGCTGTGCTCAAAGGATTTTTAGAGGGACTCGTTAAGCGTGAAAAAATCAAAAAATTGACACCCAATTGGGAAAAAGCCTTTACTGCAGCGATTGATGCTTATTTGGGTCAGGTTCCTGAAACATTCTTACATGCAGGTAAGAAGTACACCCCACAGACCTTTGCTAAAGAGGTGGTAGGTATCAATCCTGATCATTATGTGGAGATGATTTCGTATGAGGATCAACCTAAATATAAAAATGTGCTAATGGCTGTGCCTGATAACTGGAGCTTCGATCAGGCTTATAACGTTCAAATGACTGATTTTGTTAAAGTTATAGACAACGCCTTAAAAAAAGGATTTACTGTAGCATGGGCATCGGATGTGAGTGAGCGTTATTTCAGTTGGAGAAATGGTGTAGCTTTTGTTCCTGAAAAAGATTTGGATCAAATGACTTTAGATGAACAAAAAATGTTGTTTAACGCTCCGCCAACTCAGGAAAGAACTATCACTGCGGAAATGCGTCAAAAAGCATTCGATAATTACGAAACTACGGACGACCACGCAATGCACATCGTTGGACTTGCCAAAGATCAAAACGGGAGGGAGTACTACATCGTAAAAAATTCATGGGGAGTGAACAACGACCATCAAGGATATTTGTATGTTACCAAAGCATTTGTAACCTACAAAACTACTGCTATTATGCTACATAAAGACGGCGTTCCTGCGGACATCTTAAAGAATTGGAAAAAATAATTAAATATATGAGAAAAATTTTATCACTTATACTCGTTTCATCAATGAGTTATTTAACAGCACAAGAGAATCTGACGTATCAGAAACCGTCAGAGGAGATTTTGCAATTAGCTGATTTTGAAAGGGCTCCATCAGTGATGATGAATAGCCAACGTACGTGGATGGTTTTTAGCTATCGGTCTACTTACCGAAACTTGGAGGAACTTAATCAAGAGGAAATTCGTTTAGGAGGTCTACGAATGAATCCAAATATAAATGCATCAAGTAACCTGACTTACATCAATAATTTAAAAGTACAAAAAGTAGGAAACAAACAAACTCAACAGGTGAAAAATCTACCTGAAAACGCTAAAATCGCTTATTTAGGGTTTTCTCCTGATGAGAAAAAAATGTCCTTTACACACACAACTGATAAAGGTTTAGAGTTGTGGGTACTTGACTTGGAAACGGCTACAGCAAAACGATTGAGTAGCAACTTGCTAAATGCTAATTTCGGAATGCCTTACACATGGTCGCCCGACGGTTCCTTTTTACTTGTAAGAACTTTGGTAACCAACCGTCCTGCATTACAGAGCGAAGCTAAAAGCGTTCCCAAAGGACCTATTGTATCAGTGGGAACGGGACAAGTTTCACAAAACAGAACATATCAAGATTTGTTGAAAAATAAAATTGATGAGTTTAATTTTGAAGTTTTGGTTACTTCGGAATTGAAAAAGATAGATTTAAATGGAAAAGAAGGCCTTTTTAAAGGTGCAGGAATGTATCTTTCAGAAAGTTTCTCTCCCGATGGGAACTATTTAATGATAACCGAGCTTAAAAAACCGTTTTCATACATTGTGCCATTTAATCGTTTCCCCAGAGAATCAAAAGTTTATGATGTTCAAGGAAAAGAAGTTGCACTGGTAAATAGTTTGCCTTTGATTGAAAATATGCCAAAAGGATTTTCGTCGACCCATAAAGGAAAACGTTCTATGAGTTGGCGTTCTGATAAGCCACACACGCTGTTTTTTGTTGAGGCTCTGGACGGAGGAGACCAAAACCAAAAGGCTGAGTTCCGCGATGAAGTTTTTCAGTGGGAAGCTCCTTTCAATCAATCACCTGTTTCTTTGATAAAACTAAAACAGCGTTTCAATTCCATCATTTGGGGCGATGAAGAAAATACTTTAGTGTATGAACTTTGGTACGATACCCGTAACCAAAAAGCAATATTATTAAATTTAAAAAATAATACACAAAAGGTTATTATTGATCGAAATTATCAGGATGTTTACAATGATCCGGGTTCTCCTCAAACTATTAAAAATCAATGGAACAGATATGTTCTTCAAATTCAAAATGGGAAAACTTATTGGTTAGGAGCAGGACATACCAAAGAGGGGCAATTTCCTTTCCTTGATGAATTAGATTTGAAAACGTTGAAAAAAAATCGACTGTATACCTCGAAACTAAAAAATCAAAAAGAGAATATTATTGAGGTGTTGGACATCAAAAAAGGAGATATGTTGGTAAGTTTACAATCGGCAACGGATTACCCAAATTATTTCGTAAAGAATTATAAAAAAGGGAAAACTACACAGCTTACTTTCTTCAAAAATCCGTTTGAATCCTTGAAAGGAATTCATAAAGAAGTTATTAACTACACACGCAAAGACGGAGTTGCTTTGAGTGGTACATTGTATCTTCCTAAAAATTATGATTTCAAAAAGAAAGAAAAATTGCCTTTACTCATCTGGGCGTATCCGCGTGAATACAAAAGTAAAAGCACGGCAGGGCAAAGTACGGCAAACCCTAATGAGTTTACGTATCCTTACTATGGTTCCTTTATATATTGGGTCACAAAGGGGTATGCCGTATTGGATGATGCTGCTTTCCCGATTGTAGGTGAAGATAAGCAAGAACCTAATGACACCTTTATTGAGCAGTTAGTAGCCAATGGAGAAGCTGCTATTGATGCATTGGATAAATTAGGTTATATCGACAGAAAAAGAGTCGCTGTGGGAGGACACTCTTACGGAGCGTTTATGACGGCTAATTTACTCACACACTCTGATTTATTCGTTTGTGGAATAGCTCGAAGCGGAGCCTATAACCGTACGCTGACTCCTTTTGGTTTTCAATCAGAGCAACGAAATTATTGGGATGCTCCTGAGGTGTATAACACCATGTCTCCCTTCATGAACGCTCACAAAATGAAAAAACCTCTTTTGTTAATTCATGGTGCAGCAGACAACAATGCAGGAACGTTTACTTTCCAAACGGAACGTTATTTCCAAGCTCTTAAAAACTTGGGAGCTCCAGTACGTATGGTACTTCTGCCATTAGAAAGCCATGGATATCAAGCAAAAGAAAGCATATTGCACACCCTTTGGGAACAAGATCAATTTTTAGAAAAACATCTGAAAGCTAAAAAGTAGTTTTTGCTGAAAAGAAAAAATACTTATTCTGACTTGTAAACAATAAGTGTTTTCTGTAAAATTGCCTAAAAGATATTGTTTTGAATTAAATCCGCTATAATCAGTATGAACTTCAGGGTTTATAGTCGCTTTGCAACCAGCTGATTTTAGCAACAAATCACGAATGTAGATTTGTTATAACTTAGAAACAATTTTTTAGGCAATTTTTATTTTTGTATACCATTGTTAAAAATTTATTGAAATGATGTTTGTTCAATAAAAATATATACATTTGTGTTATTAAACCTAAAAGCATTTGCTTTATGAGAAGTATATTTTTCTTGTTCGGTATATTTATCATGGGAATGGGATATTCTCAGAATATTTTACTTCCTCAAAAATCAAGTTCATCAACTTTCAATTCCGATGGAAAATGGATTATTGGTGGAAACATTGGAGCTAATATTGATTCTGAAAGATTAGATATTCAAATTGCCCCACGTGTGGGTTATAGAATTATCGAAAATTTAGAATTAAGCGCAAGTGTAAGTTATACGTTTCGTAACACCAAAAGTGTTAGTATGCGGACTCTTGGTGTGGGACCTTACTTAAGTTATGTTTATCAAGGATTTGTTTTTGGAACATCCTATCAACATTTGATGTCTTCGACAAAAGTGAAAATCACAGAAAATATTGCTAAAAGGAGTGAAAATGCCTTGTTTGTGAGTGTGGGATATCGTCATCAGATAGGAGGAAAAGCCTATGCAGAACTGGGGATGAGATATAACTTACTTTACAATAAAGATTCAAGTGTTTTTGCTTCTGGATTTATGCCTTATGCGGGAATTTCTGTTTCGTTGTAAATAGGTTTTACACACCAATCATATTCATATAATGAAGTATATAGGGCCAACTATTTGATAATCATTTGCTTCCAAATATCATCTTGTAGATAGGCTTCTTGACTTTTTTTCGGAACAATTACTACACCCTTATATCCCAACGATAGATTTACCTGTGGAGGCGTACTTGCTCGACAGATAATTTCTTCCAACGAACTACAATTGCGAAAAGCTTCCACACCTATGTAGTTTAACGTAGCAGGAAGATCTATTTTTTTTAGCTTTTCACATCCACTGAACGCCTGAACACCGATGCTATTTGTGTGACTTGACAGTTTTACGGAAGCTAAGTTCCTACAATCGTAAAAAACTCTATCTTCAATTTTTACAACAGACTTGGGTAGCTCTACTTTTTCCAAACTCACACAATTGGCAAAGGCAAAAATACCTATATAATTCACATTCTCAGCAAATTTTATAATTTTTAAACTTGTACATTCATTAAACGCACCAAATAAAATATCTGTTAGAGATATAGGCAAGTCCAAGGAAATCAAACTACTACAATTCCGAAAAGCATGCATTCCTATTTTTTCTATACCCGAAGGGAAATGTATCTCTTTCAAGCTATTACATCCTGAAAAAGTGTCATTTTTAATTTGAGTAAGGTAGGCAGGTAATCCTATCCACTCTAATGCCGAGCAATTGAAGAAAGCACTTGCTCCGAGATGTACCACAGAATCAGGGAGTTCTATCTCTTTGAGTGACACACAATGTTCAAAAGCATCATTACCAATACTTTCTAAATTCCCCAAAAAATAAACTGAAGTCAACGATTCGCAAAAAGCAAATGCACTGGCTCTAATGTGGAGTGTTTTTTTAGGTATTTCAATTATTTTTAGACTTTTACATTCGTAAAAAACCTTAAAAGGAAGGTGTATGAGATTTTCTGAAAGAGTTACATTTGCGAGTTCCTTACATTGCGAAAAAGCCTCGTTTCCCAAAGTGGTCAATGAGTTGGGAAGTGTGATACTCTGTAATTTGAAACATGATTCAAAGGCATTATCTTCAATAGACTTCAATCCATCCCCTAAGGTAATTTCAGTCAAATTGGTGCAATATGCAAAAGCACTTTTTTTGATTTCAAAAACTCGAGATAAGTCTATTTTATTTAGGTTATAACAATCAAAAAAAGCTCTTTCCTCAACAATTTCAACCGTATTTGGAATTTCAATAGATTTTAATCGGTGACAGCCTTTAAAAGCTTCTTTTGCAATGGTTTTCACGAAATAAGGTATCACTACATGTCCATTGGCAGGGATTTTTTCACAATCACATTTTTTTAAGATATTATTTTCAATGACAAGTATTTCCTTCTCAGATTGAGCGATACTGTCAATTGAGATAAAGGATAAACAGAGTGTAAAAATGTGCTTTAAAACCCTCATTTTAAATTTTTTATGTTATATTTTCTTTCAATTTTGCTTCAATTTCAATCTGAAACTCTTCAATCACAGGCTTCATGGTGCTTTCAGGCAGATCTGCAATTCGGATATACATTAGCCCGTCTATGGCATTATTGAATTTTGGGTCAACGTTGAAGGCTACAACACGGGCATTTTGTTTGATATATTTTTTGATAAGTACGGGCAAACGTAATGTTCCAGGTTCCAACTCATCAATAATTTTGTCAAACTTATTGAGGTCTGCCTTGGTTTCGTCGAAAATAAAATCCTTATCAGCATCTTTGAGTTTAACCTTAAATTCTTTTTTAGGTCGTACATACTGAGCGATATAAGGATCGTAGTAATTCGATTTCATGAACTCAATCATGAGTGATTTTGAGAAATTTGAGAACTGATTACTGATACTCACTCCTCCTAACAAATAGTGGTGTTCAGGATAGCGGAGCGTTGTGTGAGCAATTCCTTTCCACAGTAAAAACAAAGGCATCGGACGCTGTTGATATTCAGAAATCACAAAAGCACGTCCCATTTCAATGGTTTTACTCATCATATCGTAAAGTTCAGGTTCAAAACGAAATAAACTATGTGTGTAAAAACCATCAATGCCATATTTAGGGAATATGTATGCACCTAATCCCATTCGGTAGGCTCCTGCAATTTTTTTAGCATCGGCATCCCATAAAAACATATGGTGATAGTAGACATCAAAATCGTCGATGTCAATACATGCATTAGTTCCTTCCCCAACCTCTCGAAAGGTAACTTCGCGAAGCCTTCCAATTTCGGTCATAATATTTGGAATATCTTCATACGGAGCCAGAAAAACCTCATAATTGTTACTCTTGAAAAGTCGTAGATCTTTTTCAGTAATAAGAGAAATTTCTTTTTCAATCAATTGAATGTCAATAGGTTCTATTATTTCTTCAGGGGCTTCTGCCGATTTATTGGACTTATTTAATACGGATGTAAGCGGATTCTTTTTCTTAGTTTTGTCAAATGTATTCGCCAATAGATAGGTTTTTTTACGCAAAAAATCAGTATAAGATTCTAAATCAGTATGCTCGTTTTGAGTCTTTACCGATATAGGCTTCCCAATCCGTACGTGAATAGGTCTTTTTCGTTGGCTCAACATTTCAGACGGAAGTTTTGCCGTACGAAGCGAATCGTCGATTTTGGCGAGTGAATAAAACAATTTACTGTTTTTCGCATGGAAATAAATTGGGATGATAGGCACTTGTGCCTTTTTTGCCAAACGCATAGCTACTTCTTCCCACTGTTTATCAACGATAAATTTACCTTCTTTTTGAGTAGACACTTCTCCAGCAGGAAATATACCCAAAGGCTTTCCTTCTTTGAGATGTTGAATCGATTGTTTAAATCCTAAAACGCTGGATTTTACATCTTTACGATTTTCAAACGGATTTACAGGCATTACATAGTTTGACAGAGGCTCAATGCGTTGCAACAGAAAATTCGCCATTACCTTAAAATCTGGGCGTTTCTCTCCTAATAATTTCAATAGCAACACTCCATCCATGGCTCCCAGTGGATGATTGGATATAGTTATGAAAGCTCCTTCTTTAGGAATGTTTTGCAAATCTTCATCTGGCATGTCATACTGAACTTCAAATTCATCCAATAGCCGATTTAAAAAATCAATTCCTTGCAAATGTTTATTACGATCATAAATCCTATTCAGTTTTGATAACCGAAGGATTTTCATCAGTAACCACCCTGCAAAAGTACCTACAAAGCCATATTTATCAATGTTGAGTGCCTTGGCAACCTCTTTCGCATTTACAAGTCCCATACGCTATGCTTAATTTGTACACAAACTACAAAGATATAAAAATATTTGAAATACCTATTGTTATGAGGTTAAAAACTTATTAAGCCAGACTTTTTCTTTAAGATTTCCTTTCTAGACAACCTATTTAAAGATAGCTTTTTGCTCATAGGGTTTGAAAAAATAGATCAAGCCAAACTGAAAAACTCTATTGCTCATATAACCATCAAAAGGAGGAATTTGTTTCATAAGATGGTTATGGATACCTGAAAACGATTCTTTGACGCTGAGTTCTAACGCTATTTTATTTGTTAAGAAAAATATTCCTCCAATTTTTCCTTTTAGGTTACTACTATTCAGAAAAGGAACTGACGGATTATTGATTACTACGTCAAGAACTAAGCCTACATCTAAGTAAATACTACGCCATACTCCTACTTTCCATACGTTCCCGAAAGATATATAATCAATTGTTATAGTGTGTTTAGTAGTATTTTTTTCCTGAATATAACTCCCCTGTCGAGAATAAGAAGCACTAAGTTTTAGATCGGTCTCCTCCAGAAATTGATTGATAGCGAAAAACCCCATGTACATATCAGGTTTGACCCCAGTGCTACTGTGGAAATTTTCTGTCTGACTACGAAAAATGGATAAATTTAGACCTCCTTCAACTCCCCAACGCAGTGTGCTGTTATCTTGTTGAGCAATTAGCACAAACGGAAAGAAAAATAATACACAGAATATATTTTTCATAATTAACTTATATTTAGTTATTTAATGTAGTAGCAAACTCCAAAACGAACCACACGATTCGTTACATTACGTTCAAAGGGAATAATATCATTTTTAATATTTGATCGTCGGAGACCTATTTTCCCATCTAAGAAAACACTTATTTTTTTGCTGAAGATAAATTCAAATCCGAATAGCGAAACTGTAGTGTCAAAATTTTGAAATTCCGAAGTGATATCATTTTTTCGTAACAAGAAATCAGTAGAAAATCCTAATTGATAGAAAATATGTTCGTGAAGTTTGAAACGAGCTTTGTAACCAATCGAGAGGTGAGGTAGGTTGTAATGTATGTATCGATTTTCAATCATATCTTCATAATAAACTCCTTGACCTGAGTAAGTTAGCTCAAAAAGAAATGAATTGACAGCAGGTAAAGATGTTTTTACGGTCGCAAATCCTCCAAAGAAAATATCGTCTTTACCCTGAAGACCATCTTGCAAAGGGTAAACGGCAGCTAACCTTGAATAATTCAAACCTCCTTTAATCCCCCAATGGATTTTATTATCCTCATCTTGTGCAAATAGAAAACTTATGTTTAGTAGTACAAACAATGGTAATACTACTTTTTTTATAGATTTGAATAATTTATTCATAATAAATCTAAATAATTAACAATGCAAATGTAAGAAAAAAATATTCTATTCGGTTAATTATTCATATTTTATGAGAGAAAAAAAGGAATTATCAATCCGATTTTTTTTAGAGATTAATAATTCCTTTTGAAAAAAATAAAAAGATTTTATTTCGTTTCGAATAGCTTGTCAATACGAGCAACGATATCTTTCAGGTGGTTTTGGGTCATAGCATCTGCAGAAGAAGCTGAACGAGCCATTGTGCGGATTTGTGAAAGTTCGGCACGAACAGCTGCTTTAATGTCCGAGGTGTGAGCATTAGCATTCGTTCCCTTAAAGTAAGGACTTGGTGGAGCAGGAGGTAACGCTTTGGTTTCGAGTAAAATTTTTCCTAAAATTTCCACGTGTGAACGTTGTAAGTTTCTGCGGTAAGCATCAATTTTTGCCCCCATTGTAAGTTCTGTCCATACGCCTTTTCGGATGTCACTCATCAATTCGGTAATTTTGTATGCTTTCTCTCCATTAAGAGCTTCATTTTCAATTACTCTGTGCAATCGTGCGATGTCTAACAAATGTGATAAACCAATAGCTTGTGTATTTTTAATGCGTTCCAATGTTCCTGCATATTCAATACGTTTGATGATGGCATTATCAATGAGCCAAGATGGCGTTTTAAATACCTCTTTATTAAGGAATTGAACGGCTCTTTTTTGAATGTCTTTCGGAACATAAACATACACTTCGCCCGATTGATCAGCGGTTTTGTAATATTCGTAAACACCTCCAACGTTAGCCGAAACGTGTCCGATATAAAGACGATATTGCCCTAAAACCTGACCGTAAAGACTTTTTAAATCCTCGTACGTTTCTCCTTCTTTGGTTGTCCATTTTATCAAATTTGGCACGATACGTTTAAGGTTAGCAATTCCGTAGGCACTTGCTTTCATCGCATCGTCTCCCAAATCTTCCGATTGTGAACTTGGGTCAACAATGTGTCCTACCTGTTGATGTCCAAAGCGATAGAGAGGGTCACCCGCGTGTTTTAAAATCCACTGATTTAGCGTTTCTTTCTCTTCTTCAGCAGATTTATCCAAAATAGGACGATATCCCCAAGCGATGGCATATTTGTCATAAATCCCGATTTCAGGCATTAAAGCTACACCTTTATCCTCAGGTTGAGCGATGTAGTTAAATCGAGCATAATCCATAATGGAAGGAGCAGTTCCGTGTTTTTTGGTGAAAGAAGCCGAACGCAACGAATCTACAGGATAAGCGTGGCTACTTCCCATATTATGAGGCAATCCGAGAGTGTGACCCACTTCGTGTGAAGACACAAATCGAATCAAACGTCCCATAATTTCGGTTTTAAATTCTGGTTTTTGAGCATCAGGATTGATGGCTGCCGTTTGTACAAAAAACCAATTGCGAAGCAAGGTCATAACATTGTGATACCAATTGATATTGGCATTTAGAATTTCGCCTGTGCGTGGGTCGCTAATATGCGGACCGTTAGCATTTGGTATGGGAGAAGCTAAGTAACGCACCACCGAGTATCGCATATCGTCAGGGTCCCAATCAGGGTCTTCCTCTTTCGTTGGCGGATCTTTCGCAATGATGGCATTTTTGAATCCCGCAGCCTCAAAGGCTTTTTGCCAATCTTCGATACCTTGTTTTATGTACGGAGCCCACTCTTTGGGTGTAGCTCGGTCGATGTAATAAACGATAGGTTTTTTAGGTTCAACAAGTTCGCCACGTTTGAATTTTTCGATATCTTCATCTTTTACTTCTAATCGCCATCTGTCAAGATAAGTTACTGATTTTGTTCTTTGTACAGGAAGTCCGTAATCGGTTTGACTGGTTGTGAACCAACCTACACGCTCATCGAAATACCTGCGTTTCATAGGATTTTCAGGAAGTAAAATCATTGAATTATTGATTTCCACAGTGATAATTCCCGCAATGCGACTGGTATAAGCAGGTGGCTCAGAAGCGTTGTACGTCTTTATACTACGCACTTCAATATTTTTTGGGAAAGTTTTTATTCGCTCGATAAAACTTCGTTTAGTGTCTATTCCGCCAATTTTGTATTGTTTTCGATAGCGTTCCGAAAGTCCAAAAGGTTTGGTGTCTTTGTCAAAAAGCTCATTGACTTCAATCACTGATGAAATGCTGTCTTTTCCTCGTGTTTTAATATCGAAACTAGCTAAAATAGGTTCGACGTTCGAGTTGATAACTGCCTCATAAATAGGCAAACTATCATTA
This sequence comes from Capnocytophaga canis, assembly GCF_043187445.1. Classification (NCBI taxonomy): domain Bacteria; kingdom Pseudomonadati; phylum Bacteroidota; class Flavobacteriia; order Flavobacteriales; family Flavobacteriaceae; genus Capnocytophaga; species Capnocytophaga canis. The sequence continues at coordinate 883,738 of NZ_CP171121.1, read as the reverse complement.
GCAATGATGCTGTGTGAGACCATTCTCACTAATATTTTTTTATCTTTCTTTTCCCATCTAATTACTTGATTGTTAGCCTCTTCTCCTCCAAAACCGATGCCCGTTGCTGTTTTCGAAATACGAGTAACCATCAGCATTTCTTTCCCTAAAAGCGAATCGGGAATCTGATAAAAATACTTGTCGTTCACCTTATGAATGGTAAACAATCCTTGTGTAGTTTTTGCCGTTTTTGGGATAATAGCATCAAATCCCTTAGGTTTGGCGGCTTCGGCTTTTTTCTTTGCCTCAGCCTCAATTTGGGCTTTTTTCTTCTTGCTTTTGAAAAGCTGTGCATTTGCTTCATTTACAGAGAGTAATAAAAGCAATGCCGAAAAGTATAATGTTAATTTACGCATATAATTTAGATAAATAAAAATCAATAAGGGCAAAGATAATGATTTTACGAGACCTATGTGCGTTGTTTTTCAAAATAAATTACTTTTTTCACAGAAATAGTTATATTTGCAAAAAAAAATGATGCTACGGTTGTTTAAGGATTTTCGTTTTGTTACACTGCTGTGGTTCGGTTTGGCTCTTGCTACCGTAATTCAGAATGTTTTTATACGAGGGAAGTATAATAACTATTTGATTTTTGAAGGAGTCTTCCGTCACACCATTGGAAAACTATCGCTTTACGCTGAATATCCAACAGAGTACTTTGATGTAAATCATTATGGAATTTTGTTTAGCGCTATAATTGCTCCGTTCGCTGTTTTGCCTAATTGGTTAGGTTGTTCACTTTGGATTATGAGCAACGTACTCTTTCTGTATTGGGCGATGCGTCAACTGCCTTTGAAACAATGGCAAATAATAGGAATATTACTTATTGCAGCTCACGATTTATATACCGCAGCAGCAATGCAACAATTCAATATCAGTATAATAGCCATTTTAGTAGGAGCATTTGTTTTCATAGAAAAAGGGAAAAGCCATTGGGCTACATTGCTGATTGTTATAGGGATTTTAACAAAAATTTATGGCATTGTAGGACTTGCTTTTTTCTTCTTTTCAAAAGATAAGATACGATTCATAGGGTCGGGACTACTTTGGTTGGTAATTTTATTTTGTTTACCAATGCTTTATTCCTCACCGCAATATGTTATCTCTCAGTATCAAGAATGGTTTGAACGATTGGCAGTCAAGAACAATTCGAATATGAATGCTTTACAATACAACCTTCAAAATCTATCCTTATTAGGATTTCTGCAACGAACGGGGGTTTTTAATAATAATTTAGTGGTAATTGTAACCGGATTAGTACTATTCACGTTGCCTTATTTACGTTTTAATCAGTATGAAAATAAAGATTTTCGGTTGATGTTCTTAGCCTCTGTAAGTATGTTTTTATGTCTGTTTAGCACAGGAACGGAAAATAGTACTTATATAATAGCTTATGTAGGTATTGGAATATGGTTTGTAGCAAGTCCGAACCAAAACAAATGGTTAAAAATAAGCCTTTTGTCCCTTACAATACTAGCATCACTCTCACCTACAGACATATTTAAACCCCTAAAAGAACCTTATATTATTAAATATTCGCTACGGGCAATTCCTGTAGCAATTGTTTGGTTAGTAATGATTTGGGAAATGTGTTTTTTTGAATACAAAACCATCGAAATGCTCGAACCTAAAAACTAAAAACGATGCAGAACAAACAAATTGATATTGTGATTCCGTTTTACAATACGGCGAATCATATTTTTGAGTTATTGCGAGAAAATATTACAGCTTTATTGCGAGAAAATCGATTGCAAAACTTCTCAATCACTCTGGTAAATGATGGCTCAACCAAGGATAATTACAAAAGTTATATAATAGCCCTGCTCAGCGATTTTCCTCACTGCGTGAATTTTCTAAATTTGGAGCAAAATCGAGGAAAAGGAGGAGCCATTAAGGAAGGAATCAAGCAAAGTACAGCTCCTTTGGTGGTGTTTTACGATATTGATTTCCCATTCGGAAGAAATGCTTTATACAGCATTATTGAAAACCTCCAAAAAAGCGATAATGACATTTGTATAGCTAAAAGAGATGAGTCATACAACAAAAAATTGCCTTGGAAACGAAAAATAATTTCGCAAGGAGTCAAAAAAATAATTTGGATACTTTCCAAAGGTAAAATAACCGACTCACAAGCGGGTTTAAAAGCAATGAAAAGAGATGCAACCTCTATTTTATTGTGTACCGAATGTAATTCATTCATTATGGACTTCGAGTTTCTTTTAAAACTAATCAAACACAATAAAAAAATAGGTGAAATCATCGTAACTCCAAATGAAAACATCGAATTTACAGATTTTTCAACAAATACGATAGCAAAAGAAATTAAGAGTTTATTCAAGATTTTGGTTTCATAAAACAAAATAAAATTTAAACAATGATTTATCTTTCATTCGACATCGAAGAATTTGATATGCCAAAAGAATATGGCTACAACATTGATTTCCAAAGACAAATAGCCATATCACGTGAAGGAACAATCGCCATTTTAGACCTTTTAAAAAAATACAACGCCAAGGCTACATTTTTTTCAACGGTTGTTTTTGCACAGAATTGTCCTGATTTAATAGAACGTCTTTTGATGGAAGGACACGAATTGGCTTCACACACCTATTATCATTCTAATTTTGAAATTTCTCATCTCAAAATGTCCAAAGAAGCCTTAGAAAAACAATTTCAAACTGAAATAAAAGGACTTCGTATGCCGAGAATGGCAGAAATAGAGGCAAACGAGGTGAAAAAAGCAGGATATATTTATAATTCGTCCGTAAACCCGACCATTCTACCGGGTAGATACAATAAATTACACGTATCAAAACGCATTTTTATTGAAAAAGGACTTCTGCAAATTCCTGCCGCTGTGAGTCCGCTATTTCGTATTCCTCTTTTTTGGCTTTCTTTTCACAACTTTCCGCAGTGGTTTTACCATTTTCTTTTAAAAAGAACGATGAAGTACAGAAATTACGCTACATTGTATTTTCATCCTTGGGAATTTACCAATTTGCATCAGAAAGAATTTAATTTTCCGAATTATGTAATGCGAAATTCAGGCGAAAAAATGATTTCCCGATTTGAAAAACTACTAAAATTCATCCATCAAAATAATTGGAAAACTGGATTATACCAAGATTTGAAATAAAATTTTCAAAATAATTTTATAACTTTGCAGAACACTCTTTGAGGTACAATATGAGTATTTTAATCATTTCCATTTTTTTGAAGTGAATGTATGTTGTATGTCAGTTAGTTATACGAGAGGAAAGTCCAAATCAGAAAATGTGTTTGACAGATATGCAGATTTGTCTTATTTCTTGATTTGAAATACATTACTAAGAAATTTTTACATTTCAATTTATTCCGTATTTTAGCACCCAAAATAAGGAATGTAGCTTTCATACATTTAGCAAATTCTGTGAAAAAATAGGGGTTTGATTCTGATTTGTATGATAAAACAACAATATTAAGCAATAAAATTTAACTAGAAACAGGAAGTCCATGGCAATGAATTTTTTTAAGAAAATATTTTCTTCGGAAAAAAAAGAAACTCTTGATAAAGGACTAGAAAAGTCAAAAGTAAGTTTTTTTGACAAATTAGGTCGGGCAATTGCAGGTAAATCCAAAGTAGATGACGATGTGCTGGATGAGCTTGAAGGAGTTTTAGTTAGCAGTGATCTCGGCGTAAGTACCACTTTGAAAGTTATCGAACGGATTGAAAAACGAGTAGCTCGTGATAAATACCTAGGAACTAATGAGTTGAATAGAATTCTTCGAGAAGAAATCGCTGGACTTTTATCAGGGACTAACAGCGGTGAAGATACTGATTTTGTTATTCCTGTGGATAAAAAACCGTATGTCATGATGGTTGTTGGGGTCAACGGTGCGGGGAAAACCACTACCATTGGTAAGTTGGCATATCAATTTAAGAAGAAAGGATATAAAGTTATGCTTGGTGCAGCAGACACATTTCGTGCAGCCGCCATTGACCAATTACAAGTGTGGGCAGACAGAGTCGGTGTGCCAATTGTTAAGCAACAAACAGGAAGTGACCCAGCTTCTGTAGCTTACGATACTTTAGCATCGGCTGTAGCACAAGATGTTGATGTTGTTATAATTGATACGGCCGGACGTTTGCACAACAAAATCAATCTGATGAATGAATTGACTAAAGTGAAGCGAGTAATGCAAAAAGTCATTGCTGACGCTCCACACGATGTATTACTTGTTTTGGATGGCTCAACAGGACAAAACGCTTTTGAACAAGCCAAGCAATTTACCAAAGCAACCGAAGTGTCGGCTTTGGCTGTTACCAAATTAGATGGAACCGCTAAAGGAGGTGTAGTCATCGGAATTTCAGACGAATTCCAAATTCCGGTGAAGTACATTGGAGTAGGGGAAGGCATAGAACATTTGCAGGTCTTCAATAAATACGAATTCGTAGATTCGTTTTTTAAAGATTAAGAAAGGTGTAACTTTATCCAAAAATGATTTCACTCGTGTTCAAATAAACCAATATCTTTTGGGTGATGTTCCAGCCTAACAGGGATAAATTATTGGCATAATAGGACATCTGTTGTACGTCTTTTTCATTAGGTTTTCCTGTCTTATAATCAATGATAACAGCAATTTTTTCTTCGGTAGAATAGGCAATGCGATCTGGACGGAAATAGTTACCATTAGAATCGACAAACTCTCTTTCAATGTAGTAGGTGTATCTGTCTGTGAAATAGGGTTGTATTTCTTTTCGTTGTAACAACTCAATCAATTGCTTCTCAATCAATTCATGTTGAGCTTGTGAAATAGTACCATTTTGTAGGTTTTTTTCTAATACTTTTTGAATATCACTATTATATTTGATTTCGGCTAATAGTTTATGCATCAGATTTCCTCGCTCAATAGCCTCTTTTCGAGTAGTATCCCACAAAAGAGAAGCTCCAGTAGCAATTTTATAGTTAGGAGTTTTCCAATCCTTCTGAAATTTAATGAAGCCATCTGAGCCAATTTGCTTTTGTTTTTTTCTTTGTGGGAAAATAGGGCTGCCGAAGGTGTAATGCGACTCATTTTCATTAACGTTACATTGTATTTTCTCGTTTTGGTTCAGAAGGGAAATGTGTAATCCAGCAAATTCCTTTAGAAGTGTACCATAGGTTTGCTTTTTAGGTGATTTTGGTAAAGCTGTTATCACATAAAGGAAGGATTCAGGGCGAGTCATTGCCACATACAGCACATTGATTTGGTCTAATTTATTTTGTTCGTTATGTTGATTGATAATCTCTTGGCTTTGAGTTTCAAAATTGATTATTCCTTTATTGAATCGCACTAACAAATGTGAAAAACCACCAAAATTTTCCGAATCTACTGGATACCAAAGCGTGTCTTTTTTCGTATCCACTAACTCGCTATCGGCAAAGGCATAGATAATCACCGGAGCTGATAATCCTTTACTTTTATGCACCGTCATTATCGAAATAGCATCTAATCCTTCCGGAGAACTAATACTTAAAGCGTCTTGATTTTCTTCCCAGTACAAAAGAAAATCGGAAATTCCACCTTTGTTGGTGTTTTTAAACTCAAAAATGATGTCCAGAAAACTTGCTATGTAAGCGTCTGAATCGTTAGCTAAATCAAAGCGATTGACTGCTAATGCCATGCCTTCGTAAAGGGAATAACCATTGAATTGAGCCAATGAAAAGCCGTATTTTTCAAAAAAAGAATCGATAGGTTGGTCAATATATTCGGTAATGAAGTTGTGTACATCAGCTGTATTTTTTACACTGATAAAATCGAATAACATATTGACTTTTAACTCTTTGCTATCAGGATTTTGTACTGCTCGTAGTAGCGAAATCAGAAAACGAATTGATGGCACATTTTTCAACAAAAGGGAATCAGGAGAAATAATTTTTTTTCCTTGTGCAGAAAGATAGGAGGCTAATGCCAATCCCTCACGTTTTTTACGAACTAAAATAGTAATATCTTCGTCTTTGGCTCCCGATTCATTGGCATGTTTGACTGTTTCCCAAACCTCTTTGCAATAAGTCAGTTCTCTTGGAGTATATCCCAATTCATCGGCTATATTTTCCTCTTCGTAGTTTTCTTCCTCTTGTTCAACATCTACAAATCGAATATCTACATATCCAATAGGGAAATTTTGATTATTTCTTTTGTATTCGGGGTAATTTTGGGTGGCATTAGCATACAAATTTTGATATTCTTCAGACTCAAAAAAGGTGGAAGTAAATTTGAAGAATTTATTATTGAAATCAATAATAGTTTCTAAACTTCGGTAATTTTCCTCTAAATTTACGACAATCCCCCCTATCGTAAAAGGCTGTTTTTTATTGAGATATAAATCCATAAATTGCTCAGCTTTACTTCCTCGCCATCGATAAATTGATTGTTTGGCATCTCCCACTAACAATACAGAGCCTTGTTGTTGATTCATATCTTCGCTTGATACTACATTGGATATCAACTCTTTAAGGTTATTCCACTGCAATTCTGATGTATCTTGAAACTCGTCAATAAAATAGTGCTGGAAACGCTCACCAATACGCTCATAGATAAATGGAATAGTTTGTTTTGTAATTTCGTTGGAAATCACCGAGTTAAACTCCCAAATCGGAAGAATATTTTCTTCCTGTTTAATTAATTCTATTTCATTTTGAATACGATTTAGCAAAGCCAAAGGAACTACATACTGCAGTGCATTTTTTACAAAATTATATTCTCCAAATTGTTGTTGTACAGTTTTGAACTGTCGTACAAATTCAGGTTGTAGGCTGTCAATTAGAGCTGTATTTAATCCTTTCTTATTTGATTCAGCGTATAAAGGTTTTGTTTCCAAATTTAATTGCCAGTTTGCACCCCAAACAGGTTCCCTTTTAGGATCGTTTTGTATTTTTTTGAAAAAGTTAAACATGTATTTTCCAGAGAAAATATTTTCATCTAAATCGTTTTCATTCAATAGTGTAAAAAAATCAGTGGTGATTTGCCGTATGGTTTCTATGCTTTGTGATAGTTTTTGTTGTAGTATTTTTTTTAGAGCTATGAAGTCAGATAGTGTCTTCTCTTTCAGTTCTTTAAGAGCTGTGTAGTGATTTTCTTTGGTGAGCATCTCTGCTACTTCCAGTAGTTCTTTGGTGGTGTCCCAATTCTTGTCTTCTTTCATTTTGTCTTCTGAAAAATCAATAAGTAATTGGGTAATTTCAGCATCTTCTCCAGCCCTGTTCATCAGATTGTCAACCGCCGTACGCAGTATGGTTTTTTGATCTAACTGTACCTCAAAAAATTGATTTAATTGTAAATCGAAGGCAAAGTTACGTATCAATTGATGATTGAATCCATCAATAGTGCTGATGTTGAAAGCAGCATAATTATGGAGTATGTGTTTCAAGACAGACTCGGAACGCGAACGCAATTTCTCGGGAGCAATTTTCAATTCTTGCCTAAGCTCTTCAAACATCGAATTAGCTTCGGTAAGGCTTTTTATATCTGAAAATTCGGTAAGCATTTCAATTACCCGATCCTTCATTTCAAAAACAGCTTTATTGGTAAATGTGATAGCCAATAAGCGACGAAAAGAGTCTATTTTTTCATCGCTTAAAATGATTTTCAAATAGGCCTTTACCAAACCATAAGTTTTTCCAGAACCCGCCGAGGCATTGTAAATGGTATATGAAGATTGCATCGCTATGTTTTTTGAAATGGTTTATGTATTGATTGTTAAGTATCTACACCGAAACTTCTCCTTTTATGGCAGGATAAGGGTCGTAACCTTCTAGTGTAAAGTCTTCATATTTAAAAGAAAATAAGTCGGTTACCTCTGGATTGAGCTTCATTATGGGTAAAGGACGTGGCTCACGACTCAGTTGTAATTTTACTTGTTCAAGATGATTGTTATAAATGTGAACATCTCCAAAAGTGTGTACAAACTCGCCAACTTCCAGCTTACAAACTTGAGCTACCATTATTGTTAATAAGGCATACGAAGCTATGTTGAAAGGTACTCCTAAAAACACGTCAGCACTACGTTGATAAAGCTGACAGGAAAGTTTTCCGTCTGCCACATAGAATTGAAAAAAGGCGTGGCACGGAGGTAAAGCGGCCTTTCCGTTGGCAACATTCTCACAAAAGGATTTTGAAGTGTCGGGCAATACAGAAGGATTCCAAGCTGCCACAATAATACGACGACTATCAGGGTTTTTCTTGATGGTTTCGATTACTTGCTTAATTTGGTCAATGTCTTCGTTGTTCCAGTTACGCCACTGATGTCCATACACAGGACCTAAGTCACCATTTTCATCAGCCCACTCGTTCCAGATGCGAACACCATTGTCAGATAAATACTTAATATTGGTATCGCCTTTTAAAAACCAAAGAAGCTCGTGAATGATAGATTTTAAATGTAGTTTTTTGGTGGTAACAACGGGAAATCCCTTGCTTAAATCGAACCGCATTTGGTAGCCGAATACGCTAATGGTTCCCGTTCCAGTGCGGTCTTCTTTTTTGTGTCCGTGTTCTAAAATATGTCGTAATAAATCGTGATATTGTTGCATTTTATTAATTTTATAAATAGAAAATTTAGAACCGCAAAGATACAAAAAACCACTTCATAGCTAGAGGTTTTTAAAAGTTATATTAATACTATTTTATCGAAACAGAGGCTTTCAATTTCGCTAAGCCTCTCAATGGTTATCATCAACGGTTGTTCATGACTTTTAACATCTAAAACGAATATGTTATAGAATCATCTCTATAGCGATATTTTCCTTCCTTGAGAAAAACTTTCAATAGCCTTGTCAATCAGAGACATGGTTTGCACAGCTTGGTTAGCAGGAACAGGATTTGATTTTCCATAAACCATTGATTCATATACATTTTGATAAAAATCCATGTAGTTTCCGTGTTGAGCTACGGTCTGCTCGTAAACGGTAGAGGTGTGTAATATGCCGTTCGGATATTGCACTTTAGGAAGCCAATTTTCGGTAGTTGGAGTAATTCCCTTTGAAAGCATATCCTCTTGAGCGTCAAATCGTTGTTGTAAAAAACTGCCTCGATCACCGTGTACGATATATTCCCAGCCTTTTTCCTTTGATATAGTTGAAGATTTTAGGCGTACACGAAGTTCTTTTTCGTAAAATAGAATGAGTTCAAAATAATCATTTGTTTGTGTTTTTTCGCGTAGGAATCCTAAATCAGCATATATAAACTTTGGATAACCAAATAGTTGCAATGCTTGATCAATAAGATGAGTTCCCAAATCATGCAGAGCTCCTGACCCTGCTATGGGAGCTTCTTTATGATTTTTTTCACTGATTGAGGTGCGAAAACGATCGAATCGGATTTCTACTTCTTTAATGGTTCCTAAAGCTCCACTTTCAATAATTTCTTTAACCTTAAGATAATCTCCATCATAACGCCTGTTTTGGTAAACGCTTAAAAAACAATCGTTTGAATCTGCCAATTGCTGTAACTCTTTTGCTTGGTCGCTCGTAACGGTAAAAGGCTTTTCCACCAATACATTTTTCCCTAATTCCAATGCCTCTTTAGTGTATTCATAATGTGTTTGTACGGGAGTGTTGATCACAATCAAATCAATGATTTCGTCAAGGAGTAACTCATCGAAAGAACGATACAATTTTGATTGAGAATACTTTTCTCGTGAATCGTTTTTATGTCTTTCCACCACAGCTTGTAACCGAAAAAGTGGGTGATTTGCTACAAATGGAGCGTGAAACAAACGTCCGCTCATCCCAAAAGAAGCTAATCCTACATTTATTATTTTGTTCATTTCTTTATCTTTTTAGTGTTTTGACATGATATACATTCTAGAACCTACGTTGTTGTTCAAAGATACAAACACATTTCCTACATAGAGAACTTTACGTAATACCCCTCATTACCTCGCACATTGAAAACCGTCCCATCTTCAAAGATGAGGTACTGTCCCTTGATTCCTTTCAACACTCCATTGTACACTGGCGTATTGATTAAATTAAGAGAATGTACCTTCTGAGGAAACTGTTCCACAGGAAATTGGATATGAACCTCTTCACCATTGTCAATAAAATAAGATTTCGTTTCCTCAGGAAAGAATGTAAACAGCTGATTTCTAATTTCTTTTAAATCAATGTCTTCCAGAGTATTCGTAAGCATTTTTCGCCAATCGGTTTTATCCGAAACATGCTCTTTCAAAGCAACTTCAGTAATTCCTGCCAAATAACGGTTTGGAAGTTCAGCTATTACCAAAGCTTCATGAGCTCCTTGATCTATCCAGCGTGTAGGTACCTGTGAATGACGCGTAACCCCCACCTTCACTTTACTTGAATTTGCCAAATACACATAATGAGGCTGCAGTTGCATCTGTTTTTCGTAGTCTAAATCCCGATCTTCAATATCTAAATGAGCTTTGCTAAGTTCTGGATGCATAATCCAATCGGCAGCTTGTGGAATTTCAAAAAAACATTTTTTGCAAAACCCTTGTCGAAAAATAGGTTCGTTATTTCCGCAGCTTAAACATTGAAAATGAGATAATTCTATTTTAATCTGTTGATTTAGCAAACTATTGACCGATAAAAAATCGTTCTCCAATTGCAAGTAGTAGCGTACAGGATTTGCCATTTCGGTCGTCATTTTTTGTAATACTCCTTGAAACATATCTATTTTTTTTATTAAATTTACCCGATTTTAGAAGGTGGTATATTCAGAATATATATATTCGATGATATAATCATTTGTGTTGCAAAAGTAATAATTTCAGGCACATGTTTTATTTCAATTAGAATTTACCCCTCATTTTTACGGAAGTTTAGGACTGTGCAAAATTTAGATTTTATTCATTCTGTTTGTATTAAGGAATTTTTAATTTTAACAGATTCGTAATAACTTTTGAGAAAAATGTATTTGATAAACAACAAAACTCTGTAAAGTTCTGATTATCAAAATCTATTATACAAACGATATGCGAGAGATAAAAAGCAATTGAACAAATCATATCGGGAGTTTCAATCAATTTTAAAAAACATTAAAAATGCCATTAGCACTATTTAATTCGATAACCTCTTGGTTTTTAAGACGACGTATTGACCAAATTCAGCAATTTGTAAATAACCCCCACCAGACACAGGAGCGTGTTTTAGCGGAATTGCTAAACGCTGCTAAAGACACCGAAATTGGGAAAAAATATGGTTTTTCCGAAATTGAAAATTACCAGCAATTCGTACGAAATACACCCTTGGTAACCTACGAGGAATTTGAACCCTATATTGACCGAGCCAGAAAGGGTGAACGTAACGTTCTTTGGCATTCTCCCATCAAATGGTTTGCTAAAAGTAGTGGGACAACTAATGCTAAGAGTAAATTTATTCCCGTCAGCGAAGAGGCTTTGCAGGATTGTCATTACAAATCAGGCAAAGATATGCTTTGTTTATACTTAAACAATAATGAAAACTCTAATCTATTTACAGGTAAGAGTTTACGCCTTGGAGGAAGCAAAGAACTATATCAAGAGAACGGCACTTATTTCGGTGATTTATCAGCAATACTAATTGAAAACTTACCATTTTGGGCAGAATTTAGTTCTACTCCAAGCAATAAGGTGTCGCTCATGAGCGAATGGGAAACAAAACTACAAGCTATTGTCAAAGAAGCTAAAAACGCAAATGTAACCAGCATGGCTGGAGTTCCCTCATGGATGCTTGTCCTACTCAACCGAGTGTTAGAAGAAACTGGAAAAAATAATTTACTCGAAATATGGAAAAATTTGGAAGTATATTTTCACGGAGGAGTTAGTTTTGTCCCATATCGCGAACAATACAAAAAAATAATCCCTTCCGATACTTTCCGCTACTATGAAATTTACAATGCCTCAGAAGGATTTTTTGGGATTCAAGACAGAAATAATTCCGATGAATTGCTTTTGATGCTAGACTATGGTGTGTTCTACGAATTTATTCCGATGGATACTTTCGGAACTAACCAACAAAAAGTGATTCCTCTATCCGAAGTAGAACTCGGAAAGAACTACGCAATGGTAATCACCACAAATGCAGGACTTTGGCGATACATCATCGGAGATACGATTCGTTTCACCTCTGTTTCACCTTATCGTATCAAAATTACAGGACGTACCAAGCACTTTATCAATGTTTTTGGAGAAGAACTTATTATCGAAAATACGGAAAAAGGACTAAAAAAAGCTTGTGAACTTACCAATAGCCATGTGAAAGATTACACAGTAGCTCCTATCTTCATGAAAGATAAACTCAAAGGCGGACATGAGTGGATCATTGAGTTCGATAAAGAACCTTTGAACATCGAAAAATTCACCGAAATATTAGATGAAGAACTCAAAAAAGTAAATTCCGACTACGAAGCTAAGCGTTATAATAACATGACTCTTAACATGCCTACCGTTCATGTAGCCCGACAAAATCTGTTTCACGATTGGCTCAAAAACAAAGGAAAACTAGGAGGACAAAACAAAGTGCCACGACTTTCCAATAGCCGAGAACATCTCGAAGAGTTATTGAAATTCATGTAACCAAAATAGATTCTTTACACAATTGTTGAAATTTTAAACCTATTAGTAAATGCAAATTTAAGTAAGTTCAATACTAAGTTTTTTAGCTTATTTACCAAAAAAGACTTACTTTTGCCCCTCATATACTTATAATTCTATGAAATTAAAACACGCCATTTTTATCATTCTTGCGATATTAATCATTGACCAAGTTAGTAAAATATACATTAAAACAAATTTTATTCTGAATGAAAGTGTAGACGTTTTTAGTTGGTTTAAAATCTATTTCATTGAAAACAACGGAGCCGCATGGGGAGCTGAAATCCCCGGAGTTTATGGAAAACTAGCCTTAACACTTTTCCGTATTTTTGCGGTTTTCGGGATAGGCTATTGGTTGATATCATCCATAAAAAAGCAACGGCATCCTATTTTAATCATTTCTATATCAATGATTTTAGCAGGAGCATTAGGTAATATTATTGATTCTGTTTTCTACGGAGTGATTTTTGACCATAGCTACAACAACGTAGCGACTCTGTTCTCAGAACAACCCTATGGGACTTGGTTTCACGGCAAAGTAGTAGACATGTTCTACTTCCCTTTGATTGACACTACTCTTCCTGAATGGTTGCCAATTTGGGGAGGTAACCGTTTTCAGTTTTTTGAACCAGTTTTCAATGTTGCCGATTCTGCCATATGCGTTGCCGTAGGGCTATTGCTTATGTTCAACAAAAAAGCTTTTCCAAAAGAAGAGAAAATAACTGAACAAACCTAAAATGAGCATTATCACAAACATTTTAAAAAACAACGAACATCGACCATATCCACTTCCGAAAGGCAATTGGACATACTATCAAGAGTGGAATCGAGCCTTGTTTTTACATTATAAAGTACCTTATGAGTTGTTGCGTCAATTAGTTCCAACCGGCTTACAATTAGATAGTTACAATAATGATTGCTACATCTCGTTAGTAGCATTCACTATGGAGAAAATAAGACCAAAACAACTACCCGCCATTTCCTTTATTTCTGACTTTCATGAGATAAATATCCGAACGTATGTAGAAAAAGATGGTAAAAAAGGGGTCTATTTTTTAAATATTGAAGCAGGAAAACTACTATCAGCTATTGTAGCGAAATGCTTATCAGGACTTCCATATGAGTTTGCAACGATAAAACGTGCTGATAATCAATATAATTCAGAAAACAAAAACAAGAATTTCCTTTTGGACGTATCATTTGACATAGAGGAAATTATACTTGAAAAGACACCTTTAGACCTTTGGCTTACAGAACGTTATTGCCTGTTTTTAGATATAAAAGAATCTTTGTTTCGGTATGACATACATCATCAAGAATGGAATCTTAGAGGTCTGAAAATAAACAAATTAAATATAAATTATCATCTGAAAAACATTTCTTTATCACCTAACTATCACCTTTGTCACTATTCCGATGGCACTCAGGTCATTTCATGGAATAGGGTAAAACTTTAGTGTTGTACTAAAAGCTAAAGGCAAATTAGATTCCACTAACTTGCCTTCAGATTATATAACTTGTATCATTGATCGCCCTAACCTATTTTTTTCCATTTACTTTTGAAATATACTGCTCCAAAGCCATTGTCATTGAAGGCGTTTCAGGAGAAGGAGCCTTTATGTCGATGACCAACCCCGCCTCTTGGGCTGCTTTTAAAGTTGAATCACCATAAACGGCTATTTTTGTGTTATTCTGGGTGAAATTAGGAAAATTTTTAAACAACGATTCAATACCTGCAGGACTAAAGAAAGCCAAAATATCGTAATTAAAGTTGCTTATTCCTGATAAATCAGAATGAACAGTCCTATAAAAAATTGCTCTTTCCCATTTGATTTTCAAATCATTAAGAGCTGTGGCAAGTTCTGCCTTACAAGTATCTGAACCGGGGAATAAGAAGTTTTCCTCTTTGTATTTTTTCAAAATAGGCAACAAATCAGAAAATTCTTTCTTTCCTACATAAATTTTTCTTTTTCTGTAAGTGATGTACTTTTGCAAGTAGAATGCAATCGCTTCAGATTGACAGAAATATTTCATGGTGTCAGGTACCTTAAAACGCATTTCTTCTGCAATTCTAAAATAATGATCCACAGATTTTCTGCTGGTTAATATAATAGCAGAAAATTTTGTTAAATCTATTTTCTGTAAACGTATATCTTTAGCACTAACCCCTTCGACTTTTATGAATGGAATAAAATCAATTTTAACCCTTTGATTTTCAATAATATGAGCATACGGAGAGTTTTCTGCCTTCGGCTCTGGTTGTGAAACCAAGATACTTTTTACTTTCATAAATAATTACTGTTTGCTTTGTGCTAAATAAATCCTACGGATGTTATTAGTTCACCGAATTTGTTTCTATAAAAATCTAATCCCATAGATAAAGAAGACATACGGTGCTATTTCAAGGGTGCAAAGATACAAAATAAAATAAATAATGTAAGGTTTTATCATCTTTTGATTGGATTTTACAATCGAAATCCAACCTAATACGTTGATTATTAATAGTATGCCGAAAAGTAAATAGATGTATTTTTTTTCTAAAGACACTGCATATAGAATAAAGAATAACACTACAACCACCAAAATAGCTCCATAACTTGAATATGCTATACGACTAAACATGTACCCCTTACTAAACCCTCTCAACTCAAACACTTGAGCTATAGAAGTTTGTACAACAAGCTTTAAACCTAAAAGCAACAGAAGTAATACAGCGATGTCTAAAAATAAAAATCCAGTACTAACAGGAAACTGTAGATCATATATCTGTCCACAAACATAGAAAAATAAGCTCAACGAAAACCATTGCAAAAAAAATAAAAAAAACGTAAAAAGATGTATTTTTCGTTCTTTTTTCTCGTAAATCACAATATACTTATCATTTAATGGTAATTTTACATATTCCGAAAAATGATTGGGATAAACCATTTTCATAAAGGCTATAACCCCAAAAACAAAGAGGAATAATGGGAAAATCCAGGATAAAAAAGGCGGAGATAATAGATGACTTTCCAAGGTTCTGTATTTTTTAGTCTACTTCTAAAGGTGTGACTGATGTTGCATCAATTTCTGGAATGATGCTATCTCGTTCTCGTTTCAATCGTAACTCAACATTTTTGATTATTGTATCATATTTTTGAGGAAAAGAAGCATAATATTCCATATTTTGAGCCAAAATTAAACTATCAATTTCATATTTTTTGTATATCAATTCCTGAAAAGAGATATTTAATGTGTCCATCATTGTGTAATCTGTACTTTTTATAGCGTCTAAAAGGATTAAATCATACATCAAATTCTGCATTTCTCTTTCCGAAAGAAATTTTTGAGGCTTTTTTACAATATTTTCACCACATGACAGCACCGAAAAACATAGAATAATCAAAATATATAATCTTATTTTCATAGCTTATCTATTAAAAGTAACGCGTTTTCCAGCCGCCTCTCCAATAATAATTCCATCATTGTATACCATTTTTCCATTAACGAATGTGGTTGTGATTTTTGATTTGAACACAGAATCTGTAAAAGGAGACCATCCACATTTGTACAAAATATTCTCTGTGGTCACTTTCCACGGACTATTCAAATCAACTAAAACTAAATCAGCATAATACCCTTCACGAATAAACCCTCTATCCTTCACTTCAAATAAAATTGCGGGATTGTGGCACATTTTTTCAACTATTTTCTGAATTGAGATACGTCCTTTATGATATTGCTCAAGCATTGCTACTAACGAATGTTGCACCAAAGGTCCTCCCGAGGGAATTTTATGATATTCTTGATTTTGCTTTTCTTCGAGTGTATGAGGAGCATGATCGGTAGCAATTACATCCAGACGGTCGTTTAACAAGGCTTCCCACAAGCTCTCACGATCATTAGCCGTTTTGACCGCTGGATTCCATTTAATGAGGCTTCCCTTTTGATCGTAATCAGCATCGGAAAACCACAAATGATGTACACATACTTCCGCAGTTATCTTTTTATCTTTCAAAGGAATATCATTTCTGAAAAGATGAGTTTCCTGAGCTGTTGAAAGATGAAAAACGTGTAATCTCGCTCCTGTTTTTTGAGCTAAGGAAACAGCTTTAGACGAAGATAAATAACAAGCTTCATGGCTTCGAATTAAAGGATGAACTTGTATAGGTATTTGATAACCAAACTGTTGAGAGTAATGCTCCATGTTGTGCCGGATGGTTTGCTCATCCTCACAATGGGTAGCTATAACCATATCCACATTCGAAAAAATACGTTCAATAGTTTGCTCATTATCTACCAACATATTCCCTGTGGAAGAGCCTAAAAATAGTTTAATACCCACACAAGCCTTGCGATCTAATCGCTTTAGTTCCTCTAAATTATCATTCGTTCCACCGAGAAAAAACGAAAAATTAGCGAAAGAAGTTTTCGATGCAATTTCAAATTTTTCTTCCAAAAGATCAATAGTTGTGGTTTGGGGAACAGTGTTGGGTTGTTCAAAAAAAGTAGTTACTCCTCCCGCAACAGCCGCTGCACTTTCGGAAGCTATGTTGGCTTTGTGCGTCAACCCAGGTTCTCTAAAATGAACTTGATCATCAATTACTCCTGGCAATAAGTAAAGCCCTTTTCCTTCGATAACTGTGTATCCGTTTTCCGCTGTAATATTGGGTGCTATTTTGGCTATTCGTTCTCCTTCAATGAGTATATCACCTCTAATCACTTGATTCTCATTGATAATATGTACATCTTTGATAAGTGTTTTCATTTGTGTTGTAGAATTGCAAATTGTCTTGTATTCAAAATTAAACCCCAAAGATATAAGATTAATTTTAAAATACCTACTTTTAGGGATACTTTATCCATTTCAAACGCTTTTGACTACAAAAAAGAAAACGAACAATTCCCAGAAACGAAAACTATCTTTTACACCAAAAAATTAAGTAACAAATTACTTTGCAAACTCAATGGATTTTACAATAGCTTCTAATTCAAATAGATAATCTCTCTTTTCTATTCTTGGAGCTAAAATGAAGCCTTCAAGTACGACTAAACGGTTATTAGGAACATCTTCGATAATATAATTCAGGTAAGGTCCTCCTAAAAAGAAATTTTTCATTTCCCACAAACCACGACTTTCCATAGCATTCCTGTTTTTAATTTTCATATCTGTAATGCTGGGAGCAAAGGATGTTTCGGTAATCATGTACATACCTTCTTTTCTACCTGGTATGTATCGTTCACCGATGGAATCACGCATTCTTACGATGGTTTCAGCTCGGCTATTGTCTTTTGGTATGCTATTGATAGGCATCTCATAAACAATTAAGTTGGAAGTTCCCCCCTTAATTTGACGTTCTATCCAAAAGAAATTATTTTCTTGCTTCACAATTTTGTAAACAGAGGGCATTGTGAGCGAAAAGCCTAATTTTTCTTGCAACGCCGTTTCTTTATTCAAAGATTTTTGGAATCGTGATTGAGCTTCCTTAATATCGTTATCCCTAAATTCTTCTATCATTTTGGCAAAATGCTCTTGAATCTCACAACTGATGTCTCGTTTTGTTTTACCTTTGATAACACCCACTTTTTGAGGACGTGCATACAAATTCTCTTTTACGAATGATTTATTAAGTGAATCTTGACTGATAATCAATACATTCCTACTATTTCGAGTGTTATCCGTAAAAATTTGTGGAGGAATCTGATGTAATAAAAAAATTGGTTCTTCGGTTGGAAGACCTTCTAAAGGCGAGGCAAAATATTTTCGGATAGTATCCCCCACAAAACCTTCCCAAAGCGTATTGTCAATGACTACGGCTAAAGAATTTAATTGCCCTATAGACTGTGGCAAATGCAGATTTTTAGCCGATTTTTGGTTGTTATCTGTTTCATTACAAGCTGTTAGCAAACATAAACTTATAAAAATATATATTATTTTTTTCATAAAATTAGTGGTTAATTTCCTATTATTTTTTATAGCGAAAATCGTTCCAAAAACGTTTTTTTTGTTTTTTATTTATCAATAAGTTGAATTTTCATATTTTAGAAGTATCTTTGCCGAAAGGAATATAACACACAAAATTGAGCAATGAACGTATTGCATTCACAAATCATAGGCGAAGGGAAACCGTTGTTTATTTTACACGGATTTCTTGGCATGTCGGACAATTGGCGAACTTTAGGAATCAAATATGCCGAAGCAGGGTATGAGGTACACCTTATCGACCAACGGAATCATGGACACAGTTTTCATCACCAAGAATTTAGCTATTCTATTCTAACAGAAGATTTGAAGCATTATGCCCAAGTGAAAAACATCGCTCTTTTCGATTTAATTGGACACTCTATGGGAGGAAAAACAGCAATGTTATTTGCTACGGAGTATCCGAACATGGTTGATTCTGTGATTGTTGCAGATATTGCACCAAAATTTTATCCACCACATCATCAACAAATTTTACAAGGATTAGCTTCGATTGATTTTGAAGTTGTCAAATCGCGTTCGGAAGCCGACAAGCAACTATCTTTGTACGTCAGCCAAGCTGATGTAAGACAATTTTTACTAAAAAATTTATTTTGGAAAACAAAAGATCAATTGGATTTTCGCTTTAATTTAGAAGCTCTTATGGAAAATGAGTATGAAATTGGAGTTGAATTACCGAAAAATAACACTTTCGATGGGAAAATTCTATTCCTAAAAGGAGAGTTTTCGGAATATGTGATGCCAAGCGATGAACCTCTGATTAAACAACATTTTCCAAATGCAAAAATTGAAATAGTTTCAAAATCAGGACACTGGCTACATGCACAAAATCCAGATGAGTTTTTCCAGAAAACGATGGCTTTTTTAAATCAATAATATGTTTATCTTCAAAGAAAATATACAACAAAATCGATTAATTATATGCAACTATCAGAACAAGAGATAATTCGTAGAGAAAAACTTGATAAATTAAAAGAATTGGGTATCAATCCGTATCCAGCGGAATTGTACCCTGTTGATACAACTTCTGCCGATGTAAAATCGGATTTTCAAGAGGGAAAGAAGGTAACTTTAGCGGGGCGACTAATGTCTGTCCGTATTCAAGGGAAAGCCTCTTTTGCTTCATTACAAGACAGCCAAGGACGCGTACAGCTCTATATCAATCGTGATGAAATTTGTCCTGACGAAGACAAAACCCTTTACAATGAAGTATTTAAAAAATTACTCGACTTGGGTGATTTCATCGGTGTGGAAGGAGAGCTTTTCACTACACAGGTGGGCGAAAAGTCCGTACGTGTGAAGAAAATCAAACTGCTTAGCAAGGTACTTCGTCCGTTACCGCTTCCTAAAACCGATGCCGATGGAAATACCTTTGACGCCTTTACCGACCCCGAGCTTCGCTATCGTATGCGTTACGTGGACTTGGTGGTAAATCCGCAGGTGAAAGAAGTTTTCATCAAACGCACCAAACTTTTCAATGCAATGCGTCAATTTTTTAACGAACGTGGTTATATGGAAGTGGAAACACCTGTGTTACAATCCATTCCGGGGGGAGCGGCAGCACGTCCGTTCATCACACATCATAATTCTTTGGACATTCCTTTGTATATGCGAATTGCCAACGAATTATATCTGAAAAGACTTATCGTAGGCGGATTTGACGGCGTGTATGAGTTCTCGAAAAACTTCCGAAACGAAGGAATGGACAGAACTCACAACCCTGAATTTACCGCAATGGAAATTTATGTAGCGTACAAGGACTACCATTGGATGATGGAGTTTACCGAACAGCTTTTGGAGCATTGTGCTATTGCTGTAAATGGCTCAACCAAAGCCACTTTCGGAAAGCACGAGATTGATTTTAAAGCTCCGTATCCGCGAGTTACAATGACTGAAGCCATTCAAAAATTCACAGGATTTGACATCACCGGAAAAACCGAAAAAGAATTGTTCAATTTTGCTAAATCTATTGGAATTGAGGTTGATGACACAATGGGTAAAGGCAAACTAATAGACGAGATTTTCGGTGAAAAATGTGAAGGAAATTTCATTCAACCTACATTTATCACGGATTATCCGAAAGAAATGTCGCCACTGACCAAAGAACATCGCAACGATCCCAATCTGACCGAGCGTTTCGAGCTTATGGTCTGCGGAAAAGAAATCGCCAATGCGTATTCCGAGTTGAATGACCCTATCGACCAACGCGAACGTTTCGAGGCACAGATGGCACTTTCCGAGCGAGGCGATGACGAGGCGATGTTCATCGACCAAGACTTTTTACGAGCGTTAGAATTTGGTATGCCTCCAACATCAGGCTTGGGAATCGGGATGGACAGACTCATAATGTTCCTGACCAATAACGAAAGTATACAAGAAGTACTTTTTTTCCCGCAAATGAAGCCTGAGGCGAAAGCCACACAGACAGTAGAATTAAACGAAGATGAAAAAATGGTGTTTGAAATCCTCCAAAAAGCGGAAACACTTCCGTTGGAAGAGTTAAAAACCCAATCGGGACTATCCAACAAAAAATGGGATAAAACCATCAAAGGTCTGACCAGCAAAAAGGTAGCTTTCGTTGAAAAACAAGACGATAATTTATTGGTGAAATTAGTATAACATAAGGGCGAAAAATCTTTCGCCCTTTTTTTTAAAAAAAATAGAGATTATGAGAATGCTATGTTCTCTTTTTCAAATTTAGGCGATAACTTTTTAATTTCATGGCAATAGGCATTTCAAATATTTTTATACTTTTGTTCGTAGAATAACTAAACGTTTTTTCGTATGAAACATTCTATTTTATTTTGTCTACTTATGTCTTTTTTCATTTTTGGTTGCGAAAAAAAAGAAGACAGGGAGGAGTTTTGCAAAATTCTTATTGATTTTGATAAAATTGAGAACGTTGACTTATCTCAACATATTGAAAGAAAGGTCTGTTTTGAGTTTTCAGAAGAATCGATGTTAGGAAACTTGGATGAAATTGTTTTAAATGGTCAAGGTTTTTTAATACGCTCTTTAAGTAATCTTTTTCTTTTTGACGAACAAGGGAGGTTTCTATCCCAAATAGGTTCAAAAGGAGCAGCCCCCGATGAATATAGTAATTTTAATTCTTTCTTCATAAAGGGAGATGATGTTTTTATATATGATGATCAGACAAAACGGATGATTATTTACGATTTTCAAGGTAGATACAAATCAACTATAAACTTGAGCGATAGATATGATAGTATAACTCCAAATTTTATCTATCCTTTGTCCGATGGGAAGTTTATTTCAAAAAATATGTATGGGGGTAGTCATAGAAAAACTCCTTCATATAGCATTTTAAAGGAAGATTATAGCATTGAAAAGAATATTAAAAATAGGTGGTTGGCTCATAGTTTTTTTTCTCTAAATAATTTTAATGTGGGAGACGGCAAAAATATGTTGTTTTGGGAAATACTTAATGATACTATTTTTACAATCACAGAAAAACAAGAATGCTTTCCCAAATATATTGTGGATTTTCAAGAGAAATCAATTCCTTCGGATGTTAAGAAAAAAGAATTCTATGAATTGATTCAGTTTACGAATCAGCCTGAGAACATAAACAAGTATGCTTCCCTTGTGCAGAACGTTTATGAAGATTCCGATTTTTTAAGATTTACGTTTCTTTTTCAAAGAAAAATACACTACGTTAAACACGATAGGAATAATAACAAAACCAAAGTTTATTTACTGACATACGATAATCAAAATTTAGGCTCAAGAATTCTTTTTCACAAAAATCATTTGTATGTGCCTGTAAACGATTTAGATAGTATAGAGAGTAACGGTTGTTTGATATTGATAGATGAGTCTAAGTTATAAAATTAGTAGTTAGGATTTTACTTTTAGAATGTTGTATCTATCTTTCAAAAAAATAATGTTTTTTTGAATTTCGATACGTGAGGTAGAGTACCCACAAAATGTTTTGGTTTTTCTCAATATCTTTAAAAATGTAGAAGAAGTAAATTGTAAGAGTAACAGATAAACAGATATGAAAGGTCGGGTTTTCGAAAAAAAGCGGAAAGCTATTTTTTTTATATTTTCGTTTAAAAAGGGGCTAAGAATCCGTTAATGAAACTGTCCAAAAAGTAACTGCGTTAAAAAAATGGATAAAAATTTTTGTTGATCAGAAAAGTTTTTTGTATATTAGCCACGTTTTAAGCGAAAAAACGATATTAGTAAAATAAAACTTTATAATTAAACTTATGGCAGAAACAGCAAAATTAGTCTTTGACGGAAAAGAATATGAATTTCCAGTGATTACAGGAACCGAAAATGAAAAAGCAATTGACATTGAGAAATTACGTGCTTTAACAGGGTTGATTACCTTGGATTCAGGTTATAAAAATACTGGAGCTTGTAAAAGTGCAATTACTTTTTTGGATGGAGAAAAAGGGATTTTACGTTATAGAGGATATAATATTGAGGAGTTAGCTGAGAAAGCAGATTTCTTGGAAGTGGCTTATTTGCTGATTTTTGGGGATTTACCAACCAAAGCTGAGTATGAAAAATTCATCACTACAATTCATAAGTACACAATGATTCATGAGGAGATGAAAGGTATTTTAGATGGTTTCCCGAAAACAGCCCATCCAATGGGAGTGTTGTCATCGGTGATCAGTGCTTTGGTAGCTTTCAATCCTAAGGCAGTGGACGTATCTTGTGAGAAAGATGTGTACGAAGCTGTATGTAAAGTGATGGCAAAAATTCCAGTATTGGCATCGTGGGTGTATCGCAAACGAGAAGGACTTCCATTGAACTACTATAACAATGATATGGAATACATCGACAATATTCTAAATATGATGTTTGCCGTCCCAACAAATAAGTATAAAGTGAATCCAAGAGTAGCAAGTGCGTTGAATAAATTGCTAATTCTGCATGGTGATCACGAGCAAAACTGTTCAACTTCTACCGTTCGCTTGGTAGGTTCGTCTCATGCAGGTTTATTTGCTACTATTTCGTCTGGAGTTTCTGCTCTTTGGGGGCCTCTTCATGGAGGAGCTAATCAAGCTGTAGTAGAAATGTTGGAAGATATTAAAGCCGATGGAGGTGATGTAGAAAAATATATCAGAAAAGCAAAAGACAAGGACGATCCATTCCGTTTGATGGGCTTTGGACACCGAGTGTACAAAAATTTTGATCCTCGTGCTAAAATCATCAAAGCAGCTGCGGATGACGTATTGAATTCACTTGGAATTGATGACCCAATTTTTGATATTGCCAAACATTTAGAAAAAGTAGCCTTGGAGGATGAGTATTTCAAATCAAGAAACTTGTATCCAAATGTGGATTTCTATTCAGGAATTATCTACCGAGCGTTGGGAATGCATGTGGAAATGTTTACCGTTTTGTTTGCTATTGGACGTTTACCAGGTTGGATAGCTCAATGGAAAGAGATGCGTCAAGGTGGAGAGCCAATCGGAAGACCACGCCAAGTGTACGTAGGAAGTACAGAAAGATCTTTTGTTGAGATTAGCAAAAGATAATCATAGAATACATTTTATAAGAAAAGTTCCACTTCGGGGCTTTTTTTATTCTTTGCCCATAATAGCTTCAATAAGAACTCATATTTAGTCGAGGTTCCTGAAATAATCTATGCTTATTTTTTATATTTCTTAATCAAATAATATAATAAATATTTATTGTTTTTCGATAAAAATTTATTATATTTGCATCATAATTTTAAAATCAGATACAATGAAAAAGATTACATCTTCCGATTTTCAACTCATTAAATTAACTGTTTGGTTGATATTAGTGATATTTTCTTTTGATGCAATACGAATGTTGTTCGAATTCATATCTCCTTTGATTTTTTCGAGAGAGAACAACACATCAAGCTGGGGTAGAAAATTGATGTTCTTCCAAAATTACCCAATTTATTACGGAATTATTGTTTTTTTTGAGTTAATTATTGCCTTTTCAAAAATTTATATGAGTTTGATAGCGGCTAAATCTGTTTCAAAATTAAATGTGAACAACTCGTTTTTTAAAGAGAAATTGGCTGACAATTTTTTAAAAATCAGTAAAATAGCTATTTCTTTAAGTTGCTTCATATTTATTTTTCAAGCCATAAGTGATTTTATTTTTATTAACATCCCGTCATACCAAGAATTTAACCGTAGAACGGCATCGGATATGGGAATAATACTTCTTTTAGGGTCAACGATGTATGTACTTGCTTACATTTTTAAAAAAGGAACAGATTTACAAGAAGAAAACGATTTAACTATTTGATATTATGCGAAAAATATTTATTCTAAAAACTATTCTCGACTTGCTATTTATTTTATCAATTTTCGGGGTTTTGAGTTTTATTTCATTCTTTTTGGAAGAGACTATCAGAGTGAACGGTTATGATGTTACAGCTGACACATTATTCGCTAAAATTGTGCTTTGGCTTTGGTATATTGGTTATCTTTTGTTCATATATATTCTTTATCTTTTCAGAAAAACTGCATACTTATTTCTTCGAGTACGAATTTTTAACGAAAAAGTGGTTAAAAACTTGAATAAAATAGGAATTCTACTGATAATCATAACTATATGTACTGATATTTCTTTAATGATTTATAGCGTTATAGAACGCAAAAATATAGGAATCCGATTGGATACAAATCCTGTGTTGTTTAAGGTAGCTGTGGGTTTGTTATTTATGACTTTGAGTGAAGTGCTTAAAATAAGTACAAAAATGAAGGAAGAAAACGATTTAACTATTTGATATTATGCCAATTATTGTAAATTTAGATGTAATGATGGCAAAGCGAAAAATATCGTTAAATGAGCTTTCGGAAAAAGTGGGTTTAACGCTTTCCAACCTTTCCATTTTGAAAACAGGAAAAGCCAAAGCCATCCGATTTAGCACCCTTGAAGCTATTTGTAAAGCACTTGACTGCCAACCTGCTGATATTTTGGAATATAAAGAAGATGAGTAGTAATTTTAGTGGTGCTTTACTCCAAAAAAAATTGTCCGAAAAGTTGGTTCTTTTGTTATCATTTCGTTTGTTGCCTATTCGAAATGATGATGCTTAGAAAAATAACTTTTCGGACAGTTTATTCTATTTTTTGTCTGTTTTTGTACGTCTATTCTTGTAAAAAACGACTCCTGCTCCTAGCAACCACAAAATCAACAATACATTTCCAGCTAAGGTGATTTTAGTTCCAGTGGCTACTACTTGAGGTTTGAACTCAAAGGTGATAGTATGTTTTCCTGCAGGAACTTCCATTCCACGCAAAAGATAGTTCACCCTGTAGTGAGGTGCTTCTATGCCATCTAAGGTTGCAATCCAACCGTGAGGGTAGTGCATTTCGGAGAATACGGCAAACCCTTTTTGTTGATTATCAGTTTTATACTCTAATTTGTTTGGTTTGTAATTTTTCAGTACTATAGTTGCAGTACTATCCATTGTCGATGATTTGAAATTTAAATTTTCCACCTCTTTTGTCAAGACGATGGCTTCAGTTCTCGGGTTAAAATCCGAAAGCCCTTGCATGACTTCATCGTTGGTGTCTTTGGTAATTATTTTATTTACAAACCAAGCATTGCCTAAAGCGTCCTCATTCTGCATCGGTTGGAGTTGTCCATTTTCGTTACGCATAAGTATGTATTTAACATTGAGCATGTTAAGCACTTCTGTATTTCGGTTTGAAATCTGATATTCAAATAACTCTTGCAAACGTTTTGGTTTAGCGGCGTGGTATCCCCCAATAGAATGATGGAAATATGAAGTCCTTGCTCCGTTGATGCCTACTTCAGGTTCGTACACTCGGTAAACAGATTTGTCTTCTAATATCATATTATCAGCTTGTGTAGCTTCAAAGGGTTGTTTCATCCGATGTGTTGATACAAAATCTTTCTCATCTACATAACGTCTTGCTACGCCTCCTAAATCTAAAATGATGAGTAATAGTAGAGCTATTTGTACTCCCTTTTCGGATATCTTTTTGTATTGATATAAATTCAAAAACAATATAGTAAGTAACATAAAGATGGTGCTACGGAGCAAATCGCTCGTATACATGGACTGCCGATCTTCTTGAATCATCGCTACGACTTCGCGTCCGTAATATTGTTCATATAAAGTGTCGCTAACTCCTTTAAAATCAAAGAGTCCCTTGCCGAGTAGTAGTAAAATTACGATGCCAAAGGTAATACAAACGGTGTACAAAAGCGGTTTTTTATTTTCTTCAGTCGTATTTTTCAAAAATCGATACAGACCAAGCATTGCCAAAATCGGTACACACAATTCCAAAATTACTTGAATAGATGAAACTGCGCGGAATTTGTTATATAACGGGAAATAATCAATCATCACATTTGTTAAGATGTCGAAATTTTTCCCCCATGAAAGTACCAATGCCATGATACTTCCTGTTAATAGCCACCATTTTTTGTAACCTTTGACTAAAAATAAAGATAACACGAAAAAGAAAAAGATGATTACTCCTATATAGGCTGGAGCGGCAACTATGGGTTGAGTTCCCCAATATGTAGGCAATCCGTTTGTAAATTCCAATGCTTGAGTTGGAGGAACGCCTTGTTTTACCAAAAAATCGTAGGTTTTTGAATCCTTTCCGAGAGCTTCATTGTTTGAACCTCCGAACAACCTTGGAACGATAAGGTTTAGCGATTCTGCCAATCCGTAGCTGTATTCCGTAATGTAGTCTTTTGATAATCCGCTATTTAATTTATTAGTTCCGTCTGGAGAAATCGTTAGTTCCGATTTGCCACGTGTACTCCACTGTGTGTATTCTTGAGTTGCTAAAAGCGATGTAGCGTTGGTGAATACACTCAAAATAACAGCTCCAACGAGTGTGGCTGTAGCTTTCAAGAAATTATTTAATTCTTTGTTTTTACATGCTTTATATAGCATAAAACATCCAAAAACGAGTACTAATAACATCAGATAGTACGTCATTTGCAAGTGATTTGCATTGATTTCGAGAGCCAGAGCAAAGGCTGTTAGCAGTCCTCCCCAAAGATATTTTTTTCTGAAAACCAGTAAGATACCAGCAAGTACGGGTGCGAAATAACCTATAGCATGAGCTTTGGCATTGTGTCCCACACCGAGTATAATAATCAAGTAGGTAGAAAGTCCAAAGGCTATTGAACCTATAAAGGCAGTTCGCATATCTACTTTTAGGGTAAGCAATAAGACGTAAAGCCCAATAAAATAAAGAAATAAATAATCAGCGGGACGAGGTAGAAAGCGAATAGCTTTGTCTATTTTTTTGATAAAATCGTATGAATAATTAGCTCCCAATTGATAAGTAGGCATCCCTCCGAAAGCACTGTTTGTCCAGTAAGATTCCTCATTTTGACTTAGTCGGAAGTCGTTTCGTTCCTTCGCCATACCGGTATACTGTACTATATCGCTTTGGAAAATGGTTTTACCTTGCATTACTGGATAAAAAAAAGCCAAAGCTATAGCTATAAAAAGCACAACTGCCACCAAATGGGGCAGTGCCTTTTGAAAAATATGTTTCATCTTGAAATGTGTTTAGGCTTTTGACTTGATAAAATAAGCGATTAATAATCCCCAACCTATAATCATTAGTGTACCACCGATAGGAGTAATAGGCCCTAAAAAACGCAAACTGACACCCCAATGTTCTTGAAACGATAAAAAGTAGATGCTTACAGAAAAGAAAAATGTTCCTAAAATCACTAAAATGGAAGTCCATTTTTCTAAAGAAGATTCAAACTTTAAGAAGAATCCAATGATGAGTAACAATAAAGCCGAATACATTTGATATTTCACACCTACTTCAAAACTTGCTAATCGTTCAACGGACAGGATTTTTTTGAAAGCGTGTGCCCCAAAAGCTCCTAAAATGATAGAGGTGATTCCGTATATACCTCCCCAGAGTAATGTAAATGTTTTCATTTTTAATAAATATTTATCGAAGGAATCTAAGAATTTTCTCAGAAATACGATGTTTTACGTATAATTTTTAACTTTTTTGTACCAGTCTCAATGTGACTAAAGAAAGCTCTATGCAAGGTTTACGAGTGTTTTCTCAGTTTAACTGCATAAGCCTTTTTGCTTAGAATAGTAATTTTAAAAACTAATCAAAATGATTATAAGGCATTTCTTCAGTCATTTGTTCAATTCCTTCCAATCCCACGATAGCAATTAGGTAGATAGATAATAAGACCATCAACACGCTGATTATTACACTGATATATGCAACAGTCCTTGCTGTTTTTAAATTATCAATGCCTAAGTACATTTCGGGATTGCTATTGTATTGATTGATTCTTGTACTTGCTATTAATACAGCAATAACGGCAGGAATCAAACCCACGCCACAGCAAAAAGAGAAAACGATTCCGATAATCGCCAATACATACACAACCGTAGCGCTGATAGGTTGTTTAAGTTCTGAACGCTGATCGAATATGGGGTTCTTGTTATAATTGAATGTTGGATTCTGATTTGTATCCATAAATAAAACATTTAGAGTTAAAAACCACGCAAATGTAAGTATTTTTACGCTTATAGGCAAGAGATGTTTTAATTTTCAATCCAATTTTTCAGTATCGTTTTACCGAAGGGAGTAAGAATTGATTCAGGGTGATATTGTACCCCTCGAATGTCATATTCTTTATGACGGAGCGACATGATATATCCATTTTCATCAACAGAAGTTACGGATAGTGAATCAGATACGGATGAAACTACCCATGAATGATAGCGACCCACTGTGAACTGTTTAGGCATATTTTTGAACAAGAGATCTTCCTCTATGACAGTTACTTGAGAGGTTACTCCATGGAAAACCTTAGGAAGATTCATCAGTGTTCCTCCAAAAACCTCGCCGATAGCCTGTTGCCCCAAACAGATTCCAAATATACTTTTTGAAGGAGCATATTTTTCAATGATAACTTTCATTAACCCTGCCTCGTCTGGGATGCCTGGGCCAGGAGATAGTAGGATTTTGTGGAAATCAGCTACCTCTGTTAAAGATATTTCATCGTTGCGTTTTACAACTACTTCGCACCCTAAATCTTCAAGATAGTGTACTAAATTAAAAACAAAACTGTCGTAATTGTCGATTACTAATACTTTCATAAAGACATGTGCTTATTATCCCCTAATTTTTGAATGCAACTCCACAGCTTTGGAATCGGTAAGACTTGCTACATAGCAGGTAACTCCCATAACTCGGTTGTACAGTGAAGAATCTTTTTTATAAGTTTCGGGAATTATTTTCAAGATAAGTTCATCAAATGTATTTTTTTTGCCATTGAAATCATTTAAAGTTGCTGTGAAAAAGATTTCAAGCAGGTCTTGAAGTATGGTGTAACCCGAAATTTCTTTTTCGATAACTTCTTTAGAATGGTAAACATGTGAAATACTGATGTTTATAATGTCTTCAATTTGAGATTTAAACACACTTTTGCTGAGCAATGAACTGTGAAATTCTCCCGCTAAGATTGTTTTTTCATTTTCGATGAATATGTTAGTTGCCTCGTGAATCAAGGTTCCAATAGCTATAGCACGTAAATAAGCGATACGCTCTTCTCGTGTACATAATTTGCTGTATTTTTGGGTGTTGATTCGCTCATTGATTAACTTTCCGAGGTATTCCAAGGCTAAATCTTCGGGGATAAGTCCCAAATTGATGCCGTCTTCAAAATCTATGATGGTGTAGCAAATATCATCGGCAGCTTCAACCAGAAAGGCTAACGGATGTCGTGCATATCTAAGTGTGTAATCTTCTGAATTTGAGCGCATTTTTAGTTCGTTTGCGACTTCTTTAAAAAAAGCACTTTCCGACTGAAAAACACTGTATTTTTTGTCTTCAATGTTCTTTGTAGGACGTACAGGTAACGATTCTTTTGGATATTTTAGAAAAGCCCCTAAGGTGGCATACGACAAACGCAATCCTCCTTCAACTCCTGGGCGTGATTCATTCAGAATGCGGAATCCATTGGCGTTCCCTTCGAAGCTACAAAGGTCTTGATACTCTTTTCCCGAGAGTAAATGCTTGATAGTAGCTCCTTTTTTATATTTGAAAAATTCCCCAATAGCTTTTTCTCCACTGTGTCCGAATGGAGGATTCCCAATGTCGTGAGCAACAGATGCAGCCGCTACAATTGCACCAAAATCATTGGCCAAATAACCGAGTTCTTGCATGTGAGGTAATCTATTAAGCACGTGCGTTCCGATACTACGACCTAAACTACGACCTACCACCGAAACCTCAATGCTATGTGTTAGGCGTGTGTGTACGAATCCTGTTTTTGACAGAGGAATCACTTGGGTTTTGTCCTGTAAACTGCGAAAAGCACTTGAAAAAACTACGCGATCATAGTCCACATCAAAGTTAAGGCGATTTTCATCTTGCCCTTTTCTGAGACGTTTTTTGGTATCGCCAAAGCGATTTAGTGAAAGTAAATCTTCCCAATTCATTGTTTTTGTTTTTTTATATCTGATTAAGGTACAGGGTCATAACCTTTTCCTCCCCAAGGATGGCAACTAAAAATGCGTTTTATTGCTAACCAACTTCCTTTGACTAGTCCGTGTTTTTTTAGAGCTTCGATGGTATAACTTGAACAGGTAGGTGTGTAACGACACGTAGGTGGTTTCAAGGGGGAGATGAAAATCTGGTAAAACTGAACCAACAGCACAAAAGGGAATACGATGATTTTTTTTAGCATAACACAAAAAATCTCAACTTAAATCAAGGAGAGATGTATCTTTATTTTAAAAGTATACCTCATGAAACAACAAAAACCTCGACTGTATCAAATCCACAATACAGTCGAAATTTTTATTTTATAATGTTGCTTTCCAAAAGTATAAATGCTTATAGGTATGAGCTTGAATGTAAATCCTTTAGCGTATATTTTTTGGAAAACTAACTAAATTTTTCTATAACTTCTTGACTTACACCTGTATTAGAGAATCCTCCATCGTGGAAAAGATTTTGCATTGTAACTTTTCGTGTTAAATCAGAGAACAAACTCACAGTGTAGTCAGCACAATCTTGTGCGGTAGCGTTCCCTAATGGAGACATTTTTTCTGCATAGGCGATAAACCCATCAAAACCTTTTACTCCTTGTCCAGCTGTAGTTGGAGTTGGTGACTGTGAAATGGTGTTTACACGCACTTTTTTCTCTTTTCCGAAGAAATATCCAAAGCTACGAGCAATTGATTCCAAGTAAGCCTTGTTATCTGCCATATCATTATAGTCAGGGAATGTTCGTTGAGCCGCCATATATGATAATGCGACGATGCTTCCCCATTCGTTCATTGCATCATTTTTGTACAAAACTTGACACACTTTATGGAAAGATAATGCCGAAACATCCCAGCCCTTTTCAGTAAAGTCATAGTTTGATTCGGTGTAAGGAATGTTTTTACGAACATTGACAGACATCCCGATAGAGTGCAATACGAAATCAATTTTACCGCCTAAAATTTCCATTGATTTGGTTACCAAGTTCTGTAAATCGTCCATATTGGTAGCGTCTGCAGGGATGATTTCTGAGCCTGTTTTTTCTGCCAATTGCTTGATTTGTCCCATACGCATTGCGATTGGTGCATTCGTAAGCACGAATTTACCTCCCTCGGCGTGAACACGTTCTGCTGTTTTCCAAGCTATTGAATTTTCGTCTAATGCTCCAAAAATGATTCCTCTTTTTCCTTTTAATAAATTGTACATAACTATTTTGGTTTTATTTGGACAAAGATATGAAAAAAAATTAAGTAAGCAACAAAGCAACTAATTGATTCAAAACCCTGAAGCTTCAATAGTTAAAAGATGTTTTATAACTGATTATAGATCTGAAGGAGAAAGATCTGTTCTAATTCAGTCAAAAAGATTACGGCAAAAGATTCCTTAAACAGCTTCTACATCCAACTGAAATACTTGTTGCATCCAGCTGATGGTTTCGTCAGCTGTTTGTGAGTCTTTTAGGTGGTTTACAAATTGTGTAGTTATTTTTTGGATGATGCGATTACTGATAATTTCAGCCTGTTCTTCGTTGAAGTTGTTGATTTTTTTGCGTTGAAAATCCAATTCAGCAAGTTTTAAGCTTTCTAATTTATTTTTCAATGCTTTAATAGTAGGAGCAAACTTACGGCTATTCATCCACTCGAAAAATTCATTTTTCACCTCTTCAATAATCAGCAAAGCGTTAGGTACGGCTTCTTTACGGCGTTCCAAAGTTTCATCTGTTAATTTTGAAAGTGCATCCATGTGAACCAACGTTACGCCCGAAAGCTCTTTCACATTTTCGTTTACGTTTTTAGGGATGGACAAATCCAAAATTAAAAGTTTTTTGTTTTCTGCGATAAGTTGTTTGTGTACAGTAGGTTGTGGAGCTCCCGTAGCCACAACCAACACATCTGCATTAGCAATCTCAGAGGTCAAATCATTTTCATTTTTTACCAACACGTTGAACTTTCCAGCTACTTGTTCAGCTTTTTTTCGAGTTCTATTAATGAGAGTAATATGATTGTTTTGAGTATGCTTGATAAGGTTTTCGCAAGTGTTACGCCCAATTTTTCCTACGCCATATAGCAAGATGTTTTTTTCAGAAATGTTTACCACATTCTGCAAGATATATTGTACTGCAGCAAACGAAACAGAGGCTGCACCTGCCGATAAATTCGTCTCGTTTTTGATGCGTTTACTGGCGTTGATAACGCTGTTAATCAAGCGTTCTAAAAAAGTACTTAACAATCCTTTTTGGCGAGAAACTGAAGAACTTTGTTTTATCTGTCCGATGATTTCAAAGTCACCTAAAATTTGGCTATCTAGCCCAGTCCCTACTCGAAAAATATGTTGTACAGCATCGCGGTTTTTGTAAATGTATCCAATTTTTTGAAAATCGTCCACTGAACCGTTTGAAAATTCGCATAGCAATTGAATCAACTGGAAAGGATGTTCAGCATATCCATATAACTCGGTACGATTACAAGTCGATATCACTAACAACTCCTGAATGCCTTGTGCCTTAGCCTCATCTAACAAAAGTGCCTTATTTTCAGAAGATAAACTGAAAGTACCACGCATTGTAGCGTCCGCTTTTTTGTAGCTTAACCCAATGCAGTAAAAACTTTTGCTCTTTGATAAATGATATTGATTCATAAAATATTCTTCGCTAATTCTTTCGCAAAAATAATCACAACTGAAATATAAAAATAACGCTAAAAGAACTTTTTTTGTCTCTTTGAGTACGCGTTTATTTTTTTTATTGTATATTTGCAATTATTATACTGATAATGTGTATTTTAAGTAAAATGAATATACGGAAATATAGAACAAATCTAAATAAAATTACATGAAAAATTTACAATATTTTTTTTCAAAAAATACCGCAGGAAGTACTTCTGAAGTGGTGCTTATTAGCGAGGATATCATCCTTTTAAAAATAGGAAATGACACAGCTGAGCCTTTAGAAATAAAAAAAGAAATTCCTCAGAATTTTATTCAGTATCATTTCAATATCAAGGGATTAGCTCAATTTCTGTTTAATAATGGGAACTACAAGAAACCGCTACATGCGGAATGTATGTTGTTGCTTTACAATCCACAACAGGCTTTACCTCTGCATCAAATTGTCGAGCCAAAGTCACAAATTGTTTCGGTTTTTATATCAATTCAAAAGTTCCATAAGTTACTTTCCGATGAAGCGAGTTATGTAGATTTTTTAAGTCTTGAAAATAGAGACAAGAAGTATTATAAGGAAGACAAAATTGCACCCGCTATTATGGTGGTACTACATCAGATAATGAATGCTAATTTTCAGAAAAATTTACAGCCTTTTTATATGAAAGCGAAAGTGTATGAACTACTTGCGCTCTATTTTAATCGTTCCAATGAAGCTGATATTGAGCAGTGTCCGTTTTTGGCTGATGAAGAAAGTATTGCTAAAATTCATAAAGCTAAAGAGATTATTATTGGTCGTATGATTGAACCGCCTACTTTACAGGAACTTTCCAATGAAATAGGGTTGAATATTAAGAAGTTAAAGGAAGGGTTTAAGCAGATTTATGGTGATTCAGTTTACGCTTTTTTGTTCGATTATAAAATGGAAATTGCACGAAAATTATTGGAGGGTAAAGATATGAATATCAATGAAATAAGTTCCAAAATAGGATATAGCACTCCAAGTCATTTTATTGCGGCTTTTAAAAAGAAATATGGAGTTACTCCAAAAAAATATTTATCGAATCGGGATTAATCAAGAATTGAAAAGTGTATTTTCAGACATATTAAAAATTACAAAAAAAACCTATATTTTATATTTATTAAGATTTTGTAAAAATTATTTTTACTTGTAACTTATTCATTATAAAATATTTATGTTTAAGCAAGAAAGAAAAATGATATGTAAATTTGTTTATTAAAATAACTTGGCTTAGCTTTGTGACATGTATAAATTTTTGTTCTTATGAGAAGGTTATTTTTTGCCATAGGATTTCTATCCTTGATGGCGTGTCAAGAAAAAGAGTTTCTATCCCCAGAGGTGGAGGAAACGTTCATTAGTAAAAACAGGAAAGCAGAAGATTTAGCTTTTCCGTTTGCTGATTTAGAAGAGTTGAATCAATTCAAAGAAAATTCAGAAGTAATTCATTACGAGATGGCTCGTAAAGTTGCTCTTTTAGAATTACAAGCAACAGGTTTTGTTGAGAAAATGAATTGGAATGGTTATCGATTGTCGGAGCGACCAATTGTTATTTATGATTTAGCTTCTATTCCAAAGTATTACGACTATATTGCTTTGGACACAGAAAGTTCTCCCATTGGAACAGTTCGTGTAAATGCTACCAAGAAAAGAAGTACTATTCTACAAGGAATGTTTTCTAAAACATTCAATTACAACGAGATGGCATCTAAATCATCGGTAGCTAATCCTTCCTTTTTTGTGGATTGGAAAGATGAGCAATTTGTTGGAATAAAATCAAAGTCAGGAGAAGCTCCAACTCAAATTGTTTCGAGTGATACAGGAGAAGTTTTAAGTGATGTAAAAGAACTTGATAAACAAGAAATTATTCAATTGTTAACAACAGAAGTTTTTCCCGCGTTACTCCCAAAAGATGGTAGACCGTTTGAAAATATCCCTGTTCACTTGATAGAAAATGATACGATTCGAGAGGAAATTGAGTTTGCAAAGGCAATTAACATAGGAATTGTAAAGGATTCATTGGTAGCCGCATTTGACAGAAGCGAAAAAGAGGCTGAGGCTTTTTGGAATGCCATCTCAGAAGTAGAACATGAAATTGCAGGGGCAACCGATGAAGAAATAAATGACACAAATAGTAAATTTTTTGGAAGAATATTTCGTTGGGCACGTAGAGTTTTTGATTTTAACACCAATAAAAATACATTCCCTATTCCTAAATATGCAGATTACAGAACCATACAGAACTATGGAAAACGAGGAAATTGGTGTGGACCTTGGGTTTGTGGATACATTGTATATGTAAATCAAGGAGTAGATAAGTATAAGTTTTTTGAAGATTGTGCAGGTACTTTTGGAGAATTTGCCTTTTTCAATAGCTTACTTAGGTATGTGGATCGTTCATTTGGTGAGGCAAGACCTATGACTCCTGCAGAAATGGCTTGGTCTATGCCGATTGCCTCAGGAGGAAAAATTTGGATAAATCCTCTGCCTCACTTTGCCAGTTTGCACGCCTACGACCATATACGTTATCGAAATAAACCCGTGTTACGTCTTTTAGCTGCCAATGGTCAGTTGCATTGGACATTGGCTTGTGGGGCGGTAGCAAATGGGAGTTATCTTTGGAGGAATTACAAATTTCTACAAATAGATAACGGAACGCTGATAACTGATAAGGCACGAAATATTAACGAAGAAATAAACTATACCGCTGTACAAGTGTGGAACCCTTGGTTTTTGGTTTATGACTAATTAAACGATATGTTATGAAAAAGATAATTATTAGAAGCTTAGTTCTGTTAGGCATATCGTTAAATCTTCAACTTCGTTGCACGAAGCCTGAAGTTGAAGTAGAAAGCCCCAATAAATCCAAAACCTTGAAACATAACTACATTGTTTTAGCATCGGTAGATGGTTCAGCAGTTGAGGTTGAAGTGAGCTATTCCGTTTTTGTAGCAGGAAATTCTGAAAATATTGTGAAAACAGAAACCCTAACGACTCCTTTTGTTATTGGAGGAGAGGATGTCAAAGTTGTGTATGACAGTTTGACCTATGAATCACATATGGGGAAAAGACATTTACACAACGAACTAAAAAGAAATTACACCCCAAAAGGAGCTGATTACTTGGAAATTAAAAATTTATCAAACGTGGATTTGGAATATTGTGTGGTAGGAAATCAGTCGTTAAAATATTATACTACTAAATATATTGATGAGTGGATTAATATGTCTAATAGACAT
The DNA here is from genome assembly GCF_043187445.1 of Capnocytophaga canis. NCBI lineage: Bacteria > Pseudomonadati > Bacteroidota > Flavobacteriia > Flavobacteriales > Flavobacteriaceae > Capnocytophaga > Capnocytophaga canis. The sequence continues at coordinate 846,767 of NZ_CP171121.1, read as the reverse complement.
TTGATTGATAAATCAAAAGTAGTGAAGTACAGCCCTATTCCCATTTATAAAGCGACTCCTGTTTTGTATTTGTTAAAACCTGAGTTAGCCCCACAGATAGATGTCTATGTCCCTTGGGTTATTGGGTACTGCAATGGTATATCTTGTTCCATAAGTGATATGCCAGCGAAATTAGTTTCTTTAAAAGCTCCTATTTTGGGAGAAATGACAGCAACTGCACCTTTTTCTATACCTCAAATAATGGGGATATATCGTCAAGAATACACAAATGGATATACGCTATTTGAAGATTATGACCGATACACAACTGGACAAATATCATCTGTTAATGAGAGTTTAATTAGTAGTCGCTATAATGATGTTAAGCACTACGGAGTAATCCCTTCAAATCAAACACTTGCCAATTCGGGGCAAATATGGTTTATAAATACACGTCAAGGTTTTTATGGAAGTAAAATATTTGAACAATATGGGGAGTAGATTTTATATAAAAACACTTGTGGCATTGCTACAAGTGTTTGTTTTAGTGGGTTGCAATAAAGATGAAATCACAGGATTAACATCTTTACAGAAAGATAAGGCGTTGTTTGTGTACATGATAGCCGATAATGACTTGGATTTTTATGCCACTGCTAACATAAACGAAATGGAAGCATTTATAGCCGAAAATCCAGATAAAGGGAGTATTTATGTCTACATTGACCGAGCCAAGAACCGCAAAACAGCTCATCCACTACTATACCAAATTTCAGCTGACACTACTGCTCAAATCAATTCAAAAATTTTAAAAGTCTATCCTGAAAAAGATTCTTCAAATGAAGTTGTTTTTAAAGAGGTTTTAAATGAGGTAATTACTTTGACTACCGCCAAAAATCAAAAGATTCGTGGCTTGGTACTTTGGTCACACGGTAGTGCTTGGTTGCCTAAAAGTTCTCTGTTGGCTTCAAACAGAGCCACAGCCGTAAAATCGTTTGGAGTTGACCAAACCGCGACAGAAGACACAGCGATTAATTCTGAAATGGACATCAGAAAATTAGCGAAATCATTAGTAAATTATCACTTTGATTTTTTGTTGTTTGACGCGTGTTTTATGGCATCCATAGAAGTATTTTATGAACTTAAAAATAGTTTTGATTATATCATAGCCTCGCCAACAGAGGTTTTAGCAACAGGTTTTCCTTACAAAGATATTTTAATAGATATGCTTGAAAGTACCGTGAATTACAACAATATCTCTAAAAAATATGTTTCTCATTTTAAACAAAAACAAGGAATTTTACAATCTGCTGCCGTTACTACTATAAAAACAAGTGAATTAAAAAATTTTGCTTATCTTTTTAATAAATGTCTATCACAACAAACGGAAAAAATAGATACAACCAAATGGTTGCAATATGACCAAGAAGGCTCTGATTATCTGTTTGATATGGGGGATTTTTTGAACCATTTACAACCTAATCAAACGGAAATAGAACTTTCAAAACAATTTGAGAAATTAATTGTATGTTACGACCATACATCTTATTTTTTTAATAAAATTCCTTTGGAAAAAAGTACGGGTGTAAGTATCTTTGTTCCGAAGAAAATAGATAACACAAATGGGGTTTATGATTTTTACAAAACGCTTTCTTGGAACAATGCTGTTAATATGGTTGAGTACATTCATGATTAGTTGTAAAAAGGAAGAAATATTTCAAGAAAATTACAACATAGGTGTAAAAAATAATTATTTTGAAGCTATTGATTCTATAAGGATAGGAAGTGCTACGTTCAATAAGTCTCTTTCAGTGGGAGAAACTTACTTTTTTAAAGAAAAGTTTTCAGTTTCATCGTATAGTGTGAAACTTTATACTACTTCAAATTTGATAATCACTACAAAATTTAAAGCCATAAGTCATAAAAACACCATTTTATTGACCTTGATTTCTGACGGAACTATTTTAGTTGATTAAATTTTTAAATAATGAGAATAAAAACATCAAATTTTGCGTTGTTCTTTTTCGTGCTGTTTTGCAGTGCTGTTTGGGGACAAAAGAAGTACACCATTAGCGGGTATATCACCGAAAAAGGAAGTAAGGAATTTCTTATCGGAGCTAATGTTTACATACCTGCTTTAAAAGTGGGAACAACAACGAATAATTATGGTTTCTACACCATTTCTCTCCCTGAGGGAACGTATGAGCTGTATGTTTCATACGTTGGTTATCAGGTTTTTACAAAAACCATTAACCTTTCAGAGGACATATCGTTGAATGTGGAATTGCAAGATGCTGAACTTTTGGAAGAAGTGGTTGTTACGGGAGAAACAACCCCAATGCTTAGCCGTAGTTCACAGATGAGTACCATCCAAGTTCCCATTGCTCAGATACAAAAAATACCCGCTTTATTGGGTGAGAAAGATGTGTTAAAAGTCTTGCAACTCCTACCTGGGGTGCAATCAGGTTCGGAAGGAAGTAGCGGTTTGTATGTTCGTGGAGGAGGGCCTGATCAGAATTTACTGATTTTGGACGATGCTCCTGTTTATAATGCTTCACATTTGTTTGGTTTTTTCTCTATTTTCAACGGAGATGCCATTAAAAACGTAAATCTTACCAAAGGTGGATTTCCCGCTCGCTACGGAGGAAGGCTTTCGTCCGTGTTAGATATGAGCATGAAAGACGGAAATAAAGAACGATTTGCAGGTGATATTGGGATTGGGCTTATCTCATCAAGGCTTACGCTTGAAGCTCCCATCGTTAAAGACAAATCATCGTTTATCATTTCAGGCAGAAGAACCTATATCGATGTATTGACGCGTCCGCTAATGCCTGAAAACGAAAAGGTAGGTTATTTCTTTTACGACCTCAATATGAAAGTAAACTACGATTTCGGCCAAAAAGATAAATTATATCTAAGTGGGTATTTTGGTCGGGATAAGTTCTACTTCCGAGATAAAGAAAACACAGGAGAGGTGTTCAAAGGAGGATTACATTGGGGAAATGCTACGGCTACTTTGCGTTGGAATCACTTGTTTACGGATAAAATATTTTCCAATACTTCGCTGATTTTCAGTGATTATTTATTTGAAATATACCAAGAAAATACGTATAAAAATAATACGTTCGAAATGCGGTACAACTCTGGAATTAAGGATGTTGGACTTAAATATGACATGCAAATCAACTTAAATCCTAATTACTTGATTCGTACGGGATTTGCTTCTACGCTCCATCGATTTAGGCCAAGTGCGATTGTCATTAAAGACCCAACTTTCAACCAATTCGAACGCAAAATACAAGATATAAAAACTTTGGAATCAGGAATTTATATTGAAAATGAACTTACGATAGAAGAAAGATTACGACTAAATGCAGGACTTCGGTTGAGTCACTATTTGCATAAAAACACGTCGTATCAAGACCTCGAACCTCGATTTTCTGTGGGATATACATTGCCGAACGATTGGTCGGTGAAGGCCTCCTATGCCTCTATGAGTCAGTATGTGCATTTGCTGAGTAGCTCGGGGATTTCACTACCGATGGATTTATGGGTACCAACCACCGATGAAGTAAAACCTCAGCAATCGCGACAAGTGGCAGTGGGGATTGCCAAAGACATTTTAGACAAAAACCTAAGCATCTCCTTGGAAGGATATTACAAAAAAATGAACAATATTATTGGGTATGCTCCTGGTGCAAATTTCTTGTTGTTAGAAGACTTTGAAAGTGTTTCTGAGTATGCTTGGCAAGAGAGCATCATTCGGGGACAAGGTTGGTCATACGGAACAGAATTATTATTACAACGGAAAGTTGGAAAACTGTCGGGTTGGTTAGGCTATACCCTCTCATGGACGCAACATCAATTTGATGGAGATAATGGAGGACGTAAATTTTTTCCTCGTTACGACCGCCGACACGACATTTCCCTCGTGGCTGTCTATAACCTATCGGACAGGATAACTCTCTCAGGCACTTGGGTTTACGGAACGGGAAATGCAATTAGCTTGCCTGTTTCCTCCTACCAAGTAGACAAAGGGGATGTTTCTGATGCCATCAGAGGATATACTGCATATAACTATGATGAAAAAAATAGTTTCAGAATGCGAGCTTACCATCGTTTGGATTTAGCTGTACAATTTCATAAAAGCAAAGGAAAGAACATGAAACGTACGTGGGAAATAGGGGTTTACAACGCATATTCACGTAAAAATCCGTTTTTCTACGCCATCAGTGGGGAATACTCAGGAAATCCTTCAAGTCAAAAAAACGTTCTTGAACAGTATTCCATATTCCCAATGATTCCTTCCATTACGTATAACCTAAAATTCTAATTATGATGAAAAAATATTTTAATATATTGCTTGTTTTTAGCGGATTTCTATTCGTGGGGTGTGAAGATTTTTTCAAAAGTGAGGTTGAGCCACCCAAAATCAGTACCCAATCTCAGTTGGTGATACATAGCTATATTTCAGCCGATAGCCCCGATATAAAAGTCAAAGTGGCGATGTCAAATCCTACCTTTGGAAATCACTCACAATCGGGAATACCTTCCGTAAGTAATGCACAAGTGACGTTGCGAAACGACCAAAATGAAAGCATTACCCTTCCATATGAAAGTAATTCAGAATATTATACCATTAGTGCAACCACTTTTCCAATTGAAGCGGGGAAAACCTATCATTTAGAAGTGCGAGATTCTCATGGAAATAAGGCAACAGCTCATTGTACTGTGCCTCAAAACATTGTCGGAGATATACAAAACGTAACCGTTATCGACACTAAAAATGAAGGTAGCGATGCCTATCAAGTGTCCTTTGATTTTCAAGATAGAGCCAACGAACGTAACTATTACATTCCTGTGATTTTGGTTCGTCAAGAATTATCTAACTACGATCGCAGATTAGAGGCTAAGTTTTTTACTGATAATAATCGTGATGGAAATAGAATCACGGTGCGTTCAGAAAAAGATTTCGGTTCGGCTCAGTATGTGAAACAGGTGGTCGTAACGCTCTATACTACGGATGTTAATTTCTATGAATACGGACGTAGCGTTTCTTTGCAAAATGACACAGAGGACATAGGGCCTTTTGGTGAGACCGTAATTCTTAACTCAAATATAAAAGGAGGATTGGGAGTGTTTGGAGCTTATACGAAGAAGGTTGTTACTCTGGAACTTTAGAGAGTATACAAGCAGAGCGTAACTCCTTAGTTAGTCACAAAAAAAGGTTATAAAAGACTTTTTAGGGATATAGATTTCTCAAAACGAATTGTATTTCAAACCATTTTTACTATTTTTGCACCCAATTACTATATTTATTAGAGATATTCAAAACAAAATGCTTGAGAGACTAAACATTGTAAAACAAAGATTTGACGAAGTTTCGGATTTAATCATTCAACCTGATGTTATTTCCGATCAAAAACGCTATATTCAGCTTAACAAAGAATATAAAGACCTCAAAGAGCTTATCGATAAGCGAGAGGAATACATCATTGTAACTTCAAACATTAGTGAGGCTGAGGAAATTATCGCCAATGAAACCGATGCTGAAATGGTGGAAATGGCAAAAATGCAATTGGACGAAGCCAAAGAAAAACTTCCGCAATTGGAGGAGGAAATCCGCTTTATGCTTATCCCGAAAGACCCTGAAGATGCCAAAAATGCCGTAATGGAAATCCGTGCTGGAACGGGAGGCGATGAGGCTTCTATCTTCGCAGGGGATTTGTATCGTATGTACACAAAATATTGTCAATCAAAAGGTTGGAATACATCAGTAATGGACTTCAACGAAGGAACTTCGGGCGGATATAAGGAAATTATCTTTGAAGTTACGGGCGACAACGTGTACGGAACGCTCAAATTTGAGGCTGGGGTACATCGTGTGCAACGTGTTCCGCAAACGGAAACACAAGGGCGAGTGCATACTTCGGCGGCGACTGTGATGGTATTGCCCGAAGCAGAAGAATTTGACGTGGAATTGGATATGGCAGACGTTAAAATCATCAGAACGACCTCAACAGGACCTGGAGGGCAGTCGGTGAACACCACGTATTCCGCCATTCAGTTGCAACACATTCCCACAGGGATTGAAGTACGTTGCCAAGACGAAAAATCACAGCATAAAAACTTGGATAAGGCTTTGAAAGTGTTGCGTTCGCGTTTGTACGAGATGGAATTGGCTAAAAAAATGGAAGAAGATTCAGCACGACGCAAAAGTATGGTTTCCAGTGGGGATAGAAGTGCTAAAATCCGCACGTATAACTATCCGCAAGGACGTGTAACTGACCACCGCATCGGGCTGACACTCTACGATTTGCAAAACGTTATCAACGGTGATGTACAGCGTCTTATCGACGAGCTACAACTTGCCGAAAATACCGAAAAACTCAAAGAAGGAGATATTTTTTAGTTCATAAATAATAATAATTACTTGGTATTTCTCCCATAAAATTAGTACGAAAGATTTTGATAGACTGAACAACATTAAAAGAATATCTGTATTAGCTAAATTTTTTGAGAAATTGCGGATGTACCGTTTTTTAAGTGATAAGTTTATATGCAATCCATTGCTGAGGTGAACACTTCTATTCCAACTTGAAAAGTAGTGTTCACCATCAACTTAAATCTTTTCAATTATATTTTTTATACATTAAATACTGTAAACGAACGGCAAGTCTAAGGATATTGCCAAATAAATCTATATTAATCACAAAGGATCTCTTAATAGAAGTGCTTGGATACATTTATTTAGATCCTATCATTAAAAAAATGAAGCATGAAAGCAACAAAATTATTTAAAGAATTTTTTGAAAGTGAAAAAGCAGGAGGTTTGATTTTAATAGCCTGTACTGTTATATCTCTTCTGATAGCAAACTCTTCGTTTGGAGAAAGTTATGTTCAATTTTTTCAAACCAAAACTGCAGGGTTGAGCATTGAACATTGGATTAACGATGGACTGATGGCTATTTTCTTCTTACTCATCGGTTTGGAATTAGAACGAGAAATTTACAAAGGAGAACTTTCAAATGTGAAAGATGCATTACTTCCTATTTTTGCAGCTATCGGAGGTATGTTAATTCCTGCGGGAATATTTTTAGCTCTTAATTTCGGAACGGAAACCCAAGCGGGAGCAGGAATCCCAATGGCAACTGACATCGCTTTTGCGTTGGGAATACTCTCATTATTAGGCAATCGCGTTCCTGTTTCGCTGAAAGTGTTTCTTACTGCCTTAGCTGTAATTGACGATTTGGGAGCAATTATTATCATCGCAATCTTCTATACTAAAGAGTTGCTTTGGACAAATCTTCTTATTGCTTTGGGGATATTCGCGGTGTTGTTAGTTTTAAATCGTTTAAAAGTTAAATCACTCATTCCTTATTTGTTAGGAGGAGTTGCGATGTGGTATTTCATGTTGGTATCGGGCGTACATGCCACCATAGCAGGGGTGCTATTGGCTTTTGCAATTCCATTTGGTGATGGAGGAGAGGAGTCGACTTCCTATAAACTGCAACACTATTTGCATAAACCCGTAGCTTTCGTAATTCTACCGATTTTTGCTTTGGCAAATACTGCTATTTTCTTTGAGGGAGACATTTCCGAGATATTAACACAAAACAATAGCTTGGGAATTGCTTTAGGTTTGATTGTTGGAAAACCATTGGGTATTTTCTTATTATCTTTCTTAGCTGTTTCATTTGGGCTTTGCAAACTGCCTTCCGATATTAATTGGAAATCTGTTTTAGGAGTAGGTTTCTTGGCAGGGATTGGTTTTACTATGTCAATTTTTATCACTCTTTTAGCTTTCGATAACGATATTATGGTTATCAATAACTCTAAGTTAGTTATTTTGCTGTCGTCTCTAATGGCAGGACTCATCGGATTTGTGTCGTTAAAATTGATCTTGAAGAACACTGTGGTGGAGGAAGACGCATAAAATATGGAAGTGTCTTTTGAAATGAAGTAAGATACAAAGCCCAATTGATATCCGAGAAGGGGAAAATCTGATATATGAAACAATATGAACAGGTTATACAAGTTATGAGAGAAAACGGAGGGTTTGCAACGCTCGGTTTTCTCAATCATAAAGTTAATGTATCTGATTGGGCTACAAAAACTCCTTTTGCTTCCATACGAAGGATTGTACAAGATGAACGATTTTTCTTTAAAATAAAACCAGGACTTTGGGCTTTAAAAGAGTTTCAGAACGAAATTTTAAATAAGTTCGAAATACAATTATCTACAAAGAAAGAACAAGAATTTTCACATACTTATTTTCAGGGATTATTGCTCGAAATAGGAAATTTAAAAGGATACAACACTTTTATTCCCGCACAAGATAAAAATAAATTATTTTTAGACAGACCATTGAGGAGCATTTCTACCTTAGACAAAATATTTGATTTTAGTTATCAAAATATCGTTAATAGGGCTAAAACAATAGATGTGATATGGTTCAATAACAGGAATTTACCACATTCTTTTTTTGAAGTTGAACATTCTACCGATATACAAAATTCGTTATTGAAATTTAATGACTTACAGGATTTTTATTCTAAATTTTATATTTTAAGTGCAAGTGAGAGAAAAAAAGAATTTGAACAAAAAATAGCATATTCTGCATTTAAGCAAATAAAAAATAGAGTACAGTTTATTGATTATGATTTTGTTTCGGCTTTGCATACGAAGAGTTTTGAATTGTACAAAATAGGGGATTTAGAATAAAAAAATGAATATTTATAAAATAGAAGTAAAGGAAATTCTATCAAGAATAGTTCCGATTGAGGCAGAAAACGAACAAGAAGCAGTTCAAAAAGTAGAAGAAATGTATAAAAATGAAGAAATCATTTTAGATTTTGATGATTTTGTAACTCATGAAATCATAGAATATTTAGAATGATTTTTTTTCATACCTCTTTTACCTGTTTGAATGAATATTCTTAGTATATTTTAATCATTATGACCATCAAAAAAATCTACGCCTGTTGGGTATATGTGAGCGATTTGGAAGTTTCTAAAGCATTCTTTCAAGAATTGGGCTTTGTACTGAAATTTCAGCAGGAAGATTGGGTGGAATTCGATTTGGGAGCCACCTCTTTTGCCATTCTCAAACGTCCTGCCGAGAAAGGAAAAGTCAAACCGCAAAAAACAAGAATTATGTTTGAAGTGAACGATATGGAAAATCTTTACGAAACTCTAAAAAGCCAAAATGTTCATTTTATTGGCACTATCCGATATGAAACTTACGGAAAACTACTTACCTTTGAAGACCCCGACGGCAATTGGTTTGAATTCTTTGAAGATAAAAAGTAACAATAATATAGAAAGATAGTAAACCTTTTCAGTATTAGGATTAAAGTAGTTAGAACTCATTAACCATAAGGCTTTAGCACACAGGCTTTTTTCTCTAACTTCATTTATTATCACAAAAATTATTTATTTTTTCTATTTCATACTTTTTTCAATAAAAGCAAAAATCCTAACATTTTCTTAAAATTCCCATAGTCAATTAAAAATCCATAAAAAATGTTTTCCAAAAATTAGGAAAATAAATCCTAAATATCTAACTTTGACAGCAAAAGTAACTGATAAGTTATAAGAGGTAAGGATAAAGTGTAAAGTTAAAGGGATAAAGTAACAAAATCCAAGTCACAAGTTAAAAGTTAAAAGGATAAAGTATAAAGTTAAAAGGATAAAGTAACAAAATCTAAGTAGTAAATTAAAAATAATTAAAAGTCATTATAAAATGCATAAAAGCAATAGCGGAAAAAGATAAATCAGTGTAAAAAACAGATGAGTCAGTACGGAAAACACAAAAGTAAGTGTAAAAAATACACAAGTTAGTACGGAATGAATACTTATTTTAGTAGAAAATTAAAAAGTAAGTACGGAAAATAAAAAAGTGACTTGATAAAATAAAAATCCTTGATAAAAAATTAAAAATACAATCGTTTAACTATAAAAAATATAAAATTATGGCTTCTAAAATCTATTTTACAAACGAAGAAATGCTTCAAAATGCTAAAGTTCTTTTTGAAACATTGGAAAATAATAGCAAAATTGCCGAGAAATTAGACGATTATGGCTATTCTCAATCGGAAATTGCTAAAGGAAAGGCACTTTACGAAAAGGCTCAAGCTCAGTATGGTTCTAACAAGAAAGAAACCGAAGAAGAACGCGTTGCATATCTGAATTTCAAACAAAAAATGGATGAAACCTCTAAATCCTATCGCGAACATCGCAACAAAGCAAAGCTCATTTTTAAAAATAATGAAGAAGCAAAGGTAAGATTATCATTAAAGGGAAGTCCTTCAAAGTCTATCGTGGCACTTTTGGAGGAAATGACTTTGTTTTATAAGAATTTAGCTGAGCAAGAAACCCTACGCACTCCATTAGAAAGGGTAAAAATCACGCAACAGATAATCACTGAAAAACAATCGGAAACCTCACAAACCAAAGATTTGTACGCCATTTATTCTCAGGAAAAAAACGAAAGCGAACAAGCTACTAAAGACAAAAATAAAGCCTTTGAAGCTCTTGACAAATGGACACGTGAACTTTATAGTTATGCAAAATATGCTCTTGCTGATGAGCCTCAGTTTTTACAAATGTTTGGACGAGCAATCCGATAATAGTTTCTGTTAAACTAATCCAAGTCAAAGCTTAAATACAAATAGACTTTAGCTTGGCTCTATCTGACGCTCAAAAAAGAGTATTATTTTTCATAATATAGATTATTTCTTGTATCAAATTGCATTTTTTTGAGTAAAATCAAGAAATATCATCAAAATAAATACAAAAAGTCAATTTCTTAACTGATTAACTATCATTTATTTTAACGCAATCAATTGGAAAACAAAGTGCAATTATGAGTTTTGGCGGACACGTATTGGATATGATAAAAAGAACAAATGCAAACAATGCTTTGCGTGAGAAATATCGTGCCAAAAAAGATAAAACGACTAACAATCGGTGGAAGTCAGAAGTAAATGATAAAATATCTGAAGAGAAAGAAATATCCGAAGAGGAATTAGAGTATATAAAATTGGCTATCAGAAGTAAATTAAAAAAAGAACGGATAAAACAAAATATTTTAATCTATGGTATCTGTATAGTATTATTCCTTTTGTTACTTTGTTGGATATATTTTTCTTGAGAGTGTTGTGTTTTTTGAATTATTTGATTGATAAGAAGTTAAAATATAGCAACTTAAAGTTTATATCAAGATGAAATCATATGATGATAAATGTAATTTGTCAGAATAGATATACAAAAAATGAAATTGTTTAAAAAAGTATAAAAAACTACCTAAAAACACCTATCTTTGGAAGCTCAAAAGGCAATATTTTTTCTGTTTTTAAGGAGAAATCATCTTAATTACAGCATTATAACACCATAAAAATAAAAAGTATCAGTATATGACACTACAAAAACTAATAAATCAAATACGGAAAAAGAAATCATTCTTATGTGTAGGACTTGATGTGGATTTGACAAAAGTTCCGTCACATTTGTTACAAACTGAAGACCCTATTTTTGAGTTCAATAAAGCCATTATCGATGCGACACACTCTTTCGCGGTGGCTTACAAACCCAATACGGCATTTTATGAGGCTTATGGGGTGAAAGGTTGGCAATCATTGGCAAAAACTATTGCATATATCAATGAAAATCACCCTGATATATTTACCATTGCCGATGCGAAACGTGGTGATATTGGTAATACGTCTGCAATGTATGCTAAGGCTTTTTTCAATGATTTGCAGTTCGATAGCGTTACGGTAGCTCCATATATGGGAAAGGATTCGGTAGAGCCCTTTTTAGCTTTTGAAGATAAAATTACCATACTTTTAGCATTGACTTCTAATGCGGGAGCTTTTGATTTTCAAACACAAATGGTAAATAATGAGGAACTTTATAAAAAAGTATTGCAGACTTCTTTAACGTGGGAAAATAGTCAGAATTTGATGTACGTAGTAGGAGCTACCAAAGCCGAATATCTGAAAGAAATCCGTAAGATTGTGCCGAATCACTTTTTGTTGGTTCCCGGTGTAGGGGCTCAAGGCGGTAGTTTGGACGAGGTTTGTGAGTATGGACTCAATGCAGATAATGGTTTGCTGATAAACTCTTCAAGAGGAATCATTTATGCCTCCAACGGCACTGATTTTGCCGAAAAAGCTCGTGAAGAAGCCCAAAAATTACAACAACAAATGGAAAAATGGGTGCGATAAGCACAATTTAGTTAACTTTTACATATAAATAAACTTACTTCCAGCCAAAATAAAGTCAATGACATCTCGAAGTTGTTGACTTATTTTTGGATTGGTCATGTTAAAAAGCATTACAACAACTACCTGCTCTTCAGGATATACAAAAAACCAAGCATAACCACCGATGCCATTTCCAGAGTGTCCGTAGTAGGTGCGTCCAGCCCAATCCTTGGTAGATTGCCAACCAATGCCACAACCTGTTGAACTTCCGGCAGAGGTTTGCTGAGGCATTAGCATTTCTTCTTTTATTTTTTGAGAGATGAACCCGTCAGACAATACGGCATTTCCAAATTTAGCAACATCTTCTGAGGTGGACAGATAGCCTCCACCAGCTAATTTATAGAAATTATTTACATCGGGCGAACGTACAAAACCTTTACCTTTATTTTTGTTTGAGTAAGGAATAGCTTGATTTTTGATGATTTTTCCTTTGTCAGGAAGGGTGTTTTTCATCTGTAAAGGTTTTAAAAGTTCATCGGAAACAATGTTTTCAAAGCTCTTTTTCAGGTATTTTTGCATCGCTAAGGAAATTAAATTCCAGTTGAAACTACTATATAAGTATTGTGTTCCGGGAACAGATAATAAGGATTCATTTTTAAACATGTTGATTCCCTGTTCAATGGTCATCGGTTTGTTGCTAAACGGTTCTCTTCCTTTGTAGGAACGAATTCCCGCGAGATGTCCACCCAATTGCTTGATGGTGAAGTCATGTTTTTTCTTGGGATAGTTGGGAAGATAGGTGTAAATTGATTTGTTCCAGTCGAACTTCTTTTTTTCCTGTAATTTAGCCAAGGTGGTTGCTGACATAGGTTTTGACACACTGGCTATTCGGAATAGTGTTTTTTGTGGTGATACGGGAGTTTTATGTTGTAAATCAGCAAAGCCATATCCTTGTTGCCAAAGTGTTTTATTTTTTTTAGTGATGGTAATTGCAACACCAGGTACGGTACCTTTGTGAATTAACGAAAGGATAATCTTTTCGGCTTCTTTTTTTCCATCGGCAAATGAACGTACTTTCGCAATTTTTTCACGTTTTATTGAGTCATTCTGAGGGAAAACCCAAGGGATTGATAGAAAATATATGAAAAATATCAATTTCATTTGTGTTTGTATCATTATTTTTTTATCCGTAATAAATATTTTTCCGACTTATAGTTTTTCTCTTTCGAATGGAGGAGTTTTAAATGACGTATTTGTTTTCTTGTAAACAAATAATGGTTGTTTCAAAACTTTATTCGTTTTCCGTCTTCGGATAGTAGAGTATTTTTAAAAACCGTTTGGGCTTCTTTTAGAAAAAGATTTTTGTCGGAATATCTTGATGAATAATGTCCTATAATAAGAACCTCAGCTCCTGCATTTTTAGCAGTCAATGCCGCTTGGAGAGCTGTTGAATGCATTGTTTTTTCTGCCAGATCTGTATGTTGTTGTAAAAATGTGGATTCGTGATAGATTGTTCTAACACCTTTAATTTTAGTTGCTAATTCTTCAAAATAAATTGTATCACTACAATAGGCATAGCTCTGAGGTTCAATCGGGTCGAAGCTGAGTAGCTCATTTGCTATTACTTCGCCATCGGGCAAGGTGATGTTTTTCCCGTTTTTAATGTTTTGATAATCACATGTTTCAATGCCATAGTTGTAGATTGCATCTAAATTTAGTTGGCGATCACCTATTTTCTCTCGGAAAATGAAACCATTGGTATAAACTCGATGTTTTAGTGGAATAGTTTGGACACTTACCTTTTCGTCGTCTAATAATATTTCGGACTCTTCGGAAGTTAATTCGTGAAAAATCAGAGGGAAAGCAGTCCATGCATTTCCCAGTTTGAGTAGCAACAATATAGCCTCTTTGATACCTTTTGGGCCGTAAATATGCAATTCTGTTTCTCTTCCTAAAAGTTGGAAAGTGGAAATTAAACCTGGTAGCCCATAGAAATGGTCGCCATGTAGGTGCGAGATAAATATGTGCTTAATTCTTGAAAATTTAACATTTGCATTTCGTAGAGCCATTTGTGAACCTTCACCACAATCAATGAGAAATAGATGCCCTCGCAGTTCCAAAACCTGCGATGAAGGACGTGCGTTCGGGCGTGGAGTGGCACTATGGCAACCTAAAATCGTCAGTTCCATTAAAATCCTAAATCACGTTGAATGTCCTCAATTTCAATTACATCTTTTGCTTCCTGAATGGTAGGAGTCAAATTGATTTCATTAGGAATATTTCCGTATGTAATCTCTTCACTAACAATGACTAAGCTTTTTTTGTTTTTCTTAGTGTGATATTTTGAAATTTCTACAAACGGAATTAAGTCCTTGGTTTCTAAATCCTTAATCTCTGATAAATCTAAGATAATATGCGTAGACTTCAACTCTTCTTTATCTTTAAATGTATTGACAAAGTCTGATAATTCTGATTTTTTTATTGTTATGATTTTTGTACTCATCTTTTATCTATTTATTTTTGAGGCTAATAAATAAATCACAGCCATGCGGATAGCAACTCCATTTTCGACTTGATCTAAGATTATGGATTGTTTAGAGTCAGCTACTTCACTGGTGATTTCTACCCCTCGATTGATAGGGCCGGGGTGCATAATTACGATTTCTTTTGGTAGATTGTCTAAAATAGATTTGGTTACACCGTATTGTTGTGCATACTCACGGGTGGTGGGGAAATAGCTGATATCCAAACGCTCATTTTGAATACGTAGCATATTGGCAACGTCACACCATTCTAAAGCTTTGATTAGGTTGTGTTCTACTTCTACACCAAGTGTGTGAATGTATTTAGGAATTAATGTCTTAGGGCCACATACTTTTACTTGAGCTCCCTGCAATTGCAATGCAAATATGTTGGAAAGAGCCACACGTGAATGTAGAATATCGCCCACAATTACTACTTTTTTACCTGCGAGGTCACCTAACTTTTCGCGAATGGAATAGGAGTCCAACAAGGCTTGTGTAGGATGTTCGTGAGCTCCGTCACCCGCGTTAACGATGGAAGCATTTACGTGTTTGGATAGAAAAACACATGCGCCAGGGTTCGGATGTCGCATCACGACCATGTCTACCTTCATTGCCAAAATGTTATTCACCGTGTCAATCAGAGTTTCTCCTTTAGCTACAGACGATTGTGATGCTGAAAAGTTAATTACATCCGCCGATAATCGTTTTTCTGCTAACTCAAACGATAATTTAGTTCGAGTGCTGTTTTCAAAAAATAAATTGGCAATAGTAATATCCCTTAATGATGGTACTTTTTTTATAGGTCGGTTAATAACCTCTTTAAAATGGTCAGCGGTTTCAAAAATAAGTTGGATATCCTTTTCGGTGATGTATTTTATTCCTAATAGGTGATTTACACTTAATTCGCTCATGATGAATGTTATATTTTGTCTTTATTGATGATGTAAACGGTATCTTCACCGTCTTTTTCCTTCCAGTGTACTATCACACGCTCTTGATTGATGGCATCGACTTGCCTCCCTTTGTAGTTGGGTTGGATGGGCAGATGTCTGCTAAAACGTCGGTCGATGAATACTAAAAGTTCAATTTCTGATGGACGGCCAAATGATTGTATGGCTGTCAGAGCCGAACGGATGCTACGTCCAGTGTAAAGTACATCGTCTACAAATACTACTTTTTTATCCTCAACAATGAAATTAATATCTGTAGAATTTGCCTCTAATGGTTTGTTATTTCTTCTGAAATCGTCACGAAAAAAAGTGATGTCCAACAATCCTAAAGGGACGTTTTTGATGTTGTATTTTTCGCTGAGTAATGTTACTAAACGTTTGGCTAAAAATGTTCCTCGAGGTTGAATACCGATTAAGGCTGTATTTGAAAAATCGCCATGTCGCTCTATAAGTTGACATGCCAGTCGATTAAGAATTACGTTCATTTCAGAGGAAGATACTATTTCCTTCTTATGTGTATCTTTTTGGTTCATACGTTAGAATTTTAGTTTGTTTAGGTTATTCACCGCGTCCGCATTTCCTTTCTGAACGGCTCTTTCAAAAAGTGTTTTGGCTTTGGCACGATCCCCAATCATGTAGTAGCAAGATGCATAATAATTATCCATGGCAGGACTTGGAGTAGCTCCCAATTCTTCCATTCGAACGATATCTTTGATAGCGTTTTGATATTGCTGTAGGTTATAATAACAGATGGCTCTTTGTCCTAAAGCATCAACATGAGCTGGAACTTTTTCTAAGAATTGAGATAGTAGTTTAACTGCCTCCACGTAGTCTCGTTGTTGTTGTAATTGTAAAGCCTTTCCATAGATGGGTAAATACTGTTCCATTTGGAGTCGAGATGTGATTTTCATCTGATTATCAACTACAGTTTTGTCGTTTGGCACATATTTTATCGCTGTATCCAAAACTGCTTTTGCTTCTTCTACCATGCCATTCTTTTCTAATAGATAGGCCAGAGCATTCCATGCACTTGCTTCTTGACGCTTAGCGTTTCTTCCGTCTTTGTCCACATCAACATGAAACCTTTCTTTTAGTATTTTTTTCCATTTTTTAGGTTTTTTTGTTGAAGTTGTGTCTGGTGGACTCAATTCCAGAAAATCTTTCCATAGCTCGATAGATTCATTTTCTCGCCCCATACCATTCAAACCATAAGTTGCCAGATTTACATTTCCGAAGAAATTGGGTTTTGCTACTTTTGCCCAGATAGCATATTTGTAAATACTGTCGTACTTTTTGTTTTCTTCCATGAAGTAGGATACAGCTGTAAAGTAGTCAGCACGTCCGTCCCAAGGATTATATTCAATGGATTGTAAAACTTTACGAGCCTCGTCAAATTTCTTTTCGTCAATGAGATAACGAGCTTTTTCCACATCTACTGGTTCAGCAACGGCTGTCAAATTTGGGATTTTAGGATAGTTTTGAATTAAAAAATCCGATGTAGATTTTGTTTTTCGAACTCCTTGTTGCTCTTCTTTGACCATCCGCTGAATTTTTGATGAATCGAAGTACATTTTTTGTACTACTACGTTTGCTAAATTTACCACGATAGTAACGATAGCTATCATTCCAATAATGGCTCCTGAATTTGCTTTAACGGATTTTTTATCAGTGTTTTCTTCAGTTATTACATTTTCTTCAATTTGATTGTTTTTACTCAAATGAACGACCAATAATCCAACAGCTAATCCAACATAAATTGCAAATAGAGACTGAATTTCAGGTCTGTCTTGGGGAAAATTAAAAAATGCATCGAAGGAGTAGGCGAAAAGTCCGAATAAAGGTAAAAATAACCATTTTTCTAATTCTGGATTTTTATTTTTGTAAGTAGCACGTAGGAAATAATACGCTATCAATAAAAATATTGACAAGAAAGCTAACCCAGCAAAGATACCAGCTTCTGAGGTTAATTCAAGAAAGTCGTTGTGAGCCTTGTACATATATATGTAATGAGGGCTGTACGAGTTTTCGTATTCCAAATAGCGAACCTTCCAGTTCCCGATTCCTACTCCCAACAGAGGGTCATTTGGAATCATCTCTGTAAGGGTTGTTGTCCAAGCTGTTTTCCGAAGGTTATTACTTGTGTTCTCTTGATCTGCAATTGTAGCCAAACGAGCCGTGAAACTTGTACTTTCCTTAATAGCTTTTGGATACATCACTCCTTGCACAAAGGAAAATATTCCAAAAGCGATTAACACAAATAGCGTATGCCCACCAACGCTAACAGCAGTTTTTTTATTTTTTAAAATGAAATAATTTAATATACCATATCCAATGAGTACAAACATGATGATGAATGTAGCTAAGTAGAAAGCACGTGCACTCATGAAAAATATAGCAAGAGTTCCCACAAGGGTTCCGATACCTCCAATAATGCGAAGTTTATCCTTTTTGAAGAAGAACAACCAAATTGCAAACGGAATTTTAATAAACATTGCTGAAGCTAAAATGTTCTTGTTTGAATAGGAGGACTTTATGTCGATGTCTGAGCCTGTTCCCTTAATGATTTTTGACACCCCACGAAATGTTTCTAACGAATCGTAAAGCAATAAAGCGGTCATTGAAACGGCTAAAACCGTAATGCTTTTCGGATTATAAATCACTAAAGCGGATACCATCCAAGCTGCCGAAAATGCGGTGAAGACTTTGAAAAAATGTAAAACAGCCTCTTCAACATTAATTACTTTTGCAAATGAAAGCAAAGCAAAAAAGATGATGGTGGTGTATGCAATTCCAATTTTATTGGTGAAAAAACCAAAAAGGACTTTATTTTTCTCTCTGAAATCTTTAATTGAGAACACCAAAATAGCAACCACTAAGTTCAATATGGCAAAAGTGTAGAATTTGGGAGCATTCGAGTCAAAAGCCATCCAATTGGGAGTCAATACAGTTACGTATCCATAAGCTATCAAAAGGATGCTGGTTAAGAGATTCAGAGTAGCATTTCCTTTTTTATGACTTGAAAATGAACCTGAAATAGCTGTGGTTTTGTTGCGTTTCTTTGTTTTCATTGTTTGCGTTCGTATTTTAGTTCGTTGGTAAAAAAACTTCTGCCATCATGCATCTTGCACTTCCACCGCCACAGGTTTCGATAGTTTCCAAATTGGAATACAAGATTTTACAATGCTTTTCAATGTTTTTTATTTGTTTTTCAGTTAATGAATCATAAGCAGCTTGGCTCATCACCAGATAAGTGTGGTCTGAACCCTGTACTTGAAGCATATTTCCTGCGAAACGATGCATTTGTTCCTCTGTAATGCTAATAATTTCTTTCCCCGTACGTTTTAAACTTTCTGTTAAGGCTTTTCTTTCCGATTTGTCGTCAACGGCATCCAAACAAACTACAGCAAAAGTTTCTCCTAAAGCCATCATTACATTAGTGTGGTAAATCAGTGCTCGTTTGCCATTTACAGTTTGGTATGCTTTGAAAATCACAGGAGTATATTCAAAGTCTTCACAAAATTCGATGAATAGTTCTTCATCAGCACGGGGCGATAATGCACAATAAGCTACCTCATTCGCTCTATCTAAAATCATTGAGCCTGTGCCTTCTAAAAACAATTCTTCTTTTTCCGCATCGGTATAGTCGTACACATTCTCAATTGAAAATCCTTTTTCCTCAAGCAAATCCAATACATCATCACGACGTTCACGACGACGGTTTTCCGCAAACATTGGATATAGAGCAATGTTCCCATTCTGGTGAAAGCTTATCCAATTATTTGGAAAAACGGAATCAGGGGTGTTTTGTTCGTAAATGTCGTCTACTACGATAACATTTACTCCTATCTTTTCTAATTTTTGTACAAAAGCATCAAATTCTTGTTGTGCCTTGTTGTTAATTTCTTCGTTTTTTAGTTCTATTTCTTCTTGAAAATAGTTGTTGATAGCCGTCTCTTCATTCATGCGAAAACGAACTGGACGAATCATTAGTATTGTGTTGGTTATTTGCTTCTTCATTGTATTTTTTTGTATACTAAAATATTATGGTTTTAAAAAAAAATAGTTACTTATTAGTTACTTAACCGATGGGTCATCTCCTTTAGGCCACATTCGTAAAGCCAAATCCGTAGGTAATATATTTGTTATGGTTGTCACTCACTTAAAAAAACACCTATTGCATCTGTTGTAACTTATTGTTTTTTAGAATATTGTAAAAAATGTCGTAGAGTACGATTTTGGTAGTGTTTCCCAAAGTATGATACTCAAATCCACCCAAAATTGATGTAGAAAAACACAATTTCAAAGGCTTTTATATGGTTTTCAAACTTTTTTGAAAAACAACAAGTTTTCCTCACCGCTCGGCGTATCCGATGTCTCAAAAGTGTGTTGTTTCCTTCAATATCAGTAGTGTATTTTTTACCTACTTTATGTGTATATTCTTGAAAAACAGACGCAAAAGCTTCCCAATTATCTGTACAAATCTCATCAAAACTAACACCCAATTTCTTCAATTTCTCACGAAGTTTTTGGGCTGTTTTTATGTTTCGTTTGCCCCATACCCACGCTACAATTTCCTTTGTTTCAGCAGAATAAGCATAAATCAACCACTTTTTATTCTTCTTTTTTCCCACAAAAGTCCAAAGTTCATCAACTTGTAATGATTTGTATTTGTTTTGTTTGGGTTTGATTTCTCGATTGAAATTTACCAAAACCGAAAGTACTTTTTTGATGCTAACTTTTTCAATTTCAGCAATATCACGAATACCTACATTTCTTGCCAAAAGCAAGAGAATTTTCGCAGCAATATGCGAAGCCCAACCTTTGTAGGTCAGATTATGATCGCCGATAAATTGGCGTTTACAGGTTTTGCAAAGATAGTTTTGTTTTTTGTTCTTTTTATTCCCATTTTTGACTATCTTTGTGCTTTGACAATTGGGGCAATGGAGTGTAATTGTTATTAGCATTCAACAAAAATACAACTTTATTCCCTGATTGTCAAATTTTTATACCATCATACTTTTTAAAACACGACCTACGATTTTTAATTCACTTCCTTTTTTAATATAATTGGCAGAAAGAGAGTTTACTGATATCTTCTCGAAAGTGATTCGCTTATCCTTTTCATTCAACATTGGTTTGTAATGAGGATTATGATTCACGTAAAACAGAAAGATGTTTAGTAAGTCCCCAAAGGTATCTTTTAAAACCTGGGTTTATTCACGAATAAGGGGCAAGGTTGAGCAACGCAACAGACCTTCCTGTTTGGAAATTTCATAATATGGAATTTCTTCAACGGTGAATCCATGGTCTTTCAGCCAGTTGTTTAAACGTGTAAATTTTTGTTCTGAAACCACCACATCGGGTGCAATTGAAAATATATTACTAAACATGTGGTACATTTCCTCTCGCGTGATATGGAATAGATTTTCCTTGCCAAAAAGCTCCACCAAATACATGTAATCTGCTTCTTCGCGGAAACCACTTTTGTAAATAATCCCTTTATTTTTGCCCACAGGCTGAAAACAACAGTCCAAATGCAGAGCGTTGTCTCTTGGTTCAATTTTTGACTTTACGAGGTCAAATTCCTTTACAATTTTGTTAGGGAAAAGGTTTTTGATGAATTCTACCCCTTGTGTATTTGTACGAGCGGTAATGTAGTTTTTATAATCCCCTCCTTTGTATGTTCCAATGAAAATATGGTCATTCCATGGCATTACGTCACCACCTTCAATATGTACCTCTTCTGGGGGACGAACCACTTTGGTAGGATCAATTTGGTCAATCACGTATTGAATGGCATCAAGTTCACGTTCGCGGTCGGGTAAAATATTTGCTTTGATGAAAATGTCCTCAATGACAAAACCGATGTCTCGTGAAAAAATTTGGTTATAGTCCTTGATTAACTCAGGTCTGTATACAGTAACACCGTGCTTTTTAAGGACAGCGTTAAACGCTTCCATTTCGCTTACCATATCTTTTTCAATCGGATAGGTTCCAGCTTTGATATGTTCTGCTGATTTAGGGTCGTATGCCTCCTCTAACGTAGGTGTAGGACCGTTGCTTTGGGCTGTTCCTAAAATTACGGCTTTTAGTCGACTGGTTTCGTTTTTTATGTTTAGTTGTAGCATAGGTTCGTTATTTAGTGCCTCGAAAGGAGTTTGTTTACTTCAAATGTATATTTTAGTATGGTTAAAATCAGTTGTATGCAGGTGAAAAATAAGAGATAAAGCATACCGTACCGCAAAAATAGGAATTTTTTCATAATTAAAAAACTTTTTTAAACAGTATACATGCACATGTTGAACAACTCGAAGAAAGTACTGTTAATTATGATAAAAATGTTCGTTGAATTGGAAAATCTTAGTAGTTTTGCTAAGTTAATTTTGTACAAAAATGTTGGAGAATTTTCAAACGATTATTGTCATCATAGCTTCTATTACTTTATTTGTTTACGGATTGCATAGTTTTAGTAAAGAAATCGAGAATTTGGGAACAGAGCGTCTTTCTCGTTGGATTCGTCGAATTACAGCATTTCCGTTAGGAGGTTTTTTGCTTGGAGGCGTGTTCACAGCTGTTATTCAATCAAGTACATTGGTTTCGTCCATAACTGTTTCACTAGTAAATGCTGGAGCGATTACCTTTACAGATAGTATTTTAGTGTTACTTGGAACAAACGTGGGGACAACTTCTACAGCTTGGATTGTTTCTTTGGAATCTACGTTTTTAGGCCCTCTGTTTATCGTTTTGGGAACGTTAATTAGTATGATTCCTGCTAAAGTGTCCGTTGTTGGGAAATCAATATTTTACTTTGGCTTCATCTTTTTCTCTTTGGCTTACATTGGTGAGGCTATGGAACCCATAAAAAAAGACCCAATGCTCATTCAGGTACTTTCCAAAGCCTCGAATCCGCTATTAGGAATTTTATACGGAATTCTTATTACTGTTATCATTCAATCAAGTTCAGTAGTAGTGGGGTTAGTGATTGTGTTGCTTTCACAGGGAACTATTACCATTGATTCTGCTATCCCCATAGTTATTGGAGCAAATATTGGAACAACCTCAACGGCACTGCTTATCAGCCTTCGGATGTCACCAATCTCTCGTTTGGTAGCACTTTCTGCTTCGGTATTCAATATTGTCGGGGTGTTGATTATTTTTCCATTTTTTGGGCTTTTAGAAAGCATAGCTACATCTCTGAGCCAAAATCCGTCGTTGCAAGTTGCTATAGCATTTACTATTAGTAATAGTTTGACATCGTTGTTTTTTTTATTTTTTCTAACTCCAACTATTCGAATGTTGAAACGACATCGTTGGTATCAAAAAACTGAAAAACAGGATAAATGAGTAAATAGAATAGATATGTAAAAAAAACTTTTTGTTTATTATGTTTGTTTTTACTGATAAAATACGTAACTTTCGCAACATTTTCAATGCATATTTTTCAATAGTTAGGTGTCTTTTTGGGAATATGAGACCAAACTAAATTCTGGTTAGAGAGATTAAGTAGATTAATGTTTAAAGATAAGAAGTATGAAAAGAAGGTCGTTTTTTAAACAAGGGGCATTAGCCACATTGGGGGGAATGTTAACTTCCTCTTTTGACCTACGTGCGAATACCATTTTAGAGGAAAATAAAGGAAAGAAAGCTAAAAATATCATCTTCATGGTAAGTGATGGTATGAGTGTAGGAACACTTGTTATGGCAGACATATATATCAGACGAAAGTTTGATCGTCCGTCCAATTGGATGGGGCTTTATGAGACCAATTTAGTACAACGAGGTTTAATGGATATGGCTTCAGCAAGTTCTATTGTAACTGATTCAGCTGCAGCAAGTTCCTCCTGGGGTGGGGGAGTTCGTGTGAATAATGGAAGTCTGAATATAAGTCCTGATGGAAAGGAAAATCTACCTATTCTACAAAAGTTTAAAAAAGCTGGAAAAAAGGTAGGCTGTGTAACCACCGTACCAATAACTCATGCTACACCTGCAGGATTCTCTGTTTGGTCGGAAAGACGTAATGATATGGAAGGTATTGCGTTGAAGTATACGGAATTAGGATTTGATGTCATGATGGGAGGTGGAAACAAAGTGTTCAATCCTTCTTTACGTGAAGATGGGAAGGATGTGTATGCAATACTACAGCAAAAAGGATACACGGTGGTTCGAAATCGAGCAGATATGCAAAAAGCATCACTTAAAAAACCTCTTTTTGGAGTTTTTGCCGATGTAGCTTTGCCATATACTGTCGACCACATGCAGGATGAAGTACTTAAAGCTGAAATTCCAACACTCGCTGAGATGACAGCCAAAGCTATTGACGTTATGAAGAATCATCCTCAAGGGTTTGTAATTCAAGTTGAAGCAGGAAAAGTAGATTGGGCAGCTCATGGAAATGACCTTGGAGGACTGATTTACGACCAAGTGGCATTTGACGATGCCGTAAAAGTTGCCATTGATTTTGCTAAAAAAGACGGAAATACGTTAGTAGTGCTAACATCCGATCATGGAAATGCAAATCCAGGATTGATTTACGGGAAACAATGTAATGGTAATTTTGACCGAATTCAAGACTTTAAACATTCAAATGATTGGATATTGCAGAACATAAAGCCTACTGACGGCATAGCTAAAGTCAAAGAAAGCGTGTACAATAACTGTGGGAAGATGTCTATTACTGATGACCAGGCCAGAGAGTTGTTAACTTATTACGCTCAAGCAGGGCAAGAGGATGGTATTTACAACTACAACCACTTGCCGTATAAATTATTTTCTGAAATCCAAAAAGCACATACTTCTGTTGGGTGGATTAGTATGGATCATTCCTCTGATTTTGTGGAGTTGGCAATGTTTGGGCCTGGAAGTGAAAAACTAAGGCCTTTTATGCGAAACACCGATATGCACAAGTTTTTATTGGATGTGGCTGAAGTTGAAGATAAATTTTAACAAAAGAAAAGTTATCGCGACCATCTAATGTCTAATAGTTTATCCTTCCAAAAAGGGATTGCCATCGTTGGCATTGTTTTGTTTATTGGCAAGTTGATTGCTTGGCAATTAACCAATTCAGATGCCGTTTTTTCAGACGCAATGGAAAGTATAGTGAATATAATCTCAGCCTTTATGGGATTATATTCACTTTATTTGGGAGCAAAGCCTCGTGATGATGACCACCCCTACGGACATGGAAAGGTCGAATTTATCACTTCGGGAATTGAGGGGACGCTCATCGTAATTGCTGGGATTTTAATCATTGCACAATCAGTACATTCTCTCATAATGGGAGTAGCTTTGCATCAGCTGGATTGGGGAATTTTCATAGTAGGGACAACGGCTGTTGCTAACTATGTGCTGGGACATATTTCCTACCAAAAAGGAAAGCGAGAAAATTCGATGGTACTGATGAGTTCTGGGCAACACTTGAAAAGTGATACTATTTCGACTCTTGGAGTGGTAGCCAGTTTAGTATTAGTTTATTTCACTCATTTGCTATGGTTGGATGCCATTGTAGCTCTTGTCTTTGGAGGATATATCATCATCGTTGGATACAGAATCATCAGAAAGGCACTCAGTGGTATTATGGACGAGCAAGATGAGTACCTCATTACCGAAATTGTAAAGGTTCTTCAGGAAAATCGCCATTCCGAATGGATTGATATCCACAACATGAAAGTACAACAATTTGGCTCTCACTTGCATATTGATGCACACATTACTTTACCCTACTACTATTCACTTCGAGAGGCTCATCAAGAAATGGAAAAAGTGATTCAGGTATTACTAAAAAATACTGAACGAACCATTGATTTTAATTTCCATATGGATGATTGTAAATCTTTTTCCTGTGAAATATGCGATTTGGATTGTCCTCTACGAAAGAAGCCTTTTGTGGAGAGCATTCAGTGGAACAGCGAAACCATTCGTCAGGTGCAGAAGCATAGGTTTCGGGGATTGTGAAGTTAATTTTTATTTTTCAATCATTTGCTTTTTATGTCCACTATTTTGGTGACAGAGAGGATTGGAGAAAGTAAACATATTTAAGAAAACGAAATATATTATATTATGAAAGTAAAAGAACGAACCAGAGCTCAGGAGTCAAAACGAGCTATTGAGCGTATGTACGTTACAATGAGGCATTTATTCTCTCGTGGGTTCTATAAGCCTATGGGAATTTCAGGGGAAGCATTGCGTGAAGCACTTCTGTTACTACGTCCTGAAATCTATGGTTCTATTGCCGAAAACAAATCTGAATTAGCAGGGCTTTCGTACGTTTTAGACCGACTTCCTGAAGGTATTGAACAGTGCAAGTATATAAATCTTATTGCAGATGAAGGTTATCGAAAGTCTCATTTTCACTCAATTATTCCTCCGAAGCGAAGACGTAATTGTTATCGCATTGACGACCAACAGATGAATATTGAAATTACCCGTGGACGGTCGGATATTTATGATGCCTTAACACATTTGACGTTTTTGTTTGTGGAGTCTCATAAAATTGCTCGAAATGTGTTGTTGGATGATGGGAAACTGACACGCGATTGGGAAAAATTGGCACAATCGGTGAACAAACAAAAACTTTCACAGGCCGAACGAGAAGTCACATTGATCCATATCGGAAATATCTTAGGTCGTACCTTTGAGGAGGTACTGGAAACGTACACCTATTTTTCAACAGAAACACACCCCGAGCGTTTCATACACATCATATATTGGTTAGGGAAATTGGCAATAGATGAAATTTTGCACGATGACAAACGAGTGATTACCTTTAGTTCGGTGCTTCGCGAACGCTTGGGACATCATCTGTACAGTGAAATTTGGGCAGATGCCATCAAGAAAATACTTCATACACAAGGCTTGTTAAATCGTCCGTTGCACATTATCAGTGCCAATAAACATAGCGTTATGAATAGTCTTTTTGCAGAAAAAGCCTTAAAAAACGAGATGAAAGGCAAAAAACCGATGGAAATCTTTGAGTTATTAAGCCAAAAAGAAAATGAAGAGTTACGCCAGAAAGTGAATGATTACGCTCACAAAAACGGAATGATTTCATTGGATGATTCCTCGGGAACAAATATTGATGTTCAGATATTCGACACAGCGAAGATTGATTTTTCAAATACCTCTTATTCGGTGGTAGAAGCTGAAAAGCCAGTGATTTTTGTAATGGATTACGCTTTTGGAGAACAGGCTTATGAAACCATCGACGAACTTTTGAAGCCCTACAAAACCGAAACAGAAGTTCATTTCATGAATGTAGCTTCTATTTCCATCATGGGGAAAGCAGGGATTTTGGAAGGAGAAAAAGGCGATTTGATGATTCCAACGGCACATATTTTTGAAGGAACAGCGGATAATTATCCGTTTAAAAATGAATTGAAAAAGGCTGATTTTGAGGGGAATGGGCTTCGTGTGTTCGAAGGGTCTATGATTACCGTTTTAGGAACATCTCTGCAAAATAAGGACGTGTTAAATTATTTTTTACGTTCCACTTGGAACGTTATCGGACTTGAAATGGAAGGGGTTCACTATCAAAAGGCAATTCAATCAGCTTCAAAGATTAGGAAAAGTATTCGTGAGGATGTAAAAGTGCGTTATGCGTACTATGCTTCTGACAACCCGTTGGAAACAGGAAGTACTTTAGCTTCAGGAGGTTTGGGAGCTATGGGAGTGAAACCCACCTATCTTATTACCTTGAAAATTTTAGAACAGATTTTCGAATCATAAGTACTTCGAGTATAGGTTATTTTTAAGCAGCATAGATTTGAAAAACGTGTTTTTCATAAAATTTTTAAATCGCATTTAAAATCTTTATATTTGCAGACTTATTTTGACGAACAAAAACGAATAAGAATATAACTATATGTATATCAGTGTTAAAAAACTACTCAGTGAAGGTAAAATTGCACAAGATGTAACCCTAAAAGGATGGGTTCGTACCTTCAGAAGTAATCGGTTTATCGCTTTGAACGATGGTTCAACGATTGAAAATGTACAAGTTGTTGTGGATTTCGAAAATACGAGTGAAGAACTTTTAAAACGCATAACCACGGGAGCTGCAGTAGAGATTCACGGAAGTGTAGTAGAAAGTCAAGGAAAAGGGCAATCTATTGAAGTCCAAGCTTCTAATGTGATTGTTTTAGGCGATTCAAATCCTGAAACCTATCCTATACAACCTAAGAAACACTCCTTTGAGTTTTTGCGTGAACATGCTCACTTGCGTGTACGTACCAATGTTTTCGGGGCGATCATGCGTGTGCGTTCAGTCCTTTCTTTTGCCATACACGATTATTTCCAACGTAATGGATTTTTCTATGTACATACGCCTATCATTACGGGAAGCGATGCTGAAGGAGCGGGAGAAATGTTCCGCGTAACAACGTTGGATGCTAAAAATCCGCCTCTTACGGAAGAAGGTAAAGTCGATTACAAAAAAGATTTCTTTGGAAGAGAAACCAATTTGACTGTATCAGGACAGCTTGAGGGTGAAACATTTGCAATGGCATTAGGTAAAATCTATACTTTTGGGCCTACTTTCCGTGCCGAAAATTCAAATACGTCGCGTCACTTGGCAGAGTTTTGGATGATTGAACCCGAAGTGGCATTTCTCGACTTGGACGGAAACATGGATTTGGCGGAGGATTTCATCAAGTATGTGTTGAAATATACCTTGGAGCGTTGTCGCGAAGATATTGAGTTTTTGAATGCTCGATTTTTGGAAGAGGAAAAAACAAAACCTCAAAATGAGCGTAGTACGATGTCCCTTATTGAAAAATTAGAGTTTGTAATTAACAATAATTTCAAACGAGTGAGCTATACCGAAGCGATTGACATTCTCAAAAATTCAAATCACAACAAGAAGAAAAAATTCCAGTATATCATTGACGAATGGGGTGCTGATTTACAAAGTGAGCATGAGCGTTATTTGGTCGAAAAGCACTTTGAGTGTCCGGTGATTTTGTACGATTACCCAGCTAAGATAAAAGCATTTTATATGCGACTTAACGAAGATGGTAAAACGGTTCGTGCTATGGATATTCTTTTCCCGGGTATAGGCGAGATTGTTGGAGGTTCACAGCGTGAGGAGCGTTATGATGTGTTGATAGAAAAAATAAAATCGGTAGGCATTGAAGAGAAAGATCTTTGGTGGTACTTGGATTTGCGTAAATTCGGTTCAGCAGTGCATAGTGGCTTTGGACTTGGGTTTGAGCGATTGGTACTTTTCGCTACGGGGATGAGCAATATTCGTGATGTGATTCCTTTTCCACGAACGCCACAAAATGCTGAATTTTAATTTGATACCTTAAAATATAAAGCTGTCCAAAATTGAAAGGACAGCTTTTTTAATTTCTTATATAGTTAACTCATTTTAAATTGTCGCTATTTTCAAGAGAGAGTTTATGACCTTGGAGACAAAGTCCGCCAAAGAAGAGTGTGTGAGAATTGATTTTTAGCATAATTTGCGAATGCATGGAGCATAGTCTGTCGAAATTAAAAGTTTTGAAGTTTTGTTATCACCTACTGAGCTCTCCCTATCTTTTTAAATCTTGAATTTTATCTTCTTATAAGGATACAAATCCATAAAATCGGAAAGATCTGTGTTTTTGTAAGGGTACAAAAGCATAAAATCGGCAGGTTTTGCACTATTGTACTCTGATAAGAGTATAAAATCGGGTAGGTTTGCATTTTTGTAAGGGTGCAAAAGCATAAAATCGGTGGTTTTTACTATATTTTGATATGTAAAAAGAGAAAAATTGCTTTAAAAAGAACATAAATGAAAGATAAATTATGTGAGGTTGGTTATATTCAATTTGTAAAAGTATTTTCTTGCAGATTACCTTCTGTTCCATTGGAAAAATCGGATGAATTGAGAAGTTAAACGCAACGTTTCGCTATTTCTTACATATTTAGAGCCTCATAAGATGTTCGTGTGTTTTGTTTATACAGAGGTTTTCGAGGCTGTCATTTTCTGTAATTTGTGTGATATGATGAAACAAAATAGTCTTTTTTCAACTTCATTCTATTTTTTTGTTCAGCATAGTTAAAAAATTGCATTATTTTTCAAAAAAAATGTATTTTTGTCCCCTTAAAACTATGTTAAGGAATTTTATGTTAGTTTTTGATAGATGAAGTACGCATTTATAAAAAAACAATGATATTCCAACAAATTTGATTAACAAGTTATCCATTTTCACACATATAAATAATGGTCGTGTTTTAAAAAGTATGATGGAAGTTCTGATTGTCAGGCTGAGCGAAGTCGAAGCCTTATCATTACAGGGCTTCGACTTCGCTCAGCCTGACAGAAATGTCCTCTTTTTTTAAGGTATCATACTTTTTACATCACTTCCAATAATTAAAGACTAATTTTTAACTCAATGAGAATATTATTCAAACTATTTTTCTTTTTGGTGAGCCCAATGCTGTGGGCTCAGGGAAATCCTCCGACGACGTTACCAATGCCTTCGGGAGATTGTGACCCGTATTTTGATGGACTGATTAAACAGACTAAGGCAAGTGTGTTTTCACCCATTGAATCGGGTAGTAATGCGGTTATCTATTTGGATAACTCGCGTATGGCTACCGGTGTAACCTATTTTGCCATAAACAAAACCACAGGAATGTGGTTTGCAGGTAGTTATGATACTACGCTATTTATGGTTACCATTCCTGTGGGGGTTCTTACTCAGAATACCACTTTTGAAGTACACGCCATTGCAGGTGGTTGTAGTTTCAAGGTAGTAGATGATGTTACTTTTGAGGTAAAACCAACCACGGAGGTACATTTGCAAACCCGTGTGCGCGATGAGTATTGCGATAATTCGGGGGGAATTTACTACCAAATGATGGGCGATAGCAACGACAATTACAATTTTTATCACAAGCTGTCCACGCAAACCGCTTTTCAAACCGCTACCGCAGACCGAAACGACTTGCAAACCGTACAAGGTGGAAAAACCTATGTTATTCGTGCTGAGTTGAAAACCAATCCCACTACGTTTTATGAAAAAACCATAAACGTAGGCAATTTAAAAGTGCCTAACCCACCAGGGATTGAGTACGCCATTACCGCACAGCCTATACTTTGTGGGGCTAATACGGGTCGAGCCATTGTAAACATTACCAAAGGGGTGTCCTATCCGTTTACTTTTAAAATTACCTCTGGCCCTGAAACCCGACCCGAACAAAGCAGTAATGTGTTTGAAAACTTACCTGCGGGGAATTACACAATGTACGTAAAAGACGCTTGCGGGCAAGGGCGTACCCTAAATTTTAGAATTGATGGTCAAGCCTTTTATATAGGACCTATTGGAGGGTCTTCTTACATAAAACCCACTGATGAGTGTGGGCGAGGGCTTGTTAGGCTACAACGTGGTATAAAAATGGCAAGGGAACATTGGCATGCTGATGCCATTCCCTACCCGATGACGGTCTCCTATACGCTTACTTCCCCTAGTGGGGTGTCGTATGCGATGACCCGTAGTTTTAACAACCGAACTGAATTAGTAGCTTATGCAGGGTATGATCATAACCAAGAAAGTGTCTATTTCTACCACAATGTACCGACAGTAGGTAATAAAAATTTCTTTGGAGAAGGAGTGCAAATTCCGTTTGAAAAAGGCAATTGGACGCACAACTTCCAAGTAACCACCGCCTGTGGGACACACAATTTAGCCCCTCTTATTGAGAAGGTAAAAACAAAAGAGGATGATTTTAACCATTGGGCAAGGCTTAATAAAGCGTACGACTCTTGTGGTAAAACCTATATTTATGCCACTGTGGAATGGCTTCATAGATTTGTATATATGGTATTGGATGAAGCACCCATAGGATTTGACCCCGTGGCGGCAGGTTTTACAAAAAATCATCGCTTTGGAGGAAAATATTATAAATATGGTCAGTTAGCTAAGCCCGCTTTTCCCTTAGTGAGCTATCCCCATTTGTTGTTAGGAGACTATAAGTTCACCTACGTACACGCAGAATGTGGCTTTGAAGTTCAACGCCAAATTACCGTAACCGATTTGCAAAACCCCGTGGGTGTGCCCAATACAAGTCAGTTTCATAGCACCTATTATTGTGAAAATGAAAGTTATGGTATCGGATTTTTAGAAGCAGGTGGTGCAGGAGCTCCCCAGAAAATCCGTATTACGGGCTTTACCCCAGCACCAGGCACTTCGGGTACGTTTGCCGTTCCCCAAGAGTACGATTATGACCAATGGACAACAATAGTCAGTGGAAGACGCGTACTTCACAGCCTACCTTTTGGTAAATATACTCTATCGGCAATCGGTTTTGAATGTCAGCAAGATGTGGTTGATAAGGTAGTAGAAATAAAAACCCCAACGCCCGACCCCAAGGTACGTTTTTCAACGATAACAGGGTGTAAAGTACGTATTGAACTTTATGATGCGGTCAATGATAGTTACCAACGCTCCTATTGGTTGCAAGGCTATGATGAGGCACAAGCCCGTTGGGTAAATATGATTGACCCTAATGCAAGTCCTTACGGAGATATTATTTCAAATGGAAAGGAAAATAGAACCAAGGATTTAAATCATAACAACTATAAGCTCTATACCCGTTATCGGGTGGTGGAACTCACCGGCACGGTGGGGCTTCTCTCTGCGTGTCCGAAAGTGATAGGCGAATACGAAGCCCCTTCGGAGTTGCCTGTTTTGGTAGATATTGTAGGGGCTACCTGTGGGGCAAATCAGTATGAAATTATGGTGGTTGCCAGTGGTGGAACGCCTCCTTTCACTTACAAGGTGTTGAGCAGAAGTGTAGGAGGATCCTTGGATACTTCTTTTGTGCCTATTACGAATACCACAGGGAAGTTTACCGTCACGGAAACCAATCCTTCGGCTTCGTACAAATTTGCGGTGGAAGATGTCTGCAATCAGGAAACCAAAGATGTAGAAATCCGAAATATGACCCCGTTTGTCATCACCACCGACCGCACCGAGTACTGCCAAGGTACTTCGGCTACCCTTTCCGTACCCGATTTATCGTTAGCTTATACTTATGAATGGTTCCGTGAAGACGACCCAAGCACCATTTTATCCCATTCACCAACCTTGCAGGTGAGCAATCTACAAGCTACTGATTTTGCTCATAAGTACAAATTAAGAGTAGCTCCGAAAGATGCGTCTTTCACTTTGTGTATTCCTGCGGAATATGAAGTGCAGTTAACGGGCAGTACCGCAGTAGCTCCCGTGCTAACGGCGAACGCTACCGATGTGGAGTTATGTGCTTCTGAACTCAACGGAAAATCCTCTTACGACATACGTACTAATTTGTTTTCAGTGGTGCATAATGAGGCGATAACTTCGGGCTATACCAATGGTGTTATCCGAGAATTTTCAGGTATGTACCCGGTTTCACAAAACGGGCTTATGGCATTGCACAAGGATATGATACCCGTATTAGAAGGACAAACCTTTACCTTTACCTATACAATTTCCAACGCTTGTGGTTTGGAGGCTACCAAAACCGCTACTTTAACGGTTAAACGAAATATTTCGCCCAAAGACCTCTCTCCGAATGCTATTGCCTTTAACATTTGTGAGGGTGATCTAACCAATTTTGTAACTTTTGAGGCGAATCATTTTAACGATTTGACACAATATATTAAGGTTCAAAATACAGCACGAACCACCGATGTTATTGAGTTTTTCAGCGATGAGCAAGGTAATACGCCCATTCATCAGTTTGACATTGTTGCAGGCAGTAGGGATATTTTTTACAAAATAAATAGAGCCAATTATTGTTCCAGTATAGCCAGAGTAAGAATTATCAAGAATACGGCTTACAAAAAACCAGACGGAACAGAAGATCCTCGTTTGGCGGATTTGAACTATAATACTTGTGCCAACGGAGTTGTGGTAAGCGACATAAAGGCACGCTTGAAACAAATTTTTGGGAGTGAGGCAATCCCCAGAGTTTATATAATTCGTATGGTAGGAGGTAATGAAACTGCAACAGAATTACCTGATACGTATGCACTTACCACCTCGGAGGTGTACAAGTATCGTATGGAAAACGGAGGGTGTCTTTCATCGTGGAGAAACATCACCTTGAATTTCAATCAAACTAATATTGTTACACAACCCGTGTCACATATCGTTTGTTCGGGTGAGCAGGTGGTGTTAACGGCTTTAGGGGCTTCAACCTCACCACCAACCGCAGGTAAGATGATTTACAAATGGTTTGAAAGCACCTACAACGGAACGATAGGAGCTACCCAAGTACACGCTCAAACGCTCAATAGGGGAGAGGTGTCAACCTATACGCCATCTACGGCAAGTATGGGTGCAAAATACTACTTCGTGGAGGTAACCGTCGAAAATGTTTGTAACGTACCTATGTATACGAATATTGTAAAGGTAGAAGTTAAAGGAATGACGGCTTCTGTACCAACAGTAACTGCTTTATCATCAGTTCAATGTGGTGAGGATGTGAAATTTACTTTCACAGGAGTCCCCAATGAAGAAGTGCATTATACAGTAAATGGAGTAGCTTCAACCATCACTTTACCTACAAGTGGCGTTTATACGCATACGGTAAGTAATGCTACCACCACCCAAGTGCTACGTGTGGTTTCAGTGTCTAATGCTTCGGGTTGTCCAACAACACCCACTACGGGGAATGTTTACACCGTTACCGTAAACGATTTGCCAACCCCAACCATAAATGTAGTAAATGCCACTTGCGGAAATAGTGGTTCAGCAATCATTGCTAATTATGACCCTACGCTTACCTATACGTTTAGTGGTTCAGGGGTAACCCATACAGGGACAACCATTACAGGTTTTGCTTTTGGAACTACATATACGATGACGGTTTCCAACGGAACTTGTACTAAGGCGACCTCTTTTGTGGTTAATACTACGTGTACCATTGATGCAGTAGAGGATGATTTTGGTATTGTAGAAGCGAATACAACCACTACCGGAAGTATTTTAGATAACGATAAGTTGGGAACGGCTTCGGCAACTACGGCTGATGTAGATATTAAGAACGTGGTTAGTCCGCACGCCGGAATAACCATTGCTACAACAGATGGTAAAGTGAGTGTGGCTAATAACGTGCCATCAGGCGTATATACGCTTACTTATACCATTTGCGAAAAAGTAAATGGTACACCTTGCGACACGGCAACGGTAAGCATAACGGTTAAAAACATCAATGCTGATAATGATGATTTTGAGGTGTCGGCGGGAGGCAATACGGGTAGTGTGCTAAACAACGACAAATATGATGGAGAATTTTTGTCTTCAATGGTGAGTGTAACCTTAACTCCAATAGGAACGTTACCATCAGGGATAAGTTTAGACCCTATTACAGGAATAGTTCGTGTAGCTTCGGGAACGCCAAGTGGTAATTATAGCTTTAATTACGAAATTTGTTCAAAAGTAGTACCTTCTTTATGTGATGATGCTACGGTAACTATTAGGGTTAAAAACTCCATAATCGCTGATAACGATGATTTAGGACCGGTAGTATCGGGAGGTACCACTACGCAAACGGTTATTAGTAACGATAAGCTTAATGGTACGCCTGTGGTTATAGGCACAGGAGTAGGTCAGGTAACCCTTACACCAATCATTACCCCAACAGGCATTACGATAGATGCTACTAACGGAAAAGTTAGTGTTGGTAATAATGTACCGAGTGGAGTTTATACGTTGACGTATAAGATTTGTGAGAATGGAGCGACCCCTGATAATTGTGATGATGCTACGGTAACGATCACGGTTCAAAACGGCATAGTCGCCGAAGATGATGATTTAGGTACGGTAGTATCGGGTGGTACGACTACGCAGACGGTTATTACTAACGATAGATTAAATGGTACGCCTGTGGTTATAGGCACAGGTACGGGTGAGGTAACGCTTACTCCGCTTATTACCCCAACAGGCATTACGATAGATGCTACTAACGGAAAAGTTAGTGTTGGCAATAATGTACCGAGCGGAGTTTATACGTTGACGTATAAGATTTGTGAGAATGGAGCGACCCCTGATAATTGTGATGATGCTACGGTAACGGTAACCGTTCAAAACGGCATCGTAGCTGATAACGATAATTTAGGTACGGTAGTATCGGGTGGTACGACTACGCAGACGGTTATTACTAACGATAAGCTCAATGGTACGCCTGTGGTTATAGGCACAGGTACGGGTGAGGTAACGCTTACTCCAATAGTTACTCCAACGGGCATTACGTTGAATGGCGACGGAAAAGTAACGGTAGGAACGAATGTTTCGAGTGGAGTTTATACGTTGACGTATAAGATTTGTGAGAATGGAGCGACCCCTGATAATTGTGATGAAGCTACGGTAACGATCACGGTTGAAAACAGCATCGTAGCTGATAACGATGATTTAGGACCGGTAGTATCGGGAGGTACGACTACACAAACGGTTATTAGTAATGATAAGCTCAAAGGTACGCCTGTGGTTATAGGCACAGGAGTAGGTCAGGTAACGCTTACTCCGCTTATTACCCCAACGGGCATTACGTTAGATGCTACTAACGGAAAAGTAACGGTAGGAACGAATGTTTCGAGCGGAGTTTATACGTTGACGTATAAGATTTGTGAGAATGGAGCGACCCCTGATAATTGTGATGATGCTACGGTAACGGTAACGGTTGAAAACGGCATAGTCGCCGAAGATGATGATTTAGGACCGGTAGTATCGGGAGGTACGACTACACAAACGGTTATTAGTAACGATAAGCTTAATGGTACGCCTGTGGTTATAGGCACAGGAGTAGGTCAGGTAACGCTTACTCCGCTTATTACCCCAACGGGTATTACGTTAGATGGCGACGGAAAAGTAACGGTAGGAACGAATGTTTCGAGCGGAGTTTATACGTTGACCTATAAAATTTGCGAGAACGGCTCGAATCCATTGAATTGCGATGATGCTACGGTAACGATCACGGTTGAAAACAGCATCGTAGCTGATGATGATGATTTAGGTACGGTAGTATCGGGTGGTACCACTACGCAAACGGTTATTAGTAATGACAAGCTCAACGGTACGTCTGTGGTTATAGGCACAGGAGTAGGTGAGGTAACCCTTACACCAATCATTACCCCAACGGGTATTACGATAGATGCTACTAACGGAAAAGTTAGTGTTGGTAATAATGTACCGAGTGGAGTTTATACCTTGACGTATAAGATTTGTGAGAACGGAGCGACCCCTGATAACTGCGATGAAGCTACGGTAACGGTAACCGTTCAAAACGGCATCGTAGCTGATAACGATGATTTAGGACCGGTAGTATCGGGAGGTACGACTACACAAACGGTTATTAGTAATGATAAGCTCAAAGGTACGCCTGTGGTTATAGGCACAGGAGTAGGTCAGGTAACGCTTACTCCGCTTATTACCCCAACGGGCATTACGATAGATGCTACTAACGGAAAAGTAACGGTAGGAACGAATGTTTCGAGCGGAGTTTATACGTTGACGTATAAGATTTGTGAGAATGGAGCGACCCCTGATAATTGTGATGATGCTACGGTAACGGTAACGGTTGAAAACGGCATAGTCGCCGAAGATGATGATTTAGGACCGGTAGTATCGGGAGGTACCACTACGCAAACGGTTATTAGTAACGATAAGCTTAATGGTACGCCTGTGGTTATAGGCACAGGAGTAGGTCAGGTAACGCTTACTCCGCTTATTACCCCAACAGGCATTACGATAGATGCTACTAACGGAAAAGTAACGGTAGGAACGAATGTTTCGAGCGGAGTTTATACGTTGACGTATAAGATTTGTGAGAATGGAGCGACCCCTGATAATTGTGATGAAGCTACGGTAACGATCACGGTTCAAAACGGCATAGTCGCCGAAGATGATAATTTAGGACCGGTAGTATCGGGAGGTACGACTACACAAACGGTTATTAGTAACGATAAGCTTAATGGTACGCCTGTGATTATAGGCACAGGAGTAGGTCAGGTAACCCTTACACCAATCATTACCCCAACGGGTATTACCATAGATACTACGAATGGTAAAGTTAGTGTTGGTAATAATGTACCGAGCGGAGTTTATACGTTGACCTATAAAATTTGTGAGAATGGAGCGACTCCTGATAACTGCGATGCTGCTACGGTAACGGTAACCGTTCAAAACAGCATCGTAGCTGATGAAGATGATTTAGGACCGGTAGTATCGGGAGGTACCACTACACAAACGGTTATTAGTAACGATAAGCTTAATGGTACGCCTGTGGTTATAGGCACAGGAGTAGGTCAGGTAACCCTTACACCAATCATTACCCCAACGGGTATTACGTTGAATGGCGACGGAAAAGTAACGGTAGGAACGAATGTTTCGAGTGGAGTTTATACGTTGACGTATAAGATTTGTGAGAATGGAGCGACCCCTGATAATTGTGATGATGCTACGGTAACGATCACGGTTGAAAACAGCATCGTAGCTGATAACGATGA
The DNA here is from genome assembly GCF_043187445.1 of Capnocytophaga canis. Lineage (NCBI taxonomy): Bacteria > Pseudomonadati > Bacteroidota > Flavobacteriia > Flavobacteriales > Flavobacteriaceae > Capnocytophaga > Capnocytophaga canis. The sequence goes on along the minus strand of NZ_CP171121.1, from coordinate 808,636 downwards.
TTTAGGATCGGTAGTATCGGGAGGCACAACTACGCAAACGGTTATTAGTAACGATAAGCTTAATGGTACGCCTGTGGTTATAGGTGCAGGTACGGGTCAGGTAACGCTTACTCCGCTTATTACCCCAACGGGCATTACGTTAGATGCTACTAACGGAAAAGTAACGGTAGGAACGAATGTTTCGAGCGGAGTTTATACGTTGACGTATAAGATTTGTGAGAATGGAGCGACCCCTAATAACTGCGATGATGCTACGGTAACGATCACGGTTATAGCTCCAAGCGTATCAACTATTACAGCAAATTCGGATACATTCACTTCAACGACCGCAGGTGGAGAAACTGTGGGTAGTGTCTTTACAAATGATGATTTGAACGGATTGACACCAAATAGCGGTACGGTAAGTGTAACGTTATTGACTGATGGAGGACTCACAGGAGTGGTAATTAATACTGATGGTAAATTATTGATTCCATCGACAACAGCTACCGAGACCAAGACATACACATTGACATATTCAATCTGTGAGAAAGATGGTGTAGGTAATGCTACTTCCAATTGTGCGAATTCAACGATAGAGATTGTAATTCCTGTCGTGCCAAGCGTATTAAATATCACTGCGAATACCGATACGTTTACAGTTACCACTTCGACCAATACGCAAATAGTAGGAAATGTGTTGGATAATGATAGGCTTGGTACGAACACACCAACAACATCTGATGTAACGATAACGGTAACGTCAACCCCAACTGGAACAATCGTACCGAACTTAGACCCTGTAACAGGAAATGTTACGGTACCATCAGGTACTCCAACGGGAACGTATACGATAGGTTATAGCATCTGTACAAAATCAGGAACGATTACGTGCGACACAGCTACGGTAACTGTAATAGTTACTTCGGTAACAACCCCTACGGTAATCACGGCTACTGATGATGTAGTAACTGTAACGACCACTCAAAGTGGAACAGTAGTGAACGTATTGGATAACGACAAGCTTGGTACAAACACACCGACAACATCTGATATAACGATAACTGTAACGTCAACCCCAACAGGAGCGATAGTACCGAACTTAGACCCTGTAACAGGAAATGTTATGGTGCCGTCAGGTACGCCAACGGGAACGTATACGATAGGTTATAGCATCTGTACAAAATCAGGAACGATTATGTGCGACACAGCTACGGTAACTGTAATAGTTACTGCGGTAACAACCCCTACGGTAATCACGGCTACTGACGACCCTGTAACTGTAACGACCACTCAAAGTGGAACAGTAGTGAACGTATTGGATAACGACAAGCTTGGTACAAACACACCGACAACATCTGATGTAACGATAACTGTAACGTCAACCCCAACAGGAGCGATAGTACCGAACTTAGACCCTGTAACAGGAGATGTTACGGTACCATCAGGTACACCAACGGGAACGTATACGATAGGTTATAGAATCTGTACAAAATCAGGAACGATTACCTGCGACACAGCTACTGTAGTAATAACAGTTACAGCGGTAACGACCCCTACAGTAGTCACTGCTACTGACGACCCAGTAACTGTAACGACCTCTCAAAGTGGAACTGTAGTTAACGTATTGGATAATGATAAAATTGGTACAAAAACGCCAACAACATCTGATGTAACGATAACTGTAACGTCAACCCCAACGGGAGCGATAGTACCGAACTTAGACCCTGTAACAGGAAATGTTATGGTGCCGTCAGGTACTCCAACGGGAACGTATACGATAGGTTATAGCATCTGTACAAAATCAGGAACGATTACTTGTGATACTGCTACAGTAACGATAGTAGTTACAGAGGTAACAACCTCAACGACACCTGTAGTAGCGAAAGATGATGTTGAACAGACGGTAGTTGATACACCTGTTACGGTTAAAGTAGTATCTAATGATGAGCATGTGCCTACGCAAGGAACCTTGACTATTGTTACGCAACCTAAAAACGGAAAGGTTGTTATCAATGACAATGGAACGACTAATGATCCGTCGGATGATGATGTTGTTTACACACCTAGCCGAGGTTATGCAGGGGTAGACAGTTTCGAGTATGAGCTTTGCGATACGATGGGTAACTGTTCTATAGCTAAGGTAACGATAACGGTGTTGGATGAAGTTATACCTTATAATGCTATTTCTGTGAATGGAGATGGATTGAATGATTACTTCCATATTCAAGGTATAGAGAGATATCCTAATAATACGGTTCGTATTTACAATCGTTGGGGAGTTAAGGTATTTGAGACGAAAGGCTATGATAATGTTAATAGAGTATTCCGAGCGATTTCAAACGGACGAGTAACGATTGAAGCTGCTGAGAAATTGCCACAAGGTACGTATTACTATATCATTGAATACACCGATAACAACAACAAGAAACATACGAAAGGAAGTTGGTTGTATATTAAGAAGTAACCGCTGACTGAATAAGAGAAAGAGAGATTATCCTAAACGGGTAATCTCTCTTTTTTAGTCAAGTCTTGAGAAACCGAAGAATTGATATGTTTTCTTCGTTTTGCAGGACTTACTACATTCTACTAATTCACTTTTGAATATACTTCATAAAAATTTTACAGAGTGACATAAGAAATAAATAACATGAATGGTTATAGCTTTATTACTTTTACAATTTTAATAAGCAAAATTATTTCTCAATAATTTAATCTCTAATTGTTAAATTTTTAAGATTTATCTTGGAAAGTTTTTCAGTATTTTTATTGAATCTGTAATTTGGGTTAATAAAATGCAAAAGATGAGTGTATATATATCGTTTATGGAATAATTGTCGTAATTTTGTACCCATTTCACTACCCACATTTTGGGCTAAAAATAAACGTAACGTTTTACTTATGAAAAAACTAATTTTAAAATTATTTTTGTTGTTATTCGGTTTAGGGCAAGGAATGGCTCAAAGTTTAGGTACTCCAGTAACAACTTCAGGAGGGCAATCAATTGCCGAAAATGGTTTTAAGGCAGGTATCTTGACTGTGAGAGCAAATTTTTCGACATCTGCCTCAGAAGCACTTATTACTGTCACTTTCCCACAAGGAATGCACTACGATGGTAATTTAACTTTAGTCAGTGGATTGCCTGTACAGGAGTACAATATTTCCGATACACGGAGACCTGTATTTAAAATCACAGGTATCACAGGAGCTTCAGAGGCAACTTTTTCTATTGCCAAAAAAGTAACACCACAAATTATGCAGTCTCTTAACTCAGGATTAAAGGATGAAATAACAATGAGCGTGGACGGGAATGCAGTTGCACCTGCACATACCGATCCTTACATATTGAAATATCCTGTGTTAGCAATAGAAGGGGAAAGTACTACAGCCCTTCCTACACATGAAAATGCATCTGGGACAAGTTCTCAGAAATTTAGAATTAAAAATACGGGAGATGGTATTGTGAAAGATATTTATTTCGCTGTGCAATATCCTGCTGGAATTACGGGTAATTCAATTTCTTACGAAGGAATGGATTTATCTCCAGTAGCAACTTTTACTCCTGCGGGTACGTCTATTTCTTTACAACTGTATAAGGTAAATGTACCTACTGGTGTGGCTCGTAATGGCAGTATTCTTGTTACAGAAAATTATACAGTAACGGGTTGTGATGCTAACCGTCAAAATAAGTATTTTGCTATGTGGGGTAGTTCTCAAAATCAAAACGATTTTTATCAAACGATTTCCAACTCACGTACCATTAACGTCGAATCGGGAACACCGAATATCACGATAATGAATAACGGAAATGAGACTTATTTTACATGGATAGATGGACTTGGAGGAAATGAAGTAGGACAATATAATGTGACATTTTTAAATAATGGTTCTGGAAATGCCACAGCTTATGATGTATTATTTAAATATCGAGAGTATTCGTGGATAGCATTTGACAAGCATCAAATTTCGGATTTACGAATTGTCGCTACTGATGGAACAGAGATTGGAATCCCTATTCCCACTACTCCTTTACCTGAAAAAAATGAAGCTAATAATCCTGCTTTTCGTACACGTGAAATTCCTTTTCGTGATATATCAGAATTGAATGTAGCTTTTTTGGCAGGAAAAAATATTGGACTTTCGGATATTGACGGGGATGGTTATGCAGATGATTGGCCAAAAAATGCAAAGGTTACGCTTCGATTTAAACTTAAAAAAGTAGCTCCTGTTAATTGTTTGTTAAAACATGAATCAGGTCAGTTTTCTATAAACCCAATAGCGCTATTTGATTATAAGGATGCTTGTGCACAAAGCATATCCTCTCCTGAAATAACAATGACTGCTGCAATGAGTAGGACTATGTTTGGAATTTTAGATTCTTCAAAATTGCCAGATGTTCTTTCTTTGAATCAACCACGTTCAGCGTATTTAATTTTTGGAAATCACTCTTATAGTAGTGCTGAGCGTGAGCAAGGGAAAAGTTGGGGATATACGCCTGTAGGATACACGTATCAAGTTAAATTACCCCCCAATTTGTCAATGAAAAATGTGCGTTTGGTTAAAAAACCGCATTACTCTTACGATGATACAAATAGTACAGATCCTGCTATAAAGGTTGATTTACCAGATGTGGCGGCTGGAACAACGTTTTCTCATACGTTTACTTCTACTACGTGGGAAAAAGGATATATTGCTTTTGATTTGGAATTAGTAAGTTGTACTGGTGTTAATTCTGGAGAGATTGAATATACTATATATCATATAGATAGTTATGGAAAATCACATCAGTACGCTATGGAGTTTGTTTGTAGTAAAAAACAGATAGCCTATGATTGTCCTGATACTGGCTGTAATAATGCACCTCGTATGGTAAGCACGAAAACTGAACGAGCTGAGAATTCCTATGGGTGGAAAGATTGGACAATGAATGAACGAATGCAGCGTAGCGATTACACCAATGAGTTGGAGTTATCACGAGCCTTGTATTTAGATGATATTGAAGTTACTGCCGAAGGTGAAGCTCAAGGGAATTTTAATGATCTTTACTACCATTGGGAAGTGAAAAAAGGAACTCGTTTGGTGCCAAAAAGTTTGAAGTTTACCATCATGCGTGGAGGTGTTGAAATAGTAAATCAAACCTTACAGGCGAACAGTACATTCCCAATTAAGTCGACAGAAAATTGGAGTGGCGAAAATACCGGATTTTTATGGAATCTAACGCCTTACTTACCATCTGATAAGATGAGAAATGGCGACCAATTTAAAGTTGTAGCTACATATCAACTTACCAGTGGTGCAGGTTCTAAAAATACAGCTTATGATGTTCAATCATCTAACGAATCTTACTTTTATACGCACGCTACCAATAAAGAATACTGTGGTGTGAAACAAATACCAACATTTTATGTAGCAGGGACTTATGAGTTGTTGGGAACAAATTCCTATGAAATAAAAGGTTGTGTCGAAACTGCCATTGGTTCCAACCAAGTGTATATGGCACGTAGGTCAAATACAGCAGGAACTTATTTTTCTCAAGAGTTTCGCCCTGGTCGTTTGATAAAAGATATTAAGCTGACTTATCCCAGCTCTTATAAAATCGTTAAAATCGAATACGAGTTTAGACAAAAAGACGCTCACGTAGTTTCTGGTTACAAGGATATTACAAGTTATTTTTCATCAACCGACAATGGAACTAATAAGGTGTATACTTTTACCAACCCTACTGACAGAAATAATCCTCAACATCTTCACGCAGGTGAAATTTCCGTTGAGAATGATTATAATGCTACTTTAAAAGTTACGCTTCAAGCTTCGTGTGGTTCAAAAACTGATAATACTGAAAAAGCAAAAGCTGAGATTAATTACTACGATTATTATTACCATTATGCAGCAAATGGAGGAGAAAAAGTTGAAAATAAAAAATTGGAAGGAATCTTGCGTTATTCTGAAAAACCAGGTGTTGCATTAACTTCTGTAACTCCCCTTACACTTCGTGTAAACACCAAGCAACAAGAAGTAGAGGTAGAGTTAAACAATTCCAGTTTGACGGATGCTCCTTATACTTGGTTGTCAATTCCGGATATACAGGGAGTTAAAGTGTTAGAATTAATTGATTCCAATACTAATATACCAGTTCTCCGTCAAACGGGTATTTCTGGTGAGTCTATGTTCTTTTTGAGTCAAGCTGGTTTGGCTAAAGGGGCTAAGAAGAAGTATAAAATCAGATTTGAAATGACCAATTGTGCCGATACGTCTTTTGATGTATATGCAGGTTGGAATTGTTCCGAGTATCCTATAAGAGGGTATCAGCATACTTGTAATGAAAACAAGGTAACTTATACACTCAATGTGGTACAAAGTGTGATACAAATTACTCCCGAAAACACTAATCCAGGTGTGGGAGGTAATTCGAATACGATTGCAATGTGTTCAAAAACACCTTATAAATATATCATTAATAGTGCGGGGGAAGGAAACATTGAAAAACCTAAAGTGGTTATTGTTAAAGAAGCAGGGCTATTAATTTCGGATTTTGTGGTAACCTATCCGTATGGTTCTTCCAATAATTATACGTTGACACCTTCCGTAAGTGGTAATCTGATAACCTATGACCTTTCAGGAGTTGTAGCAGCAGGAAATATATTACCAGGAAGTATTGCTGAAGGTACTGAAAATAACCGACGTGTGGGAGTAGCCTTTAATGTTCAACCCGATTGCGATTTTGTTTCAGGTTCGTCTTTTGATGTAGACATGACTGGATTCAATATTTGTGGTAATGAAGTGGAGGGAGACAAAAATACAGTGATTACGGCAGGTATAACTGGTGTAGTTTCCAATCAATACAAGGTAGATAATGTTTTGAAAAAACTTAGCGGTAATGCTAACTACTGCGTTGGTTTGGCTCTTTCACCTCCTTCATTTGCTAAATTTGAAGGAAAACATGTTATTACAAGAGAGCCAGGAGCCACATCTTTTGTAGCAACCCAATCAGGTGGAGAAGTGATCGTACGTATCCCGAAAGGGTTTGAATACGTACCGGATACGTTTGTAGCAACAGGAAAAAATGTTGGAGCTACTTTTTCTGATCCTGTTTTAGCAACTACTCCTATTACCTCTGTTGGAGATGGAGAAACCGAGTTACATATTGCGATTCCTGCGGGTATGCAAGACACAAATTTCTTTACCTATACTATTGAAGTACGTCAAAAAGCGAATTTTGTCATTGAAAATTGTGCAGTAACTCAAAAGTTAAAGTATTATACAGTTGATAAAGTAAGTGGAATACCATGTGGAACAATGAATTGCCCTTCAATAACTGTTGAAACTTCCCGTCAGCGTGGCGAAGTGGTTATTCCAATGGATCGAGCGGAACTTAGAATTAAGGATATTCAGTTTATTTCGTCCGTAGAAAGCAATAAAGAAAGAGTAAACATAACTTACAAGATAGAGAATACATCTAGCGTTGCTTATACAGGAAATTTAGTGGTAACCTTGTTTGATGATGTTGATAATAACGGAAATGTCACTGATGCTGAAAAGGTACAGGATTTTACGCTTACTAATTTGAGTGTTCCCGCTAACACAACTTCTGTACAGCAAACGCTTCAAATTTTATTACCACAGGATAAACTATGCCGTTTGCATTTAGCAATTAGAAGTTCGTCGAATCCTTGTTTATGTAATGAGGATTTGGAAAAAATCATCGAAGCACCTACGAAAATAACAGGTTTGGTGTCTGATTTCCAGGTTTGCGAAGGAGTAGGACAACAAATTGTTTATAACGTAGAGGCTCCTGATTATGAGGATTATAAGTGGGAAGCAGTAACACCGGGAGCTTTGGCTTATTTATCAAGTGCTGTTGTGAAGAATCCAATTTTCACCTATTCAGGATCAAGTCTTTCGGCACCGCTTACCGTAACTTATACTCTAACTGTAAGACGAACCAACGGCTGTGAGGCTACACAAACCGTAACGGTAACAGTTAAGCCTTCTCCTGCCTTTACGGTAGCTACGCCACAAAATTTCTGTGATGCAGCCACTGTTTTGGATTTGAAAAAACGTATTAACGCTACTGCTTTCAATACTATTAAGGTTTATAGCGGAAATATGCTACTGAACGACGCTACGCCATTAACACACGCAACTACCTATCAGGCAACACAAATACAGGCGGGTCAATGCGAAAGTGTGAAAGCTAATGTGTTGGTAAATGTCTATGCCACACCGAGTGTTCCTGTAGTACAAGTGGCTAATGCTCAATGTGGAATAAATGGTACGACAGCTACAATCACTAACTACGATAGCAATTTTACTTATACTTTAACCCCGAACGATGCTACCCTAAGTGGGAATACCATTACAGGTATGGTACTCGGAACAAGTTATACGTTAGAAGTTAGAAATGGAACTTGTACAGTAGCCTCTACACCTTTCCAAGCTAAGGTAGCACTTGCTGTTCCGATACCTCCTGTGGTTACCAATCAAGTATTTTGTGCTTCTACGGATACAGTAACCTTTGTGGCAACTCCAATGGCAGGACATACGTTACGTTGGTATGATACGGCTACATCGCCTACTCAACTGGCCGCCACACCTACAGTTTCACGCAATGTAACGGCTAATACAGTTACCACTAAATACGTAAGCCAAGTAAATGCAGAGGGGTGTGAGAGTGGTAGAGTTGCAGTAACCATCACTATTGATGATACTCAAGCTCCTGTAATTGATAATTTAGCAGATTTGACGATTAGTTGTGAAGCACCGAATATAGATACTCAGGTAAGTGGTTGGCTATCAAGTGTTAATGTGACTGATGCTTGTGGAGTGGTGGCTACTATCACAAATAATTACTCTGCAGTTAAGCCTATGGATTTGTGTAATGTAACAGGTAATACGATAACGGTAACCATCACAGCAACAGATACTTTTGGTAATACATCGACTAAAACGGCGTTTGTTAGATTAGTAACTATTGACGCTGTTGATGATTTGCTTATAGAGGTTGATGCACTTAGTCCTTTGCGTACGTCTACAACGACGATATTGTCGAATGATACTTTAGGAACTGCATCGGCAACGTCTACCAATGTAACTATTACACAAATAGCCACTACCGACCCGCGTGTAACAATTGACACGGCAACGGGTAAAGTACAAGTGAACAGTGATTCTGTTCCTACAGGAATATATACGATTACTTATCGTATCTGTGAAAGAGTAAATGATATGCCTTGTGATACGGCGACGGTAACGGTAAAAGTAATAAACATCAATACAGGAGATGATGAATTTACGTATGAAAACGGATCTCTTTCAGGAAGTGGAAATATATTGGATAATGATAAGTATAACGGAACGATTCCAAGCATACCTGTAGAGGTAGATCTGACAACATCAGCACTTCCAGAAGGCATAACGGTAAGTCCAACGGGAGATATTCTTGTAAGTAACGCTAAAAGTGGAATATATACCTTTACGTATCAGCTTTGTTCGAAAGTATTTACGGACGTTTGTGATTCGGCGACTGTAACTATAACAGTAAAAAATAGGATAGAAGCCAATGATGACGACAATGGAGATTCTGTAAACGGTTATAATTTAGTACCTAACAGTACGATAGATATTTTTGCTAATGATAGGTTAGACGGAAAAGGAGTGAGTTCACAAACTGTCACCATAACCACACATACGTCATTGCCTGTTGGAGTAACTATTGATGTTAACGGAAAAGTAACCATTGGTAGTGATACCCCTACGGGATTACATTCGTTTACTTACACTCTTTGTGAAAAAGGCGTCACACCAGCGAACTGTGATACAGCAAAAGTTATTTTCACTGTTAAAAATATCGACGCTGTTGATGATGATTTTGGAGTTCAAACTGTAGGAACGACCACGAAGACAGTGTTTGAAAACGACAAGTTGAATGGAGTATCACCAACGAGTGCGACGGTAAGTGTGACATCTGCGAATTTACCAATTGGAGTAACACTTAATTCGGATGGTACGTTAACGATAGGAAATACAGCTTCATCGGGTACACATACGTTTACTTATACTATTTGTGATAAGGCAAATACAGGTATTTGCGATACAGCTACAGCTACGATTACGATTAAGAAAGTGACAGCTACTGATGATTCTTATTTGGTAACGAACACAACGGCAACCCAAACGGTAGGTAACGTATTGGATAATGACAAGGTAGGAACGCAAACGGCTACGACCACTTTGGTAACTATCGACAATATCCAAAATCCTACGGGCACGAACGTACCTGTTTTGGGCACGAACGGAAACATCACGATTCCACAAGGAACTTTACCAAACATTTATACGATAACGTATGAAATATGCTTGTCAGGAGGCACTACGGATTGTGATACTGCGGAAGTACAAGTTGTTGTAGGAACGCCTACGTTAACAGTTGCTAACGATACCTATACGGCTACGACAATTGCTACTCCTAGGGTAGTGGGTAATGTGTTGAGCAATGACGAGATTAATGGTCATACCCCTGTATTGCCTTCGTTTGTGAATATAGGAGTTAAACAACCGGCGACCCCTATTGGAGCGGGAGTGCCCCCTACTTTATCAACCATTACGGGAGATGTAGAAGTACCTACCAATACCCCTGCAGGAGTTTATACGATAGTGTATGAATTGTGTCCTAAGGGTATTGTTACGGGTTCAGCATCTTGCAAAACAGCGACGGTGACAGTGACAGTATCCGCACCTGAGATAGTGGCATTGCCAAATGCCTATACGGTAACGACAACGACCACGACCCAAACGGTAGGTAATGTATTGGATAATGATAGTTTAGGCGGAGCTTCCGTAAGCACTTCAACGGTGACCTTAACTCCGGGTGCGTTTACACATCCTAATATCACAATGGGTACGGACGGAAACATAACGATTTCACCGAACACGCCATCAGGTACGTACACAGGTACTTATACGATTTGTGATAGAGTGAATACGAGCAACTGTACAAGCACTACGGTAACGATAGTAGTTACAGCTGTAACAACCCCTACGGTAATCACGGCTACTGACGACCCAGTAACTGTAACGACCACTCAGAGTGGAACAGTAGTTAACGTATTGGATAATGATAAAATTGGCACGAACACACCGACAACATCTGATGTAACGATAACGGTAACTTCAACTCCAACTGGAACAATCGTACCGAACTTAGACCCATCGACAGGAAATGTTACGGTACCATCAGGTACGCCAACGGGAACGTATGTTATAGGCTATGAAATCTGTACAAAATCAGGAACGACTACTTGTGCTACGGCTACTGTAGTAATAACAGTTACGGAGGTAGTAACACCAACAAATACGACTGTAGCGAAAGATGACTTTAGAACTACTTATGTAAATACTCAAGTTTCAGGAAGTGTAGCAGCGAACGATTTAGATCCTGAGGGAGATACGCAAGTATGGACAACACAAACAAATACATTAGGAGGACATAGCTTTGTGTTGAACGCAGACGGAACATATACGTTTACTCCTTCTACAGGTTTTGTAGGAACAGTATCTTATACATATGAAGTATGTGATAATGGAACACCTCAAGCATGTGCTACGGCGACGGTTTACATCTCAGTGAAGCAAGTAGCTACGCCTACAGCGAATACAGATACGTTTACAGTTACCACTTCGACCAACACGCAAACAGTAGGAAACGTGTTGGATAACGACAAGCTTGGTACAAAAACGCCAACAACATCTGATGTAACGATAACGGTAACGTCAACCCCTACGGGAACAATCGTACCGAACTTAGACCCTGTAACAGGAGATGTTACGGTACCATCAGGTACACCAACGGGAACGTATGTTATAGGTTATGAAATCTGTACAAAAGTAGGAACGATTACCTGCGACACAGCTACGGTAACTGTAATAGTTACTGCGGTAACAACCCCTACGGTAATCACGGCTACTGACGACCCAGTAACTGTAACGACCACTCAAAGTGGAACTGTAGTTAACGTATTGGATAATGATAAAATTGGTACAAAAACGCCGACAACATCTGATGTAACGATAACTGTAACGTCAACCCCAACAGGAACAGTTGTACCGAACTTAGACCCTGTAACAGGAGATGTTACGGTACCATCAGGTACTCCAACGGGAACATATACAATTGGTTATGAGATTTGTACAAAATCAGGAACGATTACTTGTGCTACGGCTACTGTAGTAATAACAGTTACGGAGGTAGTAACACCAACAAATACGACTGTAGCGAAAGATGATATTAATAATACTTATGTAAATACTCAAGTTTCAGGAAGTGTAGGAACGAACGATTTAGATCCTCAGGGAGATACGCAAGTATGGACAACACAAACAAATACAGTAGGAGGACATAGCTTTGTGTTGAACTCAGACGGAACATATACGTTTACTCCTTCTACAGGTTTTGTAGGAACGGTATCTTATACGTATGAAGTATGTGATAACGGAACACCGCAGGCATGTGCAACAGCTACGATAAGTATCCAAGTATTACCGAAAGGAATCAATAGTTTGGTTGCGAATGATGACACAGCTGTTACTAAAGTAAATACAGGTGTTTTGATAAGCGTGTTGTCGAATGACTTTGATCCAGAAGGAGATACTTTCAGTGTAACGAAACATACGAATCCATCTCATGGAACAGTTGTTTTGAATGCTGACGGAACATTCACATATACACCAACAACAGACTTTGTAGGAGAAGATGAGTTCACTTACATCATTTGTGATGGTAATGTAACGTCTACTTGTGCAACAGCGAGAGTACATGTGTCTGTGGTATCTACAACAACTAATATTACAGTTGCTAATGACGATGCTTACAATACGGATGTTAATGTAGCAGTAGTAGGAAATGTGTTGAATAATGACACCGACCCAGAGGGCGATACAGTAACTACTACAGTGGTAACAACTCCTTCTAATGGAACGTTGAGTTTGAGTACAGATGGTACGTTTACGTATACACCGACTACGAACTTTGTAGGGACAGACTCCTTTACGTATAGAGTTTGTGATAGTGGAACTCCACAGGCATGTGATGAAGCTACGGTTTACATTACGGTTAAAGGAGTTGTAGCTACGCCTACAGCGAATACAGATACGTTTACAGCCACGACTTCGACCAACACGCAAACAGTAGGAAACGTATTGGATAACGACAAGCTTGGTGCAAAAACACCAACAACATCTGATGTAACGATAACTGTAACGTCAACCCCAACAGGAACAATCGTACCGAACTTAGACCCATCGACAGGAAATGTTACGGTACCATCAGGTACGCCAACGGGAACGTATGTTATAGGTTATGAAATCTGTACGAAATCAGGAACGATTACTTGTGATACTGCTACAGTAACGATAGTAGTTACAGAGGTAACAACTCCAACGACACCTGTAGTAGCGAAAGATGATGTTGAACAGACGGTAGTTGATACACCTGTTGCGGTTAAAGTAGTATCTAATGATGAGCATGTGCCTACGCAAGGAACTTTGACTATTGTTACGCAACCTAAAAACGGAACGGTTGTTATCAATAACAATGGAACGACTAATGATCCGTCAGATGATGAGGTTGTTTACACACCTAACCGAGGTTATGCAGGAGTAGACAGTTTCGAGTATGGGCTTTGCGATACGATGGGTAACTGTTCTATAGCTAAGGTAACGATAACGGTGTTGGATGAAGTTATACCTTATAATGCTATTTCTGTGAATGGAGATGGATTGAATGATTACTTCCATATTCAAGGTATAGAGAGATATCCTAATAATACGGTTCGTATTTACAATCGTTGGGGAGTTAAGGTATTTGAGACGAAAGGCTATGATAATGTTAATAGAGTATTCCGAGCGATTTCAAACGGACGAGTAACGATTGAAGCTGCTGAGAAATTGCCACAAGGTACGTATTACTATATCATTGAATACACGGATAACAACAACAAGAAACATACGAAAGGAAGTTGGTTGTATATTAAGAAGTAACCACTGACAGAATAAGTGAAAGAGAGATTATCCTAAACGGGTAATCTCTCTTTTTTTAGTCAAGTCTTGGGTATAGCATAAAGGAACTATTTTTCTGAAAAATATTTTGTTTATAAAATAAACTTATTTATATTTGCATCATAAAAGTCAAGTAACTATTTTTTTGATAATTTTGTTTACAGAATAAACTAAATTTAAAAGTAGAATCATAAATCTAAAAAGAAATAAAAATGGAACATTTACAGCCCAATGACAGCTTAAAAATCATTCAAGAGATTATCAATCAGCGAAAACAAAAATACGAACAAAATGGATTTTTCTTCATCTTTTGGGGCATACTCATTATGTTAGCAGGAACTATACATTTCCTGATGTATCAATTTGATTTTCATTTCAGTAAATCGGGACTCGTGTGGCTTATTTTGATGCCTTTGGGATTTGTTTTTACCTTTGTTGCCAAAATGCGAGAAGGCATAAAAGCCGAAAAACAAGGCAAAAGCACCGACTGGATGGGCTGGCTTTGGCTCGTAGCGGGAATAGGTGCAATGGTGGGCGGATTTACACAATCTTCCAAGTGGATTATTGTACTGATATACCTACCTTTTGCAATGGCTTCTCTGGCAACGGCATTACAACTCAAAAATCGACTTTGGGTAAGCACCTCGCTGATTTCTTTTGCACTGGTGTACAGTACTTTGTTTATTAATTACGGGTATCACTCTATATTGATGACCGTGGTTTTAGCAGCACTTTTATTTTTAATTCCTGGCATTCAGTTATATTCCGATTATAAAAAAAGAAAAAATGTTTAAAGATTTAGATCCTCTTTTACATTCGCAGTTGCGGTTGGCAATAATGTCGCTTTTGGTTTCGGAAGAAAAGGCGGATTTCAACCGAGTGAAAGAAGTTACCCAAGCTACTTCGGGCAACATCAGTGTGCAAATTGGTAAACTCGAAAAAGCGGGATACATTACCGTAACTAAATCATTTAAAGATAATTATCCCAACACTGAACTCGCTCTTACTGCCAAGGGATTACAAGCCTTTGAAGAATATGTAGAGGCGTTAAAAGGTTATTTAAAATAATTTTAAAATTGAATATGATGAACACAACAGAACAAAACGCTTACAGAAAAGCTGAAAAACGAGTAAAGAAACTCAAGAAATTCTACCATCATTTGGCGACTTATGTTGTAGTCAATACCTTCCTTGTCGGACTGAATCTCTATCAAAATCCCAATCATTTATGGTGTTTGTGGGTGATTTTCGGCTGGGGTATTGGGCTGGTTTCGCACGCTTTTAAAGTATTTGCCCCTAATATTTTCTTTGGAAAAAATTGGGAAGAACGCAAAATCAAAGAGTTGATGGAGAAAGAGGAAAAATAATATTTTTTTACAATTTTACTTTACAAAATAAACTAATTTATAAATAATAAATACAATGAACAGAAATTTTAAAAACATCGTTTTTGCTGTGGTTTGCTCATTTCTTGCAATCAATACACAAGCTCAAAGTACACAACAATCTGAAATTCAGACAATAGAAAATCAGTCTTCGCTCAATGGCATTCAACAACAAATAGAAACCGCTTTAGGCGAGGCTTTTACGACCAAAAATGGACTTCCGTTAGAAAATTTAGAAAAACAGCTTTCTGAAAATAAGGAAAATAGCCAATGGAATTTGTATTGGAAATCTTATTTGAATTTTTATCAAACCATTTTCTATTTGAAAACAGATAACAAAGAAAAAGCGAGTAAATACAATCAAAAAAGCATTGATATTCTGCAAGATAAGAAAAATAAAAACGCCGAAGAATATACCCTATTAGCCAATAATTTGAGTTTATCGTTTGTTTTTATGAAAAATCAGATGGAAGCGATGCAGATTGATGCCAAAATTCGTGAAAATCTGCAAAAAGGCTTTCGTTTAGAAAAAGAAAATCCGCGTTTGTACTATGTGGAAGGCAATTATGACGCCAATATTCCCAAGCAATACGGCGGAGGTAAAAAGGTAGAAACTTCACTTTTAAAAGCTATTTCACTCCCTGAACCGAACCAAAATTCTGGACATTTACCTACTTGGGGAAAAAGAGAAGCCTATCAAAGTCTTTTGAAATGGTACTCTTCTGAAAATCAGAAAGAAAAAGCTGACGAGTTGCAGAAAAAATTCCAATCAGAATTTCCTGAAAAATAAAACTTAAACAGATATTATTTATAACTTTATGAAAACACTACTCTTTATATTTAATTTACTTATTTTCAGTTTTGTACAAGCACAACAAGACAGCCTCCAAATCAATCAATTGGAAGAGGTTATCATCGTGAAAAAAGACCCGATTTCCGAAAAATTTGCGGTAAAAAAACTCAATTCGTTGGATATTTATTTCAATCCTGCTGCCAACGCCGACCCACTCAAAGCCATAACCACACTTCCTGCTTCCACTAATACAGATGAGAGTGCTAACCCTTCGCTTAGAGGCGGAAGTCCCGACAGGTCAAGGGTTTATCTCAATGGTTCGCCTGTGTTAAATCCCGTGCGTTTCAGTCGGAATGATGGCTTGGGAAATTTTTCACTTTTCAATACTGAACTTATTGATAAACAATATGTTTATTTGAGTAATCCACCTTTGAATTTCGGTAATTCAAGTGCAGGATTGGTGGAAATAGAAACCAACACGCAGAAAATCAGCGAGTTTACGCAACTTTCTTTGGCTCTTTCCAATATTGGACTGATGCGAAATCAGAAACTCGGTAAAAACAATTTTACGCAAATTTACGCCAATTATCAGTTTAGCGATGCTATTATCGGGTTGAACAGAAAAAGTTTAGACCAACTGCAACATTTTTCCACTTTCGATTTGGGAGCAAACACACATCTAAAAATCAATAAAAACCTGTCTTTCAACACATTTAATTATTTTATTGATGAAAAATATTCGGTTTTGAATCGTTCTTTGAATTTTTCAGGTGATGTTGAAGCCTCCAAAAAACGCTTTTTTTCGGTGAATAATTTGGATTATTTTACGCAGAAAACGAAAATTCGTTGGGCTTCGATGGTAGATTTTTCCGATTCGGAATTCAAATTTGGAAACATTGATTCCAAAGTGAAAAATATTCAGTTTTTCAATGGTTTGAGCTTTAAAACTCAGTTTTCGAGAGCATTTAGTATGCAATACGGTGTAGATGCTTCGGTATTTCGCTATCATTACAATGAAGTTTTACCGCAATTTTATTTCAGTTTAAAGCCTGAAAGTCCGACTTTTACCAATCAAAAAACAACTGATTTTTTCTACATAGAACCTTATGTGTATGCCAATTATTCGCCTAATAATCAATGGAATTTTTCATCGGCTTTGCGGAAAAATATTTTTCTTCACAAAAACACCGAAAGTTTTACAAGTTACCAATTTTCAGCTAATTACACGCCAAATAACGAGCATCGGTTGATTTTCAGTGCAGGAAAATACCACAGCTATACTACACCAAATTATATTATTCGCAATTTCAATACGCTGAGCAGTCATCAAATTGCTTTGGATTATTCTTTTGAAAATGAGAAATTTAACATTTCTACATCAGTATATTTCAAAGCAGATAAAGGCGATATTGTAACCAATCATTACGAGCAATTTGATAAAACACAAATCTTTGGAAGTGAGGCTTCTGTGGATTTTAAATTGAATCATCAATTTTCTTTTTCAATATCGAATACTTTTCTAAATCAGAAGTATGCTATTGGAAATCAAAAATATAACACCCCTTTAAACTTAAAATATTTTATCAAGTCGCAACTAATTTACAAAAATCCGAAATGGTTTACGGCTTCGTTGGTTTTTGCCACGCGTCCGGGAAATCGTTTTACTCCTGTGCAGTCGGCAGTTTTTAATCCACAAGCCAATGATTTTCAACCTATTTTCGGCGATTGGTATTCCGCTGAAATGCCTCATTATAAACGCTTGGATTTTTCAGCAAACAAACTCTTTTTTGTAGAAAAAATGGCGATTATTACCTTTGTTTCGGTTAATAATCTATTGAATTTCAATAATTATGCTTCGGTGTATTACAATTCGGATTACACGAATTTGCATTACAACCACCTCCAAAAACGGATTTTTTATTTCGGAGCGATGGTGCGGTTTTGAAAAAATATAAAATAAAATACAATGAAATTATTAAATCAATAATTATTTTGTAATTTTGCCGTTGGCACACTCTATACTTTTTTTGAGCGATTTGATGGGGGATATAATTAGTTTTCTTGATTTGCATAGAGCAAAATTTGTTTATTCTGATAATGAAAAAATATCAGAAAGTGAGTTTGCTGTCTTAAATGAAATAAAGGAGAAAAAAATTGATGTTGATTTAGTTTATTTTAATACAGATGAAGAAACTAATAGTAGTTTTCCAGCCGTTTTTCTAAAAAAAGTTTCAAACTTTAATGATATAGAAACTCTAAAGAACATAACTGAAATACAACGAAAAATATGGAATTATAAAAAAATTCTATTTCTTTATGTGTACTCCGAAATCGAAATACGAATTTATAATTGTGCCGAAATACCTCTTATCGTAACCACAGAAGATTTTGATTATCAAAATGAATTACAGAAAATTGAAATTAAAGCCTATAAATACTCTGATACACAGCAATTAGATGAACTTAATAAGCTGTTTTCCAGAATTTCTATTGATACAGGAATTATTTGGACTTCGGAAGAAGCAAAAGAAATAAAAGATAAAATCAATCTGCAAAAACGAGTTGATAAATACTTAGTAAGCAGCTTGGTTAATACTTCAAAACAACTGGAAAACAACGGATTAAAAGTTGAATTTATCCATAAGATAGTTCTTCGTTCTTTATTTCTGTTATATCTCGAAGATAGAGGGGCTGCCAAAAAAGATTTTTATAGTCAAATCAAAAAAGGGGCTGAATCTTATTTTGATATTTTAGATGATGTTGCAACTACTTATAAATTATTCGAAAGGCTTGAAAATCATTTCAATGGTAATATTTTCACTTTGGAAAGAGATTCTAATCATCAAATAATTGAAAAAATATCAATAGAACAGCTTCAAATTATAAAAAAATGTTTTGTTAGTGGAAATGATAATACACCTAAAACAAAACTTTTTGAAGATTGGAGATTATTTAATTTTGATATTATTCAAATAGAATTATTAAGTGAGATTTACGAAAATTTCTTGGCTGAAACTGATCCTACCTTAAAAGAAAATTCAGGAACTTATTACACTCCACCTTCTTTGGTTGAATTTATTTTGAATGAAAAACTTCCTGTCAATAATAATGAAACACAATACAATGTAAAAATATTAGACCCAAGTTGTGGTTCGGGCATTTTTTTGGTTGAAAGTTTCAAACGATTAGTAAAACGATATGAAAAGGCTCATAATCTCAAAAATCTTTCGGATTTCAATATTTTAGTTCAAATATTAAAGGAAAATATTTTTGGTATTGAAATTCACCCACAAGCAATAAAGGTTGCTGCATTTAGTTTGTATCTAGCTTTGGTAGATAAATTAGACCCTAAAAATCTATGGCAAAATGCAAATTACAAACTTCCATATTTAATAAATGACCCTGAAGAGTCTGATGAACAAAAAAGAGGTAAAAATCTCTTTTGTAGAGATACCATTTCTGATTTATCTCACATAGAAGAGCTACAAAACTTTGATTTAATTGTTGGCAATCCTCCATTTGGCACAAAAAGCTTACAAAATAGTATCAGAACATATTGTGATGAAAAAGGTTTTGCTAAAGAAAAGGTACTACCATTTTTGCACAAAGCAACTCTTTTTGCTCCAAAAGGAGAAATAGCATTGATTTTTAATACAAAAGTTTTAACCAATACAAAAAATCCTTATAAAAAATTTAGAAAATGGTTATTTCAAGAGTGTTATGTAGAAAAAGTTTATAATTTTTCAATCTTAAGAAAAGTTCCTAAAACTTTTGGAGGACAATTGTTTGGAGATGCCGTAGGACCTGTTTCTATAGTTTTTTATCAGAAAGAAAAACCTGAAATTATTTCTGATACCATTGTTTATTATGCTCCAAAAACTTATGTAAAAACCAATTTGGTTGAGGGTTTAAATATTGATTTTACAGATGTGAAGTTTTTACCAAGGGAAGAGTGTCAAAAATCGGATACCAAAATTTGGAAAATAACAATGTGGGGTGGAATGAGTGATTGGACGCTCATAAAGAATATTTCTAAGAAATACACACAATCAATAAAAGAGTTTTTAGAAAAACATAAAGATAATTATAGCTTTGGTTCAGGATTACACGCTCCATCTACTGACCAATTGAAAAAAAAACAGACTTTTTCTCCAAAAGAGATTATAAATATTTCGGAAGTACAACGCTATTATACCTTAACTTATGCACTTAAGTTATCAAATAAAGTATTTAGAAATATTAACCAAAATATTTTTAAACCTCCTTACTTATTAGTTAAGGAAGGTGAAAAGAATAGAAATCTTTGTGCAAGTTATATAGATTATCAATCGTATCATACAGCAGCATTAAGTATTTCGTCATTTGATAAAGAAGATTTTAATTTGAAACTATGGTGCTGCTTAATCAATTCTACATTTGCAAAATATTATTTATCCTTAACATCTGCTTCTTGGGGAATAGAAAGGGAAAGAGTGCAATCGAATGAAACATTGACACTACCAATGCCTGTGGATATTAATGAAAAAGCAAAATTAAATTTAGATGGCAGATTTAATGAATTAATTAGTGTCATTCAAAGTGATTTCAATTATATTCACTCAAAAAATATTGAGAAGGAAATAGATGATATTATCCTTAACGATATTTTAGAGCTATCAGAGAAGGACAAAACACTAATTGATGACTGCATAAAATTTTCCGTTGATTTATTTTATAATCAAGTAAAATCGGCAGCTTTGAGGCCTGTTTTGAAAGACCAACCCAAAGAATATGCTCAAATCTTAACATCAGAGCTTAATAAATTTCTTGATGAAGAGGGCTTATTTGCAAATGCAATGATATATACAAATGACTTAAAATCATCGCCGTTAATGATGATAAAACTCACTCATAATGAACAGAAAAAGGAAATTTCTGTTTCTAATGAACTTATCGGAAAGGAATTAAAAAAAATAGACCAATATCTATGGGAAAAGAAATCTAAAAATATTTATTTCAGAAAGAAACTCAATTATACGATAGGTAATGATATTTTTATTATTCGCCCTAATCAACGCCGTTTTTGGTCTAAATCAATGGCTTATGAAGATGCTTCCGAATTAATTCTTGAAATCTTAAACGGAGTACACGATGGCAATGATTAGTAATCTCTATAAAAATGCCTTTGAAAAGCATTGTTTCAAATTGCTTGTTGATGCGTATCAAGTTGTCTATGTCAATAAAAAATACCAAACGGATTGGCAAGAAAATGATTTTTCACAAACATTAGAATGTTACATCAATGAAAATCCATACTCTCTATCCGTAGGAATTACCTGCAAAACAGAACAGAAACTCCTTTCCTGTACCGAAAATCTTACAAAAGGCTTTTCAGATAAGCTACCAAGAGTTGATTTAGTTTTCTTTAAAGTATCAAAAGATAAGAGATACCAGTATTTTATGGAAGCTAAAATACTCAAAGAAAAAGATTCTAAATTAAAAAGAGCCTATATCAGCGAAGGAATGCAGAGATATATTTCAAAAAAATATCCAATAGAAGAGCGATGTATGTTAGGATATTTAATAGAAGGAAATTTAGACCTAACTATTGTTGGAATCAATAAACTCATCATAAAAGACAACAAAAAAGAAGAAATATTAAGACCAGTCTTAAATTCTTTTGCTAATTTCTACTACGAATCCGAACATACCGAAATAGGAGTACTAAAACATATTATACTTGATTTTACCAAAAATAACAGAATAGATGAAAGTTAATGATTATATACTTAGATATTCATCTAATAGTCTTATTAGAGATGGGATTTGTAGAATAAGAACTTTTGTTAATTCAAATTTAAATGTAATTATCTTAATTACAGATTTGGATACTAAAAATACTTCTGCATCAGTAACTAACTCAATAGAAATAATTTACCAAACATTAATAGAAAAATATAATATATCTAAAACGAGTATTTTTATAGAACACTATGAAGCTTCAACTTTATCAGGTCATACTTTTGATATCATTAGTATAAACGCAAAAAACAATACAGAATGGAAATCAATAACACTACCACAAGTTTTAAAACTAATAGAATCTGATGAAAATGAAATCAATAATCTAACACTTAAAAATCCTCAACTATTAGCGGAAATAGAACAACTTAGAACAATAATATCTCCTCATTTAGGGCTTCCCTATCAAGTACAGCCAGAATATATCTTACGGCAATTTGAAATTGAAAACAATATGATTTCAAAAAATGAATTGAGAGAACTTATTGATAATCATTCAATAGAATCGAAATTTTTAGAACTCCTAAAAAAAGACTTGTCTTTTTTTGCAGAAATTTATGCTTCTCCGAATGATAGTTATATTTGTTTTTCAGAGTTTCCTGTGGGAGAAGGGACTGTTGATTTTGTACTTTTTACTGGCAGATCAAGAATGGATGTCTTTTTAATAGAAATTAAAGGGGCTGATTTTAATTTATTAACTCAAGGTTATAAAAAATTCAACCATAAATTAGATATTGCTATAAACCAAATTCGTGATAGACTTGATTATATTTACCGAAATATCTCATCATTCCGAGAATCTGTTCACGAGTATAGAGAAAGAGTTTCTAACGCAGAGCGTCTGTTTAACTCTTTGATGGGACCTTGTCAAGATATTTTAGTAGATAAAAACAAAGATATTAATATTCATAGTGTTGTAATAGGAGGAAGAACCAAAGATGATTTAGAAGAAAGCTATAAAAGACATTCTTTTGAATCAACTTTTAATTTACCTATTAAACTTGAATCTTGGGATTCTTTTTACAGAAAATTACGCAGGAGATAATTATTTTTGAGATCAAATCATTTTAAAATAACACAAACCTCTTCTTAAAGTGAATTTTTTACTTTGGAGCGATGGTAAGGTTTTGAAGTTTTTCATATTTTTGTACAGAATTTTAACCATTGAAAACATATCAAAAATGAGATTTCTGTTAGTCATTTTAGCTTTGATGCCTTTGCGGATTTTTGGTCAGTACGACCCAAAAGTCAATGGTTATCAGCACAAAAGAATTCTTACAAAATCCGATACAATCCATTATCATATTTATTCAAAAGGTGAAATAGAGAAGAAAAGAAACATAATTATTTTTTTTCACGGCTCTGGAGCTAATCCTCTATTTATGCAATCCGTAAAACAGGATACAATCAAAATTAATGAAAATGGTGCTATAAATAATAAAATTCAGAGATTTACCTATCTGTACTCTTCTGTTCCTTTTGATTTGGACAAGATTCCTGATGAATATATTTTTGTAACAATCTCAAAAAAAGGTGTTCCGTTTTTTGCCGACAAAGAATCTTACAAGCCTAATAATATCTTTTATGAAAACGAATCTTTAGATTACAGAGTTTGGCAAGGAGAGAATGTAATTAATGAACTTACTAAAAAATGGATAAAAAATCCTGATAAAATCGTAATAATTGGACATTCGGAAGGTTCTGATGTAGTAGCTAAATTAGGACATAAAAACAAAAAAGTAACACACATTGGATATTGGGCTGGTGGTGCAAATACCCAATATTATGATTTTACTTTATTCATTCAAAGAGAAGTTCAAAAAGGTAAATTAACACAAAATCAAGCAAATGACTCTTTGAATAATTTATTTACAACCATTAGAAATATAGAAAAGAATCCAAATAACACTAAAAAACAATGGTTGGAAAATTCGTATCGCAGATGGGCTCAGTTCGCTGAACCTCCAATACATAATTTATTAAAAATCAATAAACCTCTGTTCGTGGCTGTTGCAGGAAAAGATGAATCTGTCCCTATCGAAAGCAGCCTTTTAATTCCAATAGAATTTATCAGACATAGTAAAGATAACTTAACCTTTAAAATATATCCCGATTATAATCATTCTTTTGCAAGACCTCCTCAAAATGAAAATGAAGAGTGGAGTCGGGAATTTATGACCGTTTTTGACGATTTCATGAAATGGGTAAATCAATAATAGATTTACAATGAAATAAAAAATTTCTAAATCGTAAAATACGAACAAGCATTAAATTGACTTAAAAGTAATCATCATCTCTTCCTTGAAAAACGGATTTTCTATTTTGGAACGATGGTGCGGTTTTGATACTATTTATCACCACAAAAGGCTGTTGAATTCACTCTCAACAAAAAAACTTCAAAAAACATATCATTTTTCGGAATTTTTAGTAAATTCGCACTTTAAAATAATCCTCATTTTATTGAGAATGAAGGATTACTCAATTACAACGAATTAGAAGTAGAAATGAAATTCACAGAGCACAAAAACTTAGATTTATCAGTCATTGCCAAAGAGATACTTACATATTGGCAAGAAAATAATATTTTTGAAAAAAGTATTGAAACGCGTGAGGGCAAAGAGCCGTTTGTATTTTTTGAAGGTCCGCCTTCGGCAAATGGGCTTCCGGGTATTCATCACGTAATGGCACGTACGATTAAGGATATTTTCTGCCGTTATAAAACTCAAAAAGGATTTCAAGTAAAACGAAAAGCAGGTTGGGATACGCACGGACTTCCTGTGGAGCTTGGCGTGGAAAAAGAATTGGGTATTACCAAAGAAGACATCGGAAAGAAAATTTCCGTGGAAGACTACAACAAGGCTTGTAAAGAAGCCGTGATGCGTTACACTAACATTTGGAACGACCTTACCGAAAAAATGGGTTATTGGGTGGATATGGAAAATCCATACATTACCTACAAATCCAAATATATGGAGTCGGTTTGGTGGCTTTTGAAGCAAATTTACAACAAAGGATTGCTATATAAGGGCTACACCATTCAGCCGTATTCGCCAAAGGCAGGAACAGGACTTTCTTCTCACGAACTGAATCAACCGGGTACGTATCGTGACGTTTCCGATACTACGATTGTGGCTCAATTCCGTGTGAAAAATTTAAGTAACAAATTCAAAGAAAAATTATCCAATCCTTTTGATAGTTGTGATATTGCAGGAGCTTCTTGCGGTGGTGCTTTGCATTGGGCGGATTATGATGAGGCAGATTATAGTAAACTTCCGATTTCTATCCTTGCTTGGACGACCACACCTTGGACGCTTCCATCAAATACCGCTTTGGCTGTTGGTAAAGATATTGATTATGTGCTGATTAAAACTTTTAATCAATATACGTTTGAGCCAATCAATATTGTTTTGGCAAAAGTGTTGGTTTCAAAACAATTCGGAAAGAAATTTTTTGAGACCTCAAAAGAAGAGGATTTTAAAACTCCCCCTTCGGGGGCAGGGGGGAATATTCCTTACCAAGTTCTTGCTGAATTCAAAGGTGCTGATTTAGAGGGAACTACTTATGAGCAACTCATTCCGTGGTTTAGTCCTGCGGAAAATGCCGACCAAGCCTTCCGAGTAATTACGGGCGATTTCGTAACTACGGAAGACGGAACCGGAATTGTACATATCGCTCCTACTTTTGGTGCTGATGACGCTCGTGTGGCAAAAGAAAACGGAATCCCGCCAATGCTCATCAAAGATGAAAATGATAACCTTGTGCCATTGGTAGATTTGCAGGGCAGATTTGTAAAAGGCAAAAATGTTCCTGAAATTTTTAGCGGAAAATACATCAAAAACGAATATTACGATGAGTCTCCCTCTCTTTCGGAGAGGGACGGGGAGAGGATACCAGAAAAATCGTGGGACGTAGAGTTGGCAATTCTCTTAAAAACTGAAAATAAAGCCTTTAAGGTTGAAAAATACGTCCATAGTTATCCACATTGTTGGCGTACGGATAAGCCTGTTTTGTACTATCCGCTCGATTCGTGGTTTATCAAAATTACGGACGTGAAAGACCGCCTTTTCGACCTAAATAAAGAAATCAATTGGAAACCCAAAGCCACCGGTGAAGGACGTTTCGGAAATTGGTTACAAAACGCCAACGATTGGAATTTGTCGCGTTCGCGTTATTGGGGAATTCCACTTCCGATTTGGCGAACCGAAGACAAAAAAGAAGAAATTATCATTGGTTCTGTTGAAGAGTTAAAGGCTGAAATTCAGAAGTCTATCGCTGCAGGATTGATGAAAGAAGATATTTTTGCTGATTTTCAGGTAGGAAATATGTCTGACGAGAATTACGAAAAAATCGACTTACATAAAAATGTGGTAGATAAAATCATTTTGGTTTCAGCATCGGGCAAACCGATGAAACGCGAAAGCGATTTGATTGACGTTTGGTTTGATTCGGGAGCGATGCCTTATGCACAATGGCACTATCCGTTTGAAAACAAAGAAATGGTTGAAAATACTTGGATAACAGCCGATTTCATTGCCGAAGGAGTTGACCAAACACGCGGTTGGTTTTACACACTTCACGCAATTGCAGGATTAGTTTTTGATGGGATTTCATACAAAAATGTAGTTTCCAACGGATTAGTTTTGGATAAAAACGGACAAAAAATGTCCAAACGTTTGGGCAATGCCATCGATCCGTTCACCACTTTGGAAGAATACGGAGCCGATGCCACACGTTGGTATATGATTTCCAATGCCAATCCGTGGGATAACTTAAAGTTTGATTTGGAGGGCGTTGCCGAAGTGCGTCGTAAGTTTTTCGGAACGCTTTACAACACGTATTCATTCTTTGCTTTATATGCTAATATTGACGGATTTACATACAAAGAAGAGGAAATTCCGTTAGAAAAACGTCCTGAAATCGACCGTTGGATTTTGTCGGAACTTCATACCCTTATCCAAAAAGTAGATGAAGCTTTTGCCGACTATGAGCCTACTCGTGCCACTCGCTTAATTTCGGATTTTGTTCAGGAGAATTTAAGTAATTGGTATGTGCGTTTGTGCCGCAGACGTTTCTGGAAAGGTGAATATGAGGAAGATAAGATTTCGGCTTATCAGACTTTGTACACTTGTCTTCTGAACGTGGCAAAACTAATGGCTCCGGTAGCTCCGTTCTACGCAGAGGTATTATACAGAGATTTGGTGTCAGGAACCCAAAAGGAAACGGCAGAAAGTGTGCATTTAACCATTTTCCCTACAACAGATAAATCGTTTATTGATAGGTCGTTGGAGAGCAAAATGGAAAAAGCTCAAAACATTTCATCTTTGGTGCTTTCACTTCGTAAAAAGGAAATGATAAAGGTGCGTCAGCCGCTACAAAAAATTATGATTCCTGTATCAAATGAAGCTGAAAAAAGGGAAATTGAAGCAGTTGCCGATTTGATAAAATCGGAAGTAAACGTTAAAGAAATTGAACTTTTGGAAGATGCTTCGGGTATTTTAGTGAAGCAAATTAAACCGAATTTCAAGACTTTGGGACCTCGTTTCGGGAAAGATATGAAATTGGTAGTTGCTGCTGTTCAGCAGTTTACGCAAGAAGATATCCAATCTATCGAAAAAGAAGGTCAAATAATTGTGAAATTAGCCGAAAAAGATGTAACTTTAAGCGTTGAAGATGTGGAAATCACCACGCAAGACATCGAGGGGTGGCTTGTGGCAAGTTCAGGGAATTTGTTGGTAGCCTTGGATATTCATATCACTGACGAGTTAAGAAAAGAAGGTATCGCTCGTGAGTTGGTAAATCGCATTCAAAATATCCGAAAAGATAGCGGTTTTGATGTTACGGATAAAATCAATATCTGTATTCAAAAACAAAAAGCCGTAGAAGAAGCCGTTTCCGATAATTTGGAGTACATCAAAAGCGAAACCCTTACTAGTGAACTTACGTTTGCTGAAAATGTTTCAGGTGAACCTATTGAGTTTGATGATATTGTAACGAAAATTTCCGTGGAGAAAGTGTAGTATATTTCAAAGAATAATAAAACGATTTTAGATGAAAAAGGTGATTTTATTTTTGGTATTGATTTTCGCTTTATATTCTTGTGGAACAGATAAATTAACAGAAGCAAAAGTAAAGGATTTGGTTCAGGCCTGTATAGAAAAAGAGCCTCAAAAGGATGTTGTTGATACTGAGATAACATTAGGAGAGGGACAATTATTGGCTACAATGCTTAGGAAAAGTGACAATGAAAAGAATTATTTACAACTATCGGATGAAAAATTGATTGACTTTGAAAAAACAAACCAAATGCTTTTTGGGCAATCTAAATACAATATTTCTCTAACAGAAAAAGGAAAACAGTATGTTACGAGAACCGAAAAAAATAAAACTTGGGTGAGATGTTTATCACTTAAACTTTCTGAAGTTGAAGAAATTCACGAAAATCCATCAACAAATACAGCGGAAGTTAAGCTCGTTTTTAGAAAAGAAAATAAAACACCTTTTCATATATTACTTTCAGACGATCTTAAAAGTGATGAGCCTATAAAAAGAACAATGAGTTTTAGAAAAACCAATGAAGGTTGGAAACTTTGTGATTAACTCAATGAATGTGCGTTTTTGACGTAAAAAAGTTATGAAAGAATTAAAAATAGGAAGTTTGTTGATAGGAAAAAAAGCCTATTTGGGAGTAATACTTGGTTTTTTTTTAACAGGAATGGTATGGAGTACCTTCCTTTTTGATAAAGATCATGATTTAATTCCTGTGATGATAGTCATCACCGCCTTGATTTGGGCTTTTATTATTCCGAAGATAAGGAAACATGTTAAATACGATAAAAAATAAAATAATTATATTATGGAAGAAAATATTAGAGTTCGATATTCCGACAAGGAATTGGAAGAGTTTAGAGCTCTTATCGAAGAAAAAATCAAAAAGGCTCAACATGATTTAGAGCTTTTGAAGAGTGCCTATATGAACAGTGCGACCAACGGCACCGAGGACACGGCACCTACGTTTAAAGCGTTTGAAGAAGGATCCAAAGTAACCAGCAAGGAGGAAAATACAGCATTAGCTATTCGTCAAGAGAAGTTTATTCGTGACCTTAAAAACGCTTTGATTCGTATTGAAAATAAAACCTATGGGGTTTGTCGTGTAACTGGTAAACTTATAGACAAACGTCGCTTACTTGCTGTTCCACATGCAACGCTGAGTATCGAAGCGAAGAATATGCAGTAGATTAACAAAAAAGGGCTGTCCTAACGTTTTCCGGGGCAGTCTTTTGTTTTTTCTCTTATCCTGAAATAGCGGTACACAGAAGAATCGTTCTATGAAACGCCTTTAAAGGAAAAGGTGTGCTCAATTCATAAAGATAATTTTATGGAGGAAAATGTTACAAAATTCGATATTCCTTTTACGTGTATAGACTAAAATGTGAATGTATTCTTAAGAAATAATGTGTTAAAATTTCGTTTTTTTTTTTTTTTTGCTTACCTTTGTAACATATAAGGGGGATTGTACAACTGATGAGACAAGTTATTCTGTGAGAATTCTTCGGTGTTCTCCGGTTGTGCAAAGAAAATATAGAATATGAGGAAGAAGGAGAAGTATTGCAATAGGCATTTTACGTTTTTTAGTTTTGTGTTTGTTTTACTCGTAATGACCGCTTGTACAAGTGAATACGGGGAAATTAAAAACATAAAATCGGGTGAAATAACCGAAACTGTTGAATTAAGAGCAACGGACAGTGTTGTGTACCCTCTTGGTTCATCAGTTTCGCATATCATGACGGCGTTTGACTATAATTTAGAGAAACAAATCTTTTCCTTTTATGCTTCCGATACGGTCTATCGTTACAAAAAAGACGTTTTGTATGACAAGATTCCTGTACGCAAACGTCATATAAATTCATTTTCAAGTAAAGAAGGTTTTTTATGGGCTGTTGATTATAACGGCAATAGGCTTTTTAAAGTCGATTCGTTGGGAGGAATTGTGAAAGATTTAAAAATAAAGGAAACTATAAAATATTTCCCTCTTCCCATAACAAAAACAAGCCCAATTATAGAAGATAAAAACAAAGTATACTTCTTTGGTAACATCAGCGGAGAATATTCGGATGAAAATGAAGAAAACAGAAGAGTTATGGGAGTATATGACTTGGAAACGCAGAAGTTGTCTTGCTTTGTTGCTTATCCGAAAGAGTATGAACATAATTTCGGAGGAGGATTGTTCCGTTGGGTATATGCCGACTATAATTCTAAGGAAAGAAGAATCATCATCAGTTTTCCAGCCTCGCATTCACTATACGTATATGACATAGATAATCTTGAAAAAGGGGTGTCGTTTTACGCAGGGAGTAGGTTTATCGAATTCATTAAATATCTGAAATCGCCCAAGATGTTTCCGATTGATACAGAAACAAAAGTGAGACATTTTGCAGAAACGCCGAGTTATTCAAGGCTTATTTTTGATCCATTTCGGGAGGTGTACTATCGTATAGCTGAGCAGGGTACCGTTTACGAAGGAATGGTTGGGTGGTCTAAGGAAATATCTGTAATTGTTCTTGATAAGACATTTAAAATTATAGGGGAGACCTTTGTAGGCAAATGTCTAAGTAATTATAGATATGCCATTTATGTTGATCAGGAAGGTCTTAAAATTCCTGTTCAATCTTCCGAAGATGTGTTGATTTTCAAAAACTATGAATTATGCAATATACAAAAATAATTTTTTATTTGTTTTTCTGTTTACTCGTTGGTTGTGATTCTGGCAGAGAAATATTTAAGAAACAAAATTAAGTTGTCATTGGATAATTCTTATGTTGACACAAATAATGATTTTATAAAGATAACAGCTAAAGAAATGAAGATATATCCGTACAGGATTGTTTTGAAAAACGGAAAAATAGAATCTATAGAATACAGCAAAGATGGGAACGAGATTTTTAATTAATTTGTGTTATTTTTTTCTTGTGATATTCGTGTCTTGTGAAAGTCATACGGAGAAACAAGCAGAATATGAGGCAATACTTGATTTGAAGGAATCAATGGGGGTTGAAAAATTGTCTATAAAGCCTTTGGAGGCTACTCAAATGATTCCACTGGAGTTTACGAAAAGATCAGTTTTGCGAAGTGCATATATTGAGGGTGTTACCGATGAATATATTGTTGTTAGAAATGGAAATAGTTTGATTTTTTTTGATACGCAGGGGAAATTTTTATCAAAGATTTCACGTATGGGAAATGGCCCAGAGGAGTATATTGAGAATACGTATAGTTGGATCGATTTTGATAAAAAAGAAGCTCATGTGTATGATTTGCACAGAAAATCTGTTAAAAGATATGATTTTTCAGGGAATTTTATAGAAGAGAAGAAAAACGTTCATTTATGGTCATTTACTGAATTAAGTTCGGATAGATTTATTGCTTACAACGATATGCTTTCGAACTTTGAATTTACCATTTATGATAAAAATTGGAATGTTAAGGATTCTATAATTGAAAGGAAAGATAAATTTAATATAAAAGATTTTAACGTAATTAAAAGTTTCCAAATAAGCAAAAACAACATCTTTTTTTACAACGCCCCGATTATTTATCAAAGTAAAAATGGGGGGATGTTTCCTAAAATATTTTTAGAAAAAGGAAATTTACAGATTCCTGATGAAATTCACTATGATCTCAGTAGAAAAAATGAAAAACAACGATACATTTGGAATGATTTTGTTACGTTGGCAGGGGATTATTTATTTCTCTCCTATTATTACGATAATAAAAAATATGACGATATATGGAATGTGAAAAATCAAAAGCTTTTATATCGTAACACTATATCATCTCCTGATGAATTGCCTGGAGTTCCAATCTCTGTGAACGGAGAGGAAGTAAGAGGCTGGATTCGATATTTTGAAAATGATATGTTCTACTTTGTAGTTTCGGAAGGTGAGCAAGAAAAATTGAATGTAGATAACGAAGAAAATCCGATAATTGTGGTTACTGATCTAAAAACATTTGAGAAAAGTTTTTCAGAGTAAAGGCTCATATTCGTAAATGTTATATACAAATTAAACGGTAATTTATCCAAGTAAACTACATAAAAAGCACTTTATCAAAGTATTAAGAACTTCGATGAAGTGCTTTTTGTATATTCAGTTGTCGGAAAATTTAGTGATAAAACCACAGTGTAAATATCTAAGTTTGTACTGTGGTTTTGTTACTAATTTGTTGAATCCCGTATCACTTTTAATTATTTCTACAAGTATTCTACCTTCAAATTCTGAATTTTTCCATTGAATTTGTTAAGTTTTTTGAGAGGAAAGACTAAGGTTTGTATCCATTTTCGTGCTTTTTCTTTTAGATGAGCATCGTCCTTATGCGGGATGATTCCAAGAGTTTGCACTAATTTTCCGTTCACAAAAAGTGAAGTGCTTTTGTTGGTTCCTTCGATGCTTATTTTTTGTAAACTGTTCGTTGGCAGGATGTAGTTAAACTGATAGTCGTATCCATCACGGCTAAATCCTATTTTTCCGTCTTTGTCTCTCAAATAGAAAGTAGCATGATCAGACGTGAACAGAGGAGTGTTTTTTGGATTTTCTTTTACTAAGATATCGAAACTCACACGATAGTCATAGCCTATATCCGTTAGGGATTGGTTTAGATTTTTGTTCTGCTTTGGTTTTTTCACCTCGAAAACTACTCCTTTTTTGGATTTTGCAGGTCGTGCAAGTAAATTTGTAGCAGGAGCTTCGCTCAGTAAGTGACGTTTTTGGTCGAATTCCTCAAAGGAAACCGTCGTGTTTTTGCCATCCCACATTTTTACTGAAAGTGTTTGCATAGCAGGGAACAGACGGTGGTAAACATCTTGTTGGCTGATACCATTACCCACATGGTCATTCCATACGGCAAACATACCTCCTTTTATGCGTGGATGTTTTTCTTCAAATACTTCTTTTCCAATCATGGCAGGAGTCCATTTTTCATATAAGTTTTTGATATTCAAATAATCATAGTAATATCCTGCTGCAGGAACAATGTACAGCCATCCATCAGGAACGCTAAGCACGTCGTATCCCAAAGCTATCATATCACGTGGTTCGGCGTATCCGTTGTACCAGCAAAGCATCAAAACATCATCTACTTTCACAGGGGTTTCTCCTTTTGCGTGAGTCAAAGCTCCCCAAAGAGCTACTTTTTTGCCGAAACTTTCTACGTATTTGATATAATAATCTGTGAAATAACGGAATTTTTCAACTACTTTTTGGTCTTTATTACTGTATTCATCCGTACCAATATGCACCAAAGGATTTACAAATACAGGTTTTTCTCCTTCTAAATATTCTTTGAACAATTTGTCGAAGAATTCATAGGTTTTGGGGTGAAACAGATCTACGTGGTCTTTACCGTATTCATCGCTTCCTATTTCAGGTAAATAGTGCGTAAATGCCAAGGTATGAGCAGGAGCATCAATCTCAGGGATTACAGTAACCCCTTGTTTTAGAGCGTCTATTTGGAATTGACGAAACTCCTCCTTGGTGTAATATCCATCTTTAGCGGCAAGTCCAGGGAAAGTGGTGCTTTCCAATCGGAAAGCTGAATAGGTTTTGTTCCAATCATCATTGAAAAATTGCTTAAATCCGTTATCGTTCAAATGCACTTGAAATACGTTCATCTTGTAGTAAGCCATTGTTTTTACTACCGATTTTAGGTAATCCAAGGTGAAGAACTTACGTCCTACATCGAGCATAAATCCACGCATCGGGTAGTCTGGATAATCAACAATTGTTCCGCAAGGTAATTGAGCAGATTGCTCGGTAAGTTGCAATAGCGTTCGTGTTGCCCAAAAAAGTCCTTGTGGAGAGTTAGCACTTACTCTTACTATTTGTCCGATTTCTATTTTGTAGGCTTCCTCGCCTTTATCAGTCAATATGGATGGATTTATTTCGAAATGAATATTAGCGTCGTTACTTTTTATTTTCAGTTGTTTGCCAAACATTGTTTCGAAATCATCAGCAAAAATTTTGACGATTTCACTTGATTTTTCATCCCCCGAAAGGGTTGTTTTTTCTGATAAAGTAAACGCACCATCGGATTGCGTCCATTCTCGAAGTTCGGGGATTACAAAGGGTTTTTGGTTTTGTGCTACCGCCACTAAAGACAATAACATCATCATCAGGAAAGAAGATATTTTATTCATAAGAGATTAATTTTGGTTTCATCGCAAAAGTACGGAAGAAAAAAACAAAAAGCTAATGTTAAACCCAAAAATGAAGAAAATGTACGGAGTTGGATTGCACTCATAAAGTTATTCAAAATATATTTTTTTGATTATAAGAGTTTTGAATATTTTATTAAATGGTTGATAAACAGATGATGTGTAAGTTCGTTGTGAGTGTATAACGATAGATGTTCATATTCTTCATAAAGATAATTATGCTTTGCGTAGGATTTTTTCTGTTTTTTACTATCTTTGTGCTTTGACAATCAAGAGGATGTAATTCTATCATTATTTGGTATGTTATACGACTACAACTTTGTTCTCTGAAGATTGTTTTTATCTTATTGTATTCTTTACAATATATTTTTTTATGCGTTTTTACTGTCCACTAAAGGTCGAAATTTTGAAAGTTAGTTTTTTAAAGATTGATTTTAGCGTAAAATGACTAATTTCTAATTTTTTTAAACATATTGGGCATTAAAAAATCCTTATAAAAGCAGAAAACTATGGCAACATTTAAACTTACTGATGAAATCATTGAACAAATTGAAATGTTCATTGAAGAAAAACGCAATCGAGAGTTAATTTCTTTGTTCGAAGAGATGCACTATGCGGACATTGCTGAAATTATTAATGAACTCGATGTTGATCAAGCGATTTATATCATTCGTTTGATAGGTAAGGATAAAACTGCTGACATCATCACCGAATTAGATGAGGAGTTCCGTGACAAAATTTTCGAAAAATTATCCGCCAAGGAAATTGCCGATGAGTTGATTGAGTTGGATACCGACGATGCTGCCGATATCATTTCAGACCTTCCCGAAGAGCGAAAAACTGAGATTATTTCTTACATCGAAGATGTGGAACACGCCAAAGATATCGTTGATTTATTACGATACGACGAAGATACCGCAGGGGGGTTGATGGCAAAGGAGTTAGTGAAAGTAAACGAAAATTGGAATGTACTCAAATGTGTAAAAGAGATGCGTGAACAGGCTGAGTTTGTCAAACGAGTACATTCAATTTATGTGGTAGATGATAATGATGTTTTGAAAGGACGTTTATCACTCAAAGATTTGCTCACAACTTCCACACGTTCCAATGTGAAGGATATCTATATACCAAAGGTGGATTACGTCTATGTTACAGACAGTGCTGAGGACGTGGCTCACATTATGTCGAAGTATGACTTAGAGGCGATTCCTGTAGTGGATGAGATGAAACGTTTGGTCGGGCGTATCACCATTGATGATGTGGTCGATGTTATCAAAGAGGAAGCCGAAAAAGATTACCAATTAGCTGCAGGGATTACCCACGATGTTGAAGCCGATGACAGTATTTGGAAACTTACCAAAGCCCGTCTACCATGGCTATTGATTGGAATGTTTGGCGGATTGGGGGCTGCTAGTATCATTAACGGATTTCAGGATGCGATGAATAATTTTCCTATATTATTGATTTTCATCCCTTTAATACAAGCTACAGCTGGAAATGTGGGGGTGCAATCCTCTGCTATTATCGTGCAAGGGTTGGCCAATAACTCCATTGATAGTCAACTCTGGGGACGATTGTTAAAAGAATTCATGTTGGGACTCATCAACGGACTGGCTATTGCGGCTATTGTGATTTTGGTGAGCCATTTTCTTTTCGAAGCTGATTATATGGTAAGCACTACTGTTGCCGTTGCGTTAGTTACCGTGATTGTGAATGCAGCTATTATCGGTACTTTTATCCCGATTTTTCTACATAAACGAGGTATCGACCCTGCAGTGGCTACAGGACCTTTTATCACCACTAGTAACGATGTTTTAGGAATTCTAATCTATTTTTCAATTGCAAAGATAGTGTTAGGATTTTAGTTAGAAAGTGAAAGTTACGAATTTTCTTGTATTTTATGTTTTCATATTTAGTAAGTTACGTGTTTTTTGTTCATGTGAATGATTTTTCCGTATCGTAAAATGTTTTTCTATATGTACGTTTATAATTTAACCGTAGTAGTTAGTAATGAAATTTTTGAGTTGTGGTTCAATTGGCTCAAAACCGATTATATCCCAAAAGTAGAAGCTTCAAAAAAAATCAATAATACTCGAATTTTTAAAGTATTAAACACTCCATCGGATGTAACTTTTGCGTTACATCACGAAACTCAACATCCCCAGGATTTGTTGGATTTCATTACAAAAGATATCCCTCATTTTCAAGTGCTTAGTCATAATCTTTTTGGAGAAAAAGCACTGATGTTTGGTACGGAATTAAAGGAAATTTTTTTATGACAAGGTTCATTTAGTTGATAAAAAGCAAATAACATTCAGTAAATACAATAGTATAAAGAGTGCTTTTTATGTTGTAAAATAAAGATATTTTCTATTTTTGCGACAAGAGTTAGCATATTAGATCTCTGTCTGTAAAGCAATGCCTCCACAATTACGTTTACATTTTATTGTTTTCCTTTGGGGATTTACCGCAGTTTTAGGAAAACTTATTGGTTTGGATGCCTACCATTTGGTTTGGTACAGGATGTTTTTTACTTCGATAATTTTGATAGGATTTGTTGCTATGTTCCAAAAGCAAAGTATTTTTATTGAACGAAGTTTGGCTGTACGACTTATTGGTATCGGAAGCCTGATGGCTATCCACTGGTTGCTTTTTTTTCAATCTATCAAAGTGTCGAATGTGTCAATTACGCTGTCATGTATTTCTACAGCTACTTTGTTTGCAGCTTTCATTGAGCCATTAGTATTTCGTAGGCGTATTGATTGGACTGAAATTGTTTTGGGAATTGTAATTACTACTTGTATGTTGCTCATTTTCAAAACGGAAATGCGCTATAAGGAAGGGATTATCTATGGTATTTTATGTGCTATTTTTGGAGCTGTATTCAGTGTTTTTAATGGTCGTGTACATGGGAAAACCTCTTCAGCAAACATCATTACTTATGAAATTTTCGGAGGTTTTTTCATGCTTACCATCTACTACCTTTTCTCGGGAGATTTGGAAGGAGTTTCGCATATTTCTGTAAATGATTTCTGGTGGACCTTGTTGTTAGCCAGTGTTTTTACCGCTTATCCAATGTTTGAGTCCATTCGGTTGATGCGACATATTTCTCCATTCACGCTTATTTTAGCCGTCAATTTAGAGCCTGTGTATGGAATTATTCTTGCCTATTTCATTTTTGGCGAATCGGAAAACATGAATCCGATATTTTACGTTGCATCGGGAGTGATGATTCTTTCAATTATTTTGAACGGAATTATTAAAAATCGGAGATAATTCATCCTGTTAAAAAGATTTAAACTTTGTTATTATTTTCTTACTACAACCTTTTCTTAAACCCATTCAGACGTGAGATGTTTGTATTTCGGTTCTGTAATTTGTAAATTAGCCTCACAAATTTTAAAAATACATTGATAATGAAAAATAACACAGCATCTTTTATCAGAAAACGTTTCGGAGCGTTACTGTTTCTATTTAGCTTACCCATCTTTGCTCAGATTCAGAAAGTTGAACCTCCGTTTTGGTGGGCAGATATGCACCATAGTGAATTACAAATAATGCTTTACGGTAAGAACATCGGACAATTTTCAGTCGAAAGTGAATTGCCGATAGTGAATGTTACCAAAACAGAGAACCCAAACTATATTTTTGTTACTGTCGATACTAAGAATAAACCCGAGGGTAATTACAAAATCACATTGCTTAATTCAAAAAGAAAAATAACTACATTCAATTACGAACTTAAAAAACGTCGCGAAGATTCCGCATTGCGAAAAGGGTTCGATAGTTCGGATGTCATTTATTTACTGATGCCCGACCGATTTGCTAATGGTAATCCGCAAAATGATTCTAATCCGAAACTCAATGAAAAGGCTGATAGAAAACTCCCAGGGGGAAGACACGGAGGTGATATTCAGGGAATTATAAATCATTTGGATTATATTAAATCCTTGGGAGCTACTGCCATATGGAGTACACCAATGTGCGAGGACAACGATGAAACTTATTCTTATCACACCTACGGACAAAGTGATGTGTACCAAATAGATGCACGTTACGGGACTAATGAAGACTACAAGCGACTTGCTTCGGAAATGCACAAACGCGGAATGAAACTTATCAAAGATTACGTAACCAATCATTGGGGTTGGAAACATTGGATGATTGATGATTTACCTACGTATGATTGGATTCATCAGTTCCCCGGTTATGCTCAAAGTAACTACCGCATGAGTACACAAATGGACGTAAATACTTCTGAATTTGATAAAAAATATTGTGTCAGTGGTTGGTTTGTAAAATCAATGCCTGATTTAAATCAGAGTAACCCATTGGTGTTGAATTATTTAATACAAAATGCAATATGGTGGATAGAATATGCCGATTTGGATGGACTTCGAGTGGATACTTATTCCTACAACGATAAAGAACCAATTGCTCGGTGGACGAAAGCTATTATGGATGAATATCCTAATTTTAATATTGTAGGAGAAGTATGGCTACACGATCAAGCACAAATATCGTACTGGCAAAAAGATAGCCCTATCAGTGCCATTCAAAGTTATAATACGTATTTGCCATCTGTTATGGATTTTACGTTGCACGACGCTATTGGAGAGGCTTTTCGCGCGACTCCTTCGTGGGATAAAGGAATGATACAGATTTATGATAACTTTGTAAACGATTTTTTGTATAAGGATATTAATAATTTATTGATTTTTGCTGAAAATCACGATACATCACGTATTAATGAAATCTATCAAGATGTAAAAGATTACCAATTGATAATGACTCTTTTAGCTACAGCTCGAGGCATCCCTCAACTCTATTATGGAAGCGAAATTGGAATGCGAGGTGATAAAAGTAAAGGAGATGCTTACATACGTCAGGATTTCCCAGGAGGTTGGGCTGATGATAAACAAAATGCGTTTACCCCAGCTCAACGAACTGAAGAACAGAAACAATATTTTGATTTTACGTCCAAATTATTCAATTGGCGAAAAACAAAACCTGTGATCCACTACGGAAAAACTAAACAATATCTGCCTCAGGATGAAGTGTACGTTTATTTCCGATACACAGAAACTGAATCGGTTATGGTAATTATTAACCAAAATAAAGAAACGCAAATGCTTGATTTAAATCGTTTTGATGAAAGTCTAAAAGGGTTCTATGGAGGAAAAGATATTATCTCAGGCAAAAATATTACATTGCAAAAGGACTTACAAATAGCAGGAAAAACAGCAATGGTGATTGAACTGCAGTAAATTTATATAACATTTAATAATCAATCGATTACGAGTAAAGTAGTCGATTGATTTTTGTTTATTAAAAACTTCAAGGGTACGATGCAGTTTCTTATGCAGAGGTTATTTACTTCTGAAACAATAACTGACTTTACTATTTCGATTATGCAGACATCCAAATGATTAAGTAAATCAAAAAGCCACACTTAGTAAAAATTATTTAATTTTCCTTCTCTTTTTTGTGAAAAAACTTTCCGAAATTGTGTTTTTTGTATTACTTTTACACCTCGAATCATTTTTTTAATTTACGTATGGATTTTGTTAGACTTTACATCAAGAGAATTTCATATAGTCATTCCCAAAACGAGGCTTTTGTTTTGATCCTACATGAGTTAGAGTCCGATTTGAAATTGCCTATCGTCATCGGTGCTTTTGAGGCTCAGGCAATTGCATTGGAATTAGAACGAAATGTGGTTCCTCCACGCCCGTTGACGCATGACTTATTTAAGATTTTCGCCAAAAAATTCAATGTAAATATTACTAAAGTAGTTATTAATCGATTAGAAAACGGTATTTTTTACTCCAATATGGTTTGTGAACGAGATGGAGAGGAGCATATTATTGATGCTCGTACCAGTGACGCCATTGCATTAGCTTTACGATTCAATGCACCTATTTTTACACACCGTTTTATATTACAGAAGGCAGGAATTTACATTCCTGAACCCAATGAACCACAACCTCAATCTCCGACTCTTCACATTGAGGATGATGAAAAAATACAAGAGAAAAGAGCTCGTTTCAAACGACATTCAATGAGTGAGTTAAAGAGAATGCTTGAGGAATGTATTGAGAGTGAGGATTATGAATTAGCGGCAGAGTTGCGTGATGAGATAACTCGAAGAGAAACAGATGATTAACACAAAAATAGAAGCACTTATTAAATAAGAATGGCGTAAAATGAGTTTTTATCACTATTTTAATGATTATAATCATATGTTGGGGCAATACGATTGTTACAAAGTCTACGAAAACTCATTAAAGCGAATTTTGAAAAACTTGACTAATGTAGAATAATAAAAATATACGTATGAGAACGATACTAATTCTTTTTCTTTTTCTTTTCCCATGGATAGGAAAGGCTCAAAGTTCAGAAGTTATGTCACAAACAATTCCAAGCCAAGG
This sequence comes from Capnocytophaga canis, assembly GCF_043187445.1. Taxonomy (NCBI): domain Bacteria; kingdom Pseudomonadati; phylum Bacteroidota; class Flavobacteriia; order Flavobacteriales; family Flavobacteriaceae; genus Capnocytophaga; species Capnocytophaga canis. Next base: position 768,010 of record NZ_CP171121.1, on the reverse strand, counting down.
ATTTACCTTTGAGAGTTTATGGCGAGGAGTTCTTGGAATGGTGGTTTTATTGGCTATAGCCTATTTGTTTAGTAGTAACCGAAAGAAAATCAATTGGAAAACTGTTGGAATTGGACTCGCCTTGCAATTATCTCTGGCCGTTGGGGTGTTGAAAGTTGATTTTGTCCAAGCGATTTTCGAGAAAATCGGAGGGGTGTTTGTTCTTATTTTAGACTTTACTAAAGTGGGAAGTGAATTTCTTCTTGGTGGATTATTAGACGCGTCCACTTACGGGTTTATCTTCATATTTCAAATACTACCTACCATAATTTTCTTCTCTGCACTAACTTCGCTTCTCTTCTATTTGGGTGTTATTCAGATTGTTGTGCGAGGAATGGCATGGGTGCTATCCAAATTCTTAGGAATTTCAGGAGCTGAGAGTTTATCGGTAGCAGGAAATATCTTTTTAGGACAAACAGAAGCTCCCCTAATGATTAAAGCATATTTACAAAAAATGACAAAATCAGAGGTGCTATTGGTCATGATTGGTGGTATGGCAACTGTTGCAGGAGGTGTTTTAGCTGCTTATATCGGATTTTTAGGAGGAGACGATCCTCAGTTGCGATTGATATTTGCGAAGCATCTGCTAGCGGCATCTGTAATGGCAGCTCCTGGAGCCATTGTTATTTCAAAAATATTGTATCCGCAAACTGAGAATTTTTCAAATGAATCGAAAGTATCGGTAGAAAATGTAGGTTCAAACGTATTGGATGCTATCGCTAACGGAACTACCGAGGGATTAAAATTAGCTGCCAACGTAGGAGCTATGCTACTTGTTTTTGTAGCTTTCATTGCGATGATAAACTACATTTTCGGTTGGATTGGCGATATTACTTCGCTTAATACAATCATTAGTGAGAATACTTCCTACAAGTCTCTGTCATTGGAAATGATTCTTGGAGTGCTATTTTCACCTCTGATGTGGCTCATTGGAGTAGCTAAAGAGGACATGATGCTAATGGGACAATTGTTAGGTGTTAAATTGGCATCGTCTGAGTTTGTGGCATATACGCAGTTAGCAGATTTAAAGAACGTGGCTTCTGCTTCACATTTAATGTACGACAAATCCATTATCATCGCAACCTATATGCTTTGTGGATTCGCTAATTTTGCATCAATCGGCATACAAATAGGAGGTATAGGCTCGTTGGCTCCTACACAGCGGAAAACATTGTCAGAATTTGGATTGAAAGCCGTTTTAGGTGGTTCGTTAGCGTCTCTTTTGTCGGCAACCATTGCAGGGATGATTGTAGGTTAAACATCTTCGGTTTCCGATAGATGTACCAATTCTACACCTGCCTTTTTGAGGAAATCAATTCCCTCATCATCTTTGTAAAGTTCTTTGTAGACAACTCGTTTAATCCCCGATTGGTGGATGAGTTTACTGCATTCTTTGCAAGGCGACATGGTAATGTAAAGTGTTGCCCCTTCTGACGATTGGGTTGAAGCCGCAACTTTCATAATTGCATTAGCTTCAGCATGAAGTACATACCATTTCGTATCTCCATTGTTGTCTTCACAACAATTATCAAATCCTGTTGGAGTGCCGTTATAACCATCGGAGATAATCATTCGATCTTTAACGATGATTGCCCCCACTTGCTTACGCTTACAGTGTGATAATTTAGCCCATTCCATAGCCATTCGCATATAGGCTTTGTCGTAACGTATTTGTTTGGTATTCAATATGTTCATAATCTTATCTTAAGAATTCTATGTTTCCGTTCGAATCAAAAAACACCAATCGAGAAGGTGACTTTACTTTTGTATCCATTTGGCGATATCGCACCACGTAATCGCAGTTATGAATAATCTCGGCTTCTATTTCTTTGAAAATCTTTGGAGTAGGTTTGCCACTAATGTTTGCTGAAGTGGAGACTATCGGTTTTCCGAACTGTCGGATGATTTTTTGGCAAAAATCATCTTGAACTAAACGTATTCCAATCGAATTATCTACTGCGATAACATTTTTTGCTAAATTTTTTGCTTTTGGATAGATTACTGTTGTAGGTTCAGGGTTCTTTTTAATAAAATCAAACACTACATCAGCAACATCTTCTGTGTAATCACGTAACATTTGTTCAGAATCTACCAAAACGATCAAACTTTTGCTTTCGTTTCGTTGTTTTATACTAAAAATTTTAGTTACTGCTGCTTCATTAGTGGCATCGCAACCAATCCCCCAAACTGTATCCGTTGGATAAAGTATTGTTCCTCCATTAGTCAGCGTTTCCACCGTTTTTTTGATATCTTTTTCCATTGTTATTTTCGTCTGATTCTGAATACTTTTACCATAAATAGAATAACTCCAAAAACGTAACTTTTCTCCACAGCTTTACTCAAATTTCCTTTTGGAGTAACTAACCTTAGTGAAGTTTTCTCAGTTGTGAGATCTTTCGACGAGAAACTTTCGTATTTTTGTGGCGAATATACTCAAAAAAAATGTATTTAGGAATCATTTCTTTTTTTAAAAGTTTTTCTTTCTTCAAAGGCATACTCAAAACTATAGCAGTTATGGTACCTATTGGAATAGGTTGGTACTTTAATGCTTTGGAAGTAGGTCTCCCAATAGGGCTAACCATTATTGCTATTTCACCGAGTGATATTCCTGGAAATCGTAAGCATCACATCGGAGGGTTACTCGTGGCAACACTTTTGGCAATGATGAGTTGCCTTTTCGTGAATTTAGCCTTTCCATACTTTTATATCTTGTTGATAACCATATTTTTACTAACGTTTTTCAATGCCTATATTTCCCTTTATGGGCATCGAGCTTCCATGGTAGCTTTCTCAGGATTATTCAGCATTGCATCAACTTTATCGCACATTGAGCAAGGCGAAGGCATTTTTTTACATCTATTGTATATATTCATCGGTGGGGTGTGGTATATCTTGCTAGTTATGTTCTATTTATGGATAAAACCGCGTCAATACAGTGAGCAATTGTTGGGTAAATGTTTTTCGCTTACAGCGGATTTTTTTTCGGTACGAGCCCGTTTGTTGCTGTCCGAGGACAGAGATGAGGGATTTAAAAAAATGATTGATTTACAGACTCTTCTGAATGAAAATTACGAAAAATTGCGTGATGTTATTCTCAATTCACGTAGTAAATCAGGTAAAACCGATTATTTGCAGAGACAATTTTTAATGTTCATTGAATTGGTGGATATTTTTGAATTAGCTCTGGCAAATCCTGTGCAATATGAAAAAATTGACAAGGAATTTGCTGAAAATAAGGATATATTACGATTTTATTCCGATTTTTTAGAAGAACTTTCTCGGCAATTACAACAAATGTCGGTTTATATTGGTTCTCGCAAGAGTGTTCAGTTGGATAATTCGCTACAAGAAAAGTTGTTGCTCATACAACAAAAAAATAATGAGTTTAAGACGCAAAACAATAGAGACTCGGACAAAGAAAAAGTATTAACTATTCGAAATTTTTACATCTATATTGAAAATCAGTATAATTCTATTGAAAACATACGAGTTATTTTTGAAAATTATTACCAAAGTAATATAGGCAAACGTGATGAAGAGAGCTATCGAAAGTTTGTAAGTTCCCAAAGCTATTCATGGAAACGACTGAAAGATCATATTTCGTTACAATCATCTTTCTTTAGACACTCCATTCGAATTTCAATAACAGCTCTAATTGCTTTTCTAATAGGCGATTATTTTTCGATTAGTAATGCGTATTGGATTGTGTTAACTTTGTTCATCATTATGCGTCCTGGGTTTGGGCTTACCAAAGAGCGATCCCTCAATCGAATTTACGGAACAATTTTAGGTGGAGTAGTCGCTTTTGCGGTAATATATCTCTTTCCGAATCCGACTTTACATCTTTATGTTGGGGTGCTTTGTATGCCTATTGCTTTTGGATTGATGCAGGAGAATTATATGTACGCTTCTATTTTCATCACCATTAGCGCTATTTTTATGTTTGCATTAGCTTCGCCCGATGTTTATGCTGTGATTCACGATCGAGTACTCGATACGGCTATCGGTGTAGGACTTGCGTTCGTGGCTAACTACCTGATTTTGCCTACGTGGGAGTACCGAACCTATGGCGAAGCTATTCAGAAATCCATTCGCGCAAACATTGGCTATTTGAAGCAAGTGAAGTCCGTTTTTAATACAGATCAAGTTATTACCAATGCGTATAAAATATCTCGAAAAGAAGCATTTTTAGCACTTTCCAATCTCAATGCTACTTTCCAGCGGATGATGCAAGAGCCTAAATCCAAGCGAAATAAAACAGCCCTAACCTACGGGATTATCGTAATCCAGCAGTCGTTCCTTTCGTCTGTGGCTTCCTTGGGTGTTCGTCTGAAAGCTCATAAAACAACTTTCCCAAAAGACGTTTTTAACCAAGCGATAGATGATCTCATTACATCGCTCGAAATGAATTTAGCATTGCTTACAAACGAATTCACTGTAAATGTTCAGAATTATGAAATTTTCGTAGAAAATTTCCATAAATCTGTTCAAAATATTATTGAAAAACAGGAACTTTCAAAACAAAGTCCAATTTCAAAGCGTGAAACCCAACTCTATCTGGAACAGTTCAAATATCTCTTTGGACTTGCTAAGAATTTGGAACAGGAGTTGAAAAAGTTATGAAATAAAATTAAAAAAGTTTGTCTTCAAAAAGAAAACAAACTTTTGTTAAAATATTATTGTAAATCTTCAAAGTTGAGATTAATGGTAGAGTTGTAACCATCTATACTATAGCCTTGAAATGCTCTTGTTTTGAAATTTTTTTGGTGTCTTTCTGAAATAACCTCTTCACCTTTTTCCTCGAAAACGTAGCCTGTCATTTCATTGAGAATATCTTTAAATGGCTCAAAATCTTCTTTGTACAAGTAGATTTTATGTTTTTTGTAATGGAAAGAACCGTCTTCATGTGTGAATTTTTTACTTTCTGTGATTGTCAGATAATAATCCTTTGCACGTGTAGCTCTCACATCAAAGAAATAAGTTCTTCTTCCAGCTCTTAATGCTTTTGAAAAAATTTCTTCATTTTCTAAAAATTCTTTCTCTTCCATAGTTGTTTATTTAAAAATAATTGAAAATCATCTCTGGGCAAAAGTCTAAAAAAAACCTTAATTAGACAATTTTTTTTGCAAAAACAATCTCATATAAATTATTTTTTATGATAATTTTATGAATAAGAATAAAAAATATCTGTAAATCTTAAATTTATCTTAACGAGAAATACGTTAAATTTATATACGTTGAAGAAAACGTTTTCAGAAAGCTATGTTGTTGAGTTAATTTTTTTGAATGTTTCGTGTTGCTCAATCGCCAATTCTATTTTTTCAACTATTTGCTCTACACTTTCATTTTCGTAATCAATCTGTAAAGGGTCTTTAATTACCATCGATTGTTGAATGCCTTTTTTCTTGAAGTTTATTCCTTTTTTGTCAAACGATCTGCGAAATCCATCAATGACAATAGGCACAACGATGGGTTTATACTGCCTGATGATATGTGCCGTTCCTTTGCGTATTGGTTTCCAAGGAGATGTTGTTCCCTGAGGGAAGGTAATGACCCATCCATCATCAAGTGCCATCCCTATGTTTTCAACATCGCTTTGTTTCACTTCTCTTTGGATATCTTTACCTTTTTCTCGCCAAGTTCGGTCAACGGTGATGGCTCCTGCATATGCTAAAATTTTAGGTAATATGCCTGATTTCATCGTTTCAGAGGCCGCTACGTAATATATGTTCAGTTTTGGATTCCACAGATAACCAAAGCCTTTGAGTGAGTCTTTTCGTCCCTTTAAACTTGCGTTGAAAACATGCAACATAGCAGCCACATCGGCAAAATAAGTCTGATGATTAGAGATGAACAAGACATTGTTTTCTGGCAATTGACGGATGATATCCGAGCCTTGTATGTTTAGTTGATTGATTCCGTTGTAGCGTCGGTGTGTGATGAATCCAAAAACCCGAATTACCCAACGTTTTATCCATAAAATATGTCCAAAAGGATTTCTTTTAAGTAATTTCATAAGCGTATCTTTTTGGTTTTTAATTAATTACTCCGCTTCCAATAAGCTCGTCATCTTCATACCACGCTGCGAATTGTCCTTCAGTAATAGCACTTTGTGGCTCTTTGAAATCAATGTACAGCCCGTTAGCTACCTTGTGGAGAGTGGCTTTTTGAAGCGGTTGTCGATAACGAATGCGTACCATGAAGTCCTTACTATCTCCTGTTTTTAGAGCCAAATCAGGTCGTACCCAATGCACATCTTCTTCTCTTATGAACAGTGCTGAACGGAATAGACCTTGGTGAGTGTTGCCTTGACCTACGTAGATAATATTCTGATTTACATCAGTTTCTATAACGAAAAGTGGCTCAGGTGTACCTCCAACATTCAGTCCTTTCCGTTGCCCTTTTGTAAAGAAATGAGCTCCTTGGTGCTTTCCTTTTATTTTTCCATCAGTAGGCTGATACGTAAAACGCTTTGAACGAAATTCTAACTCACTTTCGTACGATTCAAAATTTAACTGTTGATGCCGTTTTGTATATCCTTCCCAATCATTTGGAATTTCAATAATTTTTCCTTCTTTCGGGAGTAATTGTTGTTGTAAAAACTCAGGAAGACGTATTTTTCCAACAAAACATAAGCCTTGCGAGTCTTTCTTTTCAGCAGTTATCAGCCCTTGTGCGGACGCGATGGCACGAACTTCAGATTTTTGTAACTCACCAATTGGGAAAAGAGCTTTACTTAATTGATTTTGAGATAATTGGCACAAGAAATAGGATTGGTCTTTGTTACTGTCCTTTCCTGCTAAAAGTCGGTATATTTTTTTTCCTTCAACATCCGCCTCCTCCTTACGACAATAATGCCCTGTTGCCACATAATCAGCACCTAAACTGAGGGCTAAATTCATGAAAACATCGAATTTTATCTCTCGATTGCACAGCACATCAGGGTTTGGAGTACGTCCATTTTCATACTCACTGAACATGTAATCGACGATACGTTGCTTGTAAGGTTCACTCATATCAACCGTTTGAAACGGAATTCCTAACTTTTCGGCCACTAATAGTGCATCATTACTATCCTCTAACCATGGACATTCATCTGAGATTGTTACTGAATCATCATGCCAATTTTTCATGAAAAGTCCAATAACCTCGTATCCTTGCTGTTGTAGCAAATAGGCAGCTACACTGCTGTCAACTCCACCACTTAAACCAACTACAACTTTTTTCATATTTTCTTATGCGAAAACTACTGTTTATTGTTAAAGAGTATGGAATAAGTAAAGATTATTAGCAACTACATTCCATACCGTTGTTTTTAATAAGCAACTTAGAACTTGCTTTTACACTTAAATTATTTTCGAAACGACTAATTTTTCAACCTCCACGATTTGTTGATTGATATTGTTTAGATCTATTTTTATGGGTGTATGCACGTAAAAGGTTATTTTATTTCCCAATCCCATTGGAAAAGCACCGTATTTGAGTACTTTCCATGAGTTGTTAATTGTCAAAGGCACTACATATCCATCAGGCATTTGTGACATAATGGCTTCTAATCCTTTGGTTTTGAAAGGTTTTGGTTTTCCGTCACGCCTTCGTGTTCCTTCAGGAAAAATAAACCCAGCATCATTGTTTGCTTGTAATGATTTACCAAATTCTATTAGCTGAGGTATAGCATTTTGTGGCTTACTTCGGTCAATTAATACTGAGCCATTATGGCGTAGGTTTATTGTTATACTTGGAGTTCCATTGCCTAATTCTTTTTTACCTACGAAGCGAATCGCATATTTTCGTAAAAACCAAATCAAGGGAGGAATGTCATACACACTCTGGTGGTTGGCAACAAAAATCAGCGGTGTGTTTTCAGGTAAAGGAGATTCAAATGTTAAATAAGAACGATTGCCTGTCATCCACATTACGTGTACTAACAAGAAATTCAAAAAATCGACTACTGCTTTATGCGTTTTTCTACCAAAAGCGTGAATCGCAATCCATTGTATTGGATGGAAAATAAGAAGTAAACTCCCAAAAATGAGATAATGCAAAGCACTAAGCGGGTAGGATATTATTTTCATAGGATATAAAATAAAACAGTTTATCCCAAAAGGGTTGGTTTCATTCCAAACTTGCGAGGAATAATTTGCATTATTGACTTACAAAAATTCCTCGCTCTTTCGGAATGATAGTGCTATACAAATTTGATTTTTCTAACACCTGTGTGGATTTCTGATTAACAGAACTCGTCGTAAGCCTGTTTCAAATTATCCGAAATAGTTTCAGCATAACGTCCTTCGATGTGATGACGCTCTAACATATGCACTAATTCTCCATCTTTAAATAAAGCTATGCTAGGCGATGATGGAGGGAAAGGGAACATGAAATTACGAGCTTCTTCCGTTGCCTCACGGTCAACTCCTGCAAAAACGGTTGTTAAATGATCAGGTTTTCTTGCGTTTTGAAGACTCTCAATCACTGCTGGACGTGCGTTACGTGCCGCACAACCACACACCGAATTCACTACAACTAAGGTTGTTCCCGATTGTTTCAATGCTTCCTTAACGGCATCAACCGTTTTTAATTCTTGAAAACCAACATTTGTTAGCTCTTCTATCATTGGTTTTACCAACTCTGGTGGATACATAATTTTACTTTTTTTTAGTTAGGGAGCAAAGATATGAAATTAATTTGAATTATAAGTTTTTTGTGATAGTAGGGTTGCTGAGAGAAGAATATATCTATTCGATTTTGTTCGATTCGCTTCGTTTTTTTTGGTTTTTCAAAAAATATCCTTACTTTTATCGCAAACAAATTGATTCTGATTATGAAATACGAAAAAAAATCTACCGGAAATCTTCAAAATTTAGAGAACTCTTCACAGAAAATCCACGAGTCGCTCAAAGCCTTGAACGAACGTTACTACAACATTAATTCCTTGGCAAGATATATCGATATTTATCGGCTTTCTCAAAATGACCCCATTGAATTTTGGGAAACTATTGCCAATAACAATTTCCAATGGCGTAAGAAATGGGACTCTGTGTTAGAATGGGATAAAGAGAAAAGCGAGGTAAAATGGTTTTCAGGAGCAACGCTCAACATCACCGAGAATTGTATTGATCGACATTTAGCACATCGAGGCGAACAAACTGCGATTATCTGGGAACCAAACGATCCTAAAGCTCCTGTTAGGAAGTTAACATACAATGACTTAGCCAGAAATGTTTACCGAATGGCAAACGTACTGAAATCCCAAGGTATAAAAAAAGGAGACCGCGTGTGCATTTATCTTCCAATGATTCCAGAACTAGCAATTGCTGTGTTAGCATGTGCGAGAATTGGAGCTGTACATTCGGTAGTCTTTGCAGGGTTTTCATCGTCTTCATTAGCATCACGTATCAATGATGCTGACTGTAAAATGGTTATCACGGCAGACGGTGGATTGAGAGGAGAGAAAACAATACCTTTAAAAAATATTGTTGATGAAGCTCTTAAAGAATGTCAATGTGTTGAAAAAGTGTTAGTGGTGGAACATACGCACCAACAAGTTACAATGCACTCTAATCGTGATATGTGGTTAGCACCTTTATTTCAAGAGGCTTCTGAATTTTGTCCCGCTGAAACAATGGAGGCGGAAGATATGCTTTTTATCCTATATACTTCAGGGTCAACGGGCAAGCCTAAAGGAATCGTACATACAACCGCAGGATATATGGTCTATTCAGCTTTTACCTTTAAGAATATTTTTCAATATTCGGATGGCGACGTGTATTGGTGTACGGCCGACATTGGCTGGATAACGGGACATAGCTACATCGTTTATGGGCCACTTTTGAATGGAGCTACAACTGTAATTTTTGAAGGTATACCTTCTTACCCTGATTTTGGACGTTTTTGGGAAGTTGTTGATAAACATAAAGTTAGTCAATTCTACACAGCTCCAACTGCAATCCGTTCCTTAGCTAAGCAGTCGTTGGAGTTTCCTCAGAAATACGATTTGTCATCATTAAAAATTTTAGGATCGGTTGGAGAGCCTATCAATGAAGAGGCATGGCACTGGTACAACGATCACATTGGTAAAAAACGTTGTCCAATTACCGATACGTGGTGGCAAACCGAAACAGGCGGTATCATGATTGCTCCTATTCCGTTTGCAACACCAACCAAACCAACCTACGCCACTTTTCCTTTACCTGGGATTTTCCCTGTTCTGATGCAAGAAAATAAAGAAGAAGTTACTGAAAATTCTCGAGAAGGACATTTGTGTATTGCATTTCCTTGGCCGGGAATGGCTCGAACCGTTTATGGAGATCATCAGCGATATATTGACACTTATTTTTCGGCATATGAAGGAAAATATTTTACGGGTGACGGAGCTTTTCGTGATGAGGTTGGTTACTACCGAATTACGGGACGTGTGGATGATGTAATCATTGTTTCTGGTCATAATTTAGGAACAGCTCCTATCGAAGATGCTATCAATGAACATCCTGCTGTTGCAGAGTCGGCCATTGTAGGTTTTCCTCACGACATCAAAGGAAATGCTCTTTACGGTTTTGTGATTCTTAAAGATGAAACACGTGTGCATGACAATGTGCGTCGTGAAATCAATCAACTCATAGCTGATAAAATTGGAGCCATTGCTAAATTAGATAAAATACAGTTTGTTACTGGTTTACCTCGTACCCGTAGTGGAAAAATCATGCGTCGTATTTTGCGAAAAATAGCATCTAATGATGTATCGAACTTGGGCGATACAACTACTTTGGTGAACCCTGAAATCATCGAAGATATTATCAAAAATGCTCTATAAAGTTAATGGAATGTTTTAGTTACAAAAAACACGTTTGATACATGTAATTTTCTGTGTATCAAGTTGTTTTAACTTTTGTAATATAGCTCAGTACGACAAAAAAAATGCCGTATTGAGCTATTACATATACGCAACTGAAACGTATCCGATTAACATTCCAATAAAGAAAGATGTTGCAAAGTACAAGAATGTGAGTATCAATGATTTAAATATAGTTTTCGAAATGGGTTCCTCATATAAAATTTTGTTAGAAATTGTAAAATAAGTGACCAGTCCAGCCATGCAAATTACATACAATATCCAAAAAAAAGTATTTAGTCCACTCCATAAAAATATTCCCATCAAAATGCTTGTAAATAAATAGATTACCGTATGCAAATGCAAGGAATGAATTAGGTGTATGTACATTTTTTTGTATTTTTTTCGAAAGAAAATAAGCAACAATAGGGACACAAAAGGCATCATTAAAAGCATAGTGTAGGATGTGATAGATAAGTATTTCGCTATTTGTGTATCCGTAAACTCCGTCATCTGGGTTACAGTTCCGAAGGTAAAAATGCCCACTTGCTTGATCAAATTGCGGAGCTTGATATGTTCAAAACGGTCAAGCTCTTTCCATTTTGTTGTAATTAAGGAATCTGTTTGGGAACTATTTTCGTAAACGGTTTTTAATTCTTTGAGAGTAAGTTGATATCTTCCCACCCCAATAGTATCAAACTCAGGTTTTTTATTGAGAAATACTACATAGCTGGAAGCAATTTTTTGACTTCCTATACTAAATTGATTATCCAAAACTCCTACTCGAAAATCTGAGAATATATTTTTATCCGCCCAATTGTTGAAAGTTTTCCTGTTTAGATTATTCCATTTGTTTTTATGTTTGAAAATACTGTCAATAAATGATTTAATTTGGTCAGAATTTGCATCTTTTAGTTGCATATATTCAGCCTCCGTAATTTTCAATTGCGTGGACGTTACCGACTTATTAATACTTGTGAACAGACGTTGCATGAAACCCGAATGTGAAGCTTTTTGAAAAGAAAAACTCAAAATCACAAAGAAAATGAAGGAAAAAAATAAATACAATTTGAAAGGAGGTACAAAACGAATGCGTTTTCCTTCTACGTATTGTTTGGTAATTTGTCCTGGGCGTAAGATTGTTTTGAGTGTGTTCCAAATTTTATTGTCAAAGTTGATGAACGACCCAAAAAAATCACTTGTTAATTCTTTGATAGAGAAATCATTATAATGGTTCTCTTGTCCACAATTATGGCAAAAATTATCCTGTGCCGAGAGCATCGTTTTGCAATTTGGACATTGACTAATTCGTTTTCTTCTCTTCATAAGTACTATCGCAGACTTTTATTGATATCTTCAATATACTGTAATAGCTCTTCTTTTCCCAATCTACTCTCCGATGAAGTGACAAAATATGGTGGAAATTCCTCCCAAGTTTCGAGTAGAGTTTGTCTGTATGCTTCTACATTTCGCTCAATAGCATTGGGTTTTAGTTTGTCGGCTTTGGTAAAGATAATTGCGAACGGAATGCTATTTTCCCCTAACCAGTGCATGAATTCTAAATCGATTTTCTGAGGTTCGTGACGCACATCTACCAAAACAAAAGCACAAACCAACTGATGGCGTTTTTCAAAGTACTGTGTAATAAACTTTTGAAATACTTTTTTGGTGCTTTTTGAAACACGTGCATATCCATATCCAGGCAAGTCTACCAAAAACCAATTATTATTGATTTTGAAATGATTGATAAGTTGTGTTTTTCCAGGTCTGCCAGAAGTTTTTGCCAGATTCTTGTTGTTTGTGAGCATATTAATCAACGAAGATTTCCCTACGTTTGATCTTCCAATGAAGGCATACTCTGGAAGTGGTTCGTTAGGGCATTTACTTACATCGGAATTACTGACAACAAATTCTGCTTTGGTAATAATCATTTTTTTCTAAAAGTTTATTGGATTAAAAGCGAAAAATCACTGTATTTAGTGATTTTCCTTCTTAATTTAATGTATATTCTGTTTAATAAGCCAACTGTTTAGCAGTTCGTTAAACTTATCTGGATGTTCCATCATAGGGGCATGTCCACACTTGTCAATCCAGAATAACTCTGAATTGGGTAATAATTCGTGAAACTCCTCAGCCACACGCGGTGGCGTTACAATATCGTTTCTGCCCCAAATTAGGCAAACGGGAGTTGTCATCTTTGGTAAATCTTTTGCCATATTATGGCGAATAGCACTTTTAGCAAGAGCCAATGTTTTGATGAGTTTTCCTCGATCGTTGACGTCTCTAAATGCTTCATCTACAATCTCTTTGGTAGCGATAGCAGGGTCGTAAAACACCTCTTCACACTTCTTTTTGATAAACTCATAATCACCTCGGCGAGGGTAGCCATCGCCCATAGCACTTTCATAAAGACCTGAACTTCCTGTCAATATAAGGGCTTTCACACGATTTGGGTGTAATTTAGTATAAAGTAAACCAACGTGTCCGCCTAAGGAGTTCCCCAACAGGATTACTTCCTCAAAATTTTTGTGCTTTATGAATTTGTGTAAAAATTTCGATAAAGTTTTAACAGATGTGGTAAGTAAAGACATTGAAAACAAGGGTAACTGAGGAATCACTACTTTATAGTTAGCTTTCGAAAAAAAAGAAATTACACCTTCAAAATTACTTAATCCGCCCATCAGCCCATGTAAGAGGATTATTGGGGTTCCTTCCCCTTTTTCAATGTATGAAAATTTTCCTTCTTGTTTTACTTCTGTTGTCATCTATTTTAAATGGAATTTTGTAAGCAAATATACTACTTAAATTCAAATTACACAGAAAAATCACATGTTTTTTTATTCAAAATCACATATTTTTTTGTTTTCTGTCATTTATTATGAAATTAACCGCTGATTTTTAACATTTTAAGTGTTTAAAAGTGATTTGTCTCAATGTATAACCATATTAAATAAAATTGTAAGCGAAATTAACAGACAGAATATTTTTAATGATAGTAATAGACGTTGTTAACGTGTGATGTGGTGGTAATTGAATTATGCAACACTCTGTTTGTCAATTATTTATTTTATTTTTTATAAGTAATCCGACCACTAAGTTATAGCTTTGTACGCCGTGTTGTTGTTTGTTTGCTTTTAGAAAAGCGTCGTAACTGGCTTTGAAAATTGGCTCAGCTTTGTTTTCGTACTGCATCCAAAATTCCCGAACTTCTTTATAATTTTTGAAAATTCCCTTGTTAACTTTCGATGTAAATTCGTCGTATTTTTCAGGATTTACTTTGTAGACTTCGTTCAGCAGATAACGTAAGCCAAACAGCGAAGCACTGTATTTAAAATATTGATTTTCACTTTTTTGTGCAGATAAATATCCCAAATAATTAGCTTCATCCTCAGCGGCATACCCCATTTGGTGAGCAATTTCGTGACAGGCTGTAACTGGAAGTGAGTAGCCTATGAGTTTTCCATTAACTTGAGCCTCGTTTGTGAATGGATTCAAGTAACCGCTGTAGCCCATGTAGGTCAAAAAGGCGCTGTACAGGGAAGGTTTAACGCTTTTTATACTGACAAAATCGGTGATTTTTTCGTAACCTAATGGATAACTTTGGTATGCAAGTTTATATATTTCTTTGTGAGAAAGCGTAAAATCTACCTTAACAGAATCCTCTTTTGCTAAGATTTTATGCAGGTTATTTGCTTCATTAACAAATAGTTGTGTAGCTTTATAAAGCTCTTCTTCGGTGTACTTTGTGTCTATCTGTAAAGTTTCGGACAGAGGTTTTCGAAAATAATTGAACCCCCAAAGGAAGAAAAAAGCAAACATCACCAACGCTACAAAAAAAAGTAATTTATCGAAAAACCAAAGTGGGCGTTTCCACAGATTCTTGCCCTTTCTCAGGATAAAATAAAGGATGTAACCTATTGAAATTGTGTAAAAAATGTCACCGAATGAAAACGGTAACCACCCCCATGTATAATGTTGAATGATGGCGATGTATGGATATATTCCTGTACTGTAAATGGATTCGGTCAATTCAGAATTGTTGCGAAAAACAATCCAGATACTCACAAAAAAAATGTAAAAAACATACTTGAGTTTCATTGATGATTTTAAGGTTTAGTATATAGATTTGAAATATTTTTGCAAATTAAGAGAGCAGCCAAGTAGCAAATTAACTTCTAAAGCACTAAAATTTACTCCTCAATTTCCAAAGAAACGATACGCTATAAACTGGTTTATTTGCGTGTATTAAAAAGTGACTTTTCTTTTGTTTTTTGCAAAAGTACAGATTTTTATGATTAACTTTGTACGCATATACGAAAAATAATTTATTAAACAACATTATATGAGTACAGAAATACGAAATTTAGATCCAAAGGCTTTGTGGGAGAATTTTGCAGATCTTAATGCAGTGCCACGTCCATCAAAAAAGGAGGAGAAAGTTATTGCTTTTATGATGGATTTTGGAAAAAAACTGAACCTCGAAACATTAAAAGACGAAGTTGGTAACGTAATTATCAAAAAACCAGCCACCAAAGGGATGGAAAATCGCAAAACTGTAGTGTTGCAATCTCATCTGGACATGGTGCATCAAAAAAATAACGACACTATTTTTGATTTTGACACGGAAGGTATCAAAATGAGAATTGATGGTGATTGGGTTAAAGCAGAAGGAACTACACTTGGTGCTGATAACGGAATTGGTGTGGCTGCCATTATGGCAATTCTGCAAAGTACTGATATTGCTCATCCTGCCATTGAAGCTCTCTTTACTATTGATGAAGAAACGGGTATGACTGGGGCGATTGGACTCAAGGGAGGGTTGCTCAAAGGTGATATACTTCTGAATTTAGACACTGAAGAAGATGATGAAATCGACATAGGATGTGCTGGAGGAGTGGATGTTACTGCCTATCGCGAATATGACGAAGAGCAAACGCCTGATAACGTAACCTCCTATAAGATAACTGTAAAAGGATTACAAGGAGGGCATAGCGGAATGGATATTCATAAAGGATTCGGGAATGCTAACAAGATTATGAATCGCTTACTTTTCGACGGATTTGAAAATTTTGGACTTCGAATAGCCGAGCTTAATGGAGGAGGTTTGCGTAACGCTATCCCGCGAGAGAGTGTTGCGACCATAGTAGTAGATAAGGTGCAAAATGAGGCTTTTCAGTTTGAATTTCAACAACTTGTTAAAACTATTCAACACGAACTTGCTGTAACTGAACCGCAACTTGTTATCACGTTGGAAAACATAGCTACGCCTGAAAGGGTAATGGAGTTAGGAGTACAAGAAGGAATTTTGCGATCAATCTACACTGCCCATAACGGAGTATATGCCATGAGCCGAACCATAGAGGATTTGGTAGAAACGAGCAATAACATCGCAAGAGTAATTATCAAGGACGGAGAAATCAAGGTGTTATGCTTAACACGTTCGTCTGTAGAGTCAGCAAAATTCGATTTAGCAAATGCGTTGCGTTCAGCTTTCGAACTTTCAGGATGTGAAGTAACCTTTACAGGGAGTTATCCAGGTTGGGAACCAAATGTCAATGCTTCGATATTAAAGGTTCTCAAAGAGCAATACGAAATCCTTTTTGGTGAAAAACCTAACGTAGTAGCTTGTCATGCTGGGTTGGAATGTGGAATTTTAGGGCAAAACTATCCTGAAATGGAGATGATTAGCTTTGGGCCTACTATCCGAGGAGCTCATTCACCCGATGAAAAGGTAAGCATCTCTTCTGTACAGAAATTCTGGAAATATTTGTTAGAGATTTTGAAAAACACTCCACAGAAATAATCCCAATTGATGCGGAAGAACTGTTTTAAAAGGATTGATTTTTAGTAAAATGAGATGATTAAATAAAAAATGGCGCTTTTTTCGAAAAAAAAGCGCCATTTTTACATTTTTTGTATTATAGTTTAATGGTTAATACAGGTTTTGTTGCATGATTTACCAAATCACTGCTGATGCTTCCATTGAAGAAGTGAGCAATACCACGGCGTCCACTTGGGAACATACAAACCAAATCAACGTTATTTTCTGCAACATAGTTCAAAATTCCTGTTTCTACACGAATGTCGTTGTAAACATGTGTTTCAAATTTCTTAGCTGACACCTTATCCGTGGATGAGAGGAATTCTTTCATACGTTCGTTAATTTCCGTAGTAGTCAAAAATTGGTATGGAGTGTTCACATACACTAAATCAACCTTAGCATTGAATAATTTTGCAAACTTCACTGCTTTCTCAAAAGGTTTTAAGAATTTTTTTGAAAAATCACATGCGAACATAACGTGCTTAATTTGTAATTTTTCTTCTGGATTTTTGATTACCAACACAGGAACACTCGCCGAACGAATCACCTTTTCGGCATTTGATCCAATGAAAAGCTCCTTAGAGCCAGATGCCCCGTTGGAACCCATAAACACCAAATCTATATTATATTTCTCAATAGCCTCTTGAACAGCATCCGTTAATGGCTGTGTTTCTATAATATCCTTAATTTCAACATCCTCACCAATTTCTTTTTTAATGTCAGAGAAACGTTGTTTTGATAAGTTTAGAAAATACATCGCTTCGGGAATAGAAACCTCACTTTGAGTTACCAATCTAAAGGGTAATTCAAGAGCATGCAACAAAAAAATTTGTGCTTTTTGGCGTTTCGCTAAACCAATTGCCACTTTCAAAGAGGCGATTGATTTCTCAGAAAAATCGGTAGTAACAAGAATATTTTTCATTTCATCAGTTTTTACACATTAATAATCAGTTCATTCGGAATGATAAATCTCGTTAGTTTTTTATCCTTCCTTTTTCGTGTATAAAGATACGAATAAAATTCGAAAAATAAAAATATTGATGATTTTATTTTTTGTTTTTATTACTTTCGTTTTGCTTGGATTTCACATTGTATTCAAACATATGACGGTAGACCAGACCTTCAGTGATCAGTAAAAGGTGAATTGGTCATTAATACTAACACTTATCTACAAAACAAATATTTTTAGTAATAAAATACAAAATAGAGCAATTAAAAAGTTAAATAAGTGTAAAAAATATAATTTATAAAATTATTTTCGTATCATTGTAAAACAAATTTAAAAATCATTTTATGAAAAGAAACTTGTTTTTAGGTTTAGCATTAGTTATGCTAACAGCTTGTGGAAGCACAAAATCACCAGAATTGAAGCGTTTGGAAGCCAAAGAGGAAATTTTATCTTTGAATACCAAACTTAATAACTTAAAAATTGAATTAGAAAAAGAACGTATCGCAACAGCGGGATTTCGTGATGAAGTAGCAAAAATAAATGCTAATGCCGACGAGAAAACTTCTTCTTTTTCAAATTCTGATGACGCTTCGGATGCAGCTCAAAAAGCACGAAGAGCACGAACAGCTTTGAAGAAGGCACAAAAAGCTAATAGAAATTTGGCAAAAAGCGAAAGAAAAATGCAAAAAATACAACGAAACATTAGTAAGGTAGAGACCAAATTGGAAAAGCTCAATAAAAGCATTGAATTTGTACCCAATTCTGAAACAAACCCTGCTGACCAGTAATACAAAAAGAGGCTGTCCGAAAAGTAAAGTTTTGATAATTGAAGAAAATAAAGTGTTTATATTCAGGATGTTGAATATAAACTTTTCTTTAGAATTGACTTTTAAGGACAGCCTATTTTAAAGTTGAAATTAATGTATAAACATATGAGAAATATTCTTTTTGTACTAATACTTCTACCTATATTCGGACTAAAAGCTCAACAAAAAGGGAAAATCACTTACGAATTAGTGGTTACCAAAAATCCTGATGGGAAAAAGAAAAAAAACTCCGAACAATTTCAGTTAAATACAGAAGAAAATGCGTTACTTCTGAATAAAATGGAGATAGAGGTTTTTTTTGATGAGGAAAATTCGTATTTTCCAGCTATTATGGGATACGATGATAACAATGCCATGGCAGCTTTTGGTTTGAAAAAGGATATTTTTGTTTCCAATAGAGAAAAGGCGTCCTTTCTTCCAACTGACTATAATGGAGAAAAAGTCCTTAGAAGAAAGGGAAATTATGACTGGAAAATACACTCCGAAACGAAAAAAATTGGTAAATATCTTGTACATAAAGCCACCGCAAAATATTACAACAAAGAACTCATAGCTTGGTATGCTCCTGAATTTCCCTATTCCTATGGCCCTGTAGGTTTTTTTGGTTTGCCTGGTCTTATTTTGGAGATAGGCGTTAAAGAAGAACTTCTTTATGCTTACCGCTTCAAAAAACTACGATTCAGCAAAAAAAATCAAGTAAAAAAAGCACCAAATTTGAGAGTTGTTAGCTCCGAAGAAATGAACAAATACTACATCGAATATTACAAAAACCTAAAATTAAACTACCAAAATTTAATTGAAGAATCTAAGGAATAATACTGTTTTTTTTTTATTTTCTGTTTTGTTAGTGTTTCAGTGTTTGGACAGGAGCTAAATGGGTATGTAACAGATACTTTGAACAATCCATTGCAGAATGCCAACGTCATTGCTTTTCCGAAACAGCATGATGACAACACTCCCGTTTTCTCCATTTCGGATGAAAAAGGGAGATATCGACTGTTATTAAAACCAAAAGTCACATACGAAGTGAATGTTTCTTATTTAGGATTTGCTTTACAAACATTTGTGTATGAATCTACTAAGGGAGTGACTATTCATAACTTCCGATTAGTTCCTTCCACCGAAACCTTGGATGATGTTGAGGTTACCTACCAACGTCCCATAACTTTTCAAAAAGATACGACCACTTACTTGGTCGAAGCGTTTACCACAGGCAAGGAACGAAAATTAGAGGAGCAATTGCAAAAACTTCCTAATGTAGAGGTTAATTCGCAAGGAAATATTACGTTCAAAGGGAAGAATGTCAGTACTTTATTGATTGAAGACAAGCCTTTTTTTAGCGGAAGTACCACTTTGGGAGTGAAAAACATTCCTGCCGATGCGGTAGATAAAATTCAATTTATAGAGAATTACAACCAAGTCAGTTTTTTAAAGGATGTGACTGATAATAAGGAAATTGCGATCAATATAAAATTGCGAAAAAATAAGAAAGAATTTATTTTTGGAGACCTACAGGCGGGGTATGGAAATGCTGACTACGGGTTGCTTCATGCTGCGTTATTTTCTTATTCACCTGATTTTAGTGCTAATTATATTGGAGATTACAACAATTTTGGCTCTCATGTTTTTTCAAAAGAAGATGCCCGACGCTTTCAAGGAGGCATGAGTGCTTTCATCGAAAATCCTCACAGGAAAGATAATTTGGTTGAATTCACAACCGAAAATAACAATGTAATAAAAAATGAATCTTTACTGAATGCATTCAACGTAAACTTCATTCTAAATAGTAAATTTAATATCTCTGCATATGCCATTGTACATAAAAATACTATTGAAGAAAAAAGAAACTATTTTTATAATTATCTAGAAACGAATATTTTAGAAAATAGGCAACAACAAAAACAATTCAGAAATAATCTCGCTATGTTCAATTTTGAGTTGAATTTCACTCCAAAAATTGGAACAAAATGGAAATATAACATCCATAGTAATATCACTGAGAGTAAGGACATAAGTGACTTGCTATCAAATTACTACAATTTATCACAAAGCATATATTTCCCTCAAAAAAAGTTTGATATTGATCTGAAACAATATCTCGAAAGACATCAGTCTCATCACGCAAAATTAAAAACTACCTTTGTTGTTAATCACTCTTTTGAACGAAAATATATTGACAATCAATGGCTTTCTAATAAGCCAATGATGAATGATTTGCTGCCTATTTCAGTAGATAATTCGTATGATATTTCAAGTATAGAACGCACTGATAATCAATTATTCAATCTGTTATATAAACAATATCGAATAATTGACAACCGAAACCATGTTTACTTTTCGATTGGGAATAACTTATCAACAGCATCTCATCAATTGCACAGTTTCCAATCACTTACAAATGGGAGTACGAATGATTTTACTTCATCTGTGTTCACTAATTCTGTTGATTACTTGTTAAATGATAGTTTTTTCAATGTTGAATATAAGCTAAAAATAGGTAAATGGATAAATCGTTTCTCAAACAAAATAAGGTTTTATCAACTTGAAAACAAGTCACTTATAGGAAATGTGTCTTTTAATAAATGGGCTTATGAACCAGAGGTAAACTCTGAATATGATTTTAATTCCTCTGAAACTGTAGAAGGAAACTATAAACTCACAAATGAACTACCCAGCTTCAATAATCTAACGGAACATTACACTTTGAAGGATTTTAATATGCTCTTCAAAGGGAATAGCTTATTGCGTAATGAAGGGTATCATATTTTTAATTTAATGTATTACAAATCAAATATATATAAAAATTACTTTCTAACATCACTATTTAATTACACCCAAAAGAATAACCCTATCAGTTATGACGTGGTTCAGCAAAACGTCAATCAGTTTTATAGTCCCATACAGATGAAAACTCCCGAAAAGATGTGGTTTTTCAATCTGGTGGCAAACAAAAAAATAAGCGTTTTCCGATTTTTAATTTCCTCTTCTTTTAGAGGATTTTATTACAATCGTAATATAAATACAAAATCAGCGAATATTTCTCACAATGTTCAATCAATAAGTTTGATAACCAAAACGTTATCCTTAAAAAACTACGAGTTTAACGTAGGGTATTCACATCAATTTAACCAATTTAAAAGTAATTTTTCGGATAGTTTTCAAAGGCAATCCTTACAAATTGAAACCAAAATCAGTGCTGTGAAAAATTGTACGCTTGATATTGCCTACAAATGGCATAATCTCATAAAAACGAATGCTAAAAACCAATATAATGATTTAAAAGTAAGCGTTTTGTATCGAAAAGAGAAATCTCCTTTGGGCGTTGAAGTTAAAATTCACAATCTGTTAGATACCAAAGTAAACTATCAAAAAACAACGTCTGATTATTTGATTAGTGAACAAGAGATCAGTGTTTTACCTCGACTTTTCCTAATTTCATTGATTTATGACATATAGTGTGTGTATGTAAATCGTCTTTCTTTTCAAAATTCGATGATATGATCAAGCACATGTATGCACTTTATTCTTTGATTTGAAAGTCATTTGTCTTCAGGTTCTCTTTCTTCTTAATGACCATTTTCTTCTCTTAAAATCCATTGCCTATTTCTTGCAAAATTATATTTTTAGTCGTAGCTTTGTGCTTAATTTCAAAAGATTTATTTATAATTATGAATACAGAAAATTTTAGCATACGCCACATCGGTATCTCAAAAGAAGACGCGGCTGAAATGTTACAAACCATTGGTGCTGCAAGTTTAGATCAACTTATTGATCAGACAATTCCCAAAGACATTCGCTTGAAATCTGCTTTAAATCTTCCAAAAGGTATTAGCGAACATCATTTCTTACAACATATTACTGAATTAGCTCAAAAAAATAAAATCTTCAAATCGTATATCGGTTTGGGATATCACGAAGCATTGACTCCTTCTGTGATCAAGCGAAATATTTTTGAAAATCCAGGTTGGTACACGGCTTATACTCCTTACCAAGCAGAAATTGCACAGGGTCGTTTGGAGGCTTTGTTGAACTATCAAACTGTAGTTATTGAATTAACAGGCATGGAGATTGCTAATGCATCTCTTTTAGATGAGGGAACTGCGGCAGCAGAGGCAATGGCAATGGTGTTTGATTTGCGTTCACGTGAACAAAAAAAGAATAACGCTAACAAATTTTTTGTTTCAGAAACAGTGTTGCCACAAACACTTTCTGTTTTACAAACACGTGCCAATCCTTTCGGAATTGAGTTAGTGGTTGGAAATCACGAAACTATCACATTGGACGACACTTATTTTGGTGCTATTGTGCAGTATCCTGCCACTAATAATGGTGAGGTGTTTAACTATGCGGATTTCGTAAACAAAGCTCACGATTTAGGAATTAAAGTAGTAGTTGCAGCCGATTTGTTGAGTTTAGTGTTATTGGAAGCTCCTGCAAAATTTGGTGCTGACGTTGTAGTTGGAACATCCCAACGTTTCGGTATTCCGTTAGGATATGGGGGGCCTCACGCAGGATATTTTGCTACCCGTGAAGAATATAAACGTTCAATACCTGGTCGTATTATCGGGATTACCATTGATGCAGATGGAAACCCTGCGTTGCGGATGGCTTTGCAAACTCGTGAGCAACATATCAAGCGAGATAAAGCGACTTCAAATATCTGTACAGCACAAGTGTTATTAGCAGTAATGGCAGGAATGTATGCCGTTTACCATGGTCCTAAAGGATTGCAGTTTATTGCAGAAAGAATCCACCAAACGGCGGTTACATTGAAAAACAGTTTGGAAAAATTGGGTGTTACTGTTACAACAAAAACATTTTTTGACACCATTTCTATCAAAGCAGATGCACAAAAGGTAAAAGCTATTGCGGAGAAACACGAAATAAATTTCTTTTATCCAAATCAAGACACTGTTTTGATTTCTGTTAATGAGGCTACGGGAGTTGCTGAGTTGAACCAAATCATTACTGTTTTTGCAGAAGTAGTTGGAAAATCAGTAGAAGAAGTAACTACTTTGGATACAGCGAACGCCATTCCTTCGGATTTAGTGCGTACCTCAGAATTTTTAACCGCTCCTGTGTTTAATTCATACCACAGTGAAACGGATATGATGCGTTATATCAAGAAATTAGAGCGTAAAGATTTAGCATTGAATCACTCGATGATTTCATTAGGTTCTTGTACGATGAAGCTGAATGCCGCTACTGAAATGTTGCCCTTGAGTATGGGACAGTGGGCAAACATACATCCATTTGTACCTAAAAATCAAGCTCTTGGATATCAAGAAATGCTCACGGAATTAGAAAAATCCTTGTCCATCATCACAGGTTTCGAGGCTACATCGTTACAACCTAACTCTGGAGCAAATGGTGAATACGCAGGATTAATGGTCATCCGTCAGTATCATATCTCAAATGGACAAGGACATCGTAACATCTGTTTAATACCTTCATCGGCTCACGGAACCAATCCAGCATCAGCAGTAATGGCAGGTATGGAAGTAGTAGTAACTAAAACGGATGCTCACGGAAATATTGATGTTGCTGATTTAAAAGAAAAAGCTGAAAAGCATAAAGATAATTTAGCTGCAGTGATGATTACTTATCCTTCAACGCATGGAGTGTTTGAATCATCAATCGTAGAAATTGTTAATATTATCCATGAAAATGGAGGACAGGTTTATTTGGATGGAGCAAACATGAATGCACAAGTGGGGCTTACCAACCCTGGAACTATTGGAGCAGATGTGTGCCACTTAAACTTACACAAAACATTCGCTATTCCTCACGGAGGAGGAGGGCCAGGAGTTGGACCTATTTGTGTAGCCAAACATTTAGCACCTTTCTTGCCTACGAATCCAATTGTTTCAACAGGAGGAAATGAAGCCATCACAGCAGTTTCATCAGCTCCTTATGGAAGTGCTTACGTATGTTTGATTTCGTATGCTTATATCAAAATGCTAGGAGCAGAAGGATTAGCAAACGCTACACGTTATGCGATTTTGAATGCTAACTACTTGAAAGAAAATTTGAAAAATTACTATGAAATCCTCTATACGGGAGAGCAAGGACGTGCTGCCCACGAAATGATTTTGGACTGTCGTCCGTTCAAACAAAACGGAATTGAAGCTACTGATATTGCAAAACGATTGATGGACTACGGATTCCACGCTCCAACGGTTTCTTTCCCAGTGGCAGGAACCTTGATGGTAGAACCTACTGAAAGTGAAAGTAAAAATGAACTAGATCGTTTCATCAGTGCCATGATTTCTATTCGTCGAGAGATTGAAGAGGCTACACCAACAGATGAGGCTAATGTGCTGAAAAACGCACCGCACACCTTGTCAATGATTACTGCCGATACTTGGAATTTACCTTACAGCCGTCAGAAAGCTGCTTTCCCTCTGGAGTATATTGCAGAAAATAAATTCTGGCCTACTGTACGTCGTGTAAATGAAGCGCATGGTGACCGTCATTTGATTTGTTCATGTGCTCCAATTGAAGCGTATATGTAATTGAATATCAATAGGTGAAAAGAAAAACTTTGTTGAAATCTTTTGATTTTGACAAAGTTTTTTTCTTATTGTAAAGAAGAGAATAGACGATACTGTAAAAAGAAAAGTGTTAAAAATTAAGTTCTTACTAATGTAAAAGTTATATGCTGTTTTGAATTGAATAGAAAGGAAAATTTGTAATGTTCAAGAGTAAAAATCTTAAATTAAGCAAAATAAATCTGCTTGAGTGTTGAAACTCAAACAGATTTAATATTGAACTTAATTTAGTTGAGTTTTTAAATCAACTATTTTCGGAAAGAGTATATTGTTTTCTAAATGAATAGATTGGAGTAAATTTTCCTCAAACTCTTGGAGCATTGCAAAAGCTACACGATAAGTACTACAAGCATCCATAGGAGGTGTATACTTGTCAGTTAGTTGTGAAATTGATTCAAAACGATGAGCCTCCGTAGTAAACATTTCTTTTATTATTGAGATTGTGTTTGTGATTTTTTCAAAATTTAGGTTTAGAAAAGCTTGATTATTTTGTTGGTCATGTGTCAATTCTCCGATGAGAGGGAATAAAACCTGCTCTTCTTTTTCCATACGTTTTTCTAATTCGTACGTATTTTCTGTGAATAGCTTGTTTATTTCAATTAATTCAGGATGTCTTCCGCCGTGAACTCGACAAAGTTTATCTAAAAACTGCAACAAGTAAGGCGTTTTCTCTCTAACGTAATTGTGGTGTTTACGGACGATGTAATCTGTTAAAAGGTCAAGAGACCAATCATTTACTTTTAAAGAATCATCTTTTTCTTTAGTGATAGTGTTTAGGTCATTGATGAGTTGATTTTCATTTAAATCTTTTTTGTCACAGGCCTCTGTAATAGTTCTTCCGCCTTTGCAACAAAAATCAATTCCGTATTTTTTGAAAATAGCGGCTGTCCGGAAGTCCTCAGCTACAATCTCTCCAATGGTTTTGTTTTTTAGTTCCATGTTTAACTTATTTAATCTTGCGCAAAGATACAATTATTTTTCAAATAAAATACTTTTTTGTCTTTTATTTTATTGAGGTATAGAAAAAGCCACACTACAAAAAGGTGGCCTCTTAAAAATTACATTTCAATAAATAATTACTTTACTTCTTTTTCTTTAGAGCAAGACTCCTTGTCTTTTGCTGCTCCGCTTTTACAACAAGATTTTTTCTCTTTAGAAGAGCAAGATTTTTTCTCTTTAGAAGAGCAAGATTTTTTCTCTTTGGAACAAGATTCTTTATCTTTCGATTTTCCACTTTTGCAACAAGATTTTTTCTCTTTATCTTGTTTAACTCCATCCTGATCCTGTGTCGTTTTTTCAATTGACACGTTCACTTCTTCACCCAAAGTTGTAGCTTGAACATTAGTTATAGCAAACATAAACAATGTAGCTGTTGCGATTCTTACGATTTTCTTCATTTATACTAAAATTTTAAATTAATAATATTATTATTTAGGTTTATTTTTTTTAATTCAGTGCCCAAGCAGAGAGTATGCCATTGAGGCAATTCCTATATTAACATTTTTAGCCTTGACCAATTGGGTGTAACAACTTTCGATAGTAGCCCCCGTAGTGATTAAATCATCGACTAATAAAATTTTGCAATTTTCAATTTTTTCAGTATTTTGTACTGAGAAAATGTTTTCACTATTCTTGAAACGACTCCATAAGTCTTTTTTTGTTTGCGTAGTGTTGGCTTTCACTTTTATAAGTACATCATCTACGTAGTTAGCCTTCAAAATTTGAGCCAACTTTTGTCCAAAAAGAGCTACTTGATTGTATCCTCGCATTTTTAACTTTTTTTTATGCAACGGAACGGGTATAACTACATCAATTTCTTGAAAATGAGGAACGTTTTTTATTTTCTCACCTAACCATTCGCCTAACCACCCTCCAATAGATTCCTTTTTTTGGTATTTTAATTGGTGAATCAAATGCTGAACCACACTGTCCTTATGGAAATAAAACAAAGAGGTAGCTCCAAACAACTCACATTGACCGTAAAACCGTTCCAACAATCTATTGTCTTTGTGCAAATGTAATTGTGTTTCAATGAGTTTTCCTCTACAATAAATACACAGAAATGTCTCCTCATGTCCTAAAACCTGACCACATCCTGAGCAGTATTCAGGAAATATCACAGATAGTAAACCTGAAAAAGACATATTTTGTTATTTTATCTACGGCAAATATAATAATTTTTGAAATATATTTACTAAGTTTGCAGTTAAAATATATTTTTTATCACCATAATATATTAGGACAAATGGCAAATCAAGAAGAATTATTTAAACAAGTTATTTCACACGCCAAGGAATACGGCTATATTTTTCAATCAAGTGAGATATATGATGGACTCAGTGCAGTATATGATTACGCTCAAAATGGAGTGGAATTAAAGAAAAACATACGGGAGTATTGGTGGAAAGCAATGGTGCAAATGCACGAAAACATAGTAGGAATTGATGCAGCAATTTTTATGCATCCAACCACTTGGAAAGCCTCAGGACACGTTGATGCATTTAACGATCCTCTTATCGATAACAAAGATTCTAAAAAACGTTATCGCGCTGATGTGTTGGTCGAAGATTATGTAGCAAAAATTGAAGATAAAATAGAAAAAGAAGTAGCCAAGGCAGCAAAGCGTTTTGGAGAATCTTTTGATAAACAGCAATTTGTCACTACTAATGCTCGAGTTATTGAATATAAAGAAAAGGCGGATAGTATTCTGAAGCGTTTGGCAAAATCACTTGAAAATGAAGACTTAGCCGATGTAAAATCCCTGATAGAAGAATTGGAAATCGTGTGTCCTATTTCGGGAAGCAAAAATTGGACAGAAGTGAAGCAATTCAACCTGATGTTTGGAACAAAATTAGGTGCTACCACGGACACTGCAATGGATCTATATCTGCGTCCTGAAACAGCACAGGGAATTTTTGTAAACTTTTCTAATGTGCAAAAAACAGGGCGTATGAAAATTCCTTTTGGAATCGCTCAAACGGGTAAAGCATTTAGAAATGAGATAGTTGCACGGCAATTTATCTTCCGTATGCGAGAGTTTGAACAAATGGAAATGCAGTTTTTTATCAAACCAGGAACGCAACAACAATGGTATGACTATTGGAAAGAGACGCGTTTAAATTGGCACTTATCATTAGGTTTAGGGGAAGAAAATTATCGTTTTCACGATCATGAAAAATTGGCTCACTATGCCGATGCGGCTTGCGATATTGAATTCAAGTTTCCGTTCGGATTCAAAGAATTAGAAGGTATTCACTCGCGTACTGATTTTGATTTAAGTAATCACGAAAAATATTCAGGTAAAAAATTACAATATTTCGACCCAGAGGAAAATAAGAGCTACGTGCCTTATGTATTAGAAACGTCCGTGGGACTTGATCGTTTGTTCTTAGCGGTGTTTTCAAATGCCTTGCAGGAAGAAACTTTGGAAGGAGGCGAAACCAGAACCGTTTTACGTTTGCCTTTTGTATTAGCTCCTACCAAAGTAGCTATTTTGCCTTTGTTGAAAAAAGACGGACTACCTGAAATTGCCCGTGAAATTTTTGATGATTTGAAATATGATTTCAACGTAGCCTATGACGAGAAGGATGCCGTAGGTCGTCGTTACCGCCGTCAAGATGCCGCAGGGACTCCTTTCTGTGTAACGGTTGATCATCAAACTAAAGAGGATAATACAGTTACTCTACGCCATAGGGATACAATGGAACAGACACGTGTAGATATTAGCGACTTACGCAATATCATATTTAAAGAAGTAGATATGAACCAATGGTTGCGTAAAACACAGAAGTAATCTATTGGTATTCATTTATTTGATTTTTTGTAATTAATAAATTAATTCAGAGGATTGGGAGGTAAAGAAAGTTTTTCTCCCAATCTTTTCGTGCGTTGATAAGAATTTTTATGTCAAACCTATCCCAAAAAGAAGATTTTTTAAAATATCAAGCTCCTACATCGCCCTATCCGATGTTGTTGGAGGTTTCACATGCCAAGGGAAACTATATTTTCACCACTGACGGTAAAAAATATTTAGATTTTGTAGCAGGGGTTTCGGCTTGTACTTTAGGACATTGCCATCCAAAGGTAGTGGAAGCAATTCAAAAACAGTGCGAAACCTATATGCATGTGATGGTTTATGGTGAATATGTTCAAAAACCAGCTGTAGATTTTTGTAAATTGTTAGCAGAGCATCTGCCTGAAAATTTGAATACTACTTATTTAGTAAATTCTGGAACGGAAGCCATCGAAGGCTCTGTGAAACTTGCCAAACGAGCCACGGGACGTACCCAACTTATAGCAGCTAAAAATGCCTATCATGGAAATACCCAAGGTTCCATGAGTTTGATGGGGTACGAAGAGCGTAAGCAACCTTTTCGTCCATTATTGCCTGATGTGGATTTTATTGAATTTAATAATGAATCTGATATTCAGAAAATTACTCACCGTACAGCAGGAGTTGTTTTAGAAAGTATTCAAGGAGGAGCAGGATTCATAGAACCGCAAAATGACTATTTAGTAAAAGTTAAAAGACGCTGTGAAGAGGTAGGAGCATTGCTTATTATTGATGAAATTCAGCCAGGTTTTGGGCGTACAGGGACGTTGTTTGGATTCCAAAACTACGGTTTCGTACCTGATATCATCGCCATCGGTAAGGGAATGGCGAGTGGATTGCCTGTCGGAGCGTTTGTAGCGTCCAACGAGTTGATGAAGTTGTTATCCCACAGCCCAAAATTGGGACATATTACTACCTTTGGAGGAAATCCCGTCATAGCTGCTGCTTCCTTAGCTACCTTAAAAGAGTTGCTTACTACCGATCTTATGGCACAAACTGTAGAGAAAGAAAAACTATTTCGGAAATATTTACAACACCCATTGATTGAAAGTGTTAACGGGCGAGGATTGATGTTAGCAATAATCTTGCAATCGGCTGAAATGGCTGATTTTGTAGTTAACTATTGTCAAGATAAAGGACTGATAGTCTATTGGTTACTTTTTGAGCGAAGAGCCGTTCGTCTGTCGCCTCCATTGACATTGACTGAAGCAGAAATCGAAATTGGTTGTGAGATTATTATCGAAGCACTAAATGCTTATAGATGTAGATAAGGAACTCTTTTCTAATAACAATCACTGAATTGGAAAATGTATTCTAATTGTTGCCAAAGTTATGATTCTCAAGAATCATAACTTTGGCGAAATTGTTTATAAATCTTTTCAATGAGTAAATATAATATTCCTAATAAAAGTAGACGTCACACCTCTTTTTAGTCAACCTCAATCACAATTTGGTTGAATATTTTGAGAATCAATGCTCATTCCCAAGTTCCCAGCGGGATTTTGCTGTAACTTCTTGGCTTGTAAATAGTTTTTCTCTATACTTATGGTATCCAACAATGCCAATCATAGCAGCGTTATCTGTACAGTATTCAAATTTTGGAATGTAGGTTTTCCAGCCGTGTTTTTCTCCCAAAGATTGTAATGTTTCGCGGATACCAGAATTGGCAGACACGCCGCCACCGATGGCAATCTGTTTTATATTAGTCTGTTTTACTGCTTTTTTTAGCTTGGACATTAGTATGTCGATAATGGTATGTTGTACCGAAGCACAGATGTCGGGCATGTTTTCCTTAATAAAATTGGGGTTTTCCTTTGTCTGTTTCTGGACGAAATATAATACAGCTGTCTTTAATCCTGAAAAACTGAAATTCAATTCATTTGTTTGAGGTTTTGGAAAAGAAAAGGCTTTCGGATTTCCTTCTTTTGCATATTTATCAATAAGAGGTCCTCCAGGGTAGGGGAGACCTAAAATTTTAGCAGTTTTATCAAAAGCCTCTCCTACAGCATCATCTAAAGTTTCACCCAAGACTTCCATAGAAAAAAAACTATCAACTCGGACTATTTGCGTATGTCCACCACTGATAGTCATCGCTAGAAAAGGAAATTCAGGTTTTTTAGTTCCCTCATCAATGAAATGAGCTAAAATATGAGCTTGCATATGGTTCACCTCAATAAGAGGAATGTTGAGCCCCATTGAAAGGGATTTAGCAAAAGAAGTGCCGACTAATAGTGATCCCATTAGTCCTGGCCCTCGTGTGAATGCAATTGCTGATAATTCGTTTTGTGATATTCTGGCTTCTTTTAACGCACGGTCTACTACAGGTACGATATTCTGCAAATGTGCTCGAGAAGCTAATTCGGGAACTACACCGCCATACTTTCGGTGAACATCTTGATTAGCAACAACATTTGAGAGTACACAATCATTTTTTAGAACTGCTGCAGAGGTATCATCACACGAAGATTCGATAGCTAAAATATATGTATTGGTCATTTCTCTGATGATTTTATCAA
This sequence comes from Capnocytophaga canis, assembly GCF_043187445.1. Taxonomy (NCBI): domain Bacteria; kingdom Pseudomonadati; phylum Bacteroidota; class Flavobacteriia; order Flavobacteriales; family Flavobacteriaceae; genus Capnocytophaga; species Capnocytophaga canis. Next base: position 736,647 of record NZ_CP171121.1, on the reverse strand, counting down.
TGATAAAAAAGGTACTCGGGAATTGATTCTATATTTTTGGTTACTTCAAACCCCGAGACTTTTAAATTTTTATTATATGGAACTTTTTACTGAATTATTCAGGTAATCGTTCGTATAAGCAACAATGATGTAGTTTTTCATACGTTTTTTCATCAGCTTTGATTTTACCCGCATCATGCCCTATTTTAGCAATCGCTTTTTGTACATCTTCCACAGAACATTTACGCTCATCAATAACTATTTTCATGTTCCCGCTATCTACATTCCAATCTGCACTTTTCACCCCCTTAACCGAATAAGCAGCTTTTTCAATACGTTTTTTACACATTTGGCAATTCCCACCCACAGGGAATTCTGCTTTTTTGTTCTTGTTGATTTCTTTCGTTTCTTGTGCGTTTACTAAAGTTAAGCAGAGTAAACTCGTGATTAAAAATAAAATATTTCTCATAAATGGGTATAAATTTAAATTAGTGTTTAAAATTTCTGATTTTCAAGCGTAAACCTCCATAAATCATTCTGCCAAATGCTGGAGCATACAGCATTGTAGCATCAAAAAATGAGCCAAAAGGATCTTTAGCAGCTAAAATTCCGTTATCTTGTTTATAATTACCTATGTTTTCACCTCCAAGATATATTTCGAAGTTATGTGAAAAAACTTTGGTTATTTGAGCATTAAAAATTCTGAAAGAAGGAGCGTAATCTTCTAATCTATAAGGTGTTGGGTTTTGTTTTGTAGAAGGAAGTCGTTGTTTTCCTATCCAATTGTAGGTGAAGTCAAACTTCCATTTACTATGATTTTTTTCATGCTTTTCTTCGGTCTCATATCCAATATTCACAAAGAAACGATGTTTTGGAGTTAGCGGTTTTTCCATTTGATTTTTAATGTATTGCGTTTTAACATCGTAATATTTGTACGCACTTTTAACATCTAATCTCTGTATTGGAGAAAGACTAAATTCCGCTTGAAATGAATTGGCGAAACTTTTCCCTTCTAAATCATAAAACCAAACTTGCTGAGGAGAATTATCTAAATCGATAACTACTTGATTTTCAAAAGAAGTGCCGTACCAATCAATTACTAATTCTGCTTTGCGGTTTAATATATGGAAAGTTTGAAGAAAGCTAATTCCGTAGTTCCAAGCGATTTCAGGGTTCAAACCGTATATTTTATCATTTTTTTGAATGATATTGAAATCTCTGTTTGATATGAAAAGATGTTGATTTTCAGCGAAAATATTAGCCATTCGTTTTCCTCTTCCTGCCGAAATTCGCAAAGTTGATTCATTCCAAGGGATATATCGTAAATGGAATCGAGGTGTGATAAAATTTCCTAAATGGTTATGACTATCGGCACGAACTCCAGCTACCAAACTCAAATTATCCAAATTGTCGTACGTATATTCAAAAAAAACACCTATTGATTTATCAATTCGAGAGTAATTTGCTTCAAAATTTGAGTCAATCCATTCGTAAAAATCATCGTAAACAATATTGAAACCAGTAGCAAATTTGTTTTTCGTATTGCTGATGATCGAATTGTATAATAAATTTGAATACCAACTTTTTTGATGTATATCATATTGATTCATACCAAAATACGAGTTTTGACGATGGGATAAGAACGCATTTTGGAATCCGAAACTTTTGTACGAAGCATCAGGGAAAACGTATCCTATTTTATTTGAAACACTTAGCTTTTCGGAATCAATTTCGCTTCCCCAATTTTTTTTAGATTTTTTTTCTTTTGAAGGGTCAAAGTTTAGTTGCCCAGCTTGACGCTCATCCTTCATGTAGTTCAGATTTAAGAAACTTACCCAACCATTCTCATTATCAGTATATTGCCATCTGTTTAATACATTGATTTGATTGCCTATTGGCATATCAAGAAAACTATCATGATTATGGTCATTTTTTTGGCGGGTTATATTTCCATGAGTTAAGATAGAGGTACTTAATTTAGGGGAAATTTTATGATTCAAATGAGCATTAATTTCGAATCGACTGTCCTGTGAGCCGTATAAATTCAAAAAGAAAGGAATATCAGTTGCAGGTTTCAAAAATTCGTAATTAATTTGTCCTGAGATGCTTTCATATCCATTGATAACACTTCCTGCTCCTTTGGTAATTTGAATACTTTCAATCCAAGTACCAGGAACGAACGACATTCCATAGGCTTGTAGAGCCCCCCTAAGCGTGGGTATGTTTTCTTCTGCCATTAAGATATAAGGACTTGTAAGTCCAAGCATTTTAATTTGCTTATTTCCTGTTACGGCATCTGAAAAATTTACGTCAATAGAAGGGTTTGTAGAAAAACTTTCTGAAAGGTTACAACAAGCAGCTTTTAAAAGTTCACCACTACTCATGGTTTGTAAATTAGCAATTTGATATTTAGCACGAATAGTGGTGGCTCTTTTATGAGTCACAACCACTTCGTCTAGATTGTTTTCAGCTTTTAATATAACCTCTAAAGGGGTTGATGAAGTTATGGTTAATCGTTCTGTTTCAAATCCTATGTAACTAATGATTAATACATTCGTTTTTTCAGTTCGTTTTATTGTAAATCCACCTTCATCATTAGTAGAAACACCTATGGAAGTTCCTTCCCAATAAACATTTACCCCTGTCATAGGCTGTTTTTCTTGGTCAAAAACGTTTCCTTTTACATACTCTTGGGAAAAAATGCCAATAGGCAAAATGCCTAAAAGCATAAATATATATTTTTTCATTATTATTTTGTATTTTATGTATTTTTTACTTTTTAAATTATAATCAAATGTACACGAAGTAATAAAAAGCATATTATCAATGAGATAAAATGTTTTATGAATTTGACGCAATCATACTAAAAAGTAAATTTATGCATAAAATACGAGCTGACAATATAGCTCATAAAGAGGAGGAGCATTCGAATCTACATAAAATGAAGGAATGCTTTTTTTTGTTTTTTTGGTTATTATAAATGGAGGTTGAGCGACTGATATTTGTGTTAAAACACATGGATACAAATGCCACTCAAAAGATTTTGTGGTAATTTTTCCGTTGTCATAATCCGATGACTCGAAAAAATCGCCATCACAACATTCGTCGTGAAGTTCTTCACTTGATGAAAGATTATCATCATAGATAATACAGCAATCTTTTGATAAAGAAGAACATATGTCCTCATTATCTGTTGCGTATATATATTTGAATGAAATGTGGGTCAGCTGTTCTTGACAAAAATGCAAATCAAAACCCCATCCTGAATTTGAAAATAGGATGAAAATAGTTAATAATATGCTTGTTATTCTGCGAATCATAGCGAATGCAAAGGTAATTATTTTTTTGTGAAATAAGGTAAAATAAAATTGTTTTTTTGTTGCTTAGACACAACTATCCGAAACTTTTAAAATAAAAGTTGCCTGAGAATGTCGTATATTTGAAAAATCCCCATTTTTTTTTAATTATGGCACTCTTCAGGCGAAGCAAAAATACAAATAAACCCGTAATCAGACAAATTTTAGATCTCATTCCTACGCATATTTTAAGAGCGGAAATCGCTAAACATCAGTCCGATAAAGGAAAATCTGCCTATAAAACTCGCGATCAATCGGTGGCACTAACTTTCGGACAGCTGAATAAATGCTATACGCTATCCGACATAAGTTGCGGATTATCAGTAAGTAGCACTTTCCTAAGCGATCTCCAACTCAAACAAAGTCCCACAAAATCAACAATGAGTGATGGAAACAAAGTAAGACATTATGGAGTATTTAAAGATTTGTATTCCAGTCTTTTAAAGTACTACAAACACTCTTTAAAAGCCAAACATCAAAGTCATATCATCGATGAAATCCAAAACCACAAAATAAAAATCATTGACAGTACTACCATTAGCCTGTGTTTAAGTCTTTTCAACTGGGCAAAATTTATTCACAAGATTTTATTTGTTTCAAAGGTGTTCATGATACGCTTCGCTTGATTCGGACAGCTAAAGGCGGACTCAAAATTCACACCGTTTGGGACGATCAACTTGGATTGCCTGATGAAAAAGACCACGACATCCTCAAAGATGAAATCATCGTTTTGACCTCAAAAAAGGCTATGAAGCAAAATTTACAGATAAAAACTTTTCTTGGCACGAGTGAAAATGCGGTAAAATCACAGGTTTATGTAGCTTTGATTTGCGTCTTCTATTGGAGTTGATAAAGCGATTTCATAGCGATAAAAAGACGGCATTTAGTAATTTTTACGAGAAAATAAGGGTCTGTCTGATGCACTATCTGACGCTGAGTTATGTCTGCAACGAACTGAAACCTATCGTAAAAAAAGCAAAAAAACCACCTGAAAACACACTCTTTGACAGAGATAATTCCGCACAACAAACAAGTCTTCCCTTATAAATAAAGGGTTGACAAGGGTTTTTATGTCGTTTTCAAAAAACTTTCGGACGGCTGTGAATTTTATAATATGTATATTTTTAAGAGTTATTCCTTCAAATATTTTTCAGGAATATATTTTTTGCCTTTCAAATCAATGAAGTATTGATAATCATCTTGATATACGAGAATATATAGCCTTGCTTTTGTTCTGTTTTCAATGTTTTGCGTGTCAATTTCTTCTTTTGAAGTATGTCTGAAATCTAAAAAATGTAACTGCTTTTGAGGTTTGATAACCCATTGCATTGTGGTAAGGTCAATAACTCCCATTGTATTATTTATAGATTCTGCAATGGCGTATCCTAATCGTTTTTTCTTTATTTCCTTGATGAACAGAGTTTTTGTATCACCCGAAATACTCGTAAAATGGCTGTATTCTTCTCCTTTTTTCTTGGTCAGAAACCAAATATTATCTTTTGCAAACGTATTTTGCTCAATCGTTTCGTATTCAAACTCAAAAGAAGGCAAAGGTTTGTCTTTTGCATTAACAATTCCCATCATAGAATTTTCTTTTGATAACTTTCGAGCTAAAACATAGGTGTTTCCGTTATGAGTAATAATATCAACATATTCAAAATTCTTGTTGTTGGGAGTTGCTTTTTTGGGTTTTTCCTCAACATAAATGGTCTTTATCTCTGTTTTTACTTCCTCTATGTTTAGGTCACCAATTGGATGTAGAGAAGCATATTTTTTGTAAGGTTTCAGTTCCAAGCCACTTGTAGGGTGGTATTCAAACTCAAAAAATCCGTTGTGAGAATAGAAATTCCCTTTTATTTTTGGAGTAGAAAGCTCCCCTTGTATTAAGATTGGACTGCCTGAAGGCGGAACGATTTCTTCCATTGTTTCTGCATCAATGTATCCTGTGTCAAATCCTCGTTGGAAATACAAAATATTGCCAATGGAGTTCGCATCGTAGTCTTTGAAGAAGTCTTTTATCTTATTTTGGGCAAATATTTCTGGAGTTAGGTTTTCTTCTTGATTGTCAAACTCTTTCGGAAGGAATTTTTTTCCGCTGAAGTCCATATAAAAATCTCTTGAATAGCTATCTGTGCTTATCAGAATACGATATTTTGCCCGATTTTTAATATCGTGCCGATTAACTTTCTTGTCGGTGTCCACAATTAAGTCTCTGAAAACCAATTTCTCTTGCGGAGGAATAACCCATTCCATTTTTACCAAATCCACAACAGCATAATTTTCTTTATTAATATTTTTGGCTATTCCGTAGCCGAAAATTACCGTTAAGGCAGAAATATCATCAGGAACTTGATTCTTCAATTTTTCTTCTCCTGACATATTGATAAAGCCTATTACTTTATTCTTACTCATTGCCGAGTCTTGAACTTTAAGCCAAACGTCATTTTCATTGGAAGCATATTTGTTTACATCAATCCACGAATGTTTGTAATTAAAATGCTCTGAAATATTGCCTTGTTGGTCTATGATAGCATACAAATATCCATCTTCAACTTTTTTACATACAATTAAATAGTATTTTCCTTTATACTTAAAAACATCATTATCTCCAAAATAGTTACAACTTTCATATTCTTTGGCGAAAAATACAGTTCTGTTTTTTATCTGAAACCCTTTTGATAACTTATCTGAAGGTACAAATTCATATTTTGATTTCTTATAAGAAGGAGAATATAAAACACAACTGTAATTTATTTCTTCTTTAGTTGAAATTTTCCAGTTTTTATCTACCGAAAATGTGTAATAATGCTCATCAAATGCACTATAAATCACTTTTCCTCTAATCGGAGAAAAACTTTCAATGTAAATACTGGTATGAATTGGCTTAACGAGGGTTTGCATCGTTTTCTTATTCATAAGTCCTAATTTTCTATCCACATAAAAGGGAAGAATATCATTAGGATTTGTATTTTTACAATTGGTAAAAAGTTCCTCAAGTTCTTTGCGTACCTCTTCTTCAGTTTGTGAAAAACCGCAGAATGAAGTTAAAAACAAAATCATTAAATATACCTTCTTCATAGTTGTTTGTTTTGTTTGATTGTTTTAAAGGTCGTAGAAATTAATAGAGATGTTTTATACTTGACATCTAAATATTTCCTAAGTGAGGAGTTCCTGTGCTTTGTATGCCTGTTAATATCCTTGCCATATTACTATTTTTAATCGTTTTTTATTCTTTTTGATTCATCTTCAGAAAAGCCAAAATTACAAAAACATTTTTATACTTATCAATTTAAACTTCGCTTTAATGCCCCCCTTCAAATTACACTTCTTCAAATCAATTTGTTTTAATGCTCGAATATGTTATCAAATAACAAAAGGTTTAAAGCAAACGCTTTAAACCTTTTGTTATTTGATTTGTTTTTATTTTAGCCAATCATAGCCTTTTTCTTCAAGTTCGAGAGCGAGTTCTTTTCCGCCCGACTTCACGATTTTTCCATCGGCAAGTACGTGAACATAATCCGGAACGATGTACTCCAACAAACGCTGATAGTGTGTGATAACAATTACCGCATTGTTTTGGCTTTTTAGTTTGTTTACTCCGTTTGCCACGATACGAAGAGCGTCGATATCCAATCCGGAGTCTGTTTCGTCCAATATTGCGACTTTTGGCTCAAGCATTGCCATTTGGAAGATTTCGTTACGTTTCTTTTCTCCCCCTGAAAAACCTTCGTTGAGCGAACGAGATAAGAAATCTTTGTTGATTTCCAAAAGTTCAGCTTTCTCGCGGATTTTCTTTAGAAGTTCAGCCGCAGGCATTTCCTCTTCACCACGAGCTTTTCTCGCTTCGTTTACCGCAGTTTTTATGAAGTTTGTAACGGAAATTCCGGGGATTTCCACAGGATATTGAAAGGACATAAATATTCCCTTATGGGCTCTTTCTTCGGGAGCGTCTTCCAAAATGCTTTCTCCTTCCAAAATGATGTCTCCCTCAGTAACTTCGAAGTTTTCATTGCCCGAAATCACTGCCGAAAGCGTGGATTTTCCTGCTCCATTAGGTCCCATAATGGCGTGAACCTCACCTGCTTTTACATTCAGGTTGATGCCTTTTAAAATTTCTTTATCCTCTACAGAGGCGTGTAAGTTCTTTATCTCTAACATTTTATATATTGATTTTTTAATTTATTTTCTATTTTAATTTAGGTGTACTTCCACTGCAGCAGGGAATACTCTTTCAGGGTCAAAGAAAGTAGCACAGCTATTGACAAGGTGTTGAACATCAGATTGTAGCATTCCTTTAAAAACTTGTTTATTATTCACTACAACAGTAACTTCTTTGCTGAAATCCACCAAATTTTGGTTCAAATAAACAACAAATTTTCCTTTCTGCAAAGGAATATGCGTTTTTTGATATTTCGTGAATAAGTTCCAACGAGGACTTCTTTCAATTCCCTTATAAGTAACTTCATCAACATTGATACTTACTTTGTTATCAATGATGTTCATCGTGTAACGCACACGTTCTGCTCCACGTTCTTTGATGGCAATGTTATAAAATCCTTTTCGGTAGATGCCGTCCATCGGGAAATCCTCCCAAACTACTTTTTTCGGATGCGGATTACGTGTATATTGCTTTAGCCAAGGTGTCGTAGGGCGATAGTCTATTCCGTGTCCTTTGTTAGGAATCAACTCAATGTGATGTACAAATCCCTGAGGGTCTTCGGCTTTAAACTTTTCAAATTCTTCTTTAGCATATCGAGTAAATAAATCTCGATGAAACATATTATCGTTTGCCCCTGTTCGCAGTGAAAAAGCAATATTTCGGCAGTTTTCTACCGGAGCGTTTATGAGTGGTTCGCCTCCTGCCATCGGACCTGCTCCCGCTAAATAATCAGCATAAAAAGAAGCTAATCGCTGACTTCCGTAACCTCCTTCAGATATTCCGAAGAAATACACTCTATTAGCGTCTACTTTCCCTGAAAGAAAAGCCAATCGGAGTAGTTTCTCCCAAGTAAATTGTTTTGACTTTTGCCACCAACGATATAGTTCGCCCGTATTGGGAATTTGCGGAATGAAATAGGCAGATGGAGCATCTTCAAAGCGTTGTGCAAGAATCTTTCCGTTAGCCCACTCCTGATGTTTATCGCCCGACCCGTGCATATACACAAAAAGCGGATACCCTTTTTCAGGTTGATTGCCTTTGGAAGCCCAATAGAAAGGCATTGTAGCATTTGCCTCCAAGTTAACAGGAAGTTGCCAACGATTGCCTTGAGTAGCATTGGTAAGAGGAGCTAAATCTCCTAACTTCTCTTCAGAAAAACTTTGGTTTGCTTCTTTCCAACTTTGCCAAATTTCTTGTTGCGTATGGGCTATTTCAGTAAGCGACAAGGTTTTCCCTTCTTGAAAAGACGTCATTTTACCCGATAGGTGTTCTACGAAAAATTGTTTGACCTTCTCTTTGGATATATTTCCTTTTGGAGCTTCTTGCTCCGGCTTAGGGATTTCTTGTTCTTTTGAGGGTTCAGTATGTTCTGCTTTGCTGCAAGATGTACTTACCAAAGCCCAAAGTGTGATGAATAAAAATGCTTGTTTCATAAATCGTTATGTTTGTAATAGTAGTTATATGTCAGTTATTTTTGGTTTTATTTAAGGTGTGATGTTACCTTTCTTTGTTTGGAAAATATTGTGTACGGACGTATTGCAATATGCCCCTACGGGAAAATATCTCATATCATATCACTATGCACAATGTAAGGGCAAAAGATGTTTTGCCCCTACGGGGAAATATTTCATATCACATTGCCCTACATAATGTACGGGCGTATTGCAATACGCCCTTACAGGAAAACACCTCATATCACATTGCTATACACAATGTACGGGCGAAATGTTTTCCGCCCCTACATTTTTTTGTTTTGTACCACCTTGCGGACTTATCTTTTATCCTCAATGCCAAATTCTCGCCACTGACTTTGCTGATAATCCATCTTGGTTCTTTTCCGAGCAACCGATTGTTTGTCGGTAAGCAGCTTGAGTTGCTTGTCGAACTCCTCAGTTTTCGATTTTAAATCGGCTTTCAGCTTCTCTTGTTCGCTGTTTAGGGTTTCGACTTTGTTTTTTAAGGCTTCCAACTCATTGATAAAAGCCTCATCAATCCCTGCGGGTAGATTATCCTTGTGATTTCTAAGCCCGTCAATCATTAACTTTACAGATTTGATGTTTTCTGCATACGATTTCCTTGCCATAATAATTCGATTTTAATGGTTAATATTCCGTTTAAGCCTTCCACCTTTGTTATCCATTAGTTTTTGGGCTATTTTATTAAAAAACAAGCAAATATCGAGCCAAATATTACTTATTATCAGCTTTTTATGAACGTATTTATCAACAGTTTTTGTTTTTGTAACGTGGATTGTATTTCTGCTGATGTTAATTTATATCTATATTGCTTAAAAAACACCTTATATCACATTGCTCTATACAATGTACGGGCAAAATATCTTATATCATAATTGCTCTACATAATGTACGGGCGTATTGCAATACGCCCCTACGGGGAAACATCTCATATCACATCACTATGCACAATGTAAGGACAAAAGATGTTTTGCCCCTACGGGGAATATCTTACATCATATTGTCCTGCATAATGTACGGGCGTATTGCAATACGCCCCTACGGGAAATATCTTATATCATAATCGCTTTACATAATGTACGGGCGTATTGCAATACGCCCCTACGGGGAAACATCTCATATCACATCACTATGCACAATGTAAGGGCAAAAGATGTTTTGCCCCTACGGGGAAATATTTTATATCATATCGTCCTACACAATATACGGGCGAAATATCTTTCGCCTCTACAAGGAAATGCCTTGTACTATTAGGGATATTGTCCATCTCTTTAGGGATATTGTTCATCCCCTTAGGGAAACACTCTATCCCCTTAGGGAAACACTCTATCCCTTTAGGGGAACACTCTATCCCTTTAGGGAAATGCCTTGTACCATTAAGGATATTGTTCATCCCTTTAGGGAAATGCCTTGTACCATTAAGGATATTGCTCATCCCTTTAGGGAAATACATTATCCCTGATAAAAAATGTTCCATCCCTTTAGGGATTTGTCTCATCCCTTATAGAAAAACAAAATATTTTGATGAAATACACTTTATCTATATAGGGAAATGCTTTATATTACATTATTTTAAACGATGTAAGGGTGTATTGCAATACACCCCTACTGTATTAACGCCTTGTTATGGTTGTTTTCTGTGAAAAATAGCTTGAAACTTGGCTTTTTCATCTTTCTTTTTGAAAAAGATTATTGGGTGTCGAGCCTCTCGACCTATCCGACGCTTCCTTCCAAAGAGATTTCTAATAATTTCTGAGCTTCTACGGCAAATTCCATTGGGAGTTTGTTTAAAACCTCCTTGCTGAAGCCGTTTACAATTAGGGCGATGGCTTTTTCCGTGTCGATACCGCGTTGGTTGCAGTAGAAAATTTGGTCTTCCCCAATTTTGGAGGTTGTGGCTTCGTGTTCTATTTGAGCGGTTTTGTTTTTTGCTTCGATATATGGGAAGGTATGAGCTCCGCACTCGTTGCCCATCAAGAGGGAATCACATTGCGAGAAGTTTCGTGCATTCTCGGCGTTCGGACTAACTTTCACCAATCCTCGGTAAGAATTCTGCGATTGTCCGGCAGAAATCCCTTTTGAAATGATTGTTGAACGGGTGTTTTTCCCTAAGTGAATCATTTTGGTTCCTGTATCCGCCTGTTGGAAGTGATTGGTTACGGCGATGGAGTAAAATTCCCCAATCGAATTATCACCTTTGAGCACACACGATGGATATTTCCACGTCACTGCGGAACCTGTCTCAACCTGTGTCCAAGATATTTTAGCGTTCTTTTCACATAGTCCGCGTTTGGTTACAAAATTGAAAACCCCTCCTTTACCATCTTTATCCCCCGGGAACCAATTCTGAACGGTTGAGTATTTTATCTCGGCATTGTCCAAAGCTATCAGCTCCACTACGGCAGCGTGTAATTGGTTTTCGTCACGTTGCGGAGCGGTACATCCTTCAAGATAAGACACGTAGCTACCTTCATCGGCAATTACCAATGTACGCTCGAACTGCCCTGTACCTGCCTGATTGATTCGGAAATAGGTAGAAAGTTCCATCGGACAACGCACCCCTTTGGGAACATAACAGAAAGAGCCGTCGGAAAATACCGCCGAGTTCAGGGCAGCATAGAAATTGTCGGTTTTAGGTACGACAGAGCCGATGTATTTTTTCACCAATTCGGGGTGTTCTTGAATGGCTTCGGAGATAGAACAGAATATGATTCCTTTTTCTGCTAACGTCTTTTTGAAAGTTGTCGCCACCGAAACGGAATCCATCACGATGTCCATCGCAACAGGGGCAACGCCTGTTAAACGTTTCTGCTCTTCGATGGAAATACCCAATTTGTTAAAAGTTTCAAGAAGTTTTGGGTCTACTTCATCTAAACTTTCGTATTGAGGTTTCTGCTTGGGTGCGGAATAATACGAAATGTCTTGGAAATCTGGTTTTTCGTATTTTACATTTGCCCACTCGGGTTCTTCCATTTCTTTCCAAATGCGGAAGGCTTCGAGACGCCAATTGGTCATCCATTCAGGCTCGTTTTTCTTTTTGGAAATCGCAATTACAATTTCCTCATTGAGCCCCTTTGGGAATGTTTCGGCTTCGATATCGGTATAAAAACCATAGGCATATTCCTTGGTTTGTAGTTCGTCACGTAAATCGTCTTCTGTGTATTTTGCCATAGTTTTAGTTTTTAAGTTTAAGGTCTGAGGTTCAAAGTTCAAGGTTTAAAGAGTGAACTCTGAATATGTAACCTTAAAATTACTTATATTTTATGCCTTTTAAATTGCTGTTAATTAAATAATTGATAAATGTATTTATTTTCTTGCTTAAAATTTCAGTTTGATTTTTTAGTTTGATAAATTGTTCTTCAGAAATGAATCCTCTATCCAAAATTCGATACAATTGCGACCTTGTCTCTCCACAAGAAGCCTTCGCTATTGATAAAAATTGTATAAATTCCTTATTCCCGTTACGTTCAAAGCCTTCTGCGATATTATCCATTATTGAGCCAGATGCACCATCAATTTGATTACTTAAACGAAAATTGCTTTTAAGTGCTGAATTTTCGATGATTTGATAAATATCATTGCTAAGTATTCTTGCCAATTGCCAAATTTCTAAGTCTTCAAATCTTTTTATCGTAGCCATATTGTGTTTTTAGGATTGAATGTGTAAAGTTTCCGACAAAACCTTGAACATTAAACTTTGAACCCTGAAATATTTACAACGAAAAACTCTCTCCGCAGCCGCAAGTTCTGTTAGCGTTGGGATTGTTGAATACAAAGCCTTTTCCGTTAAGTCCGCCTGAATATTCAAGGATTGTACCTACCAAATAGAGAAAACTTTTTTTGTTTACAGCAATGCGTATTCCGTTGTTTTCGAATATTTTATCGTCGGCGTCAGTAGTTTTGTCGAATTTGAGTTCGTAGGAAAGTCCGCTACAACCACCGCTTTTTACGCCCACACGTACAAAATCGGTTGTAGGGTCGAAATTATCATCTTCCATTAAGGAAATTAGTTTCTTTTTTGCTTGTTCAGATACTTGAATCATTGTGTTTTATGTTTTGATTACTTTCTAAAAAAAGCTAAATATATGATATATATCAGGTTTTGTCGGCAAAAATAGCATATATAATTCAAATACCAACATATATACAATTAAATTATACGTATGTTGGTATAAGATTTTCTTATTATTAATCCGTAAGTGGTTGAAAAATAGTTAGAATTTCTTTGAAAGTTACTTTGAAATGGTATCTAACAAACTGCGAACTTTATCACTATTCCAATTTGCAATTCGTTCGCTTTTTGCTCGGACAACTCCGTGTTTGTCAACGATATATCCCGAAGGTATTTTTTCTGCATCAAAAGGCATTTTCTCACCTATGATTAAATAAGTCACTTTAAAGTTATAGCCTCTCTTGGACATTAATTCTTCTACCGGAGAAGGCAATTCATTAGTAATTATATAGAAATCAACTTTCTCTTTGTAGTCATTGTAGAGCTTTTGTATGCCAGATAAGTCGGCAACACTGGTAACTCTCCACGATGACCAGAAATAAACAAAGGAAGGTTTCTTTCCTTCTGACTGAGAAAAGTTGAACTCTTTATTATCTCGGTCTTTTAATTTCCAATCAAAGTCAATTTTATATTGTTCATTGGTAGGAAGAACTTCAACCGAGCTGGAAAATATCCGTTGTAAGATTATCTTACTTTCATATCCCAAAGGAGTTACGAAAAAAGCGAGAACTAATAAAATCAGTCCGAGGTTCAAAACAGTTCTTAGTTTCATTTATATACAAAATTTATGTGGACAAAGATATGAAATATGTAACTATTTATGCAATCTACCTACTGAAAGTTTTCATAGAATGATTTTTATATTATCTGAGTACAATGCAGAAACGACAATCCCTTATAGTTTATATAGGGAATTGTCGTTTCTTTTTATGTTTATTTAGTGAGATTACTCGTAAATTGCTTGAATTCCTGGAAGTACTAACCCTTCAAGACTTTCTAACATGGCACCTCCACCTGTAGAAACATAGCTTACTTTGTTCTCAAAACCAAATTGTTTCACAGCTGCTACTGAATCTCCACCTCCCACAAGTGAGAAAGCTCCTTTTTTGGTAGCCTCATCAATGAAATTACCTATTTCGATAGTTCCTTTAGCAAATGTAGGCATTTCGAAAACTCCCACTGGCCCATTCCAAAGGATTGTTTTTGACTTTAATATAACCTCTTTAAAATTCGCTAAACTTTTTGTACCTGCGTCTAATCCTTGCCATCCGTCAGGAATGTTGGTAATATCCACTTCTTGTGTTTTAGCATCATTGCTGAAATCATCGGCTGCAACCACGTCTACGGGTAGATGCACTTCAACTCCTTTGCTTTTCGCTTTTGCTAAAATATCTAATGCTAATTGCAATTTATCATCTTCGCATATAGAATTTCCTACTTTACCTCCTTGTGCTTTAATGAATGTATATGCCATACCTCCACCGATAATCAAGTGGTTTACTTTATCCAAGATATTTTCGATGATGGTTATTTTTGAAGACACTTTCGAACCTCCTAAAATAGCAGTTACAGGTTTTTCTCCTGATTTCATCACTTTATCAATACTTTCGATTTCTTTAGCTAATAAATATCCGAAGCATTTGTTATTCGGAAAGAATTTTGCAACGATTGTGGTCGATGCATGAGCTCGGTGTGCTGTTCCAAAAGCGTCGTTTACGTAGATATCTCCCAATTTTGCCAATTTGCTAGAAAACTCTTCGTTTCCTTTTTCTTCTTCAGCATAGAAACGTAGGTTTTCAAGCAAAAGAATACTTCCAGCAGGAAGACTTGCGACCACTTTTTCTACTTTTTCACCTACACAGTCGTCAACAAATTGAACAGATTTTCCTAATACTTTAGAAACTTCATCCACAATATGTCTGAGTGAGTATTTGTCATTTCTTTCTCCTTTTGGACGACCTAAGTGGCTCATTAAAACTACACTACCTCCATCTTTCAATATTTTTTCGATGGTTGGTTTTGCTGCCTCGATACGCGTTGTATCAGTTACTTTAAAATTCTCGTCTAAAGGCACGTTGAAATCCACACGGATCAACGCTTTTTTGTCTTTGAAATTAAAATTGTCTATGGTTTTCATCGTATGTAATGAATTATAATTATATTTTTTAAAGCCTCAAAGTTACAAATTTCTAAAAAGAAAAACAACTTTATGGTTCTGAAAGTTTTAAGCTACATCTTTTTGGGAGGGTAAAATATTGTTCATCAATAACATATCTTTGTCAACATCTAACTTTACTATTAAGAAGTACTATAAATTTACATGTATGCGAAAAAACAAATAGAACCAGAAAAATTGTGATTTTTAGCAAAATAATGATTTGGACTGTAAACATATATGCTTTTTTTAATTATCTTTGTGCCTTAAGATTTTGAAATAAAAAATTCTTTTGATATTGTGAGTCTCCAAACTTTATTTGGCGATTACTTTATTTTATAGAAATTATACACAAAAAACTTGACATGAACATAACCGAAGAAAACAGAAAATGGTTGGATGATTTGCAGTTACCACATCCGTTGGTGATTGCTGGACCTTGTAGTGCTGAAACTGAAGAGCAAGTGCTAAGCATCGCTTGGGAATTGAAAAACACTAAAGTATCTTTCTTTAGAGCAGGTATTTGGAAACCTCGTACACGTCCTGGCATGTTTGAAGGAGTTGGGGCTTTAGGTTTGAAGTGGTTGCAAAGAGTAAAGCAAGAAACGGGTATGAAAGTAGCTACTGAAGTAGCCAACAAAGACCATGTAAAACTTGCCTTAGAGCATGATATTGATATGCTTTGGATAGGAGCTCGTTCTACCGTAAGTCCTTTTATTATTCAAGAAATTGCTGATGAGTTAAGGAATACGGATAAAATTATTTTAGTTAAGAATCCAGTGAATCCCGATTTACCATTATGGATTGGAGCTTTAGAGCGTTTGCAACGCGCAGGTGTTAAGAACTTAGGTGTTATCCATCGAGGGTTTTCTACGTACGAGAAAACAAAATACAGAAATATCCCAGAATGGCAAATAGCAATTGAATTGCAGAACAAATTTCCTGATCTTCCGTTACTTTGTGACCCTTCGCATATTACGGGGAATCGTGAGATGATTTTTGATGTATCGCAAACTGCTTTAGATCTCAACTTTGATGGGTTGATGATTGAAACACACATTTCTCCAGATCAAGCATGGAGTGATGCGGCTCAGCAAGTTACCCCAAAAAAACTAACGGAAATCATTAAGCAATTGCAGGTTCGCAAGAAAACAACCTCGGAAGAAGATTATCAAAACACCTTAACCGAATTACGATCAAACATTGATGTTATTGACGATCAACTGCTTGACCTTCTCAAGAAACGTATGACCTTTTCCGACAGTATTGGGAAGTTAAAACGTGAGAAAAACGTAGCGGTACTCCAAAACTCTCGTTGGTACACCATTTTAGGAAAGATGATTGTCGAAGGACAGCAACGAGGATTGAGTGAAGAATTTATCTCAAAAATATACAAAGCCATCCATCAAGAGTCAATCAATCGACAAGAGAAAATAGTTAATAGTTAGACAAATCAACTGTAGAGACGCAAAAGCTGTGTCTCTACAGGTCGAATTTCGCCTTTTTACTTCCTTCATACATCTTGTAATTGAGAAGTTTGCTTTCTAACTTCCCATTAAAAAGCTTTATTTTTCGGGATGGACGTAATCCTACGAATTTTAATGCTTCTAAATTTGAAGTGATGAACCAAGCGTCGGTGTTTGGATATTTGTTTTTAAGCGTGTTCCCAATCGATTCATAAAATTTTTGTACATCAATATGTAACCGTTCATTGTACGGAGGATTGAATGCTATAAATAAAGGTCTCTTTTTATCTTCTTTTTCAGTTTCAAAGAAATTTTTCTGACGAATTTCGATATAATCCGACAGATTCGCATTTTTTAGATTTTCCTTAGCTTTCGCCACTGCCGATGGAGCTTTGTCATAGCCAACTAATTGGTAATTGAACTCTCTCGTTTTTTTTAGGCTACTGTCGAAAATCTTTTCAAACAAATCAGCATCATAGTCGTTCCATTTCTCAAACGCGAATTCACGACGATGGATATTAGGAGGGATATTGCAGGCGATCATAGCTGCTTCAATTAAAAATGTACCACTGCCGCACATTGGATCCAGAAAATCAGATTGGCCTTGCCAACCACTCAACAATAAAATTCCAGCGGCAAGTACCTCGTTTATTGGGGCTATATTGGTCGCCGAGCGATAACCTCGATGGTGTAACGAAGCCCCTGAACTGTCCAATGAAACGGTAACTTCATTTTTTTGAATATGTATATGTAGTTGTAAATCAGGGTGTAATGTGTCTACATTTGGGCGTTTCCCTATTTTTTCACGAAATCTATCTACTATGGCATCTTTAGCTCGTAGACCAACATATTGAGAATGATTGAACATGTCGGTTTGTAAGGTAACAGAAATAGCAAACGTTTGATTAACAGAGAAATATCTGTCCCATTGAAAATCATACAGTTTCTGATAGTAGTCTTTGTCTGTTCGGATAAAAAATTTAGTAATTGGCTTCAAGACTTTTAAGGCAGTTCTCAAACACAAATTAGCTTTGTACATAAATCCTTTATCTCCTTCAAAAGATACTACACGAACTCCTTTTTCAACGTTTGTAGCTCCTAAATTCCGAAGCTCATCAGCTAAAATATCTTCAAAACCAAAAAAAGTTTTGGCTAACATTCTATAATTTTTTTCCATAGTAACAAAAAACAGATGGCAAATATAGGAATAATATGCCTAATTATGAATTATAAATTATGGTTGTTCTATTAGTTTGGACAAAATGTCTAAAAAAGTAGCACGTGGAATTTCTTTAGCTCCCATTTTTTCCAAGTATTCACTGTGAATTTGACAATCGACTAATTCAATTTCGGGATGTTCTTGCAAGAAGACAATGAAGCCATACTGAGAAGCATTGTTTCGTTTGCTAAACATACTTTCTCCACAAAAAATCCCGTTCAATTTAATGCCATAAAGTCCCCCAACAAGTTCCTCATTTTCCCAAACTTCAACCGAATAGGCAAACCCTTGATGGTGGAGTTCGATGTAGGCTTCAATTATTTCAGGATGAATCCATGTGCTATCTTGACCTTTACGTGAAATACTGGCACATTGAGTGATGATTTCTTTAAAGTGTTGATTGTAAGTCACTTTGTAAGGTTTCTTTTTTAGTAACTTTCTCATGTTTTTAGAAACATGTAACTCTTTTGGGAAAAGTACGAATCGTGGATCGGGTGACCACCATAGAATGGGATCTTCGTCACTATACCAAGGGAAAATTCCTTTGCGATAGGCTTCGAGTAGTCGTTTACAGGTCAGATTTCCTCCAAAGGCTACTATGCCTTCTACCGCTTTTTCAACTGATGGGAAAGGGGTGTTTTCGTATAAAAAAGTGAGTTCCATTGATTAATTTCAAATTGGATAGAGAAATACAAAAAAGCAATATAACCAATTGATTATATTGCTTTTATATTTTACAACAGCATACGCTTTTTTTTCATTATACTTCCTCTTGATCTTTCAAATGTTGGATGTACTGAGCGCGTTGCAATTGACTTCTTCTTTTTACAGAAGGTTTTGTAAAATGTTGTCTTTCACGAAGTTGACGCACAACTCCTGTTCTGTCAAATTTTCTTTTATAGCGTTTTAAAGCTTTATCAATGCTTTCTCCGTCTTTAATTGGTATTATTAACATAGTCTATACACCTCCTCTCATTTAGGGTTGCAAATATGCAACTTATTTTCGAATCTCGCAAATTAAATGTATTTTTTTATTGTAAGAAAACATATAAAAGAATTAAAACGCTTCCTTCGATGAGAAAATTACATGATATGCACAATTTTATCCACCAAAACGTATGCCTAAGGATAATGGATATTCTTTCACTGGATTGTTTCGGAATAGTGGAACTAAATTATATTTGGCATAGAATACGGAAGATCTGTAACCGAAGTGAGCAGAAATTCCATATATCCAGTCATTTACATGGAAATTCCCTTTGTTTACATCACGAACTCCTCCATTTTCTTGGTAGCACAACACTTGTTTGGAATTTAAAAGTACACCTACGTATGCCCCTATTCCTGCACGAAAGTTCCTTTTATAGGGATAATACGTTTTCCCATTTTTCTCATAGCTTGGCGTTAAGTCAATTTCCAAATTTACAGGTAGAGTCAAATAAAAGTTTTTAAATTTTGATTTATTTAGTGAAGTTCGGAATGGTTCGATGGTGGTTGTACCATCACTATTGGCTACAAAGTAATCGTTGTTCTTCATTTTTAATTTGTTCATCACCCATGATACACCATAATTTAGATGAAGTAAATTACTGTTTTTAAACACCCTAACATTTCGAGAATAACCAATCTCAACCGATTTTGACCCCCATACTCTGAATTTATCCCCTCCAAAGTTTTCACTACCATTTAGCGTGTGGAATCCCAAAGCAAAGTTAAATCCTCCTTTGGACGTACGGTAACGGTTGTATATTCTTACAATTTGACTTTTCTCTACTCTTTCTCCAGAGGCTTTAATGTAGTAGATTTCATCGTTTATCACAATTTTTTCGTGAGTATCCTTTTTTTGGGTTTCTTCCACTGGTTTTTCTATCAATGAATCTAATTTAGCAAGGGCTTTCATATAGGCTTCACTGTTTACAATTGAATCCGTTGCGATGGTTTTAGATCTTAAAATAGTAATGAGTTTTTCCCTTTCTAAGGCTGTTTTAGTTTGTATGTTCCTACGGCTTTCTTCGGCGATTTGTCTTCGCAATCGTTCGCCTTCATCTTTGGACACTTCTTTCTTGTCCACCATATCATCAATCAAAACAAGTTTTTGTTTTAACAGTTTTTTCTCAGCCGTAATAACAGAGTCTATGGCTTGTTTTGCTTGTTCAATAGCTTGACTTTCTTTTTTTTGAGCTTTCAAACTCCCTAAACATAAAAGAGTAATTGTTACTAAAATTGTGTTTTTCATTGGTATATATTTTTTAGATTAATCATTAGAAAGTGCGTATTTCAATTTGTCATATTCGGTAGAAACTTTGTCGAAAAATTGTTTTATACGGTCTTTAAAAGTTTCTTTATCAGACTCTTGTAACATTGTGTCGACATTGATTTTTGATTCAACGTATTGGTCAATATTTATTTCTGTTGAGGCAATTAACAGCAATTCTTCGGCAGAAATATTTTGAAAGTTCATCGCCTGATAGATACTATCTACTTTACTCTCAAAGGATACATCTTGATTGAGCAGTGCGATCATCTTATCTGCTGACACATCACTCAACACCTCGTCTATATAAGCATCTAATTCCTTATCTCTTTGATTTTTAATAGAAGAATTAGTCTTTTTGGAGGAATTACTATCTTGAATAACAATAGCTTTTTGAGATATTACATCAAATGTTTCTTTCAGGTTTTCTGGCTGATTTTTTATCTCATTCTCTGACTTTACCCCTGATTTAACAATCTGATTTTCAATAATTTGATTTTCAGAAAATGGTTTCATAAACCATAATCCTACGGCAATTAGTATCGTTAAACAACCTGCGAGGGCATAGTATCTTGTTTTTCGCATAGTAGATGCCTGTTGTTGATCAAGCTGTTGTTCTAATTCACTCCACAGATCGCGTTTGGGAGTGATAGTTCGGTTCTTAAAAGTTTCTTTTATATTTTTTTTCAGATGATTTTCCATTGTGAATTGTTTTTTTGTTTAATTTTTCTTTCAATAACTTTTTAGCATATGCCAATTGCGATTTTGATGTTCCAACAGAAATGCCTAACTCGTTGGAAATATGTTTATGATCATAATCTTCAAATACATACAAGTTGAAAACAAGACGACATCCGACAGGCAATTCATCGATAAATGATTGAATATATTCCTCTTCAAATTGATGGTTGCTACTTAATTCATCTAAAGAATCTAAAGAATCATCCCATTCGGAATACGTTACTTTTTGAATTTTACTCCTTTGAAAATCAATACATTCATTTACAATAATTTTTCGCATCCATGCAAAAAAGTGTTGTTTTTCTTCGTAGGCATGTAAATGAGTAAGTATTTTAAAAAAGGCTTTTACTAAAATATCTTCAGCAAAATGTTCATCTTTGATGTATAGTCGGCAAATGCTCAATAAAGTAGGAGCATAAGCGTCATAGAGTTGTTTTTGAGCCAAACGGTCATTTTGCTTAGCACGTTCGATGACATGTCGCTGTTCGAATGCTATATTGATGGTTTTCGCCATAAGTTCATTTGCTTTTCTATCCATATAAACGAAATCTCCTTTCCAGAGGTTGGAAAGGAGTGTATTTTTTTAAAAAAAAATTCTGTTGTCAAAAGATGATGCCAAAGGTAATTTACGAAAATAAATTCCACGAAATTCCCAAACGTAAAATAACATCACGATAGGGTTGCTGTGGTGCTGAATAGTAATTATACTGTGGGTTTTTAAAAACTCTGTCCATCAAAAAGGGATTGAAATGTTCTATCATAAAGTATATCCGCATGGTTCGCACTTTTGCATTCAAAAAGAAATCGACCATTGGAAAACCTCCCGTTTTTTCAGTGGTTTGCACTTCAAATTCTGCTAAAAGAGGGTTGTAACGATTGGAATAATATTTCGTGAAGTAATTTAATCCCAAACCTGTTTCTAAGTACATCGCTTTATTAAATAAATCCGAAGCGTAGTAGAAGGCATTGCGTGTAACAAAGTTAGGAACGTTCAATACTAAGTCATTCTGAACTACATTCTGGTAAAGAACTGTATTGTCCAATCGGAATTTTCTAAAAGCGAATTCTTTTTCTAATTTGACTTTCAGATATTGTATATTCCCCGAATATTGTACAGGAACCGATTGCTCCCGTTCATCTCTCTGAGCAGGTTGGAGTTGAAAGAAAGTATAATTATTTATGTTTGAAATACTTACGGAAGCATTTCCCCATTGAGTTTTTAAATCTCCGTACAAACTTTGCCTATTTTCTTTGCCAAAAGAACCGTAATTATCCCAATTATAGTTCTTATAATCACTTTGGTACAATAAAAAATTGAAATTAGGCATTGTCGAATGGAGGCTTATTCCAGCTGTGATTCCATTTTTTTTATCAAAATTATAGGATAGTTTTCCGTGCAATTTGGTTCCCGTCATTTTACCCACAAATGTCTGTTCCCCTTCAGCATCAATTACAAATCCAGCTACTTTTTTATTCCATTGCATGGCTAAACTTAGATCAGTATCCTTAATTTGATAGCGTTGCAGTACTCCCGATTTGTAAAAAGCATTACGGAAAAAATAATTATAGAAATAAGCATTCCCGTACACGAATGTTTTTCCCAGATAAGGCAACTCAAGTTCAGCACCCACGGTGTTAATCATCTTTTGTAACTGCATTCGGTCGTTGATATTAGCAGACACATAAGATTCTCCAAAAAACTCACTTGCTGAGGCTTGGTTAAATTTGTAGTATTCGGTTTCGTACAAAAACCGATGACGCAAACGAATCTGCTTGTAGGAAGCTAACGAATCCCGATTGCGTAAAAAAGCGTAATCCTGTTGAAAAAAATAACGTTTACTTTCACGTAGATTGGTAGCTTCCGACAGATTCACATCCATTACAGCTCTATTCCTGAATTGCTTGTCGGCAGATTCGAACTGCTCCAAGGAAGTAATCCCTCCATTTTCTTGACTTTCAATATCATGTCCTGCATAATGGGCAAAGAGAGTATATTTCTTATTCGGAGATATGTAGGAACCTCCTATTCTGAGATTTCCATTGCTAACCAAAATCTGCTGATATTTTCCCAAAGAACGCAGTCCTCTGTATCCAATAAAAACATTAATATTTGGTTTTAAATTTACTGAAAATAAAGCGTTTGCCATCTGTCCTTGTTCCATTCCTGAACGGTAAGAAAGTTCGGTCAAAGGGGTGGGTAATAGATAATATTTTATATCTTCAGTAGTAAGATAAAGTTGTTTTTTAGCTTCAGCACCCATAGAAGCAAGATAGTCCTGCTGAATATGGTCGTAAACCATTGTATTATATGGTTGTGCCATATTTGAGAAAGGCATTTTTCCAAATATATCTTTCTGCCAAACATTACTTTTATAGTATTTCTTTATGGATAAAGTAGTATCGACGGCTATAGTATCACGCATATAGCTGATTATTTTATAGTCGTTTGCTGTGAAAGTAATACTGTCTTTCTTTTTGGTAGAACGCATTGATTTAAAGGTAATTCCTTCGTTTTTTGTTTTATCTTCCTGAGCCATAAGTTCAAAAGATAGCAAGAAAACCAAAAAGACATATACGTATGTTAGTTTCATATTTTTCTCATAATTTAAAATAATTTTCCTTGTACATTCGGATTTACCTTACCTAAATGTTTATATGCCAAATCGGTAACCTCTCTACCACGAGGTGTTCTCACGATGAATCCCTCTTGAATGAGGAATGGTTCATAAACCTCTTCGATAGTTTCAGGACTTTCCGAAACAGCTGTAGCTAAGGTAGTTATACCTACAGGCCCTCCTTTGAACTTATCTATTAGAGTAGCAAGTATTTTATTATCCATTTCGTCCAAACCATGAACATCAACATTAAGAGCTTTTAATCCAAAGCGGGTGATTTCCATATCAATTTTTCCGTTACCTTTGATTTGGGCAAAATCTCGGATTCGACGCAACAACGCATTGGCAATACGTGGAGTTCCTCTACTTCGACTTGCTAATTCAATAGCAGCTTCCGTTGAAATGGGCACTTTCAAAATCGAAGCACTTCGTTGGACGATGTCAGCAAGTAGTTCGGTAGTGTAGTACTGCAATCGGCTTTGAATACCAAAACGAGCTCGCATCGGAGCGGTAAGTAATCCCGAACGTGTGGTTGCTCCTACCAAAGTAAAAGGGTTCAAGTTAATTTGTACTGTTCGAGCATTAGGCCCTGATTCTATCATTATATCAATCTTGTAATCCTCCATAGCGGAATAGAGGTATTCCTCAACTATGGGACTCAATCGGTGAATTTCGTCAATGAACAACACATCACGTTCTTGTAAATTTGTTAGAAGTCCTGCCAAATCACCTGGTTTGTCGAGTACAGGCCCTGAAGTAATTTTGATGCCCACACCCAACTCATTAGCTAAAATATGAGCCAAAGTGGTTTTTCCCAAGCCAGGAGGACCGTGAAAAAGAGTATGATCAAGAGCCTCTCCTCGCATATTAGCTGCTTTTACAAATACAGTAAGGTTCTCCAAAATAGCTTCTTGTCCCGCAAAATCGTCAAACGACAACGGACGTAAAGCTCGTTCAATATCCAACTCTTGAGCCGAATAGTTTTCTTTATTTGGATTCAAATTTTTATTCATTTTTTGAACTATTGTGTTTTTGTAGCTAAACGATTTTTTTCTTATTTGCTCTATTCCTCTTCTTTTCTTCCGAGAACCTTATTTATCAACTCTTTAAACGTATTAAAATCAACATTATAGGTAATACCTGTTCCGTAAACATACCCAATTCTGTCCACCAAGTACTCTTGCCATTCATTTTCTCGTACAAACACCTTAGCTGTCAAATTTCCTTGGGGGTTCAGTTGGAATATTACTTCTCCATTTCCTGCTACGGCAGTGCGTTTCACCCCTCCAACAGGAATACCTACTTTTCCGTTAAAGAGAACTCTATCAGTAATTTGTGTAGAAATCGTAAATCCTAATCGGTCGTCATTGGTTATGTCAGAAGAACTATCAACCATTCCTGCTTCGTAAGAAACACCTAAATTTAGCTTATTGTCCTCATCCGACAGCAACTGATTGAAAAGCCCCGCTGCTGTTTCAAATAAGTTATAGGCTACCAAACGATTATCCGTATTCCGCTCACTCATAAAGGAACCTTGAGCTAAAAGTGAAAAGGCTTGTAGTTGTTTTCTGTCCTTATCTTCCAAACGATAATTAAGTTCCGATACCAAACCTTGCCCACTATCAGGGAAAGCAATGTCAAAAACGGGTTCTGGTTGCATCAACTCTCCTTCGAGACTGATAATGACCTGAGTAGCTATCTTTCGATTGTATTGCGAAGATTCCAACAACACTCCTGGATTGGCATTCAAAGTATAGGCAGCTTTCAAATTTCGCAACACGGCTTTTAGCGGATCACCACTCCATGAAATTGAACCTCCAGGAAGCACGGTAAATCGTTTATCAATCAGATTTTCAAATTTAAAATTGTAATATCCTGAATAGGTAATAAAGTCACCCCACATGTTGAACTTACCATTAGTATTGATTTCAATAAGTAAGGTTCCGGCACCTGTTCCCACTAAGTTACTTCCCGTTTTTTTATCTAAAATAATTTCAACCTCAGTTGATGGTAACACGTCCATTTCAAAACGTAGTTCAAGCCCTTTAACTGACTCCAAAACACGTTCTTTTTTCACCTTCGGATTTTCTTTTTCAATAAAAGTAATGAAAGAATCGTCCCCTACACTTTCCATATCACTCAATGGAATTTTAAACTGTGTCCCCTCTTGGGTAACCGCTTTGACCGAAATCACTAACTCATCTAACGCTCCACGAATGGATGCATTTCCGTTAATGAATCCTGTTCCGTAGAAAAGAGCATCATCGGTGTAGCCTGTGTTTAAAACTAAGAATTTATCACCTAATGTTTTGATGTTCAAATCAAAAAACCAGTCCGACAACTTATTATGACGTATGCTACCATTGAGTAACGCTTGGGTTTTATGTGCTGTATCGGTAAGTGTCCAATCATCAATTTCGAAAGTTTGATTTCTAATAAAAATTTTTGCTTTATCGTTGATATCAGCATTCAAATTCAGATATGTAATTCCAACTCCTCCCTTCTCAATAGCAAGTTCTCCGTTCATCGTAGGATTTTCAATACTTCCTTCAATTTTTATATCTCCCACCAAACTTCCTCGTAGATCATAGAAAATACCCTCCAAAAACGGATTGAAAGGAGCTAAATTGAACTGTCTAAAATGGGCATCAACATCTACAAAAGTACCTTTGTTAGAATCAAGCTTAATATCTCCATTCATTTGGAAACCTTGTGTTTTTCCATTTACAAAATGAGCATTGAGTTTGAAAGCAGAAAGATCCGCATTTCCGAAAATACTAGCTTCTAAATCTCCATAGTCATAACCGTTCAAACGAAAATTTCGGATAAACACATCCGATGATGGATAATACAGTTTTCCTTTTTGCACCAGCGACAAGTGACCGTTGAGAGTTCCTTGCAGATTTAATCCTTTAAGTTCGGGCAACACCTTATCAAGCGATACATTGTTTGCCACTGTGTGTAGTTGTTTATATTCATCAGTTAACACACCACTAAGATTAACATGCTGGTTACGGTGAGCGATTCTAAAATTATGAATCTTAATGGTATCCGCTTTACGGTCGATAGTCACCTTGTTTGTTCCTTCAGCATTTTCGCGATTGATAAACCATTGATTGCCTCTGAAATTGATTTCTGACTTTTTAAATCCGATACTCGATTCCTGTTTCTCATTTAAGGTATAGAAGAAATTTAACTGATAATTGTCTTTTTCTGACTCACCTCCGTTAAATTCGGAACGGAAGAACAAAGTATCATTGACCACACGGCTAATGAGGTTAAAATCCTTTATGTCATAAATTCCTAAATCTAATTTTCCAACTTCAAAAAAGGCATTATAGAGCGTATTTTGGTTATCTACCGTAAGTTTCAATCCATCTGCTTGATAATCAAAGGCATTAATTTCAGGCGATTTCAGTTGCATTTTAAAACTTCCATCATCTGGAACAATTTTTCCTTTGAGAGTGGTATTTCTTCCAATTTTCAACTCTGGCACAAAAACTTCTACGATTTTATTGTAAATACTAAAGTTGAAGTCTATATACTGATTTTCATCAATTTTATATGGATTGTAGTGCATGTAAACGCTTCCCAAAGCATTTTGGATGATTTTTTTCATCTCCGCCATTTTGTACTTTCCACGAATACTTCCGCTAATAATATCAGTTGAATTTATTTTGATTTCTTTCTCTCCTGTATCATAAATGGTAGAAGTAATATCAAAATCATTGAAAGTAAAAATATTATGCGAATTTTCATATACTGCATTTTCAAAGCTAACCTTCCCTACAATGTCATCAACCTCAATTCCTTGTATGTCTATATGCACCCTTCCTTTTAGTTTTGAAATCGTATCACTTTCGGATACCTTGAGCTGGTACAAATCCGCCTTTTGAATGTCTGCTTTGAAATCAAAGGTAGGTTTTATAGATGAGAAATCAGCTAATCCTCCAAATTTCATATTCAAATTAGGGTCATTAGCTACTAGCAAACCATTGAACAATTGCTTGGTTAACTTTCCTTCAATATTAATTTTTTTATAGTCATATCCATTAAACCGTAAAGAATTTATCTTTCCATACGCATTCATTTCCATGGTTTTAAAGTCAGTTCCTTTACCTTGAACTACCAAATCAGCCGACAAATCCCCTAAAATACGTTGCTTTATTAAAGCCCCTATGTTAAATGCTTGTGTTGAAATTCGCCCTTCATATGCTAAATTTTCCGTTTGCTCCAAGTTGCTTAATTTTCCTTCAAAAGTTGCATTTCCTCGTTGCGAAGTCATCCTTAGGTTAGCATCCAGATGCGAAGTGCCATATACAAAATCTCCCGTAAGTGAAAACATTCCTAAATTCTGCAATTCCACAGGTATATTTTGTCCTAATTCCACAGGCATCAGAGTTGCCAAATCATTATAAATAGATTCGAAATTCACTCCCCTGCCTTGAATAATGATTTTTTTATCTTCTCGTAATAGGTTTTCAAAGGATAAATTTCCTCCAATGAGCGTATTCTGGTACGTAATATTTCCTTGATCTATTACAAATTTATTCAAAGTTCCTTTAAAATGTAAATCATTAACTATTAATGATTTACCTGCTCCAAATCCATCGTAAAAAGTATTCAAATCACGAGTAGAAATGGTCGCTTTAGGAAGTTCTACATCTAACACCACTTTATCAGCAAAATCACCAAAGCCTCCTTCATGAGGATATATTTTCAATGTACCTTCAACTGTTGTTTTTTCGGTTTTGAGAATCATATCTTTAGCCTGTACCAAAGTATCGGTGTAGAAAAAAGAAGTTTGTAGATCGCTAACTTTCAATGATTTATCAAATATAAAACTTCCTTGTTCCATATCAAAGAACACATTAGCTCCTAACAACTGGAAATCCTTAAGTTTCATATTGAGATTTTCAGCTTGGAACAGTATTGGATTTTCTTGATTTTCATCGGAAATATAGCAATGGCTCCCATTCAACCGTATGGTTTTTGCCTTCATTACAAAATCGCCTGAACTGGGTTCTCCTGAATCAAATTTTGATACAAATACCTCTAAATTTGACAAAGTATCTCCCTTGTGGGTTTTCATATGAAAAACCAAATCATCTGCTTCAATATCACCAAAGTACAAATCACCTTTAATCCATTGTCTAACATTTAAAATCGACGTTTGTAGCTGTTTGGTTGCAATAAGTGTATCAGCACGAAAATCTTTAATCAAGACCCCCTTAACAGCTACATCTCCATTGTATTTCAGATGAATTTTCTCGATTTGTATGTCTACATCAAAATCTTGGTTAAGCCCGTTAACAACCTTTTGGGCTATGAACGTTTGAGTTACTGGCAATGCCAACAAAAGTAATAGAACCCCAAAAAATAAAAGGGTTATCCACATTACTCGGAACGCTATTTTACGAAATCTTTTGATAACTTGAAGTTTTTAATTACAAATGTTGCAAATATACGTAAATGGTTCGCTTTGAACAAATTTTTTTTGAAGGTGTTACATTAACTACATTCAACCCTCAAGTGTAACATCATAAAAACATCTCCTCAGATAACAGTTATCATGAGGAGATGGAAATCAAAGTCTAACAATAAAGACTTGTCTATGAAAGAAAAATCAATTATAACAACGATTTACATCGGAATGAACCGTTAGTTACTTTTTTGGTTACACTACCGTCATCACTTTTTGCGTTAAATTCGAATGTACCTTCAACTATCTTTGCTTTTTCATCGAATTTTTTGATGGTTATTGTTCCATCTGCCAAACTAGTAAATCTGTCATTTCCAAAAGTTACGCCTCCCAAGGCTAATTCTTCTCCCCCAAATTTAAATACACCTTCTTTGGCAGGAGCTGTAAGTGTAAAAACAAATTCGTTACCTTTCACTCCATTTACGCTAATTTTTCCCGCAGAAACTGTATAGGAACAAAAAGTTGCTCCTGTAACTTCATGTTTTTTACCGTCAACTTCTGCTTTTACGTAATAATCAGAACTTCCAGACTCGCCCGTGTTGTCAGAATCATCTTTTTTACATCCCACAACAGCTATGACTACTGCCAGTAGGAAAAAACTAAATTTTAAATAATTTTTCATATGCTTCATTTTTTTATTACATTGTGTTTTAAATCTTTTTAGCATAATTTCTTAAGAAACATCTCCTTAAGGTATTATTATTTAATGATAAAAAACCGAAAAGAGATGTTAGTCTAACTATAAGAACTTGTTGAGAAATTTACTAAAAAGCATATCTAAGACCTACATGAACTCCAAGAGAAGACCCTGTTCTAATGGTGTATTTCACTGTGCTGAAAAGATCCAAGTTTGAGGATAAAGCGTAAGACATACCTGCTCCAACATTCACTCCGAAATTCCCTCCACTAAACTCGTATTTAACTCCTAAGATTTCCGAACTTGATTTAAAATAATTGTATCCAACCCCTGCTAAACCAAAAAACTTAAAAGTATCTTTGTCGTAGAAGTAGTAATGACCATTGGCATTGAACTCTAACCCAAGGGAATTTACTCCCTCAACTTTATCTAACATAAGATACCCTACATCAGGAGCTACCGTGAGTTTGTCCATAATCCCAATCTCAGCATTCACACCGATTATGGGATTTTTTCCCTCTACATCAAACCCTCCGTGGATACCAATTTTAGTTTGTGCTTGAGCAACCATTCCAAACCCTAAAACAAGGGCTACAATTAAAGCAACTTTTTTCATTTTCTTCTTTTTTTTAATTAAACAACTTATTTATAACATTTTTAAAATTCAAGTATTTGACTTATTGTTTTTTAGCTTAAAACTACGGTTTTAACTTTGACACATCTTGTTGTTTACAACGAAATGAACCGTTAGTAACTTTCTTTGTAATATCTCCGTTCGTTCCAACAAACTGAAAAGTTCCTTCAATCACTTTTGCGTCCTTGTCGTATTTTGTGATAATTAAACTTCCATCGGTTGAATCCGTATATCCTCCATAAACTCCATCAATATAAACAGTTCCGAAAGATACTATGTTATCAGAAAATTTATATGTACCCACTTCCATCGAAGGAATCATGAAAGCATATTTGTCACCTCCTGTTATCGTAACTCCGAAGCCTGTATCAATAAAAAAACAATATTCACCTGAAGCTTCGTGTTCCACACCTCCTACTTGTGCTTTTACATAGAATTCAGAAGTGTTTGAATCATCCTTTTTACAGCTTACAACTATTAAAATTGCTGTTAACAAAATAAAGCTAAATTTTAATTTATTTTTCATATATAATTCATTATTAATTTTATACTTAATCCAAAACTTACTACAATTACCTAAACGTTAGTTTTATTACTTCGTTTTAGTTAATTTTATCTTTATTTTCACACTACAAAGGAATAATTTTTCTTTTAAAACAGCAAATATTGCATAAAAATAGAAATGTTAAAATTTACGCGAACGGTCAAAATTCAAACGTGAACGGTATTTTTTTTGCACGAACGGTCAAAAATATCACCTGAACTGTTTAAAAAAATAACAAAACTTTAACATGTGTATTTGCTAAATTCTACTTGTGTAAACATGTGATTCCGTAATAACTCAATCAAAATTTAAGTGCTATTGAAATTCAATTTTCAAAAAAAACTCTTGTTTATCCATTCTTAATCTGATAGCTAAGGATAAGTAACAATTTCTTTTGTGTTTTTTCAGAAATTCAAATTTTATATTTTTTTTAAGTGATTATCTCCGAAAAAACAGTATATTTGCCGTTTCATAGTAATAGAAATTATTAAAAATAAATGACACAGAATAAAGAGATTACATCTAATCAACTAATTAGTAATATTATCGAAGGTATTGAAAAAGTAAAAGGAACGGACATTACTATTATGGATTTACGCGAAATAGAGAACTCTGTTTGCGATTATTTCGTTTTATGTAACGGTTCCTCAAACACCCAAGTGAGTGCTATTTCGGGAGCAGTACAACGAGTTGTAAGTCAAGCTGAGGGACATGTAAAACCATGGCATGTGGAAGGAGAGATGAATGCAGAATGGATATTGATTGACTATGTAGATGTTGTGGTACATATCTTCCAAAAAAGAATCCGTGAGCATTACGATATTGAAGGATTGTGGGGAGATGCTAAATTTTTAAATATAGAAACTAACTATTAATATGGCAGAGAACAAAACAAACAAACCTAAATTTTCAGCCTATTGGGTATACGCCTTACTTATAGTGATTTTATTAGGATTCAATTTCTATTCGGGAGGTAGTTTTTGGATGCAACCCAAAGAAATTCCACAGGCGAAATTTGAAGACTTTTTGCGTAACGGAGATGTTTTAAAGATAACCATCGTCAATCGTAAAGAAGCTAATGTTTATTTGACCGATGAAGCATTGAAAAAAGAAGAACATAAGGATGTACGTCCGAGAGGAAATATGCTATCACAAACAACGAGTGCAAAGAATGAAAGTCCGCAATATCGTTTTGAATTGGGTGATTTGAGCAATTTTGAAAACCGTTTTGACCAGATTGTTCAAGAAAACAATTTAACAACCACTCGTGAAAATAAAACACAACAGAACGTTTTTTCTGATTTTTTAGTTACACTATTACCATTTATTCTTATCGTAGGGTTGTGGATTTTTTTTATGCGACGAATGGCCGGAGGCGGTGGAGGTGGACAATTGTTCAGTATCGGAAAATCAAAGGCTCGTCTTTTTGATGAAAAAAGAGAAGTTCGCGTAACATTCCAAGATGTAGCAGGTTTGGAAGGTGCTAAAGAAGAGGTTCAAGAAATAGTTGATTTCCTTAAAAATCCAGATAAATACACCTCTTTGGGAGGAAAAATTCCAAAGGGTGCTTTATTGGTAGGGCCTCCGGGTACGGGAAAGACCCTTTTAGCAAAAGCCGTAGCGGGTGAAGCCCAAGTGCCGTTCTTTTCACTTTCAGGGTCTGATTTC
This sequence comes from Capnocytophaga canis, assembly GCF_043187445.1. NCBI lineage: Bacteria > Pseudomonadati > Bacteroidota > Flavobacteriia > Flavobacteriales > Flavobacteriaceae > Capnocytophaga > Capnocytophaga canis. The sequence goes on along the minus strand of NZ_CP171121.1, from coordinate 704,251 downwards.
GTTGAGATGTTTGTAGGAGTGGGAGCCTCACGAGTACGTGACCTGTTCAAACAAGCCAAAGAAAAATCACCTGCAATTATTTTTATTGACGAAATTGACGCTATTGGACGTGCCAGAGGGAAAAACAATTTTACAGGAGCAAATGATGAAAGAGAAAACACTCTAAATCAATTACTAACGGAGATGGATGGCTTTGGAACGCATACCAATGTAATCGTGTTAGCAGCAACGAACCGAGCTGATATCTTAGATAAAGCATTGATGCGAGCAGGGCGTTTTGACCGACAAATCTATGTTGATTTACCAAATTTAAACGAGCGAAAGCAGATTTTTGAAGTGCATCTACGTCCAATTAAGAAGGCTGAAACCTTAGAGATAGACTTTTTAGCTAAGCAAACCCCAGGATTTTCAGGTGCCGACATTGCAAATGTATGCAACGAAGCAGCTTTGATTGCGGCTCGTAAAGGTAAAACAGCTGTGGGAAAACAAGATTTCTTAGATGCTGTTGATAGAATTGTTGGTGGTCTAGAGAAAAAAAGTAAAATGATTACCGATGAAGAACGTAGAACCATCGCTTTCCACGAGGCAGGACATGCTACGGTTAGTTGGTTGTTGAAATATGCTGCTCCTTTAGTTAAAGTAACTATCGTTCCCCGAGGGCAGTCGTTAGGAGCCGCTTGGTATTTACCTGAAGAGCGACAAATTATCAGAACCGAACAGATTTTAGACGAAATGTGTGCAGCTTTGGGAGGACGTGCCGCCGAAAAGATAATTTTCGACAAAATTTCAACAGGAGCGCTGAGTGATTTGGAAAAGGTAACCAAACAAGCTCGAGCTATGGTAACCATCTATGGATTGAACGATAAGGTAGGAAATCTGACCTATTATGATTCATCAGGGCAATCGGAATACGGTTTTACCAAACCATACAGCGAAAAAACGGCTCATGTAATTGATGAAGAGATTTCAAAAATTATTGAAAATCAATATGAAAGAGCTATTCAAATTCTTTCAGAAAATAAAGATAAGCTAACTAGTTTGGCCAACTTATTACTCGAAAGAGAAGTCATTTTCAAGGAAGATTTGGAAGATATTTTCGGAAAAAGAGCCTATGAAAAGGAAGAGGAATTAACTGAAAAAACAGAGACGAAGGTAGATGACTCAAATCTTTTGACAACATAAATTATTTAATTCGTAAAAAAATGATAAAAACTTGATTGTTATTTTGAAAACAATCAAGTTTTTTTTGTAACTTTACCCCATTCTATGTATAAAGAATAAAGAAAGATTTTTATTAACTCTATCATACAGAAATTAAGTGTCGTGTTTTTTAATAAATAACGACGGTAGAGTTTTGGGTAATAATAATAAACATCTGAAATACAATAAGTTTAGATGAATTTTTTAAAGAAAATATTTGGTAAACGCAGTAGTGAACCGAATTTGGGTGAGGAAAAGATTGTAGCTACTAATGTACTGTCGGGAGATAACCTACCTGCAGATGAGCAATTTGCAATCAACTTTACCCAAAATGGGGGTAAATTCATTTATTGCACTTCAGAATTAGAAATACAGCATTTTTTCAGAAATATTTTAATGGAAATAGGTGTATATGTGAAAATCAGTACGCCAAACGAGTCACTCGTAGATTTTTTTGAAGAGCATCAATCACTTTTCACAGATGATGTTGAAACAGCGAATGTCTATCTGACAACCTGTGAATATTTAATCACATCGATGGGAGGTATAATGCTCTCTTCCAATCAGTTGAGACAGCGAAGAACAAGTGAACTTCCTGAAATATTTATCGTCTTGGCTAAAACCAGCCAAATGGTGAAAAGCATTGATGAGGGAATGCGTGGTATCAATTTGAAATATCCGAAACAAAAACCAACAGGGTTGGTCACTTTGCGTAGTTTTGACGAAAACAGAACAGCAAATGATGTAATGAATTATGGAGGAAGCTATAAGAAAACCTACCTCATCTTGTTAGAAGATTTACCAATTTAAAAGGAACTCATTGTGAACGAACTATTTAAAAGAACTGCTACAGGAATTATCTACATACTCTTTTTGTTATCGGCAATCATGTTAGATGAGGGGGCTTTTGACTTCTTGTTTTTGTCTTTTGGATTAGTATGTATGTACGAATTTAAAAAACTTATTCGACTTCAAGGATTGCACGTCTATCTGATATTCTTATTTTTTTGGTGGCTATTCATTCATTTGCAGGTAAGTGTTTTCTCAATTTATATACTGTTGCTATTTACTATTATAGCCAATGTGTACTTGACTATTATGCTCTTCTATGGAAAAACTCCTCTATGCTACGCTCCTTACTCTCATAAGTTGATTATTAGTATGTTGTATATTGGTGCAGGATGTGTTTTTATTCCATTAATATACAAGCACGAGTGCATAAAATCATATTCCGTCGGTGAGGCTCAATTGACAATGATTGGTATTTTGTGTATCATTTGGGCAAGTGACAGTTTTGCTTATTTAACGGGGAAAAACTTTGGGAAACATAAGTTGTTTGAAAAGATATCTCCCAAAAAAACAGTTGAAGGATTCGTAGGAGGACTCATCGGAGCTATCCTAACCGCCTATGTAATTTCAATTTACAGTAATAAAGAGATTTGGAGTTGGATTGTGCTGGCTATTGTGTTAGTTACTACTGGAACTGTTGGTGATTTGGTTGAATCAAGTTTCAAACGGGTTGCTAAAGTGAAAGACAGCGGTCGAATTCTTCCAGGACACGGCGGACTTTTAGACCGTTTGGATAGTCTTATTTTTGCCTCTCCATTTGCTTTCTTTGTATTGCAAATTCTATATTATTTCTCTTAAAAATCATATTCTTGCTAAAAAATTAAATGATAATACATTTTTATAAATTTCAAGGTACAGGCAATGACTTTGTGATGATTGATAATCGTAATTCAGATTTTCCCAAGGAAAATACTTCATTAGTTGCCTCATTGTGTCATCGGCACTTTGGTATTGGTGCAGACGGACTAATTCTGCTAGAAAATGATGAAAAATACGATTTTCGCATGATTTACTACAACTCAGATGGAAAAGAAAGTACGATGTGTGGCAACGGAGGACGATGTATTGTCGCATTTGCTAAATTATTGAAAATCATCGATAATAAAACTATTTTTATTGCTATTGATGGGGAACATTATGCCGAAATCAATAATGAAAATCAAGTGAAATTGCAGATGAAAGACGTTGATGTTATTCGAAAGGAAGACTCATATACTTTTTTAGATACAGGTTCGCCACATCACGTTCAATTAGCTGAAAATGTTAATAATATAGATGTGAAATCAGAAGGAGCGTCCATTCGCTATGGACAATTGTACAAGGATAAAGGTGGAGCTAATGTCAACTTTGTAACTCCTTTAGGAAATGAAAAATTTGCTGTACGCACCTACGAGCGGGGGGTTGAAGACGAGACTTACTCTTGTGGTACGGGTGCTACGGCTGTTGCAATTGCCATGTATCACCAAGAAAAAACAAAGGAGAGAGACATACACCTGCAAACCCTTGGGGGAGATTTAAGAGTTTCGTTTGATGTTGAAAACGGAGTATATACAAACGTATTTCTGATTGGACAGGCTACTTTTGTTTTTGAAGGTAAAGTAGAAATGTAATTAAAGTTAAGCTTCGTCAAGCGTAAAAGAGAAAAAAGTGTTTAAATTTATACATAAAAGATGAATTGTATTTCAGACGAGTTGTGTTTGTTACGGGCGTTAGAACCAGAAGATATTGACTTTTTGTATGAACTTGAAAATCAAGAAAGTTTATGGGAAGTTAGTCAAACACAATTGCCTTTTTCTCGGTATCTTCTGAAAGAATACATTCAAAATGCAACACAGGACATTTATGAAGCGAAACAGTTTCGTTACGTCATTTCTTCCTCTGATAGAGAGCCTTTTGGATGTGTTGACCTCTATGATTTTGATCCTAAGAACAAACGAGCTTGTGTTGGAATCGCCATTTTAGAAAAATACCAACGCCAAGGTAAAGGAGAATATGCTCTTGCTAAATTATTGAATTACAGTAAAGTAAATCTTCATTTACATCAATTAATTGCATATATCCCTGTGGACAACATTCCAAGCATACATCTTTTTGAAAAACTTGGTTTTGTTTCTCATGGCATAAAAAAAGATTGGATTTTTTCTAACGGAACATTTAAAGATGTGTTGATTTTTCAGCGAATTCTGTAGCTAAATCGAAATCTATACTTTACTTCATTTTTTTTTGGCGTTTTTATAAAAATCTGATTATCAGAATTCAATCGACTAGGTCTTTTGCACAATTATATCCGAAACAGAAGAGATTTGATACTTTAACTTAGCATCATATGAGCTTTTTTTAAAGCCTCGACAAAAGTATCAATTTCTTCAAAGGTATTGTAAACCGCAAAACTGGCTCTAATTGTTCCTGGAATGCAAAAGAAATCCATAATAGGCTGAGTGCAATGGTGTCCTGTGCGAACTGCAATACCCAATTTATCCAGTATGCTTCCTACATCATACGGATGTATTCCTTTGAAATTGAACGATATAACTGCAGTTCGTTTACTCAAGTCAGGATTCCCATAAAGTTGAATATCTTCAAGTTCTTTTAGTTTTTCAACAGCGTATCTTAGCAGAGCTTGTTCGTGTTTGGCTATATTTTCGATACCTAATTCATGTATGTAATCAATTGCAGCTCCAAATGCAATACCCCCACAGATGTTAGGCGTTCCAGCTTCAAATTTATAGGGCAAATCAGCGTATGTTGAACCTTCGAAACGGACTTCTTTTATCATTTCGCCTCCACCTTGATAGGGAGGGATAGTATTTAACAATTCTTCTTTTCCATAAAGTATACCCACCCCTGTTGGCCCGTACATTTTATGAGCAGAAACAGCATAAAAATCAACATCAAGTGATTGAACATCAGGCTGGATATGAGGCGCGGATTGAGCACCATCAACCAAAACCTTAGCTCCTCTTTGATGAGCCTTTTCAATGATTTCAGCAATGGGATGTATATTTCCTAAAGCATTCGAAACATGTTGTACACATACAAGTTTTGTACTGGAAGTCAATAAGTTATCAAAGGATTCCATATTCCAAATCCCCTGTTCGTTCATCGGAATAACTTTCAGTGTAGCACCGGTGCGTTCGCAAACAAACTGCCATGGCACGATATTGCTATGATGTTCTGATGCCGATACTATGATTTCATCTCCTGATTTCAAAAGAGAAGTGTATCCGTTGGCAACCAAGTTAATGGACTCTGTTGTTCCCGAAGTAAAAATGATTTCACATGATTTTTTGGCATTGAAATGTTTTCGCAACTTTTCACGAGCTTGTTCGTAGGCATCGGTAGATTCCTGGCTGAGAGTATGCACCCCGCGGTGGATATTGGCGTTAAGTTGAGTGTAGTAATTTACAATGGTATTAATTACTTGATTAGGAGTTTGCGAGGTGGCTCCATTGTCGAAATATATCAAGGGTTTGTTATTTACAAGTCGGTTCAGGATAGGAAAATCACTGCGTATTTGTTCAATTGATTTCATAATATGTTTTTTGCGATTGAGTTCAAAAATGATTGTATTAGATAACAAAAATAATTCCGCCAAAGGTATTTATTTTATTCTAAATAAACACTATCTTTGCCTCCTAAATGTTGTTATATATAAAAAAACTATTGTCAAAATCATTTTTGTCAGGCTTTGTAGGGTAATAAAATCATTAGAGTAATTTTGGTATCGAGACTACATGGTTTAAAGTGACTGCAAGTGATGAATTCCCATGGTCAGGTGAAATATTTTGATTAATTTTTCAACCACTTACACTTAAAAAAGGTAAATTATTCTTCTATTTATATTTAGTATACTTCTTTTTTATGTGTAATGAGGTAGAAATAGTAATATTTTCCAAGTCAGAAAACAATTTATGCTGTTTTTTGTTTTTTACTGGTAAATATCGAATGTTTACTGAAATTATGGAAATAGTAGCCTAATGCTTATTTAAATAAAAAAATATGATTTCTTTTTTTTCCGAAACAAAATTTAAGCTTCCGTACAAGAAAAACGATCTAAAATCGTGGGTAAAGATGATTTGTAATACTGAAAATCATAAAATTGGCGATATAAACTACATTTTTTGTAACGATGAGCAGTTACATAAAATCAATGTACAATATCTTAACCACGATACCTTAACGGATATTATTACTTTTGACTATACTGAAGATTTTCAAATTGCTGGAGATATTTATATCTCTGTGGAACGAGTGTGTGATAATGCTAATGATTTTGAGGTTTCTTTTAAGGAAGAGCTATTACGAGTCATGGCTCACGGCATATTGCATTTATGTGGCTATAAGGACAAATCCGAATCGGAAAGTCAGCAAATGAGACAAAAGGAAGAAGAAAAAATACGATTATTTACAGAAAAAGAATGAGAATACTCCATATTGACACGAATCATCCGTTAATAATAGAGCAACTTACTGCTCATGGATTTGAAAATCACGAAGATTATAAAAGTTCAAAATCCCAAATCGAAAGCAAAATCGACCAATATGATGGTGTCATCCTTCGCAGTCGGTTCGCAATTGATAAGTTGTTTTTGGATAAGGCAACTCGCTTAAAATTTATTGCCAGAGTGGGAGCAGGTCTTGAAAATATTGATTGTGAATACGCTGAGCAAAAGGGAGTTATGATAATATCCTCTCCTGAAGGAAATCGTAATGCGGTAGGCGAACACACTCTCGGAATGTTATTAGCGCTGTTAAATAAGTTTAAAAAATCCAATCGTGAAATTGAGCGAGGTGTGTGGCTACGTGAAGAAAATCGAGGGTCGGAATTAGATTATAAAACCGTAGGCATTATTGGTTACGGGAATATGGGGAAATCGTTTGCTCGAAAATTGAAAGGGTTTGATTGTCAAGTGATTTGTTATGACATAAAACCCAATGTAGGCGATGAAAACGCACGACAAGTGTCCTTGGATGAGTTTTTTGAACAATCGGATGTGGTGAGTTTACACACACCGCAAACCCCATTAACAACAAAAATGATGAATACTGATTTCATCCACAGGTTCAAAAAACCATTCTGGTTATTGAACACTGCACGAGGGAAAAGCGTTGTAACTGATGATTTGGTTGAAGCCTTAAAGTCAGGCAAAATCAAAGGAGCGGGGCTAGACGTATTAGAGTACGAGAAAACGTCCTTTGAGGATTTCTTTACTGATGAACTCCCTGCTTCGTTTAGATATTTATTAGAAGCTGACAATGTAATACTTACACCTCATATTGCAGGTTGGACTGCTGAAAGTAAGACCAAATTGGCACAGGTGATTGTGGATAAAATCATAGAGAATTTTTCAGAAAAATAATTTACTCTAGATGTTGTTTATTCAACCGTTTTATCTATTCGTGCTTTTTTGATTTTGTAAAATTTCTTTGTATAATTTAGTGGGTCTTTCTTGTGAATGTACTGGAAAAATCAAAAAAAGACAGAATATTTTCGTTTTACGGTGTTAAGGGAAGAAGAAGAGTGGATTGAAAGTGACTATACGACATTTAACGGACAAATGCAGGAAAAAAAAATCAAGGCTCGTGCTATAATCTGGGTAATATACAAAAAATACATGAATTACTACAATCACACCCGTAACTAACCAAGTATCAGTATCGTTTTTACGTTTGAAGTTTGGAAGATGTAACGATTTTGAAATCCAAGGTTCTTTTTAAACCTAAGGGAAAAGTAGAATATCAAAATAACTAATAAACTCAAATATTTTTATAACGGGCATAAAGGCTTATCTAAAAACAAAAGTATTCGACAATCGAAAGAATGAAAAAATAGCTTGAACTTGGTAAGTTTTATATTTTTGCATACCGAAATGCTTGGTAAATAAAATGGAATCTCTGACAGACATACCTTTGCGAAAAATCATCCATGTGGATATGGACGCTTTTTATGCTTCGGTGGAACAGCTCGATTTTCCACAGTTGCGAGGGAAACCCATAGCCGTAGGTGGCGAAAAGGAACGAGGAGTTGTAGCAGCTGCCAGTTATGAAGCACGAAGATACGGGGTGCGAAGTGCTATCAGTGGAGTTCAGGCAAAGAAACTATGTCCACAGCTCATTTTTGTGCCACCACGTTTTGAGCGCTATCGTGAAATTTCAATGCAAATTCGCTCTATTTTTTATGAATATACCGATTTGGTAGAACCCCTATCCTTGGATGAGGCTTACTTAGATGTAACTCACAATAAAAAAAATAATCCTTCAGCAACTTTTTTGGCTCAAGAAATTCGTCAGCGTATTTTCGAAACCACGGGACTTACCGCTTCAGCAGGTGTCTCCGTCAATAAATTTGTAGCCAAAATAGCCAGTGATTTTAACAAGCCTAATGGACAAAAAACGGTACCTTTGGAAGAAGTGCAAGGTTTTTTAGATGTTTTGGACATTAAAAAATTTCATGGTATAGGAAAGGTCACAGCTGAAAAAATGTATCTGAATGGAATTTTCACGGGTAAAGATTTGAGAGAAAAATCTTTAGAGTTCTTAGAACTTCATTTTGGTAATAGAGGAACTTACTTCTATGAATTAGCACGAGGTATCCACCTGAGTGAAGTTAAATCATATCGATTGCCAAAGTCATTAGGCGTTGAACATACCTTTGAGAAAAACATTACCAGTGAGGTGTTTATGGAAGAAAAACTAACAGTGATCGCTAAAGAATTAAGTCAGCGGTTACAACGTAAAAAGATAGCGGGGAAAACCCTAACACTAAAAATCAAGTATGGTAATTTTTCAATTAATACCCGTAGTAAAACCTTGTTGCATTATGTTGATAAAGAGGAGGATATATCTTATCATGCTAAAGAATTACTCTATAAACAACCTTTAGAGGATTCAGTTCGTCTGTTAGGAATATCGTTGGCAAATTTAAACAACATACCTGAAAAAAAAGAAAAAAATATGCCGAGGTATGTCCAGTTGAAACTGATTTTTCCGCAATAAAAAAACAAAATAAGGATTTAATTTTTATATTTGCAGGAGTGAATAATAAGAAAAATTGATATGAATAGACAATGGTTGATTTTCGTAATGTGTTTGTTTTCATTGCCTGTATTTTCACAGCAAAAGCATGTTTATTTGAACGATGATTTAGAATATATTTCAGCTAAGAAATTCAATGACTACAGAAAATCGAATAATCACTATATCCTAACTTATGAATTGGATTCAGTAGTAATGCACGTGCAGGTTCAACGAGTTAAAAGAGGAAAAATAACTCTTGAACAGTTAGCAGTAATTCGTACCGAATTGTCTGGATTTTCGGGTCAATCCGTTCCCGAGAAAAACATTATTGTAGTAAATTATCATCACGGGAAGGATCCTTGTAACGATTCTCCTGAAGATTCGAGCTACTATGCTTTGATTAAAGATTATTTGAAAAAAATACAAAAGAAGAAAGATGTAAGTCAGTTTTTTGTCTACAACGAACGAGATGGAATCAAAGATTATGGAAAGAAAATCACTTGGCTGGAGGATAAAAATAAAACATTACGTGATTTATTCTTTCCGTTACAATATCCTTGTGGGAGTTTTGTTCTGATAGACGCTGAAGGAAATTATTATGTTCAAAAAGGAGAATATTCAAATTATTATATTCTTGATATACTGCGAGATAAATCGAATATAACCAACGAAAGCAGCCATATTAAAAAGGGTGAAACGAATCGCACTCCTCGAAGAGTAGAGGTAAGGGCTATTAGACAATAGTAATGAAAAACGGAAAAATAGTTTTAATCACCGGAGCAACTTCGGGAATAGGCAAAGAAACGGCGTTACTCCTTAAAGAAAAAGGATTTACTGTCTATGGAACAGCTCGGAATGTAGAAGGTAAATCTCTACCTTTTCGGCTTTTGCCTATGGATGTACGCTGTAAAGAAAGTGTCGATAAGGCAATCCAAAGCATTCTCTCTGAAGTAGGTAAAGTTGATATACTGATCAATAATGCAGGTGTAGGAATTTCAGGAGCCGTGGAAGAATTACCTTCCGAAGAGCTTGAAAATGTGTTCGCTACGAATTTTTTTGGAGCCATTTACTTGATTCAAAAAGTACTTCCTACAATGCGAAGTCGAAAAAGTGGATTGATTATCAACGTTACTTCCATAGCAGGGTATATGGGATTGCCCTTTCGGGGAGCCTATTCAGCAAGTAAAGGAGCTTTAATGCTGATGTCAGAAAGTTTACGAATGGAATTAAAAAATTTTGGAATCCAAGTGACAACTATCGCACCAGGAGACTACGCTACTGATATTGCTTCTCGACGTTATCATGCGCCTGTGAAAGAAGGTTCTGCTTATAGAGAAAAATATCAAAAATCTTTAGATTTGATGAATAAGCATGTAGATTCGGGAGGAAATCCCATTGAAATGGCAGAAAAAATATATAAAATTATAAAAACCAAGCACCCTAACGTACATTATAAACAAGGTAACTTCTTACAAAAGTTTTCCATTGTACTTAAACGTGTTTTACCAAGTAAAACCTACGAGCGAATGTTGATGAAACATTATGAATTGTAGGGAATAGGTAACCTTAAACTTTGAACTCAAATAAGCAATATTATGAAATTTTTTATTGACACAGCAAATTTAGATCAAATCCGTGAAGCTCAAGATTTAGGAGTTTTAGATGGAGTAACGACCAATCCTTCATTAATGGCAAAGGAAGGTATCACAGGCACAAACAACATTTTAAAGCATTATATAAATATTTGTGACATTGTCGATGGAGATGTTTCTGCAGAGGTAATTGCTACTGATTATGAGGGTATTGTCAAAGAGGGGACGGCCTTGGCAGAGTTGCATCCACAAATAGTGGTGAAAATACCAATGATTAAAGATGGTATCAAAGCTATCAAATATTTTTCAGACAGAGGAGTTAAAACTAATTGTACGTTAGTATTCTCGGCAGGACAAGCTTTGTTGGCAGCCAAAGCAGGAGCTACGTATGTATCTCCTTTTATCGGGCGGTTAGACGATATTTCCAGCGATGGACTTACTCTGATTGAAGATATCCGACTTATATATGATAATTACGGATTTGAGACTGAAATTTTAGCTGCTTCTGTTCGTCATACGATGCATATTATGCAATGTGCCAAAATAGGTGCGGATGTGATTACAGCTCCGCTATCCGCAATTGTGGGACTACTAAAACATCCATTAACTGATAGTGGTTTAGCTCAATTTTTAGCAGATTATAAAAAAGGGAATTAACTAATAATGAACAATTTTAAGAGTTATACTATATAAAATTGTTCATTTAATTAATTGTAAATTATTAATTATAACATATGAATTGGCAAACTGTAAAAGAATACGAAGATATTACTTATAAAAAATGTAACGGCGTGGCAAGAATCGCCTTTAACCGACCAGAAGTACGTAACGCTTTCCGCCCAAAAACCACTTCTGAGCTTTACGATGCTTTCTATCACGTGTACGAAGATGCGAGTGTAGGCGTGGTAATCCTCACGGGGGAGGGACCTAGCCCAAAAGATGGCGGACACGCATTTTGTAGCGGTGGCGACCAAAAGGCTCGTGGACATCAAGGTTATGTGGGTGAAGACGGCAGACACCGACTCAATATATTGGAAGTACAGCGACTTATCCGATTTATGCCCAAAGTGGTCATCGCGGCGGTAAACGGATGGGCAGTAGGTGGCGGACACTCGCTTCACGTAGTGTGCGACCTTACCTTAGCGAGTAAAGAACACGCCATTTTCAAACAAACCGATGCCGATGTTACCAGCTTTGACGGCGGTTATGGTTCGGCATATTTGGCAAAAATGGTAGGACAGAAAAAAGCTCGTGAGATTTTCTTTTTAGGGCGAAATTACTCCGCACAAGAGGCGTTTGAAATGGGAATGGTCAATAAAGTAGTGCCTCACGCTCGTTTGGAACAAGAAGCGTATGACTGGGCTCAAGAAATCCTTGCCAAATCGCCAACTTCTATCCGTATGTTGAAATTTGCGATGAACCTTACCGATGACGGAATGGTTGGTCAGCAAGTTTTCGCAGGAGAAGCTACCCGCCTTGCCTATATGACCGACGAAGCCAAAGAAGGACGCAACGCATTTTTAGAGAAAAGAAAACCTGACTTCGGGGAGAATCAGTGGATTAGTTAAATAATTTGATAATTTTACTAAAAATAGTAACTATGAATTTATCTGAAATCAAAGTATTTAGGATGACACATATAGACAATATTCCTCATATTTTACAAAATGGAATAACGCACAAAAATTCACCTAATGCTAATGTAAACTATGTTTCGATTGGAGATAATTCATTGATTGATACTCGAGCGAGTAAAACTATTCAAGTTACTAATGGAACTTTAGACTATGGAGATGCAAAGCGTATATGTTTAGGAGATTTTATTCCTTTTTACTTTTGGTTGAGGATGCCTATGCTGTACATTATTCAAAGGGGATTTCATAATGTTGTTAAAAGAAATCCCGAAGAAATAGTATATTTGGTTTGTATTCCGAACAAATTGGCTGACCAATATTCAGAAGTATATTTTTCAGATGGACACGCTGCAGATAAATTTTCTGTTTTGTATGATAAAACAGCTTTAAATAAAATTGAAACTATTTTGGATTGGAAGGCCATCAAAGCAAGGGATTGGGGTGGAGATGAAAATTTAGATATCAAAAGAAAAAAAGAGGCTGAATTTTTAGTAAAAGCGGATATAGCTTCTGATTTTATTATCGGCTTTGGTTGTTATAATGAAGTGGCTAAACAAAAGTTGATTAGTTTTGGTATAGAGGAGGTAAAAATTAAAGTTATTCATAAATATTATTATTAAAGCTATGATTACTTATTTAGAAGGAAACATATTAGAGAGTGATGCACAGGCACTCATTAATACGGTGAATACCGTTGGGGTAATGGGAAAAGGTATTGCACTCCAATTTAAAAATGCTTTCCCGAATAACTTTAAGCAATATCAAAAAGCCTGTAAAGAAAAAAGTGTGGTAGTGGGGAAAATGTTTGTAACCGAAGATGAGAATCTTACTTCTGGTAAGAAAGTTATCATCAACTTTCCCACCAAAACCACTTGGAAAAAGCCCTCTGAATATGAATATATAGAATGGGGACTTGATGATTTGGTAAAAATCATTAAGGAAAGGAACATCAAGAGTATTGCCATTCCGCCATTGGGGGCAGGAAATGGAGGATTGGACTGGGATAAAGTAAAGCAAATAATAGAACGAAAACTTTCTCATCTGGATACGGAAATCTACATCTACGAACCTTCTGTCCAAATCAAAGAGCAACTGAAAAATGAGAGGGTGAAACTGACACAAGGTAGAGCTTTACTACTATATGTACTACACGATTTGGTACGAGAAGGAGAATTTGTATCTGAATTTTCAAGTGAGAAAGTATGCTATTTCCTTCAAAAGTTTGGAGCTGAAAAGTATTTGAAATTGAAATTTACTCCTTATTTTTATGGACCTTATTCAGGAAAAGTTCGTTTTGTTTTGAATGCCTTGAACGGAAGCTATATCATGGGATATAGCGATATGAATAAAAAACCTTTTGAACCACTCAATTTGCTTGGAGATGGATTTCAAGAAGTGGAAAAATTCATTGAAGGTAATGAAGAATTGAAGCAGATTGCTAATGACACCATGCATTTTCTGGAAGGATTTTATTCTGATTATGCTTTGGAATTACTTTCTTCGGTAGATTATATTATGAGAGAAGAAAAAACAAAAGAAAAAGAGATCATCATAGAAAAACTTAAAAGTTGGAATAGTAGAAAAAGTGAAATGACCTCTAATGAAAGATATTTAGATATTGTTTTAAAACATTTAATTCAAAATTAAGTAGTTTTTCTATTCTGAAAACTTTCCAACAGGTTCAGAATCCTACCGATTACCTCAATTAATATAGGAGAATGGATTATCAATCAAATAAAACCAAGCAATAAATCTTCAATGGAAAATTTACTCGCTTTCTTTGAAAAACGCAAACCTGACTTTGGTGATAATTAGTGGATTTCGTAGATAGAGAGAACCCTCAAATTTTTATGAATGCCAGATATCTCAAAACTGTAAACTGAATGTCTTTTAAGTTTAAGTATCTGATGATTACTTCAAAAGTGGTATGATAAAAAATTGAGGGTTTTATTTTTTTTATAAGTATGTTTACTTTATATTTCTTAAATTAATAATTTCCTGTTGAGTCAATTTTCGCCAATGTCCCCGAGGAAGGTCTTTTTTAGTAAGTCCAGCGAACACAACGCGGTCTAATTTTTCAATTTCATACCCCAGATGTTCGAAAATACGACGGACAATACGGTTTCTTCCGCTGTGAATTTTAACACCTATTTCATTTTTAGGTTTGTCGTTCACATAGCTGATTTCATCTACTTGAATAAACCCATCCTCAAGTTCAATTCCCTCTTCAATTTTTATAAAATCTTTGTAGTCTAACTTACGGTCAAGAACCACGTGATATATTTTTCGTACACCATGTGTTGGATGGGTTAATTTTTTTGCTAAATCACCGTCATTAGTTAGTAATAAAAGTCCTGTGGTAGGTCTGTCCAAACGTCCAACAGGCAGAATACGAGCCGTAGTAGCATTGGCAACTAAATCCATCACAGTTTTACGACCTTTTTCGTCACTTGTAGTGGTGATAAATCCTTTTGGTTTGTTTAATAAAATGTATTCTTTCTTTTCCGAAGAAATCACTTTTCCGTCGAATTTTACTACATCGGTAGGTTGTACACGATATCCTAATGTAGTCATTACCTGTCCGTTTACCTCCACATTTCCCGCAGCAATGTAGATATCAGCATTTCGGCGAGAACAGATTCCTGCATTGGCGATATATTTATTCAGGCGTATCTCCCCAGTTTCTGGAGTGTTGTCCTGTTGTTCAATCTCGGTGTTGTAATTTTTTTTGATAAACGGTTTCTTATAACTGTTGTTTCTTTTGAAATTTGGATTGTAGGATTTTTTGTATCCACCTTCGTTGGAGGTGTCTTTGAAGTTTGGATTGTACGATTTTTTGAAACCGCTGTTTGTTTTAGTTCGGTCTGAATTGTATTCTTTTTTGTTGTAAGTACGCTCCGATGATCCATACTCCTTTTTAGTGTAGTAAGGTTTGTCAGAAGAGCGTTCCGAGTTTCCATATTCTTTCTTTTGGAATGAGTTGTTTGAATATTCTCTCTTTTTGTAAGAATTATTGCTACGTTGTGAGTTAGTGTTGTTACTGGAATATTTTTTTTCCATAAATTCTCTATTTATTTAATGATGTATTTTATGTTTTAGAACCAGAAAGCGTTCGAAACCGTAATGTATTACAAAGGCTTTATATCACTATAAAACTTTTGAACGTGCAAAGATACTACATAGAAATGACATAGCATGTTTTTTTGTAAGAAATATTTTTGAAAAGACAAAGCTCAAAACTTTTTTCATATCTTTGCACTATGGAATTTTCGTCAAAAATTTTGGAAAATGCGGTGTATGAAATATCGCAACTTCCTGCAATAGGAAAGCGAACGGCTTTGAGATTGGCCTTACATTTGTTAAAACAGCCTGAGGAACAGTCTGTTATGTTGGCTTCGGCTTTGATTAATTTGCGAACACAGATTCAGTACTGTAAAAAATGCCATAATATTTCTGATGTAGAAATCTGTGACATATGTAACAATTCGAGCAGGGAAAACGGTATTGTATGTGTAGTAGAAGATTTTAGAGATGTGATTGCGATTGAAAATACGGGGCAATTTTTTGGGCAATATCATGTTTTGGGAGGGAAAATTTCTCCTATTGATGGCATAGCTCCGTCAAGTTTACACATTCAGTCATTAGTCGAAAAGGTAGCGTCGGGTAAGATTAAAGAACTTATTTTTGCACTGAGTAACACTATGGAAGGTGATACCACAAATTTTTATATTTATAAACAAATTGAACAGTACGATGTGGTGATATCCACTATAGCTCGTGGAATTTCCGTTGGGGGAGAGTTGGAGTATGCCGATGAGGTTACTTTGGGACGAAGTATAACTCAACGAATTCCGTTCGAATTAGCTCTGAAAGGATAAAAATTAAGGATTGTAGAGAGTCAGTCGATTTATTTTTGAAAAAGTTATTTCTTGAAGGTGAATAGATAGGATTTGGGCTTTGCTACTTCTTTAAACTCCTTGGTTTTATGATTGTTTTTTTTCGAAAGTCGAGGTACTTGTGAAAAATATTTTGAACGACAAATTAAAAAAGAATCTTTAAATTTTAAATAAAGAACAAGAAATGGCTAAATACGAATTAAAACTACCTCAAATGGGGGAGAGTGTTGCAGAGGCAATTGTAACGAATTGGTTAAAAAAAGTAGGAGATACAGTCGAGGTCGATGAAGGAATTGTGGAAGTTGCTACAGATAAAGTCGATTCCGAAGTGCCTTCGGAAGTGTCGGGAGTAGTCGTTGAATTGCGTTTTGAAGTTGACCAAGTCGTGAAAATTGGTGAGGTTATGGCAATCATCGAAACGGAGGCTTCAGCAGAAGCTGTTGCTACACCTACGGTTGAGACCACTGCTAAAGTTATAGAAAAAGAAATTGAACAATTACAGCAGAATGTGGCTAAAACAGATGTTGTTGTAAGTGGTTTAAAATCAGATAGATTTTATTCTCCTTTGGTGAAAAGTATCGCTCAAAAGGAAGGAATTTCACTGCAAGAGCTTGATCAAATCAAAGGCACAGGAGCAGATAATCGGGTAACTAAAAACGATATGCTGTCCTACTTAGAAAATCGGGAGAAACAAACAGTAAATAGGTCTGCTGAGTTGCCTCAAAACAAGGTAGCAGAGGTAAAGGCGACATCTTTCCAAAAAGGAGACGAACGCATTGAGATGTCGCGTATGGGCAAACTCATCGCCGAGCATATGGTACATAGTAAACAAACTTCACCTCATGTTCAGAGTTTTACAGAGGTGGATGTTACGCGTATCTGGAATTGGCGTAATAAAGTCAAAAAAGCATTTGAAGCCCAAGAAGGAGAGAAATTTACGTTTACCCCTATCTTTATGGAGGCTGTTGCTAAAGCTTTGAAAGACTATCCGATGATGAACATTTCATTAGAAGGGACGACCATTATTAAGAAAAAAAATATTAATATTGGTATGGCTACTGCATTGCCTGATGGAAACCTCATTGTTCCAGTAATCAAAAACGCTGATCAGTTGAATTTACGAGGAATGACTAAAGTAGTCAATGATTTAGCAAAACGTGCAAGAGCCAATCAGTTAAAGCCAGATGAAATCAAAGACGGAACCTATACCGTGACCAATATCGGGTCGTTTGGTAATGTTTTCGGAACACCGATTATCAACCAACCTCAAGTCGGAATTTTGGCAATTGGAGCTATTCGGAAAACACCTGCAGTTATTGAAACGCCCGAGGGAGATGTGATAGGTATTCGTTATAAAATGATGCTTTCGCATAGCTATGACCATCGGGTTGTCAATGGAGCTTTGGGAGGTATGTTTGTGCAACGTGTAGGCGAATATCTCGAAAATTGGGATATGAATCGAGATATTTAATCAATTTGAAACCATTCTAAATTTCAAAAAATGAGCGTGAGAGATATAGAAAATATGTATCTTTGCCCCTAGTTTTTGAATTTAATAGGTAAATCTATGGCCATTAAGATTACAGAGGATTGCATAAATTGTGGAGCTTGTGAGCCTGAATGTCCCAATAATGCCATTTATGAAGGAGCTGATGATTGGCGTTACAGTGACGGAACTGCACTCAGTGGAGGGGTGGTTTTGCCAAACGGAAAGCAGGTCGATGCGGATGAAGTACAACAACCCGTGAGCGATGATTTCTATTTTATCGTAGTGGATAAATGTACCGAATGTATTGGTTTTCATGAAGAACCACAGTGTGCGGCAGTTTGTCCCGTGGATTGTTGTGTTCCAGATGAAGATAATAAGGAAACTCAAGAGGAACTCACTGCAAAAAAGAAATTTTTACACAATGAGTAAAAAATACAAAAAGGCTATCGGTTTTGCGATAGCCTTCTTTATATAAAGCCTATGAAATTCATTGTTAATCGTCTTCTTGTTCCCAAAGGATACTCAGGGATAACTCTGTTTTCTTTTGTATTCGTATCCAAAAAGGAGTGTTTAAACGATCCACAGTTTTTGAATCACGAAAAAATACACCTCCAACAACAAAAAGAACTATTGGTAGTCTTCTTTTATCTGTGGTACATACTTGATTTTCTTTTTAAATATATCAAATACCGAAATTGGCAAAAGGCATACCACAACATCATTTTTGAGCGAGAAGCTTACCATAATCAAGACAATCTCAATTATTTAAACAGTCGGAAACGGTTTGCATTTCTGAAAAAGGATATTTAAGGTGTCAGAGTGTTGCTTTTCGATGTTGTAATTCCCACACGTTTTATAGAAAATATTCATGTCTGTGAAAAAATTATGAAATTGTCGATGATTCTAAACGTATAAATTCTTAAGCCTTACAGACTTTATTTGTACATGGGCAAGATATTTATTCTCCAAACCAATAGAAAAACTTAGGAAATCCTTCTACTTTGATGATAGGTTCAGTACTTACTTTACCCGTAGAGAGGTCGTAAGTGTAAAACCCCTTAGAGGTTTGGTTAATAGAACCGAATAAAAATGTATTGTTTTTATAAATTCCCATTCCTGTAGAATAACCATTGGCAACAGGTATTCCTTTGATGAGAGTTACTTGTTTGCTACTTAAATCTACTTTTACAGGAGCATACATAACTGCTAAAGGACTCATTTGTTGGTCTGGGGTATATTCTTTAATAGCCACATATCCGTAGGTTATGTTGTTTTTAATATATCGAGCGGGAAGGAAATAGGAAATTTTCCCAGGAGCATCAGCAACTGTAATGTCATCAAATTTCATTGAGAAAGTAGGGTCAATATCAGTTTCTCCGGCTTTGATTCTTAAAAATCCTCCTCCAAATCCATCTACTTGACCAAAAGCTCCAATACAAACGAGGTAAATATTTTTATGTTCGTCCATCAAGATTCTGTCACCTGGATTGGTCGGGAAGGACAATCCTGAGGCTGTTTCCTTGATATGTTTTTCTATGGCATCTGTTTGGGTGTTGATTATCAGTACTTCAACAGCTTTCTCCTGTGGAAACCAAGTACCCGCTGTCCATTGTCCTAAGGTTACAAAGAGTAAATTGTCGCGAACAATCATTCCCGAAGGCTCGGGATTCGGGTCACCATAGGTGTTTAGGTCTATTTCACCTGTTTTTACCATCGTTGTAGGGTTGAAAATAAATATTTTACCTAAGCCTGTAAGTCCTAAATAAGCCTTGGTATCATTTACGACAGTTAGGTGTGTTGCTTGTGAGTTTCCAGGTAAAGGCATGGTTGCAGATTTTTTCAAAACACCATCTTCACGAACAAATTTTGTCAATTCGGAAACGTCCGATCCAAAAAAGTTTGGAAAGGTAAATATCCAATTTTTATGTACGAATGGAGGAATGCTGGGACCAACTGGAAAGGCGTTTTTATTGTTTACCGTTTTTGGAGAAATATCGTCCAACAATTGAATGTAGCCACTTCCTGATTGGTCAGTATTTACTACCGTAGCTTCTATCAAAATTTCTCCTTTGCCAGATATAATATCAGGGGTTTCATTCTCTTTATCGCAACTTACTGCGAAAAATGTTGCTAAACAAGCAACTAACATTGCATTTTTTTTCATTGTATTTCATTTTTATAGGTTAATTAATTATATGGAAGTGTTGTAAAAAGTATGATATCTTTAATAAAGTGGATATTTCTGTCAGGCTGAGCGTAGTCGAAGCCCTGTAATTACGAGGCTTCGACTACGCTCAGCCTGACAATCAGAACTACCATCATACTTTTTATAACACTACCAATTATATTTCTGATCAGATGGTACATTGATTTTAGTTTTATAACACGACTTTTTCATATCAATATTTTGTAAATTCTACATTCGATATCGCAACTTAAGACCAAAATTACGCCCTGGAAGCGGACGATTAAACTCTGAAATTACTTTTTCGTTTGTTAAATTATTCATTCGGAATGAAAGCAATATTTTTCCGTTTCTGAATCCGTGTTCAATACCAAAATTGAATGTTAAACTACGAGGTACGCGACGTTCTTGATGCTTACTTACCTCAAAATCATACCAATATCCTTCTATAAAAGAGCTATCTAACATCAATCGGGTGTTTTGATTTTGTCCGCCAAAGAGATTTTCCTTGTGGTATTCTAATCCCATATTATTCAAAAAATAAGGAATGTTGGGCATTCGCTTACCCTTAGTTACATTTGGAATGGACGAATTTGGTTCGTAATCGCGCATGTCTCGAAGATCTTGATACGTAAGATTCACATATCCGTACAGAGAAGGGAAAATATCCGCTTTGGCATCAAACTCTACTCCAAAAGAACGCATCTCACCAAAATTCTCATAAAAAGACTGTAGCAGACCTCCTGTATATCGAATCATATTGGTTAAATAAGAATAAAAACCTGTTAGTTCTATTTCCAATCGTTTGTCTGTTAAGGTGTTTTTGTGAAATAGTAATCCTATATTAGCATTTGTTCCACGCTCAGGCAATAGGTTACTGGCAGGAGCTGTTAAAAATCCATCGCCCAAGAGTTCATTGTCCGAAGGTAAGCGGACGTCATGGGCTACGGAACTTTTAATCATGAAATTATCTGTAAAATTGTATCGTATGGCATTATTTATTCCCCAATTTCCTTCGGAAATGTTAATGTCTTTTACGCCTCCAAGCCCTAACAAACCTGCCTGTTTGGCATCGCTCTTATAATAGTAATATTTTCCTGTTAAAGAATTGAGCCACTTTTTGTTATGACTGCTTAAATCATAAGAAATTCCTGCAACCCAGCTAATCATTTTATTGTCAAAATCGGTTCTATATCCTATGATTTGCTCCTTTACAGGGTCAAAAGGTGAATTTTTGATGTGATTTAATTGTGAGTTGAAGTTTATATTTTGATTTTCACTGATTATGTAATTGAGATTTAATCGATTGTTTAATGCGAAGTTTTTCCGATAAGAGTCCGAAGCATACAATCCTATTTCTCCGCTGGAAGGATAGGACATTCCATCCCAGTTGTACCTCATCATTGAAGTGTCATTCAGGTTGAATTCTGCACTACTGATGGCTGTATCCATATCAAAATCCAATCCTGCGATGAGGAAGTTATCTTTTTCAAATCCATTGATGAAGGCGAACATGTTAGTCTTGCTGAAAGCGTGTTTGATGTTAGTTTCAATACCCTGTATTTGTTGGTCAGTTTGGATGGTAACCGCTTCTATTGATATTTCGTCGAACCACCATTTGGTTGCTTTGAAACCTCCTCCAATGAGCATTTTGCGATGTCGATCGTGGTCACGTTTTACTCGAAGTCCACGGTGATGGGGCAAATCCATTTCATAATCATTGTCCGAATATGTGTAATTTGCTGATGCTCCGAACTCTATTCCGGCATCTTTAAGATTACTCTTACCCATCATTTGAATTTTGTGTGTATTAAATGACGCTATTTCGTAGCTTACATCATAGTATAAAGGTGGATATTCCTTTGTAATCATATTTACAGCACCTCCCATTGCGGAGCCTCCGAGTCGAGCGGGAACAATGCCTTTGTAAATCTCAACACGTTCAATGAGGTCAATAGGCACATCGTAGAGCGACACATAATCAGAGAATAATCCTATGGGCGAATCGTCCAAGAAAACACCGATACGTTTGCCCTCTAATCCTCGAACTGAAATGCGAGAAGCACTTCCTACGCCTCCTGTGTTGCGAATGGTAACTCCTACAGTTTTGTTTAATACATCGTTGAGAGAACTTGTTGTACCTTCAAATTGTTTTGAATTAATCACCGAAACGGTCATGGCACTGTTTCGTAAGATACGTTCTTCATTTTTCTGAGCCTTTACTACCACTTCACTGAGAGATTCTACCTCTGGTTTCAGGCTTACGTTTATGGTTTTATCTCCTTCAATGGAAATTTTTATTGTTTGAGTTTCATAACCAAGGTAAGATACTATAAGGGTATGCGTTCCATGCGGAATTTTTTCTATCCGGAAAAATCCTTTACTATCCGAAATCACTCCTTTTTGAAATTCTCTGAAGTAAACCTCAGTAGCAGGAAGTGGTTTTTTGGTAGATTCGTCGAATACAAAACCTGATAAATTGCCCAATTGAGTTTGTGAGTAGGTAATGAAAATAGAAATAAAAAAAATGAAAACAGATAAAAATTGCTTTGACATATGATTATTTAATTTTATTCTAAATAAATTTGTGACTGCAAAATTAGTTTGTATTTTTGCCTGTCAGTTTAATCTAACGGATATTTTTTTTAATCTAACGGAGGAAATTACCATGAGAAAAATGGATTTTAATAAAATCGTTGAAGAAGATGTTGTTTTATCAAGAAGAGATGAAGGTAATTTTAATCTTTCATTGAAAAATGAAGTAGGAAACATACAACTTCATGTAAAAAATATGAAGGAAATATCAATCTATAAATGGCATTCTCATTTTTCTGAATCTACACAAATTTATGGAAATGCTTCCGTTCCATCTGTTCGGTTTTATGCTCTAAATCAGTCCAACAGCGGTGTGCAAATGAAAATGAAAAAAATTGATTTGACCATGAAACAAGGCATGTTCAATGTTTTATTTATCGATATGGAAGAGGAGGGGCATGACCTCTTTAGGGAAAATGATCATACTGTTTTCTCTGGTTTTTTCGTTTCGAGCGACCGTTTTTTGCATCTTGCCAATACTTATCCCGAAGTATTTGAAAGCATTCTAAATCAGTATCAACGAGATAAAAATTTTATTCTTTCAGATAGAAACGGACTTCCGCTTACTTCTCAGATGAATACAATACTTCAGCAGTTAGAACAAAGTCATTTGATGGGAAATGTTTGTGAAACTTATGCTGAAATCAAAATATTGGAGCTTTTTATTCTACAGCAACAACTTTTGGGACAGCACATAAAAACCAAAAAACATTGCAAGACCCAATCCGATATTGATAAAATACACGAAGTGCGTCATCTTTTAATGCATAATTTCCATGCTCCATTGAGCCTATCAGAGCTTTCTCGTCGTGTAGGTCTGAATGAAAATAAATTGAAATATGGATTTAAAGAGATATTTGGTACTACCGTTTTCGGATATCTTTTCGATCATAAGATGCAGTTAGCTAAGCAACTTCTTTTGGATACGAACAAGAGTATTTCAGAGATTGCAGAAGCCTGTGGCTATGATTATGTGTCACATTTTTCCACAGCTTTCAAACGGAAGTACCATGTCTCGCCATTAAAATTTAGGGAGTAAGTGTTTATATTTTTGGTATGAAGTAGCTCAAAATAGTAAAATAAATGTACTTTTGTTGCCTAAAAAAGGATATGAAAAGTAAATTAAAAGCCGTAACCGAGTTTCATACGGCCTTCGGATTGGGAGTAAAACAACAACCCACCACTGAGCTAACCCCCGAAACTATCAACTTGCGATTTAAATTAATGGCAGAGGAAAACCAAGAGTATTTGGAAGCTGCCAGAAATAATGATATGGTCGAAGTAGCTGATGCTTTAGGGGATATGCTCTATATTCTTTGTGGAACCATCATCGAACACGGAATGCAATACAAAATAGACGAGATTTTTAGTGAAATCCACCGAAGTAATATGAGTAAACTTGACGCTGACGGAAAACCTATCTACCGAGAAGATGGCAAAGTGATGAAAAGTTCCCGTTATTTTCCGCCAAATATTACAGAGGTTTTAAGGTCTACAGATTAATAAAACTATATTATAGGTTCGTGAGATTAATGCGTTCAGCTTAGTGTATGCGCATTTGTTATTTAACACATACGTACCCGTCGTTCAATGGGTACGTACCTATCAAACAACAGGTACGCTCCCGTTTTTCAGCGGAAGCGTACCTGTTTAAGTTTCTCACGGATTGCGATTTATTTTTTGTACTTTTCGTATTTTACGGTAGCAAGCATTTCTTTAAGGTCAGTACCTGGGCGGAACTGGATTTTGTTTCCTTTGATGTTGGCTGCGGTAAATTTCTTTTCATCATCAACGCCCTCGCTGGTGATGGTTATTTGGAAACTTCCAAAATCACCAAATTTGACGATTTCTCCATTAGAGAGGTGTTTTATAAGCACTTTTGTAAGTTCGTTAAGCGTTGCCAATACGTCGGTATCCGAAACGGTAGTCGAACCCGTTGCTATTTCTTTAGCGATTGCCTTTAGGGTAATTTCGCCATCGGCTTTGGCACTGGCATAAAACTTCGGAGCCTCTTCGGGCTTTTGTGGGTTTTTGCGTCCCACGACATTGTACTTTACTGGCATAATATATGGTATTAATGGGTTACTGGATTATTTAATATTATACATTTAACCATTTCTTTTATTAAACTCTATTGCTAAACTTTCTAAATTAAGTTCGGAATATTTTAAATTGTTTATTATAGGGTACGATGAATAAACCAAATTTATAAAATCACTCCAAGTTAATTTATATGTATAATCTATAAATCTATCTGCTATACTTTTTATATTTTCATCTAATTCAATCTTTGTTTTATCAACTAAACTAAATTTATCTGTATTACCTCCGCCGAAAGGATTAGGATAAGTTTCTACTTTGAATATATTAGGATTACTCTTCATTAAGTTAATAACGTCATTAACATAAGGACCATAGTGATTGTATATCCACTTTATATTTGTATATTGTTTTCCATTCTCTATAGTGTATCGCCAATCTATAATGTAGATTAATTTTACTAATCTTGGCTTTGATAATTCTAAAACATTAGGATAGTTTAGTAGAATATATCTAACTAATTTCTCTAAATTACTCATATCCCTATATTATTTTCAATTGAAATTACCCCATTATTTTTTTCTATAAACATTATCAAGGGTTGTTTGACTCCTGCCAACCTTTCAATGATAAATTCTTTTTCAAATTTATTTGGAAGGGTACTCTCAAAAACTAAAACAGCCTTTGGTTTTCCTTCATATCCATTAATCCTATAAATAAAAAAATTGCGAGATTTCATTTTCATATTATCAACGATTTCTTTATCTATATTGCAAACCTTTTTTATAGCATTGTAATAATTTTCTCCTTTTTTTAGACTGGGATCGGGTAAATCTTTTATAAAATATTCCCCTTGTTGCCATCCTATTCCTATAAATCCTTCCTTTATGGGATACTCATTTCTTCCTTTTTCCATTAAGATAGGATTAACAGATGTTCTTCCTATTAGTTTAAACTTATCATCATAAACTTTATAGACACTTATTCTCTCCGTATGTTCAAAAGATAAATTCTTTACTAATAATCTTAAATATGAATTAAAAAGGTCATTGGAATTACTAACCTCTTCTGTAAGTTTATTTTCTAAATCGTTTATCTTATTACCCTTAATTATCAATTCTTTTTCCAATTGATTAATTTCTTTTCCATAGAAAAAAGAAAATAGACAAGATATTATAAATAAAATACAAGAACACCAATAAAGAATTTTTCCCATTGGGAAATTTGATTCTCCAATTGTCCAATTATCAAGTCCGGATATATCTATAATTGAAAAAGCACCTCCTAAAAAGGCTAATGCAAAATTAGATTTATCAAAAAACCAATCGATAGAATTTTTTAACCAATTTCTCATTCAACTATATTTTTTCGCCCGCGGTGGCTCACCGCTAATCATTCAGCTTCAACACTGCCATAAAGGCACTTTGTGGCACTTCTACGTTTCCGATTTGGCGCATACGTTTTTTACCTTTTTTCTGTTTTTCAAGGAGTTTACGTTTCCGCGAGATGTCTCCACCGTAACATTTGGCAGTAACGTCTTTACGGAGGGCTTTGATAGTTTCACGAGCGATGATTTTCGCCCCAATTGCTGCCTGAATCGGAATATCAAACTGCTGACGCGGAATCAGTTCGCGGAGCTTTTCACACATTTTCTTCCCGATGTTATACGCATTATCGGCGTGAATCAAAGCTGATAAGGCGTCTACCGAATTGGCGTTAATCAGCACATCGACTTTTACCAAATTAGAAGCTCTCATTCCGATAGGTGAATAATCGAATGAAGCATAACCTTTTGATACTGTTTTTAATCGGTCGTAAAAATCAAACACGATTTCCGCCAGTGGCATATCAAAATTTAGTTCCACACGTTCGGGGGTAAGGTACGTCTGATTGGTAATTTGCCCACGTTTTTCGATACAAAGCGACATCACTTGCCCCACAAAATCCGCTTTGGTAATTACCGATGCTTTGATGTAAGGCTCTTCCACTCGGTCCAATTTCGATGGGTCGGGAAGGTCAGACGGATTATTTACTACGATAGGCGTTTCAGGGTCTTTCTTAGTGTACGCCAGATAACTAACGTTCGGAACGGTAGTAATTACCGTCATATCGAACTCGCGTTCCAATCGCTCCTGAATGATTTCCAAGTGCAACATTCCGAGGAAACCACAACGGAAACCAAAACCCAATGCCGCCGAACTTTCAGGAGTGAAAACGAGCGAAGCATCGTTAAGTTGCAGTTTTTCCATCGAAGCTCGAAGTTCTTCATAATCCTCAGTATCAACAGGATAAATTCCTGCAAATACCATCGGTTTTACGTCTTCAAATCCATCAATGATTTCAGAACAGCCATTTACTGCCGAAGTAATCGTATCACCCACCTTTACCTCACGAGCATCTTTTATTCCAGTGATGAGGTAACCCACATCGCCCGTTTTTACAGATTGCTTGGCTACTTGATTGAGTTTAAGCGTCCCTACTTCGTCAGCATCATACGTTTTTCCGGTAGACATAAATTTGATTTTCTGACCTTTACGGATTTCTCCATTCATCACACGGAAATATGTTTCCACACCACGAAACGGATTGTACACCGAGTCAAAAATCAGGGCTTGTAACGGAGCCTCGGGGTCACCTTTTGGGGCAGGAATGCGTTCGATGATAGCTTCGAGGATTTGCTCCACGCCCAAACCTGTTTTCCCAGAAGCAGGGATAATATCATCAGGGTCACAGCCAAGCAAATCAACAATATCGTCTTTCACTTCCTCAGGATTTGCCGAAGGAAGGTCTATTTTATTTAAGATAGGGATAATTTCCAAGTCATTTTCCAGAGCCAGATACAGGTTGGAAATAGTCTGAGCCTGAATACTTTGTGCAGCATCAACAATCAGCAAAGCTCCCTCACACGCAGCGATAGAACGCGACACTTCA
Source organism: Capnocytophaga canis (assembly GCF_043187445.1). Lineage (NCBI taxonomy): Bacteria > Pseudomonadati > Bacteroidota > Flavobacteriia > Flavobacteriales > Flavobacteriaceae > Capnocytophaga > Capnocytophaga canis. Next base: position 676,823 of record NZ_CP171121.1, on the reverse strand, counting down.
TACGAGAAATCCACGTGACCAGGGGTGTCGATAAGATTCAGAATATAAGTTTCGCCCTTGTATTCGTATTCCATTTGGATAGCGTGAGATTTGATGGTAATCCCTCGTTCACGCTCTAAGTCCATATTATCAAGGAGTTGGTCTTGTTTTTCGCGTTCGGTAACGGTTTTGGTAAAGTCCAAAAGTCGGTCAGCAAGGGTACTTTTTCCGTGGTCGATGTGTGCGATAATGCAAAAATTGCGTATGTTTTTCATCAGTGTAAATATTCATTTATATGTGAAGGGCAAATATACAAAAAAACTTGTCAGTTGCTATGGATTCCGTAAATTTAGTTAAGCAGAGAAGAAAATGTATGTGCTGAAAAATCAAATAGATACCAAGAAGGCCATTCCACATATTGGGAATAGCCTCTTTTACTTTTAAAATAAGTTAGATTGTTTGTGAATATTTTACTACATATTCAGTTCCACTGCGTTTCCATGCCCCCGATAGAGAACGAGTTTATCCTCTAATTCTACTTCTAAAACAGTTACGTAAGGATCAAGAGAATTTTCGGAAGGTACGGAAATTCGTAATATTCCTGGGATATTGTTCCAGGCAGCTCCTCCGTTGCGTTCAAAAGAAAGATTTTCTCCACTTCCTAAAACCTTAATAGATTTTATTTTAGTTTGAATTCCTTTTAACTGAATGTAGTTTTTAGGTGCATCGAACAAGCATAAGTATATTTTTTTATGGTCATGACTAAGCATGGTAGGTCCAAAGAAATGCCCGTAGGGTAGTCCTGCTTCGGAGTCGTATACTGCAGTTTTGTGCTTTTGAATCCATTTGCCAAGAGCTTCCAAACGTTCAACTTGTTCGGGAGCGATGCTTCCATCTGGTTTTGGTCCGATGTTCAATAGAAGATTTCCTCCTGTGGAAATTACTTCAACAAATGTACGTACGATTTGTGAAATCGGTTTGTAGTTTGTATCCGATGGGAAATAACCCCAATTGTCGTTCATTGTCATGCAAAATTCCCACGCTCCTTCAGGACGAACGATAGGGACTCCTTGTTCAGGAGTTTTGTAGTCTCCATATTCATTGAGTCGTGAATTGACAATTACTTGTGGATTTGATTTCAATAAACTTTGTTTGATTTCAGCTGATTTCCATTCTTCAGCTTTATGTTCCCAATCGCCATCAAACCAATAAAGATCAGGTTTGTATGCGTTTAGTTCCTCTAATTGATCGAAGTTGAATTTGACAAAACGTTCCCATGGAGATAATTTTTGTTGTCCCTTTTGTGGATAAAATTTATTTGTAGTTTTGATACGCTCAAAAGTAACAGGTTTATAATCAGGATGTGACCAATCGCATAACGAATAGTAAAGTCCTAATTTCATGTTCTTTTTACGAACGGCTTTCACGAAAGGTGTGAGCAAATCCTTTTTGGCAGCAGCGTGTTTTATGGTACTCAATGTGCTGTATTTCGTATCCCATAGAGCTACACCATCATGATGTTTCGTTGTTAATACTACATATTTAGCACCTACTTTTTCAAAAAGGTCTAACCATGCATCAGGATTATAATTTGAAGCAGTAAATTCCTTTCCTTGAGCTAAATAATCAGCGTGTGAAATCCGTTTGTGATACATAGACCACGACTCCGTAATTCCATTCACTCCGTAGTATCCCCAATGAATGAATATCCCTAATTTGGCTTTTTCAAACCATTCTAATCGATTGTCTTTCTGTTTGTTAATTTGTGCTTGGATGTTTATAGTTGCTAACAAACATAAAGTCAAAAATATTTTTTTTACCATAAGTACAAGTATATGTATTTTAAAATAAAATTATGATATTAAATAAGTTTAAAAATAATACTAAAATTATGTATAGATTATTTTTGTTTACAGCGAAAAACGCCTTCCGTGATTTTTTTCATATCCCCGATTCCATTTTTTTTCACATTCATCTGAAAGCGTCCTTCAATGATGTTTTTGGAAGAGTCTAATTTTGTAATTTCAACATTTCCGTTATCTATGGTAAGATACTGTTGTTTGTTTACGATGTAAAGACCAGTTCCTCCATTTTTTTCATCACTAAATTTATGATTTCCTAAAGTAGTTGAACTTATCGAAAAAGAGAACGTTTTATCAGTAGCATCATTTCCCGAACGATAGGATTCGATTTGTATACTACCATCCTTGTTAATTGTGTAGGTGCATCGGTCACCTTTAACAACCACCCACTCTCCATCAACTTTAGCTTTGATGTAGAAATCGTTAGATAAAACGATTCCGTTTTCGTCAATTTCCTCTGCTTGTTGCGGAGTTTCAGGTTTGTCGCACCCAATGAACATAATCATAGGTACTACTAAAAATTTAATAATACTTGTAATTTTTTTCATAAGTCTATGTAATTTTATTGCTTTCAGCGTAATTTAAGGCAAAGAACGATATTTTTTTTCAAATAGAGAATTTTTAAGGACAAAAAAATCGTTTTTTTTTGACTTTAAATAATTCAAAATGCGGTTAATTAGTTATGATTTGAAATCCTCATCTTTAAAATTCAGTAAATATACTTTTTTAGTGGAACGTGTCAATGCTGTGTACAACCAACGATAGTATTCCTCATCGGCACCATTAGGTAGATATGGTTTTTCGATAAAAATGATATCCCACTGTCCACCTTGGCTTTTGTGGCAGGTAATTGCATATGAGAATTTCACCTGTAAGGCGTTAAAATATGGGTTTTCTTTCACTTTTTGATACTTTTTGTAGGAAGAAGTTTCCTCTTCATAGTCTAATAGTACTTCCTCGTAAAGGCGTTGGCTATCTTGGTGCGAAAGGGAGGCTTGTTCCGATTCCAAAGTGTTTAAGAGTAAGACAGTATCAAATGGAGGTTGGTTCGGATAATCAATCAGTTGTACAGAGACTTCAGCAAATCGAAAACCGTAATATTCACGGAAGGCATAAATCCGAAGTATTTCCAAAGTGTCACCATTGGCAATAAAACTGACTTCCGATGAATCTTTTAACCAAAAGTAGTTGTTTTTGACAACCATCAGTAAATCACCTGCCGTAAGTTCATCCTCGTTGTCTAAAATTACCTTTCGAATTTGTTTATTGTACAGTACCGCACGTTTATTTGATCGCACGATGATGGAGGTATGTTCTGTTCCGTAGTCATTATAAGCGTCTTCTATAGCTTCTTGAATTTCAGAACTTTCTCTTAATCGGATGATGTCCTTAAAACCTTTGGTTTGAAACTCAAAATTGCTATAAAAAGTTTGATTTAGCGACTCTCTTAGCTTAGTAGCGTTGTATAAAATTCCTGACTTTTTTTCTTGTCGGACTACTTCTGTAAGTTCAATATGCGAGACATCCTTTTGGTAGCGAGATTCTAAATTTCGGATATCTAAAGCAGGGCTATACAGAGAATTTACGGGAGGCAACTGAGCTGTATCTCCCATCAGTAATAATCGACAACCTTCCCCCGAATAAACGTATAGCATCAGATCATCTAATAAAGAGTTTCGCTCAAAAAACTGCCCATCATTATCAGCAATCATTGAAGCCTCATCTACAATGAATAAAGTGTTTTTGAACTTATTAGGTTTTAAATTATAAGAAAAACTACCGTTTTGATTTTTGGGGTAATAAATATGTTTGTGAATTGTATATGCTTGTTGTTTTGCGAAATGAGACATGACTTTAGCTGCTCGTCCTGTGGGAGCTAACAGCACAGCTCTGTGTTTAATTTTTGGAAGATTTTGAATCAGACTATTGGTGATGGATGTTTTTCCCGTACCCGCAAAACCTTTTAGTAAAAAAAGTTTATTGTTTGTTTTTGTGTCAAGTAAAAAAATACTAAGTTGTTGTAAAGCAATATTTTGTAGAGGGGTAGGGGAGTGGTTAAAAGCCTCTAAAAGGGCGTTGTAAAAAGTTGTTTTATCCATACATGTCAAAAATAGACCTCAAAAATATAATTTTTTTTGCGAAAAAACTTTTTATAACAAAAAAAAATTGTAGCTTTGCATTAACCAGTCAAGAAATTTGAATAAAATAATATTTTAAAAAATGAAAAAAGTTTTACAAATCGCACTTTGGGCAGTAGGTCTATTTTTCTGCTTCATGATTTACAAATCAGTTACAGGTCCTATTCAGTTTAAAAAAATTAAAACAGAGCGTTACACAGAAGTAATCCGCAAACTCAAAGACATTCGTGATGCACAGGAAGCTCATCGAGTTGTTAAAGGAAAGTATGCAGCTAATTTTGATGAATTGACTTCATTTATCGAAACAGCTAAATTCACCATCACTTCACAGCGTGACACAAGTTGGGTTGAATACGACAAAGTCTATAAAATTGACATGTTGAAACAAGGTGTTGTTGTTGATACCTTAGGTTATGTAGCTGTGAAAGATTCCTTGTTCAAAAATTCTGATCGCTATAAGAATTTACGTTATGTACCACACGCTAAAAGCAAAGAAGAACAATTCGTAATGAATACAGCTATGTTGGATAGAAATGGGGTTCAAGCCTCTGTTTTTGAGGCGTATGTGCCTAAGAAAGTAGTTCTATGGGATCAAGATGATAATGATGTTCAAGTTGAAATAGCAAGAAATTCAGTAGAAGAAGTTAAGGGTGATTTAATCAAAGTAGGTTCATTAGACGATATCACAATTAATGGTAACTGGCCAACTTCATACGATGCAAAAACTGCAAGAAAATAATATATTAGAACCTTATTTTAAAGAATTGTCCATTCAAATTAACTTGGATGGACTTTCTTTTTGTGTTTTCAATCCTGTGTTGAACTACGTTGAGTCAATTTACAATTTTTCTGTAAATTTCAATAAAAGTAATCAGGAAATTGAAAAACAAGTCTATACTATTTTACAATCCGAAGAAGATTTAAGGCAGGATTTTAACAATATCAAAGTGTTACATAACACACCAGCTTACACCCTTATTCCACAAGCTCTTTTTTCTGACGAAAAAGAAGCTGTTAATTATTTGAAATATAGCATTGACACCTCTGGGCTAAAAGAAAAATTTATCGAAGTTGATAAAATTATTCCTATTGATATCGTAAATGTCTATGTTCCTGATGTTCTGATTAATAATATCTTAATTGAACACTATGGAATGGTGGACTACAACCACTTTTCATCTTCTCTTTTGCGTATGTTGCTTAAGCATTATGCTTCGCATTCCTATCAAATTATGTATGCCTATACGGAACAAAGTTCCTTTTATTTTGTAGTATTTAAAGATAAAAAACTTTATCACTTCAATCGATTTTATTACGAAACCACAGAAGATTTTTTATTTTACACGCTTTACTGTATCGAACAATTAGGAATTGATTCCGAGCGTATTCCGTTGTATGTAATCGGAGATTTTAACCATAAATCATTGGTTTATCGTCAATTGAGTCGTTACATAAAATATATTTATTTAATGGATTTTAATCGAAAGGAATACTACAAAGGAATGGATGAAGAATTGATACGCAAAAATTTTGTGTTGACGCAATGTTTCTGATTCGAAACTAAATTATTTAATTTCTTCAAAATCAATATATTCTCCTACTTTTTTCTTTCTCGAAGTTGATTCTTTTGACCGAGCATCGTCATTCATAATGGTTTGACGACTGTCGGTTTGCCTTTGATATTGATTTTGAGTTTGTTGAAATTGGTTATATATCTTTTTTTCTACTTTCTTAAAAAAATAACGCAACACAAAAGGCATTAGAATCCTAATAAGAATCCGAAGTCCTAAAATTACAAGTAAAACAATCAGAAGGGTTCTCAAAAACCCCATTAAAGATGCTTCTGCTATCATAGATTTTAAAAGTTTTGCCAAAGATATGAATTGTGTTGGTAATTTGCAAATACCAACAATTTGGATATTCAGAAAATATTTTAAAAAAAGTGACTTTATGTTATCTAAATTAAATCTAAATAGCTATATTTGCACAATTGTTTTTAATTAGAATTAATATGAAGAAAAAACTTGTATCTTTATTTGTGTTTATAACAACTTGTATATCAGCACAGAATAATGTTTTTTTTAGTGCGGATTTTTGGAAATCAAAGCCCTCAGTGGAACAGGTAAAGCAAAAAATTGCTGAAGGTAATGACCCTGTAGCTCTAAATGAAAGAGCTTATGATGCGACTTCATTGGCTATAAATAACGGAGCCTCGTTTGAGACTATCGTTTATTTACTTTCGCTCAAAGGCAATGAAGTTGATAAACTAACTCATGACAAGCGTACTTACATTTTTTGGGCAGCATTCCAAAATCGTTTGGATGTAGCTAAATATTTGCTTGACAAAGGAGCTAAAACGGATGTTCGTGATTCTCATCTGTATTCACCACTTTTGTTTTCAGCTGTCAGAGGAAACAAATCCATTGAATTTTACGAGATGCTTATAAAATATGGAGCCAATGTTAAGGATAGAAACGAAAATGGGGCCACAGCTTTGCTCTTGCTGATTCCACACCTTAAAGATTTGAAAGAGGTTGATTATTTTATCAAAAAAGGTTTGTCATTGAAAGATGTTGATAATAAAGGTGATAATTCTATTTTTTATGCGGCTCGTTATGGTAATCAAGATATTATCAATCAGCTGATTAAGAAGAAAATAGATGTAAAGGCTGTTAATAAAAAGGGACAAAACATAGCTTTTGCAGCTGCTGAAGGAGGACGAGGTAAATCAAACGATATATCTTTTTTCAAGTATGTTGAAAGTTTAGGTATTAATCCAAATCAAAAAGATAAAGAAGGTTTAACACCTCTATTCATACTTTCGTTCAGACATAGAGATGTAGGGGTATTGTCATATTTTATCGAAAAAGGAAATGATGTGAATCAAACAAACGCTTCTGGTCAAAGTCCGTTGATGAATGCTTCCTCTTCGAATGTACTCCCCATTGTTACCCTCTTGGCGGATAAAACGCAAAATATCAATGCCGTTAACAATCATAAACAGTCAGCTTTGACGTTAGCTGTTCACCGAAATTCAGCTGAAGTAGTTGATTTTTTAATTGGTAAGGGAGCTGATGTGAATGTGAAAGATGATAAAGGAAATTCCTTAGTTTACTATTTGGTGGATGGCTATAGTCCACGTAACCAAGAAGATTTTAATAAAAAATGGGATATTTTGCTTGAAAAAGGATTGGACATGGCTCAACTTCAGGCTAATGGTAATACGATCTATCATTTAGCTGTTCAGAAAGGGAATTTAGATTTGTTACAAAAGGCGAGTTCAGCAAGTGTGAGCGTTGATACTAAAAATGAAGAAGGGCTTACTCCATTGCATCAAGCTATTATGACGGCTAAAAATTTGGACATAATTAACTTTTTACTTGAAAAAGGGGCTGATAAAACCGTAACCACAGATTTTGGTGAATCGGCTTATGATTTGGCACAAGAAAATGAGGCCTTAAATGGATTGAATATTAATTTTTTAAAATAATTTACTATGAAAATCAAACAGTTAATTGGGATTTTAGCACTTGTATTAGTGACTTTTTCATTCACAAAACAGCAACCAAGTTCTAAATATAAATGTATGATTCAACTTACGAATTACGATGGAGAAGGGGCTTATATTGTGGTTTCTTTGTTGAATCCCGAGGGTAAATATGAAAAGACTTTGCAGGTGTTGGGTGATGATCCAGAGTGGTATAGTGATTTACCGGAGTGGTGGAAGTTCTATGGAAAACGAGAGACCATCGATGCTATCACGGGAGAAACTATTAGTGGAGGACAACGAGCTGTGAAAGTGATTGAAATAGAGGATGATAAAATTGATAAAGGCTACAAAATCCGTTTTGAAACTGCGGTGGAAGACCAAAAATATTACGCTACTGATGTAGAGTTTGAACTTACTTCGCAGAGTTTGAAAAGCAAGGTTGAAGGCAAGGGATACATCCGTTACGTACGAATGATGCCCAATTAAATTCCATAGTTAATTTCTTGAAAAAAGGTTACTTGACATTCTGTTAAGTAACCTTTCTTCATTTAATATTTCTTCTCTGTTTTTATAAACTATTCCAAATTTTTCGAGCTTTTTCCAAGTCGCTTTCTGTATCGATGCCAATGGTAGGGATATCTGTTTTGGCTACACGAATTTTAAATCCATTTTCTAAATAACGGAGCTGTTCTAATTTTTCTGTAGTTTCTAACATTGATTCTTCCAATTGAGAAAATTGTATCAATGCAGGTTTGCGATATGCGTAAATTCCAATATGTTTAAAATAGTTACCTAACGATTTTTCATCGCGAGGAAAAGGAATACAAGCTCTCGAAAAATAGAGAGCATCTCCCGAGTTGTTTGTAACTACCTTCACGTTGTTTGGATTTTTTATATCTTCAAAATCATATAACTCTTCCATTAAAGTAGCTACATCAACTTGATTGTCAGTGTCTTTTTTAAAAATCTCAATGAGCATCTCTAAGTTTTTTTTAGCTGTAAATGGTTCGTCTCCTTGAATGTTTACCACTACATCTACATTCATAGACTCACAAGCCTCAGCTAATCGGTCACTTCCGCTCTGATATTCTCTTTTACTACGAATGACTTTGCCACCAACTTCAATAATAGCCTGTTCAATGCGGTCATCGTCGGTTACCACGTACACATCTTCAAAGAGTTGTGTGGCACGTACAGCTTCAAAAGTTTGAACAATTACAGGTTTTCCTCCCAAGTCTTTCATGAGTTTACCTGGAAAACGTGTTGCTCCGTAACGAGCTGGTATCATGGCTATTATTTTCATATTAGGTGTATTTTCTTAATTTAAGACTTTCTTACTGAATTTTAAAAGGTGAAATTCTTTTCTAAATTTACCTTTTTACAAAATATAGAACATCACTCCTAATTGAAGGATATTAGCTTTCAAGGAAGTCCCTTCAATGGTGTTGACATTTTTGAACAGGGGAGTCAAGCTGTATTGCACGTAAAAGTTTACGGCGTTGTAGCCTAATGCAGCGTAGAGTTTTGTGTGAAATTTTCCTTTTAATTCGAGATTAGAGAAGGAAGTACTCAACTCGTTATGCTCGTAAAAACTTTTGGATTTTAGGACATAACCAAATTTCATTCCTGTGTAAATTCGCCAGAACTTATGATCTTCCGCTGTTGAGGTTCGCCATCGGAACTCCAGAGGAATCTCTAATGTGTGTAATGAAAAGTTATTTTTGTTCAAATTCAAGGACTTGATCCCGTCGGGAATTTGATAGGTTCGCACACCATTTTCGCTGAAAACGACAATGTTACTATATACCAGATCATAGGCATACCCCATCCCTACGGCGATTCCTACGTTGCGACGTTCGTTTAGCGGGATGTCACGCATGATACCCGTATGAATGCCATGGGAAAGACCGTGTTGGACTACTCTTGATGCTTTTGAGCTTAGAATATTGTATGTTAGTCCCAAATAAAATTGGTCTTCCAAATATTTCACTCCATAGTCTCTATTTTTTTTATCCACTTTGGAAGGACTTTGAATCATTCCGTCATCCTCATCTTCCTGTGCGTAACTACACAAGGGCAACAAACAAAACAGAACAAAGGTGTAAATCTTACTTTTTATCATTCTATAAACATTAATCATTAGGCTTCACACAAATTTTTTCTTTTCTCAAAAAAGGAGTCTGGGTAAAAATTTAGCTAAGGATTAATTTAATTACCATTAACTTAACCTTATTCCTAATAGGAAAATTGTGCAAAATTTTCATACGATAGCAAGAAAAAGCGTTCCACCCTCAAGGGAATTTACATCAGGTGGAACATTATTGTGGATCTACTTTTTAAACACATTCTTCTTGTTTTTCAATAGCATCTTTCAACTGATGAAGTGCTTGAGCAATAATGCTTTGAGGACAAGCTAAATTAATACGCATGAATCCTTCACCTTCTTTGCCGTACATAGCTCCGTCGTTTAATGCCAATTTAGCTCCATCAACACACAGATGAACTAAACTCTCTTGACAGATTTCCAACCCTCGGAAGTCTAAAAACACCAGATAGGAAGCCTCTGGAACGATACATTTCACTTTTGGAATGTTCTTTTCCACATAGTCCACTACAAAGTCAATGTTTTTCTGAATATATTTCAATAGCTTGTTTAACCATTCCTCTCCTTCTGTGTAAGCAGCGATTACCGTTTGATAAGCAAATACGTTTCCGTCGCCGAGCATGTTTCCTTCTACATAGCTTTGGAATTTCTCTCGCAATTCAGGATTTTGAATTACGGCATAGGAGGTTGTAAATCCTGCCATATTGAAAGCCTTGCTGGGTGATGCGAACGTAATACTCATTTGACGAGCTTGATCACTTACGCTACCTAATGGGATATGTTTATGCGGAGGTAAAGTTAAATCAGCATGAATTTCATCGGATACCAGTACCACATTGTTTCTATGGCAAATGTCTGCTACACGTTCCAGCTCATCACGTCGCCAAACTCGACCTCCTGGATTGTGAGGATGACAGAATAGAAATACCTTACATCCTTTGATATCTTTTTCCAATCTATCAAAATTGATCTGGTATTGACCGTCAATCAGTTCCAAAGGACTGTTTACCAAAACTCTGCTGTTGTTCTCCACTACCAATGAAAATGGATAGTACACAGGCTGTTGAATCAAGACTTTGTCACCTTTTTCCGTAAAAGCCTGTACAACCATTGCTAGGGCAGGTACAACCCCCGGGGTGAAAGAAATCATCTCTTGACTGATATTCCAACCAAAACGTTTTTGTTGCCAATTGATAATAGCGTCATACCATTGTTGTGGTTTAGCCGTATATCCAAAAATTTCGCATTCCATCCGTTTTTTCAAAGCGTTCACTATAAAAGGAGGTGTTTTAAAATCCATATCAGCAATCCACATTGCTAATAAATCCGTTCTTCCCCAACGTGGTTGAAGTGCTTCTAATTTGAGAGCATCGCTCTTACTGCGGTCGTTGATTTCGTCAAAATTATATTCCATGGTTATATCAAATCATATTATAAGAGCCAAAGATACTACTTTTATAAAATACCACAATAGTTTTATTTGAAATATTTTCGGGTTCTATCTTTTTGATTTACTTTTGTCGCTTAGAATATATTTTTCTGGTAAAATAACTTTTATGACTGAAAAACAAATCTTAGCAAAGATAGAAAAGTGGGATAAAGACAACAAAGTATCCGCCATTATTGAATTTATTGAAAACCTTCCTGTACAACAAAAAACATCGCAAGTTTTAAGTGAATTAGGCCGTGCGTACAATAATTTTTATTGGCTGATGCCCTCTGAAGAGAATCGTGCTTACTTGCAAAAGGCTGTGAGTGTCTTTAACTACGTCAAAGACGATATACCTTCCCAAATATGGCACTATCGCATTGGCTATGCCTATTTCTTTTTAGATAATATAGAGAAAGCGAAAGAACATCTTTCACATGCCTCTGAGGGTAATGGAAAAGATTTACTGGAATTTCTCAAAATTGCTGAACAAAAAGGATTGAAACCCACTGAAGTTGCTCCACAAGGAGCTTTGAAATTTGAATTTCTGTTCGAAAAGTTCATAGCACTTATTCAAGAAAAAGCACCTGCTTTAGTTTCTGTACTTGGCAAAGGAGCTTCAGATACAACATTGGATGCTTTTGAGCAAAGAATGGGCATTAATTTGCCTGAGGACGTACGTTATTTTTATAAAACTTTTGATGGACAAACGGATAACAATGTTTTTTTCCTTAATAATGCACAACGTTTTATTTCCATTCAAGAAGTAGAAGAACTACAAAAGCGATGGCTCTCATTTGTTGTAAACAACTATGGGAAAAATTGGCAAGATTTAACATTTTCGTCCGATGATTTTTTTGATGACGACATTATCAAAAATCAATTGTTTAGCCAACGTTGGATTCCGTTTTTGATGCAACATAATGAGCAAGGAAACGAAGAATATTTGTGTTTTGATTTTGATAGCATCAATGAAGAAGACTTTGGGCAGCTGATCAGTGTTTCCCTTTCGGATAAGCTCCAAAGTTATTACGTAGATTCTGTTAGTCCCAACATTTGGTCGTGGCTCTATACCACTACTAAAAATATTGAAGAAGGATTTGTTGTCTATGATGAGAAATTCAATTCCCTAATGTTTACTACCACAGATGACTTTTCTGCTGTTTATTACACTGAAGATGAGTTAGATACTTTAAAGAATTATATTTCTGAAAACATAGGTCAAATTGATGATGTATTCCCTGAACTTATTTCATCTGACATTCGCTGTGATATTTACATCATCAAGCCTACGCCTGAACGGAATTACTACACCCTAATAACAGGAGGAATGGGAGCCTTTGATATGCTCGTTCCCCAAGATCATGAAGGGAGTACTAATGCCGAATTAATGATTAACCTTCCTCCCGATTGGAATGTTTACGGAAATGATGAAAAAGATTTTTGGCCGATCAGATGGCTCAAAACCTTAGCACAGCTACCTATTGAACAACAAACTTTTTTAGATTGGTGGCATACTATTCCAACAGGAGAACCTTTGCCTGATACTCCGTTCACTTGTTTGATGCTCATAGGAAGCGAAACTAAAGACCGTAGTAATGCCTTAGTAACACTTCCTACTGGACGCCAAGTTCAATTCTTCACTTTAGTACCGCTCTATGAGGAAGAGATGCTTTATAAATTGCAAAATATGGCAGAAGCTCTCATTGAACGATTCGAAGCGAAAGCAATTCCTTATCCTCCAGTGGTAGATGTAAATCGATTGAACGTATGCGAAAATTTTGTCCCATCTGAAAATCATGCTGCCTTGGATGGCGTAGCATGGGCATTCAATAAAATCAATTACGTGGGGCTGATGCAATTTTGGGATGATGTTCGGGCTTATAACGAGTACATCGAACAAGATTTAGATTATTTTAACCCCTTTACAACCCTGTTCAAAACATCTAAAGTGAAAGTTATTTACGAGGCATGGGTTAGAAGCGAGAAAGATTTATTACCATTTGAGGAATTCGTTGAGCCGATTGACAATATTTTTAATCAGTACAACGAGCAAAACGGTTTTTATCAAGCGGAAATCATTGCAGAACTTCAATCAGGAGATAATAATTCTTTTGGTGCATTGGAACTGCTTTGGAATATCCACAACTGTTTGCAAAACAAAGAACTTGGCGACAATATCTTCTTTGAAGGTTTTGAAATTGAAGGTTACGAGGATGATATTACTCCTGTGATATATTTATGCTTAGGAGACTAATGAAAGAGCGTTGGATGTTTTCCGAAACAGGAAACATCAACGCTCTAAAAAAGTCTGTCAGTGAAAAAACAATGTTTTTTTGGATTATGACTCCAAAAATTCAATGTTAAATCCTTTACTTTTTACGATTTCAATAATCTTTTCAGCAGAAACATCGCTGTTCACACGTAGAATTTTATCAGGATTATCAGTATCAACGCTCCATTGGTCTTTCCCTAAAGCGTTATCTAACTCATTCTGTACTTTTGATACACATCCTCCGCAATTAAGATTTGTTTTGAATTGTAATTCTTTGTTTTCCATTTCAAATATTTTAATACGCAAATTTAGAAATGATTTTCGATTAATAAATCATAAGACTTAATTTTTTTAGAAAAATGAGGTTATTCTTTGTCTTTGTGAAATATTATTGTATTTTTGTGAGTTCAATAATCTAAAATATAAAGTATACGAAATATGTTACAACTTACGTTTGTTAGGGAGAACAAAGACGTTGTTTTAAACGGACTTAAAAAGCGAAATTTCAAAGACTTACATTTAGTTGATGACATCATCAATTTAGATGAGAAAAGACGTGCAACCCAAGCCGAATTAGATAAGGTATTAGCAGAATCAAATAATATTTCAAAAGAAATCGGAATTTTATTCAAATCAGGAGACACCCAAAAAGCGAATGAACTAAAAGCCAAAACAGGTGAACTTAAAGATAAATCTAAAACTTTATCGGACGCTTTGAATGAAATTTCTGAAAATCTTAATGTATTGTTGTACCGCATTCCGAATATACCAAATGAGCTGGTGCCCTTTGGAGTGTCAGATACTGATAATGAAGTAGTTTTTCAAGCGGGAGAAGTACCTAACTTAGGAGATAAAGCTTTGCCACATTGGGAATTAGCAAAAAAGTACGATATTATAGACTTTGAATTGGGTGTGAAAATTACTGGAGCTGGTTTTCCAGTCTATAAGGGTAAGGGAGCAAAACTGCAACGTGCGTTGATTACCTATTTCTTAGATAAGAATACTGAAGCAGGTTACCAAGAGTTTCAAGTACCTCATGTGGTGAACGAAGCATCGGGATACGGTACAGGGCAGTTGCCTGATAAAGAAGGACAGATGTATCACGTTGGTTTAGATGATTTGTATCTTATCCCTACGGCAGAAGTGCCTGTCACAAATTTTTTCAGAGATGTGTTAGTATCTGAAAATGAGTTGCCTATATGTTGTACAGCTTATACGCCTTGTTTCCGCCGCGAGGCAGGAAGTTATGGAGCTCATGTTCGTGGATTGAATCGTTTACATCAGTTCGATAAAGTGGAAATTGTGCGTGTAGAACACCCTGATAATTCCTATAAAGCCTTGGATATGATGGTGGAACACGTTAAATCAATTTTAAATGAATTGAAGTTGCCATATCGTATTTTACGTCTTTGTGGTGGTGATTTGGGCTTCACATCAGCATTGACGTATGATTTTGAGGTGTATTCCACAGCACAACAAAAATGGTTGGAAATCAGTTCTGTATCTAATTTTGAAACCTTCCAATCCAACCGATTAAAATTGCGGTATAAAGATACTGATGGCAAAAATAAATTGGCTCATACCCTCAATGGAAGTTCTTTGGCCTTGCCACGAGTATTGGCTGGAATTTTAGAAAATTACCAAACTGAAGATGGTATAGTTATCCCAGAAGTGTTAAGAAAATACACAGGATTTGATAAAATATAGTCAAGAAGATAGGTTTAGTTTTCATAGTTAGTAGGTACCTCAATTAGCTGAAATAAATATGCTAATTGAGGTATTGAATTTATGACAAACTACTATTAGTCTTTGTAGATATGCTGAGCACAGAAAATTATTTTAAATTTTGTGTGTTTGCCTCAACTTTTAAAGATTTAATCCTTTGTTACTAAACAGTATAATGACTTTTTTTATCTTCTTGATTTTTTTGAAGGGGTGATTTTGAACTTCATCCAAACTCCTTTATGGTCGCTGGGATATATCCCCAAAGGTTTTATAATTGTATCCTGAAAATCATCTTTAATAGGCTTTGACCGACAAACAGAACTATCCGTTCCAAAAAGTTTGGCTTCTAATACTTTAATTCCTTTTCCTTTGTAATAAATCAAATCAATACGTTCGCGTTCATCTGCCTTAGGAGCCCAAGTAAGTTTTTTTGATGTCTGTATTTGCATTATAGCAAGGGTGTGTAAAACCAGAGTGAGTTAAAGGATTACGATACAACCTTTTATTTGTTCAATCCTGTATCATTTTTTTTCAGGACGAGACACCATACCAGCTTTTTTACTTTGTTTTACGGATTTAGTGTGTTATTTTTTTTCCCATATTAGAATTATATAATGCTTAATAAGTACAATCATTTTACTTTCTGGTATTCTACTGAGGGTTGTTTTCTTACAAGTTTCGTTATGTTTTTTATCGCTTTAATCATTATCATCAACTAATGATTCATGAATCTCTTCCTCCTCTTCAGTTTCTACCGTTTTAGAATCTTCTTTGGTGTCGATGAGTTTTTTAGGTTCTCGTTCGTTTAGTAGATAGCGTATTTTTTCCTTGTCTAAGGCATCTAAAAAATCGTTCGAAATATGTACACCTTGATTTGGATTGTCCATGCTAATGGATATTTTTTCTTCGGCAGATTTTATCCTGTAGATGACAGGGCAGTTTCCTGAAAATTTTGCTATATTCTCTTTAAAAAAATGAACTGTATGTTCCGAAATATCATTTACGCCAAATTCGAAAGCTACTTTTTTTGTCATCTTTTGTAGAACATCTTGCATCATAATCATTTCCATGAATTTTATGCGTGGTTCACCCCGTTCGTTGGTATCTTTTTTAACCCAGCCTTCTTCTACTTTGAATTTGCAAAACAGAAATGTCGACGGGATCAAATAGTTACGGAATTTTAAATAATCTTCGTTGAATAAACGAAATTCATACGCACCATCATAGTCTTCCATGATGAATGAAGCCCAACCTTTTCCGTTTTTAGCAGTGTTGTGTTTCACGTCCGTAATCATTCCAGCAACATTTACTTCTCTGTTTACAAAAGGTTTTAAATCAGATAGTTGATTTAGTGATAAGTTGCAATATTGCCGAATAACGTGTTTAAATTCATCCAAAGGGTGCCCCGAAATATAAATCCCGATAACTTCCTTTTCACGGCGTAGTTGCTCCAAATTACCCCATGTTTCGCAGTTGGGAACTATGGGTTCAGGGACATCTACTTCGCTACTGCCTCCGAATAGACTCATCTGAGCAGAATTCTTACTTTCTTGGTACTTACTTCCAAAACGGATTGCTTTTTCCAAAAAAGGAATTCCATCAGCTTCGGCGTGAAAGTATTGAGCTCGATGTACTTTCGTAAATGAATCAAAACCTCCTGCAAGTGCAATATTCTCAAAGGCTTTTTTATTGATATTTTTATAATCAACGCGTTTTGCTACATCAAAAATAGATGTGTACATTCCTTCTTTACGATGTTCCACTATGGTGTCTACGGCATTTCTTCCTACTCCTTTAATAGCTCCTAACCCAAAGCGAATATCTCCGTTTTTGTTTACCGTAAATTTATAGAAAGATTCGTTTACATCAGGGCTTAAAACTTTGATTCCCATTCGTTTGCATTCTTCTAAAAAGAAAGTAACTTGCTTGATATCATTCATGTTATTGGATAGTACGGCCGCCATAAATTCTGCGGGGTAGTTAGCTTTCAAAAAAGCTGTTTGATAGCCAATCCAAGCGTAACATGTGGAATGTGATTTGTTAAAGGCGTAACTTGCAAAGGCTTCCCAATCTCTCCAAATTTTTTCTAACTTTTCGGGGTCATGTCCTCTTTCGGCAGCCTGACTGATGAATTTAGGTTTCATCTTGTCCAGTACGTCCTTCTGTTTTTTACCCATTGCCTTACGCAGAGTGTCTGCATCACCTTTGGTAAATCCTGCTAATTTCTGAGAAAGGAGCATTACCTGCTCTTGATACACTGTGATTCCGTACGTTTCTTTAAGGTATTCCTCCATAGCTTCAAGGTCATACACAATAGGTTCCGTACCATGTTTTCGGCGAATGAAACTCGGGATATACTCCAACGGGCCAGGTCGATAGAGAGCATTCATCGCAATGAGATCAGCGAAAACAGTAGGCTTCAACTCCTTCATGTATTTTTGCATTCCAAGGGACTCGTATTGAAAAATACCGACGGTTTCACCTCGTTGGAAAAGTTCATAAGTTTTTTTATCGTCCAGTGGAAACTCCTCAGGATCAAGGTCAATTCCTTGACGTAATTTAATGATTTCCACTGTATCTTTGATAAGGGTGAGTGTACTAAGCCCCAAAAAGTCCATTTTCAGAAGTCCTGCACTCTCTACTACCGAGTTATCGAATTGGGTAACGAATAAATCCGAATCTTTTGCTAATGAAATTGGTACAAAATTAGTAATATCATCTGGGGTGATGATAACTCCACAAGCATGAACCCCCGTATTACGTACCGAACCTTCTAAAACTCTTGCCTGTTGGATGGTTTGGCTACTCAAATCATCGCCTTCTAACAACTGTTTAAGTTCGTTGACCTTAGGGAAGTCTTCGGAGCGTATTTTTTCTTTCAAGGTTTTATCATCGGCATTGAAAATCTTTTTGAGCGAAGGCATTTTATCGGGTACTAAACCAGCCAATCGGTTTGATTCTTCAATGGGAACAGCTAAAACACGAGCCGTATCTTTGATAGATGATTTAGCGGCCATCGTTCCGTAGGTGATGATTCGAGCTACTTGGTTTGCCCCGTATTTATTTATTACATAGTCAATTACAAGTTGGCGACCCGAATCTTCAAAATCAATATCAATATCAGGCATACTCACACGGTCAGGATTCAGAAAACGCTCAAAGAGGAGGTCGTATTCAATTGGATCCATGTTGGTAATTCCTAAGCAGTAAGCTACAGCAGAACCTGCTGCCGAGCCACGTCCTGGCCCTACCGATACTCCCATATTCCGAGCAGCAGCAATGAAGTCCTGTACAATAAGAAAATATCCTGGATATCCGGTTTTTTCTATAATAGATAATTCAAAATCAAGGCGTTCTCGAATTTCGTCGGTGATGCCTTGTTTGTATTTTTTTTCTGCACCCACGTATGTAAGATGTCGCAAATAGTTGTTCTCTCCCTTCTTTCCATCGGGGTCGTCCTCCACTGTAAATTCAACAGGAATATCGAATTTAGGTAGTAGAACATCTCGTCCCAAACCGTAGGGTTCCACCTTGCTGATAACTTCGGAAATATTTAAAATCGCTTCGGGTAAATCTTTAAATAAAGCTTTCATCTCCTCCGTCGATTTGTAATAATACTCCTCATTAGGCATCCCAAACCGATAACCACGCCCACGACCGATAGGAGTTGCCTGTTTTTCATTATCTTTTACACATAGCAAAATATCGTGTGCGTTTGCATCTTTTTGGTTGATATAGAAGGTGTTATTAGTTGCAATGAGCTTTACATGGTGCTTTTTAGCGAGTTCGATAAGCGTTATGTTTACGCGATTTTCATCTTCCTGACCATGTCGCATGATTTCGATGTAAAAATCTTCCCCAAATTGTTCTTTCCACCACAAAAGAGCATCTTCAGCTTGTTTTTGACCGATATTCAGTACTTTGGACGAGATCTCTCCGTTCATTCCTCCCGAAAGTACCATCAAATCGCTCTTATATTGTTCTACGATTTTCTTATCAATTCGAGGTACATAGTAATATCCTTGAGTGTAGGCTATGGAAGCCATTTTTGCTAAGTTATGGTAGCCTTTTTTGTTTTTTGCGAGTATAACTATTTGATATCCATTATCTTGGTGTGATTTGTCCAAATGGTCTTCACATACATTAAATTCGCAACCTACAATTGGTTTTATAGTAATTTCAGTGGGTTGTTCGCCATTTTCGATGGCCTGTTTGTTTTTAGCTTCTGCCGATTTGTTATATCCTGCCACTTCTTTTACAAAATGAAAAGCAGCCATCATATTTCCGCTATCGGTCAAAGCCACGGCGGGCATTTTCTCTTGAGCGGTTTTTTTTACTAAATCAGAGATGGATGTAGTAGATTGTAAAACAGAGAATTGCGTATGGTTGTGCAAATGGGCAAAAGGAGCATCTTCGAGTAGAGCTATGTTGGCTTCTATCTGTTGCTCAGTAAGTCCACCTTCAGTTTTTTGAGATTGACGGATTTTGTCGGAGGCCTCTTTTAAATTGATGTGTTTAAGCCCAATAGGTTGAATTTCAGTAGGATTGTGTTTTTGAAAATCGGAAACATACTCTGGCGTAATAAACTCTTTTGAAAATCCTTGCTCGATGCGAATCAACTCAAAGAAACAGCGTGTGGTGGCTTCCACGTCGGCCGTCGCGTTATGGGCTTCAGCAAAGGGGATTCCGAATAAAAATTCGTGTAATTCTGTTAGGGTAGGTAATTTAAATCGCCCTCCTCGTCCTCCAGGGATCTTGCATAGTTCGGCAGTAATTTCAGTACACGTATCCAAAATAGGCATTGTGGTCAATGGGCTTTCTACCCCATAACGTAGAAATTCCGCCCCCATAATGTTGATATCAAAGCCTATGTTTTGCCCTACTACATACTGAGATTTTTTCAGAGCATCGTTGAATTTTTCAAAAACAACCTGAATTGGAACTCCTTTACTTTGAGCGAGTTCTGTGGAAATTCCGTGAACTATTTCAGCATCGTACGGAATGTTAAAATCATCAGGAGCAATCAAAAAATCTTGATGTTCCACCAGATTTCCCATTCGGTCGTGTAATTGCCATGCAATTTGCACAGCACGTGGCCAGTTGTCGGTATCTGTAAAGGGAGCGTCCCAACGTTTAGGTAAACCTGTAGTTTCCGTATCGAAAATTAAGTACATAGTGTCTGAATGTTTTTAGCCTACAAAGTTACAAAATAAGCAATCAAAAATAGTTAGGGTATTCAAAAAATTATCCACAGTTTTGGAATGGAGTAGGGGTAAGGAGGTGTCAGATTTGAAAAAAAATAATTTTCAAATTTTCGAACAAATGTAAATTTTAGTATCTTCGCACACAGTTTTTGAAATACTTTGTCACTTATGGAGAATATACAATATACGGAAGACAATATTAAATCGTTGGATTGGCGGGAGCATATCCGTATGCGTCCGGGTATGTATATCGGAAAATTAGGCGATGGTTCCTCTTCCGATGACGGAATCTACATTCTCTTAAAAGAGGTTTTAGATAACTGTATTGACGAATTTGTCATGGGAGCTGGTAAAACTATAGAAGTGAAAATCAGCGATAACCGTGTGGATGTACGTGATTATGGCCGTGGGATTCCGTTGGGGAAAGTAGTGGATGTAGTTTCAAAAATGAACACGGGAGGAAAGTATGATTCCCGAGCGTTCAAAAAATCCGTAGGGTTGAATGGGGTCGGAACCAAGGCAGTAAACGCCCTTTCAACTTATTTCAAAGTGGAATCGGTACGTGATAACCAATCAAAATCTGCAATTTTTGAGAAAGGAATATTGCTTGAAGAGTCCCCTGTGGAGGAATCAAACAAACGGCGAGGAACCAACGTGATTTTTATTCCCGATGAAAGTATTTTTAAAAACTATAAGTTTAGGAATGAGTATATTACGCGTATGCTCAAAAATTATGTATATCTAAATCCAGGACTGACGATTCACTTCAATGGAGAGAAGTTTTATTCAGAAAATGGACTCAAGGATTTATTGAATGATAATAATAATGAAGAGGACTTTCTATACCCAATTATCCATCTGAAAGGAGATGATATTGAGGTTGCTATAACTCACAGTCGCACTCAGTATAGTGAGGAGTATTATTCGTTTGTCAATGGTCAAAACACAACACAAGGAGGAACCCATTTAACAGCATTTCGAGAGGCTTTCGTGAAAACGCTTCGTGATTATTATAACAAATCATATGAAGCAGCAGATATCCGTAAGTCCGTAATTGCAGCCATTTCAATTAAAGTTATGGAGCCTGTGTTTGAAAGTCAGACAAAAACGAAGCTTGGTTCAACTGAAATGGGTGAAGGAATGCCTTCAGTTCGAGCATATATCAATGATTTTATAGGCAAGCATTTAGATGATTTTTTGCATAAAAATTTGGAAGTAGCCGAAGAAATCAAGAAAAAAATCGAACAAGCCGAGCGTGAACGCAAAGAGTTGGCGGGTATTCGAAAAACGGCACGGGAATATGCTAAAAAAGCAAGTTTGCACAACAAAAAATTGCGGGACTGTCGTGTGCATTTGACCGATTCAAAGAATTCACGAAATTTAGAAACAACATTATTTATAACGGAGGGAGACTCAGCGTCGGGCTCAATTACCAAGTCAAGGGATGTGGAAACACAAGCCGTGTTTAGCTTGAAAGGAAAACCGTTGAACACTTATGGGATGACCAAACGTATTGTGTATGAAAATGAAGAGTTTAACCTACTGCAAGCGGCCTTGAACATTGAAGACTCAATCGACGATTTACGATATAATAACATTGTCATCGCCACTGATGCTGATGTGGATGGAATGCATATTCGTTTGCTTTTAATAACGTTTTTCTTGCAATTTTTTCCCGAACTTATCAAAGAAGGACATGTGTATATTTTGCAAACCCCTTTGTTTCGTGTTAGAGATAAACAACAGAAGATATATTGCTACAGCGAGGAAGAAAAGCAAAACGCTATCAAAAAGATCAAAGGAAAACCTGAAATTACTCGCTTTAAAGGATTGGGAGAGATTTCTCCAGATGAATTTAAGCATTTCATAGGAGAGGATATTCGTTTAGATCCTGTAATGATGGATAAAACCATCCACACTGATCAGCTTTTAGATTTTTATATGGGAAAAAATACCCCTGACAGACAGGAGTTTATCATCAATAACTTACGTGTAGAGGTGGATATGGCGGATGAGCGATAATAATATAAAAAAGGGGAATAATGACAAAAAGTGTTTTTAATTTAGCTGTAGCTCCTATTGAAAATCTTTCAATCGGATTCATAGGTGTAGGCATTCGAGGTGTAGAGGCGTTGAAACGTTATATGTGCTTGGATGTGCATATTTCGGCAATATGCGATATTTATCCCGAATATATCGAAAAAGCAAAAAAAATCACTGAAAAACAATCTGTTGCTCCTGTTTTTTTATCAGGAAAAGAAGATTGGAAAAAACTTTGTCAGCTACCGAATCTTGACTTGGTGTATATTTCTACTCCTTGGGAGATGCATACTGAAATGGCTGTTTATGCCATGCAACAAGGCAAACACGTAGCCATTGAAGTTCCTCTAGCCATGACTGTGGACGATTGTTGGAAAATTGTAAAAACAGCCGAAGCCACTCAGCGACATTGCATGATGCTTGAAAATACTTGTTATGACAATTTTGAATTGATGACCTTACAGATGATTCAAAAAGGACTACTGGGGGAAATTGTTCACGGCGAAGGGGCGTATATTCACGATTTACGTCGTTTGAATTTTCAACAAAATGATCGCGATACTCTTCGAGGGGAATGGCGAATGAAGTACAGCCAAACTCACAATGGAAATCCATATCCAACACATGGAATAGCACCAATTTGCCAAGCGATGAACATCTTGCGAGGAGATAATTTAACGCGTTTAGTGTCCATGTCTTCACTGGCTATTGGAATGCAACGATACGCTGAAAATACCTTTGGTAAGGATTCTCCACAAGCACAAGTTCAGTATACAGGCGACATGAACTTGACGCTCATAAAAACAGCTTTAGGAAAAACGATTCTTTTGCAACACGATGCTACTAGTCCACGTCCTTATTCACGAATTTTTTTGCTAAGTGGCACTGATGGTTTTGTACAGAAATATCCTACGCCACAAATATATTTTGATAAAAGAGCTACGCCACAGCTGTCAACCCATGAAATGGAGCTATACATGCAAGAAAATGAACATCCGTTTGTGAAGCAAACAGCATATTTGAGAGAGTTGCTTCCTGATCAAAAACCAATGGACATCATCATGGACTATCGTTTGGTATATTGCCTCAAGAATGGGCTCCCGTTGGATCAAAATGTTTACGATGGAGCCTTATGGTCGTGCATAACGGAACTTTCAGAACTTTCGGTACAAAATGGTAATATCCCTGTTGAGATTCCAGATTTTACAAAATCCATAAGTCATTAGAAAACCTCATTTTCGGTCGTAAGGAAATAAAGTGTTAGTTTCTAATTTGGCTATAATGTTAATTCAGAGAAGAAAATAGTATTTTCCATCTCTTAAATTACCCATTGATTACACAAAACACACTCCTATTACTTTCAAAATAAACGTTATAAAAAATATAAACTATATCGAAAATTAAAAATATTGTCGTACATTCGTCCCCTATGAATATACATGATATAGAGTCCACAAAACTATTGCTTAAAAAGCAATCTAAAATAAGTATCATCCCTCATAAAAATCCTGATGGAGATGCTATAGGAAGTTGTTTGGCGTTGTATCACTATTTAAAATTAAAGAATTGTGATGTGACAGTTGTTTCTCCAAATGATTTTCCGAGTAATTTGAAATGGTTACCTGATGCGGAAACTATTCTTATATATGATAATCAACCCGAAAAAGCTAGGGAGCAAATCAAAAAATCACAGCTCATTTTCACATTAGATTTTAATTCTTTGAAACGAGCGGATACATTAACTCCTCTTTTAGAAACGTCCAAAGCTACCTTTGTCATGATTGACCATCATGAAGAGCCTGATGGTTATGCACAGATTGCTTTTTCCAACCCTAAGGCAAGTTCCACTTGCTCAATGGTCTATTCATTTATTGATGCTATGGGAGATCAAAACCTTATCAATAAAACCATTGCGACCTGTCTTTACACAGGAATGATGACTGATACAGGTAATTTCAAATATGCCTCCACAACAAGTAGTACGTTCAAAAAAGCATCATTTCTTATTGAAAAAGGAGCCGATAATAGCCAGATAAATAACAATGTATTCGACACTAATTCTTACAATAAATTGCAATTGTTGAGCATAGCATTGAAAAATATGGTTTATTTGAAAGACTATGACACTGCTTACATTACTTTATCAGCTGAAGAGTTAGCACAAAACGATGCTCAGAAAGGAGATACCGAAGGATTCGTAAACTATGGATTAACCATTAAAGACACCAAATTAGCGGTAATATTCATTCAAGAAAAAGATTATGTAAAGATGTCATTTCGCTCGAAAAACCAATATGATGTGAATGTTTTTGCTCGAAAATATTTCAAAGGAGGGGGGCATGTGAACGCCGCGGGTGGAAAATACAATGGAAGTATTGAAGAAGCAGTGGCTTTCTTCAAGGAAGTGTTGCCTGAAATTATCAAAAAGCGTTATTAATAATCCAGATTTATGCGTAACATTTATGTATCCTTAATATGTGTTGTATTTTTAGTGTCTTGTGGCGAAAAACAAGCTCGAAGACCCATATCCGTGAAAACGACCAACACTTTTTTGAAAGAATCGGCAAAGAAAAACAAATTGTTGCTCCAAGCGGAAGAGGCTATCATTGATTCTATAATCAAAAAAGATACGCTAAACACCTATGTTGATTCACAACACGGCTTTAAATTTTATTATACCAATCAAAATCCAGAATCTGACTATACAGCATCATTTGGTGATGTTGTAACCTACGATTACAGTATCTCAGATCTTGAAGGAAACGAAATTTATCAAGAAAAAGAGGATGGTGAATACACGTATCATGTTGAGAAAGAGGAGCTTTTTTTCGGGTTACGTTCCGCTCTAAAGATTTTGAAAGAGGGAGAGAGTGGAGTGTTTTTCTTCCCTTCTGAGACCGCGTATGGCTATCGAGGAGATAAAAATAAAATAGAAAGTAATCAGCCTGTTATAGCCAAAATTCAGGTGTTCAAAATCGAAAAGGCTAAAGAAAAAATGGAGCAAAATCAAACAATAGTTCCAAAAAATACAGAACATTAATTTAAAATTATATTATATGCAAACAATGAAATTAATTACTTTGTTTTTTACAAGTTTGGCATTTTTCAGTTGTAAATCACAGAAAAATTCCAAATTGGGTGATGGGTTATTTGCTAATATTCAAACAAGTAAGGGAGATATTGTTATAAAACTACATTATGACCAAACTCCTGTTACGGTAGCAAATTTCGTGAGTTTAGCAGAAGGAACAAACAGCTTTGTAAAAGCGGAATACAAAAATAAACCTTACTATAACGGAACGATTTTCCATCGTGTTATCAAAAATTTCATGTTACAAGGAGGAGATCCAACAGGGACAGGTATGGGAGACCCAGGATATCGTTTTGAAGATGAGTTTGTTGAGCATTTAAAACATGATAAAAAAGGTATTCTTTCCATGGCAAATGCAGGTCCAGCTACTAATGGAAGTCAGTTTTTTATTACCGAAGTACCAACTCCACATTTGGACGGCCGTCACACTGTCTTTGGAGAAACTGTTCAAGGTTTTGAGGTGATAGACACTATCGCAAGTGTTCCAACGCATCAGGCTGATAGACCTAAAGAAGATGTTAAAATCAATAAAATAACTTTCATTCGCAATGGGAAAGATGCTAAAAAATTTGATGCAAAGGCCACAATTGAGGAATATTTTTCTTCATTAGAAAAAAGAGCTAAAGAAAAAGAAGCAGCTTTACAGGCTTTAAAAACACAATTCTTGACTGAAATCGCTCAGCAAAAATCAGAAGCTAAGAAATATCCTTCAGGTATTCAGGTTTTTAGTTTGAAAAAAGGAGAAGGGGTAAAGCCTAAAAACACAGAACAAGTTTTGGTTAGCTATGCAGGTTATTTAACTGATGGAACTTTATTCGATTCCAATATTAAATCAGTGGAAGAAGCATATCAAAAATATGACCCTGCTCGTGAAAGAGGTAAAGGTTATGAGCCTTTTCCGGTGCCTTACAACACCTCAGCTGGATTGATTCCAGGTTTCAGAGAAGCTATGCTTACGATGAACGTAGGAGACAAAGTACGTGTGTTTATTCCTTCGGCTTTGGCGTATGGCGAAGCAGGAGCTCCAGGTGTCATTCCTCCCAATAGTGATTTGATTTTTGATATCGAAATTAGCGGTATTGCAAAGTAAACAACAAGTAAAAATAAAACAAAAGGCTGTCCTAAAACTATCGGACAGCCTTTTCTGTTTTTAAATCCTATTTAATACCAAATAATATTTGAATTTACTGTGATAATTACTAATGTTTCGAATTTGTTCAATGAGGCAAATCCTGTATGAGGCTCAATCAATTCGAGAATTTTTATCTCAGTGAAATCGATTTCAAAATCGGATTATTTCAATCTTCTGTAAACTCTTGTGCAAGGTTCATCACAGTTTGCAACGTTTAGGATTAAGTAATTATAATCCGAAATTCGCGCATTTGCCAATCCATTGATAGAATACGAAAAACTCTTGTTTGATTTGCATTTATCGAATGTTACTACAAGGTTATTGCCTAAATTTCCTGAAGCATTAGAATCAAAGTTATATTTCCCTACGCAAGGAAAATCAACAGATTCCACATTTCCGTTTGCATCGAAAACTACAACGTAATTTTCGGAACTAACATCAACTTTATTCACTTGAGGCGTACCATCACTGGAATGTACTTCTACCAAACGCCATTTCCCAATAATTCCCCTTTCAGAGGACTCTGTAGCGTAGTCACTTGTGTCACTTTTGCTACACGACACTGTCAAAATTAAAAATAAACTGTAAAAAAGATGTTTCATAATAGTGCTATTTGTGTTAAAGAATTTATATCAGGCTCAAAATATGTCTATATATTGTCCATTTTCTAGTAATTTATAGTTTCCTTGTGAAAATATCTTACAAAAACGATGAATAGACGATTCCTTTTTTACTTGATTGCTGAAAACGTAGAGAAAAATACATTTCGTAATTCAGCTAAGTTTTCGGACGTATAGTTTTGTTATTTTTGAAAATATTTGGGAATAATTGTGGTACATCACAAATGTAGAAATAAAAATTAAAAAAAAACAATGTTAACAAATATTAACTAAATAAAAAAAGAAGAAGCTATCTGAAAAAGTCTGTTTTTAGCGAAATTTTAAAAATAAACTATTGATTTTTAGTGTATTATTTTTTTTGGTAAATCGCTAAAATTTAATTTTTCGGATAGCTTCTTTTTGAATATTAAATATTTCGATTTCTTTGCTATAGACTATTTTCTTTCGTAAATTTGATAATCTCGGAAATACGACCAAAAGCTACTCCCACCACAGTATCGGCTGCACCGTAGTACACAGCAACTTTATCTTCTTCAAGAGAATGCAAAGCGGCACAAGGAAATACCACGTTTGGCACATCGCCTGTAGTTTCATAAAGTGTTGCAGGAGCCAATAAATAGGGTTTTGTTCTGTATTTCACCACACTCGGATTTTCCAAATCTAGTAACGCAGCCCCCATAGAGTAGCGAAATCCATTGCAAGTGTTAATAACTCCATGGTAGAACATCAACCAACCTTCAGAAGTTTTAATAGGGACAGCTCCTGCCCCAATTTTGGTGCATTGCCACGCACTGTCCACAAAAGGAGATACTTTCATCACACAACGATGTTCTCCCCAATACTTCATATCAGGACTGTAGCTAATGTAAATATCTCCAAAAGGAGTGTGTCCATTGTCGCTCGGACGGCTCAGCATGGCGTACTTACCATTGATTTTCTCAGGGAACAGCACACCATTTCGGTTAAATGGTAAAAAAGCGTTTTCACACATGAAAAATTCTTGGAAATCAAAAGTGTAGGCGATTCCAATTGTTGGACCGTGATGTCCATTGCACCATGTTACCCAATACCGATCTTCAATGAAAGTTACTCGTGGGTCGTATTTGTATTCGGAGTGTAGAAAATCTGTGTTTCCTGCTTTCATTTCAATAGGTTCGTGATTGATTTTCCAGTGAATGCCGTCTTTACTGAAACCTGCAAAAATGTTCATTTGCACAGCTTTGTTATCACAACGAAACACACCCGCAAATCCGTCCTTGAACGGAACTACGGCACTGTTAAAAATACTGTTCGATGTTGGAATGTCATAGCGATTGATAATTGGATTTTCACTGTAACGCCACATTACGTCAGTAGAACCAGCAGGACGTTCCTGCCAAGGGATTGTATTACTCATAATTTGTTTTATATTGTTTATATTTTTTTACGTTATCTTACTTTTGAATTTACCAAAACCCTATGATTTTGATACATCGTGAAACTCACAGAGTTTTTATTTTACTTCAGGAAGTGTTGTAAAAAGTATGATACTTTTAATAAAGTGGATATTTCTGTCAGGCTGAGCGTAGTCGAAGCCCTGTAATTACGAGGCTTCGACTACGCTCAGCCTGACAATCAAAACTACCATCATACTTTTTATAATACAACCTTACTTCAATAACTGCTCAACGATTTTTGGAAAATATTCATATTCCAATAGATGTATTTTTTGAGCCAAAGTTTCTGCCGTATCATCTGTATGGACTTCCGTTTTTGCCTGAAAGATGATAGCTCCCTCGTCATAATGTTCATTTACATAGTGAATCGTGATGCCACTTTCCGTTTCTTTATGGTCGATAACTGCCTGATGCACAAAGTTTCCGTACATTCCTTTGCCTCCGTATTTCGGTAATAAGGACGGGTGTATGTTTACGACTTTATCGGGAAATTCTGAGATGATATGTTCAGGGAATTTCCATAAAAAACCAGCCAGAACAATGATGTCAGGGGCTTCATTTTTCAAAATGTCCAACACCACATTCGTATGGTAAAATGCTTGACGGTCAAATACCAAAGAAGGGATTTTTAACCGTTTAGCACGATTCAATACTCCAGCATTCAAGTTGTTAGATAGTATTAAACTCACTTTTGCTGTGTTTTTTTCATTGAAATAAGCTGTGATTTGTTCAGCATTGCTTCCTGAACCTGAAGCGAAAATGATGATTTTTTTCATATAAAAGGTGTGTGTTTTTTCAATATCCTGTTTTAACTATTTTAAGGCGGATTACTTACAATTTATAAACGCAATTCGATTCAAATTTAAGCTCATTTAATGGTAATTAGCTGCGATTAATTGTGTTAAAAAGGATTTTTGGACTGTATTTTCCGCCTCAAAGGTATGCAAAAAAAAGATATTAACAAAAAAGAAAAGCGTTCCAAAAATCGAAAGATATTACCTATCTTTGCCCAATCATTAAAACATCGAATTTTATCATGCCAAGGGTATATTACAGAGATAGGAAAATCAATGGTAAACCTTTCAAAAACGAAAAAATTACATTACCCCTTTTTGATTACATACTATCAAAAACTACGTTCATTCCTGATGACGGAATGCACATTTTTGAATTGCCACAAAAGACATCCATTTTGCCTTGGAAACGCAATGAAAAAGGATTCAAATATGCAGTTGTTTGGAATAACGACCGCATCCATCAAACTCACGAATATGGCGACTTCTATTTGCCTAAATCTATCGTGTTTTTTGATGTGAAAGATGCTTATTTTCCTTCAGAATATTTTTTTATTGTTGAGATTAACAGACAGTTGGAGATTAGTCATTGTCGGGCAGGAATTGACACCACTTGGTTTCAACAACCAGAACTCAGGCGCGACATTACCGATTCCAAAATTGTAAAGCGTATTGAGAAATCTGTAATCGAATTACAAATGATTTTGAACAATATGTAGAGTCTTTAAAATGAGAATGTTATGTTTACAGGAATTATTGAAGATTTAGGAACCATCACCCACATAGAGCAAGAACAGTCAAACCTACATCTCTATGTAAAGAGTCGCTT
Source organism: Capnocytophaga canis (assembly GCF_043187445.1). NCBI lineage: Bacteria > Pseudomonadati > Bacteroidota > Flavobacteriia > Flavobacteriales > Flavobacteriaceae > Capnocytophaga > Capnocytophaga canis. Next base: position 646,675 of record NZ_CP171121.1, on the reverse strand, counting down.
TACCTCTGAATTAAAAATTGATCAGAGCGTATCGCATAATGGCGTATGTTTAACAGTAGTTGATATTCAAGGAGATACCTATAAGGTGACAGCAATTCAGGAGACTTTAAATAAAACCAACATAGGTCAATTACGAGTAGGCGACATGGTGAATTTGGAACGTGGGATGTTACTCAACGCTCGATTGGATGGACATATTGTGCAAGGTCACGTTGACCAAACGGGCAAATGTATTGGTATTAAAGATGAAAATGGAAGCACTCGTTTCACTTTTTCTTATTCGTCCGAAAATGGAAATGTTACTATAGAAAAGGGATCAATCACCGTTGATGGCGTAAGTCTTACTGTTGTAAATTCTATTGAAAATCAGTTTAGTGTGTCAATTATCCCCTTTACATTACAGCACACAACTTTCAAAGAACTTCAAATCGGTAGTATTGTAAACTTAGAGTTCGATGTCATCGGAAAATATGTCGCTAAATTGATGAATCGGGCGTAAATATTGAACCTCAGTTCAAAGGTATTTTCTTTTTACCAAAATCTAAAACAAAACAGACCTGCGGAAAGGTCTGTTTTGCTTTTATTTGTATTCAACGTTACTATTAGGAGTAATTACATTTAAACACCTACTGAGAAAATCAGGATTTTATTCAAAATTTATAATAGGTAATTATTTATAAATCAGTGAATTAGAAAATCTAATATTTAGTAGATACTCTTTCTAACTATTTTTATTTCAATTTGTCGAATCCTTTTCCATAAACTCCCATAACGTTTGATTTTGTAATGAAAGCCTCAGGGTCGATACTTCCTACCAAACGGAAAATCGAAGTAGATTCGGTGCGTCGGGCAATCACGATGATAACCTTCATCGGTGTTTTGGAATACCATCCAATACCATCTACTATCGTACATCCGCGTTTGATTTCGGAGTTAATGTGGTTAGCTATTTCTTCGTAATGTTTTGAAAATATGAATAGTTGAACTGACTGTCTGGCTCCGTTGATCACCATTTCTACCATTTGCCACATCAGTGGTAGTAGAATCAATCCGTAGATGGTTCTCTCTAATGCTTTGCTATCGCCTCCCAGAATGAAATAGGATGAAATTACAATTGAAATATCCACTATTAGCAGTATTCTCGCTAATCGAATATTGAAGTATTTCGTAACCAAAGCTCCGATAATGTCTGTACCTCCAGTACTTCCATTAACTGAAAAGCATAATCCCAACCCTGTTCCACAGAATAAACCTCCTACAATGGCCGAAAGAAAAGGTTCGCCTACTGGCGGATGTGCTGTAAAATAAGGTTGTAAGTAGGTCTCTCCAAAACTAAGCATCAAGGAAAGAATCCCCACGGCAATAAGTGTTCTTAAAACATATTGTTTACTAACGGCCTTGAAAGCAATTGCCAGTAGAACCGTATTGATGACCAAGTTAGTTATCCACATTTCGATACCCGTTGCGTACTTAATCATAGCCGAAACTCCTGATAAACCACCCGTTACGATTTTGTTTGGGAGTATGAAACCTGTGATTCCCAACGTGAAAATTGTAAGGCCTAAGACGATAATCAAATAATCTTTGACGTAGAAAGATTTTAGATACTTGATAGTTTTACTTTTAGCAGTCATTTTATTAAAAGCGATTACGAAATTTGTCCGCAAAATTATTGAATATTTTTTGATTTGTACGATGTTTTTCAGAAATTATTTTCTTTTCATTTTTCGATTTCGTGCATACTTCGGATAGTGGTCTTTTCTAACATTTTACTTAACGATGATTGCTAAGAGGCTTCGATCGTATTTACTGAGTTTTTAAAGGAGGTAAACTAAGGAGAGTAATCCGTACAAAATACTTGGTTTATGCAAAAAAAAAATGTAGTTTTGCACTCTACAAATTTAGATTAATTTTTCAGTATGGAAGTAAGTAAACGATACGCTCAACGAGGAGTTTCTGCATCAAAAGGTGACGTGCATAATGCTATAAAAAACATTGATAAAGGCTTGTTTCCAAAGGCTTTTTGCAAAATAGTACCTGACTTTTTAACTCATGATCCTGATTATTGTTTGGTGATGCATGCCGATGGAGCAGGGACAAAATCATCGTTGGCATATCTTTACTGGAAAGAAACAGGTGATCTTTCCGTATGGAAAGGCATTGCCCAAGATGCTCTGATAATGAACATTGATGACCTACTTTGCGTAGGAGCCGTAAATGATATTATGCTTTCCTCAACCATTGGGCGTAATAAAAATCTAATTTCAGGAGAAGTTATTTCTGCTATTATCAATGGAACGGAGGAGCTTATTGAAGAATTGAAAGCTCACGGAGTTACCATACATTCAACCGGAGGAGAAACTGCCGATGTAGGGGATTTGGTACGTACTGTAATTGTTGATTCAACGGTTGTGGCTCGTATGAAACGAAGCCAAGTGATTGATAATGCAAATATTAAAGAAGGAGATGTTATCGTTGGTTTGGCCTCGTTCGGACAAGCATCTTACGAAAAGGAGTACAATGGAGGTATGGGAAGCAACGGACTAACCTCGGCACGTCACGATGTATTTGCAAAGTATTTAGCGACTAATTATCCTGAAAGTTTTGATGCTTCTGTACCAGCTGATTTAGTGTATTCAGGATCTAAAAAACTTACTGATACTGTGGACGACGCACCTATCAATGCTGGAAAATTGGTGCTTTCTCCAACAAGAACATATGCTCCTATCATAAAAAAAATACTCGAAAAATATGACGTTTCACAAATTCACGGAATGGTTCATTGTAGTGGAGGAGCTCAGACTAAAATATTGCATTTTGTAGATAACTTACACATTATCAAAGATAATTTGTTTGAAATTCCGCCCTTGTTTAAACTTATTCAACAAGAATCAAAAACTGATTGGAAGGAAATGTATCAAGTGTTTAACTGTGGACACCGTATGGAACTCTACGTACCAAAAGAAATTGCGAATGATTTGATTGCCATATCAGAAAGTTTTGGAGTACCTGCCAAAATTGTAGGGCGTGTAGAAAAATCGGATAGCAAAAAATTGACTATCCATAGTGAATATGGAGTGTTTAAATATTAATACTGTACAATGAAAATCGTTATTTCTCCAGCAAAATCTCTGAATTTTGAAAGAAACATACCAACTAAGGAACACACTCAACCTGTTTTTCCTGAGAAAATAGCTACTGTAAATGCCACCTTGAAGGAATTATCACCTAAACAATTGGCTGATTTGATGCATATATCGGATAAGTTAGCAAATTTAAATTGGGAGCGTAATCAGGCTTTTTCCTTGCCTTTTTCTTTGGAAAATGCCCGTCAGGCGGTATATGTTTTTGATGGAGATGTTTATGATGGATTGGATGTGTATTCTCTTGATAGCAAAGAAGTTGAGCGATTACAGTTCTCTTTGCGTATTCTCTCCGGACAGTATGGCATTTTAAAACCACTGGATTTAATTCAGCCCTATCGTTTGGAGATGGGAACTAAAATAAGCATCGGGAGAGCTAAAAATTTATATGATTATTGGAAAGAATCTGTGACAGTATTTTTGAATGAGGAACTTGATTCTAACGAATTATTTGTTAATTTGGCAAGTAATGAATATTTTAAAGTAGTTGATTATAAGCAAATTAAAAATCAACTTATCACTCCTATTTTCAAAGATTGGAAAAACGACGAGTTAAAGATGATTAGCTTTTTCGCTAAGAAAGCACGTGGACTAATGGTTCGTTATTTGATTAAGAATAATATACAAACTCTTGATGAACTCAAAGGGTTTGACTATGAAGGCTACCGTTTTAGCCAACAGCATACTACCAACATCAACGAACCTGTATTTATTCGCTAATTTATGTATCCTTATCACAACAAAATTAAACAACGCATCAATAACGGCGAATTAATTAAATATGAATTTGTTGAAAAATACAAAAATATTAGCCCCTGCCTACTTCTCTATTTTCGCACAGAGCCATTTGTGAGACCTGTGCGAGAACATCGCTTTGAGGAATATAAGCAAATTTTAGATGGTTTTGAAAAAAATAAGACTGTAGAAAACCATATTGACTAATCGAAAAATTCATTTTTCTCAAAGTAATGTACGATAGCTTCTTTCATAAGAATAGACTGTTCACCAGCTTTTAAAGGAGGTAACTCTTCCACCAATGTATAGTGAGGCCAACCATCAGGGTCAACAAAATCAAAACGGTAGTAGCCGTATGGTTCTAATAGCTTACAGATAGCGATGTGCATCAAGTTGATTTTATCATCCTTTTTAAATTTGCGATGAAAATTCCCAAATTCTTGTAAACCAATAAGATATATGATATCATCGACATCTAAAACCTCTCCATTGCCAAAGGTTTTGGATAATTCTCTACAGATATGTTCCCAACGCGATTTTAATTGTTCATCTCTTGCCATAATTTTTCAAACTCTAATGTAAAAAAACTCCTTACCTTGTTCATTACGTATAAAAATGTATCCTTGTGTAAAGATATTGATACAAGCGGTGACCTGAGGATGCGATGTAAACTCTTGCCATGCCAATGTAGGAGTATTTTTGTACAAATTGTTGATTATCAAAACGCTATTGTTGTGCATATACGTCAATAGTGAAGTGATATTCGAAGGTTGTGATATATTTTGTAAAAAAATAATATCGTATTTTTGGTTATCCTTTAGTTTTACGTCTACGGAAACATCTATTCCTGCTCCTAAAATAGCATTTTTTAGATTTTCCGAATCCACAAAGACAGTTTTTACTCCGAAATAACGCATACTTTTCAGTAGTAAGTTGTATTGTTTCGGATTAATTCCTTCTATTGTTGCAGAATAGGATTCTTTTTCATCTATTTTTTTTCTTGAATACAAGCATTTTGTAATAAAATCGTAAACAAAAGGCGAATGCACTCCATGCTGATTGGTTGATTTTGCCAAAAAATAAATATATTTCAGTAATGTCATTTGATTTACAAATTGCGATTAAAAACACATCTATCGAAACTCTAAATTCTTTTTAGATTAGGCAGTGCATACTTTTTGTTGAAGACAAAAACTATGTGTGTTCTTTGTGTTACAAAATAGAATCTTTTTTAATTGAGAAAGCTATTCTAATAACCTTTAAATTAGGTTATTGGATTATTTTCCATAATATGTGAAATAAATAAAAAGAACAATCCCGATGATAATGCGGTAATATCCCCAAAATTTAAACCCATATTTTGTCAAAACCGATATAAATGTTTTTACAGCGATTAAAGCAACCACAAAAGCGATGAGGTTACCCAATAGGAAAACTTGTGTATTTTCAGCAGTAGCCAATATCATTTCATAGCCTTTTTGTGGGGTTGCGGTATTTTTGCCCCAAGTTTTCAAAAATACTGAATAGACCGTTACGGCTAACATCGTGGGTACAGCCAAGAAAAACGAAAATTCTGCTGCAGCTTTCCTACTTAGCCTTTGGGTCATGCCTCCAATGATGGAAGCCGCTGACCGTGAAGTGCCTGGCATCATCGCCAAACATTGCCAAAATCCTATGGTGATGGCTTTTTTGAAAGAAATATCTTTTTCATCGAAAATCACAGGATTTTTAAACCATCGATCAACAAAAATCAACACAATTCCTCCCAGAATTAATACAGCTGAAATCACTTGCTGATTTCCTAAAACACTTTCGATTTTCTCGTCAAAAAGATATCCTAATACCAAAGCTGGAACTACAGCACTTCCAAGTTTAATGTAGAAATTAAGGTTGGAAAAATCAAAAAATTTCTTCCAATACAACACAACAATCGAAAGAATAGCTCCAAATTGTATAGAGACTTGAAACATTTTTAAAAATTCATCATCGCTGTTCATTCCCAAAAGAGAGGCTGTGAAACCCATATGAGCGGTTGATGAAATCGGTAAATATTCCGTTAAACCTTCAATAATAGCGATGATTATGGCTTCGATGACACTCATTAATTCTTTTTCTTGTTGGGATTTAACAAAATAGCATAAATTTCAACCGCAAAGCCGATTAAAACCAAAGTTGGTGCTACATGAATGCGTTGTGAATCAAAAATAGAAGCATCGAACACATTAGGGTCGCTACTACCTCCTCCACTCATTAAAATAAATCCTAAAGCAATGATTGCTAATCCAATAGCCATTACGATATAGTTTTTTCTCCCGAAAATAAGTTCTGAATGATGTTTTCTTTCTTCCTCCATATTTTTTATATTTTAATAGTACAAATCGTTAGTATTTAGGTTCAAGAAGCGTTGTGCTGCAAAGTAGGTGCTTATCCAACTGATTAACACTCCTATGGCAAATATACTTGTAAAGACAATTACCATGTCATTTGTGTTGGCAAGTATGTGAAATTCAGGGAATTTAATGTATATATATCGTAAGCACCCATAGAGTAGTCCCATGGCGAATAAAGCACTCAAAATGCCCAAACGAACGTTTGTCCATATGAACGGTCGGCGTATGAAACCTCGTGTTGCTCCCACTAACTGCATAGTTTTGATAATAAACCGCTTTGAATATATTGATAAACGGATGGATGAATTGATTAAAAGCACTGCTACAAAAGTAAACAAACCGCTGAATATTAGTAAAATAAGACCTATGCGGTTTACGTTTTCGTGAATCAATGTGATGAGCGATTTATCGTATACTACTTCTGAAACAAAAGAGTGTTGGCTCAGTTCTTTCTCCAATTCCTTCATTTTTTCAGGTTCAGCAAAAGCTGCTTTTAAACTCAAGTCAATCGAATTATGCAAAGGATTGTCGCCAATGAACGTGACGAAATCTTCACCAATTTCTTCGCTAAAACTTTCTGCGGCTTCTTCTTTCGAGATAAATTGAAGCGATTTTACATATTCCGCTACCGATAGAGTACGTTGTAACTGCTCAATATCCGCCATTTTCGCATCATCACTCAAAAAAATGGTTACAGAAACTTGTTCCCTAAAATAGTTTGCTAAACGTTGTGTGCTTAATAACAAAAAACCCAATAATCCCAGTAGAAAAAGTACTAAAGTTATGCTTATAGTTACTGAAAAATAGGAAGTTATCAGTCTTCTTCTGTTGAATATATCTATCGATCGTGCCAATTTTTTATAGTTTTTTCAAAATAATTCGGTAAAGGTAAAAAAATATTGAAAAACTGCAAAATATTTATTTGTTTGGCTCTGAAAAAAAACATTCTTTTACCACGTTTTGCCTTGTTGCGAATAATTTATCAATTTTAGTCTACTTATAAAAAATCAAAATGAAACGAAATTGAAAAAGCAAAAAAATGAAATTTTTATAAAGAACCGCTGTCTTTGTAACATGTTGATATATAGAATTTTGAATAATTGCTAAAAAAAACATAAAAAATATCTGTTGAAAAGTCATCAAAAAAAATCGGAAATTTGAAAGTAAGTTATATCTTTGTACTTCATTATTACGAATAACGTTTTTTATATGGACAAATATTCTTTTTTGAATGCCGCAAGTACGGCTTATTTTGGAGAATTATACGAAAAATATCTTGAAAATCCGGACGCAGTAGAGCCCAGTTGGAGAGCTTTTTTCCAGGGATTTGATTTTGCACAGGAAAACTATGGAGGTAGCTATGACCAAACCGTACAGGTGATGGCTCAAAGCGTGGATACAGGCAATAGTGTAGCTTCTGAAAAGTTGCAAAAAGAGTTCAAAGTGCTGAACCTTATCAATGCGTATCGCACCTATGGGCATTTGTTCACTAAGATAAATCCGATTCGCGAACGTGAGGCATATGTTCCGAATTTGAACATAGAAAACTATGGTCTGTCAAATGCGGACTTAGATACTACTTTTGATTCGGCTAAAGAGATTGGACTGCAACCTACTTCTCTGCGTAATATTATCAGTGCTTTAAACGATATTTATTGCCGTTCCATTGGAGTGGAGTACACCTACATCCGTGAGCCTGAGATCCGTAAATGGATTGAAACTCGACTATTCAGTAACAACAATAAAACCCAATTTTCAAAAGAAGAGAAAATACAGATCTTGAAAAAACTCAATGAAGCTACTTCTTTTGAAAACTTTTTACATACGAAATATGTAGGGCAAAAACGTTTCTCTCTTGAAGGAAACGATGCTCTAATTTCAGGATTGGATTTTCTGATTCAGAGTGCTGCAGAGCAAGGAGTGGAGCATCTGGTTTTAGGAATGGCTCACCGTGGGCGTTTGAATGTGTTGGCGAATATTTTCAATAAAAATCCGCAAGATATTTTCTCTGAATTTGACGGAAAAGACTATGAAATGGAAGATAATTTCGATGGTGATGTGAAATATCACTTAGGGATTTCTTCGGAATTGGTTACCAAATCGGGTAAAAAAATTAACGTAAATTTAGCTCATAACCCTTCACATTTGGAAACTGTAGGAGCTGTTATTCAGGGTATTGCACGTTCTAAACAAGATAGACTTACAGCAGGAGACCGCAGTAAAGTGTTGCCAATCGCTATCCATGGAGATGCAGCGATTTCAGGACAAGGGATTGTTTATGAAATTATGCAAATGTGCCAATTGGACGGATTTAAAACAGGAGGAACAGTACATATAGTGGTTAACAACCAAGTAGGGTTTACTACCAACTATACAGACTCTCGTTCTACGACGTATTGTACTGATATAGCGAAGGTTTCTTCTTCACCCGTATTACACGTAAATTCAGATGACGCTGAGGCAGTAGTACATGCTTTTCTCTTTGCGTTGGATTTCCGTATGCAATTTGGTAGTGATGTGTATATCGACCTGTTGGGATACCGTAAATATGGTCATAATGAGGGAGATGAACCTCGTTTTACCCAACCTAAGTTGTACAAAATTATCGGCAAACACGACAATCCTAGAAATATTTATGCAAAACAACTTATTGAAGAGGGCGTTATTACCAATGACTTTGTAACCCAAATTGAAATGGACTATAAGTCAGTGTTAGACATGCATTTAGAAAATTCTCGTAAGGAAAATCTGACTGTTATAAAACCTTTTATGCAAGATGAATGGAAAGGATTTGAAATAGCTTCTCGCCAAAAAATGTTAGAGAAATTCGATACTTCTTTTGACCGAAAAGATTTGGATGAGTTAGCGAAAATTATAACAGAACTTCCTGCTGATAAGAAATTTATCAATAAAATCACAAAAATTATTTCCGATAGAAAAGAAGCGTATACAAATGATAATATAGATTGGGGAACAGCTGAGCATTTGGCATTCGCGACTCTACTTTCGGAAGGATTTGACGTTCGTCTAACGGGGCAAGATGTGGAGCGTGGAACATTCTCGCACCGTCATGCTGTAGTCAAAACGGAAGATACGGAAGAAGAAATAACTTTACTCAACGAACTTAAAAAACACGATAAATTCAATAAAGGTTCGTTACATATTTATAACTCTTTGTTGTCCGAATACGGTGTTTTAGGGTTCGAGTATGGCTATGCGTTGGCAAGTCCAAACACCTTAACCATTTGGGAAGCTCAATTTGGAGATTTCTCCAATGGGGCTCAGATTATGCTTGACCAATACATTAGTTGTACGGAGGACAAATGGAAAAATCAAGATGGTGTGGTTATGTTACTGCCTCACGGGTATGAAGGACAAGGTTCTGAGCATTCTTCTGCACGTATTGAACGTTACTTGCAGTTGTGTTCTGACAAAAATATGTATGTAGCCAACTGTACAACCCCTGCGAATTTCTACCACTTGTTACGCCGTCAGATGAAGACGAATTTTAGAAAACCGTTGGTGGTGTTTACGCCTAAGAGTTTGTTACGTCACCCACAGGTAGTTTCAAAGGCTGAAGATTTAGCTAATGGACATTTCCAAGAGGTTATTGACGACCCAATAGCTGATGTAAATAACGTAAAATCAGTGGTGTTCTGTTCAGGACGTTTCTACTATGACTTGTATGCTGAGCGTGAGAAGTTGGGCAGAAACGATGTTGCATTAATCCGTATAGAACAATTGTTCCCGCTACCAGTAGAGCAAATTAAAGCTATTTTGAGCAAATATAAAAATGCAGATGATTACGTTTGGGCTCAGGAAGAACCTAAAAATATGGGAGCTTACGGTTACATGTTGATGTTCTTTGATTTCATTCAATGGCGTTTGGCGTCGAATACGGTGTATTCAGCTCCTGCATCGGGAAGCCATACCCGTGATAGAAAACGCCATGCCGAAGCTATAGCAATGGTTTTCGACAGAAAAGCGGATGCGAAAAAGAATTTTTAATATTTTGTAGGGATGTCACATATCCCTACAAAATTTGGGAAACTGTATGCCACCGTATATTCAAATGTTCGTTTAAAAATACTCGAACTATGAAAGAAATAAAGTTCTTTAACTTTGGTAATGTGAGAAGTTTTCGCTTTTGGTTATTTGTATTTTCAGGTATCGCAATGGTGATGCTTCTTCTTGAAATGTTTTTTTTAGAAGATTCAATACTGAGACCGTACATACGAGTATCAGCATATTTGGGATTCTCCTTATATTATCTGACTCCCTTTCTTTATAGAAATTCTGTTGAGTGGAACAAAAGAGGAATTACCTTAAAGTTGAATACGCTGGTTTTCTCACGAACGTTTTCTTTTGAAGATATTAAATCGGTTGAATTTTTGGAAAAAGAGCTGAGAGTTACACGCCACGATGACGTAGTACGTAGGTTGGATTTGACAGGTATTACACCAGAAAGTATCGAAAGGTTGAAAGCAATTTTTCAGCAACATTATGTGAAATTTCGTGTAGAACGAGATTTTCAAGAGCCTATAATTTGTTAGTTTGATAGGGTTCTGTTTCAAAATGAGTGATTTAGATAAAATAGTAGCGATATTTCCTGTCGTGTTTATGCTACATGATTTTGAAGAAATCATAGGTTTTGAATCGTGGTTGAAAAACAATAGGGAAGAGTTGGCAAAACGTTTTCCTAGAATAGAAAAAAGATTCGACAAAGGAGGAATGTTTCTACTATCAACCTCTACGTTTGCCTTTGCAGTGTGTGTCATTTTTGTTTTGGTATCCTTGATGAGTTTTATTTCGTTGTATTTGGGTATTTATCAATGGTGGTTTGTAGTATTTTCAGCTTTTTTTGTACATTTGTTCATTCATATAGGACAATGGATAGTTTATAGGAAGTATATTCCTGCTATTATTACATCGTTTTTGTCGTTGCCTTATTGTTTTTACGCTTTTTATGTCGTTTTTGAGTATAGTGATTTTTCCGTTGCGGAAATGCTATTTTGGATGTTTTTAGGTACGATTTTAATGTTAATAATTGTTCCCTGTGTACTTAACCTTGCAGGAAGATTACAAAAAACTTTAAGTTGAACTTACGTCCAAATCGGTAAAGATCAAAAAAACAATTTTACAATCGTGCAGAAAGATATCAGGAATTGAGGATAAAAAATAGTTAATCATGAGTAGGAGTTTTTACATTAAAAACACAGAAGCACCCCGAGTGATGAGTCCGAATGAGATTTTGTCGCTCCAGCCACCTACTTTTATTCAGTACGATGTTCATGATGAAGAGGAGCATTTTTTAGATGTAATGAACTCACCTATTGATCATTACGGAAGTATGTTGATGGGAGAAGAGTTTGTGAGTGGACGAGGATTTGAAGTTTGTTATCAAGCCGAATTAAATAGTTATCAGGTGCGGGTTTTTACTCCGAGTACCAAAGCTGATTGGCAAGGTGCGTTTGAATTTATAGTAAATTTGGCAAGATATTTAGGAGTGCAAGTGGTTGATGAAGAGGATACTACATACCAAGCCGATAGTATAACGTATGATTATTTACGAGACATTGAGTTTGGTATTCAATGCTATGAAGGAAGAGAGGGGCAATATATTTTTGGAGTCAATTATCCAATGTGCTTGAATGAAGAAATGATAGACAGATTACTGTCTGCTGATGATAAGGCCACGTATTTCAGCGAAATGGTGGAGGCTCATCAGTATGTGGATGCCTATTTTGCTAAACAACGATTCTATGAAAGTAGTTTAGATAAAAATGAAGGTATTATTGGTGTGTATGCTTTAACGGAAGATTTACCAACCATTTTACCCTATGAATATCCACCCTTTATTGATATTACCAAAATCTCACTCAACCAAGAGGATATCAGTCGATGGCGTATTTCATTAGTAACGATTGAAGGTGATGAGGACGACCCTAATAGTTATAAAGTCATGGGTGATATGGATTTTAAAACCTTTTTGGAACGACTTCCAGAAGAAAAAATCGAGAAATTGGACGGGCATTATATGATTGTTGAACTTTCAAAATCGGATATGCAAGACATTATCTATCAAAAATCAGAAACAAGCAGTTTGTTTGGAAAAATAAAGAATTTATTTAATAATAATTAATATACACATACTTAAAACTAAGATACTATGTTAGAGATGAAAGTTCCCTCGCCGGGGGAGTCCATAACGGAAGTTGAAATTGCACGTTGGTTAGTGAAAACGGGAGATTATGTATCTAAAGATCAAGCTATTGCTGAAGTTGATTCGGATAAGGCTACTCTTGAACTTCCTGCCGAAGCCAGTGGTATTATTACGCTTCAGGCAGAGGAAGGGGACGCTGTCAAAGTAGGGCAGGTAGTCTGTTTGATTGATACCTCTGCTACTAAGCCTACCGAAGGAGTTGCTAAAGCAGAAACTAAAAAGGAGGAGCCAAAGAAAGAAGAAATTAAACCAGTGGCTGCTTCCGTAGCTGAAAAAACGACATACGCTACTAACGCACCAAGTCCAGCAGCTCGTAAAATATTGCAAGAAAGAGAAATACCTGCCTCATCTGTGAAAGGTACAGGCAAAGACGGACGCATCACTAAGGAAGATGCTCTTAAGGCTTCAAAACCATCTATGGGAACTCCTACAGGAGGTTTACGAACCGAAACAAGAGCTAAAATGTCGATGCTTCGCCGTAAGGTAGCCGAGCGTTTGGTGAGTGCTAAAAATGAAACTGCGATGCTTACTACCTTTAATGAAGTGGACATGACGGCTATCTACGAACTTAGAAGCCAATACAAAGATGCTTTTAAAGATAAGCATAATGTGAATTTAGGGTTTATGTCTTTCTTCACCTTGGCAGTAGTTCGTGCGTTGAAAATGTTCCCTGATGTAAACTCAATGATTGACGGACAAGAGAAAGTTACGTATGATTTCTGTGATATTTCCATTGCCGTTTCAGGACCTAAAGGACTGATGGTGCCTGTTATCCGTAATGCTGAAAACTTGTCATTCCGAGGAGTAGAGGCTGAAGTAAAACGCTTAGCATTACGAGCTCGTGACGGGCAAATAACTGTAGATGAGATGACTGGAGGGACGTTTACGATTACTAACGGAGGCGTTTTCGGATCAATGTTATCTACTCCAATAATCAATCCACCTCAGTCGGGAATTTTAGGAATGCACAACGTGGTGGACAGAGCCGTTGTTAAAAACGGACAAATCGTTGTAGCTCCTGTGATGTATGTAGCTCTTTCGTATGATCACCGAATCATTGACGGACGCGAATCGGTAGGGTTCTTAGTAGCCGTGAAAGAAGCTCTTGAAAATCCAGTTGAAATCCTAATGAATGGTAACATAAAAGCAGCTTTAGAGTTGTAGAATTCTAAAATATTAATAGTTAAACCTCCTGAAAATAACGTTTTAGGAGGTTTTGTGTTTTATGACTTGTGTTTTGAGTTTGGTGTGTTATTACTTCCGTTTTAAAGTTTTTTTTGGGTGAAAATTTGGTTTTTTTTAAATATTTAGTAAATTTACCGAAATTCAAACTTTTTTGTCGTTGAAAAAACAGTTAAAACTATTAGGAATTGCGGGTTTGTTACTGTCGGTAACAAGTGCCTGTTAGCGTGAAGAGGGGCTAATAACAGAAATTACACTTGATGAAGGGATCTATGAAACAGTGAATTTGAGTGAAGCCAAAGAACTTTTTAACCAAGTTGAAAAAGGAAAGTTAGAGAAGAGAAAAGTTAACAAAAACGGTTATTTTTTAGCACTTACCCCCAATTGGGGTTCATTTGAGCAAAATAAAGACTTGACCGACAAGAATTACTCAAAAGTAGAGACCACACTTTTCGAGAGTAATGTAAAAGGAGAGATTCTGTTTGTGAAAGAAAATGACAGTATTAAGCAATTTTTGTTTATGACACGAATTGACAGCGTAAGTGCTAAGGGAGAGATATACAATGCCCGCTTGTACTTTTTTGAAACAACAGGAGAGTTAGTTGATGCCTACAAAATGGAAAATCAAATAATTACAAAAAGATGGGGAGTTACCCAACAGAAAGGTTTAACTGCTCGCGGAGTATCCGAGTGTGGGCGTATACATAAGAAAATTGTTTCTGAAATAGATGATTGGGAAATAGGTTGTAATAGAGGTGGTGGAGGTAACAATCCTTGGGGGCCTAATCCTTTCACTTTTGATGGAGTAAATGAATTATATGAAGTTACGGTTACAGCAGAGAGATGGGATCCTTTTGGGGATAAAGATTTACTTTTCATAAATCAAATATATACACGAGCAACTCAAAATCACCATCAAGCGGATGCTTTTGAAAACAATCGAAATTTATCGGGGGTAGGAGGTACTATCATCAGAGGGTATATTGCCAAAAGAAAATTAGATTCAAAAGACCACATTATTGATGAATTGAAAAACCCTTGTGCGAAACGAATTTTAAACCAAATGCGTCTTGATACGGGACGTATTAATATAGCAAACCTAATGACCCCTGAAATAAAGAGGCAACACAATTTTTCGCAAATGATTATTGATTTGTTTGAAAAAAGCTCACAAACCCATTTAACTTTTACAAATGGAACAACTAAAAATGGGGCAAATGGAAGTACTTCAGGCACTACGATAACCTTAAACAACAATTATTTACAAACAGCTACCCAACTTGCTATTGCACGAACCATAATTCACGAGATGGTACACGCTTATTTGAATGCTACATATAGAAATTATTCTGGTTTTGAAAATAAACCTTTTTGGTTTTTATTAGATGATTATTTTAAGAAAAATAAAAGTAAGTATAAGGGTGCAAATAGATTGCATCACGAATTTATGAAGCAATATGTAGAAGCAATGGCATTTTCTTTACAACAATGGGATATACAATATGGAACTCGCAGAGATTTAGGCTTTGAATACTATAAAGCATTATCGTTTGGAGGTCTGTTTCAAACAGATGAAAATGGAACAATAACCACCGAAACTGATGGTTTTAAAGAGCTTGTTCCTAAGCCAGAAGACAGACAAGATATTGCAAATAAAATTTTGAATGAACAAAATAATAATGGAAATGCAAAAGGTACAAAATGTAGGTAAAATAATGTTTTTTATATTACTATTAAGCATAAGTACTTCAATGTTTTCACAAAAAACAATAGAAGGAATATACTCTTACGTTGATGGAACAGGAGAGTTTTGGGCAAGATTAGAGTTATCAAAGGATGGCTATTTTAATTACGAATCTGGAATGGATGTAGGTGTTTCTGAATATGGAAAAGGACATTATATATTAACAAAAGACAGTTTAATTCTAAATTATGATTTAACAGAAATTAAATATGCGGGGTATCATATTTTAAAACCCTATTTAAATTTAAAAGATTCTATACAGATTGATGTAATAGTCTATGACACAGATAAAAACGCATTACCTAACACACAAGTTTTTATTCCAAAAGAGATTTGGGCTAAAACACTAACAGATAATAAAGGAAAAGCTCTATTAAATATCAAGGAGGAGGATGCTTTTAATGATTTAGTTATAATAAATAATGAATATGATGCGATGTATTCTATTGACAATATTTCATTAAGTTTTTGCTATGAGATAGAAGTTTTCTTATTAAATAAGATAGAAGGATCAGGTAATGCAATTAAAAATACAATTCAAAAATATAAAATTGTAAAGCGTAAAAAAAATTATCTTGAATTACAACAACCTAACGGAACCATTTTACAATTCAAAAAAGTTGAAAAAGGTTTTTATAGTGATGACCCTTTTGAGTGATTTAATTTTCTCTCCTAAATAATTTGGGAGAGAAAATTTTATAAAAGTTTATGAGACGTACGTAGTGCAATGGCTGTTTCTTTACAACAATGGGATATACAATATGGAACTCGCAGAGATTTAGGCTTTGAATACTATAAAGCATTGTCGTTTGGTGGTCTGTTTCAAACAGACACAAACGGAACAATTACCACCGAAACCGATGGTTTTAAAGAGCTTGTTCCTAAGCCAGAAGACAGACAAGATATTGCAGATAAAATTTTAAACGAACAAAATAACACTCGAAATGCAAAAGGTACAAAATGTAAATAGAATTTTGTTTTTATTTTTCCTATTAGGAATAAGTAATTCAATGTTTTCACAAA
This sequence comes from Capnocytophaga canis, assembly GCF_043187445.1. Classification (NCBI taxonomy): domain Bacteria; kingdom Pseudomonadati; phylum Bacteroidota; class Flavobacteriia; order Flavobacteriales; family Flavobacteriaceae; genus Capnocytophaga; species Capnocytophaga canis. The sequence goes on along the minus strand of NZ_CP171121.1, from coordinate 630,235 downwards.
AAGCATTAGAAGGAAGGTTTGTTGGTAATACAAATTGGTATCAATTTCATACTGACAATACATTTGACTATGCTGATGTAGGAGAGTTAGGAATAAAAAAGGAAGGAAGGGGGCATTACACCTTAACCAAAGATAGCTTAATTTTAAAATATGATTTGACAGAAATCCCTTTCTCAGGGTATCACATTACCAAATCGTACGTCAATTCAAAAGATTCTATTGATATAAAATTCGTAGTATACGATTTTTATAAAGTTCCTCTACCTAATACAGAAATTTTTATCTCCAAAGGAAAAGGAGGTGCAAAAAATGTATATACAGACAAAAATGGTTTTGCAAAATTAACCTTAGCGAAAGAAGAAGAGTTGAGTTTTATTTTGGTAAGTTATGGCGAATGTATGCACAAAATACCAGAAGTTTATTTGTTTTTAAACTATGAAATAGATGTTTATCTTACAAAAAAAGCATTTACAGAACCTTTTGATAGGGGAAAGGCAATAAAAAATGAAATTCAGAAATTCAAAATAACCAAACATAAAAAAGATTATCTTGAATTGCAACAACCCGACGGAACTATTTTAAAACTCAAAAAAGTTGAAAAAGGTTTTTATAGTGATGACCCTTTTGAGTGATTTAATTTTCTCTCCTAAATAATTTGGGAGAGAAAATTTTATAAAAGTTTATGGGACATACGTAGAAGCAATGGCTGTTTCTTTACAACAATGGGATATGCGTTATGGTACAGGTAGTGATTTAGGTTTTGAATATTATAAAGCATTGTCGTTTGGAGGTTTAGTATATAAAAAAACAGATAAAGACGGAAATGAGATAACAGATGGTGATGGAAATCCTATATATGAAGATACTGATTCTTTTAAAACTTTAGTTCCTGAGGAAAAAGATAGAAATAATATTAAAAAAATTATAAAAAATGAGCAAACTAACAATAGGAAAGCAAAAGGTAGTAAATGCTAGTAAAATATTATTTTTTACGTTTTTAGGGATTCATTTTTATGTTTTACCACAAGAAACAATTGGGGGAAACTTTTATATGACAGAGGTAGAAGGTGAGTTTGGATACATGTATAAGTTTTCTAAAAACGGAACTTTTGAATACACTTATTCGGGTGACGTGGCTGTGATTAATTACGGAAAAGGACATTATTCATTCGTTAAAGACTCGTTAATTTTGAATTATGACTTAACAGAGCTTACAGAGTCCACTTACCATAAATATACCTTTTATGAAAATTATAAAGATTCCATAGAAATAAAATTCCGTATTATTACTGCTGATAATAGTATAGCTAAAGGATTAAATGTGGGAAGCTCCACAGACAGAGTTGGGCTGATTCTTGAGAATTTCAATTCTGGAGCAATAAAACTCAAAAGAGAAAATAATTATAAAAAGATATTTTTCTCATCTATTGAATATGATAGGTATGACGTACAGATTTATGGGGCATACAATTACAATATTGACGTTTATTTAAAAAAAACTTCAACATATGGAGAAGCTACTCCAATTAAATTTGTTACCCAAAAATACAAAGTCCTAAAAAACAAGAAAGATTATCTTGAATTACAACAATTCAACGGAGTTGTTCTAAAATTCAAAAAAATGGATAAAAGTTTTTACAAAAATTCTTTTGAGTAATTTAATTTTTTCTCTCAATATTTTGAGAGAGAAATTTTTAAAGGAGTATCCCATAATCTGTGTAAGTTGAAAAGTTATTCTGAAATTTTTTGAGCCCTTAAAAGCTCAAAAAAAATTTCGGAAATAACTTTTTAACTATTTTTGACCCATAATTTAAACAGATATGATTAACAAGGAAGAATTGCTCAACAGCAAAGAATTTTACAAGTCATTTAAGACTGCTGAGGACTTGACAGGTTTCTTTAAAGAGCTCCACAAAAAAGCGGTGGAACATATGCTCAATGCCGAACTCGAGGTTCACTTGGACAACGAAAAACACGACAAAACTAAAGATGGAAATTATCGTAACGGACACACTTCCAAGAAGATAAAAACTTCCTTTGGCGAAGAACAAATCCAAGTTCCTAGGGATAGAGACGGTAGTTTTAACCCAATGTTAGTCCCTAAACGCAAGAACGTTATCGATGGTTTGGAAAACATCATCGTATCGTTCTATGCCAAAGGAATGAGCGTGAGCGACATCGAAGAACAAATCCAAGAAATGTACGGCTTTGAAGTATCAACTTCCACAATATCAAGGATTACCAATGCGGTTACCAATGAAATGGTCGCTTGGCAGAACCGCCCGTTGGACGAGCTGTATCTGATTGTTTGGATGGACGGCATCGTTTTTAAAGTTCGTGAGAACTCAAAAGTTGTCAACAAAACCATTTACCTTGCTGTGGGCTTGAATCGAGAGGGAAAAAAGGAAGTTTTAGGAATGTGGCTCGGAAAGAATGAAAGTTCCGCCTTTTGGATGAGCGTTCTCACTGATTTAAAGGCTCGTGGAGTGGAAGATATTCTCATTACTGCCACCGATAATTTAAACGGATTTACGCAAACCATTCGCACGGTTTTTCCCCAATCACAAACGCAAATATGTGTGGTTCATCAGATTAGGAATGCTTGTAAGTATGTGGTTTACAAAGACAGAAAAGAATTTACAGCCGATATGAAACACATTTATACTGCCCCTAACAAGGAAGCTGCCAAGGTTGCTTTGGAGGATTTTGCCCAAAAATGGGAGTCAAAATACGGCTATGCTATCAAATCTTGGTATGACAATTGGGACGAATTGACCGTATTTTTCGATTTTCCGTTAGAGATAAGAAAAATTATTTACACAACCAATCTTATTGAGAATCTGAATGGTAAGATTCGGAAATACACCAAAAACAAGCTGTCTTTCCCAACAGACGAAGCTGTGCAAAAGTCCGTTTTCTTGGCTTTGAGAGAAGCTACCAAAAAGTGGAGTATGCCTATCCAAAATTGGGGGATTGTCTTAAACCAATTTATGCTTATATTTGCACAAAGACTCAAACTATAAAAACTTAACCCCAACTTTTTAACTTACACACTTAGAGGGATAGTGTCATTTTTAATAAATCCAAAAACAATGAAAACAAAACTTCTAATCATACTATTTTTATATTCTTTTCTCGGGTTTTCACAATCCGAGAAAAGTTATGTTTTGTTAGATAGCCTTGCTTCAAAATATCAAGTAAATAAATATACACTTAACACAAATAAACTCTACGGAGTCCATACAGAAGTGGAAATGTATAATATTTTACGAGGAGAAATCATTTTATTAATTTCTGTTTTGCCAAATTTATATAATAATCAACCCCAATGGAAAGAAATACAATGGCAAGAAATCGAAAATAATATTATTTCTCCTGAAAAAATAACCCGAAGAATCATAAACATAATTAGTCCTTATGAGGCGAGTGATTATATGTTAGAATCCAAAGAGTTCAATAAATTTTCATTGGTAAAAAAGGAAAATGAGAAATATTATGTAGCAAAATTTTCATTATTTGAATGGTTTTATGTTGTTGAATTTAAGAGTTATATAAATGTTTCACAAATTAAGAATTACATTCTTAATTTAGGGCAAAAGCCTATCAAACGTATTGATTTTATGGAGGGAAAGGACAAAGAAAGTTTTTTTATCCCTCATCATTTGCGAAATATTTATCTTTCTCAAATTGAAAATCACGGAAATGAAAAAATATATCGTTTTTGGACTTTTGATGGGTGGCAAGTCAGTGATTATTACAACGAACATCGTGGTATTGACCGCTTTGCGTATATTGAAGGAAAAGGCATCGTGGGAGGTTCGTATGATTTTTACTTTAAGTTTGTTCCTAAATATACAAGTAAAAATCATATTTATATAAAACTCACTCCTGAACAATGGGAAGAAAATCGCCTACAAGAAAAAATTATGTGGGCAAAAGAACTTTTTCCTAAAAGGCAATAACTTTTAGATTTGTAACAATGAAAACAAAACTTTTAATCACACTATTTTTATGTTCTTTTCTTGGGTTTTCACAATCCGAGAAAAATTACATTTTATTGAATGAACTGATATCCCAAAACAAAGTAAAAAAATACACTCTTAATACAAAAAAAATGTACGGCATTGAAGCTGAAATAGAAATATATAATATTTTGGAATCAGGAAACCTTTTACTTCTTACAATATTGCCTGATTTAGACGGAGATAATATTTGGGAAGAAATTCCATTTTTCTTTATTGAAGACAAAATAGTATCAATACAAGATGTAAAAAATAATATGTCTAAACTAAATAGCACCAAAGTTTTTAGAAAATATAGGATAATTAAAGAAGAAAATAATAAATTCTATGTAACTAAAAACACTTTATTGGAGATATTTAAACGTTTTGATTTCAACACTTCTCTGCAATTTTCAGGAAGTAATATAATCAACATCAAACAAAATATAATGACCTATCAAGATGTAAAAAAAGAATATATTCCACAATTTGACGAATATTCTCCTATGGAGGGTTTTTCTGGATATATGGGAACTATTTACATCAATAAAGCTATGAGTGCTATTTATCTTTCACAAATAGAACAAAAAGATAATGAAAAAATATATTATTTTTGGACTTTTGATGACTGGAGAAAAGAAAATCATTATACTTCAAACAAAAAAATCAGGAAAGAAATAGGCAATTATAGTTACCATCGAGGTATTGACCGATTTGCATATATTGAAGGCAAAGGAATTGTAGGAGGTTCGTATGATTTTTATTTCGACCGAACAGAAGATGGTTTCAAGCGAGTCATTAGATATGACATTATGTGGGCAAAAGAACTTTTTCCTGAAAGGCAATAACTCTTAGACATTTCTAACAATGAAAACAAAACTTTTAATCATACTATTTTTATATTCTTTTCTCGGGTTTTCACAATCCGAGAAAAGATTTATACTTTTAGAGCATTACGAAACAGGAACGGATTTAGGGTTTGAATAGTATGTAGTTTTGCTATTTCTGTTTATTGTAAGTTGATATGAAATGCAAGAATAGCTATGTAATCAATTGTTTTTTAATGTCTTGTGAAATAAAAAATACAATAGGAACTTAAATCCGTTCTAAAATTAAAGTTTGGTTTTTGTTTTTTTTTACGTACCTTTGCGGTTACGGATTAAAAAACAGAATAATTATTATGGCTACAATCACTTTTAAGGGAGGAGCGGTTCATACACAAGGTGAACTTCCACAAGTAGGGGCAGTAGCTCCTGATTTCAAAGCAGTAAAAACAGACTTATCAGAGGTTTCTTTACAAGATTTTAATGGTAAAAAACTGGTTTTAAACATATTTCCAAGTATAGATACGGGAGTTTGTGCCGCTTCTGCACGTAGATTTCATCAAGAGGTTGCTGCATTGGATAATGTTGTAATAGCTTGTATTTCAAAAGATTTACCTTTTGCTTTCAGCAGATTCTGTGCAGCTGAGGGTATTGATGATTTGGTAATGCTTTCCGATTTCAGAGGTGAATTTTCTCAAAACTATCACGTAACATTTACTGATGGCCCTCTCAAAGGTTTGCTTTCGCGTTGTATCGTTGTTATTGATGAAAAAGGGCATGTTATCCACAACGAACAAGTTGCAGAAACAGCTAACGAGCCAAATTACGCAGCTGCTTTGGCAAAATTGTAGTTTTAAATATAACATGTAGAACAAACATAAGTGTCATCAAGTTGAAAAATCTCACGTAGCTTTTGTAGGCTTTTGCGTGATGATTTAACTTTTCAATTTGCTACCTATTAAACTAAAAAAATGTCACAAAAAAAACAAAAGGACTCCGATAAAAAAACTAAAACAAAGACGGATAAAGGCAAACAACGGAAATTAATTTTCGGTGTTGTCCTTACTTTTGTTTCACTGATGCTTATTGTAGCTTTTGTGTCTTATCTTTTTACTTGGCAAACCGATCAAAGTGTTTGGTTGGCTTTAGGGGATAGACAGCAAGAAGCTCAGAATTTGGTGAGTAAAATTGGAGCTTTTTTGGGACATTTTTTTATCTATAAAGGATTTGGAATTGCGATGTTTATTCCTGCAGTATTGGCTTTTTTGACAGGTTTAAAACTTTCATTCGGATTGCGAATGCCTCTTTTCAATCGATGGTTTTGGGGAATTTTGTGGATGATTTTTATTGCTACTTTTTTCGGTTTTTTTTCAGGCAAAGCTAGTATTTTGGGAGGTATTTCAGGTTACGAAATCAATCATTTTGTTCAAGATTACATTGGGGTGTTTGGGACAGCGTTACTACTCATCTTATTTCTATTACTTTATGCTATTTTGAAAGCTGAACTTACGCCCGAAAAAGTGAGCAAAATGTTTCAGACAGTTTTCACTAAAATCAATCAAGTCAAAATCTCGGATACTTTAAGTCCCTCTAAACTAGTAAAGAAAGTAGCTGTTCCAGCGAATCCTGAGGAAAATAATGATGATTTTTTGAAGTCAACAGATGTTAATAATGAAAAGATCTTTATTGACAATAATAAACCTGACGAAAAATTAGATGTATTCACTCATAAAAAAGAAATCCCTTTCTTGACAAATGAAGAGAATGAAGAAAATTTCTTTATAACCAATACTCCTTCTGAAGAGTTGGATCTGCAAGTAGAAAAACCAAAGCAAAGTGAGGAAGTTGATCCTGAATTATTAGCTAAAAAATTGGTTGAAAACTACGGAGAATACGATCCACGTTTGGATTTGAGTGACTATCGTTTTCCTACCATCGAACTTTTGAACGAGCCCAAAGAAAGTGGTATTATTATCAATCAGGAGGAATTGGAGGAGAATAAAAATACAATTGTTCAGACCCTTAGAGATTACAAAATTGAAATATCACAGATAAAGGCTACCATTGGTCCAACGGTTACGCTCTATGAGATTGTCCCTGCTGCGGGGATTCGCATTTCGAAAATTAAAAATTTAGAAGATGACATAGCTTTGTCCTTAGCGGCTTTGGGTATTCGTATTATTGCACCGATTCCAGGAAAGGGGACTATTGGTATTGAGGTTCCGAATAAGAAACCGACCACTGTTTTTATGCGTTCCATGATTACTTCGCCCAAGTTTCAACACTCGGAGATGGAGCTTCCTGTAGCATTCGGAAAGACCATTAGCAACGAAACCTTTGTAGCTGACCTCACTAAGATGCCCCATCTACTGATGGCTGGTGCTACAGGGCAAGGTAAATCTGTGGGGCTTAATGTTGTACTCACATCTTTACTTTACAAGAAACATCCTGCCGAGGTGAAATTTGTATTAGTAGATCCGAAGAAGGTAGAACTGACTTTGTTCAACACTATTGAACGCCACTTTTTAGCAAAACTTCCTGATAGTGAGGAAGCTATTATTACGGATAACAAAAAGGTAGTCAATACGTTGAATTCTCTTTGTATTGAAATGGACAATCGTTATGAGCTGTTGAAAAATGCAATGGTTCGTAACATCAAAGAGTACAACGCAAAATTCAAAGCACGGCAACTAAACCCGAATGAAGGACACCGATTTTTGCCGTATATAGTCTTGGTGGTTGATGAGTTTGCCGATTTGATTATGACGGCAGGTAAAGAAGTGGAGTTGCCCATTGCGCGATTGGCTCAATTGGCACGAGCCATTGGTATTCACTTGATTATTGCAACGCAACGTCCATCGGTGAACGTTATCACAGGGATTATTAAGGCAAATTTCCCTGCTCGAATTGCGTTTCGTGTAACTTCGAAGATAGATTCAAAAACGATTTTAGATGGTTCGGGGGCTGAGCAGTTAATAGGTCGTGGAGATATGCTTTATACTCAAGGGAATGAGCCTATTCGTATCCAATGTGCTTTTGTAGATACCCCTGAAATCAATCATATTACTGAATATATTGGAGCTCAGAAGGCTTATCCCGATGCTTACTTATTGCCTGAATATGTAGGTAGTGAAAGTGAAGCTACGGAGTTGGATTTTGATCCTGCTGACCGTGATAAATTATTTAGAGAAGCGGCTGAAATCATTGTTAATGCACAGCAAGGTTCGGCATCGCTCCTACAGCGTAAATTGAGTTTAGGATATAATCGAGCAGGACGTATTATTGATCAGTTGGAACACGCAGGAATTGTGGGGCCTTTTGATGGAAGTAAAGCCCGAAAGGTACTTGTTTCTGACATCGTATCGCTCGAAAATTTGTTGAATGGACGTTAATTTTGGAACGGAAATTGGTATTCATGGTAGTAAGTCGTTAAAGAGCATCGTTTTACGTAATTTTGTACTCGGCCATAGAGAAGGATTAATAATTTATTAATGAGATTTTTTTGTGGTTTGATATGAAACGGTTCTTTCGGAGTATCTTACGTATGAATGCACATTATAGTAATAATTATGAAAAACATCAAAAAAATGAAAAAAATAATAATTTCGATTATCACTTTATGTAGTTTTGTAGCTCAAGCTCAGAACGCGAATAAAGCAAAGACTTTATTGGATGAGGTATATAACAAGATGATTAGCTATGATAATATTTATATTGAATTTCGATATAATTTAGATAATATTTCCGAAAATATTAATCAAGAAATCAAAGGAAATGTGACTTTAGCTAAGGATAAATATGTTTTGAATTATATGGGAGCCACAAAAATATATGATGGTAATAAATCGTATACTATAATTCCTGAAAATGAGGAAGTTGTAATCGAATCAACATCGGAAGAGGAAACTTCAATTACGCCTTCAAAAATGTTAACATTTTATAGAAAGGGATATACCTACAAGTGGGATATTGAACAAAATGTACGTGGCAGAAAGATTCAGTATGTTGAACTTAAACCACAGAAAGCATCGGACGTAAAACAAATTTTGTTGGGAATTGATGTTCAAACAAAGCATATTTATAACCTAATTGAAATAGGGAAAAACAATACGAAAACTACCATTACAGTTAACACGTTCAAAACCAATCAACCAATTCCGGCTAATTTATTTAAATTTGATAAAGAAAAGTATAAAAAAGAAGGATATTACATCTCTGAATTGTAGTTTCCATTTGAGAAGTTAATCGCAATATTCAGAGGAGAAAATCCAAGACAAGTATTAACATACGCAAAATGAAAATATTAGATCGATATATTTTGACACAGTTCCTAAAGAATTTTTTAGGAACTCTTTTCGTTTTAATTCTGATATTTATGTTCCATACTTTGTGGACATATATCGACGATTTAGCGGGTAGAGGTTTGGAGATGTGGATTATAGCTAAGTTTTTAATATTTTTCATTCCGCAATTGATTCCGATCATTTTGCCGTTGGCGGTGGTGGTTTCTTCCATTATGACCTTTGGAGCATTTGCTGAAAATTACGAGTTTGCAGCAATGAAAGCATCAGGAATTTCGGTGCAACGAGCCATGCGACCTTTGTTGGTTTTTATGGGATTTCTGAGTTTATTTACTTTTTTTTTAGTAAATGTAGTAATTCCAGTGTCTTATACTGAATTGTTTGACCTACGCCGAAACATCGCCAAAGTGAAGCCTGCCATGGCAATTGCTGAAGGAATTTTTTCAGATATAGGTGATGATATCAGTATCAAAGTTGATAAAAAATCAGGTAAAAATGATGAATTTTTAGAAAAGGTGGTTATTCATAAAAAATCACCTGACCGTGTGAACAGGACTGTAATTATTGCAGAACGAGGTGAGTTAAAAAATGTTAAAAACAGTGATTTTTTGCAACTTATCTTGGAAGATGGTAATTATTACGAAGATATCAAGACTCAAACTTATGCCCAACAACAGCGTTTCCCTTTTGCGAAAGTACATTTTGATAAATATGTCATCAATATTGATCTTTCCCATTTGAATAATGTTGATTTTAATGAGAAAACCAATATTACTACTTATCGAATGATGAATGTTGGACAATTGAACTACGCTATAGATTCATTGCGGAATGACTTTAAACAACATATAGCTGATCATGGGGGGAGTATGATGCGTCGTACAGGTATTTTTCTACCTGAAAAAAATATAAAAACTTCTGAGAATAACAATGTTGAGGATATTTCAGAACTGCTAAACCTATTCGAAGCTCACAAAAAACGGCAGATATGGGATATGGCTGTTAGCAATGCTCAAAGTCAGTATGATAATTTAGATTTCAGGCAGCGTGACATTGAATATCGTTACAAAACATTAAACCTTCATATTCTGAATTTGAGTGATAAATTTGCTTTGACATTTTCTTGTTTTGTATTGTTTTTTGTGGCGGCACCGTTAGGTGCATTCATTCGTAAAGGAGGATTGGGTTTGCCCTTTGTAGTGGCAATGGTTCTGTTTTTATCTTATTACTTTATAAGTTTGTTTGTTAAGAATATAGCAGAAAATAACACGGTAAGCCCTGTCATTGCACCATGGTTTTCTACGTTGATTTTACTTCCTTTAGGAATATATCTAACCATTCGTGTTACTACGGATAAAGGGTTATTTCAATTTGAAAAATTACATAAATTGTTTGATTTCCTCAAACGTAAACAACAATCCAACAAGAGATGAAATACTACATCATAGCAGGTGAAGCATCGGGTGATTTACATGGAGCTAATCTGATGAAAGCACTTATTGCCAAAGACTCCAGTGCCGATATACGTTTTTGGGGAGGAGATAAAATGAAATCCGTTGCAGGAACCCTTGTCAAGCACTATCGAGATTTGGCTTTCATGGGCTTTTGGGAAGTTATCACAAATCTAAAAACTATTTTAAAGAATATTGCTTTTTGCAAAAAAGATATTCAGGATTTCCAACCAGATGTACTGATTTTCATTGATTATCCGGGTTTTAATATGCGTATCGCTACGTGGGCGAAGAAGCAAGGTTTTCAAACACATTACTATATTTCGCCTCAAATTTGGGCGTGGAAAGAAAATCGTATAAAAGCCATTAAGCGCGATATAGATTTTATGTATGTGATATTGCCTTTTGAAAAAGATTTCTATGAAAAAAAACATGCTTATCCTGTTCATTTTGTAGGACATCCGCTTTTAGATGCTATAGCTAATCGTGAACCAATAGATCCGCATGCGTTTAAGGTAGCAAATAATCTAGACCAACGACCCATTATCGCTTTACTTCCCGGAAGTCGAAAACAAGAAATCGCCAAAATGCTTTCAGTGATGCTTTCAGTAGTGGATTATTATCCTAATTATCAATTTGTTATTGCAGGAGCTCCATCACAAGATTATGGTTTTTATCAGCAATTTATCAAAAATAATAATGTATATTTTGTTAGTGGAAAAACTTACGATTTATTATCCATAGCCACTTGTGCATTGGTGACCAGTGGAACAGCTACTTTGGAAACAGCTTTGTTTAATGTCCCAGAAGTGGTTTGTTATCGTGGTAATTGGCTGTCATATCAAATTGCAAAGCGAGTGATTAATTTGAAGTATATTTCGTTAGTAAATCTTATTATGGATAAACCTGTAGTTACAGAACTTATTCAAGAGGAGTTGAATACCAAAAATTTACGTTTTGAAATAGATAAACTCTTAACTCCAACACATCGCGATAAGTTGCTGCAAGACTATATGGATTTACGAAATCAATTAGGGGGAAGTGGGGCAAGTCAAAAAACGGCTGAATTGATTCTTTCGAATCGAATTAAGGAGAGATAAAGCATTTACAATAGGAATAGAATTAACTTAGTGAGATCATTAAGGACTGCTTCAGAAGGAAAAAACACTTTTTTCTTTCTCAAGACTTTATAGTTCATTGATTATACCAAATTTATTATATACTTCTAAAAAGATACAGAGTTATACAAGGGTAAAATTCAACTCGGTACATAAGAAAAGAGTAGTAATTGAGTCTATTATAGAATTTTTAAAACAAGGTCATGCTTTTCACAAAGGCGTAATAGGCGAGACAGTCAATATGCTATTACTCAGAGGTCTCACTCAACAGCAAAAGAATGATGAACAGACCGAAATCATCTTTTTGTATTATGGTTTTCTGTTGACGCTGAACAGAAAGTCCTCTAAAGATTTCTACTACTTTTCAAGAGAGAATAAGTAAAACGAAAACTCTTTATTTCGTTTTTCAAGTAAAAAGTGTTACTTTTGTGTTATGAAAAAACAAGCTCCTATTGGATTATTTGATTCGGGTGTTGGAGGAACCACCATTTGGAAAGAGGTCGTAGCATTGATGCCCAATGAGAACACCCTATTCTTAGCAGACAATAAAAATGCTCCTTACGGCGGAAAAACGAAGGATGAAATCATTGCTTTATGCGAAAGAAATACAGAGTGTTTGCTCAATAATGATGTGAAAATCATTGTTTTAGCCTGTAATACGGGTACGACTAACGCTATTTCCTATCTTCGTGAAAAATATAGACATATACCTTTCATAGGTATTGAACCAGCTATTAAACCTGCAGCCTTGGGAAGTGTCACCAAAAAAATAGGAGTGTTAGCTACTCAAGGAACGTTGACGAGTGAATTATTTCAGAAAAATAGCAATAGTTTAGCACAAAATAACGGTATTGAATTTATTGAAAGGGTAGGAGAAGGTTTGGTAAAACTCATAGAGTCAGGCAAAATTAATAGTCCTGAAATGACGATTTTGCTCAAAAAATATTTGTATCCAATGGTAGAAGAAGGAATAGACTATCTGGTGTTGGGATGTACTCACTATCCGTATTTATTACCTCAAATTAAGCAACTTATCCCCGAAAATATTCAAGTGATTGATTCTGGATATGCCGTTGCTAGACAAACTAAAAACATACTCAGTCAAAATCAATTGTTAAATGATGCCACTGAAAAGCCGAAGCACCGTTGGTTGGCTAACGGAAATATCGAAATTTTAAAAGAATTTGCTCCTGATCGTAATGATTTGGAAATAAGTATGTTGTAAAGTATCTCAAAATAAAGTAACACTAATATGATAAATAAGCGCTTACTAATTAAGAACCTATTAGCTCATAGCGACGAAAACAGTTTCTATGATCGTAAGCGTTTCATCAATTTGAGTGATCGTGAAGGAAAGGCTAAGTTTTTGAAAATAGTTTGTGCTTTAGCCAATTCGAATCCCTATAATAATGCGTTTATAATTGTTGGTGTTGAAGATGAATCACGCTTAATTTTTGGGGTGGATTTTTTCGATGACAGCCATATTCAAAATCTGGTCAATTCCTATTTAGAAAATCCCCCATCAGTAATGTATGAAAATATTATTTTTCCAGATATTGCTGAAAATAAAGTGGTTGGTTTGGTTACAGTACGATCATCTCAAAAAATATGTTCTTTATCAAAAGGTGTGTGGAAATACCCGAAAGGAACCATTTTCAAACGAGAGGGTAGTAACAGTAAAATTGTTGATAAAACCTTTAAAATAAGCGATGTAAACCTAAAAACAGTTCGGCAAATAGAAAAACTTTCAAGTAATAATATTCAACATACTCTTGATGCCACAATCCATTTTTTAAATCACCGACACAAGGATTTACAGGCTTTTTATCACGTTTTCAGAGAACAATTTGTGCTATGTTACGCAGGGAAACCAGAGCGTGTTGATGGAAAATTATTTTATTCAAGAGTTGATATTGAGCTGATTAACGAACAAGTACAACTGTTTTTTTCTGCCTTGGATTTGGTTGAAATCCATATTCAAGCAAATTCATTCCAAATTACGGAATATATCGAATTAGCAACTGATTTTTCACAAAAATACCACCCATTGGAAACACTCACCATCGAGTTTTTTAATAATGGAACATACAAAATACATCAAAAGTTGGTCTTTATTCCTCCTGCGTATAATCTTGAAAAATCGGCTCTTTTATGGGACGAGTATATGCCCATAGTTAAAAATATAATAGAGGGGAATGATTTGAATAACAGTAGTTTGAATAAATTAAAACTGCTACCATCCACTTTTTTGACGTGTTATTTAAGTGGTTACATACAGGCCAAAGAGTTATTAGAAGAAACTCGGTTCAAATACAGAGAAATAGATAGGGAATCCTACCCCGCTTTAAAGCGGACACTTCGCATTATGCGTAAATTAAAATACAATACTCACAGATGAGAACATTAGTAATAGGTGATATTCACGGAGCATATAAGGCATTGATTCAAGTACTTGAACGAGTGAATATTCAAGATCAAGACAAATTCATATTTTTAGGAGATTATGCTGATGGATGGAGTCAGACACCTCAAGTTATTGATTTTCTGATAGATTTTGGTAAAAAATACGATTGCACTTTTCTCAGAGGGAATCATGATGATTTGTGTTTAGATTTTTTGTCTGGAAAATCAATGGAAAAGATGTGGTATTTCCACGGAGGAGATGCTACCGAAAAAGCCTACGAATCCATCCCTGAAGAAACCAAGCAAAAACATATCGATTTTTTGAAAAAGTTGTCTAACTATCAGTTAGATAGCCAAAATAGATTGTTTGTTCACGCAGGGTTCACTAATTTGAGAGGAGTAGAGTATGAATATTTTCCCAAGGCATTCTATTGGGATAGAACTCTTTGGGAATTAGCTATTTCGGTAGAAATGTCGCCTGAACAAATTCGTTATCCAAATAGATTGAAACTCTATTCCGAAATTTTTATAGGACATACACCTACTGTTCGTTTCGAAACCGACAAACCTATGTCTGCTAACAATGTATGGAATATTGATACGGGAGCGGCGTTTAAAGGGCGTATTACAGTGATGGATATCAATACCAAGGAATTTTGGCAAAGCAATCCTGTTTTTGAGCTTTATCCCGAAGAAATGGGGCGAAACAAGTAAAAAAACATATTTTCGTTTTTTTGAAGTTTAATCCAAACTTGCATGATTTTCTCTCTAATTTGAGCAGAAGAGTTTCTGAAATTAAAAAATAATGTATGTTATTTGGAGAGTTTAGGCAATAGGTTTATTATTCAGTAGATTATAAAAGAGTCTGATTATTGATATTTTCTTCGATTAAAGGTAGGAGTGTTTTTGTAGGTTAAACACATCAAATAATATTTTTAGAGCTATTATATTTAAACCACATAGAGACATAGTGTTAATTCTATGTCTCTATGTGGTTTAAAATTTAATTTACGGAAACTTAATGTTTTTTTACTAACTTTCAAGTTCAAAAAAGGTTCGAGTAAACGAATTAAAGGTTCATAATTTTCGTGTCTTTAATGTCCTATTTTTAACTAATTAATGAAATTATTTGCTTTTTTTGTATATTTGCTAATTCCAAAAACATGTTTTATGGACAAAAAAGAGTTAAGGAATTATTACAAACAACTTCGAGCAGGTCTTTCAGAAGAAGAGCGTGAGCAAAAAAGTTTACAAATAGCCAATCAATTATTGAAAATGCCTATTTGGCATAGGGAAAATTACCATATTTTTCTTCCGATAACCAGATTGTTTGAAATCAACACAGAATATATCTTGCATATTCTCCATGGAAAAGATAAAAACATTATATTGCCTAAAATGGATGGAAATGTAGGTTTATTAAAGCATATTTTACTCACAGAGCAAACTATTTTGCGACAAAATCATTTAGGAATTACAGAGCCTTCCAACGGATTTGAGGTGCAATCTGCTCAAATAGATGTGGTGTTTGTTCCGTTGTTGGCTTACGATCAAAAAGGGAATAGAGTAGGGTATGGCGGTGGATTTTACGACCGTTTTTTAGCCGATTGTCCTGTAACTACTTTAAAGGTAGGTCTATCATTTTTTCTCCCTGAATTAAAAATTGAAGGGGTTTTCTCGACTGATATTCCTTTGGATTACTGTGCTACTCCCGACGGATTTTTTAGATTTTAAATACTTATATATTGTTTAAAATCAGATTGTCATAGGCCAAAAAAACGTTTTCTGGTAGTTTTTTAGACACCTCGTCATGAAATCCAAACGTTTGACTGATATGGGTGAAATAGGTCTTTTTTGGTTGTACAATACGGATAATTTCCAAAGCTTCATCCAAGTTTAAATGTGTGGGGTGAATCTCCTCACGTAGGCAATTTAGCACCAAAAGATCCAGTCCGTGAAGTTTGTCTAATTCGTTGTTTATTATTTTTTTAGCATCCGTAATATAAGCGATATTTTCAATTCTATAGCCTAAAATTGGTAAATCACCATGCATCACATGAATTGGCTGAATAGTTTTTCCATAAAACTCAAATGACTCATTGTTTACCTCATTGACAGCTACTGATGGAGCTCCTGCATACCGATTTTCGGTGGAAAAAATATAGTTAAAACGTTGTCGCAATTCAGAAATAACACGTGGTAGGGCATATATTGGCATGTCACCCTGTTGATACACAAAAGGGCGGATGTCGTCAAGTCCTGCGGTGTGGTCGGCATGTTCGTGTGTGAACAGAATTGCTTCCAGATGGTTTATCTTGTGTGTGAGCATTTGTTGCCGAAAATCAGGGCCACAGTCAATTAACAGATTTATGTTGTCCCAAGAGATAAGAGCAGAAGTTCGTAATCGCTTGTCTTTGTGGTTTTTACTTAATCCTACAGGGTGATTACTTCCAATGACGGGAATCCCCTGTGATGTGCCTGTTCCTAAAAAAATAATTTTCAAAGCAAAAAAATTTACGACAAAAATAGGAATTTTCAATAGAATTTCCTATTTTTGTGCAAATAGTTTTTTAAATGAGGCTAATCCTCTGTTTTAAAGAGGGTGTGTGCCGTGTTTTATATAAAAGAAATTAAAGTATTTAGGAAATAGAGGTGATATTAACCTGAAAAAATAAAAGCATAAAAAAATGAGCGTCATAATTCAAGGAGATAAGGATATAGCCATTGAAGATGTACCTTCGACTTTAGCCAAGGCATTGCGTATTAATTTGAATGAAAATATTTACGGAACTTTTGCTGAAATTGGAGCGGGTCAGGAAACGGTACGCCATTTTTTTAGAGCAGGAGCAGCTTCGGGGACTATTGCTAAGGCAATGAGTGCCTATGACAAGGAGGTGAGCGATGCTGTGTACGGAGTGGAAGAAGATGGACGTTACGTAACTGAAAGCCGACTTAAAAAAATGTTGGACTATGAAATCAAACTCATCGAAACGCGTTTGACCAGAAATAATCACCCCAACAAGGTGTTTTTCTCTTATGCCAACACCGTCGCAACTATTGATTTTTCAAAGCGTTATAAAGGACATGGTTGGGTGGGTTTACGTTTCCAAACCAAGCCTCATGGAGCGTATAACGAAATCATTTTGCATGTGCGTTTTCACCAAACTGAAGCCAGAGCACAGCAAGAAACCTTAGGAATTTTGGGAGTAAATCTCATTTATGGAGCTTTTTATAAGACCTCAAAGCCTAAAAAAATATTGAAATATTTATACGACCATATTGATAAGGATTTGATAGAAATTGATATGATAAATTTCTCAGGCCCTGATTTTGAGGATGTAGATAATCGATTGATGAGTTTGCAACTTATCAGAAATGGAATGACAGAAGCGGTGATGTTCGGACCTGACGGGAATAATATCCTTCCTGCGGAACATCTTTACAAAAAAAATGTGCTGACTTTGCGAGGAAGTTTCAGACCCGTGACCAAGGTCAATATGGATATGTATCAAAAATCTTTGGAGATGTTTTTGGCAGAAAATAAAGTCAATCCGTCTCGCACTGAGGTAATTTTTGAAATTACACTGTCGAATTTGATAGCCGAAGGGCAAATTGATGAACAGGATTTTATGGACAGAGCCAAGTTATTGTGTTCCTTAGGTCAGAAAGTGTTGATTTCTAATTTTAAAGAATATTACCGAGTGGTTGAATATTTTTCAAATTACACCCGAATGCGAATGGGATTGGCAATGGGAGTGAATAATTTGATTGCAATTTTCGATGAGAAATATTACCGACATCTCAGCGGAGGTATTTTGGAGGCATTCGGAAAATTGTTCTATCGTGATATTAAGATATATTTATTTCCAATGAAAGACCCAGAAACGGGGCAAATCATTACCAGTGAGAATTTGCGTGTGCATCCGCGTATGAAAGAACTGTATAAGTTTTTCAAATTCAACGGAAAGGTGGTGGATATAGAGGGATATGACGAGGCACATCTCAACATATTCTCAAGGGAAATCCTATCAATGATTGAGAAAGGCGAACCCAATTGGGAGGAATTACTGCCAGGTGGGGTTTCCGAAATCATCAAAGAAAAGCAATTATTTGGCTATAAGCCACAAAAAATAGAATGTTAAACCTTTAAAAAATTAAATTATTATGGCAAAAACAGGAAACGTATTATTAGCATTAGTTACAGGAGTAGCTATTGGAGCAGGAGTGGGAATTCTTTTTGCACCTGACAAAGGGAAAAATACTCGTAAAAAAATCAAAGATTCAGTAGATGAGACAACGCACAAGTTGAAGGAAAAAATTGATCATTTAACGCAGGAGGTGAAGTTAAAAACAACTGAAATCAAAGGTTCTTTGGAGGAAAATATGGACAGAGTCTTGTCCAAATCGAGTTACAAAGCTGAAGATGTGATTACTTTTTTAGAAAAAAAATTAGCAGCTTTGAAAGAGGCAAACGCTAAGTTGCAAAAATAAAATAAGTTGATGAATAACATAAAAGAGGCTTTTAAAGAACTCCCCGATAGAGGAAATGAAGTATTAGAAACAAATGTTTCTTACTACAAGCTGTTTGTTTTCAGATTTATAGCGAAAACTTCTTATGGGCTATTATCCATTTTAGTGTTGGGAATGATAAGTCTGTTAGTGTTGTTTTCACTCTCGTTTGCATTTGCCTACGCCATAGGGGCTTGGATTGATAACATTGCCTTAGGGTTTGTTGTTATGGCACTTTTTTATTGTTTGGTGATGTGTATTGCCTATCTTTTCAGAAAGAAAATGATTGAAAGGCCTTTATTGAGGACTCTTTCAGAGGTATACTTTAAAGCGGGAGAAGAAGATGAAGAGAAATAGAATTTATCAATCTTTTGAGGAAATTGAAAGTGATTTAAAAATCTTGAGACTCAAAAAAGAAATTGACTGGTTGCAGTTGAAGAACAGTACTTCAAATTTTACGGATAGCTTAGCTCCTAAGAATTTGATGGCTAGTGCTTTTTCAAACGTAGGAGGGAGCTTTTTCAAACCAAAAAGTCGTTGGTTTGGTCTTATTCTGAACTATGCTTTGTACTATTTTTTCAAAAAAAAGTAATTATATAAAGAGTTAAAAATTTGAGGTTTCAATTACATTCCTTTCGGATATGTAGTCGGAACCTCATCGTTATAAAGGTAATTTTAGAAAATATTGTTCATATTTCAATCAAAGTCATATTCTTCTATTTTTTTGCGCAAACTGTATCGTGGTATTCATATGGAATTCAAATAAAAGGTAACGATGAAAATACTAAGTGAATTTATGTTTTTCAATTATATAGCGGATTACTTTGTGTAAAAATAGGATAAAACCAGACACAGATTCAATGTATGTCCGATAAAAACGCAAATCTATTATTTAGAAAAACAAAACAACTTTCAAATTAGATTTTATGAAACAAAGCCTTATAAAAAATTTAGATTGGTTATCCGTTTTTTGTTATATATTATTGGTTAGTATTGGTTGGATAGCCATTTTTTCAACTACTTATAATGAGGCTGAGGTAACTTCTATTTTTGACCTTGATCAATTCTACGGAAAACAAACGCTTTTTATTGGGCTTGGACTATTGCTTATTGTTTTTATTCTGGCAATAGATTCAAAATTTTACGAAAATTTTTCTTTTGTATTTTATCTTATTTCATTAGCTTTATTAGCGGGACTATTTGTTTTAGGAAAGAAAACCAACGGAGCTTTATCGTGGTATGCTATTGGGTCTATCACTGTGCAGCCCAGTGAGTTTGCTAAAGTAGCCACAGCATTGTTTTTCTCAAAGTTTTTGAGTGATATTCATACTAACATACAGAATTTTAAAGATCTTTTTAAGGCAATACTTATTCTGGCATTACCCGCTATTTTAATTCTTCTGCAACCTGATGTAGGGAGTTTACTGGTTTTTTTTTCCTTAACATTTGTGCTGTTCCGTGAAGGTATGCACGTTGCTTTGTTGTTCTACATGGTGTTGGTAGCCATAGTTTTTATTATAACTTTGAAATTTGGTGTGCTTTTCGCTGTAATCATCTGCTTATTGATGATTGGTTTCTACGGATTTTGGTATAAAAGAAGAACCAATAGAATTCCTTTTCAGAATATATTTATCCTTTTGTCGGTTTGTTTGCTCACATCGTTTTCCACATCGATTGTATTTGATTCGGTTTTGAAACAGCACCACCGAAACAGGTTGAGTTTATGGTTACGTATGGAGCAAGACCCTCAGAAAATCAGTGAGATGCGTCGTGACTTTGGCTATAATACCTACATGTCCGAATCGGCAATTACTTCAGGAGGAATCTTTGGAAAAGGATTTTTAGAAGGTACTCGTACTAAGGGGAGTTTTGTACCAGAGCAACATACGGATTATATCTTTACCACTTTGGGCGAGGAATGGGGACTGGTAGGTACGCTCACAGTGATTGTAATTTTTACTTTTTTGCTTCTTCGTTTGATTTTTTTAGCGGAACGACAACGCTCCAAATTTAGCCGAATTTATGGTTATTGTGTGGCATCAATTTTGTTCATGCATTACTGTATAAATATAGGTATGGTGATTGGATTGATACCTACCATAGGTATTCCATTACCTTTTTTTAGCTATGGAGGTTCAGGGTTATGGGCATTTACTATTCTTTTGTTTATATTTCTTCGCTTGGATGCTAATCGGGTTAATGATTGGATTAAATAACCGAAAACTTTTGTGCAAGGTAAAATAGGCTGAATACTCTTATTTTATTGGCTATACTAAAATTTTTGTGAAGATTATTAAATCTGTATTTTTTGATTTTTAAAAATTTGTGTTCATTCTGTACATTTGTGGTCAAATTCAAACCACAAATACACACAAATTTTCACAAATATGCTTTCAATAAACTAAAATCACTAAAATTATAAGGACTATTTTTTTGAAAGGTCACCACAAAAATTTTACTAATGCCATTTTATTTTTTTTCATAAAGGTTTAATCACGAATCTCCAAAAGTATGTGAATTATAAACTATATTCTTTTTTCCAATAGAACGACATTTTCAACATGATGCGTTTGAGGGAACATATCCACTGCTTGTACTTTAGTTACTTTGTACATTGCATCCATTAGGGCTAAATCACGAGCTTGGGTTGCACTATTGCAACTTACATACACCACTTTTGGAGGTGCAATGCTTAAAATTTGAGTAACAACATCTTTGTGCATTCCATCACGTGGTGGATCGGTGATAATAACATCGGGTGTGCCATTTTCCGCTATAAATGCTTCGTTAAAAACATTTTTCATATCTCCCACAAAAAATGAAACATTGCTAATATTGTTGTTTTTAGCATTATCTTTAGCGTCGGCAATCGCTTCTGGAACAGCTTCAACACCAATCACTTTTTTTGCTTTTTGGGCAACAAACAAAGCAATGGTTCCCGTACCAGTGTACAAATCATACACCAATTCATTACCTTTCAATTCCGCAAAATCACGTGCTACTTTGTAGAGGTTATATGCCTGTTTCGAATTGGTCTGATAAAACGATTTAGCATTGATTTTGAATCGCAATCCTTCCATTTCTTCGTAGATGCAATCACGACCTTTATAGCATATCACCTCTTGGTCATAAATTGAATCGTTTTGCTTTCCGTTAATGATATACTGCAAGGAGGTGATTTGTGGGAAACTTTCAATTATGAAGTCTAACAATTGCTCTCGCATTTTCCTGTTTTCTTCGAAAAACTGAATAACGAGCATAATTTCCCCAATCGAAGTAATGCGAATCATCATTGAACGCAAAAAACCTGTTTGCTGACGAGGGCTGTAAAAAGGCATCTCGTTTTCAATAGCAAACTGTTTTATTTTTAGTCTGATGTCATTGGAAGGGTCTTCTTGCAGGTAACATGTGTCAATATCCAAAATTTTGTCCCATGCACCTGAGATATGAAATCCTAATCCGTTGCGATTGTCAATCGTTTCCACTTTTTTGATTTCTCCAGGGGTCAGCCAACGAGTGTCAGAAAAAGAGAATTCCATTTTATTACGGTAAAAATACGGATTTTCAACCCCTAAAATAGGTTGCATTTCAGGAATTTCAATGCGTCCTAAACGTTTCAGATTGTTTTCTACCTCCTTTTGTTTGTAGAATAGTTGATGTTGATAGCTCATATTCTGCCATTTGCATCCACCACAATAACCAAAATGCGAACAGACCGGCTCAGTGCGTTTGTCCGATTTTTTATGAAACTTGATAACAAATCCCTCAAAATAAGCAGTTCTTTTCTTGGTGGTTTGTACATCAACAACATCTCCAGGAATAGCATCCGACAAGAATATAACGCGTCCATCAGGAGCTTTTGCCACGCTTTTTCCTTTAGCCCCTGCATCAATTACTTCAACGTTTTCGAATATGATATTTTTGTTTTTTAGACTCATAAGGAGGCAAAGGTACGGAATAAATTGAAATGGGCAAACAGGACATTAGTCGGGTGGCAATTTTCAGAATAATTGTTTAATGATATGTTTCATTACCAATAACTTGTTGGATTCAAATACTGTATTAGTTCTTTTATTACAAGTTTTTGTTTTTTTATTATCTGTAAATTGCTCAGTTATTAAAGCTATGTACATTATCTTAAGAAGGATTTGTAACTGTTCTACGAGAAAAAAACGGACAATCATTTTTTTTTCAATGCCTAATAATTTCTAAGAATTGCGTACTTTTGTGCTTTCCAAGTTTATTTTGATATTAAAAAATGATACAGTTATTGCGGTATATGCTTTTTCCGTTTGCAGTGTTGTACGGCATCGTTGTGCGGGTACGCCATCTGGCATATGATAAACGTGTTCTGAAGAGTGTACAATTTGAAATACCGACCATTTGTGTTGGAAATGTCAGTGTTGGAGGTACAGGAAAAACGCCTATGGTTGAATATTTAATCCGCAATCTACAGGAAAACTATAAGATAGGAGTAGTTAGTAGAGGTTACAAGAGGAAAACAAAGGGATTAGTCATGGCTGATACTACTTCTACCGTGTACGATTTAGGGGATGAGCCATTTCAATTTTGGAAAAAATATCCTAAAATTAGTTTGGTGGTAAATGCAGACAGAGCTTCAGGCATATCCCATCTGTTGGATTTACCACAGCCTCCTGAAGTAATCCTGCTTGATGATGCTTTTCAACATCGCAAAGTAGAAGCGAAAATCAATGTGGTTTTGACTGCCTATGGAAATTTATTTACCGATGATTGGCTTTTACCTACTGGAAATTTGCGAGATGTTGTTTCACGAGTACAACAGGCGGACGTCATTGTAGTTACTAAATGCTCACCCCATATCAGTCAGCAGGAGCGAAAAAAAATTGCTACGCAGATACGCCAGAAAGAACATCAATCCGTGGTTTTTGCAACCATTGCTTATGGAGAAAAAGTGATTTCAGCTAATCAATCTGTTTATTTAGAAGAATTTATTAAATTACCTTTTCTCTTGGTAACGGGCATTGCAAATCCCATTCCTCTTCTCAATTTTTTGAATAAATGTGGAGCAACTTTTGAGCATTTGAATTTTGCTGATCATCATCATTTTTCAGAAACCGAAATCGAAAAACTCAAACAATCCCCTCGTGTACTTACCACAGAAAAGGATTATGTACGTTTAGAAAGTCGCTTGTCGGATATTTTTTATCTCCCCATCGAAACTGTCTTCATTGATAAAACCGAAGAAGCTACCTTTTGGAAAATCTTAGATTTACAGAGGAAATCCTAAAAAAATAGATATCAACCTTTACGTTAATTTTCTTCAAAGGAAGGTCTATTACATAGTAGGTCGTACTTTGTTGATTAATAATTGATTTTGACTTGTTCAGGACTTCAAAAACTTACTTAACCTACATATAATTATCAATTTAGCTATTGAAAATAACGTACAATATACTTCCGAAAAGAAAAATAGAACTTAACTTTAGCGGTGGCTTTTTTAACAAATCTCTAAACTTGCTACTTCAAAAAAAATTCTTACTTTTGTCCACATAAAAAATAATAATAAGAACTATGTTTGGAGACCTTATGGGGATGATGGGCAAACTTAAAGAAACCCAGCAAAAAATAGAAGAAACAAAACAACGATTAAATCACGTACTGATTGACGAGACCTCGTCCGACGGAAGTATTAAAGTGACGATTACCGCTAACAGGGAGATTAAATCGTTGGAAATTAGCGATAGTCTTTTAGAGGACAGAGAGCAATTGGAGGATTATTTGGTACTTACGCTGAACAAAGCCATTGAAAAAGCTACCCAAATTAACGAAACCGAGTTGGCAGCTGTTGCAAAGCAAGGATTGCCAAACATACCAGGGTTGTTTTAAAAACAGAAAAGTTTCATACATCTAAATTTTAAATGATGGAAAATAACCAAAATAACGAACATACGCTTAAAGAGAGTCCAAAAAGTATTTTTGTTCAGATAAAAGATTTTTTGGCAGATTTGATGAACATTCACGAGCAGACTGATAAAGAGGCTACTATAGAAAGTATTAAGGCCGATATTTCGCTGAAAGGACATACTTCGTGGATTTTGATTTGTGCCATTATTATTGCGTCGTTAGGATTAAATGCAAATTCAACGGCGGTTATCATCGGTGCGATGCTTATTTCCCCATTGATGGGACCTATCTTGGGGATGGCATTAGCGTTGGCTATGAACGATGTCGACTTATTGAAAAGAGCTTTGAAAAACTTTGGAGTGATGGTAGTTTTGAGTGTGGTTTCTGCTTTTACATTCTTCTACATTTTTCCATTAAGCAATACCTCGTCTGAACTTTTAGCACGTACTGCACCTGACATACGCGATGTGTTGATAGCCTTCTTTGGTGGTTTGGCACTTGTGATTGCGAGAGCCAAAAAAGGAACCATGGCAAGCGTTATTTTTGGGGTTGCCATTGCTACAGCCTTGATGCCACCGCTTTGTACGGTAGGTTATTTTTTGTCAATCGGGGATTTTAAATTAGCTTCGGGAGCGTTGTATTTGTTCTTAATTAATACGTTTTTTATTGCTTTGGCTACATTTTTGATACTTCGTATTATCAAAATTCCAATGGTAGTCTATGCCAATTCATCCAAAAGAAAACGTATTTCGCAGATGGCGTATTTTGTTTCCACATTGATGATGATTCCTGCAGGATATACGTTTTATGGAGTATGGAAAGAATCAAAATTTGAGATAGATGCCAATCGTTTCATCAAAAATAGCATAGAAGTCTACGATTTTGGTGAAAAAGGCTATTTTCTTAAAGATTTCTCAAAGGCAAATTATAATGATGGAAATCCGTATATTGAGTTAGTTTTTTTTGGAGATGTAAGCATATCACCTGAGGTCAGAGTTCTTTGGGAGAATCAAAAGAACAGTTATAGCTATCTACAAAACACGCAGTTACGAATTTTGAGTGATAGTGAAAATAAAGATCAAAGTGGTTACATAGCAGAACTTTACAATACCAATAAAGAACAACTTGCTTCAAGTCAAGGAGAAATAAAACTATTGCAAAGCAAATTAGAGTCTTTAAACAAATATATGCGTGAAGCCTCGAAATTTGATCAAATTAGTAAGGAGATTGCTGCTAAAAGTGATTTGATAGCTTCAGTTTCGTTTGCTAACGAATTGCGTAGTAACTTTAAAAAAACGGATACTATCCCAGTGTTTCGTTTTGAATGGGAAAAAGATGTTGATGAAAGTACGAAGAAAAAGGAGCTTGAAGCTTTAGAAAAATGGCTCAAAGTTCGTTTAAATACTCAGAAAATTGAAATTAAATAAGGTAAATATAGCATAAAAAAATAATTATGGGCAAAATAATCGCTATTGCAAACCAAAAGGGAGGCGTTGGAAAAACTACAACTTCCGTAAATTTAGCAGCTTCATTGGGCGTACTCGAGAAAAAAGTATTGTTGATTGACGCTGATCCTCAGGCGAATGCAACTTCAGGATTGGGGGTGGATGTAGAATCTGTTGAACACGGAACCTATGAATTATTAGAGCATACGATTCCTGCTAAAGATATGATCATCAAAACTGAATCACCGAATTTGGATTTGATTGCTGCTCACATTGATTTAGTGGCGATTGAAATTGAGTTGGTCGACAAAGAGCAACGTGAGTATATGCTCAAAAAAGCGTTAGAGCCTATCAGAGACCAGTACGATTATATTTTGATAGACTGTGCACCCTCATTAGGATTGATTACCCTAAATGCGCTAACGGCAGCAAATTCCGTAATAGTTCCTATTCAGTGTGAGTATTTCGCTTTGGAAGGACTAGGAAAACTGTTGAACACCATCAAAAGTGTTCAAAAAGTATTCAATCCAAGTTTGGACATTGAAGGCTTGTTGTTAACTATGTATGATGCACGTTTACGTTTGTCAAATCAAGTAGTGGAAGAAGTTCAGAAGCACTTTAGCGATATGGTTTTCAAAACGATTATTCAACGTAACGTTCGTTTGAGTGAGGCACCAAGTTTCGGAGAAACTATTATCAACTATGACGCAGGAAGTAAAGGAGCTACCAACCATTTGAATTTAGCACAAGAAATCATCGAAAAAAATAAAGCATAGACAACGTTAATGGCAAAAGCATTTAAAAAACAAGCGTTAGGGAGAGGAGTTTCTGCTATTTTCGGCAATAGTCCTGAAAATGACATTAATTCAATCGCTGATAAGAACGCTGAGAAAGTGGTGGGGAACATCATTGAGTTGGAGTTAGATAGTATTGAGGTAAATCCGTTTCAACCACGTACATCTTTCAATGAGGAAGAATTGCAAGGATTAGCTTCTTCTATTGAGGAGTTGGGTGTTATTCAGCCTATTACAGTACGTAAGATTGGCGTAAATAAATTCCAACTTGTGTCTGGAGAGCGTCGTTTCAGAGCATCAAAGTTAGCAGGATTGCAAACCATTCCAGCTTATGTTCGTATTGCTGACGACAATGAATCTCTTACCATGGCACTGGTCGAAAACATACAGCGTCAGGATTTGGATCCTATCGAGATAGCATTGTCTTATCAACGTTTGATTGAAGAAATCAACCTAACGCAAGACCAAATGAGTAAACGAGTAGGGAAAAAACGCTCGACAATTACTAACTATTTAAGATTGTTGAAGTTAGCTCCTATCATTCAAACAGGTATTCGTGATGGCTTTATTTCAATGGGACATGGAAGAGCCATTATTACCATTGAGAATCCGGAAGTTCAAGCCGAGATATATCAACGCATTATCTCCGATAATTTATCAGTTCGAGAAACAGAGGATTTGGTACGTAAATTGCAAAATCCGGAAATAAATACCACAGAAAATAATATCGTTGGAATAGAAATACCTAAACCTCAGATAGAAAACAACAAAGGAACTACTCCTAGTTATGTGCTTGAAAGTATGGATACGTTCGATCGCTTCTTTGGTACAAAAGTAAGCGTAAAAGTAGCCAAAAACGGTAAAGGAACGTTGATCATTCCATTCAGTTCGGAAGAAGATTTCAGACGAATTCAACGGTTATTAAATAGGGAATGAATAGATTTTTTTTGATACTATTATTTTTGGGAGGATATGTAGCCAAGGCCCAGCAAACCAATTTATCTGATACACTCAAAATTAGCACTGTCGAGGATAAAAAGGAAGTGAGGCAGGTTACGTGGAATACGGATCCTCTTTCACCAGCAAGAGCAGCTTTTTATGCAGCTATACTTCCTGGGTTAGGACAAGCCTACAATAAAAGTTACTGGAAAATGCCGATAGTCTATGTGGCTATCGGCACACCTATTTATTTTTATATCGCTAACACACGCGAATTTAACCGCTATCAAGCTGCCTACAAACGACGTGCTGCGGGGTTTACGGATGATGAATTTTATGGTAATCGTCCCGATGGACAGCCAAGATTGAGTACTGATGGACTGAGGAGAGCTCAACAGTTTTATCGTCGAAATCAAGAACTTTCCTTGTTGATAACCATTGGGTTATATGCACTGAATATTGTCGATGCTAATGTGGATGCACATCTAAAACAGTTCAATGTTGATGAGAAATTGAGCTTTGAGCCGTTTATAGAGATCAATGAATTTACTGCACAGCCTCAATTTGGTCTGTCGGTGCAGGTCAGATTTTAATAAAATATTTTTTAGTTCTTCTGTGGAAGTACAATAACCAAATCTACGTTAGGAAAAGTTGTCGGGGGGTGACCGACTCAAAGAAAATATTATTTGCAAATGATAAAGTATATCTGTTTAATAGTCAGTTTTTTAGTAGCTACTTTCAGTCTTTTTGCTCAACAAGAGGAAGGGAAAAAAAGACGTATTGAGATTATC
Source organism: Capnocytophaga canis (assembly GCF_043187445.1). NCBI lineage: Bacteria > Pseudomonadati > Bacteroidota > Flavobacteriia > Flavobacteriales > Flavobacteriaceae > Capnocytophaga > Capnocytophaga canis. The sequence goes on along the minus strand of NZ_CP171121.1, from coordinate 601,773 downwards.
TATGGAGGGGAGTTTACCATTGACAATGTGAAATATCCAGGAGCAACAATCTTCAAATCTGACGGTAGGCGAGTGCAGTTTCATCATCAAGGGTTGGATGTTTGGTGTGATTTGGCAGTGCTTTATGAGGCTCGGAATGAGGTAATTGCCTATGGAGATGTGCTTTTACAACAAGGGGACACCTTGCAAATGAACAGCAAATATATTTCCTACAACGGAAACCTAAAAACTGCAGTTGCTAAGGAAGAGGTGGTACTGAAAAATGAAACAATGACCTTAGAAACGGAAGAGCTGTTCCTTGATAGGAATACTCAGGTGGCTTACTACAACAATTTTGGGAAAATTACGGATATTGAAAACGAGCTAACCAGTAAGGTCGGAAAATATTTCATTGAAACTAAAAAAAATCAATTTACTAATGCTGTGAAGATTGTAAATAAGGATTTTACGGTAGATTCTCAGGTCTTGGACTATTTCCATAATTCGGGGAATGCTTATTTTTACGGAGCTACTACCATCGTAGGGAAGGATTATAAAACATACAGCGAAAAAGGATTTTACGACACACGTAGTGAGGAAGGCTACTTCAAGCAGAATGCTAAAATTGATTATGACCTAAAAACAATCAAAGGAGATAGTCTTTATTTCGATAAAAAACGACAATTTGCTTCCGCAACTAACAACATAATTATTTTGGATACCCTAAATAAAACCACCGTAAAGGGACATTATGGCGAGGTACACAAGGCAAGGGATTCGATGTTTATTACTAAAAAACCATTGATAATCACTTTGGTAGAAAGAGATTCGATGTATATGCATGGAAAAAAGATACTGGTTACAGGCAAGGAAGGTAAGCGAAACATACGGGTATTTCACGACGCACGAATCTACAAAACTGACCTACAAGCCAAATGTGATTCCATTCATTCGAATGAAGAAAACGGGCTTACACAGCTCATTGGAAATCCAGTAGCTTGGACAGGAGAAAGTCAAATAACAGGAGAGAACATACATCTGATTGCTGATAAAAGAACTCAACAAATGGACTCCCTCAAGGTGTTTAACAATGCCTTGGTAGTAGAAAAAGATAGTTTAGGCGATGGATATAACCAAGTGAAAGGTAGGGTTTTATATGGGAAATTTAAAAAAAATAGATTAAAACAAATTGACTTCATTCAAAATACGGAATCTATTCAGTACGTCTACACCGAAAAAAATGAATTGGTCGGTATCAATAAACTTACCTGTAGTCACATAAAATTGAGATTGGATGAAAATCAACAGATTGCACAAGTGGTATTTATCACACAACCTATCGGAAATTTGTACCCTGAAGAAAAATTATCCAAAGAAGAACGACTTTTTAAAGAATTCATTTGGCGAGGTAAAGAACGCATCAGCCATCAGAATGAAATTTTTAGTGAGGAGGCACAGAAAATAGCTCCTAAACCCATTGAAGCATTTAAAACTCCTGAAGAAAACGATGTCGAGGAAATTAAAAAAACTAAAGAACGAAACGAATCAAATCCGATTGATTGAGTTTTTTCATTCAGCATCACGGAGTTTATCCCTACATAATTCTTAATACCCCTACTTTTGTGATTTTGTATACTTCCATCTAAAAAAGGAAGATGTCGTACTAAAAATTGTTTAAATGAAAACCTTTATTAAAATATGCGCTTTGCTCGTTGGGATGTGTTATATCCATGGACAAGAATTGCCTATATGTGAGTCTAATACTTTCATTTACAATAAATATAACTTTGGTGACGATTTCATTAATGCTATTAGACCTATACATATAAACTCAGAAGGAAGCGTATATTTAGCCCCTTATGGCAAGAAATTGAAGCGATTGGAAAGTAATACGGTTAGTACAATCAGTGATAAGTTTGATGGAAACTACGAATATTCAGGTATAATCGAAAAAGATAGTGTGACCTATTTTTTCTTTGAAAAATCAATTTACAGCCAACGTGGTGAAAAAATTGAGCGACTTCCTTTTGATGTTGAAGAGGATTTTCTTATTAGCCACGTAGTCGAGCATGAAAAACATATCTATTTCACTGTCATTCATATAACTCAACGAAATAAAATAAGGTTGTACGTTTATGATATTGAAAATAAACAGTTTAAAAATATAAAAACCGAATTTAATAACCTAAATCGTTTAATATCTAATGATAAAACCATTTATTTTATAGTTTCTGAGGAAGGGAAAACGTTTATTTATGATGTTATTGACAATTTTAAATTGGTAAAAACTTACCCATTTATTACTTCGGCGATAGGTTATATTATTTCACCTGATGATTTTTATTTTGAAAATTCTAATACTATTTTGTATCACTACAAAGATGGGGTTTCAACTCCTGTTTTTGAAGGAATTATGTCCGACCATTATTTAAAAAATAAGTTTTATGGAGAGCAAAAGAAAGAGGCATATCGCATTTATGATTTGTCACAAACTCCACCACAGCTTATGGCTGTCAGCTCGGATATAAAGTTGCGTTATCTGAACTCTTATTCACCTGAAAGTCACAGTTTCTATGTGTCGACTCCACAGCATTTGGGGAGGCTTTTTCCGTATATCAAGAAATATCCTCGTATTTTTGATGGAGACAATTCCGAATCCATTCACAGTATCACACAATCTCCAGATGGTAAGATTTGGGTCGGGTCATATGGGAATAATTTTTCTGTTATTGACGATCGTAAAATAGTACAGTCCAAACAAAGAAAACGTATTTTGCCTGGAGCTATGTCGGTCGGAAACAAAATGCTGGTCTATGTTGATGCCCCTGCACAAACGTTCCTTTACGAGAATGAAAACAAATATACTATTTTGAATGATACTGTTGGTGGATATTTCAGTTTTGTGAGTAGTAAAGGTATGTTTTTCACAGGGACTTTTAATTACGGGTTGATGTATAAACCTTTGAAAGACCTTGAAAACAAATCTGTTAAATGGAAGTTTGTAGGTAAAGATAAAGGGATGAAACTCCAATCGTGCCTGACGGTTGCCGAGGACAAATTCGGGAATATTTGGACAGGTGCTGGAGGTCAATTAGCTGTTTTTCAAGAAGATAAAAACCAAGCTGTTTCGCTTTATGCTAAGGAAAAAGACATTCCATTTGGTTCTATAGCGATGCTCAAAGATACTTATGATACCTTGTGGTTTGGAACCTCTCAGGGGGAACTTTTCTACTGGAATGGAAAGCATAAAGATGATTTTAGATTTGAAAGTTTCGTACGGATTGAGCACCCTCTGTTAGTAAAAGGAAAGATGATTACTTTCATCCATCAGTGGAATGATTGGTTGGTATTGGGAGCTAAAGATAAGGTACTTTTGTTCAACATAGCTACTTGGCATAAGGATCGGAAAATTTTAGTTCGGTATCTAAATCCAATGGAATGTAAAATAGAAAGTGTGACCGAGCAAAATACCGTATTGACCGATTTCAGAGATCAATCGCTGTGGTTTGCTACAAGCGATATGCTTTACCAATGGGATATCGAAAAATGGTTGAAATTACCTACTTTTCATGTAACCCCACGTGTGCAACTTTATGAAGGAGAATCCTCAATAGATTTAAAAACGGATGAAGCATTAAAGATTTCTCCGTCAAAAACTTCCTTCGAAATTCAAGTTACCTACCAAGGAAAGGACAATATGCCTCGGTATATGCGTTCACACTTGGTTAAGAAGGGCGAAACTCCTAAAATAGAAGATATAGCTATACAAAAAAACTATAATTTTCAGAATCTATCTCCTGGACAATATATTTTTCAAGTATTAATTTGTCAGCAAGACGGTAGCTATTCGGTGCATGAATATCCCATCACGATTACTAAATTCATCTGGCAACAGTGGTGGTTTTGGTTCTTGTTGCTTTTGTTCCCAACGTTGATTGTAATTAAACAGGTTAGAATCCAACAAAGAATGGAACGTCAACAAAAGGAAATAACTCAGTTGAATATGCTTAGCCTTGGTAAACAATTTCGTCCTCATTTCATGTTGAACGTTCTCAACAGTTTAGGAGCGTCTTTGTACGACAAGCCTCACGCCGAGCGAATTATTAGCCGCATAGGCGAAAATATTAACATTATTCACTTATTTTCAAAAGAGAATCAACCTTGTATTTCATTCGCTCAAGAATGGAAATTAGCACTCAATACTATTGATATCTACAAAGAGTTGTATGTCAAAGAATTACATATTAAAATTTCTCATGTAGAAGTAGTTCCCTTGGATTATCGTCTGCCCATTGGGACGCTTCAAATGGTGGTAGAAAATGCACTTCTTCATGGTGTTCGACATCGAAAAGTAGCTCCATTTTTGTTAGAGATTGATTTTACTCAAGATGATTTTTTCTACTATATCACGATTTCAGACAATGGGGTAGGGATGGAACATTCTAAAAAATTCTATGAATTTGAACGAAGAGGTACAGGTCTGAATAATATTGCTGCAATGATAGAAATTATCAATACCAAGATAGAACGAGCTTTCAGCATAAGAATTAATAAATTTAATCCTGATGACCAGGAGTATCCTGGTACAATAGTTTCTATTCGGATGCGAAAAGATATGAATTTTAAAAATATATTTCCCCCCCCCCCCCCCCCCCCCCCTATAAAAAGAGAAGGAAAGGCTATTTTATATAAATAAAACTCAATTAAATTGATAAAATATTAAAAAAATATTAATCATGAAATTTCGATATATTGTCGTTGAGGACGATACCAATGTTTGGGAAAATATCCGTATTCGTATGCAAAGCTATCCGCAATGGGAGGCCTTGGAGTTTTCATCGGAATTGACCGATGCGATTGAAAAAATTACGCAACATCTTCCAGAAATGATTTTTTCAGACTGGAGCATTCGTGGAGGTAATGCATATCAGATTTTGAATTACATTTCAACAATTGAAAATTATAATCCTTATGTTATATTTTTTACAGGATATCAGTCAGAAAATCCTGAAATCCCTCAACGAATCATCAACGATTTTCCAATAGTTAATAAATACATCGTTAAACCCATATATGAAAACCTAACGAATCATCTACAAAGCTATGTTCGAGAAGCCGAAAAACAAGCTATCAAATCGGTTTCCAAAAAAGGAAGCTCAGCAGAAAGCAAAGAATCTGAGGGTATTTTGATAGACACATCTTTGGGAAAGGTACGTATTTTTATGTCGGAATTTATTGCCGTTTTACAACAGGAAGGAACACGTTCGAAAATGTTATATTTGAAGAATAATTGTTCGTACGAACTGAAACAAACTTGGGAAGAAATCTTTACTTTGTTAGAGGAATCTCAGATTGACTATTTCGTGGCTCATAATCGAAAATCTGTTATTAATAAAGTTTTTATTAAAACAATAGTAAAGCCCTATGTCTTTATGGAAAACGACTTATCCATTAAAGTTTCTCGAGAACAGTGGCGAAAATTAGAAACTTTTTCCTAAAAAATAACAAATCCCGAAGTTGGTTTTTCCAAAATCGGGATTTGATTGTTTAAATAATACTCTTAAAATTTATTCTCTTGAAGCGGCTGCGATTTTCAAGGCCCAATAAACAAGCATAGCCAATGACCCTAAAGCAGCTACCAAGTAGGTTCTTGCAGCCCATTTTAAAGAGTCTTCAGCACCTGCATATTCTTGAGGGGCTAACATATTCTTGTTTTTCAGCCATGCCAAAGCTCGGTTACTCGCATCATATTCCACAGGAAGAGTGATGATCGTGAATAGCGTTGCCAGAGCTGACATAATCAGTCCAGCGATGGCAACATATATTCCAAAACTTGACATTGTGGACAAAATTAATCCACCCATAATCAAATAAGTAGAAAAGTTAGAGGAAACACTTGCAATGGGTACTAACTTAGAACGCATAGTCAGCCATTTGTATGCTTGAGCGTGTTGTACGGCATGTCCCACTTCGTGAGCAGCTACTGCCGCTGCAGCCGCATTGCGTTGATTGTAAACCCCTTCACTTAAGTTTACGGTTTTGTTCATTGGGTTGTAGTGGTCAGTAAGCATTCCAGGTGTTGAAATAACTTTCACATCATAAATCCCATTGTCGTGTAACATCTTTTCGGCAATTTCCGCACCTGACATGTTATTGCGTAAATGCACTTGGGAATAGTGCTTGAATTTACGTTTTAACTGCCAACTAACCAGCCAACTAACCAAAGTTAATGCTCCAATAATAAGGTAATATCCCATCATAGTGATTAAAAAAATTAAAAATTATCTTTTTTCTATACTCAAAATGTTTGCCAAAGTTCATTGGTCTTAGATTTGTCAGTTATTAGCTTGTTTTTTTTCGCATACGCATATTTAGAAACTCTACTCCTAAAGAGAATGCAATAGCGAAATATAGATATCCTTTTGGAACAGCTCCGATAGTTTCTCCTGCCAAAACAGCATCTGAAAGGTGCAAAGCTTCCGTGGTTAGCATGAATCCAATCAAAATTAAGAATGACAATGCCAAAATTTGGATAGAAGGGTTGCGATTAACAAATTTACCCACAGGAACAGCAAAGCTCATCATAACAATCACAGAAACAATTACTCCCGCAATCATGATGAATAACTCAGGACGCATTCCCCATATTTCAACTTCTGCAGGGTATAAACCATTGGTCATTCCCACAGCAGTCAAAATACTATCCACAGAGAAAATAAGGTCAATCATTAAAATTTGAAAGATAACAGAGGAAAAAGATACAGAACGTTTTTGTCCTGCCCCTTTTGAGTCAGTAATGTGTTCAATATGATTTACTTTTTCATGGATTTCTTTGGTTGATTTGTAAATTAGGAAGATACCCCCACTGAGTAAAATTAATGCTTGTCCGTTAATGTGGGCAGTAAACCACCCCCAGTCAATGGTAAAAAGTGTACTTTTCATTTTGGTAAGCCATGTGATGGCAAACAGTAAGGCAATACGCATGAACATAGCCAAGAATAATCCGATTTGGGTAGCTCTTTTGCGTTTTTCTTCAGGTAATTTTCCCGTAACGATTGAGATAAAAATCACGTTATCAATTCCTAAGACAATTTCTAAGAATGTCAGGGTCAAAAATGCGATTAAAGCATCGGCGGTAAATAAAATTTCCATAGGTATGTGATACTAATTTTTTCGGCAAATTTAGTTATTTTTCGGTATTTTCAACGAGATTGTCTTTTTTTGTTTTCATAGCCTTAAAAAAAGCGGCTCGGCTCAGAGGTTCGTAACTTTCTTTCTCTCCTAACACAAATAAACCATCATTGTCAGTAGTTCGGAAACTAAAGTGAGCTAAATTTCCTGTACGAGTACAAACAGCGTGGACTTTTGTAACATATTCAGCCGTAGCCATCAGTGCAGGCATTGGACCAAAAGGATTGCCTTTGAAATCCATATCTAACCCTGCAACAATAACCCGTACTCCTCTGTTAGCTAGATCATTACATACATTTACTATTTCGTTGTCAAAAAATTGGGCTTCATCAATTCCCACTACATCACAACCATCAGCAAGTAGTAAAATATGAGTAGCTGTTGGTACAGGGGTCGAATGAATTTCGTTAGCGTTATGTGAAACGACCTTACTCTCGTCATAACGAGTGTCAAGAGCAGGTTTGAAAATCTCTACTTTTTGCTTAGCGAATTGAGCTCGTCGCAACCTACGGATGAGTTCTTCGGTTTTCCCCGAAAACATAGATCCACAGATGACCTCTATCCATCCGAATTTTTCTGAATGATTTGTGGTGTTTTCTAAAAACATGATTTTGAGTTAATACGTTTTTTTTTAGAAAGTGTAAGAAAGTCCAGCAGCTAACATTTGTTTTAGTTGGGGTCTTGCTCCGTATTGATGGATAGCACCATTAGCACCTTTATATGAATAGAATTTAATGTCATCATCATACTTCAAATGTATTCCAATACGCGCTTGAACATAGGTATTTACTTTCAAATTAAGGGTTGATTCCCAGTCTATGTCAATATTTCCTACATTTTTTAGATAGTCACCATAGAAATTGAAACGATTTTCCAACTGCATGTTTTTAGCAATTTCTTTTCTCCAATTCCCTGATACATAAAAACCTAACTGTGATTTAGTTTTTTTACCAGGCTTTATCATATTTCCATTGGCATCATATTCCGCTTTATCGACACCAAAGGCACCTTGGTCAGCTAAGGTTTTGTCTAAAACAAAAAGCGTTCGGTGAGTTATTGGTGAAATGAATATATTAAAACGTTTGGCATCTGGTACAAATTCTAATCCTATCCCCAGCGTAAAGTGAGCGGGAGCCATGAATTTAGAGATAGCAGTTTCCGTATTCGGATAGGCATATCCGTTGTAAATTTGCGTCAGAAATTGTGATTTAGCGGTGTAGTACCAACGTGATTTTGAATTTCCACGATAACCAAAGGAAGAAGTAATCGAAAATTTATCGTCCGTTTTCCGAGGCCCTCGACCTTTTTGAGCATTGGCTCCATAGTTGATTTCTAATTCATTATCCCAAAAATAGGTTGTTTCAGAAAAACGACGTCTGAACTGAGCATTTAATAAAGCTGTTACCGAATTGTCTCCTCCAGCACTCCAATTTGAGAAAGCCATTTCGCTGATACTTAAATTGATACGATTGAATTTAAACCATTTTTCTTGTTCTTTTTTAAAACGGTCAATAGCAAATTCAATAGCTCTTTGATTTTTAATAATCTGGATCGGATAAGTTTTTATAGGTTGAATCTCTCCTTTCGCCCTTCGGATTTGAGCAAAAGAGACAGCGTTTATAAGCAAAAGGGTAGTAAGTAAGATTTTTTTCATTTCTATATTGTACTTTTAATGGTTTTGTTTTTTAGTGATTACACATTTTTTTAGAAGAAGTTTGTACGTAGAATTTTGTGAATGTAACCAAATTGGTGGGGTTCATCTCCAATTTTACTGATTTTACAAAACACTTTCAACTATTTACTTACTTCCACAATGAACAATCCTTGGGAGAGGGAGTAGAGCAGAGCTTGTTTCTTACAAACTCCTGACTACAGTAGACTGAATTTTTCAGCCAAGGTGGAGGAATCTAAACCGACTATTTTTTGTAATCTCTCCACATTACCATGTGTTATGAAAATGTCAGGTAAACCTATGATTTTCAGTTTGTTTTTATAATTGTAAACGTTTGCAAATTCAGCAATGGAACTTCCAAACCCTCCTTTTTCGATTCCCTCTTCAACGGTAAAAATGATTGTATAGGTTGCAAAAATAGTGTGTAAAAGTGATTCATCCAAAGGTTTTAAGAAACCTATATCAAAATGAGCATACTCTTCACTATTTTTTAACAAATCCAATGCCTTTGTTACATTATCGGCAATGCTTCCGATACTTAAAACAGCGTATTTGGTTCCCGATTTGAGTTGTCTTCCTTTGCCGATTTCGACTTTTTGGAAAGGCTGTAGCCAATCAGTTTGAGAACATCTGCCTCGTGGATATCGAATTGCAAAGGGTTGTCCTACATTGAGTTGAGCGGTGTAAAGTAGGTTTCGAAGCTCTGTGGCATTTCGTGGAGAGGCGATTATCAGATTAGGAATAGACCGTAGAAAAGCCATGTCAAAAACACCGTGGTGGGTTGCCCCGTCTTCCCCCACTAATCCCGCTCTGTCGATACAGAAAATTATGGGTATATTTTGCAATGCCACATCATGAACTATTTGGTCATACGCTCGTTGCAAGAAAGTTGAATAGACTACACAAAACGGAATCATTCCTTGTAAGGATAATCCAGCAGAGAATGTAACAGCGTGTTGTTCAGCGATTCCTACATCAAAAACTCGATTTGGGAACGATTGTTGCATGTGAGTCAAAGAGCTTCCACTTGGCATTGCAGGAGTGATAGCTACAATTTTTGGATTCTGTTCGGCTAACTCTTTTAAAGTCAGTCCAAAAACATCTTGGTATTTAGCAGGAAGTTCCACACTTTCTGAATACTGTTCACCCGTGATTTTATCAAATTTTCGAGGAGAATGGTAGGTAATCTGGTCATTTTCAGCTTTTTCTAAACCTTTGCCTTTGATTGTGGTTACGTGGAGTAGCTGGATACCTTTTTCCTTTTTCGCAGATTCAAAAGAGGTGATAAGTTCAGGGATATTATGTCCATCAATGATTCCTTTGTATTTGATATTCAGTGATTTAAAAAAAGACTCGTTTTTTCCTTTTTCCTTTTTCTGCTGTTCAAAATAGTTTTTTAAAGCTCCTATTGATGGGTCAATACCTATGTTATTGTCATTCAGTATGATAATAACATTTGCATCGGTCGTAGAAGCATGATTCAAAGCTTCGAAAGCCATACCACTGACGATAGAGGCATCGCCAATTACGGCAATGTGTTGCCGGTCTCGATTTCCTTGTAAAACCGATGCTACAGCCATACCCAGCACCGCCGAAATAGAAGTTGAAGAATGTCCTGTGCCAAAAGCATCGAACACGCTTTCTTCAATTTTTGGAAATCCGCTGATACCACCAAATTGACGTATGTTTTCAAATGCTTCTTTTCTGTCGGTAAGTATTTTGTGGGGGTAACACTGATGTCCTACATCCCAAACAAGTTTGTCATCAGGAGTGTTAAATACATAGTGCAGAGCAATTGTTAGTTCTACTACTCCTAAACTAGCTCCCAAATGTCCTCCTTGTCGTGAAACCACATCAATAATGAGGTCACGTATTTCCTTCGCCAATAAAGAAAATTGTTCTCTCGGTAATTGACGTAGGTCATGGGGGGTATGTATGTTTGGTAAAATCATCGAACGAGGTCTTACGTCAAAGATGTTGACAGATGTAGTTTGTTAATCGAATAAATCAGTTGATTTTCAGTGAAAAACCGAATAAAAAGGCTTCCAATCATGGTATGAAAAGAAGCTAAATCCGAACTGCAAATATACGACAAGAAACAACATCCACAAATCCTATTTCTTATTTTAAAGGTTATAGAATTTATAAATGATTATTTTACAGTCACTTCAATAACTCGCTCTTCGCCTTTAGTGTTGATAATCCGTAATATATTTTTTCCTTTTGGTGCATAGATGTCCATTTCGTGGAAATGCGTGGTAACGCCCAAGTAAGAACTGTTCAGATACCAAAATACTTCGCCTTCATTGTGGGCTACTTTAGCTGTAAAAGGTTGTAAATCACCTCCAAATCCTTTAGTCGTGTAAATTATGTTTCCGTGCTTAGGATAGATAAAGTCTAATGATTTTATCGTGTTACTATGTTGACAATCAGCTCTAAAAGGAGGGAGAGTTTGGTAATTAACATGCTGTTTTTTGTAAAACCACTCCATCACAGGAGGCAAAACAAACCATGATTTTGTGACGATTTTATCAAGAGATTCGCAAGAGGCATTGATTTGAAATTGTTCATTTTTGTCTAAATGAACAATTTTATGATATTTACATTGTTCGTTGTCGGAATTGCTAATGGTTGAGTAGATCGTTTTTTTGGGACATTCTTCTTTTGCTAAAAATCCAGAAACTTCACACACAGAGAGTTCTCTAAGGTCTTCGTGAGGCTTCTTAAACCATGTTGAGTTAGGCAAGGTGTTGAAAATACTGAACATAATAGGAGCTGCAAAAGAAGCTCCTGTTAGCGAAGGACGACCTTCGCCTGTAGCATTACCCACCCAAACGCTAACTACATATTCTGGAGTTATACCAATTGACCAAGCATCTTTATTTCCGAAGCTGGTTCCTGTTTTCCATGCTACTTTTCGAGCCGACTCATAGTATCGCCACGCTACATCGCTCGTTGGGCGATTTACTTCTTTCATGGCTTCAAACATTTGCCATATAGCTCCTGCTCTCAATGTAGGAATTTCTGTGGTAAAATGACCAAAATCAATAGTGTTTTTAGACAAATCATAGTTTAAATCCTGAAATTCGGCACTTCGATAGGCTCTTTGTTTGTTGAAAACATTCAATTCGGAAGCTAAATTAACGTAAACTCTTGTTAAATCCCATAGATTACTTTCAGCTCCTCCTAAAATTATAGATAAACCATAATGATCAGGATGTTTTTTTATGTCCGTAAGGGAAATTTTTTGGATGATATCGTAAAAACGATACGTTCCAAAGCGTTGCAATAGCCATACAAATGGTATGTTTAGTGATTTTGCTAATGCCATATCTGCAGGAACAGCTCCCTCGAAGGTGTTGTTAAAATTTTGAGGAGAATATCCAGAAATATGTGTAGGAATGTCTGGGATTAACATTTGAGGCAATAAATCTCCTTCTTGAAGCATAGCCGCATACAGTAGAGGTTTCAACACGCTCCCAGTACTGCGAGGGGCATGGACAATATCCACATCTTTTTGGTGAGCAACATTTGTAGGAGTATTTCCAATATATGCTAACACATTCCGAGTTTTCACATCCGTAACTAGTACCGACATATTATAAACTTCTGATTGAGAATAATGGTGATAGTAGTTACGAACAATTTGATTTACTTTTTCTTGCAAATAGAAATCAATAGTCGTTTTGATGCGATGACCTTCATTTTTTTTAGCAATGAGTTCCAATAAGTGAGGAGCCATCTGTGGTAACGGATGTGGTTTTTGAGGTAGAGGCTCGGCAAGTGCTAGTTCGTATGTTTCGTTGTCTATAACGTGATTGTCAAGCAGTTTTTTGAGTAGTCGATTACGTTTTTGTAATAAAAGTTGTTGATTTTTTCCTGGAAAAATTAAACTTGGGGCATTGGGTAATACAGCTAATGTTGCACATTCTGCCCACGACAATTGATGTGGAGACACCCCAAAATAACGCCATGCTGCCATATCCAACCCTACAACATTTCCGCCAAAAGGAGCGTGTGAGGCATAAAGCCGTAGAATTTTGTCCTTAGAATATCGAAATTCTAAACGCGTAGCTAAAATCAATTCAGTAATTTTCTCAAAATATGTACGTTGTTGGTTTTCACGAGATAAACGGATGACCTGTTGCGTGATTGTACTGCCTCCACGAACAATTTTTCCTTGTTGTAAATTATTTACTAAGGCTTTAGTCATCGAAATAGGATTCACTCCCCAGTGGTAGCTAAAGTATTCATCCTCAAAGTATATAATTGCTTTTTTGAATCGATAAGGTACACTGTCAAGCTCAGGAAACCTCCATTGTTCATCATTCGCGATTTTTGCACCCAACAAATTTCCTTCAGCACTTTCAATCACAGTGGAATAATCGTCGGGAAACAGTGCTTTTGGCAATGAAAAGTAATACAACAACAGAACAACTCCAAAAACAGAAGTTTTGATAGGATTTTGCTTAATTTTTTGAGTTATGTAATTAAAAAATCGTAACATTGAAAGTGAATTTCACAAAGGCAAATATACGGATTTATTCGTTTTTGAGCAGAAAAATTCTCATTCTCAAGGGATTTTAGAAACAGAACTGTGAACCGTAAGCATAGGGACGCAATACATAGCGTCCCTATCAAAATTCCTTCAGTGAAACTAACTTATCTCAGATTCAATGAATTACTTTTTTTTTCCACTGCGGAAAAACATAACCGTCATCACAACAAAGGCGATACAAACTAAAACGAAGACACCGATGATGAAAACACCTGCTGTGTGGTTGTAAAGAGGAATGTTAGAAATCATTGTCATTTTTGTAGCGTTTTTTTATTCGGCTAAAATAAAATTTTTCACAAAAATAAAATATGATAAATGTCAGTTTTTCAGTTAATTATAAATATTTTTGTTTGTAAAGCATTGTTTTTCAACATTTTATAAAATAGTTGTTTTTAAAAAATAAATTATATATTTGCCGCCCGAAATATTTTTTTCGAGTAGAAAACAAGATAATGATAGATCTTAGACATTGTTTTTGACGTTACATTGAGTTAAAATTCGTATATTTGACCGGTTAAATTTTGCAACTCGTGGAAAACATACAAACTATAAAACAACGTTTTGGAATCATCGGGAATGACCCTAAACTCAATCGAGCTGTTGAAAAGGCAGCACAAGTAGCTCCCACTAATGTTTCTGTATTGGTTACGGGAGAAAGTGGAGTAGGGAAGGAGTCTATTCCGAAGATAATACATTCATTGTCAATGCGTAAGCACGGTAAGTACATTGCTGTGAACTGTGGAGCCATCCCCGAGGGGACAATTGATTCCGAGCTATTCGGCCACGAAAAAGGGGCTTTCACAGGAGCTACATCGACTCGAAACGGATATTTTGAAGAAGCGGACGGAGGCACAATCTTTTTGGATGAGGTGGGTGAACTACCACTTACCACACAGGTGCGATTGCTTCGCGTACTCGAAAATGGAGAGTTTATCAAAGTAGGGTCATCGGTAGTGCAGAAAACAAATGTACGCATTGTGGCAGCAACCAATGTGAAAATGTTCGAAGCAATTAAAAAAGGACGATTCCGTGAGGATTTGTACTATCGGTTGAGTACCGTTGAGATTCACTTACCCGCACTTCGAGAGCGAAAAGACGATATTCACCTACTTTTCAGAAAGTTTGCTTCTGATTTTGCTGAAAAATACAAAATGCCGCCCATAAAACTGACTGATGATGGCGTACATCTTTTGGTTAACTACCGCTGGAGTGGGAACATACGTCAGTTGCGTAATGTAGCTGAACGAATCTCTATTTTGGAACAAAAAAGGGAGATTTCTGCCACAATTTTGCGTAACTATCTGCCTGACGAGGGAGTTAATCTGCCAACAGTAGTCGGTACCACACGTAGTGAAAGTGATTTTTCAAACGAACGAGAATTATTATATAAGGTGTTGTTCGATATGAAAAGCGATCTCAATGATCTGAAAAAATTGACTTTGGAGCTATTACAAAAAGGAAATTCGCAACAAGTTCAAGAGGATAATAAGGGATTGATCCATCGAATTTATGGTGAAAATAAGAAACATACTTCTGAGGTAACTCCCGAAATTTCATTCATTCCTGTTGAGGCGACAATTCCTACCGAGGTGATTGACGATGCGGAAGAGTACGTTTATGAGGAAGCTCCAAAAGACGAATCTCTTTCCTTGCACGATAAAGAATTAGAGTTGATAATCAAATCGTTAGAGAGAAATGGAGGCAAACGTAAGGAAACAGCCAAAGAGTTGGGAATTTCAGAACGGACACTCTATCGGAAAATTAAACAATTTGATTTGGATTTGTAGAGTTCCTATTCAATATCTTTCTGCTTTTCATCCCAATCAAGTTGACTGTGTTTGAAATTCCGTAAAAATGGGGTTAATAAAATTAGTTTACTTAACCATAACGAACCTTACAGATTTGCACAGGCAATGTTAGATTGATAATGTAGAATCTTAGTTAAATTTTGGGTCTTGACATGAGATACGACGCAGAAGATACGTTAGGACTCTTATTTTTTTGATATAAATGTATAATCAGTCTTAATAAAAACAATTGTAAAAATGACTCTGTCCATTTGGAGATATGCACATTTGGTATTAGCTTTAGTAGCTTCGTTTTTTGTTCTCATAGCTACCCTTACGGGGATGATTTTAGCATTTGAACCTATTTCAAATCAATTAAAACCTCTGAAGAGCTCTAATTTTGAAGATGTTGAGCTATTCGAAACTGTACTACAATTAAAGGAAAAATACACAGAGGTATTATCTCTTGAGGTTGATGAAAATCGGTTTGTTAAAACAGAAGTTGTTGATGAACAGGGCGATACAATGATTTTTTATATAGACCCTAAAACTGCAGCAACTGTAGGTGAAACTTACAAACGACCTGAATTATTCAGTTTTACCACTACTTTACATCGCTCTTTGTTCATGGGAAAAGTAGGGAGAATTGTGATGGCTGTAACTGCATTTTTACTGTTTTTGATTGCTTTTTCAGGAATGATTCTCATTGTTCGTAAGCAAAAAAATTGGAAACGCTTTTTCAATAAATTGGTAAAAGAACGATTTTTTCCCCACTACCATACCTTTTTAGGTCGACTGTTACTCTTTCCTATAGCTGTCATTACTCTTACAGGAATATACCTTTCCTTGGAAGGCTTTTCGTTGATTACCTCCCCAAAAATAGATTTTGAAGATATTGACTACGAACAAATTACCGAAAAACCTCATAGGTCAATTGCAGATTTTGAGGTGTTTCACATCCCACTTTCAAACGTAAAAAAACTCACCTTTCCTATATTTGAAGATGTAGAAGAAACTTATCGCTTAGAATTGATTGATAGTGAGTTCATTATAAATCAGTTTACAGGAGAAGTATTGGCACAATCGCCTAAGTCAACTGTAAAGGCAATGACCTATTACAGCATGATATTGCATACCGGTAGGGGTACGGTGCTATGGGCTGTGATTTTGTTTTTATCTTGTATTAGTATTTTGTTTTTTATCTACTCAGGATTCGTTATAACATTGAAACGCAGGAAATCAAAAATCCGTAATCCATACACGAAAGATAATTGTCAATACGTGATTTTGGTAGGATCAGAAGGAGGCACGACTTTAGGATTTGCTAATTTGGTACATCATGAGCTTATCCGTCAAGGAAAAAAATCGTATTTAGCAGAAATGAACTCCTTGTCAGAATATCCTAAAATGGAGCATTTAATAGTGATGACTTGTACCTATGGCAAAGGAAATGAGCCTGTTAATGCAACAAAATTCAAATCTTTATGGCAAAAGAATACGATCCAAAAACCATTTACCTATTCAGTAGTGGGGTTTGGATCTTTGGCATATCCCGACTACTGCAAATATGCTTATGAAGTAGATGAACTATTAGCGAAAACCTCCATAGGTAAAAAAATAGTAGATTTGCAAACTATTAATAATCAGTCTGTTGAGTCTTTTTCACTTTGGGTGAATGAATGGGCAAGGCAACAAGGTTTTTCACTAAATTTACCCTTTAACAAGTTGGCTAAAAAGAAAGGTAAACAACACACATTCAAAGTGATAGAAAAAACAACTATTCAATCCGATGAAACTTTTTTAGTGCGATTGCAAACTATTGAAAATGTGCGTTTTACATCAGGAGATTTATTGGGTATAACATCAGAGGTTGATGGTAGAGAACGACTCTATTCCATAGGGAAAACGGCTTCCAATGAGATTTTACTGAGTGTGAAACGACATGAAAAAGGGTTGATTTCCAATATGTTAAATAATTTAAAATCAGGTGATCTTTTGAAGTCGGCGATATATAAAAATCCAGAATTTCACTTTCCCAAAAAAGGAAAACCAGTGGTTTGTATTGCTACAGGAACAGGTATAGCTCCTTTTTTGGGAATGATAGCTGACAATGAAGCCCATCAACCGTTAACGCTATTTTGGGGCGGAAAAAACGACAGGTCTTTGGTTATTTACAAATCATTTTTGGAAGAGCAACTTCGAGTTGGAAAATTGACGAATCTACAAATTGCTTACTCCAGAATGGGGGCGAAAAAATATGTACAAGATATTGTTTTAGAGCAATCTACGTTTTTTGCAAATCTCCTAAAGAGTGGAGGTGTGGTGATGATTTGCGGTTCAGTAGCGATGCAGCGAGGAGTGGCTGAGATATTAGAAAGTATATGCCAAGAACAATTACAAAAACCGTTGAGTTATTTCCAAAACAGACAACAGTATAAAGTTGATTGTTATTAGGTACTTTTCAGGATTCTACCGTATTTTATACGCTTTGAACTGTTACCGAAAAATCAAAATTCTTCAGATTTTTTGATATTTAAAGTACTGCTTACTCTTAAAGAAATCACAATTAACATTGTTTTTAGATAAAACATAAAAATGTCAAAAAAGAGAAAAAACGGAAGTTTTTGTGCTTTTTTCGTAATAAAAATATGTTAAATGTTTTTCTTTTTATTTTATTTTTGTATGATAACTGCTATTTACGATTTAGGATTATTAATTCTTATTTTTTGAAATCGCAAAAACTAACATCCGATAGTTTTATATCCAATTAATTTGTTTACTTTTGCAATGCTGTCGCATGTGTTTAATACAAATAAACCGTGAAAAAAGATTTTGAAATAATGAAAATAGATATTTCATACAAGTATTTAGTACTGCTTATTTTCTCTTTGTTCGTAAGCTATGTACACGCTCAGAGGATAGAGTCTATCTCTCTGGGTTTTAGTGATGCTTGTGTTTCGGATTCATATAATAACTTTGGAGTTTCATTCAAATGGCAACCACCATTGCCCAATGCTACGAATCAATATATTATTGAGCTATCCGATGCGAATGGTGATTTTTCAAATCCTGTAACATTAGCAACGTTGACAGGGCAAAATACACAGTTTGAATACTCAGTAAACGTTCAGTTTCCGAACACCATGCATGGCGATGCGTATAGGATTCGTGTTAGTAGCACCAATCCCTCATCTTCCATTACGAGTAACCCATTTTCGGCTTACTATGTAAATGTAAATAGCCCTATGGAATTAAACGGAGGGGTATCTAATATTAATCTTTGTCCAGGGCATTCGCAAGAAATATCAGTAAACAAAAAAGGTGAAAAAGCTTACAAATGGTACCGTAACAATACCTTAATTCCTGGTGAAACCAAGCATACGCTCCGAGTTTCAGAGGCTGGGACGTATCATGCCGTTGTAGATTATGGAAATTATTGCTCGGGTTCGTCTAATTCACGTTCAAACAATGTGACGGTGGTAATGGGGGGAAGTCTCGGGGTCGTTATAACCAACTCGATTTCAGGTAATAATATTTGTAAAGGTCAGCCTTTTACCTTAACAGCAAGTGTTAACGATTCGAACTATCTATATAAATGGTATCGTAACGGAACCGTAGTGCAACAGGGAGCAGGTATGCATACTTACACAGCTCCTACCGATGACACGGCTGCTGGTTCCTACAAGCTAGGAATTTCTGTTCCAGGTAGTACTTGTGAGGAATTAACAAATGAAATTGAAATAAAATTCAGAGAAAACTTCACGGTTTCAGCTACGGTACAGGGTGATGTGCTGATTTTGCCTGGAGGGACGAAAAAATTAGAGGCTACTACTACAGCCGAATCCCCTTCATATCAATGGAAATTAAACGGAGCCCCCATACAAGGAGCTACAGAAGCTACTTATCAAGCCAGACAGCCTGGAGAGTACACCGTTGAGGTAACTCAAGGAGGAAGTTGTGCGGGAGTTTTGCAGACTTCTAATAAGGTATTGCTTGAAAGTCCGAATGAATTTAAGGTGGAGATTCGATATAAGTCCTCGGGTTACCAACCTTGTATGTTTGATAAAGCTACTTTAGGATTAGCAAAAATCATTGCTGTCACTCCTTCAGGAGAAGTATTGTTAGAGGCATCAAGTTACAGTGCATTTACTTATCAATGGTATAAGGACGATGAGGCTTTGGATGATGATGACGATGACAACGATGACGATGACGATGATGATGACAGTGGTTTTGAACTTACCTTAAATAAGGCTACTCAAAATGGGAATTACTCTTTGAAAATAGCTACCCCGGGGGTGAACAACATACAACGTTCTAATTCGTTACCCGTACAGTTGACAGATCCAAATGCAGTACAGTTGAACGGAGGACAAACGAGCTTGGAGGTTTGTGCAGGTGTAGTTACTTTGACGGCTTCGCCACTTGACGTTAATGCCACTTATACTTGGTACAAAGATGGTGTTAAGGTATCTGAAGGAGCAGGAGTTTACGAATATGGAGCAACCCAAATGGGGACTTATTACGTGGCAATGTCTGGAACTTCAGAGGCTTGTCCTGCTACGTCAAATTCATTAGTGCTTGTTAAAAGAGAAATCAGGGCAAATTGGGTTTTGCCACAAATCCCAAGAGCTTTTATACCTGGTAAAACCTATGTGTTGACAATCAGTCACAACATGAATAATCCAACTATCAAATGGTTTAGAAATGGGACTGAAATTCAGGGAGTTTCTGCTCCTACTTATTCCGTTACGGAACCGGGATCTTATCATGCTGAGGTAGAAAGTTCAAGTTCGGGGTGTGCAGGTTCAAAAATTGTATTACCTTTGCGGAGCTATATAGAGATAAAAGAGCTTAAACCCAATATAGGATTTGCGGAAGTCCAGTCTCAAAATTGTGATGGTACCGCAACTCAAACAACATTGAAGCTGAAAAAGTTAGAAGCTGTATTAGAAGGAGGTGAGGTTGTTTTGATAGGTAATGAGGGGGATGAGACTGATTATCAGTATTTCAGTTTTCAATGGCTCAGAAACGATGCCCCAATTATGGGACAATCTGACCCGACGGGATTAGTTGTTACAAAAGAAGATGCCTTAACTGGAAGTTATTCGCTATTAGCAATTTACCAAACGATCATTGACCCGTCAAATAAATTGAATGTATCTTTTTCAACTATTCCGGATATCACATTAGTTTCGGAAAGTGATGATGATAGTCCTAAAATTTGCGAAGGCGGTTCAACTATTATCAAAGCTCCTATAGATTCGGAGGCATTCTCTTATCAATGGTATAAGGGAGCAGTTCCTATCGAAGGAGCAGTAGAAGCAACCTATGAAGCAACAGAAGTTGGTGATTATTATTTGCGAATTTCTAATGGAGCTTGTACCAAACAGTCGACTAACATCGTGAAAGTTTCTGTATTTGATCCTAGTTCACTAAAGTTAGTACGCGTCAATAGTGATGGAGTAGAAATTTCGGAAGTGCCATCAGGCAGTCGCGTTACAGCATCGAAAGGAGAGGTAATCAAAGTTGTTGGAGGGAATAGTAAAGCGGAAAACTATCTGTGGAGTACGCCAAGTAATTCTGTTTTCGCACAGGAAATTATTATAAAAGAAACAGGAGATTATGTGTTGACAGCTACTATAGGCGGTACTTGTTCACCGGTGGAGTTACGTTTTTCAGCAGAAGTGTTTGAAATTTCTAAAATCCCCAACGTGGTAACGCCTAATGGAGATGGAAGTAATGATTTTTGGGAGATTCCTGAGGAGTATCTGAATAAGGATAATGTTAAAGTAAGCATATATTCGCAAGAAGGGAAGGCAGTTTTCTCTGGTACAAGATTTACCAATAAAACTTGGCCTAATGTTGAAACATACAAAGAATTGGGTAAAAGAGCCTTAATCTTTATGTATATAATAGAAGTGGATAATAAAGTAGATAAGCAAGGTACCATAACTTTGTTCAGATAGAGAAAGAAGATGATGAATAGAAATACTGTTACATGGGTTATTTTGATGTTGTTAGTTCAGTTTTCGTGGGCACAGCAAAAGAATAACTATTATTTAGCACATGATTTACCAGGACATACAGCTGTAAAATACAACACGTTTTTGATGAATCCAGCTTTTCCAATTTTTGGGTACAAAGAGTCACATGTGGCATTGTATCACAGACAGCAGTGGATGAATTTTCAAAATAACTTTAGTATTTTTATGGGGACTTATGGTAAAAAATGGTCTGATAATGAGGTGATTAATGTTATGGCATTTCAGAAAAAGATTGGAGTGTTTCAGAATACAGGTTTTTTAGGAAATTATGTTCATCAGATAGGTTTGGGAGATGAGAGCTATTTGAGATTAGGGATTAATGCCTCTTTTGGTATGAGTGGTATTGCTCAAGGGAAGATTGTAGCTAATGATTCATCAGATCCTTTTTTAGCGAATTTTAGCAATACTGGGATTTTTAATATAAATCCAGCTTTCGATATAAATTTCGGGATGATACATTTTGGATTGAATGCTGAAAATTTGATTGATTATGCATTAGCTGGAGGTGAGATGGCCGTACCTTTTAGTGATAAAGCTTTTACAGGGCACGTAATGTACCGAAATACGATGACAGCAGGTAGTGGAGTTTTGGAAGAGGCTACTTTGTCCGTGTTAGCAAGAGGACGAAAAAGTGCAGATAATTTTCAAATGGGTGGACATGCAATGCTCGACATGCCTACTTTAGGTTGGGTACATGCTGGATATGATCAAAAATATGGAGTATCAGCAGGTTTAGGGTTCAATGTGAACGCTAACCTAAGTGCAGGATTTGGCTACGAACAAGGCATAGGTTCCTATGTAAGCAATTTAGGGGGGACTTATGAGATTACTCTTGCCTATAATTTCGGAGGTGAGCGTCAAGCAAGGGCTAAAAAATTAGCAAAAGACAGAAAAGCAAAAGAGGTCGAGTTAGAAAACAAACGTAAGGCTGCTGAAAGAGCCAAAGAAGAGAAGAAAAAACCAGCGGTGGTGACGCCAACCACTCAAACAACACCGCCTCCTCCGAAGCCAGAGGAGAAACCGAAAACAATTATGCAACGATTGGAAGAACGTCTGAAAGTACAGGAACACAAGATTGCAAATGATAAAATTTCAGAAGGATTCTACGTTATCGCGGGAGTTTATAGAAATCCTAAAGGAGCTTACCAATATTTACAAAATGTTAGAGGGCTTGGATTGACAGCATATACTTTTGTACACCCTGAAAATGGAATGACGTACGTTTACCTTAACAAGGCGTACAGTAGCAAAGGAGAAGCAGGAGTGGTTATGACCGAAACGCTCAGACGACCAGAATTTGCCGACAGAAGTATTTGGATTCTGAGGGTAAGTCGATAATAACGTAAATTGAGAGAGAGGATAATGGTTAGAGATTAAAATAGTTTGTATATTTTGATTTCTAACCGTTGTCGTTCCTACATTTGGTCTTTCAAGTGTTTCATACGGATAGTTTCAGAGGGGGTAAAGGGAATTCCCATCTGAATATTTGGCAGAAAAATAAAGCAATTGAAAAATATATAAAAGTGAAAAAGCTATGTTTATAAATATGAGAAATTCATCTTTTTTTCTTATGTTACTACTGGCAATAGTCGGTGGTAACAGAGTGTTTGCACAAGCTCAGTCCTATGAGAGTTTTGTACCTTACAGGTATAATGTTACACTGAATGGAGACATGCTCGTAGTAGGGAATTCTATTTTGAATTATGGAACAAATTCAACTCAAGCAAATCAAGTTTATACGGGGTCTGCAACGAGTAACGAAAATGTACCACTTTACTATATAGATATAGACAGTGATCCTACAACGTTTAGTTCAAGTGCAGCTTCTATAGTTTTGGAAAGTGGACTTGTTCCTTGTTCAAAGGTGAAACAGGCATATCTCTATTGGAGTGCTGTTTATATGAATCAGAAATTAGCTCCAACGCAACCTGAGTTGCAAAAAGCGAAATTTAAAGAGGTAAAGTTTAAGACTCCTTCATCTTCGGGTTATCATATACTTACAGGAGAAAAGGTATATGATGGAGGAGATGTACTGTCATACAATGCTAATGATGGAAATCATCAACGAGCTTATGTTTACGTTGCCGATGTAACAGAATTATTGAAGCAGACTGAAATAGCTAGGGGAAATTTTTTAGGAGAATATATGGTAGCAGACCTGAGAGCTGCTCATGGAAGAGATTCTGATGTAGGATTTGCAGGAGGTTGGACATTGTATGTAGTATATGAAAATTCAACTTTATCCAGCAAACATATTACTTTATTTGATGGTTTTTCTGTAGTTAAAAATAATGGAATTCTTAACATTCCTATTTCTGGATTTAGAACAATTCCTAGGGGACCTGTACATGCTAAAATTGCGTTTAGTGCATTAGAAGGAGAGCGTAAGCCTCACGACGTACTCCAAATAGTGAATGGTGCACAACAGGTTCGTACATTGACAGCCCCTAGCAGAGAACCAACAGCTATTGGTTTGTCAACTCGGTATGATTTTTTTAATAGTAAAATTACCGATGTTAACGGAATGTATAATCACAAAAGACCCAATAGTACTAACTTGTTTGGATATGATGCAGGTATTTTCAAGGTAGACAATTCAAACAATGACATATTAGCAAATAATCAAACAGCTACCCAATTGATAATTACCACAGGGAGGGATGTAATCTATCCCTATATGTTTGCTTTTGGGATTGATGTGATTGCTCCCAAAATATTGATAGAAAAGAAAATATATAAAGTCAATGGAGAGGCTGATGTAACAGGAGGTACGGTTAATTTAGGCGATAAGTTACGTTATGAAATCAAATTCAGGAATGCGGGAAATGATGATGCTGAAAATTTGGAGCTTACAGACGTACTGTCTGAAAATTTAATATATACAGACATTATTTCATCTGTTAAATTCGGGTGGAATTCGAATCCTGTAGCGGGGGTTGACTATGTTTATAATCCTGCAAACCACACTATTAAATTCAATGTTCCAAATCATGTTGTGAAAAAAGAACAAACGACATGGAATAAAATTTCATTTGAGGTTAAGGTTCCCAATGATTGTAACGGATTGCGAAATGCTTGTTCCAATAGAATCGGAAATATTATAGAGGCAACTTATAAAGGGAGTTATAATCCTTCGGATTTTCAAGCACAAAGTTCAAGCAGTTTTGGAACATGTTTAAATGGTATTGAAGGACCTTCAACTTTCATTGCTGATTTAAAAACTTGTGTGAGTAAAAGAAAAGAAACTCTTTGTCAGAAAACGCTTGATTTGGTAGCGGGTGCAGATTTTGAGACCTATGCTTGGACAAAAGAAGGTAGCTCAACAATCATTGGAACATCACAAACGTTAAAAGTTACAGAGACTGGTACTTATAAGGTTTTAAAGAAAAAAACGGGTTGTGCTGATATGCGTGAAGAAATAGAAGTAGTTTTGCACTCAGATGCTCAGGCAACCAATCCAATCAATCAGTATGCTTCTTTGGTGCTGACTTGCGGTAATGACGGTTCGGACTATCCGCAAATTTATCTTTGTGGTACTTCTGCGACCAAACTGTTGCAGTTAAACACCGCAGGAGCAGTTAGTTACAATTGGCAGAAACGCAATAACTGTACCATTCCTACCACGCATCCTGATACTTGCCCCGTACTGGATAACTACGGATGTACATGGAATACAGTACACACAGGAAGTTCTTACAATGTTAGACAAGGGGGAGATTATCGAGTTGAAATTAATTACGCGGGAGGTTGTGTGCAGGTATTCTATTTTAGAGTAACTAAAACGGAGCTTACCCCTACGGTAACCACACGTGACATCATTTGTACAAAACAAGGTGAAATCACTGTAACTCATCCAACTTCAGGTTATCAATATGCTTTGCGAGGTAGTGATGGAAACATTGTAGTTAATTATCAGAATTCAAATAAATTTACTGTTACGAATCCAGATTCTTATACAGTCTTGATTCGTCAGGCATTACCAGCAGGATCGACTTACACTCCCTGTATCTTTGAGCTTCCTGCTTCAATTATACGTAAAAATCCGAATCTGGCTGTAGCAGCAACACCGTTGGCATGTCAGAATTCCAAAGGTAGTTTGCAAATTAGCGTATCGGATATGTTCCCACCTTACACCTATGTTGTAAGAAATGCATCTGCTTCAGGGGCAGTAGTCTACCAAGTGAATGCTACGGATACCACCAACATCACTGTACCTAATTTGAATGATGGAAACTATTATGTACAGGTAACTTCTCCCGATGGTTGTGCATTGAGCCAAGCTATAACAATTAATAAACTCCCTGAATTAAAAGCCACAGCTACGGTGAAACGTCATTTGATGTGTGGTGAGGCGGTGATTCGAGTGGAAGCACAGGGAGGAACACCTGGTACGAGCTATGGATATAGCATTGATGGTGGAACTACTTATGTGTATAACTACACGGGTAAATTCTATGAATTTACGGTAACGGCAACAGGAACTTATAACGTTAAAGTAACCGATGCTAACAATTGTAGTGTTAATACATCGGTTACCGTCAATGCTTTGACACACCCAACATTTACCACCACATCTCGATTAACCGATTGTGGACAAAAAGTAGCATTGCAGATAAATGTGACGAGCAATCCATCGAATTTCCAAATTCGTTACAGCATAGACGGAGGACTTACATCACAGGTGGCAAACACTTTTGCAGGGCTTGTGGCGGGAGGAACTTATACGCCTTCTTTGGTAATTTCTTCAGGTTCAGCTACTTGTACACTCACTTCAACGGTAACTTTACCACCTGTGAACAACGCTAAAATTACGGCAGCCTTTGCGGGAGTAACCGAGTTGATTGGTTGCGGTCAGGGAGTGAATGTGGATAAAGCCAAAGTGCGTGTAACCAACGTGCAAGGAGGCTCAGGCAACTACCAATACAGTTTCGACAATAAAGCAACTTGGGTAACCACATCTGAGGCGTGGTTACCAGCCGGTACACATAATGTGTTTGTACGCGATAAGGTCAATGAGTGTGAGTTTGGTCCTATGGAAGTAAATGTGCCAAACCGTCCTGTAGCCCCAAATTTTACGACTTCTGTGGCGTATGACTGTGAAGGACGAGGAAGCATTACGGTTAACAATAACCAAAGTGGGTTTCTTTATACCTATGAATATAACGGAAATACATATACTTCGTCCACCATTTCAGGATTACCACCAGGGACACATACAATTACTATCAAATATGCTGATCCAACGGCTCCCACGCCCAGTATTTTGATAAAAGAAGACTTTGGGTACGGAAGTTATACACCTAACCCCAACGTACATCCTAATTATACATACAAATATACCTCAACCATAGCTGATGGGCAATATGTTGTTATGCCAGCGGGTACTATTACTCACCCTACTTCAGGTCCGTTGGCTAATGGCTGTTGGACAGCTCCAACAGACCATACCTCGCCATCAGATCCTACAGGAAGGTATTTAGCAATGAATGTGGGAAGTGTAGGATTTAACAAGCCAATTTACTATAAAGAGGTAAACGATGTAAT
The DNA here is from genome assembly GCF_043187445.1 of Capnocytophaga canis. Taxonomy (NCBI): domain Bacteria; kingdom Pseudomonadati; phylum Bacteroidota; class Flavobacteriia; order Flavobacteriales; family Flavobacteriaceae; genus Capnocytophaga; species Capnocytophaga canis. The sequence continues at coordinate 574,995 of NZ_CP171121.1, read as the reverse complement.
TCCAGATCAGGAAATTCGTTTTGAAATGTACGTTTACAACCTATGTCACTGTACTTCATGTAAACCACCAATATTTGCTATTCGTTTGGTAAACACTGCTACGGGGCAAATCATTGGAACGCAACAAAATTCAGGAAACGTTCCTGTTAATGGAAAGGTTAGAGGAGCGTGGCAACGTTTCTCAGGAACGTTAGCCGCTCCTAATGTAACTTCATTGCGTATTGAGGTGGTAAGTATGAGTCCTGAAACCAATGGTAATGACTTGGCAATTGACGATATTTTTGTATACCAAGTGCCCAAGGTATGTGGTTTTGATGCACAAGTAACTGCTATTGTGTTGCCAGACAAGCAGTTTGCTACAAATCCGAATACACGTGTCGTTCAGAATGCAAAATGTCATCCAACCACTACAACAACACCTAACAGCAAAGGTAAATACCAAATTAATTTACGAAACGCAGCCGCAACAGGTTACTATGTGTCAAAAGACGGAGGAACGTGGACGTTAGAAACCGCGAATCCATTCGTTTGGAATGATGTGTCAGTAGGAAATCACACGGTGAAATTCCGTTATAGTGCTACTTCAACGAATTGTGAGATTACCGATACATTCGAAATTAAAGCACCACCAGCCATTACCGTTACTCCAATTCCGACACAGTATTTAGGCTGCAATCCTGCTAAGGTGACCGTAACGGCGGTGGCTTCAGGAGGAACAGGAGTGTTTACGTACGCGTTAGAATCCAACATTGGAGGAGTTATAACAACAACTCCTTATCAAAGTAGCCCTTCATTTGAAATTAATAGTGTAGGTAATTATAAAATTCACGTGAAGGACATCAATGAATGTTCAGTGGCTACAAGTTTTAGAGTTGATCCTGCACCGCCAGTGAACATTACTATTGCTCCGACTTCTAACTATTGCGTAACAACGGGAACAGGAGCTTCTATTACTCTCAATGTTACTGGAACGCCACCGTTTGTTTTCAGAGTTAATGGGGCTGTTCATACGACTACGAACGCTACGAGTCATACGCTTACGAACCTACAACCGAACACCTATACCGTTACGGTTACCGATGCTCATCGTTGTACGAAAACGGAAACCATTCGAATTGCACCGCGTTTGCATGTTTCGGCTTCGTCTGTACAGCGTGACATTACCTGTAACCCAGCACCTAACAATCGGGGTCGTATTCGGGTGAATATAGCAGGTGGTTATGGTTCAGAAACCTACGTAGTGAAACGCGGAACAACCACAGTGCAGGGAACAACGGCTGTAACAGGGGCTACTATTATTTATGAAAGCGATGTAGCAGGAACGTACACCATTGAAATTACCGATTCCAAAGGTTGTAAAACCCAAACGACACATACCTTAACGACTCCCGTACCTCCAACGTTCACCCCCGCCCAAACGAATGCTTTGTGTAACGGAGGTAAAGGTTCAATTACAGTTAATGTAACTACTGGAATTGGAGGCTATACCTATATATTGAATGGAGGAACACCACAAACTTCTAATGTTTTCAATAACTTGTCTGCGGGAACTTACACCGTTACCGTACGCGATGCTAAAAATTGCGATGCAACACAAACGGTAACTATTACAGAACCTACGGCAATTCGTGGATTTGCAGGAGTGTCTCAATTTATAGGCTGTGGTACAGGAGCTAACGCAGATAAGGCGAAAGTGCGTATAACCAACGTAACGGGCGGAACTCCTCCATATAAATATCGTTTTGATGGCGATTGGGTAAATCAAAATGAAGGTTGGATGCCAGCGGGCAATAACCAAAGTGTTTGGGTGCGCGATGCCAACGGATGTCCATTTGAAATGAAAGTGAACGTACCACAAAAACTGACACCACCTGTGTTCACGCAAACTGCTGTGGCATACGACTGTCATGGAAAAGGAACGGTTACCATTACCAACGACCAAGGAACGTATTCGTACACTTATTCAGTGAATGGAGGTACACCAACCACCACCAACGTTTTGACGAATTTACCCACAGGGAATAATATTATTACGATTAAGTATCGACAGGTGACTGCACCAAATCCTGTTATTTTGATTCACGAAGATTTCGGTTCAGGAACACCAGAGCCAAGTTCAAATGTGACAAGTGCATTTTCATTTGTGGATACGAGAACTAATTGTTTGAATCACAATCTTTATTCGATAACGAATAAAACAGATTTTTCAAATGCAGGCACTTGTGTTTCAGGATGGCTTGCCCCTAATGACCGTACGACAGGAGGTACAGACCCAAGAGGACGTTATATGGCTGTGGATATAGGAACACAGTTGGCGGCAGGAGGTGTGCTTTATGAGAAAGAAGTACACGATGTGTTACCAAATAAACCTATTAAATTCAAAATGTTTGGATTTAATTTGTACAGCACTGCCTCAGGAGTAAATCCGAGTATGCAGATTCAAGTGGTAGTTAGAGACCCGATGACGCATGCAGAAACTGTTTTGCAACAAATTCTTTCAGCAGACGTACAGCCTAATGGAGGAAATGCGGATGCATGGGCTGAGTTTTCATCCGATGCCTATGGAACGATAGATCCACAAAATAATACGAGTTTGATTATCCGTATAAGAACTGTACATAATACCACTTCGGGTAATGACTTTGCTCTTGACGATATTTTGGTATATCAAGAACCAGAAATGTGTGATTTCACAGTAACCCAAACCGTACAAGTAGCTACGGATAAAGAATTTAGAGCTACAGCGGGTACAATTACACAACCATCCTGTCATGGAGGTAACGATGGTTCGGCTCAGTTCTTTGTCGAAAACTTTGCTGCAACGGGCTATCGCCATCGTTTGAACGCAGGTGCTTGGAGTACTGCTACAACCAATTCAACCCTAACGATTTCTAATTTAGGGGAAGGCTCTCACACCTTGACATTGGAACACGTAGGTGGCGGTTGTATCGTTACAGTGCCATTCAAAGTAACACAACCAACGGCATTGACCTTAACATCAACGCTTATTACACCACAGAAATGTTCCAATACGGGAGCAACCGTACGCCTAACAGCAGGTGGGGGAACGCCTCCTTACCAATACCAATTAGGAACGGGAACACCACGAAATTCACCAGAATTTGTAGGTGTTCCTCATGGAACACAAATCTTTACGGTGCAAGATGCCAAAGGTTGTCCAGCTACGACCACAGTGAATTTGGTAGCTCCAAAAACCGTGTCGTTTACAGCTACTACACAAAACTGTTACTCAGGGAATAATGATGCTTCGATCCAAGTGAATGTAACAGATGGTAACGGAGGTTATAAGTTTAGCATCAACGGTGGTGCGTGGATAACACCAACAAACCCAACAACACATGCTTTTGAAGGATTATCAAACGGTACGTACACTATCCGTGTGCTTGACAGTTACGACTGTACAGCGACTCAAACATTAGTTATTCATCCGAAGTTGATCATGGATCTACAAACAATTGATAAGAGTTGTAACGATGGACGCATTACGGTAACCGCTCAAGGAGGAAACGGAAACTATGAGTATGGTTTTGCACCAGTGGGAGCTCCAATGCCAACATTGGGTACAACGAATACCTTTGCAGTAACCACAGCAGGAAATTACATGGTGTATTTGAAATCAGCAGATTGTATAATTTCACAAACGGTATCCATTGGAACAGCTCCAGCAGTAGGAGCTACTGTTACGGCTAATGATCCTGCTTGTTTCGGAAGCAATGGAACGGTAGCATTAACAAACGTTACAGGACATGCTCCATATACATTTGCATTGAAAAATACCGTAACACCAACCATTTCACAAACATTTAACAATGTGATTGCTACAAACTATACGTTTGTGAATGTAGTTTCGGGTACGTACTCCGTAACGGTTACTGACCGCTATGGTTGTGTGGCGACATACACCGCAACCGTTACAGGCAAACCACAGATTATGGGTATTATCAAAAGTACGACTACCAATTGTGTTACTATTGGAAGTGTAGTGCCATTGGAATTGACGGTATCACAGACAATAATAGATGCGTATAATTTGACAGGGTACGATTTGTTCTATTCAATAGATTTTGGAGGAACATGGAGTCCATTGAATCCAACAAATACAATTTCAGGATTCATTACAGGACAGCAAATCACGGTTTGGTTTAAAACTGTGCCAAGTGGAGCAGGAGTAGGAGCAACAGCCGTTTGTATTGAAAAAATGCCTACGGAGACCGTGCCGTTACCATTGGATAATTTGACTATTTCAACGAATTTAGCAACATTTACCAATACTTGTACAGCAGGAGGAATGGAAGTAGTCGTTGGAGCAAAAGGCGGAACAGGACCGTATAAATTCGCTATATTGCATTCTGCTTCTGACCCAATACCAGCGGGGAGTTCAACAGCTTGGGTAACGCCAACACCAGCCAATGGAACAACGCATACGTTCACAGGCTTAGTTCCAGGTCGTAGCTATCGTTTCTTGGTGTTGGATAATACTAATTGTGTTAAAGAAAATACGCAAAATCTTTATGAGAACTATGTACCACCAGTGCATATTACCGCAACCAAAGTGAAGCCGGCATGTCATGGAACAACAACGGGAACAATAGAATTTACGGTAATGCGTTCAGCTTCATCAACGACAACGGCAGGAAACTTTACATGGGAGGTATATAAAATAGGACAAACAGCTCCAGTTTCAACAGGTTCTGGAGTAATGATGCCTGCACAAGGTGCGTCAGTAACCTTGCCTCCTGTAGCGGTTCAAGCACCTGGAACCTACTATATGCTTATAAAAGAAGCAGTAACTAACTGTGAGTGGGCAAGTGCAAATGTGGAAATGAGAGTACTTGATCAGATTGAAGCAACTGCACGGGTAATTACGCAAGACGTAACTTGTGATATTTCAGGACGTATTTTGGTTGAAAACGTTTTAGGAGGAGGTGGTGTTTACGAATACCAATTGACCAGTCCTGCTTTTGTTGCTACAATAACTTGGACGAGCAATAATCCTATTGAAATTCCACGTAGTAACATCAATCCATCGGCACCAGGAACCATCAATGTGACGGTGCATGTGAGAGACCAATATGGTTGTGGTTTCACACTTACTACACCTTTGACACTCAACGTACCTGCTCCACCGCCAGCACCAACGGGGACAGCTAACAGTTGTTCAGAACCGTTGTCAATTCAGGTTACTCCAGCAGGGGCAAACTATGAGTATGCACTTGCAGGGCCGACACTTCGCACATGGCAAACGAGCAATACGTTTACTAATTTACAGGCAGGTAACTACATTGTGTCAATTAAGGATATTACTACGGGTTGTATAACCACAGGAACAACTACGGTAACCTTACATCCGATGATGCAAGCAACCGTACAACAAACCAAATTGTTAGGTTGTGGAACTATGAATCCAGCGGAAATTAAGATAGACGTAACTGCAGGTTCAGGAAGTTATGATTATGAAGTTGAAGTAGGAGGAGTAGTAGTTGTACCAAAAGTACAGTTACCAACCAATACGTTTACGTTTACTACTTCTACTGCAGGAACATATGACATTCATCTATACAATAACCATACAAACTGTCCAGCTAAAACCTTTACTGTAGAGGTTGCACCAGCGGTTGTACCTTCGTTTACGACTACTACGGTATCCGTAACTTGTAATGGAGGCAATGATGGTAAGATATTTATCCACGAACAAGTAGTGGGAAGCACTTACACGTATACCATAACACCAGCTATAGTGCCACCAGCTACGTTTAATACAGCTGCAAAAGCCTTTGAAGGGTTATCAGCAGGTGTGTATAACATCACAATGACGGATATAAATAATGGCTGTGCCACAACGGTAACTGTTCCCGTAGGGCAACCAGCACAGATAACATCAGCAGCAGGAGTACTAACCGCAACGGCGTTCAAATGTACGACAGGCAATACTTCCGATGCAGTGGTGGTAACTCTTGACCCAACGCAAGTGACAGGAGGAACGCCTCCTTACACCTTCCAGTTGGTATATGACAACGGAACAACAGCAATTACAACCGATGATATTACCGTTAACGGCACAACAATGACTGTTACAAACAGAATTGGTGGCGTTGTGAAGGCAATTATTACCGATGCTAATGGTTGTCTGAATCCACCAGCCACACCAATAACGGTAGCTATTGCTCAGTATGACGAGTTAAAAACAGCAACCGTAGCAGTAGTCAATGCAATTACTTGTGTTTCAAGAGAAGATGTGAATATCGCTGTGACTTCAACCTTGATGAATCTGGGTAAATTTAGGTATATTAAAGCCGATACACCACCCGCACCGAATGACCCTGTTTGGAATACAGCGACATCAACTTTATTCACAAACTTACTGGTAGGTACACATCGTTTTTGGGTGAAACACATTGAAACAGGTTGTATGATTTCAGCGGTACATACGGTAAAAGACCCGAATACCTTTGTGATTAACACACCTGTCATCACCAATCCGAACTGTAAAGGAGGAACAGGTTCAGCGAACATAACGCTAACCGATGCTACTTATACAGGGGCATATCAGTACACCGTACAGTTTGGAACTACAACCTTACCAGTAGGAACAACGGTGGCAGGAGCAACAACGCAGAACATCTCTCTATCCAACCTATTGGCAGGAACATATACAATAACGGTGAAACAACAAGCCGTACCAAATTGTGACAAATCGTACGTGTTCACTGTTGTTGAACCAACTACAGCCTTGATGGCTTCTGTAACCACAGAGCCTATCACTTGTGTGAATGGCGGAGTGATTGAAGTAACTAACGCTACAGGCGGTTGGGGTGACTATCGTTACCGAATTACGCCACAATCAACAGGAACTGTAGGAGCTTGGCAACCGAATCCGAGATTTACGGGCTTGGTAGCTGATACCTATAAAGTTGAAATCAGTGATAAGGCAGGTACAGGATGTGAAGAAACAATTTCAGCGACCGTAGTACTTACCAATCCAGTGCCATTGACAGCTACAATGACCATTGCTTCGCAAAACTGTGTGGCAGGAAGTGGAGTGATGAGTGTAACGGTAAGCGGTGGAGCAGGAGAGGGCTACACGTTTGAATTATTCAGAGGTGGAAATTCCCATGCGGTATTGAATACCACAACGGCAACCACAGTAACGTTCACAAACTTAGATGCGGGAGCGTATCACGTGAAAGTATCCGATGTTTGGGGTTGTCATACCATCACAACGGCAACGCTTTCAACAACTTTGCATACACCTATCACAAACGTTCATGCAACGGTGATGAAAGAAATTACGTGTAGTACACCAACAGGCGGAACCGTGTCCATCACCCACAGTGCAGGACATTCAACAAATATCCGTTATGCAGTGACTCCTCCAGGGGGAGGAGCAACTGTAACACAAATTAATAGCGGTTTGTTTACGAATTTACTTACGGCAGGAGTTTATACGGTTGAGGTGTACGATATGGTTACGGGTTGTGCAACAGAGTCTGTTACCTTTGAACTAACACCAACAGTATCACCTACGTTTACAACTACGCGTAGCGATGTGAAGTGTAACGGAGGTGCTGATGGATGGTTCACGGTCGATGTGCCACAGACACAACAGCATTTGGACTACCAAGTGGTAGTAACAAGTACGGCGACAGGTTTCGTTACGCAAACCCGAACCGTAGCGAATGTGCCAACTTCTCTCTTGTTTAAAGATTTATCAGCAGGAGTTTACACCGTAGTAGTAACATCCGTAAGAGGTTGTGTTACTACAGATACAGTAACTATAGGCGAACCAACTGTAGTGGGGGTTACGGCGACAACAACGCCTTTTGCTTGTGACCCAAGTAACTTACCACAACCTGTGATTATCACGGCGGTGGGTAATGGAGGAACGGCACCGTACCATTACAGCATCGACGGAACAGATTTCACTAACACCTCAGGAGTGTTCACTATTATCGATACCGGAGTCACACAAACCATTACGGTGTACGTTAAAGATTCGCACGGATGTGCAACTACAACCACTGTAGTAGTGCAGCCATTCCCTGCTATCCAAGGCGTGTCGGTAGTGGGAACGAATCGCATTACCTGTGCGAATCCGGAAACCATAGCTGTAACCATCACAGGTGGAGCAAATCAAGGGTATACGGTCGAAGGAAATCGTATTTCGGGAGTAGGAGTGGTGTCACCAACAACGAGAACCATAATAGCAGGTTCTTCAACAACCACTTTTGAGATTACCGAGGTGGGTATGTACGAATTTAAAATAATAGATAATCATACAGGATGTTATACTGTGACTACATATACCGTACATCCGTATAATAACATTGAAATCAAGGTTTCACCAAAAGTAAATACATCTTGTTATGGAGCTTCTGACGGAGTTATTACGTTAGAAACAACAGGTTATTTAGGTAGTTATGCGTATCGAGTAATTGATGATGCTACTTCATTGATGGTAGCTTCAGGAACGGCCACGACAACTATGGCAAGTTTGCCTCACCGTGTGGATATTGGTGGATTGCCGACAGGTATGTATAAAGTAGAATTGACAGAAAATGGAATACCATTCTGTACGGTAACCTCAACGTTGGTATCCGTATCAGGCCCTACAATAGCCTTGACAGCAACGGCGACCATCATAGCACCATTAACTTGTGAAGGAAACAACGCTGTAATAGATGTCCAAGCTCAATACGGATGGGGTAACTACGAATATCAATTGTGGATGAATGGAATTCCTCACCCAACGTACGGTACTTATACTACCACCTCAACTTTCGTAGGTTTAGGAGTAGGAAACTATGAAGTGAAAGTACGCGACATGGGAGGTTGTGAACTTACAGCATCTGCAACGGCAACCATGACCACTATTACAATCGCTCCACCAGTGCCAATAACACTTAATTTGACTTCGAGCGTGACTCAGGTGTCTTGTTACGGTGATAAATCAGCCAGTATCACAGCTGTAAGTGTCATGGGAGGAAGTGGTAACTACAAGTATGTGTTGATTTCAACTATTGGAACTGAAGTCTATGAATCTGGAGCTCAGGATAGTCCAACGTTTACTAATTTAGGAGCAGGAGTCTACCAAGTGAAAGTAATAGACGGATGGGGTTGTGACCAAGTTTCAACCATACATATCACTATCACCGAACCAACTCCAGTACGTTTGAATGCTACTATTACCAAAGGATTGACTTGTTTAACAAATGCAGAAATTACTTTGGTTGCATCAGGAGGTTCAGGTACTGGATACACATTCAGCACATCGCCAACAGGAACGTTTACAGTGGCTGACGTGTTATCAGTGCCAATGGGAACATATACCTATTATGCGAAAGATAGTAACGGATGTTTATCTGAAGTTTCAAATACGATTGAGATATTACCAATAGAACCGCTTACATTGACTGTAGATACTACCGATGCATATGTGAAATGTAATGGAGAGAGTACAGCAGAGATTAGAGCTACTGCTCAAGGCGGTTTAGGAAACTATCAGTTTGAACTTAAAGGTACCTTAGCTGATGGAAGCGTCGTTACACGTACAACTCTTGACGGAATTTTTGTAGGTTTAGCTACAGGAACTTATCAAGTTACACTGAAGAGTGACGATTGTGTAACCTCAACAATCCATCCGATAATCATCAACGAAGCTCCAGCTTTGGTTTGGGGAACAGCTACCAGCACTGATGAAACATGTTTTGGTGAGAATAATGGAACGATAAAAGTAATGGCTACAGGAGGAACAGGAAGCATTACTTACGCCATTTCACCACGATTGGATAGAGCCGTGACAGTTGAATTTATCAATCAGCAGGAATACGCACCAGGCACTTATTTGGTAAGAGCAAGTGATGAAAATGGATGTTATGTTGATTTTGATGTAACTATCCAAGCAGCCACTCGTTTAACTGCTGTGTTGGATGTTGTAACACATGAGATTTGCTTCGGAGCAGCCGATGCAACAGCATCTATCACTATTTCGGGAGGTAAAGCACCTTACCATACAGCTTTCAATTCAAACGCAGTATCTGCAACATGGACGCAAAGCAATGATGGTCGTGTGTACTATGACAACTTACCTGCGGGTGAAAATCAAGTCATTTTTGTTAAAGATGCCAATGGATGTAGTACTTATGTAGTCATTCCGAGCATCAATGCAGGAGTTGATTTGCAATTGTCAGCAACAGCTAAAGTAGAATGTGTTTCCGCAAATACAATTAGCAGTGAAGTAATTGTTTTAGTAAATTCGAACTATGCTTCGTTAGTAACTTATGCTCTTGATGGAGGTACACCACAGCGAAATAATATATTCACAAATGTTTCGTCAGGAACACACACCATTACTGTGGCTCATCCGAATGGATGTACGACTCAAACAACCGTATTTGTACCTCATTACGATCCATTGACCGTTGTGACAAGTACAACCCAAGTTTCCTGCAATGGAGAGAGTGATGCAAGTATCGTAATGCAAGTGACCGGAGGTTCAGCAAGTTACACCTATCGAATAGCACCTAACATAGGAACTTTTGACCTAACAACAGGAACCTTTAGAGGCTTACCAGCAGGAACTTATGAAGTGTCCGTACGTGATAATCAATTGGGTTGTGTACTAACTGAAATATTTACGTTTGCCGAGCCTGATGTGTTATACGTAGAAACAGGTTCTGTCACCGAAACGTGTTATCAAGTTAATGATGGACAGTTGTTCTTTGAAATCAAAGGCGGACGACCTCAATATGCTTATACGTTGACAGCTCCCGATGGTACGTTAGTGGAATCAGCAACAGGAATAGTACAAGGGCAAGTAATATCAAAAACAGGATTAGTTCCAGGAACATATCAGTTGCTTTATTCCGACGATGCATCCTTGTGTACGAAAACAGCTACAATCCAAGTAGGCAAAGCACCAAATATTGAACCGATAAATTCAAAAGCTATCAAGGTTCAGTATCAGTGTCGTGAAAGTTGGGATAATACCTCAGTAAGTGAAAATTACATAGAGTTGTTCTTCGATAATACGATTTTGACAGCGAGTAACACATTCTATGCATTGAATAGTACCAATTTAGTAGACGCTGTACCATTTAGTGAGTTCATAGGTAACAAAGCAATCATACGAAATATTCCAGCGGGTAAAGATCAGTACTTCACTATTTTCTATAAAACGTGTACGTACACCATTCCTGTAGGTCAGTATTTCGATGTTGAAGAGTACGATCCGTTGATGTTGACAGATAAAACAGATCCTAAATCATTGAATACTATTAAGGTAGAAGCAACAGGAGGAAAAGCTCCTTACACTTACCGTTTCAATGGAATTATTAGTGACGACGGTAACGAATATCACATCATGCCAGCAGATAAAGGATATGTTACTCCTGACGGAAAAGTTATCAAGCAAATTGATGTTGAGGTGCTAGACGATTTAGGATGTACGAGAACACTGACCATTGAAAAAGAGTTTATCGACATCAAAATCCCGAACAATTTTACACCTAACGGAGATGGAAATAATGACGATTGGGGGCCAAATGATCCGAGAAGTTATCCGAATATGACCATTGCAATTTACGATCGATATGGTCGATTGATAGCTCAATTGGAAAAAGGACAACGCTGGGATGGAACTTACAAAGGTAAGCATCTACCAACGGGTGACTATTGGTACATTATCCGATTGAATGAGGATAAAGACGATAGTCGTGAATTCCTCGGAAATATGACTTTATTCAGATAAAAATAGAGGCTGACCAAAAAAACAGGTCAGCCTTTTTTATAATTTATTGAGTTCAGTACTTAATTGCGTATACTTTTTAATGTTTAAACACTGAATGACATTTTTTCAGGAAGTCACGGCATTTTTATTAATAACCGTAATAGATATTTACAATTAATAATTGCAAGGATTTTACCATTACAAAGTAAAAATATGATATATTTGCAACTGAAAAAACTATTAGATATGAGATACATTTACTTCGTATTGTTGATATTCATCAGCGTTTCGTGTCGAAAAGAACAGCTTGTTGTTGAGATTGATAATGATAGCAAAGTGGATATGTCACAGTCTATATTTAGTACGATTTTAGGTGGACAGCAACCCTATTCGGTATATTTACCTCCTCATTATGCTTCCAATACTACGAAAAAATACCCTGTATTGTACCTTTTGCATGGAATGAATCAAGATTATAAGCATTGGGTAACGTATGGTGATTTGAAAAATATTGTTGATAAGGCTATTTCCGAAGGGCTTCCAGAGGTGATAGTTATTTGTCCAAATGGATATAATTCACTCTACTACAACACAGAACAGATGCAATACGAAGATTTTTTTATGGAAGAATTTATCCCCGTTATCGAAAAAAAATATCGGATTTTAGACAATAAATCCAACAGACACATTGCAGGGCTTTCTATGGGAGGTTTTGGGGCTACTTATCTTGGATTTAAGCATCACAAGAAATTTGGAGGAGTTTATTCCATGAGTGGAGGCTTTTTATTAACAGCTATTCCTGTTATTCAATCAATTTTAGATGAGAAAAATTCTGAGGAATTGACAAAACTACCCCGCTATATAATGGAATGTGGTACAGAAGATACCTTAGTTATCCATTCAAACGATCTATTCCACCAGATGCTTACAAATAAAGGTATTTCACACGATTATATTCGTCGAAAAGGAAAACACAATTGGCAATTTTGGAAAGAATCGCTTCCAAAAGCCTTAGATTTTGTTTCTAAATAATAAGATAAAAACTAATAATTGATGAGTTATTTAATTAAACCTACAAACTATCGACCTTCACTTGATTTACAACAAACGGAATTAGGAATCCAGAAAATTAAAGATTTTTTTCAAGCCAACCTTTCGGCTGAACTGCGTCTTCGTAGAGTAACAGCACCCTTGTTTGTATTGCGAGGTACAGGGCTTAATGACGATTTGAACGGTGTGGAACGAGCTGTGAATTTTCCTATTAAAGATATGAATGAAGTTCGTGCCGAAGTGGTACATTCATTAGCAAAATGGAAAAGAGTAATGTTAGCCGATTACGGCATTGAACAAGGATACGGTATCTATACTGACATGAATGCGATTCGTGCCGATGAAGAACTTGGTAACTTGCATTCCCTGTACGTTGACCAATGGGACTGGGAGATGGTTATTTCCGAAGGACAACGCAACACCGATTTTTTGAGAAATATTGTTCGCAGAATTTATGCAACTTTACTACGTACGGAGTATTTAGTATGCGAAAGTTTTTCGAGTATAAAGCCTATTTTACCTCCTGAAATTCATTTTATTCACTCCGAAGAATTATTACAAAAATATCCAAATTTAACACCTAAAGAACGCGAAGCAGCTATTGCAAAGGAATACAAAGCCGTATTTATTATGGGTATTGGTAATAAATTGAGTCATGGCGAAAAACACGATGGTCGAGCTCCAGACTATGATGATTGGAGTACAATAGAAAACGGATTAGCCGGATTAAATGGTGACATTATTTTATGGAATCCTGTGTTGGAACTTCCGTTTGAAGTGTCCTCAATGGGAATTCGTGTGGATAAAGCTGCTCTGCTACATCAGTTGAAATTGGAAGGAAAAGAAGACCGATTGGAACTTTATTTCCACAAACGATTGATTGAAGGTTCATTACCTTTTTCTATTGGAGGAGGTATTGGACAGTCGCGTCTATGTATGTTTTTGCTACATAAAGCTCATATTGGTGAAATTCAAGCAAGTATTTGGCCAGAATCTATGAGGGAAGAATGTTTGAAACACAACATTCCATTAATCTAAGTTTTGCTTGTCTCTACTCAGAGTCGTGAAGTTATGTTGCAAATATAGTTTCTTTGTTTTATAAATTTTCGATAGGAGTGGAGCCAATGTACAAAACACCATAAGAATCCGAATTATACAAAAACTTCGCCAAAGTTGTCTGCTCAAAAGCAATAATATTGGCGAAGTTTTTTGAATAAACTCTTTCCTAAAACGGGATATCTTCATCATTTGGGATTTGCGGAGGTGTTCCAAAAGCCTGTTCCACGGACGGAAGTTTTGATGTGTCAATATCATTTATTCGTGAACTTATTTCCTGAGGAATTCCTCCTCCAAACGTATCGAAATCATCTAAATTGTCGAACTTACCAAATTGACCTAAGAATTTTAAGCGTATGTTTTCCAATCCTCCATTGCGGTGTTTAGCTACAATAAACTCCCCTTGATCTTTGGTTGAGGACTGTGCCTCATCGTCCCATTCCATGATTTTATAATATTCAGGTCGATAGATAAAAGATACAATATCAGCATCTTGCTCAATAGCTCCCGATTCACGTAAATCCGAAAGTTGTGGACGCTTATGTCCAGGACGAGCCTCCACATTTCTCGATAATTGAGACAGAGCAATCACAGGAATGTCCAATTCCTTAGCTAATGCTTTTAGGTTTCGTGAGATTGTCGAAATTTCTTGTTCACGATTCCCGACACCTTTAGAGCCTCCACCTGCGGTCATCAGCTGTAAATAGTCAATGATAATCAATTTGATACCATATTGTGACGACAAACGACGTGCTTTCGCTCGTAAATCGAAAATCGAAATGGACGGTGTATCATCAATATACAAAGGAGCTTTTTCCAGATCTTTCACACGCGTACTCAATACATGCCACTCGTGAGGCTCTAATTTTCCTGTACGTAATTTTTCTGACGGAAGGCTTGTCTCCGAAGATATTAAACGTGTGATTAGCTGTACCGACGACATTTCTAACGAGAAGAACGCTACGGGAATACCTTGACCAACAGCAATGTTTCGAGCCATCGACAGAGTAAGTGCTGTTTTTCCCATCCCCGGACGGGCGGCTACGATAATTAAATCACTTGCCTGCCAACCCGATGTAAGTTGGTCTAATTTAGTAAACCCCGAAGGAATACCACTAAATCCATCGGTTTTGTTGGATATGTCTTGGATTTTCTTTAACGCTTTGATTACCAACTCTCCTGCCGATTCGCTCGACCGTTTTAAATTCCCTTGAGCTACTTCATAAAGTTTAGACTCTGCCGAATCCAACAAATCAAAAACATCGGTGGTTTCATCATACGCCTCCTCAATAATTTCTGATGATATTTGAATCAACCTACGTTGGATGAATTTCTGCATGATAATTCGTGCGTGAAACTCAATATGTGCCGAAGAAGACACTCGTTGTGTCAATTGGATTAGGTAATATTCTCCCCCTACAGCCTCCAGATTACCATTTTTACGCAACTGCTCCACTACTGTTAATAAGTCAATAGGTTCCGATTGTTGAAAAAGGTCGTAAATAGCTTGGTAAATAAATTGATGTTGTTTTTTGTAGAAAACATCAGGTGTGAGTTTGTCAATAACGTCATCTACTCCTTTTTTGTCAATCATCATAGCACCGAGTACAACTTGCTCAATACTAATGTCTTGTGGAGGGATTTTTCCACGTTCTAAATTAATGATTGAAGAAGAAACAGGTGAAGTTTCTTGTATGGTTGTATATGGTTGTAAATCTTTCATAGTGCGAAATTAGAAAAAAAAACAATTCAAAGAAGAGAGATCTATGAACATCGTTTGTTAATAAGCTGTTGATAAAGTCTGAAAAGCTTCATTAAAAAAAGGTAAGTATTGATTATCAACACTTACCTTTTTTGTTATTTTTAAATAGATTTGTATCCCTATTCTTTGAAAACCCCCATATTCAAGTACTTATCCATTCTTTTTTGAACAAGTTTGTCTGTTGGTAACTTTTTCAGTTCGTTGTAGGTTTCTAAAATAACTTTGCGAACAGCCAAAAAGGTAGTTTCTCTATCGCGATGAGCTCCTCCCAATGGTTCTCTGATGATTTCATCGACCAATTTAAGTTTTTTCATGTCAGGAGCGGTTAACTTCAGAGCTTCGGCAGCTTCTTTTTTATATTCCCAACTTCTCCATAAAATGGAAGAACACGATTCAGGCGAAATTACTGAATACCAAGTGTTTTCAAGCATATACACACGGTCTCCAATCCCAATTCCCAAAGCACCTCCTGAGGCTCCCTCACCGATGATAAATACAATAACAGGTACTTTCAATCGTGACATTTCCAATATGTTACGGGCAATAGCCTCGCCTTGTCCTCTTTCTTCAGCTTCAATTCCAGGGAAAGCTCCAGGTGTGTCAACCAAACAAACAATGGGAATGCCAAATTTTTCAGCCGATTTCATCAAACGCAATGCTTTCCGATATCCTTCAGGATTTGCCATACCAAAATTTCGGTATTGTCGCATTTTTGTATTTACCCCTTTTTGTTGTCCTATGAACAAGAAACTTTGATCTTCGATTTTTCCAAATCCTCCTATCATTGCTTTATCGTCTTTTACAGTACGATCACCGTGAAGTTCTAAAAAGGAATCCCCACATAATGCATTGATATAATCAAGCGTGTAAGGTCTGTCCAGATGACGTGAAATCTGTACTCGTTGCCAAGGGGTTAAATTTCCGTATATTTCTTTTTTAACTTGGTTGAGTTTCTTTTCAATTTTTTTACAAGCATCCGTCATGTCCACATCGCTTTTGTCACCGATGATGGCACATTTCTCCATTTGCTCTTCTAATTCTTTGATTGGCAGTTCAAAATCTAAATACTCCATATCACTAGTCTATTTTGATTTATATTCAGACAAAAGTACAAATTTTTTGTATAGATAATTCGTTTTTTGAAAAAAATATTTTGTAAGCAAAGAAAATAACTTGATTTTCAGTAAAAAAATGTTGTTTAATGATTAAAAAAAGATTTTTTAAAACTCAACATAAATAAAAAAACTGCCCGAAGACAGTTTTTTAAAATCGTTGATTTAATCGGGTTTACTTGTTGTAAACAGATTCTTTCTTGAAGTGTTTCGCTAATAGATAGTAAACTACAGCACGATGCTTTGTTTTGTTGGATCTTCCGTAAGTTTCGATAACTGAATCAATAGCTTTGTCTAATTCAGGCCCGTCGCTTAATCCTAACTTTTTAATTAAAAAGTTTTGCTTCACGCGATCCAATTCCATTTGGTCAGAACCTGCAACAGTTGATGAATCCGCGTTGTAAATGGAAGGACCTAATCCTACGGTCACTTTTTTTAGAAAATCTAAATCGGGAGTAACTCCACACTTTTCTTTTAAATCTTTGGCGTAAACCTCAATAAGTTCGTCTCTTTTACTCATATCAATCAATGTTTATAAATTAAAGTGTGAAGTTAGCCTATTTTTTTAATACCTGAAAGTAGTTTAACAAAACTTTATCGTTTTCAGTGCGTGGTGTGTGTACTTCCAACAGGCGTGGTCGGTCTGATTTTTCAAATAAAATATGTAGTTTATTTGTTAAATCAGTGATATTGTCAGCTTGGTCATAGTCCCATTCGTACATTTTACAAAGATGCATGGCTGTAAGTTGATGTGGAGTTTCAAAATAAGTTTCGAAATGCTTATCGTTTTTGTCCCCAGGAAGAATTCTGAAAATGCCTCCTCCTTGGTTATTTATCAGAATGATACGAAAATTTTTCGGAACGTAGTGATTCCATAGCCCGTTACTATCGTAGAAGAAACTCAAATCTCCCGTAATCAACAGGGTCGGTTGCTGGCTTCCTATGGCAGCTCCGATGGCTGTTGAAGTACTTCCATCAATACCACTCGTTCCCCGATTACAAAAAATTTGCCAAGAAGGGTTTAAGCGAAATAGCTGAGCATAGCGAACAGTAGAGCTATTACTTAATTGAACCATTTGATTATCAGGAATGTTTTCAAATATTTTTTTGTAAACCTTCAAGTCAGAATAAGGAATTTGATTAATATATTCCAGATGACGTTTGTGAATTTCCGTATTTACAGTAGTCCAACGTTTTTGATAATTCGATGAAATGGTTTTTAATTCCAGCGATATGTCCGTAAAAAATGAATTTATATCTGTTTTTAAATGATCGGTCAGACAAAAGTATGAATCATAACCTTTGTATCTATCAACGTGATAATGAAATTTAGGCTGATATTTCCGTAGGAATTGTTTAATCTTTTTTGACACTACTAATCCACCAAAAGTAAGTAAAAAATCGGGTTGTAAATCTGCTTTTAGGGATTCATCTTTTTCCGTATAAGTTAGTAATTTATCAATATAGGGAATAAATTTTTCGTGATGTAAATTCGAGGTAGTTTCTGTTAAAACCAGAACAGAAGGGTCTTCGGCCAATTTTTCTATATATCTATTTTCTAATTCGTTTGGCGATAAAACTCCAACCAATACCATTTTCTTTTTTGACTGATTCCACGCCTGTATGAAATTTTTGTTCTGAGCGGGTGTTGTACTATAAATACGTTCTCTCTCCGAAAAATTCTCGAAAGGAAAAATTTCGTTGGTGGTTGTATAGAGAGGCTCTTCAAAAGGAGCGTTGATATGTACAGGCAATCGTTCTGCAATCGCAGTATTCAAAGCTCGGTTCAGTTCATAGATGTTACTCGCATCACTATGTTGTTTATCCGATAAATTAGCGTTATAGCCACTGTGGTTCATCAATACGTTCTGTTGGCGTATGGTTTGCCCGTCACCAATATCAATTTTGTCTGAAGGTCGGTCAGCAGAAATTACTACCATAGGAATGTTGCTGTAAAAAGCCTCACTTACAGCAGGATAATAATTCAATAAAGCCGATCCTGAAGTACAAACTACTGCTACAGGATGTTTTTTCTGTTGAGCAATTCCCAATGCAAAAAACGCAGCACAACGTTCATCAACAATGCTGTAACACGTGAAAAAAGGATCGTTGGAAAAGCCAATAGTCAGAGGCGCATTACGTGAACCTGGTGAGATGACTATGTGCTGTATGTTTTTCGTCTTACATGCTTGGATGATATGTTGTGCAAGTTTGATAGCGGGTAATTTCATTATTTTTTTGATATTGTTTTTTATTCGACAATCGTATGGTGATTTCTTTCTTTAGAGGTATGAAGCTGTTGATTTTCCTTATATGGTTTTATCTTCGGTTTCTTCATCAATAGAAAATAGAAACAAGTGATAAACCAATTTAGCCAAAATAAGTAGAACCCAAAATGAAATTTCTGTTTCATTACCTTGTGCATTGTGGTTGTGAAGTCCTGATAAGTCAAGTAGACACCCGCCACACCCAAGGCAAACAATAAGGCAACTACAATTTTCATTCCCCAAAAGCCGATCAGTTTTCGCAAGAGGTAAAGTAACAAAATGATAGCCAAATGCACAGCAAAAATCAATAAAGCAGTTTTCCACCATGTTTTGAAAACGAGATATTCTCTGTATTTCAAGCTGATTCCTACGCGTCCAAGAAAAGACATTTGTGAAATAAGAACCCCTGAAACAAGGCTACTTATAGCTTGAAAGAGCGTCAGTATGATAGCATTTTTCATTCGTAAATCATAAATATGTTAATCACTTAGCTACTTTCCATCCTTCTTGTTCACTGAATTTCAGTTTGAATTTTCGAGAGATAAAATCTGATTTTGGGGTTGAATCATCTCCAAAGTAGTAAAATGGAGTTTTTTCTTTATCTAAAAATACGGTACAAACAGCATTTTTCTCTGATTTTTTCTCAATCACAACTTCCTTACTTTCATTGAGTTTGTATAGAATAGTTTTAACCAACGTATGGTTTTTGTTCTGTTGTACTACATAGGGCAATGCTTTTTTTGTTAAGTTTGTTGTTACCACAAAAATGGAGTCTTTTGTAAACCATTTTTTTCGGGTTTTTTCGTTGTTGATTTCAATCAATCCTTCTTCTTGTAACTTTTCTAAAGAGGTGAGTAGTTCCCGCTGTTTTTTCGAGTCAATCCGTTGTTTTGAAGTGTCAAATTTACCTTGCTCAAAAATAGGGTGCTGTTCCAAATGATCAATAATCAGTTCCTGAGCGTCTTTTGCAGTCAACTCTCCTTTTGGAGTACAAGAAAAAAGCCATAAAAAACAGAAAGGCAGTAAGATAAATGTTTTCATATATTTATAATTTTTAAGTTTTCGTACGTAGGATAATTTTTTTGTATAAAGGACGCACAAAGGTATGAAAAAATCAAGTAATGTGCAATATCTTTTCAAGCCAATACTATTCTTTTCTGTTGTCTGTTTTTTTGCTTGACATCGACTTATTTATGATTCGTAAAATCAGTATAATTTTTTGATATTCAAAAATATATAAGTAAGATTACACATATAATAACTAAAATAATTTGTCTCGAATAGATGAAAAATTAACAAACTTCAGAAAAAGAATACATATGAAAAACTAAATTAAAGAAGATATCTTTAAAAAAGAATCTGAAAAACTTTGAAAATCAATTGCTTATAAAATAAAGCTTTTGTTACTAAAAAAAACTTAAAAATTTTAACAACTACATATGGTGGTATATTCCTCAAAATGTATATATTTGCCGATTGAAGAAAAAAAGAATTAGTAATTAATATTTAAAATGCAAAACAAGGGACTTATTAAACTATTTGCACTATTGTTCGGACTTGTGAGCGTGTATCAGCTTTCATTTACGTTTGTGGCGAATAGGGTAGAGAACAAGGCTAAAGCATTTGCTGAGGCAAAGGTGTTAAGTTCAGAAACGGACTATGTTTCTAAACGCGAAAGAGTTGAATCTCAGTATTTAGACTCTATGTTAGGACAATCGGTGTATAACATCGGTGTTACGAAATACACCTACGGTGAAGTCAAAGAAAAAGAGCTCAACAGAGGTCTTGACTTGAAAGGAGGTATTAACGTAATCCTGCAAATTTCTGTAAAAGACATCTTAAAAGGGTTGGCGAACAATTCAAAAGACCCTATTTTTAACAAATCATTAGCTGAGGCTGATGAGCTTTTGGTAAAAACAGACCGCACTTATTTGGATTTGTTTTTTGAGGCATACCAAAATAATGGTGGAAAATTGGCATCTCCTGAGGTTTTCGCTAATAAAGCGTTGAGCGATGAGATAAACATACAAATGCCTGATAATGAAGTTCGTCCAATAATTAAACGCAAAGTGGATGAGTCTATCACTTCAGCTTTTGAGGTATTGCGTAAACGTATCGACAAGTTTGGAGTTTCACAACCTAATATTCAACGTTTAGGAACTTCGGGGCGTATCCTGATTGAACTTCCAGGAGCCAAAGATGTTACCCGTGTTAAAACTTTGTTACAAAGTACAGCTCAACTGGAGTTTTGGGAAACATTTAAAAACGTAGAGGTATTTCCTTATTTAGAGGCTTTAAATCAACAGTTGGTAGCAACTATCAAACCACAGGCTACGGAAACCACTTCTGCGATTGACTCACTACTTACTGATGTTAAGAAAGACTCTGTAAATCAAGTCAATCCTTTGTTTGATTTACTGAAACCTGTACCTACTTACGAGGGTTCTCCAGTGCTATTCGGTGCAAGTATTAAGGATACAGCAAAAGTAAATAGTTATTTAAAATCAACAGACGCAAAACGTTTGTTGCCACCAAATTTACAATTCGTAAAATTCGTTTGGGGAAAACCAGCTAAAAATACGGATGTGATTGAGTTATATGCTCTGAAAGGTAACCGAGACAATGTAGCATCCTTGACAGGAAACGTAATTACAGATGCTTCTCAAACCTTTGATATGAGAAACCAACCTGCGGTATCTATGCAGATGGATGGTAAAGGTGCGAGAATATGGGAAAACCTTACTGATAAAGCATTTAAGGAACAAGGAAATATAGCTATTGTGTTGGATGACATAGTTTATTCAGCACCAGGAGTTACTAATGGAGCTATTGCGGGTGGTCGTTCTGAAATCACAGGAAATTTCACTTTAAACGAAGCAATTGACTTGGCTAACGTACTTCGTGCAGGTAAATTACCTGCTGGAGCTGATATCGTTCAATCGGAAGTAGTTGGGCCATCTTTGGGACAAGAGGCTATTGATAGCGGGTTTAATTCGTTTTTGATTGCTACTATTTTTATCTTTGCTTGGATGATTTTCTATTACGGAAGAGCAGGGGTTTATGCAGATATTGCATTGATTTTGAATATCTTATTAGTTTTTGGCGTATTAGCAAGTTTAGGGGCTGTATTGACTCTTCCTGGGATTGCGGGTATCGTATTGACTATCGGTATGGCTATCGATGCGAATGTGTTGATTTTTGAACGTGCAAAAGAAGAGTTGGCTAAGGGGAAAGGAGTAGCACAAGCTGTTCAAGACGGTTTCAATAATGCTCTTTCTTCCATTTTAGATGCGAATATTACAACAGGATTGACTGCTATTATCTTATTATTCTTTGGAAGTGGCCCTATCCAAGGTTTCGCTACTACTTTACTAATAGGTATTATCACTTCGTTGTTCACGGCTATTTTTATCACACGTATTTTGATTGAATATAGCTTAGAGAAAAAACATGATCTTACTTTCTCTACAAATTTGACTAAAAACTTATTCAAAAACGTAAATATCAATTTTATAGGAAAACGTAAAATAGGATATATTGTTTCTGGAATAGCTGTTTTGGTAAGTATCATATCTTTATCTACACGAGGATTGAATCAAGGTATTGATTTCGTAGGAGGTAGAACCTACCAGATTCGTTTTGAACACCCAGTTGTAGCTTCGGAGGTGGCTGCCGAATTACAGCAGTACTTAGGAACTACTGAAGTAAAAACATTTGGTGCAGCAAATCAGATTAAGGTTTCTACAAAATATAAGGTAGAGGAAGAAAGCACTCAGGTAGATAATGAAATTCAAGAACTGCTTCACAAAGGATTGCAAAAATTTTTACCAGCAGGATATAGCTACGAAGAGTTTTCGAATGCTGAGACCGATGCTATTGGTATCGTTCAGTCAATGAAAGTAGGGCCAACAATAGCAGAAGACATTAAGAGTAGTGCTTACTGGTCAGTTATTGGTTCACTAATTGTGATTGCTCTCTACATCCTATTCCGATTCAGAAGATGGCAATTCTCTGTGGGTACAGTAGCGTCATCTGCACACGACGTGATTTTGGTATTAGGTATTTTCTCATTGACATATAGTTTTATGCCATTCAATATGGAGATTGACCAAGCCTTCATTGCAGCCATCTTGACTGTGGTAGGATATTCGCTCAATGACACGGTGATTATCTATGACCGTATACGTGAGTATATGAAAGAGCCTAATTTTACCAAAGACAAAATCAATGTAGCACTTAACAGTACACTTAGCCGTACGTTAAACACCTCTATTACTACTTTGGCAGTATTGGTAACTATCTTTATCTTTGGTGGGGAATCCTTGCGTGGATTTATGTTCGCTATGATTGTAGGTGTACTTGTAGGTACTTATTCTTCACTATTCATAGCAGCACCTATGATTTACGATACTTTGGAAAAAGATTTTGATAAGAAAAATACAAGCGAAAGCTAATATATTTTTTGAGGTTATTACAAAAAAGGAGCTATAAATTGTTTATAGTTCCTTTTTTTATTACCTTTGTAGGTGTGTTGTGCAGTCTATTGATAGTGTTAAGAGTTATTTTATAACAAATGTTATAAAATAAAAGCGTGTTTGAAAGAAAATATTCCGGATTTTTGATTAAATCGGTGCTGTATTTTTGTTTTAGATTGAACTCGTCTTGACTTTTTATTTTGCTTAAATTACTATCTCAAAGCACTTTACCAAAGTTTTTAAGACTTTGGCAAAGTACCAAAAATATGAAAATCATTAAGTTAAATCTCTTGCATAAATCTTTTTATGAATTTTTAACGAAAGAATCATTATATTTAATTTTATTTACTTTTTAATGATTATTTTTTTTAAATAAGTAGAGATAGATTCATTATAATAGGAACTCAAAAATAATAAAGTGATGAAAAAGATTTTATTTTTAGCATCTATATGGTTGATGATCATCGGATGTAGTGGTAGTAAAATTGAGGATGATCCTGAAGGAATCATCATAAGTAATGGAAAAATCGTTGATATGGGAAATCCTGCATCGGACGGTTGTGGTTGGCTCATAGAAATTAATGGGATATATTTTGCTATGGATGGTTTTGATAATCAGTTTCAAACCAATGGATTACATGTAAAAGTAAGTTATCTTCATACCAAGTTTCACTACTTATGTGGACGAGGAGGAAAACCTTTTAGCGTCATAAAAATCATCAGAATGGACAAAATGTAGCTGCTTTTTGAAAATAAGTTACTTTTTTCTTCATAATTCAAAAATATAGTCTATATTTGCACCTTGAATTAATAACTGAGGTCGAGAACCTCTAAAAATTAAACTTTTATGCCAGTAAAAATTAGATTACAAAGACACGGAAAAAAAGGAAAACCATTTTATTGGGTGGTTGCTGCTGATTCACGTGCAAAAAGAGATGGTAAATTCCTTGAAAAAATTGGAACTTACAATCCTGTATCAAACCCTGCTCAAATCGACTTAAACGTTGATGCTGCAGTAAAATGGTTAAAAAACGGAGCTCAACCTACTGACACAGCTCGAAGAATCCTTTCTTACAAAGGAGCTTTGTTGAAATATCACTTGTTGGGAGGTGTTGCCAAAGGAGCTTTAACATTAGAGCAAGTTGAAGCTAAATTCAACGCTTGGTTGGAAGAAAAATCAGGAAAAATTACTTCTAAAGAAGAAAAATTAGCGAAAGACAAAGCAGAGGCAAAAGCTAAGTCTTTGGCAGCTGAAAAAGAGGTAAGTGAAAAGCGTAAAAATGCTGCCGTAGCTGAGGCTCAAGTAGAAGAAAACGCTGAAACACCTGAAAACAACGAAACTGAGGCATAATTATGACTTTGAAAGATTGCTTCTATGTAGGAACAATTGTATCAAAATTCAGTTTTAAAGGCGAAGTTTTAGTCAAATTAGACTCAGACGACCCTGAATTGTATGAAAATTTGGAATCAGTTTTTATTGCCTTAGGTAATAATCTGGTTCCTTTTTTTGTTGAGAAATGTTCCTTGCATAAAACAGACTTACTGCGTATCAAATTTGAAGATGTTTCAAGTGAAGCAGATGCTGATGCTTTAATGAAATCAAAACTTTATTTACCATTGTCTTTCTTGCCAAAATTGACAGGGAATAAGTTTTATTTTCACGAAATTATAGGCTTCACGATGGAGGATGTGAATTATGGTTACGTTGGAAAAATTGTCGGCGTGAATGACATTACTTCACAAGCTCTGTTTGAGGTCGAAAATGACGGAAAGGAATTACTTATCCCCATGAACGATGAATTTATCGAAAAGGTGGATAGACAGCACAAAAAAATCATCGTCAAAACCCCTGAAGGCTTGATTGATTTATATATGGAGTAAATCTTCTCTACAAAAGCAATACAATATGCTTTCTATTATTTCAACGCTTCATACACAATGCGTTGAATCTTTGGACGGATGTTTTCTTTGATTAGTAGATTATTTTCAGCTGTTGGGAATGTCCTGTTCGATAGAAATACGATAATCACCTCATTCTCAGGATCTGCCCAAGCATATGTTCCGGTGAAACCTGTATGTCCAAAGCTCGACATTGGTACGCATCCACAAGTAGGGCCTTCTCCTTCGAGTTGTGGCTTATCAAAACCGAGTCCTCTTCGGTTTTTTTCGCTACAAAATGTACATGTATTGAACAAAGTGAGTGCTTGAGGTTGTAAAAACCAAGTGCCTCCATAGTAGCCATTTTGTAAAAATAGTTGCATCATTTTGGCTACATCGTCTGCTGTACCAAAAAGTCCCGCGTGTCCTCCCACTCCGCCGAGCATAGCGGCACCTTGATCGTGTACGTAGCCTCGGATTTCTTGATGACGAAAATATGTATCTACTTCAGAAGGTGCTATGCTTCCCAACGAAAAACGTTTCAAAGGAAAATAGGTCAGATGATAAGCTCCCATTTTTGCATAAAAATGTTCATCAATTACTTGGTCTAACGTTTTTTTATAGGTTTCTTCAATATATTTTTTAAAATAGTAATAAGGTAAATCGCTGTACAAATAGCGTTTTTTCTTAATTAAATCGCTACTGTCGATGCGTTGATACATTATGTTGACATACTCGGATTTCATAAATAAATCTTTTGCTACTTGCACGTTGTAGTCCTTTGTTTTTTGGGTGTTATACCACTCTGATAATGGTTTTTTATCGGGGTCGAGCGTTTGCATGTAAAAAGGAATCCAGGACTGAAATTGGGCGTAATGAGACAATACGTCCAAAATTTTCATTTTCCCTTTGTTGGTGTTCTTTAAATAGGGTAATATATCTGAAAATGTACCATTTACATTGAATTTATCTTCTGAATACATTTTCATCAATTGTGGTACGGTTACTAATATTTTGGTCAGAGAAGCTAAATCATAAATGGTGTTGTCGGTAACTTTATTTTTATCGTTGTAGTCCAAAGTTCCGAAATTTTTACGGTAGATAATTTTCCCTTGTTTGGCAACTAAAATTTGCATTCCGGGAGCCATTCTTTTCGACAATACCTCTTTTGCCACACTGTCAATGCGATTCAGTTTAGTTGAGCTAATTCCGACACTTTCAGGTAATCCATAGGATAATCTTCCTATTTTTGGAGTTTGTATAGATGTGTTTACAGGTAGGAGTGGATGTGCGGATACTGGAAGCACCCCCTTTCCTTCAATGGCACCGAAAATTAACTGAGCTGTTTTCTCCTGTGCTACTTTGTGATTTTGATAGGAAACGATAATTGCTTCAATGTTTGAAATGTCTTTGACATCCAACAATGCATATGGGCGAGTGAATATGGATAAAATCACTTTCTTCTTCTTAGCGATATTTTCTAACCACAATAGCTCGTCTTTGGTGAATTGGTAAGCATCCCATGGAGTTCGATTCGGACGGTGTAGCCCTATGATAACGGTTTCAAAGGATGCGATATCTTTTTGTAATTGTTCTATCGATTTGGGTTCAATAAGAGAGATATCGGCATATTTTTGAAGCGTTGTGTAAAATGTCCACCCACTGTCGTTTCCAAATTTGACGTAAGCAATTTTTTTGTCTACATCCTTGATTGGTAGAGTTTTATTGTTGTTTTTAGCTACTGTTAAGGCGTTTTCAAAAATCTGTTCAGTAAGCAAATCATCCTCCAAGCTATGTAAATTATCGTATATGGTCTTTTCATCCAATGGGGTGAATGAGGTTAATCCTACTTTGTATTTTGCCATTAAAATTTTCTTTACTGAATATGCTAAACGCTCCTCAGTAATCCGATTTTGCTGATAGGCTTTTTTCATAGCTTCAAAACCTACCGCCATATTTTCAGGCATTAGCAAAATATCATTTCCTGCCAAAAAAGCTGCTACTTCTACTTCTCCCACAGGCATATATTCTGCTACTCCCTTCATACCTAAAGCGTCGGTGAAAATTAGGCCTTGGAATCCCATTTTATTCTTCAAAAGCTCGGTAATGATGGTATAGGATAGGGAGGAGGGTAGTCCTTTTTTGGGTTCCAAAGCAGGAATATTTAGATGTCCAACCATTACACTTGCTACTCCACTATCCACCAATTTGCGAAATGGATAAAGGTCTATGCTGTCAATACGGTGAGCTGAAAATTCAATGAGCGGAAGAGTTTTATGTGAATCTTTGGCTGTGTCGCCATGTCCTGGGAAATGCTTGGCACTGCCTAACACACCCGCCGATTGCATTCCATGGGTGAAAGCAATCCCTTTGATAGCTACATTTTCTTTATCTTCACCGAAAGCACGATTTCCAATAATTGGGTTAGCAGGGTTCGTATTCACATCAATATCAGGTGCAAAATTGAATTGCATCCCCATGTGTCTGCAGTGTTGCCCGATGCGGAAAGCGGCTTTTTCGATAAGTTTTTCGTCTTTTACAGCTCCCATAGTCATATTCCACGGGTAGGCATAGGTAGAATCTAAACGCATCGCCAGTCCCCATTCGGCATCCATTGCCATAAAAAGTGGTACTTTTGATAGGGATTGATACTCATTATTAAGTTTTGCTTGTCTTTTTGGCCCTCCTTTGGAAAAAATTATTCCTCCAATGTGATATTTTTTGATAAAATCTTTTACCACTTCGGTATTTCGGGTATTAATTTGACTGGAAAATACGGAAACCATAAATAACTGACCGATACGTTCCTCCAGTGTCATCTTTGCGTAGGTTTCTTCTACCCATTTTTTTTGATTTTCAGCATCTTCTGCTAATAATGGATTGGGGGTCTGTGCTTTACTTATTGCAAAAAAAAGGGAGGTTAATGCAAGTATGTATTTTTTCATTATAAATATGTTTTCTACTTTTAAAAATTATCTGTTTTAAAAATTAAGTGTCTTAGAAAATGATATTAGCTCGGGAATATTCTAAACACTTTCTACTGTTTTTGATTCCCTACTTGGAAAGAAAAATGACATTGGTCGCTGTTTGAATCGTATCCAAACGGATTTGGTTAGGTTTTTAAGTTCAAACACAGGGATTTCTCTTGAACGCAAGGCGATGAACAGTGAAAGTGAGAAACTCACTATAAAATTTCCAAATCCAATAATGAATACTCCTGCAATTGACCATAGCAATAGCTCTAAACCTATGTCAAAGTTTGCACCAAATAAGCCCAATGCTAAATTTCCACTGGCGAAAGTAATGTGTCGGATGTCTAAATCTAGGCCTAAAAAGGTACCTATTACTCCTGTACACCCCATAAAAAATCCGAACCATATGTTGGAAACCACTCCGGGCCATTTCTTTTTCATCCAATTGGAAATTTTAATCATTCGTTGTTTGCCTAAAATGGTTTTCAAGACAGGATGTTCTGACAATCGGTAGTAAAAATTATTGAAATTATTTACACTGGCTACATTTCCCGCAATAATTCCAGAAAGAAATAGAAATACTCCTGCAATACAAGCGTGTAAAAAAACGGGTGTTTGTCGGAAATCAAGCTCGGCTAATAATTTATCATGTTTACTTTCTGCCAAGTTATATCCATCCAACAAGAAAGTAAGCCCCCAAATAAGTAGTAACGTCATTGGGAAAGCCGCCAGTACATTTCCTGCAAAGGCTACGAATTGCGAACGGAACAAACGAGCAAACAAGGCCGAAAATTCTGAATAGCGTTTATTTTTCTCTTTCGTGTCTTTGGACTCTAAATTTTCTAAAGTTCGAGCAATTGTTGATGCTGTCATTGCAGGTTGCTTAGTTGCTAAAGTTGCCCCTATTAAATAGATGACTACAAATCCGATGGCATAATTCAAACTATAATTCAAGGCATGGATAAACTCACTTGATTCCGTTTTTGAAAGTGCTAACTTAACTAAACACATGAAACTCACAATAATACCTCCCCAAAAAGCGGTGTTGAACATCAAAAAATATTCCTTTGCATTCGAGGTTATGTAATGTTCTCCCGTTTTGCCTGTATAATTCGTAATTTCATAGGTGATATTATACACGCTATCGTCAATTAATTTGCTGATATTGTTCTTTTTAGAATTAACACGTACCAAACTCAAGTAAAATTCAATGCTTTTTCGTTTTTTCTCTTCTTCACCGCTGATAAACAAGAAATTATATAACTTCCGGATACGACGTACCTGTTGACGAATGAGCAAAAGAGTTTGATTTACATTGAATGAAACCCCATATTTAGAAGTGTTGTTTACAGCTTTTTCTACGAAATCCTCACACTGCTTTACTAAGATGTCCAGTTGTTTGAGATCTAAATGATGATCCTCTAAACTTAAATAAGGCTTGTCTTGGGTCATTATAGTCCGATGCAAAGCGTTAAGTTCATCGTCCAAAGCAATAAATGGACTTTCCAAAGAGGAATACTCGGGAACCATCCGCATTACATCCGTCTGTAGAGCAAAACCACCCATACGCTGGGAAAGAATCATAATTGCTAGAAGGATTTCCTTGGTGACTCTTCGGTTTTTTGTGTCATCATAAAAGGTTGATAACGAAAGTATTTCTAAAAATTCAAACCAATTGTCCATAGGAATAGCACTCAACCAATTTGTGTCGGAAGATTTGTAAAACAATTGGTTTAGGACGTACTGAATACTGTTGTTCAAAGGCTGATCGGGAATCAATTTATGCCACACACGGCGTCGAAGTTCTTTGAAAAATGAGGTGCTACTGAGTAATCCTGCATCGGTTAGGAGTATGGTCTTTTTTTTATCTGAGAAGACAGAAACGAGTTTTGCTTTCAAAAAATGGGCTTTTTCTTTATCATTTCGTATTTCAGAAAGCAATTCAGTCAAATCAATTGTTATTTTTTTATTGTACTGCTGACGATAGTAGTCCACCAAATCAAAAATAAAGTCGATATCTTCACTCGTAGTAGCGTTAATATGTTTTTCAAAAATAGCGTAGATTGAGGTATGACTTTTTCTTAGTGTAAGCATATAAAATATTTTAGTGGCAAAGATATAAAAAAGCGATATATTGCAAAAAAAAGATTTGTCATAAAAAACCTATTTTCAATGTTTTTATGCTATTTTTGGATGTGTTTTATTGAGTTTTTTACATAAATTCATTTCTTTTCGACTCATGAGATTAGATAATGATGAAGATTTTAAAAAATAAATTTGAGTTCATTATTTATTTTCATATTTTGTACTTTTGTCCTGAAACGTAGTAAGCGAAAGCTTAGTATGTGGAACCAAAAATTCAATGCTGTGGATACTTTACCAAAAATCAACTCTCACATACTTTGCTGAAAATTTCTAAACTCGCTACGCTCAGGTAGTATAGATTTTCTAGGCTACATTCATTGATTTTTTTAACGGCACATATTCCGCAGTGCGGACTTTGTTTTTAAGGCCGATGAAAAGTGATCAAAATACTGAAAATCAGTGTTTAACCATTAATAAAATACATGTAATTAAGTACTGAACTCAAAAGATAAATTTGGAAGTTTTTTTACTTGTTTTGAAATTGATATTTGGTATGGCTAATTTATCGTTCAAAGTAAAACTTCATTGAGAATGACTTATTCTAAGATTTCAGCCTTTAATATTCATAGATATTTGGCTAAATGTTTATGCGAATAAATCATTCTCAATTCAAAAAAAATAACAATATTATCAAACGAATAATTGATACATAACCTATTTACCATACAGATTTGATATCTGATTAAATAAGCAACTTAGTAAAACTTTTTCATAAAAGTGTTATTTACGCTTCAGAAATCGTTTATGATTACTTGGTTCTCCGTTTGTGTATTCTTGTAAAATCAAAATACTATCCGAATTAGAAAATTCATATCGAAATTCATATACCGAAGCAGAAACTTTAAAACCAGAGCCAGGGTTTAACACGTAGAGTCTATCTCCTTTTGTATAATAATATTCTACTCTTTGATTACTTTCTCCTGTTTCTCGGTCTACCCGAAGATGTTCCCCAATTTTTGTGTATTCACTATAAAACGTAACAGTAACAACTTCCTCAAATGTTTTAGAATTTATTACAGCCCATTTCCCAAAGAAACGGCTGTCTCTTTTTTGAGATTTAAAATAATCAGCCGTCATATGTTCATCTTCCGAACAAGCGAATACGCCTAACAATGCGAATAAAAAATAAAACTTTTTGAGTTCCACACTTAACTACATATCAAATTCCGGTGATGAACAGGTTTCTTCTCAATCATTCGTTTGATGAGATTATTGAATATATTATCTTTCGATTGAGAACGGTTAATTCGGTATGAAAATTCAGCCAAATATCTATCCATATTGAAATCTGAAACTCGACAATAAATCGTTCTCAACCAACTTTTTACTTGGTGTATTATGGTATGTAAAATAGGGAAATTCTTCCCTTTATTACTCGGTATTTGTTTGATATTGAAATCTTTAATAGGTCTGTAACCTTTCCAATCATCAGTGGTCACTTGGGCGGATTTATCAAGACACTATCCCTCTAAGTGTGTAAGTTAAAAAGTTGGGGTTAAGTTTTTATAGTTTGAGTCTTTGTGCAAATATAAGCATAAATTGGTTCAAGACAATCCCCCAATTTTGGATAGGCATACTCCACTTTTTGGTAGCTTCTCTCAAAGCCAAGAAAACGGACTTTTGCACAGCTTCGTCTGTTGGGAAAGACAGCTTGTTTTTGGTGTATTTCCGAATCTTACCATTCAGATTCTCAATAAGATTGGTTGTGTAAATAATTTTTCTTATCTCTAACGGAAAATCGAAAAATACGGTCAATTCGTCCCAATTGTCATACCAAGATTTGATAGCATAGCCGTATTTTGACTCCCATTTTTGGGCAAAATCCTCCAAAGCAACCTTGGCAGCTTCCTTGTTAGGGGCAGTATAAATGTGTTTCATATCGGCTGTAAATTCTTTTCTGTCTTTGTAAACCACATACTTACAAGCATTCCTAATCTGATGAACCACACATATTTGCGTTTGTGATTGGGGAAAAACCGTGCGAATGGTTTGCGTAAATCCGTTTAAATTATCGGTGGCAGTAATGAGAATATCTTCCACTCCACGAGCCTTTAAATCAGTGAGAACGCTCATCCAAAAGGCGGAACTTTCATTCTTTCCGAGCCACATTCCTAAAACTTCCTTTTTTCCCTCTCGATTCAAGCCCACAGCAAGGTAAATGGTTTTGTTGACAACTTTTGAGTTCTCACGAACTTTAAAAACGATGCCGTCCATCCAAACAATCAGATACAGCTCGTCCAACGGGCGGTTCTGCCAAGCGACCATTTCATTGGTAACCGCATTGGTAATCCTTGATATTGTGGAAGTTGATACTTCAAAGCCGTACATTTCTTGGATTTGTTCTTCGATGTCGCTCACGCTCATTCCTTTGGCATAGAACGATACGATGATGTTTTCCAAACCATCGATAACGTTCTTGCGTTTAGGGACTAACATTGGGTTAAAACTACCGTCTCTATCCCTAGGAACTTGGATTTGTTCTTCGCCAAAGGAAGTTTTTATCTTCTTGGAAGTGTGTCCGTTACGATAATTTCCATCTTTAGTTTTGTCGTGTTTTTCGTTGTCCAAGTGAACGTCGAGTTCGGCATTGAGCATATGTTCCACCGCTTTTTTGTGGAGCTCTTTAAAGAAACCTGTCAAGTCCTCAGCAGTCTTAAATGACTTGTAAAATTCTTTGCTGTTGAGCAATTCTTCCTTGTTAATCATATCTGTTTAAATTATGGGTCAAAAATAGTTAAAAAGTTATTTCCGAAATTTTTTTTGAGCTTTTAAGGGCTCAAAAAATTTCAGAATAACTTTTCAACTTACACAGATTATGGGATACTCCTTTTATCAATATGTTTATCAAAAATTGTCCGTAATGATTTGGCAGAATAATCTTCTATTTTATTAGCATAGAATCGTTTAACCTTCCCATCATCAGTTAGTTCTATGGCACAAACAATCTTTTTTTTCTTTGAATCGTAACTCCTACCTTGTTTGCCATCTTCTTTCCCTCCCACAGTAAACTCGTCCACTTGAACTTGACCATTCATTTTATGTAATTCATTGGATTTCATTGCTTCACGAACTTTGTGCATAAACAATCGAGCCGTATTTTCGGTAATTCCATAACGAACAGACATTTGTAAAGCTGATAGGTTTTTAGTGGTTGCACACATCTCAAAACAAATAAAAAAAGCCTTACGAAGCCCGAATTTTACTTTGTGAAAAAGTGTTCCTGCCGTAGGGCTTTCCGTATCAGAACAAATGTTACAAGTTCTTGAAAAATCCTTGCGGATTTGGCTTTTTGTATGCCCACATTTACGACAAACAAAGCCTTTTTCCCACTTCCAATGAACTAAATATTCTTCACAATCCAAGTCAGTTTTGAAGCGTTCAACGAACTGTAAAAGATTTTGACCGTTAAAAATTTCCATAACTACCTGATTTTATGAACTGCAAATATATGAAATTATATGAGGAACTCAAAAAACTTTTTCATAAAAGTGTTATTTACGTTTCAAAAATTCTTTGTAATTACTTAGTTCTCCGTTTGTATAGTCTTGTAAAACCAAAATACTATCCGAATTAGAAAATTCATATCGAAATTCATATACCGAGCGGAAACTTTAAAACCAGAGCCAGGGTTTAACACATAGAGTCTATCTCCTTTTGTATAATAATATTCCACCCTTTTATTTTTTTCTCCTGTCTCTCGGTATATATAACTCAACTCTCCATTCTCAGCGTATTCACGATAGACTGTAGTCATTACCTCTTCTAAGGTGTTTATATCTACAACATTCCATTTCCCAAAGAAACGGCTATCCCGTTGTTGGGCTTTAAAATAATCAGCCGTCATATGTTCATCTTCCGAACAGGATAATACACCCAATAATGCGAGTATAAAATAAAACTTTTTCATAAAAGTGTTATTTACGTTTCAAAAATTCTTTGTAATTACTTAGTTCTCCGTTTGTATAGTCTTGTAAAACCAAAATGTTATCCGAATCAGAAAATTCATATCGAAATTCATATACCGAAGCAGAAACTTTAAAGCCAGAGCCAGGGTTTAACACATAGAGTCTATCTCCTTTTGTATAATAATATTCCACCCTTTTATTTTTTTCTCCTGTCTCTTGATATATGCGAAGAAGTTCCCCAATTTCTGTATATTCTCTATAAAACGTAGTAGAGACAACTTCCTCAAATGTTTCAGAATTAACGTATATCCATTTCCCAAAGAAACGGCTATCCCGTTGTTGAGCTTTAAAATAATCAGCCGTCATATGTTCATCTTCCGAACAAGCGAATACACCTAACAATGCGAATATAAAACAAAACTTTTTCATAAAAGTGTTATTTACGTTTGAAAAAACCTCCTTTATCGCCTTTTCGATACTCCTCTAATGTTTGAATGATTAAAATATTATTATCATCAGAGAACGTATACTTATATTCACTTACCGAAGCGGAAACTTTAAAACCAGCACCTGGGTGTAATACATACAATGTATTCTCCTTTGTGTAATAATATCTCTTTCTTTCATCTTTTTCTCCTGTTTCTCGGTCTATCAAATCAAACACCCCTTCTTCGGTATATTCACTATAAAAGGATGTTATTTTCTCCTCTAAGGTATTAGGATTTACAGCCTTCCATTTCCCAAAGAAACGACTGTCTCGTTGTTGAGATTTAAAATAATCAGCCGTCATATGTTCATCTTCCGAACAAGCGAATACACCTAATAATGCGAATATAAAACAAAACTTTTTCATAAAAGTGTTATTTACGTTTGAAAAACTCTTTGTAATTACTTAGTTCTCCGTTTGTATAGTCTTGTAAAACCAAAATACTATCCGAATTAGAAAATTCATATCGAAATTCATATACCGAAGCAGAAACTTTAAAGCCAGAGCCAGGGTTTAACACGTAGAGTCTATCTCCTTTTGTATAATAATATTCCACCCTTTTATTTTTTTCTCCTGTCTCTCGGTATATATAACTCAACTCTCCATTCTCAGCGTATTCACGATAGACTGTAGTCATTACCTCTTCTAAGGTGTTTATATCTACAACATTCCATTTCCCAAAGAAACGACTGTCTCGTTGTTGAGCTTTAAAATAATCAGCCGTCATGTTTTCATCTTCCGAACAAGCGAATACACCTAACAATGCGAATATAAAACAAAACTTTTTCATAAAAGTGTTATTTACGTTTCAGAAATCGTTTATAATTACTTAGTTCTCCGTTTGTGTATTCTTGTAAAACCAAAATGTTATCCGAATCAGAAAATTCATATCGAAATTCATATACCGAAGCGGAAACTTTAAAACCAGAGCCAGGGTTTAATACATAGAGTCTATCTCCTTTTGTATAATAATATTCCACACTTTTATCTTTTTCTTCAGTGTCTCTATGTATGAGAAAAAGTTCCCCAATCTTTGTATATTCACTATAAAACGTAACAGTGACAATTTCCTCAAATGTTTTAGAATTTATTACTGCCCATTTCCCAAAGAAACGGCTGTCTCGCTGTTGGGCTTTAAAATGTTCAGGGGTCATATCTTTATCTTCCGAACAAGCGAATACACCCAATAATGCGAATAAAAAATAAAACTTTTTCATAAAAGTATTATTTACGTTTCAAAAACTCTTTGTAATTACTTAGTTCTCCGTTTGTATAGTCTTGTAAAACCAAAATACTATCCGAATTAGAAAATTCATATCGAAATTCATATACTGAAGCGGAAACTTTAAAACCAGAGCCAGGGTTTAACACATAGAGTCTATCTCCTTTTGTATAATAATATTCTATTCTTTTATTTTTTTCTCCTGTCTCTCGATATATATGAATCAACTCTCCATTCTCCGAATATTCAGGATAGACAGTGGTCATTACTTCTTCTAAGGTGTTTATATCTACGTCATTCCATTTTCCAAAGAAACGGCTATCCCGTTGTTGGGCTTTAAAATAATCAGCCGTCATATGTTCATCTTCCGAACAAGCGAATACACCTAACAATGCGAGTATAAAATAAAACTTTTTCATGAAAGTGTTATTTACGTTTGAAAAATTCTTTGTAACTACTTAGTTCTCCGTTTGTATAGTCTTGTAAAACCAAAATGTTATCCGAATCAGAAAACTCATATCTATATTCATTTACCGAAGCAGAAACTTTAAAACCAGAACCAGGATTTAATACATAGAATCTATCTCCTTTTGTATAATAATATTCCACCCTTTTATTTTTTTCTCCTGTGTCTCGATATATGAGAAAATGTTCGCCAGTTTCTGTGTATTCACTATAAAACGTAACAGTAACAACTTCCTCAAATGTTTTAGAATTTATTACTGCCCATTTCCCAAAGAAACGACTGTCTCGTTGTTGGGCTTTAAAATAATCAGCCGTCATGTTTTCATCTTCCGAACAAGCGAATACACCCAATAATGCGAATAAAAAATAAAACTTTTTCATAAAAGTATTATTTACGTTTCAAAAACTCTTTGTAATTACTTAGTTCTCCGTTTGTATATCGTTGTAAAATCAAAATATTATCCGAATCAGAAAACTCATATCGAAATTCATATACTGAAGCGGAAACTTTAAAACCAGAGCCAGGGTTTAACACATAGAGTCTATCTCCTTTTGTATAATAATATTCTATTCTTTTATTTTTTTCTCCTGTCTCTCGATATATATGAATCAACTCTCCATTCTCCGAATATTCAGGATAGACAGTGGTCATTACTTCTTCTAAGGTGTTTATATCTACGTCATTCCATTTTCCAAAGAAACGGCTATCCCGTTGTTGGGCTTTAAAATAATCAGCCGTCATATGTTCATCTTCCGAACAAGCGAATACACCTAACAATGCGAGTATAAAATAAAACTTTTTCATGAAAGTGTTATTTACGTTTGAAAGATTCTTTGTAACTACTTAGTTCTCCGTTTGTACATCCCTGTAAAACCAAAATGTTATCCGAATTAGAAAATTCATATCGAAATTCTTTTACCGAAGCCGAAACTTTAAAACCAGAGCCAGGGTTTAATACATAGAGTCTATCTCCTTTTGTGTAATAATATTCTTTTCGAGAATAATATGGTTCTCCCGTAAGGTAGAAATATTGTAATTCACCATCCTCAATATAGTTATGTGTAAAGTCGGAAAGTTCTTCTAATGTATTAGAATCAACAAATATCCATTTCCCAAAGAAACGGCTATCCCGTTGTTGAGCTTTAAAATAATCAGCCGTCATATGTTCATCTTCCGAACAAGCGAATACGCCTAACAATGCGAATAAAAAATAAAACTTTTTCATAAAAGTATTATTTACGTTTCAGAAATCGTTTATAATTACTTAGTTCTCCGTTTGTGTATTCTTGTAAAACCAAAATGTTATCCGAATCAGAAAATTCATATCGAAATTCATATACCGAAGCGGAAACTTTAAAACCAGAGCCAGGGTTTAATACATAGAGTCTATCTCCTTTTGTATAATAATATTCCACACTTTTATCTTTTTCTTCAGTGTCTCTATGTATGAGAAAAAGTTCCCCAATCTTTGTATATTCACTATAAAACGTAACAGTGACAATTTCCTCAAATGTTTTAGAATTTATTACTGCCCATTTCCCAAAGAAACGGCTGTCTCGCTGTTGGGCTTTAAAATGTTCAGGGGTCATATCTTTATCTTCCGAACAAGCGAATACACCCAATAATGCGAATAAAAAATAAAGTTTTTTCATCGTACCTCTCGTATTAAATAAGTGTTGCTATCCGTAAAAAGACCACTGGGGCTTACCAAAGGGCTATACCAACTGGATACATTCACGTCGTATGCTTTTTTGGAACACCACCAAACCAAGGTTGTACAAGTAAAACGTCTTGGAGCAGCCCATTTGGCAGTTGCAAACTCATACCACTTTACGTACTCTTTTCCTAAATGATGTCTTGCTTCATCGGCTAAAGCATCTGTGTTTGTCATTCGAGTTACTTCTCGGTACAATCCACTTCTAAAACCACGCCATCTCCAAACCCAACAGGTTTTTATTGAACAAGAAGTTTTTAGCAAAATAGCTGATAATGTCAAAGCTATTGCCTTTAATTGAATTTTGGTAGTAAATCGAATCATGTTGTTTTTATTAAAATTATCCGTAAGCAAAGGTATACGGTTTATTCCAATAAAACTATTCTAATTTAGAATAATTCCATTAAAATTTAAAATAATTATAAAAATAACTTTTTATTTCATTATTTTTTTCGTATCTTCGTACAAACCTAAAAAATGACACTATGAATTACTTAACTAAAATCAAAAAAATCCGATTGGAGAAAAAAATATCCCAAGAAGATATTGCTTTTCAATTAGGTATTTCCCAATCAGCCTATGCTAAAATTGAGACAGGAAAACAAAAACTTTCAGCTGAACAACTTATTAAAATTTCTAAAATTCTTTCCATTGACTTAAAAGAGCTTAGTGATTCGTCTTCTTAACCCATATTTACGCATTAGGTTAGGGCAACGTATGAAATATTATCTTTAGAGTTACTATCCTTCAAACCACATAGGAACATAGATTTTACGCTGTGTCTCTATGTGGTTTTAGATTTAATTTACAGTGACTCTATTTCTGTTTTTTTACAAGTTTTTAGAGTTGAAAACTATTCAAATATATGCATTAATGATTGATAATAAGTAAATTTTGTCATGCTTTGTGTTAGTTTAATATTTTAAAAACTGACAAAAAGTCATTTTTTATCCAATGGTATATAACTTGACAATAATTGAGTGAATCTAAAAAATGTAAACGATGAATTTTAACAACTATACCATTAAATCGCAGGAGGCTATTCAAAGAGCCCAGCAAATTGCTCAAGGTTATGGGCATCAAGATTTGCAAATTGAACATATTTTCAAAGGAATTGAAGAGGTAGATAATAATGTACTTCCGTTTCTCTTGAAAAAACTGAATGTAAACGTAAGTATGCTGAATCAAAACGTTCAAAAAGCATTGGATTCTTACGCTAAAGTCAGTGGAGGTAGTATGTCGCTATCGCGTGAAAGTGCCGAAATGTTGAACAAAGCGAGTAATATCGCCAAGGAAATGAACGACGAGTACGTTTCTGTGGAGCATTTGTTATTAGCAATTTTAAAAACAAAAAATAAATTATCACAAGCTATTAAAGATCAAGGTATTACGGAAAAAGAATTAGAGAAGGCTATTCTCGAACTCCGCAAAGGAGAACGTGTGACTTCAGCTTCTGCCGAAGAAACCTACAATTCGCTGAATAAATATGCTAAAAACCTAAATCAATTAGCCGATAGTGGAAAACTCGATCCTGTGATTGGTCGAGATGAGGAGATACGCCGTGTGCTACAAATCCTTTCGCGAAGAACCAAAAATAACCCTATGTTAGTCGGTGAGCCTGGAGTTGGGAAAACAGCTATCGCCGAAGGTTTGGCTCATCGTATAGTACAAGGTGATGTTCCTGAAAACCTGAAAGATAAGATTATTTTTTCTTTAGATATGGGAGCCTTGATTGCAGGAGCTAAATACAAAGGAGAATTTGAAGAAAGGCTCAAATCGGTTGTGAAAGAAGTAACAACTTCCGATGGCAATATCATCTTGTTTATTGACGAAATCCATACTTTAGTAGGTGCTGGAGGAGGCGAGGGAGCTATGGATGCTGCCAATATTTTGAAACCTGCCTTGGCACGAGGCGAACTCAGAGCCATCGGAGCTACGACTTTGGATGAATATCAAAAATATTTTGAGAAAGATAAAGCCTTAGAGCGTCGTTTCCAGAAAGTTATGGTAGAAGAACCTGATACGGAAAGTGCTATTTCTATCCTCCGAGGGATTAAAGAAAAGTATGAAACCCACCATAAAGTACGTATCAAAGACGAGGCTATAATCGCAGCGGTAGAACTCTCAGAACGATATATCACCAACCGTTTTCTGCCAGATAAAGCGATTGACCTAATGGACGAGGCAGCTTCAAAATTGCGTATGGAAATCAATTCTAAACCTGAAGAGTTAGATGTCTTGGATAGAAAAATTATGCAATTAGAAATTGAAATTGAAGCAATTAAGCGTGAAAATGACATCGAAAAACTTCAATCTCTCAATGAAGATTTAGCAAATTTTAAAGAAGAACGCAACCATATTTTTGCACAATGGCAAAGCGAAAAAACCTTAGTAGATGAGGTTCAAAAGGCAAAAACCAACATTGAAAATTACAAATTGGAAGCCGAAAAAGCCGAACGTGAGGGCAATTACGGAAAAGTAGCTGAGCTTCGTTATGGCAAGATAAAAGAAGAGCAGGACAAACTCGAAAATTTACAAAAAGAGTTGGATAACCAAAAGGATAAAGCACTTGTTAAAGAAGAAGTTACACGTGAAGACATTGCCGAAGTTATCGCTAAATGGACGGGCATTCCTGTAACCAAAATGATGCAAGGAGAACGTGAAAAATTACTCCATTTGGAAGAAGAACTTCACAAACGTGTGGTTGGTCAGGAAGAGGCTATCGAAGTGGTTTCTGATGCCATTCGCCGAAGTCGTGCAGGTTTACAAGATGTTAAAAAACCGATTGGATCATTCCTTTTCTTAGGGACAACAGGAATCGGAAAAACCGAACTAGCAAAAGCTCTTGCTGAATATTTGTTCGATGATGAAAATGCTATGACCCGAATTGATATGAGCGAATACCAAGAGCGTCACTCTGTTAGCCGATTGATAGGAGCTCCTCCAGGATATGTGGGATATGACGAAGGAGGTCAACTCACTGAAGCTGTACGACGAAGACCTTATTCGGTAGTGCTGTTGGACGAAATTGAAAAAGCACATCCTGATACCTTCAACATTCTATTGCAAGTACTGGATGAGGGACGATTGACCGACAACAAAGGACGTACTGCCGATTTCAAAAATACCATCATCATCATGACTTCCAATATTGGTAGTCATCTGATTCAGGAAAGTTTTGAAAATCATAGCAAGGATATTGAAAAGGCTACTGAATTGGCTAAAAATG
Organism: Capnocytophaga canis; assembly: GCF_043187445.1. NCBI lineage: Bacteria > Pseudomonadati > Bacteroidota > Flavobacteriia > Flavobacteriales > Flavobacteriaceae > Capnocytophaga > Capnocytophaga canis. The sequence continues at coordinate 533,509 of NZ_CP171121.1, read as the reverse complement.
CTGTTTTACAGTTGCTTAAACAAAGCGTACGTCCCGAGTTTATTAATCGTATTGATGATATCGTAATGTTCACACCTCTTTCAAAGGCAAATATTAAAGAAATTGTGCAATTGCAATTCCGAAATATCATCAGGCTCGTTGCACGTGAAAATATCGTGCTAGATGCTACCCCTGAAGCAATTGATTACTTAGCTGAAAAGGGTTATGACCCTGAGTTTGGAGCAAGACCCGTAAAACGCGTATTACAAAAAGAACTGCTCAACAAACTTTCAAAAGAAATTTTACAGGGAAATATTACCACCAACAGCGTGATACTTGTAGATTCTTTCAATAGTCAATTGGTTTTTAGGAATATAAAATAAACCAGTGAGGTTATCCGAAAAGTCAGTATTTGTAAAATTTTGTCATTCCAACAAAAGGGAAAATCTTTAAAAGAAGCACAACTTATAAGGATTTATCCCATCTCAGAATGATATTACTCTGACTTTTCGGATGCCTCTATTTTCATTTATTCGATAAAAGTTATACCTTTGCTACATCGAAAAAATAATTAAATGAAAATCAGTATTCGGCAAGATTTGTATTGGTCTTTTTCCTATTTTTTAATTATTATAGGATTCGGGACTTTCATGCGATTAACACATGCAGTGCCTGATTTATTTAGTTATAATTATCGATATGTTCTACATACACACTCGCATATCGCCATTTTGGGATGGATTTACACAACCCTTACAGCCCTACTTAGCTACTCATTTATTCCCCTTGAAAAAGCTAAGCAACATCGTCGTATTTTTTATCTGACACAAATCTCTCTATTGGGGATGCTTTTCAGTTTCCCTTTCCAAGGATACGGAGCTATTTCGATTTCATTTAGTGTCTTGTTCCTTCTATTTTCATATTACTACAGTTATTTTTTCCTTAAAAATTCAAATACACAAGAGCATAAGCAGTTGATTTCATACCGGTTTGTACGAATGGGTATTTTCTATTTAATTCTTTCAAGCGTAGGTATTTGGATGATTCCTGTAGCGATTGCAACCACTGGAAAAGATTCAAACCTGTATCAAGCATCCATTTTCTTTTTCTTAGATTTTCAATATAATGGCTGGGTTTTGACAACCCTAATGGGACTTTTTCTTAAAAAAAATCATGCTGATAGAATTACATCTCCTTGGATTAATAAATTTTTCTATGGCTTTCAAATAGGTGTTTTTGGAGCAATAGCTGTTTCATACATAAGTATTTTTGATAGTATTTTCTTACATCTTATTGCTACAATTAGTTCCCTAGTTTGGATGCTTTCGATAGGAGCTGTCATCTATTTCTACATACAGAAATATCCCTTTAAAAATGTTTTAAGCAACGGGTTTCTCTTTTTGTTTATTACTAAGGTTTGTATGATGTTTTTCGCTTCTATTCCTTATTTCAAAGAGATTATTTTTTACAATAATGACTTTATAATGAGTTATTTGCACTTTAATTTCTTAGGAGTTGTCAATTTTGGGTTGTTATATCTTTTGAAAGAAAATAATCTTTTGAATTTGAGTAGAATATCAATACTTGTATACATTGCAGGATTTCTCACTACTGAGTTTTTAATTGCTTACAAAGGTATTTGTCTTTGGTTAGGTTGGGCTTTTTTTGAAAATTACTTTCTTTTACTGAGTTTGGCAAGTGGTATTTTCTTAATTTGTGTAAGCGAATGGTTGTTCAGGATAAACCGAAATTAGCTTCTAAATATTGTTATAACTAACTCTTTGTGAAAATATTAACTTTTTTTTAAGTATAACTTTTTTTTTCATGTAAATAAAAGGTCTTAATTTTGCCTAAATTAAACACACCAAGCACATGAAAAAAATATTTTTTTTACTACTGATGCTGAGTACTTTTAGTATAAGAGCTCAGCAGTCTTTTTCGGGGTTCAGAGTCAGCCCGTACGGAGGTATTTATTCAATTATCAATAACCCAGCTGAAGCTGTTGGTGGAATGCACAAAAAAGGAGTTAATCTTTTATCATTTGATGGAATTTTTTCCAATAATAAGGTGCCTTTATCACTCAGCGGTTTGTCTGATAGTTTTGAAAAATTTACAAAAACGGGAGAAGGTTCCGTGTTTTCTCACAATGACCTTGATGCGGATTTCAATCTAGACATACTTGGTCCTTCCGCTTTCTTTAATATAGGGAATAAAAATGCGATTGCTATTACTTCACGAGTTCGTGCCATTGCCGATGCAAGAGGAGTAGATGCTAAAATCTTGGAATCTTATTTTTCTGACACAAATTTAATGGATTTAGCAGCTTATCCTTCTATTAAAATTGATAATCAGCATATTTTGGTAAATGCTTTCTCCGAAGTGGGAGTTTCATGGGGAAGTATTGTTTTTAGTAATGAAAAACATACAATCAAAGTTGGAGTTACCTTGAAAGCTATCCAAGGAATTATTAGTTCGCGTGCTGGTTTTGATGGTTTTTCTGGAGCTATTAAATTGGAGCAAAAAAAGGATGATGTTATTCTAAACATCTCTGGTACAGGTGATTTTAGTATCAATAACGGAGGTATTAATATTTGGGGAGAAGATTCAGACTCTAAGTTTAGACTGCAATCAAGTGCTTCAACTTTTGTTTTTGATGCTGGATTTGCATACGAATACCGAAAAGAACCTTGTCCAGATTGTGAAAAGACTCCTTACGACTTTAAGTTTGGATTAGCTTTCACCGATGCAGGAAGATTGAATTATACAACCACTGAAAATTCAAAAAAATACTCAATTAATTCGTCAGTAACATCCGTAGCATTGAACTTAGACAATTTGCAACGTGATCTGGATAGAAGCAATTTGGTTAGCCAAACCTCATTAAAGGGGAAAACCTTTACTTCATCTCTTCCTGTAGCTTTGCGAATTTATGCGGATGCTCGTATTTTGCGAAAATTTTTCGTTGATTTTTCAGGGCAATTTGCTTCATCTGACAAGAAAGATAAAATCTACAACGCTGCCTACGCTAATAGCTTTGTACTAACACCTCGATACGAATCAAGATGGATAGGATTTTATTTACCCATAGCTAATACACAACAAGTAGGAACAACAATAGGTACAGGACTTCGTGTAGGGCCATTAGTAGTTGGTTCAAGTAGCATTATAAGTAATTTATTTTCAAACAATACCAAGGGAATCAATGTTTTTGCAGGTATAACTTACCAGTGGCATTAATTTTTTTGAGTTCAGTACTTAATTGATATATTTTTTAATGGTTCAACACTGATTTTTCAGTATTTTGGCCACTTTTCATCGGCATTGAAGATTTGGCGTTAGGAAAATCAACGAATAAAACAAAGTAAGCGAAAACTTGGAGCTTAGTATGTGGAAAATTTTCCATTGTTCGAAGCGACCGCAGAAAGCAGGTTTGGAAAAATTTGTCGGAAGCCGACTGCTTATTTTTTAATGCCCGTGCGGATCGCACTTTTGGTTCTTCTTCATCTAAGGAAAAGAACAGTGTGTGAAAATAAATAATGAACTCAAAAAAATAATTTTTAAGAATGAAAAATATAGGCTGTCCGATTTTTTATGGACAGCCTTCTTTTATAGACAATGTGGTAAAAATGGAGCTTAAAAACCTTGTAAATTATTGTTTTTTATAGACTTATAAGAGTTATAGTGAAGCCTTTTTAATGATAACTCTTACTTTGTCTCCAAGAAGAAATTAACCTTGCATAGAGGGCTTCGTTTTGGGGCTAAAAGAACTTTATAAAGTGGTACTTATATTTTAAAAATCTAGAAGTATAAGTTTTTTTAGCCATAAGGGTTCATCCGATAGTTTTAATAATAAGAAGCTGTCGGAAAAGTCTCCAACAGCTTCCTTACTATTTCCTATTATCTAAACCCTACCGCCTATTTGGACAGAATACATCTTCCTTCTTCTGCACAATTCACAGAATTGGTCATGTTTGAGGTCGTCTATGAAAATAGGTTTATGTGTGGTAAAAGTTTCACCCTTCAAAAATAATCATCCAAGAGATGCCGAATTTATCTTTAAAATCTCCGAAATAGCCAAAAAATTGCTCTTCCATAGGCATTTCTATTTCGCCTCCTTCGGAAAGTACGTGGAAAAGGCGGTCGGCTTCGGCTTTGCTATCTACGGCTATGCTCACATAGTTGTGATTGCCCGTAGTAAGTTTCTGCCCAAGCGATTCGAAAATGTCCGACCCCATTAGTTTATCGTTTTCGCCTATCGGAAGTTCGATGTACATCAAGCGGTTTTTCTCATTTTCAGCTACTTCCATCGGAGTTTCATCAGAGCGAACCACCATTGTAAAATCGCCTCCGAAAGCCTTTTTGTAAAAATTGAACGCCTCTTCGCAATTCCCGTTAAAATTCAAATACGGATTGATTCTTGTTGCCATTTTTATTGTTTTTAAATTATTCTGAGCAAAGATAGTCAGAACAAATCAAAAAAATATTGCTATAAGACATTTTTTAAGGATTACAAACTGCGAATAATCATTTTAAGATTTGAAAAAATATTATAAAAGCAAAACAAATATCTTTGGACATTACGAACTCTGTTCTATTTTTTTATTCGGATTGGGTCTATAGCCTTCTATCAGTTGATTATTTTCAAAGATAAAGGGTGCGGCTGTAGGTTGGTTCCATTCCACATCGTAACGGTTCATGAGGTAATCATTAAGTTCCGTTCGATTGTTGAATTTCAGTGCTTGATAAGGCTCTTGAAAAGATAGTTTTTCAATGAAAATAAGTTTTCCATTTTCAGTAGGTACCAAAACCCCGATATGTCCGATAAACAAATGATTGTCTTCGGTATCGAAAAATGAATGGAAAAATACAGAAATTAAAGAAGCCTTGGTTTTATCTTGATTGTGAAGAAAAGTAATGCCTCTATCTTTCCAATATTTCTGAACAATTTCCACATGTTTGGTTACTTCTTTACCTTCTACGGTTGGGATTTGAGCATAAAAAATTGTAAATTTCTCTCGTTGTTTTGTTGAAAATATTTCTTTATGACAATTATCAAGAGCATGTTCGTCTAAAAACAGATTTTTCTTGTTGTTGATTGCTTTTTTTGTATCAACGGTAAAAAAATCGGCAAACATATCAAACGAAGTGATACGACAATTGTAGCCAGGGAATACTGGATTTTTGGATTCCCATTGCATCTGTATACCTGCTTCGTCATATTCTGGTGCTAATTCATTGGAAATGACGAATCCTTTATCTACCATTCCTACATCAGTAACCGTTTGGTTAAAGGTATTTACATTTTCAAAAAAAGTATCTACTGCCAAAGGTGTAATTCCAGCCTTTAACATTGCCTCTTTTACTTCTTCTTGGCTGGCTTTATCTACCAAATTAGAATATTCTATACTAGAAAGAAAAGGCTGTGGGGTATTTTTAGATATAGTTTGTGGAGTTTCTGTCTTGGGGGTGGTAGTTTTATTACAACTGCATAGAGTTGCTACTACCGATAATGCAATAATCAATGTATTTTTTTTCATCATGTTCTAAATTTTATTGGTACAAAGATATGGAATAGCGTTTCTAATAAGCATATATTTAAACGAAATGATTGGAATTTTTTCCAATCATTTTAGAAATTTAAAAAAGCCCTTCCACTGACCAATATCTTTCTCCTGTATCGTAATTAATTGTTAAAATAGTTGAGTTTTCTGGAAGTTCATTTAATTTTTGAGAAATAGCAGCAAGAGATGCACCTGTGGAAATTCCGGCTAAAATACCTTCTTCTTGAGCTAATTTTTGTGTAAAAGCAAAGGCATTTTCTTTACTCACCTGAATGGTTCCGTCTAAAATTTCAGTATTGAGAACTTTGGGTACAAAACCCGCACCAATGCCTTGTATAGGGTGTGCTCCTGGATTTCCGCCACTGAGAACTGGGGAAAGTTCTGGCTCTACAGCAAAAGATTTTAACTGAGAAAATTTCTGTTTTATAATCTCCGAAATTCCTGTAATATGTCCACCTGTCCCTACGCCTGTGATGAGGTAATCAATTCCCTCTGGAAAATCATTAAGAATTTCTTGAGCAGTTGTATTACGATGAATTTCAGGGTTTGAGATGTTTTCAAACTGCTGTGGTATCCAAGTGTTCTCGTTTTGCTGTGCCAACTCCTGAGCTTTTTCAATGGCACCTTTCATACCTAATTCTCTTGGAGTTAATACAATATTAGCACCATAGGCAGACATTAATTTTCGGCGTTCTATACTCATACTTTCAGGCATTACCAATGTTAAATGATAACCTTTTACGGCTGAAACCATGGCTAATCCTACTCCTGTATTTCCCGAAGTGGGTTCTATGATTTGAGTATTTTTATTGATTTTTCCTTCCTTTTCAGCGGTTTCTATCATTGCTAAAGCAATTCTATCTTTGATGCTTCCCCCTGGATTGCTTCGTTCTAATTTTATCCAAACATTATGTTTAGGAAAAATTTTACTCAATCTGACTACCGGCGTTTTCCCAATAGTTTCTAATACATTATTGAATTTCATATTCTGTATGATTTTAAATATTAAGAATGTTTTTTGTTATATTTTTTCCTTTTTACAGGAAAATTTATCGGTGTATCCATATCATTTAATAGGTTTATATGGAAAAATTAATCGGTTCGGGTGAATTTTCTTGGCTTCTGATGATGGTTTTGTCTTTATAATATACTAAACTATAAGGGAATATACTTTCTGTAATCCAAACATTTCCTCCGATGGTAGCCCCCTTACCAATGATGGTTTTTCCGCCCAAAATAGTAGCTCCTGCATAGATGGTTACTTCATCTTCTATGGTAGGATGCCTTTTGGTATTGGCAATGCTTTTAGATACAGCCAACGCCCCTAATGTTACATTCTGATAGATTTTTACACGATTTCCTATTTGAGTGGTCTCTCCTATTACAATTCCTGTGCCGTGATCAATAAAGAAATATTCTCCAATATTTGCCCCTGGATGAATATCTATTCCCGTTTTGCTATGGGCAAGCTCTGTCCAAATTCTTGGGATGAGTGGGACTTTCTGAAGGTACAGCTGATGTGCAAATCTATAAATTGCGATAGCATAAAACCCTGGGTATGAAACTTTAATTTCCTCTATATGCGTGGCAGCAGGATCACTTTCCAAGAAAAATTGAGCGTCTTTTTCTAATGTTTCATAAATGCTAGGAATCTCATTAAAAAAAGTTTCGCATATCTGTGCGGTATTTTCTTGTTTTACATCGTTTATTATTTCTTTAAACTGATTTTTAAAACTGACAAATCGGCTTTCAATCTCCGTTTGAGAATCACATCTTTGAGGCTCTAAGAAAAATATAAACCGAAAAAAAGAATCTATAAATTGTTCTATTTTCTGTTTGTTTAAATCATATTTTCTATCACAATAACCTGTTTTTAAGTATTCTAAAAAATTGTTTTTCATAATATCAGATGTGAAATAAAAATGTTTTTTTAACGAAAGGAGTATTTTCCAAGATTTTTTCAAATAGATTTTAACTTAAAAAACGCCCCAATTAAAGGGCGTTTCGTTTCTGCTGTTTATTTATTTTAATCCCACTGATTATTCGTGGATAGAGCGTATTTTCCACCGCCCGTGAAAGCTAATGCCAAGGCTCCGAAGAGGAACAATCCTGCAAGTTCCGCGACCCAACCACCGTGCTGTGTGAGGGAAAAAAGATTGTCGTACCCTAAGAACAGCATCATCAAACCTGTGGCTGCCAATACCAATGCCGAGATACGCGTACGGAAACCAATTACGATGAGGAGCGGTGCAATAATTTCTCCTACAAAAACACCATAGCTGATAAACGTTGGTAATCCTTTGGCTTCCAAGAGCGACTGAATGTATCCCAACGCTCCTGAATTCAGTAATTTATGGATTCCGTGTGGAATCATTAATAATCCTACGGAAAGACGAAGAATTAAAAGTCCTAAATCTTTGTTTTGAAATATGTTCATTGTATTTTAATTTTTTTATGGCAATTGCATTGGTACTTCCATCAATAGAATTTGTGAATCTTCAAGAGCCTCTAAATCAAATTCTGAAGTATCGTAAATTCCGTAACCATCTCTTTGGTCTAATACTTGGTCGCCTATTTTTGCTTTCCCTTTGATAACGAATACATACACCCCATTACCTTCTTTATTTAGCTTGTATGTTTTTGAGTTTCCTGCGGTAAAGTTCGCCATATTGAACCACGCATCTTGGTGAATCCATACGCCTGCATCATCAGGGTTAGGGGATAGGATTTGTTGGAAATCGTTGATTTTCTTATCTTTTTCGATGTTGATTTGATCGTAACGAGGTTTAACTCCTTTTTGACGAGGAAGAACCCAAATTTGCAAGAATTTCACGGTTTCACCTTGGTTGCCGTTCATTTCGCTGTGCATAATTCCTGTTCCGGCACTCATCACTTGGATTTCTCCTTTGCGGATAATCCCTTCGTTGCCCATACTATCACCGTGTTTCAGGTCGCCCTCCAAAGGAATACTGATGATTTCCATATCGCGGTGGGGGTGTGTTCCGAAGCCCATTCCACCTTTTACGGTATCGTCATTCAATACACGAAGAACACCGAAGTTCATTCTCCGTGGTTTGCGTGTCCTCTGCTGTCTGCTTTATGATAAACTGCTTTCATTTGATTGTTATTTTTATTGTTTGAATTTGTTTTTTGTCCGAAACTGCAACTGCTCAAAAGTGCTGCACTTAAAAATAATAAAATTTTTCGCATCGATTTAATTTTTTAATACTTTGTTATTGATGATGCAAAGATACTACGGACATCCACCGCTAAACATTGATATAAATCAAGAAAGAATATCTTCTGAAATAACTTATCCCCTCAGCACTCTAATATATTGAAATATAAATAATTACTTATTCGCTCTAAAAGAACAAAATCTGTATAAACAAGGCAAATGTAGAAGTTTTATTGATTATATGCAAGAGTTTGTTTTATTAAAAACAATTATTGTAACTTTGTATGTTCATAAAACTCTTTAGAGAAAAATCATCATAAATGAAATTTATTGATTTGTTTGCAGGTTTAGGAGGTTTTCATTTGGCATTGTCTAAATTGGGGCATCAATGCGTTTTTGCCAGTGAGCTTGACCCTGATTTAAGAAAGCTATATACTGAAAATCACGGCAATGAAATTCAAGGAGATATCAATGAAGTAAATATAAACAACATTCCAAAACACGATATTTTATGTGCAGGTTTTCCTTGTCAGCCTTTTTCACAAGCAGGTTCACAGCAAGGGTTTAATGACGAACAAGGAAGAGGAAATTTGTTTTATAGAATTATGGACATATTGGAGGCTCACAAACCTGAATTTCTGATTCTCGAAAATGTACCGAATCTAAAATCGCACGATGGGGGAAATACTTATAAAGTAATTCAAGAGTCCTTAGAAAAACATTACGAAATTGCTGATGCAATTATTTCACCACATCATTTTGGTATTCCACAACATCGTTCTAGGATTTATATTGTAGGTCGATTAAAGAAAAAAGGAGGATTAAAAGACTTTAAATTTCCTGACCATTCCGAGCGTCCAGAGTGTAGTATTAAAGATATAATAGTAGAAGACGATACTGATTATATGACTTTAAAATCTGTTACACGCAATCATTTAGAAGTATGGCAAGAGTTTTTGGATTTGATAAAAGAAAACAATGCTAAATTACCTACTTTCCCGATTTGGGCTATGGAATTTGGGGCTGATTATAAATTTGAAGGTATAGCACCATATTATCAACGAGGTTATGAACTAAAAGATAGAAAAGGTAAATTTGGAGAAATAATAGACGGTCATTCAAAAGATGACTATTTACAATGTTTACCAATTTATGCTCAAACGAGTAAATTACAAAAAAACAGACACTTTCCAGAATGGAAAAAACAATTTATTCGTTTAAATAGAGCATATTACGAAGAAAACAAGTCTTGGATAGACACTTGGCTACACAAAATCAAAGATTTTGAAAACAGTCATCAAAAGTTTGAATGGAATTGTGGGTATGAAGAAAATCCAAATCTATTTGATAAAATTATTCAATTCAGACCTTCGGGAATTCGTGTTAAAAAGCCAACTTTTTCCCCTGCATTGGTATTGACTACGACACAAATTCCAATTTTCCCTTGGGTTGAAACTCCAAATGGAGAAAAAGGAAGATATATGACAAGGCAGGAAGCTGCAAAATTGCAATGTATGGAAGATTTGAAAAAATACCCTGATACAATTGCAAAAGCATTTAGAGCATTTGGAAATGCTGTAAATGTGGAAGTTGTAAAAAAAATAGCTGAAAATCTAATAAAATAAAGTGAATTATGAAACTACCAAAAATAAAAATCAGAGACGGCAGAGAATTTCATTTAGTGAATGACTTTCATTCAAAACTTGATGCTCAAAAAGAATTACAAAAATTAAGAAATGAAAATGCTCTTTTTGGCAAGAGAAAAACATTTGTGTTTTCATCTGAAAATTCAAAAATAGTGTATAAACACGGTGTTTATGAGCAAGTTTTTTATGCAAATTAATGTTTATGTAATAAGGTAAAATGAATCAAATCGAAAAAGTATCAATTGCTTTACAGCCTAATGTATATTCAACATTCCGAGCTTTGAACAATACTGTTTCATTTGCATTGGGTGAATATGTTGATAACTCCTTGCAAAGTTATTTAAATAACAAAGATATTTTGCACAAAATAGAGCCTAATTACAAATTAGAAGTTAGGATTAATATTGATTGGGAAAAGAGAACAATTACTATTATTGATAACGCAGCTGGAATCAACACTAAAAGCTATCAGAAAGCCTTTGAACCTGCTCATATTCCTATTGATAAAACAGGTTTGAATGAATTTGGAATGGGAATGAAAACGGCTTCTGTATGGTTAGCCGACAATTGGTGTGTTTATACAAAAGCATTAGGCGAAAAAGTAGAAAGATATGTTGAATTTGATTTGAAAAAAGTGATAAAAGAAAACAAAGAAGAATTATTTGTTACTCTATCAGACAAACCTATTAACGAACATTATACAAAAATAGTTTTATCTAATCTTTCAGACCAAGCACCATCTGTTAATCAAATGGATAAAATCAGACGACATTTATCAAGTTTTTATCGAAAGTTCATCCGAAATAATGAAATTGATATTTATGTAAATGACGAATTATTAAGTCATCCAGAGTATGAAATATTAACCGCTCCATATTATAAAACGCCTGACAAAGAAGATGTTTATTGGAAAAAAGAAATAGATTTTGAACTTGGAGATTATAAAGCCAAAGGTTTTATAGCTATTTTAAAAACAATGCAACAAGCTGCAAATGGTATTGCACTAATGCGAAGAGGAAGAATTATTGAAGAGAAATATTTTCCACCTACATTATGCGGTCAAGTTGGTTCTCCGAGATACAAAAGAATTTTTGGAGAAATAGAACTCGAAGGGTTTGAGGTATCATTTAACAAAAACAAATTTAGAGATGAAGAAAACTTGGAAGTTTTCATCAGTGGATTGAAAGATGAATTGACAAATGCAGAATTTGATTTGTATGGTCAAGCAGAAAATTACAGACAACGAGCAAAAGAGGAAATTACAAAAATAGCAAAAGGCATCACCAAATCTTTAAAAAAAGCCATTAAACCTCGTGAATTAACGAAACGAATGCAAGAGGCTGAAATGAAAATAGATGATACTCAACATACTAAAAAATCTGAGGAATCTATTTTGTCGGCTTCTACAATTAGCACACATTCAGATTCTTTTCAACTGAATGGCGAAGATTATACCATAAAAGTTGATTTGGTACAAGAGGAAATGTCAGATAAATTATATTCCGTAGTAATGGAAAAAAGTGAAAATCTATTTGACACAGAAAACAACAAGACAGTTGTTTGTAAAATAAATCTTGCTCACTCATTTTTTACACATTTTGATATATTTAAAAAATCGAATAATTATCATCCCATAGTTTCAGTTTTTAAAGCACTTGCTTTGGCTGAAATTATGGCACCAAATAGAGGTACAACAAACGCTTCAAATATTAGACTTTTGTTCAACAATTATATAAACCATTAATATGGAAATACAAATATTAAATTCAAACGATAAGGAAAAATTTAAACCGGTTATTGGAGATAGAACAACTGAACTTGTCAGTCGTTTGAAAAATAAACTTGACGAAGATGAATTAAATAGTTTATTGTCAGAAACATCTGATATACTTTCACATTGTACCAATCCGAATTTGGACGAATCTCAATCTACAACAAATCTTGTATTTGGATATGTGCAAAGTGGTAAAACTATGTCTTTCACTACTTTATCAGCAATGGCAAATGATAATGGTTTTAAAATTATTGTTTATTTTGCAGGTACAAAAACAAATCTTCTAACGCAAACTACAAAGCGATTAAAAAAAGATTTGATAAACAACGGAGCTAATAGTAAATATTACAAATCATTTGAAAATCCAACACTAAAAGATGTACAGCAAATAACAAATGCTTTGCAATTAAGCACAAAACCAACAATTTTAATAACGGTTTTGAAACATCATAAATACATTAATAACCTCACTGAAATTTTCAATTCAAATCAAATAAAAGCGATTCTCAAAAATAATGGAGTTCTAATAATTGATGATGAAGCAGACCAAGCAAGTTTGAACGGATTTGCATATAAAAATAGTAAATCAGAAGAATGGGAAGATGATGATTATACAACTACATACAGCAGTATTTTAAAGTTAAAATCCTCTATTCCAAATCATTCTTACATTCAATATACGGCAACTCCTCAAGGACCTCTATTGATTAGTATGTTGGATTTACTTTCTCCTAAATATCATACGGTACTCACACCAGGAAAGAAATATACAGGAGGAAAAACCTTTTTTGTTGACCATACAGAATTGGTTTTGACCATTCCTGAAAATGAGGTTTTTAATAGCAAAAAGAACAAATTAGAGAATTGTCCAAAAACATTGATTGAAGCCTTGCAAATTCACTTAATGAATGTTGCTTTGGTTGTAAAAATTTGGCAAAAAGAACACTTTTTGTCAATGATGGTTCACGCTGATAAAGACCAAGATGCAAGCGAAACTTTTCACGGTTGGATTACAGATTTAATTCAAATGTGGACAGAACAAATCACAAGCGAAGAGAATGACTTTGCAAAGATAGATTTGGTTAATTCTTTCAAAAAAATATATCCAGAAGTAATCAAATTTTATAATCCTTCGGAAGATAAAATTCCTTCATTTGAAGAAATGTTACCACATTTACAAGATGTGATTTTTGACACTAATATTGAATTGATAATCAGTAGAACCAAAAAACAAGGTTCAGATAAAGAAATTGATTGGAATGGATATTCATCACATATTTTGGTAGGTGCTGAAATGCTCAATAGAGGATTTACCGTTGAAAACTTGGCAGTTACCTATATGCCGAGATATAGCGTAAGCAAATCCACTGCCGACACTATTCAGCAAAGATGTCGTTTCTTTGGATACAAACTTAATTATCTCAAATCGTGTAGAGTATATCTCCCAGAAGATACCATTTTGGAATATACCGAATATGTACAACACGAAGAGGAAATGCGTCAATGGCTCAAAGAAAAATCGAGTATTGAAGAAGTAGAACAATTACTTTTGATTACTCCAAAACTCAATGCTACACGAAAAAACATACTAACAGCAAATACCGTAAATACCAAACTCAAAGGTTGGCGTAAGATGAACGCTTTCCAAAATATTGAAGAAAATAAAGTTTTTGTAGAAAATTTCATTAAAAACCAATCGTTTACAAACGAAAAAGATTACGGAACAGCAGACAGAAATCATCGTTATATAAAGTTACCTATACAAACAGTAATAGAGTTTTTGTCGAATTTCAAGTTTTCAAATATGCCTGATGCCGCAAGAAAACAAGCAACTATTCGCTATTTGAAATATCTCGCCAACAAAGAAAAATCGCCTTTGCAATACGCATACATTATTCAAATGGCATACGCAGGTGATGCTCGTGAGCGTGCTTTTGATGAAAATACAGAACGATTAAAAGAATTGCATTCAGGGCGTTCAGGGACTGCTACCTCAAATCCTTACCCTGGGGATTCTCATATAAAGTTTGAAGATTCAATTTGTATTCAAATTCACAAAGTAAAACTCAAATCCGAATCTATGAAATGGAACGGAAAAGAGGCTTATACTTTGGCTATTTATTACCCAAAAGATTTCGCTGTGGATTATGTAGCAAATGAAAATTAATGTAAATGAAAGATTCTATTTTTGAAATATTCAGAAAATTACAACAACAACCGAGTAAAACAGGTCTTTATTCGGTTGCTTCCTTGCCTTTCAGTAAAAAACACAAAATAGGCATTTCAATAGAGGGTTATCCACTATTTTTTATTTCTTGCAATGATGTGAATCCGATGATTGATGTCAATCTTGAAAAAATATCGGTTCAATTTTATCGTTCGTGTAAGTTATATGAATATGATTTTCAGTCAGAAAATGTATATTCAATCATTTCTTTAAAAACAATTAATATTGATTTTCAAAAATATTTTATTGACATTGTAGCCTTAGTCATTGCAAAACTTTCGGACGAGCCAACACACAAGCAATTAAAGTCCGAAATACAAAAGTTGGTGGAATTGTTTAGTAAATTCAGCCAACCACCACGCAAAACACTTCAAGGTCTTTGGGCAGAACTGCTTGTAATAGAACAATCCAAAAATCCCGAATATCTCATTCAGTCGTGGCATATTTCACCTCAAAGCAAATTTGATTTCAACGACGGAAAAGATAAAATAGAAGTGAAAAGCACCTCAAAGTCAAACAGAATACATAGGTTTTTATCAGAGCAACTCAACCCAAATGTTCATTCCAATTTGTGGATTGCTTCCGTTTTTGTAATAGAAACAGGACAGGGAAAAACGATTTTTGATTTGATAAACAATATTTGTAAAAGACTAAAAAGTTCTGACTTACAAATAAGATTAAAGGAAGTTGTAGCCTATACATTAAGCAATAATTTAGAAAACGCATTTGATACCTATTTTGACTATCAGCAAGGTATTGATACTTTGGCATTTTACGATTTTAAAGATGTCCCTTCGATTGACTCCAAAACCATTCCGAAAGGAGTAAATAATGTAAGATTTGATGTCGATTTGTCTTACTGTAATACATTAAAAGAGAAGCAAATATACTTTTCAGATAGTTCACTTTTTAAGAGTTTAAAAATATGAAGATAGAGAAAATTTACCCTGAAACACTAAAACAATTGATGTTGGAAGTATTAAAAACATCATCTGATTTTCAGTTTATTAGTGGAACACAGCCTTTTTTAATGAAATTTAAAGAGGTTGAGTATTATGTATATGTAAAAAATCTATCTTCGGCATATTTTAAAGACCGCCCAGACACCACACGAGCTCAATTGCCTATTCGTGATGAATTTGATGAAATCAAAAAATCGCCAAATCCTTTTGTGTTTTTTGGTTATGACCAAAAAAATGATGTATTGGTTTGTTGGAATTTTCACATTGCTAAATCAAGATTGAACGAAAAGAAAAGTGTATCGTTCTATTCCCGTCAATTTTTTCAAGACGAAGTGGTTTTCGGAGAATTTTTACGCAAAAAACTAAAAAATAATGACGAGCCTATATTATTTAAACGTTGGGATTTAGTTTCGTTTTTTGAACAAATAGATTCGTTCTTTCCTCTTGAAAACGAATCGCCAAAACCAAAAAACACAATCGTTAAAAGTAACAAATTAGAAAAAATTACTGACCAAAAAATCATCAATCAGTTATTGCCACTCATCAAGGAAAACCGAACTCTGACAGCAATGCAATTAGTTGCAGAGTTTTACAAAAATAAATATCCAGAAATGCAACTTAGGGATTGGAGAAACTTAATTCTAAAACTATCAAAAAGTATTAGTTAATTAGTAAAAAAGTCGGTTTTTGACCGACTTTTAAATTTATAAACCTTACGAAACCTAAACTTATACGATTTCGGTTTGTATTTCTACCTGATTGGTAAGTAGCTTGTGTATTGGGCAAGATTCCGCTACTTTGTGCAGTCTCTCGATTTGCTTATCGTCCAGATTGCCGTTGAAATGTATTTTTCGGGTAAATACCGCTTGGCGTTCGGTGGTGTTGTTTTCTATATCTACATCTATTTCAATGCTTTCCACTTCCCATTCCTTGCGGTCTATGTACATTTTCAAAGTGGCAGCCGTGCAACTTGCCAATGAACTCGCCAATACTTCCAGCGGATTAAAACCCTTGTTTTGTCCGCCCAAACTTACAGGTTCGTCGGTAATTATCTTATTTTCGCCTGCTACAATTTCCGTATAGAAATTGGTTTTTCCTAATGTTGCTTTTACACTTGCTTTCATTTTTCTAAGATTTTGAACCACATAGAAACATAGATTATTTTATGTACTTATGCGATTGGTTTATATTTTAAGTTAAACCACATAAGCATAGAGATTACTTTATACTTATGAGGTTGTTTTTTAAAGGTTTTAACCACATAGAAAACATAGGATTTTAATTTTTTTCTATGTACCTATTACATTTCTAACTATTTGCTATCTAGGTAATCGACTAAAATATTCATTAACGAATGTTTTTTGTCCTTCTTTAAAAATATTTGAACAATTGAAATTTATTAAAATTCCTTTCGGACATTTCAGCAATTTCATATAAGTGAGCAATTGAGCTTCGTGTATAGGCAGTAGTTCCTGTACGGCTTTCAACTCTACTACAATTGATTGATTTACTAATAAATCACACCGAAAATCTATATCCAAATACTTTTCTTTATAAATAATAGGGATACGCATTTCGGTTAGAAAATCAATACCCCTAATTTTCAGTTCTTCACGCATACATTGATGATACACACTTTCGAGTAGTCCGCTTCCCATTATTTTGTGAACTTCTATCGCACTTCCGATAATTTCGTAGGTCAAACTATCCAAATATGTTTTGGTAATCATCATATGTTTTTTAAACACCTAATTCATTTTTTCTTAAACCATATAGAAAACATAGGATTTTAATTTTTTTCTATGTACCTATGTGGTTTAAATGTTTTTGAACCTTATAGATACATAGTTTTTTATGCTCTTACGCAGTTGCTTATTTTTGTATGATTTAAACCACATAGAAAACATAGGATTTTAATTTTTTTCTATGTACCTATGTGGTTTAAATGTTTTTGAACCTTATAGATACATAGTTTTTTATGCTCTTACGCAGTTGCTTATTTTTGTATGATTTAAACCACATAGAAAACATAGGATTTTAATTTTTTTCTATGTACCTATGTGGTTTAAATGTTTCGAACCTTATAGGTACATAGTTTTTTATGCTCTTACGCAGTTGCTTATTTTTTGCAAAAATTGAACCACATAGAAAACATAGGATTTTATTTTTTTCTATGTACCTATGTGGTTTATTTATTTCTACAATTTATCGTAAGCGGGGAATTTCGGACTTACGATGCGTTTCCATTCGGGATGTTTTTGGATGAATGCAAACACATACGGGCAATACGGCATCAGTTGTTTTCCGCTTTCTTCGATGTAGTGTAGCGTTTTTTCTACCAATGCTGCAGCTGTTCCCGTTCCTGCCAATTCCGCTGCCGCTTCGGTGTGTGTCAGGGCAATGAAACTATCTCTTTCCTCAAAATCGATAAAGGCAAGATGACCGTTGTTTTCGAGTTCAAAACGATTTTTTTCATCGTTTTTCACCAATGGTAAATGTTCTAATTCGGGTTTCACTATTGTGCGATTTGTTGTTTAAAGTTTTCTATCGTGTTGATATGCTCTTGTTTCAATTCAGGATTGGTAATTCCTTCATTGGCATCGAAATTCTGTCCGAACTTCGGCAAAGAGAATACCCCTTTGATATTTCCGCCGTAGTGAGGAAGCGTTTTTTGAGCTACATCTAAAACATTTTTTCCGCCGTATCCGCCCGGTGAAGTTGCCATAATCAGCATTGGTTTATCTTGGAAAACGCTCTTATTGATACGCGAAGCCCAGTCAAAAACATTTTTGAAAGCCGTGGCAAAATTTGAATTATGCTCTGCAAACGAGCAAACGATGGCATCAGCTTCTTCTATACACTGTAAAAATTTATGTGCCCGTTCCGGAGTCCCTTTTTTCTCCTCATCGGAAGAGTAAATCGGCATAGAATAGTCGTTCAAATCCAATAAGTTGATGTCGCTTTCCCCGAAATGCTTTAGGGTGTGTTCTACTAATTTTTTGTTGATGGAAGTAGAAGATGTACTTCCTGCAAAAGCTACTATTTTCATTGTTTTAATATTGAATTTTTCAGGGTGTAAAGGTACTTCTTTTCGTTAGAGTTTTCATTGATATGGGTCAAGAAAGTCTTTTAGCAATATGATATACAAATTTCAAAAGCTTGTTAACGAATATAAAAATGGGCGTAAGTTTTATGAAAAATGGATGTGAATTATCAAATTATGTTCAATACCCGAATATTTTTACCTCATTCGGCTCAATTACTTTTTCCATTTTATCAATCCTTTTTTGGTCGATAATTGGAGTACTATTTACGAATGTGTAAATCCTGGTGTATAATCCAATGATTTCTCTTCATATTATAATATATTTTTTATTAATAAATTAAAAAAACTTTCATAACTTCGAAACCATTACCTACTGAATAATAGATTTGTGTATAGATTTTGCAAAAATAAATATACTCCCTTACCAAAAAAACTTCAATATTATGAAATGCACCAAAAAATCAAAAAACCATCCTATTCAGGACGGTTTTTAATTAAAATCACTTACTTTTCAGCGGATAGGTAGGCAGTGGTACGAAATCGTCTTCATCGTCAATGACTTTTGGGAAGGCTTCGTGGTTTTGTTCTTTCCAGTTTTGTTTAGCTTTTTCTATTTTCTCTTTGTCGGAGCTCACGAAATTCCAAAACATAAATCGCTCTTCAGGAAAAGGCTCTCCACCGAAAATATACACCACCGAATTTTCACTCATCTCAAACTCGCATAACTTACTATTTTTAGCCACCAACAATTGTTTAGAACCATAGTCGTTCCCCTCAATGTTCACTGTGCCTTCCAGTACATACATTGCCGCTTCTCCGTAGAGGTCTTCGCCGATGTGGAGTTTGGTTTTCTCCTTGGCTTTCAGTTCAATGAAAAACAACGGGCTATGCACAGGCACGGGCGATTTTTTCCCAAAAGCCTCTCCAGCAACCAGTTTTACCTGTACGCCATTTTCCTCCCAATGCGGAAGTTCTTGTGCTTCGATGTGATGAAAACTTGGATCGCAATCTTCCAAATGTTTCGGTAGAGCCACCCAAATTTGGAGTCCGTGTAGTTTTTTCTCCGTATTTCTTAGGTAATCAGGTGTTCTTTCGGAATGCACCACGCCTTTTCCTGCCGTCATCCAATTGACTGCTCCAGGCTGAATTTCCATTTGCGAACCGATGCTATCTCTGTGAAAGATAGATCCCTCGAACAAATAAGTGAGCGTAGAAAGCCCAATATGCGGTGCCACATCCAAATTCTGATAATCTTTCAGGTCGGCAGGCCCCATATGGTCGATGAACACGAAAGGTCCTACTGCTCTTTTTTCGCGAAAAGGAAGTAATCTTCCTACCAAAAAGTTGCCGATATCTGCTGCTTTTTCTTCTAATATCATTCCGATGTTTGACATATTTTTTTTGATTTTAATCGTTCGATGATGCAAAAGTAGCGTATTTTTCATTCCCAACCATTGACATAGGGCAATAACGGAAATTACATTTTTAAACCACATAGAAACATAGATTTTTTCCTATATTTCTATGTGTTTTTATTTCTACGAATTTTTCTATTTCTTAGTTTGTTTAGCTCTTATACGACTTAGAGTTTCGGGAGTTACACCCAAAAAGGAAGCGATAGAGTACTGCGGAACGCATTGTACCAATTTGGCGTATTTTTCTAAAAATCGTTCGTAGCGTTCTTGTGCCGAGAGTGCTAATACGGAATAAATTCGCTCTTGATAGTTTTGCAGGTGTCGTTCTAAAAGTATGCGATAGGCTCGTTCCAATTGCGGAATATCTTTGAGGAGCTGTTGTTTTTTGTTATAAGAAATGGTGTAAACTTCGCTATCTTCCAAAGCCTCTACAAACATTTTACTCGGGGTACGACGATTGAAACTTTCAAAATCACCAATCCACCAATGCTCTATGGCAAACGACAAGATAATTTCATTGCCTTGAAAGTCGATATAATAATTTTTAAGACAGCCCTTTTTTACAAAAAACTCAGATTCACAAACCTCTCCCGAACGCAACGGAAAATCTCCTTTGGAAAAGGATTTCAGTTCAAAACTATTATCTATCAAGTTTTTTTCCTCTGTAGAGAGTTCCACCAACTTTGAAAAATATTCACTAACCATCATTGCCTATCAATTTTGGAGGTAAAGATAATACAATTTTGGTTAGGATTTTTCTCTTGAAACAAAAAATCAGAGCTTTTACAATCATTGTAAAAGCCCTGACATTCGTTAGTGATTGAGTTTTGTTTATTTTAGTTTTGTTTTGCAAATTGCAATTCTCCTTCGATTCTTACATCGTCGCTTACCAACACACCTCCTGTTTCCAAAGCGGCATTCCAGTTCAGTCCAAAATCCTTTCTGTTGATTCGTCCTCTTACAGAAAATCCTAATTTTTCATTTCCCCAAGGATCCTTGCTAATTCCTCCAAAATCTACTTCTAAATCTATCTCTTTGGTAATACCTTTTATAGTAAGGTTTCCTACCAAAGTGTACTCATCGTCCGATTTTTTGGTAAGAGAAGTTCCTTCGAATTTCATTTCTGGGAAGTTTTCTACATCGAAGAAATCGGCACTACGCAAGTGGTTGTCTCTGTCTTCGTTGTTGGTAAAAATAGAAGTAGTTTTTACCTGTGCATTTACTTTTGAAGTTGCAAAATCTTCGCCAAGAATTTCCACTGAAAAATCTTTGAAACTTCCTTTTACGTTAGAAATCATAAGGTGTTTTACCCTGAAATTCAATTCACTGTGAGCGGTATCTAATGACCATTTTACTGTTGACATATCTTGTTTATTTTTAAATTCGCTGCAAAGGTATGCGGTTTTTTCTACCCTGTCATTGATGTAAGTCAAGAAGTGATTTTTGCTTTTTACGATTGGTTAAAAGAAATTGTACTTAAGGGGTAAATGTAGTCACAACAAATAGTTTCTTGCTCATTTGGTTAATAATAAAAAACTACTGAAATTTGCACTTCAATATCCTTAGTACGTTGATATAGCCGATAAAAAAATATTTATTTATGAAAAATAACACCCTGCGAAAATTCCTTTTTTTGATACTCGCGGTATTTTCATTATCTCCTTGGGTGTCTTCGCCCATTGCTTTGGCGTTAGGAATTGCTTTTGCTTTTACACTGAAAACACCATTTCCACTGCCTAAAATCAATCCAGTCATTCATCGATTGTTAAAGTTTTCCATCATAGGATTAGGTTTTGGATTGCAACTCAATGAAGCACTCAAAGCAGGGCAAAACGGATTTTTGATTACCATTATAAGTATTGGTTTTGTACTGATACTGTGCGGATTGTTGGGTAAAATATTAAAACTCGATAAGATACTCAGCTACCTCATCGGTGTGGGGACGGCCATTTGTGGAGGTAGTGCCATTGCAGCTATTTCGCCCATTATTAAAGCCAATGGCAAGCAAATTTCGGTGGCTTTAGCGGTTATTTTTACGCTCAATTCCATTGCTCTTTTCATTTATCCTCCTGTGGGGCATTTGCTTGGACTGAGTCAGGAACAATTTGGGTTGTGGTGTGCCATAGGGATTCACGATACGAGTTCGGTGGTGGGTGCCGCTAATAATTATGGCGAAGAAGCCCTAAAAATCGCTACAACGGTAAAATTAGCCCGAGCCCTTTGGATTATTCCGCTGAGTTTACTGACGATGTGGCTATTCAAGGGCAAAAGTAACCGAATAAAAATTCCTTGGTTTATAGGTGGTTTTGTGTTAGCCATATTGGTAAATACTTACCTTCCTATTCCCGAGGTGATTACAAATACCATTACCCTCACAGCAAAAGCAGGATTGCATCTTACGCTATTTCTTATAGGCAGTACACTTTCTTATGAAACCCTACGAAATGTAGGTGTAAAACCTCTGATTTTTTCCGTTTTACTATGGATAGGCATTAGTCTTTTAGGGCTTTTAATGGTGTATGAAATGATGTGAATATTCTGAGAAAACACGTAATCTACTCCTAAAAGAACTCCCAAATTAAGTTCTAAACCCCATAAAAACATAATAATTCTATGTTTCTATGGGGTATAGCTCTAAAGGTATTATTTTCCTTTTGCTTAACTTATATGTTAACAGGGATTATTTAAAATCAGCATCAGAAACGCCTTCATTTATCTTTACGCCAGAAGTCTTGAATTCAAAAGTCATTCCTGCAGATGAAACCGAAATTGCATATGGAACTTTTACTCCTTTCACTTCACGATAATCATCATAAATAACGATATTTTCAATTTTTTGACCTCCCATTTCAACTGTGGTTTTCTCTCCTACTTTAAGTCCTGAAACTACATCATAGTACAAATTCTTTTTATCTGTCAAAGCGATAACATAGGCATCAGCTCCATTAAATGATTCAATAGCAACTAATTTTATATTGTTATTGTTCAGCATATTAACTTCTGGGAAAACACCTGATTCCATTTGAGCTATTACCACTTCGTCATCTGAAACCGGTATTTTTTGTCCTTGAGCCTCGACCGAAACTGTTTTACCATTAACGATTTGCTTTGACAAGGTCATACCCATTCCTGTGATAAGTTGTAAAAATTTATCAGTACCACTACGTTTGATTTCAAAATCAAGAGCAATTCCCTGCATCTCACCTTTCGCTTGGATAGCAATGGTTTTAACGCTTTGTGTCTTCCCTACAGATTTTAGATAATTTTCCAATACCGTTTTAGCCGTCACACCTGCTGGAATCTCCTTAGTATATACAGCTTTAGCTGTTGGATTACCTAACTTATCGAAGTAGTACACAGGAATTGACTTCCCGTTGAAAGTAATAGCTTCTAATTTGTCTGCAACTTCACTTCCTTTACTTACTACTGTGAAACGTAAATTGTTGTTTTTGAAATATTTATTAGCTACTCGTTTAATATCTTCTTTGGTAACGGCATTAATATTTGCTACATAATTTTTGTAGAAATCAGCAGGTAGGTTTTGCGTTTTGATGTTAATCGCGTATCGAGCTATAGTTTGTGGGTTTTCTGTTGCCATGATGAAGCTACCTAAATAGCTAGCTTTCGCTTGTGCAATAAGATCATCTGCAACTTCTTCATTACGAATGCGTTGTATTTCTTTTAATATTTCAACAATAGCTTTGTCCAATACATCGTTTCCTACTTTAGTAGCACCTTCAAAATCTCCTCTTGTCCATTTATTGGCACCTACAGAAGTACTGGCTCCATAAGTAAATCCGTTTTTCTCACGCAAATTCATATTGATATAGCTTCCGAACCCTCCTCCTAAAATGTAATTAGCAATCAATACAGGAAAATAATCCTTGTCAGATATTTTCAAATCTACTAAATTGTTAAAGCGTATTTCAGATTGCACTGCATTTGGCAGATCTACAAAATTGATTTGGGTAAATTCCACATCCGAAGGAGTAGTAATAGGTTTTGGAGTAGATTTTCCTGGTTTCCATTTTTTGAAATATTTTGTAACCAAGTTCTTAGCTTCTTTGACCTTGATATTTCCTGAAACCACAATGTAGGCATTTGTAGGAACAAAGTGTTCTTTGTAGAAGGCTTTTACATCATCTAAGGTAATGCTGTTGATACTTTCTTCGGTAGAAAACTCCCCATAAGGGTGATTTTTACCATAAACTAACGCTCCTTGTACACGTCCTACGATAGATTCAGCACTATTTTCGCCAAACTTAATTCCTTGGAGTAATTTCGCCTTTTCTTTTTCAAATTCTTCTTGCGTGAAGTTTGGATTCAGAGCTGCATCAGCCATTAACTCCAACACACGTGGAAAATATTTTGACAACGAAGATGCATATCCTCCACCTGCTGATAATGAAATATTTGCTGCCAAAAAGTCTACTTCTTCATTGAAAGTATCTTTCGAAATAGAAGTGGTTCCATTACCCAACAAAGATGAAGTAAGGTCTGCTATTCCCATTTTATTCCCCTCAAGCACAGGTGGTTGGTCAATACTCAGACTTATACTGACACGCGGTAATTTATTGTTTTCAACCACCAAAAGGGTCATTCCATTTGATAGTTTGTAAGTATATGGAGTTCCTAAATTAATGACAGGAGTTTTTCCCGAAGTGGGTATTTTGGATCTGTCAATTTGAGCTGTTGCCATTGTTATTATTGATGCAAATATTAACGTTATAACAAATTTTATATTCGATTTCATACGTACTCTTTTTTCAATTATTGTTTTGCATTTTCTGGTAAATAGTCAAGATCTAAACGCTGATTAGCACTTAGATATTTTTTAGCCACACGCTGAATATCCTCACGAGTGATAGAACGATAAATATCTATTTGCTTATTAATCAGATTTGTATCTTTGTAGAAAGTGTAAAAATTCGCCAATGACAACGCAATTCCTTCCATGTTAGAATTGGTGCTCACAAAACGATTTTCAATTTGATTTTGTAGTTTTTCAAACTCACGTTGCGAGATAAGACCATTTTGTAATTTTTCAATTTCTTCATCCATTTCTTTTCCAACGGTTTCAAGAGAAATTCCAGCCATTGGCAAAGCCCCCATAATGTAGGTACCGTAATCCTCTTGTGAATCGGAAAAAGCTAATACTTGCAAAGCGCTTTTATTCTCATCTACCATCTTCTTGTAGAGACGAGAACTCTTTCCTCCTGTCAAAATAGAAGAAATAAGGTCTAAAACATACGCATCCTTTTCATTCATACCTGGCGTCCGATAAGCGTATATTTTTATTGGCAACTGAATATTAGGATCATAGTCTGTTACTTTAATTGTTTGATTAATAGGCTCTTCCTCAATTTTTGTGCGTACTATTTTATCACCTGTATTTGGAATAGAAGCAAAATAATCATGAATCCATTTTTTAGTTTGAGTTTTCTCAAAATCTCCCGCAACCACCAAAACAGCATTGTTTGGATTGTAAAATTTCTTTTTGAAGGCGATAAATTCTTCCAATTTTGCAGCATCTAAATGCTCAATTTGCCCGATAACAGACTCTCCATACGGATGTTTTTTAAATAAATGTGGATTGATTCCCGTTCTATACATAATTTTTCCGTAAGGAGCATTATCCAAACGTTGTTTCTTCTCTTCCTTAACCACCGAATTTTGCGTACTCACCCCAATTTCATTTATTACGGGATGTAATAAACGCTCTGATTCCATCCAAAGTCCTAATTCTAAATTGTTTGAAGGGAATATTTCATAGTAATAGGTTTTATCCTGTGTGGTGAAAGCATTGTTTTTTCCACCGTGTGAGGAAACGATATCGAACCATTTTCCTCGCTCAATATTCTCTGTTCCTTCAAACAAAAGGTGTTCAAAAAAATGGGCGAACCCTGTACGAGAACGATCCTCATCTTTCGCTCCTACGTGATACATCACCCCCACAGCCACCACAGGTGCTGAATTATCCTGATGTAAAATGACGTGCAATCCATTGGGCAGGTCATATTCTTCAAAGGCAACTTGTTGTGCCATAGCAAAACTTCCTGAAAGCATCATTGCTGTTACAAATAATTTGTTTTTCATATATGATAAAAGTAAAAATTTCTATGAATATTTAAGAATACGTGTTAAAAAATATATTTACTAACAAATCTTTCCTGTTAGTATCAGAATATTTCATTTTGTTACAAAATAATTTGTAAAATGATTACTAGTATGGTTAAGACTTTAAATTTGTTGGTAATATATCTCCGTTTCAAGCCTTAAATTGATATTAAAATCAGATGTAAAGATTTGTATCTTAGTTTTTTATGCCTTAAATTTTAAGTATACGATATTTTTACATTATAAAATTCGATGGATTTGCTCCACAATCGTATTTAATTTGAGTATATTACAGCTCCTAAAAAACAGATAAACAAGAATTTACAATGAATTTATAATATATTTTGCTTTGTTGACTGTTTCTTTAGCAGGGATTTTCGGGATACCATATTCATCAAAGGTCTGTAAGACTTCTTCTATTTTTTCCAACGCCTGAATGTTTCCCGATTTCTTAAATTCTTCACGGAGAATACGAACTTTTTCATAATTTTGGATACCTTCAATCATTCGTTCCATGCGGATAGAACTTCGACCTAAGGGATAAGTTAAATAGGTGTCGCCTGCCGCCCAACTTACAAAACGACTATCAAGAAGGGGTTCAATTGTCCAACTATTCAATGCCCAGCGTAGGTATCCATCTAAGTTTTCTTTGGCTACAAACCAACCTAACCACTCACTTTCAGCAGGTTCACTGAACGTAAAAGTGTTTGGGTAAGGTTCAGTACAACATGTATAATAAGTAGAAATTTTACCTTGCTCTCTACGCTTGTTTTTTACATCGTCGGAGAATTTTTTCCATAGAGCTACACAATAGTCATCCAAATCGGCTTCAATTTCCTCATGCCAATCACCAGCAAAAGATACTTTAAAATTAGGATCAGCTTGTTTAATAACTTTCAGGGTTTCTAACATCACTTTCATAGGACGCTCATCCATAGAAATATACGTTTTTTCAAACCATCCCTTACCTTTTAAGTGTTTCGCAAAGGCGGTGAGCATAGCTCCCCAAACCTCGTTGTATTCAGGTTTTCCTGGTTGTGTTTCAATTTTTTGCACTTGGTTAGTAGCTTGATCAAAATACTGAAAAGACAACTTCCAAGGAACCATCGAATAGCAATTGATTTGTTTGGTTATTCCCATTTCGTGCATAAATTCGACCCATTTGTCGAACACCGCAAAATCAAAATGCCAAGAGCCATCTAGCTTTTTAAACCACGTAACCATGGAACCGAAAGCGTCGTAAGTTTGTCCTCCCCATGGCTTATGCATGATTGATGCTGTGATTGATTTCCCTCCCGCTTCCACATAGGGTTGCATCTCTATTCGCAATTTATCGAAATGCTCCTTACTCCATGGTCTTAGATTGTGATAACGAGATACTGCATACGGATTTTGCCACAAATCTAAATGAAAGTGCCAGTCTTTTGAGGCGGGTAAAACTCGGTCTAATATTTTTATTTCCAACGGAAGTTTTTGGAATACTTTTCCTTTATTTTTTACCGAAATAAATCCTTTGTAGCTTCCTGAGACTGCATTTTGAGGCACTTGCACCTTTACCCAAATTCCTCGAGAGGTTTGTGCAGGGATGACCAATTTTTTAGCGTAGTGATCAATTGCATCTGCTACAAGAGTAGAATCAAAGTTAATTGCGGTACGATAACCACAGCCTCCTTTGCCATCCTTATTGAGTTCGTCCGTCATCACATAACGAATAAAATCAGCTGAAATATGTTCTTTTTTAAGGTTATTTTTAAGTTTCGTATGCCTAAAATCACTGATGTCAACTGAAATTTCAGCATCTTTGTTGGCATTAACTACTACAATTTGTCCGGAAATACGCTCTCCTTTCCAAGCGGTTAAAGTTTGAGCCAATTTTAAGTCCTTAGCTGGAGTTTCTTTTTTATAGCGGACATCCGTAGAACCCCAACCTGCAGTTGTTCCCTTGAAGTTTTTCCACTCCTGAGGGTTGGCTTTCACAGGATTTGGCAATTCTATAAAAGTTTCTTTCGGAAAAGGAACTTGTCCTGTAAGCTGTTTGGAGTGAGTAATGCCTTGATTTTCTTGAGCTTTCATCGAAAGTATAAGAAATAACCACAGAAGAAAATAACATTTTTTCATCACCTTAAATAGTATGTTTAGATGTCCACAAAGATATAATTTTTCGCTGAATTTTCATAGTAATTTAAGGCTACTAAAAATACACTAAAAATCGATGTCTCCGAAGTCGTCTTTATCATTTTCCAAAGCTTCCACTTTTTTACAATCCATTGGAATTTCAATATTTTGTGGTGCAGGGAACGGTGATTTAGACACATTCAAATCTTTGTCAGCATAGCATTTTTTCATGTAATTTCCCCAAATAGGCAACGCCATAGTTGCTCCTTGCCCATAGGTAATTCCTTTGAAGTGGACGGCTCGGTCTTCACCTCCAACCCAAACACCCGTGACCAAATTTGGCACCATGCCCATAAACCAACCATCACTGTTGTTTTGCGTAGTTCCTGTTTTCCCTGCTATTGGATTGGTAAAAGCATACGGATAGCCCGTAATTACGTTTTTATACATACTGTTATAAGAATCCGCTCCTTTGGTTCTCAATCTGGCACCTGAACCATACTGTGTAACTCCTTCCATAAGGTTAACAACAGCTCTGGCTACTTCGGCACTCACCACATCGCGTGTTTGAGGCGTATTTTCAAAAAGTACGGTTCCGTTTTTATCCTCAATACGCGTTACCAATGTGGGTTTCACATATACTCCTTCATTTGCAAAAGTTCCATAAGCTCCAACCATTTCATAAACCGTAATATCTGCTGTCCCTAATGCGATGGACGGCATCTCAGGAATTTCTGCTGAAATTCCCAATTCACGAGCCAAATTAATCACAGGAACTGGCCCAACTTTATCCATCAAGTTCACCGTAATGGAGTTAATTGAGTTTGCTAAGGCATACTTCAAAGTCATCATGTCACCTGAAAATTTTCCGTTAGAGTTTCGTGGGCACCAAGCAGTCAAGTTTTGATATTTCCCTGCTTCAATACATGTCTGAATATCAGGAAGTTCATGACAAGGTGAATAGTGTAACTGGTCAATGGCGGTTGCGTACACAAAGGGCTTGAAAGTAGATCCTGTTTGTCGAGCACCTTGAATCACTTGGTCGTATTGAAAATGTTTATAATTGATTCCTCCTACCCATGCTTTGATATGCCCAGTTTGAGGCTCCATTGACATCATTCCCGTTCGCAAAAAAGCTTTATAATACAAAATCGAATCTAAAGGTGTCATAATCGTATCTCGTTCACCTTGCCATGAGAAAACACGCATTTCGGTTTTTTCTTTGAACGATTGCTCTATTTCTTTTTCGGAATAGCCCAAAGATTTCATCTTTCTCCAACGCTCCGATTGTTTCATAGCTCTATTAATCAAGGAATTAAATTCATCTTTTGATACTTCTACAAACGGAAAGGTTTTGTTTTTCTTTGGATTGTTTTCAGCATCGAATACTTTTTGCAGTCGTTGCATGTGCTCTTCTACCGCCAATTCAGCATAGGTCTGCATTTTTGAATCAATGGTGGTGTAAACTTTCAAACCGTCCAAATAAAGATTATGTTTCGTTCCATCAGGTTTGGGATTTTGGTCTATCCATGTTTTCATAAATGAGCGTAAATACTCACGAAAGTAAGTTGCTATTCCTTCGTTATGACTTTCTGGAGTAAAGCGTAATTCCAAAGGCAATTTTTGCAATGAATCTTTTTCTTTCTGAGTGATATAATTATTTTTTGCCATTTGTGCCAAGACTACATTACGTCGGTTAGTAACCCCTACAGGATTTCGTACAGGATTGTAGAGCGATGAATTTTTGAACATTCCTACCAATACAGCACTCTCCTCTAAGCTCAGTTCCATAGGTTCTTTATCAAAGAAAATACGTGCTGCCGAACGTATTCCATCTGCTTGATATCCAAAGTCATATATATTAAAATACATTGTGAGAATCTCTTCCTTGGTATATTGTGTTTCCAAGCGAGTAGAA
Organism: Capnocytophaga canis; assembly: GCF_043187445.1. Classification (NCBI taxonomy): domain Bacteria; kingdom Pseudomonadati; phylum Bacteroidota; class Flavobacteriia; order Flavobacteriales; family Flavobacteriaceae; genus Capnocytophaga; species Capnocytophaga canis. The sequence continues at coordinate 503,571 of NZ_CP171121.1, read as the reverse complement.
ATTATCCACTCTTTGATTTTTTGGGTATATCGCTCCAAACCACGAGCCTTCGTACCGTGAAATAACTGTTTTGCAAGTTGTTGCGTGATTGTTGACGCTCCTCCTTTACTTCCGAGATAAGCAAAGGCACGAAGAGTTCCTCGCACATCAATTCCTGAATGGTCATAAAAACGCTCGTCTTCCGTAGCTATCAGAGCATCAACCAAATGTTTTGGCAAATCCTTATATCTTACAGGAGTTCGATTGTCATCCAAATAGAATTTTCCTAATGTTTTTCCGTCAGCGGTAACAATCTCTGTTGCCAAGTTTGTTTCTGGATTTTCCAATCGTTTGAAATCAGGCATCTCTCCTAAAAAACCCCATGAGCCAAAAGCAAAAAGTAGACACACAAACCCAATGCTTCCGAAAAATACCAACCAAAACAGTTTAACTAACTTGTTTTTACTTCCTTCTTTCGTTGTATTCTTTTTCATTATGTATTTTTGTAATATCTTGATAATTATATTTTTAAATAATAAATTCGAACATCAAATAAACTTTTTTCATTCCTTTTAAGCTAATATCAAAATTTATCTAACAGTAGATTATCTTTCCTGAATATTTTCTATTTGCAATCCGACTTCGGTAATACCATTGAGCTGTTCCAAACCGTCTGTTTCTCCTATTTTTCGCATGGCTTGTTCTACCTTTATAGTATATGTTCCATTGGCTGAAAACACAAAGTTTTCTTTATACCACAACTTATTTTCCTTTACAGATGAATATCCATAACCTAACCATTTCCCTTCTGGGGTTGCCATTTCGTATTCCAAAGTGTCTATAATGAGTCTTCTGTCAGGCAATTCCATGTGAGTAATAAGAAATAAATTACTAAACTCATACTTTTCATTATTTCTCAGCATAATGAATATGTTTTTTTTAGCAATAGAATCGGAGTGTTGAAATTGAAACGACACAGGCGATGCCTTTTGCCAACCTTCTCCATCTGAAAGTGAAACATATTCGCTATATTCGATGTTTGACTGACAGCTACTCCACATCAGGACGGCCAAAAATAGGGTTAAAAATCTCATTATTTATTATTATCGGTGCTATTCTTATTAAAATGGTTCGATTTTCGTTTTGCATTTGGATTTTTTTCCTTCAAATGCTTTGGATTTTTTGAGTTTTTCTGATTTGCGATATTATTCTTCTGTTTGTCCTTCTCGTTTTCAATAGGAATATTGTGTTTTTGAGATTGGGGCTGTGTCTTTTTAATTTTTACCTGTTGATTTGGTTTTCGCTGCTCATTTTTATGTTGAACATTTGCATCTACCTGTTTTTCAGGAATCTCTACTTTACTTTCTGTTTTTCCTGTTTCATTACCATTTTGGTTCCCTGCCTTGTTATTCTTGGAACGCTTGTCATTTTTCTTTTTCTTGCGTTTGGGTTTGTCGAATCGAGTAAGACTATCCTCGGTATTTTCCTTGATCATTGTCATTCCAATTTCAGAACCTATTCCATCTGCTTCGGCTGTAATGGCATAATCTTCTAATACGACATCTTTGTCACCTGCACCATTCTTGGCAATAATTTCTTTGACACTTTCTACCGACAATTTATGCCAATTTATAGGGTCTTCGTCATAAGAATACCACATCAAACGTTTGAAAATGTCTATTTTTTGACAACTTGCTTTCCCTTTTTCCGTATGTAATTTAGTTTCTGTACGAGGGAAATCCTGCAGAGCATCCACGTAGGAATCCAGCTCAAAATTGAGACAGCATTTCAACTTTCCACACTGTCCTGCTAATTTCTGTGGATTCAGTGAAAGTTGCTGATAACGAGCCGCTGAAGTGGTTACAGTTCTAAAATCAGTGAGCCATGTTGAGCAACACAGTTCACGCCCACATGAACCGATCCCTCCTAATCGAGCCGCTTCCTGACGGAAACCTATTTGTCGCATTTCAATGCGTACCGAAAAGGCTCGTGCCATATCCTTAATCAATTGACGGAAATCGACTCGACCTTCAGCTGTATAATAAAACGTAGCCTTAGAACCATCTCCTTGGAATTCTACATCTGAAATTTTCATTTCCAATCCTAAAGCAATTGCTAATTCTCGCGAGCGTTTTTGCACTTCAATCTCTTTATCCCGAGATTCTTGCCAAATATCAATATCTCGCTGATTTGCCTTTCGGTAGACTTTAGGAATTCCTTCTCCATTCCAATCGATTTTTCGCTTTTTCATTTGCAAACGAACCAATTCACCTGTGAGGGTAACCACTCCTACGTCATGTCCTGAACTGGCTTCCGTAGCAACTACATCACCTATTTGTAACGATAATTTCTCTGTATTTTTAAAGTATTCCTTACGGCTATTCTTAAAGCGGACTTCTACGCAGTCAAAAAAATCTTGTCCCCCTGGTAAGCGCACATTTGATAGCCAATCAAAGACAGCTAATTTTCCGCTATTACAACCTCCAGAACTACATCCTCCACTGCATCCACCACCTTTTTTATTTTTTGTTGTGCAACTATTGCAACTCATTCTTTGTTATTTATTATATTGAAAAACAAGGTTTTGAATAGATGTTGTTAGAAAATAACCTTGTCCGATTAGTATTTGTCTTTTAGTCGTTTGCTATTTTATACGAATAGCTTCAATTTGCAAAAATACATTTTTTATTTTTACGTACTATAAAATATAACGGATTTTTTTCTAACAGAATTTCTTTCCTAACATGAAGAAGGCAAAATAAATACGGTTTAATTGATAATTACATCAACTTGTGAATTGTTAACAAAAAATAAAGTAAAGATTATAGGTCTTCTGTTTGAAATATAAAACTCATAATATCAATAATTTATATCTTATAATTATGAGATAAACTATTCAGATTGGATTGTTTTTTTATTTTCAATTCCTAAAATTTCACCTCATAAAATTCATAAAATACATGAACTAAATAGTCATAACAAATTTACAACCCTTAAAATGTTAAAAAAAAACTTTTTATTGTTATTATTAAGATAATATTTTATCTTTGCCATAGCTCTATTGTGGAGTACAATGAGTAAAGTTTAACTAAAATTTTAAAAAATGACTAAGAAGTTTTTGTTGGCAGTGCTGTTGATGTTATCAGCAATAACGTTAACGGCACAGGTTAAGGTAACTGGAAAAGTTACTGATGAGACAAGTAGTCCACTTCCTGGTGCAAATGTGATACTAAAGGGGACTATGAAAGGAGTTGTTACCGATTTTGATGGTAACTATACGCTTGAAGCTAATCAAGGCGATATTATTGAGTTCAGCTACATAGGTTATCAATCTCAAACTAAAAATGTAATTGCAGATGGCAGTAAATCTTTGATAATAAACATATCATTAAGAGAAGATGCTGAAAAACTGGAAGATGTTGTTGTTGTGGGCTATGGCGTTCAGAAAAAAGTAAACTTAACGGGAGCCGTATCTTCTGTAAAGGGAGAGACTCTTGAAACTCGTCCTGTTGCTAACGCAACGCAGAGTTTACAGGGTATGGTTTCGGGTTTATTTGTTAACAATTCAGGTTCAGGACGTCCTGGAGCTAATGGTTCTCTCAGTTTGCGGGGGCAAGGAAATTTGAGTAACACCGCAAATCCGTATGTTTTAGTAGATGGTGTTGAAATGAATTTAGCCGATGTAAATCCAAACGACATAGAAAATATATCGGTTTTGAAAGACGCAGCGGCAAGTGCAATTTATGGAGCAAGAGCAGCTTACGGCGTTATCTTGGTGACGACAAAAAAAGGACAGGAGGACAAAATGAGAATAAACTATCAAGGAACAATGGGTTTCCATTCACCTACCGTTTTACCTGATATGGTTGATTCTTATTCATTCGCTCAATATTGGAACGCTGGAGTTAAAAATGCAGGCTCAACAAGGCTGTACAGCGACCAAAAAATGGCTTTATTGCAACAGTATATCACTGATCCAAATAGCGTAAATCCGTGGTTTGAACTTCCTGCAAACAGCCTTATGAATCCCGCTTTTGAAAACTCTGAACGAGGTGTAGGAAACGTTGATTACTTTGATTTGCATTATAAGAATAATGCTGTTCGTATCAACCATAATCTTAGCGTGAGTGGAGGAAACAAAAAAGCTCAATATTATCTCTCGGGCGGATATTATGAGGAAGACGGTATTTTACGCTATGCTAAAATGGATTTCAAACGCCATACACTCACTGCTAACATTTCTTCACAGATGACCGACTGGTTAAAAATAAAATTGAACACAAAATTTTTGTCTTCTCAAAATAACACTCCTTTTGGAGATGGTGGTTTGTCAGAAGGATTTTATCACTCATTAGCTCGTTTCCGTCCTACAGTTTCACACATAGACCCTAACGGAAATTTCACAGAACTGACAATGATTCCTTATTTACAAAGTGGAACATACACTACTTTAGACAGAAACTCTCTGAACATTACTGCAGGGGCAGAATTGCAACCTCTTAAAAACTGGTTCATATTTTTTGACTACACTCATCGTCAAGGTAATGATGAATACGAAGCTTTAAGTGTTGCGCCTAATATTTATGCTGCTGATGGGGTTACTACTTCAAAGGGTGTAAGAAGCGAATTGAGCGTTACCCCTGATGGGCGATTTACTCGCTACTACGCTCGTGAAGGATACAAAACAATGAACCTTTACACAAATTATCTACTTACATTAGCCGAAAAGAATAATTTTACTTTTATGGCAGGTTATCAGGAGGAAGATTTATCGTATAGCTACCTAAAAAATTCTACTACAAAACTTTATTCTACTATAAATCCTAATGTAGGGATGGGAGCAGGGGATAAAGTAATCACTGATAGTCGATATGGTTGGGCAACCCGAGGAATTTTTGGGCGAATTAACTACGATTATGATGGTCGTTATCTTCTTGAAATTAACGGTCGTTACGACGGCTCATCTCGATTTGCAAAAGCCAACAGATGGGGCTTTTTTCCTTCGTTATCAATGGGTTGGAATATAAGTCGAGAAAGCTTTATGGAAACGACTTCCAATTTTCTATCTAATTTAAAATTGCGAGCCTCTTACGGGTTGTTAGGAAACCAAGCTGGTGCAGACCTGTACACATTTGCCGCTACCATGCCTTTGAGTAACAGATTAGGAGGTTATATTTTTTCTGATGGAAGACATTCATATACACAAGCACCTAAGGTGATTGACTTAAACACAACTTGGGAAAAAGTAGAAAGCAAAAACATTGGAATTGATTTTGGTTTATTCGACAATAAACTAACAGGTTCGTTTGATGTTTTTCAACGCGATACTAAAGATATGTTGGGAACAGCTCTCAGCTTTCCTGATTTTTTTGGAGCAGACGCCCCTAAAACAAACAATGCAAATATGCGAAACAAAGGTTGGGAGCTACAAATCAATTATCGAGGAAAAATAACAGAAGACATTAGCTTTAATGTTGGAGGAATGCTTTCTGACGCTACTTCAGTAGTTACGAAATATACGAATCCTGAAGGAACTGCACCTGCTAATAGTTGGTATGAAGGTCGATCCGTAGGTGAAATTTGGGGATATCGTTCGTCAGGATTAATACAGACCCAAGCAGAGGCTGATGAATATAATAAAACCTACGATATGAGCTATTTAAGTCCTAAGGCATGGACTCCTGGAGACGTAAAATACATAGATCTAAATAATGATAAAAAAATTGATCGAGGAGATAATAAACTCAGTAATATGGGAGATATGACCATTATAGGTAATACAACACCACGATATCAATACACCATAAACGGAGGAATTAGTTGGAAAGGATTAGCTCTCAATGTAATGCTTCAAGGAGTTGGCAAGCGCGATTGGCATCCTGAAAGCGGATCTTATTTCTGGGGTTCAGGGCCTTACGCACAAGTACATGTTTTTAAACAACATTTAGATTATTGGAGCGAAACGAATCCTAATGCCTATTATCCAAAACCTTATATTCATACTGCAGGAGGAGTAAGAACTTTCCAGAGCAAGAACAAAGCAGTGAGTGACAGATATTTACAAAATGCAGCTTATTGCCGACTTAAAAATGTTACATTGAGTTATACGCTATCTGAAGAGATCATTAAAAGATTTAATTTCCAAAAGGTACAAATGTTTATTTCAGGAGAAAACCTATTGACATTCACATCTTTAATGGATATATACGACCCTGAAGCTATTTTTACAGGAAATACGTATACAGGCGAAGGTGGTAAAAACTACCCGATGAATAAAGTTGTTTCAATGGGAATAATTGTTAATTTTTAAAATTTGAAGACTATGAAACTTACAAAATATATAGGAGTGAGCATTACTCTATTATTGTTAGCATGTAATGATTTAGATAAATCACCAGAGGGAGTACTCTCAACGGACGCCCCGTTCGCTACGGCAAGTGAAATGCAAAACTACATCAACCAGTTTTATGAATCGGGCGTTCGTCACCAAGGTTTTGCAGCAGGTGGCGGTGGTGGAATCGCAGGAGATGACATACACAGTGACAATATGGCTGCAAGTTCAGCGAGTACTCGTCTTGCAGGAGAATTGACACTAAATAATGCCCAAAGTTTAGGAAATTATACACAAATTCGAAATATAAATTTTCTTTTAAATAATTTAGACTATAGTCAAGAAAAAGGAAGTGTTGCTTACAACCAATGTGTTGGTGAAGCGTATTATTTTAGAGCGTGGTATTATTACCAAATGTTTATAAACTACGGACAACTAACGTGGGTTGAAAAGCCTTTAGACCCAGATTTAGAACAAATGAAGCTTCCTAGAGATAGTCGTACTACCATCGCTGATAACATCCTCTCTGATTTAGATAAAGCTATTGAGTTGCTTTCTGAGCAAAACTCCAGTGCTACTATGAGGATTCACAAAGATGTTGCTCGTGCCTTAAAAAGTGAAGTAGCTCTTTTTGAAGCAACCTGGGAAAAGTATCATAAAGCCAAAGGAAATGCATTCTATGATCCTTCGGTCACAGATGAAAAAATTAAAAGCTATCTACAACAAGCCGTTGCTGCAGCGAAAGCTGTAGTTGATAGAGGTGTTTGGCAAATCTATTCAACGGGGGATGTAAATAATGACTATCGAAAACTTTTTCAAACAACCAATCTGTCAACTAATAAGGAAGTTTTATGGTTTAAGCTTTATGACGGAGACCAAGTAGGTAACAACGTAAATAGATATTTGAACAAAGGCGGTGGTTCTGTTGGAGTTACAGCTTCATTGGTTGATGATTATCTTACTATATCAGGAACTCCATTCATAGGAACGGAAAAACAAACCGCAAAAACAGTTTTCGGAAATGAACTATTGCCAACAGTACGAGACCCTCGTTTATCTCAAACCGTATGTATACCTGGGCAAAAGTTACGTCCTGATGAAGGCTCCTATGTTGTCCCTCCACTTACAGGTGGAGCATACCATCAAAATGTAACAGGGTACTCTTTACTTAAACATGTTCAAATTGACTATGCAGGAAGTTTAGATGCTGAATACAAAGGAGCAACACCTGCTATTCAATTCAGATATGCTGATGTATTGTTAAATTATGCAGAAGCCCTAGCGGAACTTGATGGTGCAGCAAATGCAGCTACTATTATTTCTTTATTGAAACCACTACGTGACAGAGTTGGGATGCCTTCTATGGATTTTGATAGAGAATATAATCAAGAAATGGATTATCCCTTCCGTAATTTAGACAAATATATCCAAGCTGTACGAAGAGAGCGTCGTGTGGAAAAAGCTTGTGAGGGGGTACGTCTAATAGATATCTTACGTTGGGCAGCTGCCGAAGAGCTCATTGTAGGAAAACTTCCAACAGGAGCATTATTTGTAGGTAGCAATTTGCAAGGACATCCTCAATACGGTAACTCTTTAAAGTATGACCAAGCAAGTGGAAATAATTTTTTCTTGACAGGTTCTACAAATGACACCGAGAGATATATTTATCCATACAACCCTTCTGGATATAGTAATGGATTGCGATTTAATCCCAACAGAGATTATTTATTGCCAATTCAGTTACGTATGTTATCACTAACAGGTAATAATTGGAAACAGAATCCCGGTTGGTAAACTTTTATATATTTATAACAAAGAAGCTGTCCAAAAAGGGTAGCTTCTTTGTTTATAGTAAGTCCGTCCTTGCCACTGATAATGAAGTTGTCCAAAAAGTCAAATTTTAGCAATTTCACAAAATTAATCTACTGAAAATAAGTGTTTTATTTTTAATATTTTGCTTAAAATAACTCTTTTGAGACAGCCTCGTGTTCTTAAACATAAGTTAAATGACCAGGTGCTATAATTTATAGGAGGTTATATACTTAATATTTGAATATTACTGTTGTATTTTTTCGAAGTATAATCAAATGAAGCTCTTTTATTTAGATTTTTATTTAAGAATATATTCACAAAAAAAAATAGTTTTTTTTCATGAAATGAAAAAAAAGATGTACCTTTACACTCGAATTTTAAATTAATCAAACAGCTTATGAAATTAAAAATTTTAACATTGTTCGCGTTTGTGTTCAGTTGGTGTTTGACACTTTCTGCACAGACGGTGTCAGTAAAAGGAACGGTTACTGACGAGAGTAAAGTGCCACTACCAGGCGTAAGTGTGTTGATCAAAAACACCACTCGTGGGGTCGCTACCGATTTTGATGGGAAGTACGAAATCAAAGCGAATCGAGGCGAGGTTCTTGTCTTCAGTTACTTAGGTTTTGTAACACAAGAAAAAGTAGTGGGGGGGGGTAATAACCTGACTATCAACGTTTTACTTGTTGAAGAAGCTCAACAATTGGAAGATGTAGTAGTTGTTGGGTATGGAACTCAGAAAAAAGAAAACTTAACGGGGGCGGTAGCAACCGTTGATGCAAAAGTATTAGAAAGCCGTCCGCTCACTACCATCGGACAAGGGTTACAGGGATTAGTCCCTAACTTAAATATCGGAGTGGGTAATGGTCGTCCAGGAACAGGTGCCAATTTCAATATTCGCGGTTTTACTTCCATCAATGGCGGAAATCCCTTAGTACTTGTTGATGGAGTGCAAATGGATCCTAATCAAATTAACCCGAATGACGTAGAGAATGTAACCGTACTTAAAGATGCCGCTTCGGCAGCTATCTATGGGGGGCGTGCCGCTTTTGGGGTAGTGCTTATCACTACCAAACAAGGAAAAAAAGGAACTCCGCTTCAAGTGAGCATTTCTACAAATTACTCGCTTACACGCCCAACACGTTTGCCTAAATTAGTAAATTCGTTAGAATACTTAACAATGTATCTCTTGGCAGATGAAACAGGTGCCGTCTCTGGTGGTTCTAGAGGTGGTCAAGGTTTTGGGCAAGAAGACATTGACAGAGTAAAAAAATATATGGCTGACCCACGTCCCGAAAATGCTGTGTATATTGACCCTACCGATCCGCGAAAATACCGTTATGTAGGCAATACTGATTGGATTGAGGAAATGTACCCTGGTTGGGCACCACAATCGCAACACAACATTTCTCTTTCAGGAGGTTCAGAAAAAACTACTTATATAGCTTCTGGAGGAATGTTTGAGCAACAAGGGCTTTTCAAAGTGTCTAATCAAAAATTCAATCGTTACAATTTAAATCTCGGGCTAACTACTGATGTTACCAAGTGGCTTACTCTTGGAGTTAAAACAAGCCTAAATCGCAAACAAAACGACCAGACTTCAAACGGGCGTAATGGTGTTGAGACAGAACGTTTTGCCAGTGATTTAAAACCTTTGATGCCAGTGCGTCACCCTGACGGAAATTTCTCAGGACAAGGTAGTTTTACCAATCCGTTCGCGATGATTGCCACAGGAGGAAGAGAAAAGTACGCTTCTGATGATATATGGGTAACAGGAAATTTTGTATTCAAACCCATTAAAAACGTAAAAGTGGTAGGGGACTATACTTGGAATTCGTATAGAAACAATAGTAAAACAAACGTAAAACGTTTCAAAGAATACGGAGCACCTACCGATGGTGTTAGTATTTTTGACTCTACAAAAGCTACTGATTTGGGCTTCTTCGCACACACCAATACTTCCCGAGTAGATGAAAGCAGTAGCCAAGACATTTACAAAGCAGCTAACATTTATGCACAGTATGAAAACACCTTTGCTGAAAAACACTATTTCAAAGCAATGGTAGGGTATAGCCAAGAAGAAAAACACAACGAATCTTTTTGGGCAAGTGCGAAAAACCTTATCAATCAAGATTATCCGTACCTGAAACTAAACAATGATGATAAACCTCGCGTAGGTAGTGGAATTTCTGACTGGGCTTTGATAGGTTCTTTCTTCCGTTTGAACTACGTATTTGCTGAAAAATATCTGTTAGAAATCAACGGACGCTATGATGGTTCTTCTAAATTCAGCAAAAATAACAGATATGTATTCAGCCCTTCGGCTTCGTTGGGTTGGCGTATTTCTAAGGAAGGATTTTTTGAGCCTCTAACCAAAGTAGTAAGTGATTTGAAATTCCGTGTGTCCTACGGTGATTTACCCAACCAATATGTGGGAGGAAATTACCCGTATTTGGCAACAATGGGCTATGGAGCACAAACAGGCTATCTGTTCGGCAATGCAGGACTTCCTTACGTAAATGCTCCTGGATTAGTGAGCGATAACTTTACTTGGGAAACCGTAGAAACGCGTAACATAGGGGTAGATTACGGCTTCTTTAACAACCGCTTATCAGGTTCGTTTGACTATTATATCCGAAATACTAAAGGAATGTTGGTGAACGGAGTTCCTTTGCCCAAAGTGTTGGGAACAGGGTCTCCACAGCGAAATGCTGCCGATTTGGAAACCAAAGGATTTGAGTTTTCCATCGGCTGGAAAGACCGAGTTTCCGAAGATTTTAGTTATAATATAAGTTTCAATTTAGCGGACAGTAGGGCGTTTATCACCAAATATGATCTTAACCCTATCAATAGTCTTGGACATCGAGTAAATGGTCATATTATGTATGAAGGAGCTGAAATTGGCGAGATATGGGGGTATACTTCTAATGGTTTGTACCAAACCGATGAAGATGCCGCTAAACTTGATAAGAAAAAATTGGCTGGTTACAAATGGTTGGCGGGAGACGTAAAATTTGAGGATTTGAAAGTTGATGGCAAAATCAATAATGGAGATAATACCTTAGATAATCCTGGCGATATGAGCATTATAGGAAACAACCGTTCACGTTACACTTTCGGGGTAAATATGGGGGCTAATTACAAAGGATTCGATTTTTCGTTATTCCTACAAGGTACGGCAAAAAGAGATTATGCTTTGGGTGGCACTTATTTTTGGGGCTTTACCAACCAATGGGCAGTACCTACTACCGAGCAATTGGATTATTGGACACCTGAAAACCCAAATGCTTATTTTCCAAGACAGCGTTTCGGGGGAGGAAACTTCCAAACCTCTACACGCTACTTGCAAGATGCTTCTTACTTACGTGTAAAACAAATCACATTGGGGTACACCTTGCCTAAGGACGTAATGCAAGCCATTGGAATGAGTAATTTGAGGGTTTATGTAACAGGAGAAAATGTAATGGAATTTACCAAACTCATAAAATCATACGACCCTGAATTGCTTAATCAGATTTACCCACTTAACAGAGTATTTACCTTTGGGGTACAAGCACGATTCTAATAATTTTAAAAAGAACAAAACAATGAAGAATAAAATTAAACATATCGCAATAGGATTATCGGCTGTGCTGACAATCGTTTCTTGTAAAAACGATGATTTTTTGGACAAGTTTCCTCCTGATGCGTTTACCGAGCCTTCCTATTTTAAAACAGAACAAGAATTGAGTTTTTTTGCTAACCGATTCTACGGAAGCTTGCCTTTGAGCATCTTACAACATAGAGATGTACAGTCGGATAATATGGTACCTAATAGTCCTGATGACTTTTTATTTGGGACATACACAGTTCCCTCATCAGGAGGAGGTTGGGACACAGGTGCTTGGAATGGCATACGAAATTGTAATTTCTTTTTAGAAAATTACCAAAAAGTTTCAGGAACAACCAAAGAAAAATATGCGGCAGAGGTTCGTTTTTTCAGGGCGTTATACTATTGGGAAAAAGTAGTTCGCTTTGGTGATGTGCCGTTAATACTCAAAAAAGTAGGTGATGCCTCACCTGAAATATACGGTCCAAGAGAACCTCACAAAAAAGTGATGGACGAAGTTTTGAAAGACCTTAATTTTGCTATTGAGCATCTGCCCGAAAAGGCAAATGCAGAGGCAGGAAGGTTACACAAAGATGCTGCCCTTGCTCTCAAATCAAGAATTGCACTTTGGGAAGGTACTTTCCGTAAGTATCACAATTTAGGTGATGAGCGTGTATTTTTGGAAGCAGCCGTTGATGCCAGTGAAAAACTGATGGCAAAAGGATATGAAATCTATTCCACAGGAAAGCCAAATGAGGATTATCGCAATTTATTCATTCAGGATAATTTGGCAGGCAATAAAGAAGCTATATTCCACAGACATTATCTGCGTGCTGTTGAAACTGGAAGACACGAATATAGCCGTTCAGCCAAAGGCTCTAACAACGGATGTAGCAAGGATTTTATGGAGTACTACCTCTTTAAAGATGGAAAACCAATTAGTACTACCTCTTACACCTATGACGACAGCACCCCAAGTAAAGAAGCTGAAAACAGAGATCCACGCTATGCACAAACCGTAGCCACCCCAGGGTTCGTAAAAACGAGTTCTACCCCGCCAGTGATTGTAAATCTTCCAGAAATAGGCACACCAGTAACTACCACAGGGTATTGGTTTATCAAAGGAATGTCAAACGATCCAAAACAGGAAGAAGCGTACAGTAGCGATACAGATATGTTTATCTTTCGATATGCAGAGGTACTGTTAAACTATGCAGAGGCTAAATATGAATTAGGAACATTGTCTCAAGCAGATTTAGACAGAACAATCAACAAGATAAGAGACAGAGTTGCAATGCCCCATTTAACGATGGATGCAGTAGCAGATGCTAACGCTAGTGATTATGGGTATGACGTAGCTCCCATTCTTTACGAAATACGCAGAGAGCGTCGTGTAGAACTTGTAGGAGAAGGTTTCCGATTTAATGACATCTTACGTTGGAAGGCTGGAAAACTGCTTAACAATCCGAAAACTATAAAAGGAATGAAATTAACAGATGAGTTGAAAGCGGAGTATAACAAAGACGCTATCAATAAATTACCCGTGGACAATGAGAAATATTTGATTGTTTACCCAGCATTTCCTAACGGACGTACGTGGAATGATAAAATGTATCTATATCCAATACCAACAGATGAGTTAAAATTGGTTGGGTATAAACAAAATCCTGGATGGGACTAATTTTTTCATGAATATACACAAGATAGTGCATGGAAAAGTTTAGACAAAATTAAAACAAACTATTATCGAAAATGAGGCTGACCTTTTTGGACAGCCTCATTTTTTTGTTAGTAATAAATATTTATCAAGGAATATACAGCTAATCTCAAATAAATCGAATTTACATATTTTTTTCTTGAAAATGATTAGTTATCCTTAAAACCCATAAGACCTTTCCTTCTTTTTATTATTACATAAAACATAATGCCTTTTTAAAACGAAAATTAATTTCAAAATCTGCTTTTATCTGAACAGAGCTTCGTATTTTTTCCAAATGTCGAAAAAAAATAGTACATTCGCAGAAAATATTTAAAATTATGAATAACCTTGCATTTAATTTACGTATTCAGAAAGCGAAAGAAAGTCGTATTAATGAAGTAGATTTTTCGAATCTACAATTCGGAAAAATTTTTTCAGATCATATGTTCGTATGCCACTACACCGATGGAATGTGGCAACAACCTGAAATTAAGCCATATTCAGCTATAACTTTAGAACCTTCAGCAAGTGTTTTTCACTACGGACAGGCTATTTTTGAAGGAATGAAAGCTTATAAAGATGATGCTGGAGACATCTTTTTGTTTCGTCCGCAAGAGAATTACAAACGAATGAATAAATCAGCGGTTCGGTTAGCAATTCCAGAGTTTCCTGAAAGTTGGTTTGACCAAGGGTTGAGAGCTTTGTTGAAAATTGATAGTGAGTGGATTCAAAAAGGATTTGGAAATTCACTATACATCCGCCCCTTTATGATTTCTACCACATCAGGAATAAAAGCCTCTCCTGCAACGGATTACATGTTTATTATTATCACTTCGCCAGTTCAGGCCTATCATTCAGGCGACGTGAAAGTGAAAATTGCAGACTACTATAGTCGTGCTGCTAATGGAGGTTTTGGTGCTGCCAAGGCTGCTGGAAATTACGCAGGTCAGTTCTATCCAACACAATTAGCGATTGAAGAAGGCTACCAGCAAGTTATATGGACAGATGATGCTACACATGAATTTTTAGAAGAAGCAGGAATGATGAACCTATTTTTTAGAATCAATGATGTATTGATGACCTGCCCTGCAAGCGAACGTATTTTGGACGGTGTTACTCGTAAAAGCGTACTTACAATTGCTGAAAAAATGGGAATCAAAACCGAGGTACGCCCAGTAAGAGTCAAAGAGTTGATTGAAGCTGCTGAAAATGGAACTCTTCAAGAAATTTTTGGTAGTGGAACGGCAGCCGTTATAAGTCCAATTTCTGGATTTGGTTATAAAGACAAAAAATATACGTTTACACCTCCAGCTGATTTATACGCTTCAAAAATCAAAGAAGCCATTTTGAATATCCAATATAACAAAGTTGAAGACCCTTTTGGTTGGAGAGTTAAAGTCGATTAATAACGGAATATCTCTACGATTTGAAACGAAAAGAGGCTGTCAAAAAACTAATTTCGAAGATTTAAAAGATATTTATAATCAAGATTTTATAAATATACTTTGTTTAAAAACATTTTTTTGACAGCTTCTATTTTTTTAGAACATTAATGAGTTATTATGAGCGAACAGATGCCTGTAATTTTTCCTTGAAACGTTCTTGTAAATTGTGCATTACCTTTTCTATCTGTTTATCCGTGAGTGTTTTAAAATCATCTTGTAGGGTGAAACTAATTGCATAGCTTTTCTTGCCTGTAGGAAGTTTTTCGCCTTGGTATACATCAAACAGGCCTACATTTTTTAAGATGGATTTTTCGGTTTCAAATGCTATTCTATGAATGTCACTGAACGAAACAGCTTCATCAAGGAGTAATGCTAAGTCACGCCTTACTTCTGGGAATTTAGCAATTTCTTTGAATGTATTTTTCTGATTTTTAATGCTCTCAAGAACTATATCCCAGCAGATGTCGGCAAAAAAGATTTCTTGCTTGATACCAAATTTTTTCAATATTTTACCTTTAACAACGCCTATACTTCCAAGCAATTTTCCATTGATAAGCCATTCAAATCCTTCTCGAATAAAGAGATTATTATCTAGAGGTTGCGTATGAATATTTTTTAGTTGCAATCGTTCAAAAACGGATTCAACAATTCCTTTCAAAAAGAAGAAATCTGTTTTCTGAGGAATAATGTTCCAATTTTCAGGAAGTTGATTACCTGTGATATAAATCATTAGGTGTTTATTTTCTACAAAATTATCACCTATTTTGTGATAACTTTTCCCAAATTCGAATAGTTTCAAATCGGAACGCTTTCGGTTAATGTTGTATTCAATAATCTCCAATCCAGAGGGTAGGAGATTTTTGCGCATAAAATTTAAATCACTACTCAAAGGATTCAGAATTTTTACCACTTTTGTAAGATCTTCTTCGAAATCAGTAATTGTTTTTTCAGATACTAAGCTATTGGTCATTATCTCAGAAAACCCTTGTCCGGCAAGTTGGGAAGCTATTACATTCTGAACGTTGTGATCGTCAAATTTTGAAGCGTGTGACATTGAGGCATTAATTTTTTCTGAAAAATTAATGTTATTGTATCCATAGACACGCAAAATTTCCTCAATAACATCCGCTTCACGTTGTACATCTACACGATATGAAGGTACAACTAATCCTAAACCGCGCTCTGTAACTGAGTTGATTTTGATATCCAATGAATGTAATATGCTTTTAATGGTGTCGTTTGGAATGGTTTGTCCAATAACTTTATGAACGCGTTCGAATGCTAAAAATACCTGAAAATCCTCATGTTTTTTGGGGTATAAGTCGATAATATCCGATGAAATCTGTCCTCCTGCGACATTCTCAATTAAGATAGCAGCGTACATTAAAGCGTGTTTTACTTCGCTAATGTCTATTCCTCGTTCAAAGCGGAAAGAAGCATCGGAGTTGATAGCATGGCGTTTGGCGCTTTTTCGAACCGAAACAGGGTTAAAATAGGCACTTTCTAAAAAGATATTGCGAGTGCTACTGGTTACTGCAGAGTTGAGTCCACCCAAAACTCCTGCAATGCACAAAGGTTTTTCAGCATCACAAATCACTAGATCTTCTGCATCTAAGATACGTTCAACACCATCTAAGGTTTTGAATTTTGTACCAGCTTCTGCCGTTTTTACGATAATTTTTTTCCCTACGATGTGATCTGCATCGAAAGCGTGTAACGGTTGTCCCAGTCCGTGGAGTACATAGTTGGTAATATCAACGATGTTGTTTTTAGGAGTAAGTCCGATGGATTTCAGTTTGTTTTGCAACCACATAGGGGATTCAGATACTTTTACATTGCTGATAGTCAATCCCGTATATCGAGGTGCGAGTTCTTTGTTTTGAACATCTACATCAATTTTTGATAGTCGATTGTCAATGTGAAATTTTGTCACCGAAGGGGTTATCAACTCCAAAGAAGTACCTCTTTGTATCAATCCTGCACGTAAGTCACGCGCAACACCGTAGTGACTCATGGCGTCTGCACGATTTGGAGTTAATCCTATTTCAAAAACCTCATCGTTCTCTACTTCAAAGATTTCACTACATAAGGTTCCTGGTTCGTATTTGTCATCCAAAATCATGATTCCTTCGTGTCCTTCACCTAGTCCGAGTTCATCTTCGGCACAAATCATCCCGAAACTTTCTTCACCGCGTATTTTTCCTTTTTTGATTTCCCATGGGTTTCCGTCCTTATCAAAAAGTTTTGTTCCAATGGTCGCAACAGGTACCTTTTGCCCTTTAGCAACGTTTGGAGCTCCGCACACAATTTGCACGATGTTCCCCTGACCTATGTCTACTTTGGTAACTTTCAATCGGTCAGCGTTGGGGTGTTGTTGGCACTCCAATACGTGTCCGACAACAACTCCTTTCAGTCCTCCTTTGATGCTTTCGAAAGATTCAATTCCTTCAACTTCAAGTCCTAAGTCGGTAAGTAAGGCTCCAGTTTGTTCTGAAGGTAAATCAATTTTGATGAATTTTTTAATCCAGTTGTACGAAATTTTCATAGTTTGATTACACTATATGTATGTATGATTTCAAGGTTGCAAAAATACAATTTTTACCGAAATATAATATTTTTATGTAGAAAAACTTTCTTAAAGAGTACTATACTATGCTGTACATAGTTCTTTTACATTTTAAAAGTCAGTGAAAAAGAGATTCTTACTCGGTGTTGTATCAATGATTTATAAGTCCACATTTTGGAAAAGAGTCTTAAATTTTAGAACGTTTAAAACTGTCAAGTTTTGTAAGAGTAGACAAGATAGCATCGTATAGGATTAATTCTTTTTAGAAGTGTTTTTATTTTCGCAGAAAATAGAGTTCTGATGGAACTATTTTTATATTTAATTTCATACTAAAAAAGTTAAACAATGTTAAATAAAATCCGATAAACGTATATTTTTCATGTTTCAACTGTTATTTTTTAGTTATAGAAATGTTATTATTTTTTTTATTGGAGGGCATTTTTTTAATTTTGTCGCCTGTATACTTTATTTCCAACTTAGTGAGGGAAAAATCTTAATCTAATCTAACAGTACTAGCTGAAAAACTAACTAAAAACGAATACGTTATGAAAAAGTTGTTTATTTTCGTTTCGTTCATGATGCTAACAACCTCATGGATATATGCACAATGTGATTCAACTCATCCTATTAACAATTTTCAGCTTGTAACGGGTGATATTCAGTGTGAGAATCGAGGTCTCATAACATTGAATGCACCTCCAGTTTCAGCAGAACATCCTGCAGGGACGGAGTTTAGTGTTTACTGGATAAAACCAGGAGCAACTTCGGCTTCATTACGAGGCACCGTTCTTGCTGGACAATCCATGACCATTCCCAATTTGGCAGCAGGGACTTATACTTTCACATTGGAAAACGATGTAAATATGTCTTGTGAAAAGCCTGTAACAATCAATGATCTTTACACTCCTTTTGAGGTTAAATCGATACGTATTACCCCTGCGACTATCCGTAGAGACCCGGTAACAAATACCAATATTGATGAAGGAAATGGAGTAATATATCTTGGACTTAAACGGTTTACCACTGGAAATTCAAAATATCAAGTTCGAGTTGTGTCTGCTAGTACTGGTGAGGTATTGATTAATGATAGAATTATCAATTCTCCACTTGCAGATCAGGTATTCAGTATAGTCCCAGGAACAGGGGAGCGCATATCATACAGTGATCACCCTAATATAAGCGTTTTTGTTAGAGAAATTCCTCTAGGAGCTCCAGATAATTGTAGAAACTTCCCTTCACACCCACAAGAAATACAAGTTCCTGAATCGGTTCATTTACCGGGAACTTATTCCCTAACTTTATCCGACTTGACGCTGAGTTTACATACTCAGGCAAGGACGATAGCAGGAGTTTCAGTGCCACAACCTACAGGCAAATTCAACTTAAGAATCCCTTTGTTGAGAGGTGTTGATAATAACAATGTTAT
Organism: Capnocytophaga canis; assembly: GCF_043187445.1. Classification (NCBI taxonomy): domain Bacteria; kingdom Pseudomonadati; phylum Bacteroidota; class Flavobacteriia; order Flavobacteriales; family Flavobacteriaceae; genus Capnocytophaga; species Capnocytophaga canis. The sequence continues at coordinate 484,724 of NZ_CP171121.1, read as the reverse complement.
GGTAGGTTTTACGGGAGGAGAGGCTAATCCTGATATTCCTAGGAATCATTTCAAAGGATTAGGGACTTCTAATGCAAAAGCTACTGTTCAAATCTTGAATCGAACAGTACCTATAGCGGATATTACATCAAGTTTCAATGGATATGCTTACTCATACAATGGTGCTGATTTTCAAGAAAACGATCAGGTTCAAATTGTTGTTGATGATGGTTTAGGAAATATAGTTACCAATACGTTTACATTGACAGGCTTACATGATGTACATAATGAAACACCTACGCGAGGATTGGTACTTGCTAATAATACTTCTCCTTCCACATCTGTTTGTCCAGGAGCATCTGTTTTTTTGTACATTGTAGCCAGTCCAGGAACATCTGCAAGAGAAGTTAATCTAAATGAAGGAGGAAAAAGGAAAATAAATTACACTTGGTATTTATCTAATTTGGAAGATATTTGGAATGCGACCTCTTCGACCTCTTCGTTGACATATCAGTACAAAGTTTACAAAGAAACCGCACCAAATTCGTATGGACCACCATTGACCCAAGGGACTGACTATACAATAGTGGATTATCGAACCATTGACGTACATCGTTCTGGAGCAGGTAGATATAAGATTCGTATGGAGTTTTTAAAATCCGATGGAACTGTTGTTTCTGCATTTGAACGAACTACAAATATAAATTATTTACCAACTCCGACAAATCGTTTTGAATTGACTTTTAACACTTTGCAGTCTAACTATGGGATCGCTGAAGGAACAACATCATTTCGTATTGAAAAAAGAAACGAGCTTATGTATGAAGACCCAGCCAATCCAGGGGTTTCAACAGTAACGATCTCCTTAGGTCGAGCAGATGGACAGCCTTCCGTCTCCTTTGAAACAAGGCTTCCTTTTGGACAAACCAAAACAGAAACTATTATTTTTCCAAAGGAAGCTACGGTAACGCCTACCTATATGGGAGACCCCAATGGACATATAGGATTTGGTGACTTGCCTCCTGGAAACTATGTTTTGACTATCAAAGATGCGTGTGGTAGTGCTTCAAAGACAATTACATTGGGAAATGAAATAAGATATGGAGTAACAGAAACCGAGCGACCTTTCTATAAATTAGTACCACGATGTGGGTACTACGATTTGGAGTTTACGCATGATGCATTACATGCTAATTTTCCTACTCTTACCCAAAGAATGTGGACAGGTTTGATAGGAGTTTTTATTGACTCTGGATTAGAGCAAATCAAACGAATACGAGGAAAAGATGGTATAATTACAGGATTGAAGCCTGGAGAAACCTATAAAATATATACACATGAGTTTGGTGGATATACAGCCCATAATAATTCTTCTTTGGTTTCAACAGTTCCGTGGACACTATTGTCTAGTTTTACAAATGAGATAGGACCCGGGAAGTTATCTACCAACATGATGAATCGTCATAAAACGAATTACAATCCAGATTTGTTACGTTATTTCACAGAAATCCAAGTTCCTTCACAAACTATGGATCCTGTGGTTACGTCCATTGCTTGCGGTTCGGACGGAACATCTATGATTTTGGTGGATCTTCCGCATGATACTAATGTTGGGATCGTTGGGGATGTTACTTATGTACTGAAAAGTGTTTCGGGAACTACTGAAGCAGAGGTGGCAAGCGTAACGATGACGGGTGGACAACGAAACTACGAATTTAAAAACCTACCCGATGGAACCTATAAAGTATACGTAAAAGATGAGTGTATAGCGGGATCCCCTGTTGTTAGTGTACAGGAGATAGCCGATTCGAGTGTATTTCCAACTCCTCATATTATCAATTATGACCATCCCAATGGATTATGTCCAGGGGAAACGACTCAAATGCGATTGAGAGGAGTTTCAATAAATTCCTTTGATGCGGAGTGGTACAGAATCAATCCTGATGGTTCAAAAGTGATGGTAGCAACTAATACCCAAACTTTTGGGGAGGCAGTGTATACCAATACCACCTATGAAGTAAGAGTAAAGTTGAAAGACCGATTTGGATGTGCAACAAACGTTTGGCTAACGGCTACCTCCACATCAGTACTTGCTATTGATACGGGAGTGCCGTCAGTTACGTATTTCCCAGCTGATTTGGTTGACTATCCAAGTATAGGGGGGTGTGATGTTATGGTAACTTGGAATGAACCGAAAGTAACGGATGAAAATGTTCGTTGTGGAGTGCAACTGGCTGTTACTTCCACAGTTTCAATTGATACCAATTTCAATGGAGGAACGCAACATCAAGGAAGATTCGGTGTTGGGGTGCATTCTGTGGTATATACATTTACCGATGCTTTCGGAAATGCCGTTTCACGAACCTTGATTGTAACGGTCCAAGATCCTAAGATGGAAATGCAATTAACGGAAGGGTATTCATTGAATTCATTGCAAGTAGAAAATGAATTTTATTATATCGTAAAATATAGAAATACAGGAATTGTAACCCTAACATCGGCAACTTTGGAAGTGCAATTGCCTTCTAATGCTAACGTACAACCTGATTTAAGTAAACAAATAGACTTTACAAATTCGGGAGTTTCTAATGTGACATATACCTATGATTCAGTAGCTAAGAAATATACCTTTACCTATCCCTCTGCAGCATTACCCTCTACAGGAGGTCACGAGGAAAGAAGCATAGGAATACCGTTAAAAATAGTAGGTGGGTATGGTTTGGCTCAGCAACCATGTATGAACCAAGTAAATATAATCCCTACAATGGTTTACACCGGAGGAGTCGCAGGTTGTACGCTTCGTACCCAAACAGCTACAATACAGACATCAACCGTAGTAGAAATTAAAACTAACGAAAACAAACGTACTGAGATTTATTGTGTGGGCAACCCAATGACGTTGAGTGTGACACCAGGTTTTGATGAGTACAAGTGGTTCCTCAATGGAACGCCTATAGGAACCAATACAAGTACATTTGTTGCTACTACTCAAGGGGAATATCGCGTTGAAAAATATAAATTTGACTGTGGAGTCGCTACAATAGTAAGCTATGAAATTATAGACTACCATGAACCAGGAAGTTCTGCTGACCCAATTAAGGCATTGGCAGCAAATGTGGGTGTGACTTGTCGAAATGACAATAGAACGTGGACAAGCCATTTCTATCTATGCGGTGGTACATCTAAAACGATAGCGGTCAATTTTGTAAATTCAACCTTGACATGGGAGAAATTAAACCCATCAGCCAGTGGATTGAATTGTCAGCCACGTCACGAAACTTGTCCAGTGGTTATTGACGGATGTTGGGAAGAAGTGAGTAACAATACAAATACTTTCACTCTTTCACAAGGAGGACGCTATCGATTGAAAGTAGCAGGGGCAAATTGTTATGACTTCTATTATTTTGATGTGTTCGACAGTAATACTCCTGCTGCTACCGTAACTCACGGAGATGAAACGGGATATGTGGATGGATATATAAATATCAACATGTCTACACAAGGAGTTAATTATAACTATACGTATAAAAATCTTACTACAGGAGCTACAGGAGCGATGACCACCAATACTACACAGTACCGCTTTACAGGTCTGAAAGCGGGAACGTATGTAGTGGAAGTAACTTCTTCTGAGGCTTTATTATCATGTCTTGAATATACGCAAACTATAACTATACAGAAGAATACAAATTTAAAATTCACTGCGGAATTTGTTGAATGGGAAAGTTGTAACCGAGCGAAAATTAAATTTAAAGGTGAAGGCGGTAATCCTCCGTATCAATTTGCTGTATGGTCGGTAGATGGTGAGGTACTTGCTCCAGGAGGTTCTCACATGAATATTCCAGATTCAGAATGGGTAGGCAACCAAGGTGAGTTTGATACTCACTATGAAGGGTTAATGAATCTTACTCGTATTGGTAGCTATGTATTTGTGATGAGACATCAACAAAATGGAGAACGAGCATTTTCAGCTCCAATTAACATACTACCTGTAGGAGTACACAGCGTTACTTTTGCTGTTACCGATTTGGATTGTGCAACTGCAACAGGAACAGGGGAAATTCAATTAGTATTCGAAAATTCGGCTGTTCAGCGTGAGGTTAGTTTGTACAAATTAGATGATACAGGAGCCAGAATATTACCTGCACGTTATCAAGGAAATAATCTTTCTTTATTTACTAATTTGGAGGTAGGAAATTATGAAGTAGCTTACACAGCACAGGTAGCTTCACAAACGTGTAGTTTTGTAAAAAGACCTATAAGTATCAACCCTCCAGCCAATCCGTTACGTGCCTTTGTCGGTGTAACTAAAGATAAAACTTGCGATACTAACGGGAAATATACCGTTTCGGTAAATAATGTAATTGGAGGTTCTGGTTCTTATCAGTACGATTTTGGTACAGGATACCAAAATCAGCCGACAGCTCAAGTGGACGGGAATGTCACTGTAAAAATTAAAGATCTTTCACTTTCAGGTTGTGAGTTGACAATACCTGTAACGATGCAATCGCCACAAGCACCAACAGTGAATGTTTCTACACCTACCTATGATTGTGTTGGCTTTGGAACTGTGTCAGTTACAGCTATTGCACCACCAGGGCAGACCCATTCCTATACATATAGTGTTAATACAACTACGGGAGCTGTACAAGCGTCGGTATTTACATTATCACCAGGGGCTCACACTATTTACGTACATTACAAACCAACAGGAATTACTCCAAATATATTGTTCAAGGAAGACTTTGGTGTAGGTAATGATGTTTGTGGTAGTGATTTAGGGTATCCTACAGGGGCAAACGCTATCAATGATTTGGTTTGCGAACAAAATGTAGCTGTGGGAGCGGGTAAATATGCCATTACTAAACAAGCACATCCTGTAGGAACTTGGGTTGTTCCAAGCGATGCACAAGGAGTCAATAACGGACGTTATATGGTAGTCCAAGCATCGGTACAAAATGCTGTAGTATTCAGAAAACATATCAAAAATGTGGTGCCAAACGAACCGTTACGAGTTTCTGTACGCCATTTTAATATGCTTACAACAGCAACTCCTCAGTTCAATGTTGAGTTGGTACCAGTAGGTGCATCATCGGGTATTTCCAAACAAATTATAGTAACGAACACTGGAACACCTACTTGGGTGCAATCATCGGCAGATTTCACAGATGTGGAAGTAACACAAAGTGAGTATATTGTTCTAATCAAAAATGTCCCTGGTAACGGTGTTGTTGCGTTGGATGCTATAGGGATTGAGCAAGATATTAAACTTTGCGATACTACAGAGTCTGTTCCTGTAGTTATAGAAGATGGTAAAAAATTAGAATTAGAGGTATTAGGAACTACTGCTGTAAGTTGTCACGGAGGTAATGATGGAAGTCTACGCATATTTGTACATAATCCACCAACGAACGTTGAGTATTCAACTGATAATGGGGTTACGTGGACACCTACAGTTTTAGCTGGAGGAATTTTTACCGTAACCAATTTAGAGGCAACTCAAAGTAGAACAATCTATGTTAGAGATATTGATAAAAAAGCTTGTAAGGTAGAAACAACCTACGTCATCACACAACCTGCTGTTCCGCTTTCATTACGAGTAGTTGAACCAATTAATCCTGTGCGTTGTGATGCAGGAAACATAGCATCGATTACTTTTGAGGCAGCAGGAGGTAATTCAGAGTACAGTCACTTTACGTACCAAAGTGCAACTATGCCTACACCACAAGTGGTAGGAATTTACAACGGTCGCTACTCACAGCCGATGTCTTTATCTCCAGGGACTTACACCATTACGGTCACCGATGTGAAAGGCTGTTCAACTGAGACTGAATTTGAGGTGTATAAAAAAGAAATTGAATTTGATGTAATTTATAGTCCTTGTAACGATGGTAGTGGAACTGATGTTATTATTGATATTTTCAATGGTAATGGAGGTTATGTGATCAATCGTTCTGATGAACCAGCTCATATTTGGCATACTGTTTCGAACTACGTGCATACCTTCGAAGGATTGCAAGTAGGAACGTACACCATTACATTGAATGATAATTCAGGATGTAAAACAAATACGGTGGTTACTATTTACGAGCCATTAACTTTGACCGTTTCGCAAACATCGGCAATTGATTGTGTAGCTTCGCCCAACTCAACGTTTGTATTGACGGCCCATGGTGGAGTGCCTGGTGATAGAACTTTTATTATCTACACCACAGACCGAGCTAACGTATACACCGAAGTAACTACTGTGGGGTCAACCTATACGTTTACTTCAACCGATTTTGGAGTCACTTATCTATTTGATGTACAATACACTGAAAAAGGACATACATGTAGTTATCAACATTCACAACCTTTCAGAGTAGCTTCACAACCTGCATTCAATGCTACACCGTTATTTAATGTCAAAGGAGCTTACTGTGCAGATAACGGATATATCAATACGTCCGTTCCTGATATAGTGAATCAATCGACAGGAGTAGCACCGTTTAATGTTGAGGTATACGCCAACGATGGAACTGATAATCCAACAGGAGCCGCGCTCAATCCAATAGCTTTGGCTACGGGTAACTATGTGGTTGTTATTACCGATGCACGAGGTTGTAAAGCTACGCGACCAGTAACCGTTCCTTCATTACCTAAGGCAACCGTAGTAACGGTAACAACAACGCCGATTGCCTGTGGAGTGTTGGCTCAAGCAAATATTGAAATCTCAGCAGGAGGTAATGCGAATAGTAATTTTTCATTGATTGTAAAAACAGCTTCGGGAACGGTGTATAGTACAACAAACATACTCTCAAGTCAGTTGCCAAGAACTATTACAGTGTCAAATTTACATTATGATGAGTATGAAGTTATCTTACAAGATATGACTTCGCCATCCTGTCAAGATATACAGACATTCAAAACAGGATTAGCTCCCGATGCCATTGTGACAGCTTCTACAACAGTTGTAGGATGTACTCCAAATTCAGGAGAACTTATTGTACAGTCATACCGAGCGGGAACAGGATTAACACATACTGGAAATTATGTAGCCATCTATAAGACTACTATAGATGTGAATGATCCTACCTCTCCAGGTTGGTACCAGTTCAATCCTCCAGTAGCTACAACTTTGCCAACTACTGGGCAAGCAGGAGAAAAGTTGGAGCATACATTTACAGGGTTAATTCCAGGAGCGTGGTACGAATTTATCATTGTTTCAGAAACTCCTTCAGGAGATCCTTGTTGGTTTCGGGGAGGGGCTACGATTTCTGTGCCTACGAGTTCAACCTTGTCTATGACTACAACGCAAGGAACCATAGCTTGTTCAGGAACATCAAGTGGAACTATTTTGTTTACTTTGAAAGATTGGAAGTCGTCTACTACTGGTATTACTTGGCAGGTCTATACCTACCCTGATTATAACCCTGTAGCAGGAGCAGGAATGTCAGGAAATATAACTGTAGGTAGCTCAATGACTTCAGTAAGTGGCAACGTAAATGGATTAGCACCAGGACGCTATGTGATTGTTTTTGAAGAGAATAATGGAGGTTGCGTTAATGCAACTCCACCTATTGCTATTCCAGGCCCGGAGCCATTGGTAGTACATCAAGTAAGCATAACAAAAGAGCATGTGTACTGTACAACAGATATTGGAGATCAGGCGGAAATCACGGTAGATAGAGTTTCAGGAGGAGTAGCAGACTATTTGTTCTTGGTGCAACCAACCTCAGTTACTACACCTCCAGCGGTGGGTGATTTTACACATCCTCAGTCAGGACAGTTTGTTTCTGCTTTAGGTTCTCAAAAAATTATCGTATCAACATCAGGAACGTATGATTTGTATGTGAAAGATTCTGGAGATTGTATTGTTAAATACCAAGGTCCAACTTTAACGATTGAGGATGCACCACAACCAAAAATCAATAGCGTTCAAGTGCAAGTTTGTCAGGCAATTAATAACCAATATAATGTACGTTTGAATGTAACCCAAAGTCAATCGTCCTTAATCCACTTCTATAAGTTACAACCAGGAGGATTGACACCAGTACAACAACAATATCCGTATAACGTTATTTTGTTGGAAGGATTAAATCCTGGAGTTTATACCTTGACATATTCAAATATCAGAGGTTGTAAAACATCAACGACCTTTGAGGTTAAGTCACCAGTGCAGGTAGGAAATGCCAACGTAACCCGAGGATTAACCTGTGCAACGACATCGCCAGCAGAAATCGTGATACCAAACATTACGGGGGGTACAGGCACTTACACCTATGAAGTGGTACGCGTGGAAGACGATGGCTCAACAACGCCATTCATAGGACAAACCACTATAACAGCAACCACAATAACCGTAACTGTCAATGTAGCGGGAAGTTACGAGCTTTGGGTGATGGATTCCGATATGGTGACGATGGGCTGTAATTCTGATGCTATCAAACGACCGTTTGTTATAGAACCTGAGAAGGTTCCACAAGTTGTCAATGGTTCGTTGAAGGTGACAAATACCTCTTGTGGTTCTGCATCTGAAGGAAGTATCGAACTGATAGCTACCCCAATTGATATTGCTCCTATGACCTTCACTATCATTTCGATGAGAGATTTGGGAACAGGAGTAACGACCGCCACCAGCATACCACCTACATCTGTTGTGTCGAATCAAGCACGATTCACAGGTTTGTTAGGTTCAGAGGCAGGAATTGTTTATGAAATAAAAATTGAAGGAACTAACGGATGTAGTGTTATCAATGATAAGGCAATTATTAAATCACCGCCACCGTTGCAAGTAGGAGCAACTGCATTGACTCCTCAGCAATTCACTTGTTCAACAAGTGCAGCGTTGATTGCCTCATTGCAGTTTGATGCTACTAAAATCACGGGAGGAGTTCCACCGTACACGTGGCAGTTTATTGATAGAACTACCAATACGGTCATAGGTGAAAATTCGAATAGTGTTTCGTTATCCGATGTTAATGGAGGGACATATTACGTGCGTGTGAAAGATAGCTCAGGAGGTTGTGCAACAGATACAACAGATGTTACCATAAATCCTGCCTTTACATTAGCAAATATGACAGTAGCAACGGTAACTCCAATGACTTGTGCTGTGGACGAAACCATAGCAGTTAGTGTTGAAGCAACGCCAATCTACATACCAGGAACCGAAATCAGGTTTACCGTAAAAAGATTGAGTGATGGATTCGTAACCAGCGCAGTGTACTCATCAACCATTGCTACAACTCACATTACTCATACCTTGCCAACTACTTTGGGTACAGGAGACTATGAAATAACAGCCGAAAATATGGCTACAAGTTGTGGTAGAGCTAAAGCTACACATAAAGTAGCTGATTTGACTAATAAGTATGATATTACGATGTCTAATCAGAAGCAACCAACCTGCTATCAAGGTAATGATGGAGAGATAACCCTTACCGTTGTAGATAGAAAACCCGCTATAGGAGGAGATACATCTGCAAGTGGATTCACTTACACTGTTACCTATTCCGTTAATGGTGCTACAACCACAGGAACCATTGTTGCGGGAAGTTCATCTATAACACTTACAGGATTAAAAGAAGGAAGGTATAGTATTGAAATACAGTCTTTTGTAAATAGTTGTAAAGCAACTAGTTCATTCGTAGTACCTGTTTCGGCAGAGCAAATAAGCGTAAATGCTTATCCAGCACCAATTCCACAAGTGAGTTGTTTGAATGATAAAGGAAATATTATGGTAGAGGTAACAGGAGGACAAGCTCCGTATGAGGTTACTTTGAGTTCGTTGGCGACAACATTCACAAAAACAGTAAACAGAAATCGCGTATTATTTGATAATTTAGAGGTAGGTGTTTACTCAGTTACGGTAAGAGATGCTTTGGGCTGTATGGATTTTATAGGAACTGCAACCGCTGAGTTGGTAACTCCAGATCCGTTGACAGCATCTATCACCGTTGAAGACGTACATTGCAAGGACGAAGCTAATGGGAAAATTACCATCTCCAACATACAAGGAGGATCAGGCTCAACAGTATTCCTATTTGAGTTAGATAACGGAACAACTCCTGCAATAGAGCAATCAACCCCTGTGTTTGAGAATTTGAAAGCAGGAATTTATACCTTGAAAATTACGGATGGTATGGGATGTTGGACACAAACAACAGTTGAGGTTTGGGAACCTAACTATCTATATGCAGCAGTAGACGTATCAGGTTCTGATAGATTAATTTGTTACGGAGAAGCTGACGGAAGGGTAGCTATTACAGCTCAAGGAGGTGTACAACCCTATAAAATGGATGTGTATAGCAAGGATGGACGACGTGTAACACCAGTTTCGTACGTTTCAGGAGTACCTGCTGACCCACGTATAGCCAGTCCAGTAAGTATCGTAACCGATCCAATATTGGAAGCAGGTGAATATTATGTAACAATCATAGACGTCAACGGCTGTTCAACACAAACAGTTAAATTTACGGTTGAAGAATTCCCGAATATAGAACCACGTGAGGTATATCAAGAAAAATCTTGTGATGAAAACGTGTTTACGGACGCTATTAAAGTGCGATTCCCTACACCTATTGATTTAACAAATGTGACCTATGAGTTGAAAACACAAGCAGGTGCCATTACCTCTGGAACATTGTCAAGAACTACTGATGTGACTACCATAGGTTACATCCATGACTATGACAGAACCAGTGAAACGCAGACACTAAAGGTAATCTACACCTATACTCATTCCGATGGCTCACAAACTGAACAATGCGAACAAGTCTATGTTGTGACTGATATTGAAGACATTCAAGCATTAACCGTTACTCGAGTTACTAATTTAGGATTGAATACCATTGAGGTGAAAACCACGGGTGGAGTAGAACCATATACATACTATTTCAATGGTAGAGAACAAGGATCGAATCCAGTGTATATTATGAAAATAAATGACCCTGGACGAGTAGACCCAGATTCTAGACAGATAATCAAAGAAGTAGATGTACAAGTGGTCGATGCGTTAGGCTGTACACGTACTTTAACCATTGAGGAAGTATATCACGACATCCGAGTACCTAATTTCTTTACTCCAGACGGAGATGGTATTAATGATACTTGGAAGCCTATTAATATAGAAAACTATCCAAAAGCGGTGATTTATATTTTCGACCGAAACGGAAGAAAAATAACAACTTTGACACCTATGGACTCATGGGATGGTATTTACGATAAAAAGCACATGCCATCAGGAGATTATTGGTACATCTTAGAACTCAATACGTTAGAAGATACACGTAAATTCTACGGAAACTTTACTTTGTATCGATAGTTTCCATGTACAGTAGAAGGGGTTGGTTCAAAGACTAATCCCTTTTACTGTTTTTATACAAGAATAAATTTTTTTTCTGAATTTATACCATATTAAAAACATTGAAAATGATATTTAAACATTGTCCGAACTGCACATCAACCAACGTGGAATTTCCAAATAACGTACGTTTTTTTTGTCACGATTGTCAGTTCACCTACTTTCATAATATAGCAGCAGCCGTGGCAGTTCTATTTACGTACGAACAAAAAATATTATTCACAGTCCGAAATGTTGACCCTGACAAAGGAAAATTAGATCTTCCAGGAGGGTTTATCGATCCTAAAGAAAATGCAGAGGAGGCGGCTTGTCGCGAAATAAAAGAAGAGTTAGGGATAGATGTTCTGCCATCGCAATTAAAGTACATAGGAACACATCCAAATGATTATCTTTACAAAAATGTTCCTTACAGAACGATGGATATATTTTTTGAATGTCCACTAACCAATTCACAAGTGTCGGTAGCGGCAACCGATGAGATCGAAGCTCTCCGTTGGTTGTCAGTCCATACAATCAACTTTGATGAAATAGGATTTGTTTCCATCCGTAATATGGTAAGGAAATATTGTCAAGACCTATTTTCCAAATAAAAGATTATTTATCTATTGATTTACAATATTTTGTGTCAAAATGATAAGCGCTTCTTATCTATGATAACATTTTTTATACGAAACAAAATGAAAAAAAACAACTTTTCTTTTGAATTTCAAAAAAAAGTTATAACTTTGTCCTATGTAATACATATATGAGATGAATAGTTTAATCGCTGCGACGTATGCTCCTATGGATTCGAAAGGGGCAGTATCAACAAAGATTGTTCCTAAGTATGCTGATTTTTTAAAGAGAAACGGAGTTTCTGGTATTTTCGCTAATGGCTCCACAGGTGATTTTGCTTCTCTTTCAGTGGAAGAACGCAAAGAAATTATAGAGGCTTGGGCAGAACAAAAGTCGCCAGATTTTTTCATCACTAACCATGTTGGGGATATCAATTTGAATCATGCAGTTGATTTGGCAAAACATTCAGCGGATAAAGTAGATGCTATAGCTACTTTGGCTCCTTTCTACTTTAAACCTAACTTAGAAAAATTAGTTACTTACTGCAAAACCATAGCTGAGGCTGCTCCAAATATTCCATTTTATTATTATCACATACCAGATCTCACAGGAGCTAATTTTGATATGTGTCAGTTTATGGAAAAGGCAAAACAGGAGATACCTAACTTTGCAGGGTTAAAATTTACTCAGAATAATATGATTCATTTTACTCAAGCAAAGTTGTGTAACAATCAGGAATTTAATGTTCTTTTTGGGGTAGATGAAGCTTTTTTAGCAAGTTTACCATTAGGTGCAACAGGTTGGGTAGGAAGTACTTATAATCATTTGGCTAAGTTGTATTTAACAATTAAAGAACTTTTTGAAAAAGGTAATTATCAGGATGCTGCTGATTTACAACATAAGGCAATTGAGTTTGTTAATATTGTTGCTTCCTACGGAGGGTTTAATGGTGGAGGAAAGAGTTTTATGAGATTATTAGGTGTTGATTGTGGAGTAGCAAGATATCCTCACACGACGCTTACCAATGCCCAATTAAAAGAAATAGAATCGAAATTAGAGAAATTGGGTATAACGAGCTACCTATCAAAATAAGATATAAAATTAATTTTTTCATAATTTTTATTTTTAAGTTTTCTTTTTTATTATTTTAAAAAACGATTGATGTGAATCAATCGTTTTTTTTTTGTAAAATTATTTTTGGAATCTTAGCTGTTTATTACTACCTTTGCGTAGTTAAATTATTAAAAATAAAAAAACAATGAGAAAAGTATTTTTTATTGCGACGCTATTTGTAGCGTTTTTAGTGACCTCTTGTTCAAATAATTCACCCAAATCGGTAGCTGAAAAATTTTTAACTTCTATGGAAAATTCTGATTTTGAAGAAGCTAAAAAATATGCTGACGATTCGATGCAACAGATGTTAGGTATGTTAAGTGGAATGGGAAAAGAACTTCCCAAAGGAAATGAGAAAAAGAAAGTAACAATAACTAAGGTTGAAGAAGATGGTGATAATGCCAAAGCGTTCTATAAAGTCGAGGGTGAAGAGGAAGAAAAAAGTATAGACCTTAAAAAGGTAGATGGTAAATGGAAAGTTACGTTCAATAAAGAAAATTCAAATAAGGAAAATATGCCAAATATGGATGACGTTGACTTAGGAGAAAGTTCTTTAGAAGAAGTTAATGAAGAAGTACAGGAAGCTGTAGGTCAATAGATTAAATTATTGATAATTAGTGTTTTATTTAGATAAATCCCAAGATGAAGAACATATCCGTTAAGATAGTGATTTATTTTGGGATTTTTTTGTTGTTTCTTTTAGGAGGGTTTCATCTGTTTTTTTGGGTGGATCGAAAACAGGAAGTCAAACTTGTGAAACGAAACAGACAAGTGGCACGACTAACTCGCCAAGACATAGCTAAGATCAAAGAAGGAGATATTATTCTCCGCAGAGGCTATGGTTTTTTTAGTGATTTGATTGCTGAGCGTTTGAATGATTCTGTCTATGATGTTACTCATTCAGGAATTTTGTACCTAAAAGACAATGAATGGTGGGTAATTCATTCTCTTTCGGCAGATGCCAGTGATACAGATGGAATGCAAGAGCAACCACTACGCGAATTTTTGACCTATTCCATGCCTGAAAAGATGATGATTGTCCGTACGAAAAATACTTCTGAAGTACAGGGGAAGAAAATAGTGGAACGGGCAAAATATTATTTAGCTAAACGAGTGCCTTTCGATAGGGTAGGGGAGATCGACGAACCTTCAAAAATGTATTGCACCGAAATGATTTGGCAAATTTTGGACGTAGATCTAAAACTAATCGTATTACCCAAAAATCCAGAAGAGCGTAAACGTGTATTTTATTCTATGGTAGGGATGTATGACCCAACATATTTTGATATAATTGTTAATAAATATCCTGTCAACAGTGCTGATTAGCTATTCATAGTTGAGAATAGGATATATGTGTTGTCAAGTATAAGACTATATAATTTTCCTTAATCTGTTGCTTTATAGGGGGTGTATTTTTTAAGTATTTAAATAATCGATAATTGTATTTAAACTATAGTTATGACTTTAGAAATCTGATAATGAGTTAGATAAAAGAAGGAAAGTTATTTTTTCTTTTTAAATTTTAAGGGTTAGGAAATGAATGTTCAGGTGTTAGATATCTGTATTTTCTATTTTTTTTTGTTTTTCAATTTATAAAATTTGTCAATTCAAAAAAAAGTACTACCTTTGCCCCACTTATTAGGTAGAGAAAAATAGTTTTTATTTAAAATAAGATTTTTAAAGATTTAGGACAATGAAAAGAACATTTCAACCATCAAAAAGAAAGAGAAGAAATAAACACGGTTTCAGAGAGCGTATGGCTACTGCAAACGGAAGAAAAGTGTTAGCAAGAAGAAGAGCTAAAGGAAGAAAAAAATTAACAGTTTCTTCAGAACCAAGACATAAAAAATAAGTCGATGGTTGATTTTTATAATATATGAAGGTGTTATCTTTTTTAGGTAACACCTTTTTTTAAAATTTTAAAAAATAATACTTATCTGAATATTATGCCAAAGCGTAAAGATTTAAATTGTGTATTGTTAATTGGTTCAGGACCAATCATTATCGGACAAGCCTGTGAGTTTGACTATTCAGGTTCGCAGTCGTTGCGTTCGCTTCGTGAAGACGGCATCGAAACCGTGCTTATCAACAGCAACCCTGCAACCATTATGACCGACCCTTCAATGGCTGACCACGTCTATTTAAAGCCGTTGAACACCAAATCCATCGTTGAAATTCTGAAAAAACACCCCAATATTGATGCCGTTCTGCCCACAATGGGAGGGCAAACCGCACTGAATCTGTGTATTGAAGCCGCCGAAAAGGGTATTTGGAAAGATTTCGGGGTGGAAATCATCGGGGTGGATATTGACGCTATCCAAATTACCGAGGACCGCGAGAAATTCCGTGTGCTTTTGGACAAAATTGGCATTCCGATGGCTCCGTCCGAAACGGCAAATTCCTTCCTTCGAGGAAAAGAAATTGCTCAGAAATTCGGGTTTCCGCTCGTGATTCGTCCGTCGTTTACTTTGGGCGGAACGGGTGCTTCTGTGGTGTACAAAAAAGAGGATTTCGATACGCTCCTAACTCGCGGTTTGGAGGCTTCTCCCATTCACGAGGTGCTCATTGACAAGGCGTTAATGGGTTGGAAAGAATACGAGTTGGAACTCCTTCGTGATAAAAACGACAACGTGGTAATTATCTGTACCATTGAGAATATGGACCCGATGGGAATCCACACGGGTGACTCTATTACCGTTGCTCCTGCGATGACGCTTTCCGACAGAACCTTCCAGCGTATGCGTGATATGGCAATCAAGATGATGCGTAGTATCGGGGATTTTGCCGGCGGTTGTAACGTGCAATTTGCTGTTTCTCCTGATGAAAAAGAAGATATCATCGCCATTGAAATCAATCCGCGTGTGTCACGTTCGTCTGCATTGGCTTCAAAAGCAACGGGTTACCCAATTGCTAAAATCGCTACGAAATTGGCTATCGGTTATAACTTGGATGAACTTAACAACCAAATCACCAAATCCACTTCGGCACTTTTTGAACCTACATTGGATTACGTTATCGTAAAAATTCCGCGTTGGAACTTTGATAAATTTGAAGGTTCTGACCGCACTATCGGTCTGCAAATGAAATCGGTAGGAGAAGTAATGGGCATCGGTCGCTCGTTCCAAGAGGCACTTCATAAAGCTACGCAATCACTTGAAATTAAACGCAATGGATTGGGAGCTGATGGCAAAGGATACAAAAACTATGAGCAAATCATCGACAAACTTACCAATCCGAGTTGGGATAGAGTCTTTGTGATTTACGACGCCATCGCGATGGGCATTCCGCTTTCGAGAATTCACGAAATCACTAAGATAGATATGTGGTTCTTGAAGCAATACGAAGAACTATACAGCATTGAGAAAGAAATTTCAACCTATAAAATAGAAACACTTCCGAAAGATTTACTATTGGAAGCCAAACAAAAAGGCTTTGCCGACCGCCAAATCGCCCATATGTTGGGATGTTGGGAAAGTGAAGTCTATAAAAAACGTGAAGAATTGGGTATCAACCGTGTATATAAATTGGTAGATACGTGTGCTGCCGAGTTTAAAGCACAAACGCCGTATTATTACTCTACGTTTGAAGCTCCAATTCGTGATGCGAACGGCAATCTTTTCACAGCGAACGATAGTATCGTTTCCGACCGCAAAAAAGTAGTTGTGCTAGGCTCAGGACCGAACCGCATCGGGCAGGGAATTGAGTTCGATTACTGTTGTGTTCACGGAGTGCTTTCGGCTGCCGAGTGCGGTTACGAAACTATTATGATTAACTGCAACCCTGAAACAGTTTCTACGGATTTTGACACGGCAGATAAGCTCTATTTCGAGCCTGTTTTTTGGGAACATATTTACGACATCATTCGTCACGAAAAACCCGAAGGTGTTATCGTTCAGTTGGGCGGACAAACCGCTTTGAAATTGGCTGAAAAACTCCATAAATACGGCATTAAAATCATCGGAACAAGTTTTGACGCGTTGGATTTGGCAGAAGACCGAGGGCGTTTTTCTACTTTATTGAAAGAATTGGGCATTCCGTATCCGAAATTTGGTGTTGCCGAAACTGCCGACGAAGCCTTAAAGTTAGCCGATGAGTTGGACTTCCCGCTTTTGGTGCGTCCGTCGTATGTGTTGGGTGGGCAAGGAATGAAAATCGTTATCAACAAGCACGAATTGGAAGAACACGTGGTGGATTTGCTTCGTAAAATTCCGAATAACAAACTTTTACTCGACCATTATTTAGATGGAGCTATCGAAGCCGAAGCCGATGCTATTTGCGATGGCGAAAACGTGTACATCATCGGGATTATGGAACACATCGAGCCGTGTGGGGTGCATTCGGGCGATAGTAATGCCACGCTGCCACCGTTTAACATTGGTGAGTTTGTGATGCAACAAATCAAAGACCATACACACAAAATAGCTAAAGCCCTAAACACGGTGGGATTGATAAACATTCAGTTTGCCATTAAGGACGACACGGTGTACATCATCGAAGCCAATCCGAGGGCGTCGCGTACCGTTCCGTTTATCGCCAAAGCCTACGGGGAGCCGTACGTGAACTACGCTACCAAAGTGATGCTCGGTGAGAAGAAAGTAACCGATTTCGATTTCCAACCGAAATTGGACGGATTTGCTATCAAACAGCCCGTGTTTTCGTTTAACAAGTTCCCGAACGTGGATAAGCGTTTAGGTCCCGAAATGAAATCTACCGGCGAGAGTATTCTTTTCATAGACGACCTCAAAGACGACCAATTCTATGAACTTTATGCAAGAAGGAAGATGTATCTGTTCAAATAGGCAATAGGAATTAACAAATAGAAAATAGTAAGGGTGAAAATTTTTTCGCCCTTTTTTAACATAAACCTCAAAAGACCGTATATAAAATGCAAACCACCTTTGATTTTTCCACACTTTATGCCCATCCGCTGATTTCGAGTGAACAACTTGAACAAATCAAGGCAGTACATCGGCAGGTGAGTTTCAAGAAAGGAGATTTTATTTTACAAAAAGGCGAAGTTTCCAAAAGTTATTTCGCTTTGCAAAGTGGTATTGCTCGGAGTTTTGTCCACGATTACGAAGGAAACGACATTACTACGGGATTTTTCTGTGAGCAGGAGTTCGTTATCAATGAATTATCGCTTTTTAAACAAGAGCCAAGTTTGGAAAACATCGTTGCCCTGACCGATTGCATAGTGTGGGAAATTTCTTTCGAGGATTTTCAGCAGTTGTACCATTCCATTGCGGGAGTTTCTGAATGGGGGCGACTTTTTATGACCGAAAAACTCTTCCAAACCCAACAACGCTCCCTCGAGATGATTACGCTTCCCGCCAAAGACCGCTATTTACAATTCCTCAAAGACAAGCCACAAGTGATTCAAAGCGTACCTTTAAAATACATCGCCACCTATTTGGGAATTACCGATACTTCGCTGAGTAGAATTCGGAAGGAGGTTTGGTAAAAAAATAGAAAAAAATTTCGTAGATAAAAAATAAAATGTAATTTTGCACCGAAGATGAATTTATTAAAGTTACAGTTATGAACAATTTTTTAGAAAATTTGAGGCATTATTTTGAGAATAATTCTCGTGAAAAGGTTTTGGAAGATTGGGCAAAAACTGAAGAATTTGACCAAGGAGGGGTTCTCATGGAGGATTTTTTAGATTCTATCCAGAAATATCAACCATCGTCGGTTGTTATAAAAACGAGTGAAAATATAACAAATTCATATAGCCCGAAGTTTTCTTCGGGTTTTTTATTAAATCTATACAATTATGCAAAAAGCTTCTTTTTCAATCAAAGATTATTTATTTGATCAAGTAGAAATAAATCTTGAATCTTTTCAAGAGGGAGATTTAAAAATTGATTTTACCCCTGAAGGGATATACGATAATCAAAAACAAATATTTGAGCTTACTTTTGTAGTAACCGTAACCGTTAGTAATTCGTTGAAAGAAAGTCCTTTTATTAAAATAAGATGCAAAGGATTTTTTGCCTTTGAAAATGCTAGTTCCTTTGAAGAAATTCCAGATTTTTTTTACAGAAATAGCATTGCCATACTTTTTCCTTATATAAGGGCTTACATTAGTTTAGTAACCACACAAGCTAATGTTCCAGGGATAATTCTGCCTACCTATAACTTGTCGGGATTGGAAAATCAACTAAGAGAACATACAACTCAAAAATGATTAGAAAAATCTATCAAACCCTTGAGGACAGAAACAATCCTGATGAGGTAGAAAGTCTGGGTCCTTTTTTTTGCAATCGTAAAGATGCGTGGCTTGGCAATGGGTACTATTTTTGGGATTCTTCTATCGATAATGCACATTGGTGGGGAAAAGAAGGGGCTTGTTACAAAAGCTATCTTATTTGTGAGTCTTCTTTTTATTTGAATGAAAAATGCCTTGATTTGTATGATAACCCAGAACATCGCAGTCTTTTTAAAGGCGTTAAAGAGGAGTTAAAAAAACAGGGATTATATAATGAAAATAATAACACAGTTAGAAGAATAATTGAATTCCTGAAAAATAATAAACTCTTTCCCTATGAAGCGGTTAGGGCTGAGGGAAAACTCTCTAAAAAGAGAGAATCCGAATTCTCTAATATAATCTCATTTAACCGGAATAAGCCACAATATCTTGATCTTGATCCAGCGGTTCAAATTTGTTTTGTTAAAAAAAACGCTTCAA
This sequence comes from Capnocytophaga canis, assembly GCF_043187445.1. Lineage (NCBI taxonomy): Bacteria > Pseudomonadati > Bacteroidota > Flavobacteriia > Flavobacteriales > Flavobacteriaceae > Capnocytophaga > Capnocytophaga canis. The sequence goes on along the minus strand of NZ_CP171121.1, from coordinate 465,045 downwards.
ATAGAAAGAATTTCAAGATAGTTTACCCACCTGAATATTGTGAAGACTATGTAGTATAATAACTCAAAATCTTGCCTTATGGCAAGATTTTTTTCGTTCCAACTGCTTATTTTTGCCCAAATAAAAACATAACAATGGACACTCTCATATTAAAAACGCAATTTGAAGCCAATTTTGGTTTGATTTTGAAGAATTTAGAAGGAATTTCAGCCGAAGAATCGTTGATTTTTCCACAGAATGAGGCTAATTGTGTGAATTGGCTTTTAGGGCATTTGATTTATTCTCGCAATTTGGTTTTAAAAATTTTGGGTAAAAATTCCGTTTGGAACGATGAACATTTTGCTTTCTACGGAAGATATATCAACGCTAAGGATGTAACAGAAAAACTCATTGATTTTGAACTTCTTAAATCATATTTTCAGCAAACATATAAACCTTTAATGGACGGTTTGGAACAGTTTGAAAATCAACCTAAAAGCAATATCGTAGAACTTTCATTTTTGTCACTGCACGAGATTTATCATTGTGGACAAATCGGGTATGCTCGCCGATTGTTAGGAAAAGAAGGTATGATAAAATAGTTAATTTCTAACTTAAAATCTTGCCTTATGACAAGATTTTTTTCGTTCCAACTGCTTATTTTTGCTCTTAATAATTAAAACGATAAAAAAATGGCAACAAGAATCAATCCGTATTTGAATTTTAATGGGAATTGCGAAGAGGCGTTTAATTTTTACAAAAAGGCTTTCGGGGGCGATTTTACAATGGTGGTTCGTTCTGATGAAACTCCGATGGAAGTGGCTGAAAATGAGAAAAACCGCGTGATGTATATCGAACTTCCGATAGGCGAAAACGACAAACTAATGGGGTCGGACATTTTCGAATCGCTTGGGCAAAAACTTGTTACGGGCAATCACAACTATGTGAGTATTGCCGTAGATAGCAAAGCCGAAGCTGACCGCCTTTTCCACGCACTTTCCGAAGGGGGCGAAATAGAAATGCCTATGGAAGAGCAGTTTTTTGGCTATTTCGGAGATTTTAAAGATAAATTCGGAATCTCTTGGATGATTATTTTTGAGGGGTAAAACTTTTACCAAATATAAGTCTGTTTTCCATAGACGACCTCAAAGACGACCAATTCTGTGAACTCTATGCAAGAAGGAAGATGTATCTTTCCAAATAGGCAATAGAAATCAATAAATAGAAAATAGTAAGGGCGAAGTATTTTTCGTCCTTATTTTTTTATAATTTCTTGACACATTTATAAACTTTGCAAAATTTCTTTTGTAACAGAGATAAAAAATCTTTTCAAAAAAACAATTTAGCAAGATAGGAAAAACAAAATTCTTTTAAACCTTATTACCTTTGTTTCAGAAATTTAAAAGATACAATACTGATGAATACAAAATCCACACAAGCGGACTATCACGAACGAATAAACAAAGTACTCGAATATATCGGCAATCATTTAGATGAAAAAATAGAACTGAAAACCCTTGCCGAAATTGCCAATTTTTCGGAGTTTCATTTCCATCGCATTTTCAAAGCCTTTGTAAATGAATCTGTAGGAGCTTACATTACGCGTTTGCGGGTAGAGGCTTCGGCGATTTTGCTCCGATATTCTAATCTATCGGTTGAGCAGATTTCGGAAAGAGTTGGTTATGAGATGGTTTCGTCCTTGTCCAAATCCTTTAAAAAGTTTTATGATGTAAGTCCTACCGAATACAGAAACAATAAAACATTATATATTATGAGAAAAGAAGAATTTATCACTGAAATCAAACTTAAAGCTCCAAAAATCATTGATTTAGAGCCGAAAAAAGTTATTTATATTGCCCTTACAGGAACTTACGGAACACTCAATTACGGCGATACTTACGCCAAACTTTGGGCTTTCGTTAAGGAAAATAAGCTCTTTACGGCAGGTATTGAACATATTTGCATCTCGCACGATGACCCCAAAATTACGGAGGGAGACAAACAGCGGTCAGACATCTGTTTGGCGATTCACAAACCTGCCAAGCCTCAGAGCGAGGTTGGGGTGAAAGAAATTGAGGGAGGCAAATACGCCGTTTTTCACTATCAGGGTGCGTACGACAATTTAGGGAAAGTGTACGACACAATTTTCGGAAAATGGTTGCCCGAAAGCGGTTACGAACTTCGCAGTATTGTTCCGTTTGAAAAATATTTGAACGATGCCCGAAAAACACCGCCTGAAAAACTTAAAACAGAAATTTATTTACCTATAAAATAATTAGCTATGATACTTACAAAAAAAGAAAAAACAATCGGAATGGTGTTGGCTTTCTTGCTGTTATTGCTGACACTAAGTGGCTCGTGGTATTTCTTCACAGAGCTGAAAGTAAGTCTGTTACAATGGGCAATGTTCAACGCTTGTTCGCCTTCAAGTTTGGTCTATTTGCTTTGTTTTTTGCTGTTTATATGGAAGAAAAAAGCAGTTTTGTTGCCTCTTGCTCTCTTGCCGATGTATTACTTTGGAACGATGGGAATGTTTACTTTCGGTTGGAGCGGAGCCAATATTTTTGCTCAAATATCGCATATCGTGATGACCTTGAACATTGTATGGGTGATTTATCTTTTTGTGAAAAACGCAAATTATCAGGCGTTTGCCAAAGGATTGCTATGGAGTATTTTGCTTTTTGTTCCTTATATCGCTTATGTGATGTACTATTGCCGTATCCACGCCGAAGATGTTTCTAAGCTATTACAGATGAATTAATTATAAAATTTTATTTTCTTAAAGAATACCAAATACAACTCACCCCCACAGACGCCCTCACGGCGTCTTTTCTTTTTAACAGCATTTTAATACTAATCTGCTGAATTTTTACCACTTACGGCACGGATATTGCTGCGTATATCATAAGAATTCCCTACAAGTGATGAGTGTTTACCCATAGGATTTTGATAATTCCCGTACAGAAAAGCATTCTAACGGCAAAGAAGCGAGGTTTGACCTGCATTATATAAGTTCTGACCCATAAGAAATCAATTTTGACCAACAAGAAATAAGTATTTACCAACAAGAAATGAATTCTGACCGACAGGAAATGAATTCTGACTGACAGGAAATCAATCTTGACTGACAGGAAATCAATCTTGACCAATAAGAAATGAATTCTGACCGGTAAAAATCCATTTCTTGCAAGTAAAAATCTATAAAATCAATAGAAAATTAAAAGTTTAATACCAAAAACACAATTATTATGAATGAGAATTTACATAAGAACGAACAAAACTTGAATCAGAATGACCAAAATCTGAATCAAAACGAGCAAACACCAACTCCAAAGAAGCGAAACGTGTATATTTCAATGGAAGAATGGATTCAGCGAATGCGATTAGCGTTTTCTAACGGGAAATTGCCTAACATTCAGGAGAAGATGGGGCTGTTGGGCTATACTACCGAAAAACTTGATGAGCTTTTAACAAAAGTGGTGCGTTTGGAAGAGTTACACCAAATCCAAAAGACGGAATACGCTCAGCAATACGCCGAAACGGAGAAGTTTGACCAAAAATTTTCCGAAATCAATGATTTGTATACCAAGCATTTGGCTTTCTGTAAAATCCTTTTTAAGGGCGATACGTTAGCAGGTGCTTCGCTCGATTTTGCAGGGAAACGCAAAACGGCATATAGCGATTGGTTAGTGCAAGTGGGGAACTTCTATTCGCAATTGCTTAAAAACCCATCGTTTCTAACTAAGTTGCAGTCTATCAACATCAAAGAAGAAGATTTAAAAGCCGTACAAAATAAAATCACAGAGGTCATCGCTCTGAAAGAAAGTCAGAAAAAGGAAACCGCCGAGGCTCAAAAAGCCACCGAAATTCGTGACAAATTCTTCGATGAGCTTTATCCGCAGTACAGCGAGTTTGTAGCTTACGCCAAAGTTGTATTTGCTCATAGTCAGGAGCTTGAGGCTTTGGGCATTGTGACCAAAAAAGGATAAGAAATTAAAAAATTATCGGTAAGGACGTCCGTTGTGGCGTCTTTACTTTTTTTATGTTGGTAATGGATTGAAATATGTTTGATTTTTATTTCTTTGTACTTTTCAATCAAAAAATGTCTATTAAGCCAAAAAGTCAGATGTTAATGACTTTTAGTACAATCGCATTTAATATTTTAACCACTTTAAAATTTCTTTGTACGTAGGTTTCTTGCCGTACATTAGTATACCAATACGGTAAATTTTGGCAGCAATTCCGATAAAAAGGAAGAAAGTAGCATACAGAATTACAACTGAAATTAGTAATTCCCACCACGAGACTCCAAAGGGAACTCGCATCAGCATGACCACAGGCGAGGTCAAGGGAATATACGAAAACACAACTGAAACAGTGCCATGAGGTTCTTCGATAACACTGAAAAATCCGATGTAAACTGCTAATATCAAGGGGATAAGGACAGGCATCAGGAACTGTTGCGTGTCCGTTTCGTTATCCACCATAGCTCCTATGGTAGCATAAATAGAACTGTACAGAAGATATCCTCCGATGAAATATAATAGGAAAGCTCCAAACATTTCCATAAACGGAAATTGGAAAAATGCAACCAGAATTTCGGAAGTAATTCTATCCATTCCCGATTTCGTCATCACAATTTCGTTGGTTGATGATGGACTGATGCCTAAAAAATTTGTTGTAATAGTCATCAAAAGTCCACCGAAAATCATCCAGATTAAAAACTGTGTAAGTCCCGCTAATGAAGTGCCAAAAATTTTCCCTAACATCAATTCAAAGGGTTTTACAGAAGAGATGATAATTTCCACAATCCGATTGCTTTTCTCTTCGATGACGCTTCGCATAATCATATTTCCATAGATGATAATGAACATAAAAATCAAATATCCTGCGATGCCTCCGATAGCGATTTTGATGACACTACTTAGTTCAGAGCTTTTTTCTCCACTGAAGTTTGATAAAGAAATGTGTATGCTTTCACGAGCATGGTCAATTTGATTTTTATTAATTCCTTTTTCGGTTAGGTTCAATTCAAAAAGAGTGTCTTCCAACCTGTTCGACAATTGGTTTATAAGAGTGATATTTGGAGTTTCTTCACTGAAAAATTCGATGTTTTCTTTCCATTTAGGTGTTGTTTTTGAGGGGATATGCAGTAATCCGTATGAATTTTCAGTTAAAACATTTAATTTTGCATCCGAAAGAGTTATGTTTTCAAGAAAAGTATACTTTATTGTTTCAGAATCTTTGAAACTGTCCATAAAAAAACCACTTTCATCTAAAATAGTGATTTTTTTTACGTTACTTGTGCTATTGATTGTTGTTAGATATCCTATCAAAGTTCCAAAAACTACCACTATTAGTGGACTTACAAATGTCATTATGATGAATGATTTATTGCGTATTTTATTGAGATATTCTCGTTTGGTAATAATTCCTATGTGTTTCATTAGATATTTCTACGTTTAATTTTTTGTGTGCAGTGATACATTTGTACTAATCAGAGTTTGGTGTTGATATTCTTGCTTCTCTTTCTTTGATGGATTTAATGAAAATCTCATCCATAGAGGGTATAGATTCAACAAAATGAGTTACTTCAGCCTTTGTTTGTAAAAAATGTAGTAACTCTCCTGTGGATTGTTCGTCCTTTTTGTGTATATTGATTTTCAAGTCGTCGTATAAGCTCTTAAAATTAGCTTCTGAAACGGAAAAATGTTGTTTTAAGTCTTCTAAAATGGCTTTTTTTCGATTTTCATCGATTTTTAAACCAACTTCATACGTGTTATTTTTGAATTTTCGCTTTACATCAATTAATTTTCCTTCCAAAATCTTTTCTGATTTATTAATCAATGCGATGTGATCACATATTTCTTCTACAGACTCCATACGATGAGTGGAAAAAATGATAGTTGCTCCTTTTTCACGTAGATATAGGATTTCGTCTTTGATAATATTTGCATTGATAGGGTCGAATCCACTGAAAGGCTCGTCAAAAATCAGTAATTTTGGCTCGTGAAGTACGGTAACCATAAATTGTATTTTCTGAGCCATTCCTTTAGAGAGTTCTTGTACTTTTTTATTCCACCAATCACCGATATTTAGCCGATCAAACCAAAATTTAAGTCTCTGCTTAGCTTCTATTTTTGATAAACCTTTAAGTTGAGCTAAATACATCACTTGTTCGCCTACTTTCATTGTTTTGTAAAGCCCTCGTTCTTCGGGTAAATATCCAATTTGGTATATGTGTTTATTTTGTAGCGGTTCACCATCGAAAAAAACTTTTCCCGAATCCGGGAATGTAATTTGATTAAGGATTCGAATCAAGGATGTTTTACCTGCCCCATTTGGGCCTAATAATCCAAAAATGCTCCCTTTTGGAACATGTAGTGAAACATCATTTAATGCTATGTGTGAACCGTAGGTTTTACAAATATTTTCTGTAATAATCATATATATCGGCTATTTTCAGTATTTTTTTTAGTGTTTTATGAGTTTAAGTTGTCTTTCAAATTTTGTTTGAAGAATTTCAGTGTAGTATCAGATACAATTAAACAAATGACATAAATACAGACATTTTGAGATTAATGATGCTCCAAACGAGCTAAATAATCAAAATTTTCTCCTTTTGCAATGAGTTCGCAATTCAATCCAACAGAATGAGCAACGTTTTGTAGGGTGTTGTAATCCACATATAACCACGGAAAAGGAGGTTCTTTCTCGCCTTTATATTTTACTAAATACATTAGTTCCCCGTAGTAATCAAATTCTAAAGGTACGTCGTAGGAGCCATCCGCATTTTGGTCGAACATATATATGATGTCAGAGGAATCAGTTAATATTTGTCCTTTTGGAGCTAAAAGGCTTTTGATTTTAGCAAAAAAAGTTCCCATTTTGCGAAGTCGTCCACACATCCCTGCTCCATTCATCAGTAGTAAGATGGTATCAAATTGCCCTTCAAAGGTCATTATATCTCCAACATAAGTATTTTGTAGACCTCGTAATTTACATACTTCAATGGCTTTGGGTGATATATCAACCGAATGAACTTCCAATCCTCGTTCATTTTGCAGATAGAGTCCATGAGTTCCTGCACCACATCCTATATCCAGCACTTTTCCTTTCGCTAATTGTAGAGCTTTCTTCTCTAACGGAGGCATCTCTGAAAAAGAACGAAATAGATAGGGCAAAGGCAATACATCTTCCTCTGAAATAGAAGTTTCTGTTTTGATGTCTTCCGTATAATTTCCTTGTTGATAGTCTAATAATGCTTGTCCAAATAAGTCCTTCATTATGCTTATTTTAGTAGATTTTCGAGATTTGGAATAAGTTTTTTGTGGTCAATATTTCGAGCTACGATAATTCCGTTTTTGTCAATTAACATAGCTGTCGGCAACCAACGGATAGCGTATGTCTTTATCGGTTCTGCTTTCCACGCACCTTCAACGAATCCGTGTGTCCAAGTTAGTCCGTCGGTCGCAATCGCGGTTTTCCAATCGTCTTTTTTTCGGTCAAACGACACGCCTAATATGGTAAAATTTTTGTCCTTATATTGATTGTAGAGTTTCACCAGTTCAGGGTTTTCCTTACGACAGTCGGGACACCACGAAGCCCAGAAATCGATAAGTACCACTTTCCCCCTCAAATCACTCAAGCAAATGGTGTTTCCTTCTAAGTCTTCCATCACAATCTCAGGAGCAACTTGTCCAGGTTGTATTTTTTCCAATTGAGCGATAGCTCCATCAAGTTCTTCAATATAAGTGTTTCTTGATAAATTTTGATTTATCCTTTTTCGAAGTAAAATTAAAGATTCGTAGTCATATAAATAGGCATTTCTTGCTAAAAAATAGGCTATAACAGGCGAACTGTTGTCTTTTTGGAGTAAACTGTCCAAATTTATACGTTTTGTCGCATTCAAATCATCATACTTCTTGAATAATTCAGTATTTTCACTGCCAAAGGCTTCTGAAATTTGCCAATTATCGTTGAGAGTTATGGAGATATCAGCGTTTTCTAAGAAAAAATTAGCCCTTTTTCCTGAATTTCCTAATCGAATAGCGTGTACTAAAGGTTCTTGTAACTTTCCTTTAAACGTAAAGGTTTGATTTTTCGCTTCTACCGAGTCTACAACGGTATATTCACGGTTTTTATACTCCAATAAATATACTTTTTCATTTACGTTTGTAGGTAACTTTCCGTTTAGCGTAAACGAATCGGATTCTTGCTTCATAGTATTATTACAAGAAAAAATACTTCCTAATATACTTACTAACAGTATTTTATGTTTGTTGTTCATACAGAATGTTTTTTAGATAGCTACAAAGATATATTATTAATTCATAAATGACAAATTTGGGAACGTTCTAAACTAACTTTAAAAGAGCGAGAGTTAAAAACTTTTCTCTATTTTTGCCGACTGAGAAGCAGTATCTTTATAAAATTCGGACGTATGATACAAATAGGGGAAACCATTATATCAGAGGATATAATTGAAAATGAGTTTGTTTGCAACTTGAACGCTTGTAAAGGGGCTTGTTGTATTGAGGGGGATGCAGGAGCTCCAATAGAGGATGAAGAATTGAAAATTTTAGAGCGTATCTACCCAGAAGTAGCTCCTTATCTAACGGAAAAGGGACGAGAATCTATTGAGAATCAAGGTGTATACATCAAAGGTGAAGATGGAGAATGGGAAACTCCTCTTATTGACAATGCCGATTGTGCTTATGTGGTTCGCAATGAAAAAGGCTGGGCATTATGTGCCATTGAACAGGCGTACAACGATGGTAAAATTGACTGGAAAAAACCAATTTCGTGTCATTTGTATCCAATTCGATTACAAAAATACACTTCGTTTACGGCGGTAAACTACAATCGTTGGCATATCTGTAGTGACGCTTGTAGTTTAGGAAAGGAGTTACAAGTTCCTGTATATAAGTTTGTTAAAAATGCACTCATCCGTAAATTCGGAGAAGCATGGTACGAAGAATTGGAACTGGTCGTAGCTCATTTGAAAAGAAAATAAAATCTACAAAAAAGCAGACCTCGCAAAGAAAGTTAGTTTTCTTGAATAGTTTAAGTCAAGAGGAAGACATTATTTCACAGCTAAAAATTCGAAATGAAAAGGATTAAAATCATTTTTTAAAACTTCAAAAAATGATTCGCCATATTCTAAGTATAGTTCCGAAAAGTTAGTAAAACGTTCCTGTAACGACCCATTTGGAAACAATTCACTTTGCAACGTTGTCAAACGCTCTAATTTTTCGGAAAGTTGTCTTTTTTGAGCTTTTAACAAGCGTTTTTCCAGATTATTTAATCCTTTCAATTGCTTAATTTCTTGTGATTTGACAGCGTTTAAAAAAGTTTTATCTGTTTTTTCTGCCAGTACATACAAATTTGCAAATTGGTTTTGTAGTGCTTTTCTTTGTTCTGAGAAATCAATTGGAAATTCGCTTAATTTTTGAACATATATGTTCTTAAGATTCTCTGATTTAAGGAATAAATCAGCAATTTTCATTTCTGCTTTTTTTATTCTATTGTGTTGTTTATCAGTTATAAAAACAGCTGAATTTCGTAACATCAGTATAGGAAAAACAATTTTTTCACTATCAAAAAAGCTTTTTAATTCCAACCAGTAAGCAATTTCGCCACCTCCTCCAATATAAGCCAAATTTGGCAATATAACCTCTTGGTACAGAGGACGCATGATCACATTAGGAGAAAAACGCTCAGGATGATTTTCGAGTTCATTAAGTAATTCTTTTTCAGTGAAGTACATTTCTGTTTCGTGGACTCCATAACCATTTTCGGTTATTACAATTCTATTACGGCCTTTTTCTGTTAGGTAAAATAAATTGATTTCACGAGGATTTACCTGTGTTGGATATATTTTATCTAATTCCTGAATTTGTATTATTGTTTTTTTAACTTCTTGATATGCAGTGTTTTTTAGTATGTCATTTCGCATAAAAGAAGCGAACGATTTCTTTAACTTTGAATCATTTCCATCGATAATCACCAAGCCGTAGTTTTCAAAAAGAGTATTCACTAAAGATCGAGTAGCAGATGCTAAATCCTTGTTTTTTAGGTAACTATTCTCAAAAAGTTGTTTTAGAAACTCAGCGTTTTTACCCACTCCCAGATTCGAAATAAAGGATGAAAATACAGCGTCTAATGTTGTTGTATCAAAATTTCCTGTCATCCCTGTTTGTGAACTATTCCAACGAAAGGTTTGCTGTTTAAAATGAAAGTGATTAATTTCCTCAAAATCATGGTCTTCGGTAGCCATCCAATAGATGGGAACAAAATGATAGTCAGGGTATTTTTTTGATAGTATTTCACATGTGTTGATGACGGAAATGATTTTATAAATGAAATACAAAGGACCTGTAAATAAACTCAATTGATGTCCAGTTGTGATAGTGAACGTGTTTCTATCCCCTAATTTAGCGATGTTTTTTTGTACTTTATCCGATGTTTTGAGAGAAGCATACTGTTCCCTTAAGGAGTTTACCAATAGCACTCGAGCTTCATCTGAAAATTGTTGCTGTTTCTCAAGAATCTGTTTTTCGAAGTTTTCCACTGATGGAAAACGGTGGTACAATGTACGTAAGGTTTCTTTTTCACTTACGTAGTCACTTATGAATGAAGAAAAAAAACGGATTTGGTCAAATGGGATACAATCAACTATCATAATAAAAACGTATATGAATGCAAAAGTAAAAAATATAATCGGTATCATAATCATTTTTGTGTTGTTTTTTACCTAGGTATAGGTGTTGTATATGCCAAAATAATTCGTATTTTTGCAACTTTGTTCCCTTTTTCATGGGATTGAATAGGATGAGGTTAGGTGTTTGGAGACGCCTTTCTCAATTTGAATTTGGATAAAAATCACACAATTTTCACTTAAAATAAAACACTTAAATATTTGAAAATAAACACGTTAATCTTTTCAAAGAAAATTATATTTGTATATAATATTTTTTTTGCTTATCTTTGGGACTCTAACATGGCTAATTATTTTATTTTCAACACTTAAAATATTATTTGTATGAAAGATCTTAACATTTACGTGGAGGAATTGCTTTACAAGCATCCTTGTGTTATAATTCCTAAATTTGGGGCTTTTATTTCTAACAGAAAGTCCGCAAAGTTGTTTGAAGATAAAACATTTTCACCCCCAAAAAGAGAGCTCACTTTTAATGCAAGTTTGAACTCTAACGATGGGTTATTGCTTAAACATATTTCAGAAACATCAGGAGTTGATTATAAATTGGTTGAAGAATATGTAAATTCCACAGTGGAGTCTTGGAAAAAGGCTTTGACCCGTGGTGAGAATCTTTCGTTAAAAAATATAGGTCTTTTTAGGCAAACCCCGGAGGGAAAAGTTTCCTTTGAGGCATTTGAAGATGTAAATTATCTCACGGATTCATTTGGTATGTCGCCTTTTGTTCCGCACGAAATTAATGAAATGTCCAATAAAAAAATCGCTGAAAATCAGGTATCTTCTACGATAGACCCTGTGGTGCCCAAACCGAGTATTGAACCTACAGTGCCAGAGAACAGAGATGAAGCTGAAGATTCAGGGCAGCAACCTGTTAAAAAAGGGAAAAAACGTTCGTTCGTTAAATATACCGCAGTTGCAGTTGTTGGTCTTATTTTGTTGACTGTTGGTGTAATCACTTTCTTTGGAGAGCCTTTGGAAAACAATGAAGAGATGATGCTTGCTGAAAATCAGATTGAAGAAAAAGTACAACAAAAATTGAGTGAAGCTACTTTAAATATTCCGATGAGTTTTTCAGCTATTCCTGTGGAAGTAACAAAAGTAGATGCTTTAAAACCAAAAGATAATGATGTTTCTCAGTCTTCTGCTTCTCAAAATGTTGCAACTTCAAAGCCGACAAACCAGAATAAGACAGAAGTAAAAACGAATAAGAAAGAGACTACTCCTGTGGCAACAACTACACCTAAGGAGACGACTAAAAAAACGAATGCTAACTCATCAGCCAAAGTAAAAAAATATCAAGTGATAGCTGGTGCTTTTAAAGAAGAGAAAAACGCAAATACCAAAGTTGCTCAATTAAAAAAATTAGGTTTTAAAAATGCTGCTGTTATTGGAATCAATGCCAAAGGATTATATCAAGTGAGTTATGCTGGATTTGACAGCATGGCAGAGGCAGAGGCTTTGAAACAACAAATCAAAGCAGAAAAAGACACTAAGAAATTGGAAGGAGGCTGGATTTTAACAAACGAATAATTTTCACATCACATAATAACTACATGCAGAAAAAAACACCTTCTCAATCGCGTACAATATTAACGGATTTAGTTCTCACAGGGGAAACTAACCACTTGAATCATATGTTTGGAGGAGAGCTTTTAGCACGAATGGACAGGGCAGCGAGTATTGCAGCTCAACGGCATTCACTTCGTCCGACGGTGACAGCTTCGGTGAACCACGTGGCTTTTAATCACAGCATTCAATTAGGTAGTGTTGTTACGGTTGAAGCGTCTATTTCAAGAGCTTTTTCCACCTCTATGGAGGTCTATATTGATGTTTGGGTTGAGGATTTTGACAATGGAACACGTCTCAAAGCCAATGAAGCTATTTACACATTTGTAGCTATTGACGATGAAGGAAGACCTACCAAGGTTCCTGAAATTCAGCCAGAGACAGAACTTGAGAAGGTTCGTTATGAAGGGGCTTTACGTCGAAGACAGCTCAGTTTGGTGCTTGCAGGAAAAATCAAGCCTCATGATGCTACAGAATTGAAAGCTTTGTTTATGGAATTAGAAAACGAATAAATCGATTTAAAGAATTAAACCGTCCATGTTGGTTTTTTTATATTTTAAAAACCGCTATGGACGGATTTTTTATAAAAAATCAAAATCAATGACCCTATCCGAAGAAAATTACTTAAAAACAATTTTCCACCTTTTTAATGAAGAGGAAGAAGAAGTGAGCACTAATGCCATAGCCGAGGTAATGAATACAAAGGCTTCTTCTGTGACTGATATGTTGAAAAAATTGGCTGATAAAAAGCTGATTAACTATAAAAAATACCAAGGAGTTACTTTGACTACAGAGGGGAGAAATAAAGCCATCTACATAGTGAGAAAGCATCGTTTGTGGGAAGTCTTTTTGGTCGAAAAATTAGATTTTTCTTGGGATGAAGTTCATGAAATTGCCGAAGAATTAGAGCATATTGAATCTGAAAAACTTATAGAACGCTTAGATGCTTTTTTAGGATTTCCAGAAAAAGATCCGCATGGTGACCCAATTCCTAACAAACACGGTTTCTATGAAAAAACAACAAAAACACTGCTTAGTGAACTTGATAAAAATGAAAAAGGAATCTGTATAGCAGTGAAAAATACTTCTAAAGATTTTCTTCGCTATTTGAGTAAAGTTTCGATTACTTTAGGCGATGAAATTGTTGTGAAAAGTAAAGAAAAGTTTGATAATTCTATGATTGTTTCAATTCATAATAAAGAGATCAACCTTTCTGCTATGGTTTGTAGGAACTTGTATGTGCAGAAAGAAAAATAAATTCAATATTACACGGGTATGAAAAAATATATTGCTATCATTTTAGGAATTCTTTTGACGGCTTGTTCATCTGAACCTAAATTTACAGAGAAAGTAATTGAGCATACTAATGAAAATTGTATGGATAATTGCCTTTCTGTTACTATAAATTATTTAGTTTGTAAGAAACCAACAGCCTTTGCTGACTTTTTCAACCGTGAAATTGAGGAACAGGTAATTAACTTTCTATTGAGCAATCAGATAGATTCTTTGGCGACTAATGTTTCGTCAGTTTCTGAAGCTGTAAAGCTTTTTGTCGATGACTATAATAAATTACATGAACATTTTCCTGATATTCCTGCTTTTGAATTGAACTTGAGCGATAGTATTTCCTTTCAGAATAAAAAAATCATTTCTTTGGTTTCGGATAGATATGCCTATACTGGAGGAGCTCATGAGCTTTTGACAACTATTTTTTTGAATTTTGATATCGAAACAAAAACACTTATTGCCAATGAAAATTTATTTTCAGATATTGAAAAAGTATCTGAAATTGCTGAAATACACTTCAATGAACAGCGAAAAATCGTTTCTGCCACCAATCCAACTGAAAATGATTTTTGGTTTGATGATAATAAATTTACTTTTCCCGAGAATATTGGCTTTACGAAAGAATATTTAATTTTGCTTTATAATCCCTATGAAATAGCTTCGTACGTTAATGGAGCATTTCAGGTCAAAATACCAATAGAGGAGGTTAAACCTTATCTTAATATTGGAGATTTATAGTTTGTTTGAGTCTAAAAAATCGGTATAGATCATACATCCAAGTTTCATTTTTTCCTACTGTGAAGAGTGTAGCTTGGATTTGTTGTTCATAAAAGTTTAATAAGAAAAGTGTATGAGCAACCTTTTGCAGTTCAAGGTCTATATTCCTATAAACTTCATCTATTTGTCAAGTATAAAAATACACTTTAATAATTTAAAATAAATCTAAATAAATTTTGCAATCTCAAAAAAAACTATTATATTTGCCTCGTTGTTAGTAGTTGTTATTTGCAAAGGGAATTAATTTAGTAGTGTTTTTTATATTTCATTTGCAGTTCAAATTATGTAAAGAAGTTTGCAAATTATTTCTTTCATAAGTGAATAGTTAGTTTTAAGCGGAAAGTCTGTCATAATTGGCAGACTTTTTTGTTTTGGAGAGATTGATTGAGTAGTTAAAGTAGAGAAGTATTTATTTGATTTTCAGTAGTAATTTGGGTATTTCAGTTTTATGTATCATCTAAATTTTATCCAATAAAAAACTATCCAAAATGCTTTTTACTTTTGATAAGAATATTTATAAAACACTCAAAATCAATTCGTAAAACATTTTTGGATAGTTCAATAAAGCTAAAATAAAGAATTACTTCACATTAAAAGCTTTTTCTTGTGGGAAATACGCTACCAATCCTAATTCTTCTTCAATACGAATCAATTGGTTGTATTTTGCCATACGGTCAGAACGTGAAGCTGAGCCTGTTTTGATTTGTCCTGTATTCAATGCAACAGCCAAATCGGCGATAGTATTGTCTTCAGTTTCTCCTGAACGGTGTGACATTACCGAAGTGTAACCTGCTCTGTGAGCCATTTCCACAGCTGCAATCGTTTCAGAAAGTGTACCAATTTGGTTTACTTTGATAAGAATAGAGTTAGCAACACCTTTTTCAATACCTCTCTCAAGGATAGAAACGTTTGTTACAAACAAATCATCTCCAACTAATTGTACTTTGTGTCCGATTTTTTCGGTAAGCATTTTCCAACCTTCCCAGTCGTTTTGGTCCATACCATCTTCGATTGAGATAATTGGATATTTTTCAACCAATTCAGCTAAGTAATCAACTTGTTCTTGTCTTGTACGAACTTTTCCAGAAGCTCCTTCAAATTTAGAATAATCGTATTTTCCGTCAGCGTAGAACTCTGATGAAGCACAATCCAAAGCGATTTTAATTTCTTCGCCCCATTTGTAACCTGCATTTTCTACTGCTTTTTTGATAGAATCTAACGCGTCTTCTGTTCCTTCGAAAGTTGGAGCAAAACCTCCTTCGTCACCCACAGCAGTGCTTAATCCTCTGTCGTGCAATACTTTTTTCAAGTTATGGAAAACTTCTGCTCCCATTTGGATAGCTTGAGAGAAGTTTTTTGCTTTTACAGGCATAATCATAAACTCTTGGAAAGCAATCGGAGCATCAGAGTGAGAACCTCCATTGATGATGTTCATCATAGGAACAGGCAATGTGTGTGCACTAACTCCACCTACATAACGATACAAAGGCAAATCCAATTCAGCAGCAGCAGCTTTTGCAACAGCCAAAGAAACACCTAAGATTGCATTAGCACCTAATTTTGATTTGTTTGGTGTTCCATCAAGTTCAATCATTGTTCTGTCGATAAGATTTTGCTCGAAAACACTCATTCCAATAATTTCCTCAGCAATGATTTCGTTAACGTTGGCAACGGCTTTTAATACACCTTTACCCATATAATCTTTCCCTCCGTCACGAAGCTCAACTGCTTCATATTCACCAGTTGAAGCTCCTGAAGGAACAGCTGCTCTTCCAAGATGTCCGTTTTCTGTTATAACATCAACTTCTACTGTTGGATTTCCTCTTGAATCCAAAATTTGTCGTGCGTGTACGCCTACAATAATACTCATATTTTCTATTATTTTAATTAAAATTTCTTTTTATCAATTAACAATTTTAAACCAAGAACGATTTAACTAAAATCGTTCATTGCAAAATACTTATCCGCTAATTATTTTTCATCATTTCCGCAAATTGATCAAACAGATAAGTAGCATCGTTTGGTCCTGGTCCAGCTTCAGGGTGATACTGAACACTGAAACATTTTTTACCTTTAATACGAATTCCCATAATGGTATCATCGTTGAGGTGAACGTGCGTAATTTCAATATTTTTATTAGCTTCTGCTTGTTTTCTGTCTACCGCAAAACCATGATTTTGAGAGGTTATTTCCCCTTTTCCTGTAAGTAAGTTTTTTACAGGGTGATTAATTCCTCTGTGTCCGTTATGCATTTTGAATGTGGGAACGTCATTTGCCAAAGCAATGATTTGATGTCCTAAGCAAATCCCGAACAAAGGCAAATCCTCTGCTATCATTTGCTTCACTTTTGCAATAACTTCTGTTAGTGGTTCAGGGTCTCCTGGTCCGTTTGATAGAAAATATCCATCAGGATTCCATTTCTTTAACTCTTCCAGAGGAGTGTCATACGGAAAAACCTTTATGTACATATCGCGTTTTGCCATATTTCTCAAAATATTTTTCTTGATTCCAAAGTCAAGAGCGGCAACCTTGTACGTAGCGTTCTCATTGCCAAAAAAATAAGGTTCAGTAACTGACACTTTCGAAGCCAATTCTAAACCTTTCATATCAGGAATTTGTTTTAATTTTTCTTTAAGAAACTCTAAATCATCGGTTTGAGTTGAAATAACGGCGTTCATTGAACCATTATCACGAATGTGAGCTACTAATGCACGAGTGTCTACATCGCAAATGGCTACTAAGTTGGTTTTATCGAAAAAATCTTTCAATGAACCAGAAGCACTTGGTCTGGAGTGATCATAGCTAAAATTACGACAAACCAAGCCCGTAATTTTGATGCCATCGGACTCATTTTCGTCCTCATTAATTCCGTAGTTTCCAATATGGGCGTTGGCTGTTACCATGATCTGCCCAAAGTAGGAGGGATCTGTAAAAATTTCTTGATAGCCTGTCATTCCCGTGTTGAAGCATACTTCTCCAAAAACAGTACCGTCGTTTCCTACGCTTTTTCCGTAGAAAGCGGTGCCATCAGCAAGTAAAATAACCGCTTTTTTCTTTTCTTGATATTTCATTAAAAGTTCTTTTTTGGTTTTAATTTCCAAAGGACAAAGGTACAAAAACCAGAAGAAAGAAACAAATTTTTTATGGCCATATTCTGTGTTAAAAAAAAGAAAAATTGATTGAGACAAACTAGGATAAATCAAGTTATTATCAAACCAAATTGGCTGATAATTAAAAGAAGATATAACAAATTTTAAACTAAAATTCTGTAATCAAAGTGTACCTGTTTCGGATATTTTGCAATTTCATCCGTAGTATTTGGGATAAATAAACTCTTTCTTTTAACAAAGTTTATTTTCGGCGAAAAAATAAATGAGGAAATAATTTTTCAGGTTCTTTTTTGTGCAAAAATAATTTTGTAGTAGCTCTGAAAAACCCAAATCCATAGCTAAAAAACTGTACTAAAATCGCCCATATAGTCAAAAATCCAATTTTTGTGCTTTTGTTTTCCCTTGAACTGTGAAGCAGAACTATGATGAAATAACTACAGTAGATGTATAATCCTTCCAATCTGCCTATGAAAGCAACTGATAAAGAGAAGATTAATCCTGTTGAAAATAGAAAAGGTAACCAAAAAGTTATTTTCTTCGTTTGTGGATACCAATGATTTAAAATAGCTCGTGTTTGTCCGAATTTGCAGACTTGCTCTTTGAATTTTTTCCACGAAATACGACGTTTGTGATAGACAAACGCTTCTTCAATAAATGCCGTTTGATACCCTTTTTGCCATAATCGAATTACTAAATCAGGATCTTCTCCAGGATGTATTCTTCCAAAACCCCCACTACTTTCAAAAGCCTTGCGTGAAAGCCCCATATTGAAACTTCGGGGTTGGAATTTCCCTATTCCATTTTTATTGCCACGAATGCCTCCCGTGGTGAGTAAAGAGGTCATGGCATAATTGATTGCTTTTTGAATGTCCGTAAAGCTTTCACCAGCAGCATCGGCGCCACCAAAGCAATCTACATACTGTCTTTTCAGAAAATCATCTACGGATTCTAAATAATGTTCGGGTAGTAGGCAATCGGAATCTAAAATTATAAAATAGTCATAATGAGCTTTTTGCATACCATAGTTACGAGAATCTCCAGGGCCAGAATTGGGCTTATACAAGTAGGTAATATGCAGCCTATCTGCATATTTATCACAAATCTCCTTGGATTGAAGGGTTGAACCATCTTCGATGACTACGACCTCGAAATCCCCTTCAAAAGATTGATTTGCAATAGTTTCTAATAATTCATCGACTTCAATAGGGCGATTGTAAACAGGTATTATAAATGAATAACTCATGTTCTGACACTTTTTTTAAATACTCATGGGGTAGACTCTACTATCCAAATGATGTGCTTTTCGGTGGTTGATGTAGATTATATTATTTTATTTATCTCTGTAAATCAGATATTTATTTCTTGTTTCTTTGAATTTAGCCAAATCCTTTTGCCATGTTTCACGAATTTCGGTTTCGCTTTTTCCTTGGATAATTTGTTCCTTAAGTTTCTTATTTCCTGCGAGTTTGTTGAAAAAGTTATTAAAAAAATCTATTTTCACGCCTTTCGATTGCTCAAACGCTTTTTGTAACCAAGACAAATTCAAGGCTGACATTCGTGGATGATTGGTTAAATTTTCCCCATAACACACTTTTCCTTTGAATTTAGGATTTTTATCTCCCAGATTTGGTTGTGGTGTAAACTGAAAGTTAGTTTTCTCTAAATAAGGAGATCCATAAATTTGAAATTGAGATGAAGTTCCTCGTCCCATGCTTACATTTGTACCTTCGAAGAAACACAAACTTGGATATAAATTTATGGCAACATCGTTAGGTAGATTTGGCGAAGGTCTTACGGGTAAACTATATGGGGTTTGGTGTGTATAATTAGATAAAGGAATTACTTTTAAATTTGCAACTATTTGATTTTTAAGCCATTTTTCTCCATTTATCATTTGTGCATATTCTCCAATGGTCATTCCGTAGACTACAGGAACTGGGTGCATACCTACAAAACTATGTTGTTCCATTTCTAGAACAGGCCCATCAATATAGTGTGCGTTAGGGTTTGGTCGATCCAGTACGATTACAGGAATATTTAGTTCGGCACAAGCCTCCATCACGTAGTGTAGAGTTGAAATATACGTGTAGAATCGGACACCTACATCTTGCAAATCAAATAAAATTACATCAATATTTTTCAGGTGTTCAGGAGAAGGTTTTTTATTTTTTCCGTAGAGTGAAATGATGGGAATACCCGTTTTTGAGTCTTTACCATCTTTGACGATTTCTCCGGCATCGGCTTCACCACGAAATCCGTGTTCAGGGACATATATTTTGTGGATGTCTATTTTGCGACTGATTAGCGAATCGACCAGGTGAGTGTATTCTCCTTTTTTGTTTTTGATGATTCCTGTTTGGTTCGTTACAATACCAATTTTTTTATTTTGTAAGTCGTTTATATATAGCCATATACGGTTACTTGCCAATACAATTTCTTTTTCAGAAATTCCGTTACTTGTGTTTTTTTGGCTATAATTTTTACAAGAAGTGATTAAAAATAGCAAAAAAAACGTATTTTTGACCATTCTTAAAATAAACAGACCATTGAATTTTCCCTTTTTCATAGCGAAACGAATTATATTTTCAAAATCGGGTAAAAGTACGATTTCTTCTCCAATTATCAAAATGGCGATTACGGCAATTGCCTTAGGAATGGTTATGATGTTGATTGCTATTGCCACAGGAGGTGGGTTGCAACGAAAAATACGTGAAAAAATTGTTACTTTTCAAGGGCATATCCAAATTTATAATTATGACAATAATGCTTCAGAAGTATCAATAAAACCAATTTCAATCCATCAAGACTTTTATCCTCAATTTACCGAAATACCCTCAATTGTGCATTTACAAGCAGTAGCTACAAAAGGAGGAATTATCCGAACGGAAACCACTTATGAAGCTATTTTAGCAAAAGGAGTAGGGGAGGATTACCATTGGGAGGTTATGTATGAGTTCCTCAAAGAGGGGCGTATTCCCGATTTCACGACGGATGAAATCAGTAACGAGATTCTTATTTCGGAATATTTGGCTAATCGTTTGCAACTTCGTTTGGGAGACCATTGCCATACTATTTTTCTTAAAGACGAAACCTCACAAGTCCCAAATCAACGAAACTTTAAAATTGTAGGTATCTATAATAGTGGTTTTCAGGAGTTTGATGCTTCTTATGTTTTTGTTGATATTCGCCAAATTCAACGCATCAATCAATGGAAAAAGGATGAAGTTGGGATGTTTGAAGTTTTTGTTGATGACTTTGATAAGATAGAGTCAGTCGGTGATCAGGTGTATGATAAAACTATGGCGACACTTGATTCGCAGACTATTATGCAGAAATATCCATTTATTTTTGAATGGTTGGGGATGTTTGATTTTAATATTTATCTCATCATAGGAATTATGATAGTCGTGGGAGGTTTTAATATGATTACTGCCATTTTAGTGCTTATTTTGGAGAAAACTCCCATGATTGGCATATTAAAAAGTTTAGGCACTTCCGACCGTAGTATACGCAGTATATTTTTGTATAATGCAGCCTACATCATCACACAAGGATTGTTTTGGGGAAATATTCTCGGGTTTTTATTACTGTTTTTACAACAAAAATACAGTATTATCAAATTAGATCCAGCTACTTATTACGTTACTGAAGTGCCTATTCACATTGATGTTTTCTCTGTTATTTTCCTTAATATTGGGGTATTGATACTGTGTCTATTGATGCTTTTAGTGCCTACTTATGTCGTTACAAAAATATCACCAACCAAATCGATGAAGTTTTCGTAAAAAGTTTTGTATATTTGCAGAAGGTTAAAGTTCTGAATATAATAAACTAAATAATTCATATAGCTCACAATATGGATATCATGCAATTTTTTTTCAAATTGAAATTTGATGGATATTTAGTGAAGCATTTGGGCAAAAGAGCCATATTTCACGGCTGAGATTTATATGTTCTGTTTTTAAGCAACAAGCAGAAATTTTTTTCATGTCAGTGTAAGTGATTGAAAAACAATAAATAAAAACAAAATTATGAAATATATATTATTTTTACTTGTATCATTTTTCGTAGCTTGTAGTACACAAAATGTACCTTTACCTGAAAAAGAGGAAAATACAGAGATTCCTGAAGAAGACCCAAATTTTCAAAATGTTAAATTCAATATTCCTAAGGAATTACAGGCGTACTATAAGAATATTGATTTTTCAAAAAAAAGCTCAGATTTATACAACGATTTGGCTACTTTGACCATTGAAAAGCACGAAAATATTTTACAGTATTACGACAGACATAAATATTTATACCAAGCCGATAAGTCGGAAAATGACCCTCAAAAAGTGGTGTTGCTTTACACAGGAGAAATTCGTTTTTGGAAAGAATATGAAGGAAATAAAGGATACAAACCTCAGACGTTCAATACTGAACACGTTTATCCACGTTCAAAATTAGGATTGGTGGCCATCGCCGATTTACATCACTTACGGGTGTGCGACTCGCGAGTGAACACACTTCGGGGCAATTATCCATTTACGGAAGGTAGTGGCTCAGCAAGATTAATCAATGGCAGTTGGTATCCAGGAGATGAATGGAAAGGTGATGTAGCTCGAATGATTCTGTACCTTAATTTGCGATATAACGAAAGTCTTGGCAAGGATATTTCAACTGGAGGGGTTGATTTACTACTGAAATGGAATGCTGAAGACCCCGTTTCAACCATTGAAAAGAATCGCAATAACGTTATTGAACAAGCTCAAGGAAATCGTAATCCTTTCATAGACAATCCTTTTTTAGCTACCCTATTATGGGGAAAATACAAGGCTGAAAATAGATGGAAATAATTCAAGGGTTTACTTTTTTGCATACAGCTCTTGCCATAAAATTTCGGCTCTGTTCAGAGTTACCCCTTGTTAAATCTTTCATTGATGAAAATACAGATGATTCTGAAAAAACAATTTTGTAAATTCTAGTATAAAAATAAACATGAAAAATATTCCGTTTTACACCAAAAAAGGCTCAGGAAAACCATTGATGTTACTCCACGGATTTTTAGAAAGTAGTGAAATTTGGGAACATTTTGCAGAAATCCTACAGTCCGATTTTTGTGTCATTACCACTGATTTGTTAGGACATGGGAAAACTCCTGTCGAAGCAGAAATTCACACTATGGAAATGATGGCAGAGGCTGTAAATCGTATTCTAGAAATCGAAAAAATAGATACTTGTTTGTTTGTAGGGCATTCCATGGGAGGATATGTATCACTCGCTTTTGCAGAGAAATATCCCGAGAAAGTTAATGGATTAATTTTGATGAACTCAACAACGGTCGCTGATTCGGAAGAAAAAAAAGCAAACCGACTTCGAGTCTTGGAAGTTATTGATAAAGATAAATCGTTTTTCATACGTACGGCGGTAAATAACTTGTTTAGTTCAGAAAATCGTATCAAGATGAAGCAAAAAGTGGACAAGGTTATCAAAATTGCGATGGAAATTCCTAACGAGGGAATCAAAGCAGCTTCTTTGGGAATGAAAGATAGACCCGACCGAACACATATTTTTGAAGGATTACAGGTGCCTAAACATATCATAATTGGTGAAAATGACGAACTGATTCCCGCAGAGAATTTAGTAGAACTGGCTCAAAAAACAAAAGCGTCATATAGTCGTTTGATTGGGGGACATATGTCGTACATTGAGAATGAAACTGAAACTGTGGATATTATCAAAAGAATAGGCTATGAGATATAGTTTTCTGAGTATGCTCTGCATTTTTATTGTTTTGGGGTGTAACGACAGACCTCAAAAGGCAAATAATTCGTTGGAGAGTGTTGAAAATAATAAAGAGGTCACGGAAGAGAACTTAGTTAAAGAGGACAAATCAGAAAAGGAACAAGAAATATTTGAACCGTTGACCACCCAAAGTGCAATTCCTTTTTTGTTCGAATATGAAAAGAAACACAAAGAGCGTTACGTTCGTATTATTACTGACTACGGGAATATTGATATTGAGTTGTTTGTAGAAACACCATATCACCGAGCAAATTTCATTTTGTTGACCAAGGAAAAATATTTCGATGGTTCAGTTTTCCATCGCGTGGTAAAAAATTTTGTGATTCAAGGAGGGAATTCGGATAGTTGGGCTATCCATAAAAAACGACATCGGATAGGACAGTATTTATTGCCTCCCGACACTAAAAAAGGTTTTAAACATCACAGAGGAGTGGTTTCGATGCCAAGCAGTGACATTGAAAATCCGCACAAATTCGCGTCGCCTTATGAATTTTTTATTGTGGTTCAAGATCCAGGTGCTTACCATTTGGATGGTGGGTACACAGCTTTTGGTAAAGTCATTCAGGGGATGGACGTAGTCGATAAAATAAGTCAAGTCGAAACCGATGATCAGAGCGAATGGCCAAAACGAGATGTTAAAATGAAAGTCGAAATTTTGAAGTAATTAAATTTCATAACAATATCTTAACACATAGTTTGGTTGATTTTGTACCTTTGCACAACTTTTTTTAAAAAAAACATGATAATGAAAAAAATAATCCTTTTTTTAGCACTATTGGTCGGAACAGGAGTCTTTGCACAAAAGCATAAAGACGAAAAAAACATCTATACAGATTTTTTACCTTACTATAATTTTGGAAAAGGATTAGGAATTACGGCACCCGATAGCATTTTTCAATTGAATATCCGTTTTCGTATGAAAAACAGATTAGAGGTTACGGAGGATACCTATTCAGCGAAAGTGCGTCGTTTACGTTTGCGTTTTGATGGTTATGTTGGAGATCCTAAATTTACGTATGCTATTCAATTGGCATTTGCTCCCGAAGATATTGGAACAACCCGAGATGGTGAAAATTTAAATATTATCCGTGATGCGATTGTGTTTTATAAACCCAATGATCAGTGGTCGTTCGGTTTTGGGCAAACCAAGCTTCCGGGAAATAGACAGCGCATTAACTCGTCAGGAGCGTTGAATTTAACAGACCGTTCTATTAATAATCAGGCGTACAATATCGATCGTGATTTCGGACTACAGGCAGTATATTCAAAGCAGAAAGAAAACGCCTTTGGGTATAATATTAAAGCAGCGCTAACAACTGGAGAAGGTCGTAATTCCACAACAAAAACCAAAGGATTGGCTTACACAGGACGTATCGAATTTTATCCTTTGGGGAAATTTAAAAAAGGAGGAGAGTTTTTTGAGGGTGATTTGCAGCGAGAAGAAAAGCCTAAGCTATATTTTGGAGGTACCTATCACTATAATGAGAAGGCGACACTTAGTCGAGGGCAGCACGGTACCAAGTTGTTACAACAACGTGATTTACAGTCTTTTTTCTTAGATTTTGTATGCAAATATAACGGTTGGTCGTTCACCTCGGCCTATATGAGCCGTACGGCTGACAATCCTATAGTTGATGCTGCAAAGGCCAATTTTGTGCAAGTAGGTAACGGGTATGACACCCAATTGAGTTACGTATTTCCTCAGAAATGGGAAATTATAGGGCGTTTTTCTCGTAATAATTCTCACAGTGATCTGTATGCTTTCGTTCCTAAACAAAATCAGTTTTCTTTAGGAATTACAAAGTATATTTGGGAACATGCTTTCAAAATGCAATTTGAAATCAGTAAAAATGATTATATTCAATCACCTAAAAAAGATGATTGGTATGCTCGTTTCCAAATAGAGATTGGTATATAACCAAAAAAATCAGATATACAACACAAAATTATCCCAAAAATATTTCAATGGATACAAAATGATACGAGTATAAGTTTACGGGCTTATACTCGTTTTGTTCCTAAAATTTCGAATACTTTCGCTTGTTAAGTGCTAAATTTTGAATCTGAGTGAAACTAAAACACAAGTGATAAAATAACCTTATTACTATCTGATGAAACAACCACTTCCTATCATAACTGATACTCACACACACCTTTATAGCAAAGTCTTTGATGAGGATAGAGATCAAATGATGCAACGAGCCATGGCATTGGGTGTGACGCGATTTTTTATCCCAGCTATTGATTCTTCACACACCGAGAGTATGTTTGCTTTGAAACGAGCGTACCCTGATAATGTATTCTTAATGAATGGCTTACATCCTTGTGATGTGAAAGAAAACTAC
Organism: Capnocytophaga canis; assembly: GCF_043187445.1. NCBI lineage: Bacteria > Pseudomonadati > Bacteroidota > Flavobacteriia > Flavobacteriales > Flavobacteriaceae > Capnocytophaga > Capnocytophaga canis. Next base: position 439,474 of record NZ_CP171121.1, on the reverse strand, counting down.
TTGGAAGAGCTGGATCATGTTGAGAAACTGATGACAGAACACTCTTTCTGTGCCATAGGTGAAACGGGTATCGACCTCTATTGGGACAAGACTTTTTTTAAGGAACAGCAAGAAGCCTTTCGTAGGCAAATAGGCTTGGCTAAAAAGCATAAATTGCCGATTGTTATTCATTGTCGTGAGGCATTTGACGAAATTTTCGAAATTTTGGATTCAGAAAAAGACGACCGTTTGTTCGGAATATTTCACTGTTTTTCGGGTAATGAGCAACAGGCAAAACAAGCCATAAGCTACAATCTAAAACTCGGAATAGGAGGCGTAGTAACTTTTAAAAACGGAAAAATAGATACTTTTCTCAAAAATATAGATTTGGAGCATATCGTTTTAGAAACGGATTCTCCTTATTTAGCACCTGTTCCCTATCGAGGGAAACGAAACGAAAGTGCTTATATTACAGAAGTTTTGAAAAAAATTTCAAGTATTTACGGGATGTCTGAGAACGAAGTAGCTGATATCACCACAAAAAATTCTATAAAAGTTTTTGGTTTTTAGCATTGTTTTATGATTTTTTTTTCGTTACTTTGCTTTTCGATATGCAACAAAATACGATAGTGGATTATTTTAAATCAATACGACCCTACTACGATAAGGAGGTCTCGGAGGTTTTGCAAAAAGTCAAAGACCACTCCAAAGTACAGGCTATGTTAGCCTACGGTTTTCCAGATCTTTCTGTTGAAGAAAGAGTAGGAAAACTTTTGTCGTGTGAGTCGATTTTTGATTTTCAGAATAAAATCATGTATGGAGTTGTCAAGAAAGCAATGGAGAAAAGTATTGCTCAGTTCACCTATGAAGGATTTGATAAACTTACAAAGGAAAAGTCGTACCTTTTTATTTCAAATCATAGGGATATTATTTTGGACACTTCGTTGCTTAACGTTACGTTACATGATCATAATTTAAAAATGACGGCTTCGGCTATAGGGAATAATTTAATTCAAAAGAAATTTTTGAAAATCCTCTCTATGCTGAATCGTAATTTTATAATTTACAGGAATTTGCCTCCAAGGGAATCCTTGGAACATTCAAAAGTCGTTTCGGAATACATACATTATTGTATAACGAAGGACAATCGTTCTGTTTGGATTGCTCAACGTGAAGGACGCACTAAAAACGGAGACGACCGTACTCAGCAGGGAGTGCTGAAAATGCTTTCATTAGCAACCCCCGAGGGAATGTCGCAGGTACAGTATTTAAAGACACTCAACATAGTTCCGATGTCCATTTCGTACGAATTTGACCCTACGGATATGATGAAAATCCCCGCTCTAATGGCGCAACATTATGGTGTTGAATATGTTAAATCAAAGAAAGAAGATTTTGAGAACATATTACAAGGATTGATAGGACAGAAAGGACGTGTGCATATTTCGGTAGGAAAGCCACTCAACGGAGAACTTGACAAAATAGAAAAAGAACATGCTCATGTTAATAAGCAGTTACAGGCAATGGCAGAAACTTTGGATAGATCCATTCATTTGCAGTACAAACTGTTTCCTGCTAATTATATTGCCTATGACTTATTGAATAGTACAGATACTTACAAGGATTTTTATACCGAAAAGGAGCTGCGTCAATTTGAACGAAGAATACACAATCGTAGCAAATCTGATGATGTTCTTTCTCAAGAAAAATTTTTGGAGATGTACGCCAATCCCGTTAAAAATAAAATGAGCCAACATGTTTGATTTATGAACACACAAAATTCAAAAATATTACTCATTTATACGGGAGGTACTATCGGAATGATAAAGGATTATGAGACAGGAGTGCTTAGAGCCTTTGAGTTTGAGAATATTTATCATCGTATTCCAGAGTTGTCACATTTAGATTGTGTGATAGACTCCGTGTCCTTTGAAAAAGCAATAGATTCATCGGATATGAATCCGAGACATTGGATCAATATTGCAGAAACTATTGAAAATAACTATGATGTTTATGATGGTTTCGTTGTTTTACATGGGAGCGATACGATGAGTTATTCAGCGTCAGCACTTAGTTTTATGTTAGAGAATTTAGCGAAGCCTGTTATTTTTACAGGGTCTCAACTTCCCATAGGTGATTTACGTACCGATGCGAAGGAAAATTTGATAACATCCATCCAGTTAGCTGCCCTAAAGGAAAACGGAAAGTCAGTGATTCAAGAGGTGGGATTGTATTTTGAATATAAGCTCTATCGAGGAAATCGAACAACTAAAATAAATGCTGAAAATTTTCAAGCTTTTGTTTCAATGAATTATCCAACTTTGGCAGAAAGTGGAGTGCATTTGAAAGTGAACAAGCAACATTTGTTAAGAAGCGAAGGTCGCCAGTCTTTGAAAGTGTGGAAAGAGTTTGACCAAAATGTAGCTGTTGTAAAGTTGTTCCCAGGTATTACAGAGAAGATATTAAACGGATTTTTTGATATTCCTGATTTAAAAGCAGTTATTTTAGAAACCTATGGTTCAGGGAATGCACCTACTGAGAAATGGTTTTTAAATAGTATAGAGAAAGCTATTCAGAAAGGAATACACATAGTCAACGTAACACAATGTTCTGGAGGAAGCGTCATTTTAGGAAAATATGAGGCAAGTGAACACCTCAGAAGGATGGGGATAATCAATGGAAAAGATATCACAACGGAGGCTGCTGTAACAAAAATGATGATTTTGCTAAAAAAAATAGTTTCTGATAACTCTTTGAAAATCAGATTTGAAGAAAATATTTGTGGTGAAATTTAATAAAAAGTTTACATTTTTCTTTCTAAGTAGAAAAAAAATTCGTTATTTGGCATTCTGAAAGAGAGGTGTCCGAGTGGTCGAAGGAGCACGCCTGGAAAGTGTGTATACGCCAAAAGCGTATCGAGGGTTCGAATCCCTTCCTCTCTGCTTTACAATAATTATAGTGTAGAAACAAAAAAATTGAGTACTAAAATCATTAAAATTATTAACTAACAAATTAAAAAAGATTAAACAATGAAAAAAATGTCATCGAAGCTATTTTTCGTAGCTATGTTAATTTTAAATGTCGCTACTGTTAGCGCACAAGAAGTAGAAAATGCAGGTGCTTCAAAAGGGTTTCATCAAGTGTTGAAAGAGCGTTTCATTGAAGGAGGTCCTGAGTTCATGGGAGTTGTTTTGCTCTGTTTGATTTTAGGTTTGGCGGTTGCTATTGAGAGAATCATTTACTTGAATATGGCAACTACAAACACTAAGAAATTAGTAGCAGAAGTAGAAAATGCACTTGACAAAGGTGGAGTTGAGGCTGCAAAAGAGGTTTGTCGTAACACAAAAGGGCCTGTTGCTTCTATTTTCTATCAAGGATTAGAGCGTTCAAACGAGGGAATCGAAATGGTTGAGAAATCAGTAGTTGCCTACGGAGGAGTTCAAATGGGTCAGTTAGAGAAAAACGTATCTTGGGTTTCTTTGTTTATCGCTATTGCACCGATGTTAGGGTTTATGGGAACGGTAATCGGGATGATTCAAGCATTCGACAAAATTAGTGCAGCAGGAGGTTTGGATGCATCTTTGATTGCAGGTGACATTAAAGTAGCGTTATTGACTACAGTATTCGGACTTATCGTTGCGATTATCCTTCAAGTGTTCTATAACTACATCATTTCAAAAATTGATGCTCTAATTAATGATATGGAAGATGCATCTATTTCATTGATAGATATGTTAGTAGCAAGACAAAAAAGATAAAATGATTTTCTAATTAAAAGAATTTTAAATTATGTATAAAATATCAAAAATAGGTGTTTTGGTGTTGGGAGTTTTAGGAGCTATTCTTTGGATAATGCTTATAACCACAGCTGATACACAAAATGTTGATAATGCACCTATGGAGTGGATGTTTATAATTTCTTATATCCTTTTAGGACTTGCTCTTGTGGCAGCTGTTTTTTCAGGAGCAAAGAATATCTTATCCAATCCAAAGGCTTTGAAAAAGACACTTATCTACACAGGAGTTTTTGTTGTAATTATGTTTCTTCCTTTCTTGTTTGTTACGGAAAAAACAACCACCGAAACTTGGGTTAGTGCAGGTTTAATTTCGTTCTATATTCTTACGATAGTAGCAGTTGGTTTGCTTATTATTTCAGGAGTAAAAGGAGCTTTAACAAAATAAAATGAAGTATGGCAAAAAGAGGAATACCAGAGGTAAATGCTGGGTCGATGGCCGACATTGCGTTCTTGTTGTTGATATTTTTCTTAGTAACGACAACGATTGAAACCAATGCGGGTATTACCACAAAACTACCTCCAAAACAGCCGGTAGATGCTCCTGAGCCACCTGCTGTAAAAGAGAAAAACGTTCTAGTGGTGGTTGTGAACAAAAACAACCAGCTGTTGGTGAACAATCAGGTAATGGAATTGAAGGATGTCAGAAAAGCGGCTGTCGATTTCTTAGATAATGGGGGTGATGGTTCTTGCACTCATTGTCGAGGAGCTAAAAACCAAGCGTCGTCTGACAATCCCGAAAAAGCTATTATCTCATTGCGAAACGACCGTGAAACGTCTTATAAAACGTATATTTCAGTTCAAAACGAACTCATAGCAGCTTATAATGATCTGCGTGAACGTGAGCGTCAGCGTTTGTTTCCAAATGAGGTTTCGTATACTGAGATGGATGCAGAGTACAACGCTGCAAGAACTCCTAAAAAACGTAAAGACGATTTGGAAGTTAAAATTAAAAAGCTTCAAGAGTTGTTTCCAAGAAAGTTAATTGAATCGGCTCCTAAGAAAAACTAAAAAAACAGAATTAAAATGTCTAAATTTACAAAGAAAAAAAGTGGAGAATTACCACCAGTTTCGACTGCATCTTTGCCAGACATCGTGTTCATGCTATTGTTCTTCTTTATGACAGTAACAGAGATGAAAAACAGTGATTTGATGGTTCAGAATAAGGTGCCTATGGCTGATCAAGTTCAAAAACTTGATAAGAAAGATCCGGTTGTGTACATCTATGCAGGAAAACCTCTTCCTAAGTATCAGGAAAAATTTGGTGTAAATGCAAAGATCCAAATAAATGATAAATTTGCAGATGTTTCGGAAATAGCTCCTTTTATCTTGCAGTACAAGGATGGGATTCGTGAAGAATTAAGAGAGATGTTTATTACAGCTCTTAAGGTAGATGAGGAAACCAACATGGGTGTTGTGAGTGATATAAGAGAAAAGCTTCAGGACATTAACGCTTTGAAGATTAATTATATTACTAAAGAAGGTTCTGTATTGAAATAGGTAAAACAAATTTATCTGACTAATAAAATAAAAGGGGCTGTCCAAAAAGGGCAGCCTCTTTGTTTTTTAATATTTTTAAAACTAAGAAAAATGATTGTTTTATTGTTATAACTTATCATAGGAAGACATATTTTCTGAAGTAATTATATCAAAAAAAACATTTGTATAACTAAATCAAATACGTTACTTTTGCATTATAAAATATTAGGTAAATTAGAGGGAGTTATGTCTATACTTCAAGAAATACAAAAGCGCAGAACCTTTGGTGTTATCGCCCATCCCGATGCTGGGAAAACCACTCTCACCGAAAAATTACTACTTTTTGGAGGTGCTATTCAAGAGGCGGGAGCCGTTAAGAGTAATAAAATAAAAAAAGGAGCTACCTCCGACTTTATGGAAATTGAACGACAACGAGGAATTTCTGTGGCTACTTCGGTTTTAGCTTTTAACTATAAGAATTACAAAATCAATATATTAGATACTCCAGGGCACAAGGATTTTGCTGAAGATACTTTCCGAACTCTAACCGCAGTAGACAGCGTTATCGTAGTGATTGATGTTGCCAAAGGGGTTGAGGAACAAACCGAAAAGCTAGTTGAAGTTTGTCGCATGAGAAACATCCCGATGATTGTGTTTATTAATAAATTGGATAGGGAAGGTAAGGATGCTTTTGACCTTTTAGACGAGGTTGAACAAAAACTTGGACTTTCGGTAACTCCACTCAGTTTCCCAATTGGAATGGGGTATGATTTTAAAGGAATTTACAATATTTGGGAAAAAAACATCAATTTATTTTCAGGTGATAGTCGAAGAAATATCGAGGAAACCATTGCTTTTGATAATGTAAACGACCCTGATTTGGATAAAATCATTGGTGAGAAATCGGCTGAAAACTTGCGTAGCGAGTTGGAATTGGTATATGAGGTATATCCACCATTTGATCGTGAAGCTTACCTTAATGGGACGCAACAGCCTGTGTTTTTTGGTTCGGCATTGAACAATTTTGGGGTGAGAGAGTTGTTGGATTGTTTTGTAGAAATAGCACCATCTCCTCGTACCAAGGCTAGTGATGAGCGCATTGTAAATCCTGATGAAAATACGTTTAGCGGATTTGTATTTAAAATTCACGCTAATATGGATCCGAATCATCGTAATCGTTTGGCGTTTGTGAAAATTGTTTCGGGAACTTTTGAGAGAAACAAACCCTATTTACATGTTCGTCATGGTAAAAAATTGAAGTTTTCAAGTCCGAATGCTTTTTTTGCGGAGAAAAAAGAAGTGATTGATATCTCGTATGCGGGTGATATTGTTGGACTACACGATACTGGAAATTTTAAAATTGGAGATACACTTACAGAAGGCGAAACCTTGCAATTCAAAGGAATTCCGAGTTTTTCTCCTGAACATTTCCGCTATATTAATAATGCGGATCCTCTAAAATCCAAGCAATTGGAAAAAGGTATCGACCAGCTGATGGATGAGGGTGTGGCACAGCTTTTTAGACTTGATTTTAATGGACGAAAAGTTATCGGAACGGTGGGAGCATTACAATACGAGGTTATCCAGTATCGATTGGAGCACGAATACGGAGCAAAATGTAGTTATGAGAGCTTCCCGATACATAAGGCTTGTTGGGTCGAAGAACCTGAAAATCCGAAAGATACCGAGTTTCAGGATTTCTTGCGTGTCAAACAAAAATATATGGCGCGTGACAAACAGGGGAATAGAGTTTTCCTTGCCGATTCGGCTTTCTCCATTGAGATGGTGAAACAAAAATATCCGAGCGTGAAGCTACATTTTACATCGGAGTTTTAAAATTCATTTTCGATTTGATTCACACTTGACTAAGATGATTGAATCTCATAAAAAAGTGTTTTAGGAAGAAAAAACAAAATAAAATCACATTAACTACCGAATTTCCTTTTTTCGAATGAGTATGAGAGGTTAGGCGGAGAAAAATATATAATTATGAAAGTACTTAATGAACGTCAAATTAAGATTGTAGAGTATTTAGATGCTGCAAGACATATCAGTGTTAATGACCTAAGCGAAAGGCTTAATGTTTCAGTGGTAACTATCCGTAAGGATTTGACTCTTTTAGAGCAGGAGGGGTATTTGCATCGTACACACGGGGGAGCGAGTAAGCAAATGCGATACGTTTTTGATCAAACCATATCTGAAAAGGAGACTTTACATGTCGATGAAAAAATAAGAATTACGACCAAGGCTTTAGAATATATCAAGGAAGGGGATTTCATTATTCTTTCGTCAGGAACAACTATACATTTGTTAGCCCAAAAGTTACCTGATTATAAGAATTTAACTGTTTTAACACCTTCATTACGTGTGGCTTTAGATGTTTGTAAACATCAGAATATTAATACGATACATTTAGGAGGAGAAGTTCGTAAGAATTCGACTTCTACTGTGGGGGCTTTCGCAGAAGAGACTCTTAGCAACTTTTTGTGTACAACCTTGTTTTTGAGTGTAGAAGGACTTGATTTAGATTTTGGAATTAGTACTACCAATGCAGGAGAGGCTCATCTGAACCGTAAAATGGTAGATCATGCGGACAAGTTGATTGTGTTAGCAGATTCTTCTAAGATGCACAAACGAGGTTTTGGTTTTATTTGTTATCTTGAAAAAATAGATATTTTAATCACCGACAATAAAATAGACCCTGAATTTGTTGAAGAGCTAGAAAAACGAGGTGTAGAAGTTGTGATTGCTTGATAAGTCGGAAATTTGGTAATTGTTTCTTTTTTCAGATTCATATATGGAATTTTATGAAAAACGAAAGAACAAAAATGTTGTGTAACATCAAAAGTAAAGAATAATAAACTTTGTTTCCCTACGTGGAAAATTACGTTATGGAATGGTACGTATATTATTAACCAGGCGTAATAATTAAACTGTGCAACACGGGCGTTATTTCACTCGAAGTAATGCCCGTTCGCATAAAAATTGTAAACCAAGTACTTAAAGTAGATTTTCTTTCATTTATCAATAATGAAATTTCAAAATCAGGTACCAGAAAACGTTATAAAACTTCTAAAAATTCGTAATCTGTAAAAACAAACTAAAAAGAAATGAATGAAACTATCATAGCATTAGCAACAGCTTCGGGGAGTGGAGCTATTGCTATCATTAGAATATCAGGAAAAGATGCTATTTCAATTGCTGATAGCGTGTTTAAAGCACATCACGGAAGAAGTTTAGATAATTCTGATTCGCATACTGTACATTTGGGCTATTTTTTTGATAATAAGACGATAATAGATGAATGTCTTGCAACGATTTTTAAAGGAAATAAGTCATATACAGGTGAACCTACTGTGGAGTTTTCTTGTCACGGAAGTAGTTACATCATTCAGCAGGTGATAAAAGTTTGTCTTTCCAAAGGATGTCGATTAGCAAAGGCGGGGGAATTTACTTTGAGGGCATTTCTAAATGGAAAAATGGATTTGTCACAAGCTGAAGCTGTTGCTGACCTTATTGCCTCCGACAGCGAAGCCGCTCACGCTATCGCTATGAAACAAATGCGAGGCGGTTTTACTTCTGAAATTGAGGAACTACGTACTGAACTACTGAATTTTGCATCTTTAATTGAATTAGAACTTGATTTTTCGGAAGAAGATGTAGAATTTGCCGACAGAAACCAATTTCGTTCACTTCTTTCAACGATTCAGACTACAATTAAACGATTGATGGATTCATTTGCAACGGGAAATGTCATCAAAAATGGAGTTCCAGTGGCGATTGTAGGCAAACCTAATGCTGGGAAATCAACGCTTTTGAATGTTCTTTTGAATGAAGAACGAGCTATCGTTTCGGACATTGCGGGAACAACACGCGATACCATCGAGGAAGTGTTACACATCGGCGGAACAGCTTTCCGATTCATCGATACAGCAGGAATTCGTGAAACTTCTGATAAAATAGAAGAGATTGGTGTTAAAAAAGCGAAAGAAAAGATTACACAAGCCAATGTTTTATTATACCTCTATGATGAATTGGATAATCAACCTGAGGAAGTTATTGATTTTGTGAAAGAAGTATATCGAGACGACTTAAAGATAATTCTTTTGCATAACAAAGTAGATGTATCTGGTGGTGAATTTGGCGATTTCGACGGAAAATTGAAGACGGAACTTGTTCCTAAATATACAGATATCATTTTGGGAATTTCCGCTAAGGAGAATATAAATATTGACATATTGAAGTCAGAACTTTCGATGTATGCTGAAAGTTTTACGTCTTCTACAAATAATGTAATTATTAGTAATTCACGTCATTACGAAGCGCTTTCCAATGCCCTTTCCGAAATTATAAAAGTCCAGGAAGGTTTGGAAACGAATCTTTCGGGCGACCTCCTTGCTATCGACATTCGTGAGGCTCTCTACCACCTTGGTACTATCTCCGGCGAAGTCACCAATGACGAAGTACTCGGGAATATCTTTGCTAATTTTTGTATCGGGAAATAAGGATAAAATAAAAGTTATGAATGTAGGAATCATTGGTTGTGGTTGGTTAGGGGAGCGGTTGTTGAGTCACTTGTCAGACAAGCATCGTATGTATGTGACAATCAGGACGAAAAGAAATCTATCTACAGACAACTATTACCATTGTTTAGAAGTCGATTTTGATAATTTTATTCCAGGCAAGTGGCAAGTTTTGTCCGATTTAGATAGTATTATCATAGCAATACCTTTTGGACGTAGATTATCTGTCGAAATATTGCAAAATCGACTTAAAAATATTTGCAATTTTATTGAAGGATTCAATAAACAGTTGTTTTTTACAAGTTCTGTGGGGATATATCCATCAGTCAATGGAACTATTGATGAGAATTTTCCAATTCCAGACCTGCAACCCGAATTATATTTTGTAGAGAAGTATCTGAAAGATAAATTTCCAAAGATAAATATTCTTCGTTTAGGAGGATTGATGGGGGATGATAGATATTTAAGTAAATATGTCGTTTCGGAACCTCATCAAAAGGTAAATCACATTCACTATCAGGATGTTTGTCGAGTTATTGAGCGAATAATGACATTTGGGTTGCATTTTAAAACATACAATATTGTAGCTCCCAAACATCCTACAAAACAAGAAATTATGAATCATCAAACAGGCATTCACTTACCACTTGAATCCGCTTATGGTAAGATAGTTACTTCTGAAAAAGTCATTCGAGAATTGGATTACGATTTTTTATATCCAAATCCACTGTATTTTTGACCAAAGGATAGTCAGTGTACCTATTGTGACTGTAGAATGAGCTTTGTAGGACTTATTTCTATAAACTTGACACGCTAAGGCGATTATGATAGCTCTAAAGTATTTTTTGTTTTATTATTTTAGTACAGTCTTATATCTAAACAAAAAGGATTTCCAAAATTTAGAAATCCTTTTTGTTTTGTGCATAAAACTTTATTTAGTTTACCGCATCAGAAAGTTCAGAACCTGCTTTAAATTTTACTACATTTTTAGCAGCAACCTTAATCATCTCCCCAGTTCTTGGATTTCTCGCTTCTCTTGCTTCCTTTTTAGCAATCGACCAAGAACCAAAACCTACGATAGCCACTTTATCTCCTTTTTTTAAGGCTTTTTCTACATTTGAGAAAAAAGACTCTAAAGCTTTTTTAGCAGCCGCTTTTGTGATGTCCGCATCAGCAGCGATTACATCAATTAATTCTGTTTTGTTCATAAGTATCTTTTTTTATATACAGTTAACAGCACAAAGGTAATAATATATTTAACGTAAACAATGTTTCAGACTCAAAAACCGTAATTTTATGTGAAGTTTAACAATTTAATTCCTATTTTCCGCTAAAATCATTCTTTTATTGGTGTAAAATGCTCAAATCTTAATGAATCTTTCATTGGGAATAAAGATTCCATTGTGTCAATTTGAGAATGAATATACTTCATTTGGTCATCTAAATCACTCTCATAGATACTATTGATTCGTGTAATAAGTCCGTTAAACGTATTTTTAATTTTATCAATATGCTGATTGATTGCAGTTTCTTCAAAATCAGAATTGTTTTTTACATTATCAGCCAGTTCCTTGATCTGAGTTTGAAATAACCTAAATCTTGATTTGATGGCAAGAGAATTGATCGGTTCAGGGAATTTATCTTCAGCCAAAAGTTGGTTTAGCTCCCCATCTAATTGCGTTAACCACAAATACAATGAAAAATAAGAGCTTTTTACATTTGTTTGTTGATTTACGATTTTGTCAGAAAATTGATGTATTTTTGAAAAATATTCAGGAGGAACTTGCAAGGTAGGTCTGTAAAAAATGATATTCTCTCCTTTTTTAGCTTCTTCATTGAAAAGAATTTGTATGCTGTACGTAGCTCCTTGTTCAGGGGTAAATTGTAACTGTAATTCTTTCCAATCATCCGATAAGTTTAGTTTTCGTCCTGCTTTGTTGTGAGTTTCTGTATTAAGCTCAAAATTAGATTTTTGTAATTCCTTTTGCTCATCTAAAAAAAGTAATGCTATTTCATTTTGGTTTATTCCTTTTACAAAGACAGAGAGAGTATATGGTACATTTTTAACCAAAAACATATCCCATTGAACAAAAGAAAACTCACTTTCACTATCTTTTTCAAAACGATAAATAGTATCTATGGTATTATTTTCCAAGCTTCGCCAATCCCGTTCCACAAAAGCGTTTTTTAAAATTACATTTGTATTTTTCGGATAAAGTCGCTGATAAATCCGCAGTGAATCAGGTGTTGTTGAAACTAAATTCTCGGTATTTTTAATTTTTGTAGGAGCCATACTAACGATAACTTGTATCAGAGACTGAAATGACTGCCAATTTTGCAGGTCATGAGTAGATTTCGGAGAAATATCAGTTACACGAAATTCTTCAAAATTAACTGTTTTCACTTGATATTCTTTCGGAAGTTGCTCTTTTTCAGTGCTATTATCACATGAGATTAAAAGAACAAATCCTATAGCATATATTTTGATTCCTTTCAAAAATAAGGATTTCAAAGTAGTCTTTGCAAAGGTAAATGAGAATATTTTCATAATCATGTAAAATATAAAAGAAAACACCAAAGCCAGACTTATGGATATAAGTCTGGCTTTTAGTGATAAATCTAAAACCTAAATGACTATTTAGCTAACTTATTAATATGTTTTGATAAGCTACTTTTCAAATTAGAAGCTTTGTTAGCGTGAATTATATTTTTCTTAGCTAACTTATCAATCATAGAAACAACTTTAGGAAGAGCTTCTTTTGCTTCTTCAAGATTCTCCATTGCGCGCAACTTTCTAACCGCATTACGAGCTGTTTTGTGTTGGTAGCGATTGCGTAATCGAGCTGCTTCATTTCTTCTGATTCTTTTTAATGCTGATTTATGGTTTGCCATATTATAATTTTCTTAATTAGTTGTTATATGATATAACTTTTTTAACCATCATATTTTGTAGCCCGTAGGGGAATCGAACCCCTGTTACCAGGATGAAAACCTGGCGTCCTAACCCCTAGACGAACGGGCCAATAAATTATAAGTATTTCTAAGAATAAGTAGCCCGTAGGGGAATCGAACCCCTGTTACCAGGATGAAAACCTGGCGTCCTAACCCCTAGACGAACGGGCCAATATTTTTTTTGCAGGTGAACTTATTTCTTCATTGCGGTTGCAAAGGTACAACAATTTTTTAATCCTGCAATATTTTTGAAAGAAAAAAAATATTTTTTTTGTATTTTTTTTATAGTTTATTTTTAAGGTGTTTATAATCAGTGTTTTATTAAACTGATAAATTTATTTTATAATCTATTTTTTAGTTCTATTATTTCCTTTCTCCGAAAAAATGAAGTTATGATTTATTAAAGGATGGGGGAGGAGGTCAAAACTATTGTTTTTCAAGCAAACATTTTATTTTTTTTGAAAATAGTAAATTATCCTTTTCTTAGTTAGAAACCTTTTGTAGAAGTAAATAAAAATACAGGGAGAAGAATATGTTTTTAACTCAAAGTGCTTAGTAATGAATTAATTTTACTTGGCTCAAAGTTAAAACAAATATTTACAGTTATTTTACCCCTAGAACGATTGACTTTGGGATTTGTGCTAAGTGATAAAAACAGAGTCTTGATATTGCTGAAAATGATGTAAAAGAGAGAAACTTAGAAATCGGTTGAATGTAGATTTCAGTGAGGTTTGAGATGCTATTTTAACTTCCAAAAGTGTCTAATCAAAAAAGGCTACTTTCAAAAGTAGCCTTTTGGATTTTATTATTTTTTTTAATAATTACAATTTTGGCGCTCCTTTAAGTACTTGTGCATCAGCTCCTTCTTCAAATCCTTTATCTTTGAAGTTTTGTAAGAATGCTTCCGCTAATTCTTTTGATTTAGCTGCGAATTGAGCTTTATCGTCCCAAGTATTTTCAGGATTCAAGATAGCTTGGTCAGAAACACCTTCGCAAGATTGTGGCACTCCAAACCCGAAGATTGGTAACTCTTTGTACTCAACTTTGTCCAAAGCTCCTGTAAGAGCTGCAGTAATCAAAGCACGAGTATCTTTCAAGCTGCAACGTTTCATTTTTCCGTTGTAACCTGTGTTTACTAACCATACGTTTACGCCTGATTTCTCAATTTTTTCAGCCAACATTTTTCCGTATTCAGCTGGGTGAAGTGGCATAAATGCTGCTCCGAAACAAGCTGAGAACGTTTTTTGTGGTGTAGTAATTCCTACCTCTGTTCCTGCAACTTTTGAAGTATATCCTGAAACGAACTGATAAGCAGCTTGTTCTGGAGTCAATTTAGAGATTGGAGGCAATACTCCGTAAGCATCAAAAGTTAAGAAGAATATATTTTTAGGATTTTTACCTATTGAACCAGGTTGAATATTAGCTATGTGGTGAATTGGATACGAAACACGTGTATTTTCAGTGATTGAAGTATCTGCAAAATCAACCTCTCCGTTATGCATAATAACGTTTTCAAGGATCGCTCCTTTTTTGATAGCCGCGAAAATTTCAGGCTCTTTTTCAGGTGTCAAATCTACTACTTTTGCATAGCAACCACCTTCAAAGTTAAATACAGTGTTTTCAGGAGTCCATCCGTGTTCATCATCTCCGATTAGGTGACGGTTAGGGTCAGCTGAAAGCGTTGTTTTACCAGTTCCTGAAAGTCCGAAGAAAATCGCTGTATCGCCATCTTTACCAACGTTTGCAGAACAGTGCATTGGCATTGTGTTTTTGAATACAGGAAGTACGAAGTTAAGTGCAGAGAAAATACCTTTTTTCATTTCTCCTGGATATCCTGTTCCACCGATTAAAGCGATTTTTCTGGTGAAGTTCAAAATAGCAAAGTTTGATTGACGAGTTCCATCAACAGCTGGGTCAGCCAAGAATCCTGGTGCGTTGATTACCAACCACTCTTCTTTGAAGTTTTCTACTTCGCTGTCTTCCAAACGAAGGAACATATTGTAAACGAATTGTGCACTCCAAGGAAGTTCAGCAATAGTACGAACATTTGTACGATAGTTAGGGTCAGCACAAACGTATCCATCGTGAACAAATAGTTCTTTTCCTGAAAGATACGCCATTACTTTGTCGTAAAGAGCATCAAACTTAGCTGAATCAAAAGGAATATTCACTTTTCCCCACCATACGCGGTCTTTTGTAATGTCATCTTTTACGATGAAACGGTCTTGTGGTGAACGACCTGTAAATTTTCCTGTTTTGATAGACAATGCACCAGAGTTAGCCTCTTCAGCTACACCTTTTGCAATGGCTTCCTTGTGCAACTCGTCAGCTGAAAGTTGGTAGCGCACGTTTGCATTTTTAATTCCGTAATTTTCAACAGAGATTGTGTTTGGTTTACTCATAACTCTTGAATTTTGTAAAATTGTTTATAATTAATTTCTTTATGTTTATATTACGATTTTTATGTCCTTTTTTCGGAAGGTAAAGGTACTAATTTTTTTTGAAATATAAAATGAATTTGATATTTTTTTTGAACGAAAAATACGAATTTCGTATTTTTTTACTTAAAACGTTTGAAACTATCTGAAATACTGATACATATGTTTTCATATTTTTCATTCCAATTACCCTAATAGTAATCACTTTTTCTTTAAATTATCCGCATTTGCAATTAGTCTCATCGTTTCCGCAACCTTTTTTTCTTTTTTTCTTATAGAAAAAAGTACGTATCAAGAAAAAAACGGCTATTATAACTAATGTATAAGCGATAATTTGTTGAATGTCCATTTTCTATTTTTTAAATACTTCAAAATATTGTCTTTCCAAAGTTTCTCTATGGTCGGGGTGGGCGATGTTTATCATTGCTTTGATTCGCTCGTGAATATTTTTTCCAAATAGATGAGCTACTCCATATTCTGTAACTACGTATTGTACATGCGAACGTGTGGTGACTACTCCAGCACCTTGCTTCAAAAATGGAGTGATGCGACTAACTCCTTTTTTGGTCATCGAAGGCAAAGCTATTATTGATTTTCCTCCTTCGCTGAGTGATGCTCCTCGTACAAAATCAATTTGTCCTCCGACACCAGAGTAAAGTCTTGTACCAATCGAATCGGCACACACTTGTCCGGTTAAATCCACTTCAATAGCAGAATTTATGGAAATCATTTTAGGTTGCTGACGAATCACTGCAGGATTGTTGGTGTAGGAAGCTTCTAACAATTCTACAGAAGGGTTGTCATTGACAAAATCATAAAAATCTCGTGAACCCATCATAAACGAAGCTACTACTTTGCCTCGTTCCGATTTCTTTTTTGAACCATCTACCACACCTTGTTTGATGAGGTTGAGCATTCCCTCAGTAAGTAGTTCTGTATGGACTCCCAAATTTTTCAGATGTCCCATTTTTGACAATACTGCGTTGGGGATGTTTCCTATGCCTAATTGGAGTGTACTTCCATTCTCAATTAAGTCGATAATATGATTTCCTATCTGATCCTCAATTTCGTCGGGTGTGGTTGGCGACACTGCAAAAATTGGTTCGTCGTGTTGCACTAAATAATCAATATTGTCAATGTGTACAAAGGCATCTCCAAAAACACGAGGCATGTATTTATTGACTTGAGCAACAACTCGCTTAGCGTTTCGCATAGCAGCTTTACAAGCCTCTACGGAAACTCCAATGGAACAATGTCCGTGTATATCGGGAGGTGAAACTTGAATTAAGGCTACGTCTACAGGAATGTGTTTTCGGTCAAATAACAAGGGTAAATCACTCAAAAAAACAGGTGTGTAAGAACCATTACCTGCTTCGAGCGTGTGGCGTACGTTCTTTGATAAAAAGAAAGAGTTTACAAAGAAACTATCCTTATATTTTGGGTCTGCATACGGAGCATCGCCCTCCACATGGATATGTCCAATGGTTACATTTCTCAGTTCGGAAGCCCGTTGTACTAAGGCATCGACCAGTCGATTTGGAACGGCGGCTCCTCCCTGAATATAAATAAAATCATTACTTTTAACGATTTTCAAAGCCTCCTCAGCGGTTGTGTATTTAGTCATATACTTATATGGTGTTATTTTCTTCCAAAGGTACAACTTTTTCCTAAAAATACAAGTTTTTTATTTAGCAAAACCTATTTTAGTGGGGTTCGAGTCTTCTTTTAATTCTTTCACATCAATATTAGTCAATTCGGCTAAGGAGTATGGTCTATTTACTTTGATATTTTTATCATTAGATTCTAAATATTTGTTACACTTTTCAACCGATAATTCCTTAAATTTATATTCAGCAATAAGTCTCCCTTTTCGCAAAAGAGCAGGATCTATTTTTGAAATATCGGAATTAAACGTGCCAATCAATTGACACTCCAGCACATCGGACAATATGCCATCAGCGATGTTTAAAATTGACGAAACAACGTCCGTATTACTATTGAATGTGGTTCGTTCAGCGATGTAGTTCTCACAATCCTCCAATACCAACACCGAATTGTTATTTTCCATTAGTAAACCTATGAATGAAGGGTCAGTGAGTTTTCCTATCATTGTGGTAGGTACGAAGATAAACTTCTTATTTGGAATTTGACTTGTTAACCATTTGATATAGTTGGTTTTGCCTGATCCTGCAATGCCGTGGAATAGTATAATGCCTTTGTTCTCATTGGTTAAACTATTTTTTACACGATGATGTACCTCCATAAAATCATCGTTGTACATAGTTTCAAAATCAATGCGATATGGTTTTATGATGTGGGTTCTGATTTCAAAACCAAATTTGGTCATCAAAAGTATTGAAACTTTTGATTCCTTTGAAATATGTTTTTCAATATATTCAGAAAAAAGAGTATCTAAATTTTGCTTTGCCTTTGGATTTGTATTTTGGTAATAAACATGGCTTACTTTGAACAATCCCTCTTCAAAAATTTGGTTGTCATATTCATTTGATAAGTTTTTATCAATCAATATAAAAGCTTCTAAATCAGGGTGAAAATAACACTGTTCCGATTCAAAAAGTTCATTTTGTTTGGAAGCGTACTCCACCGTGTAGTAGTCTGTACATTTTTGAAAATGCTTCAATTTTTCACGATGAATGACCAAATCTTCATCCGCAAGATAAATCGATACCATCAAACTGTTGAGCAAGGTTCGAAATGGATTGTTAAACGATAGTATGTTGTGTTTATCAAAAAGTTCGATACGTTCGTCACTATCCAATTGTAGGATTTTTATAGGTCGATAATATTTGGATTCTGTTATTTTCATATACTACATAGATTCTATTTACGGTAAATACTACTTATTTTTGTAATAAAATCATCCGTAAAGTCACTCATTTTTTCGATGACAATGTCCGACTTTGAAAGGTCTTGTACTCCCGAATTAGGATTTTTAAAACCAATACAATGCATTCCTGCACTTTTGGCAGCTTGAACACCGTTTTTGCTATCTTCCAATACCCAAAAATATTGAGGATCAATGTTATACGCTTCAGCTACTTTCAAAAAGATATCAGGAAAAGGTTTGCTGTATTGTACATCGTCCCCACTCATTATTACATCAAAAAAATGTGCTATCTCAACTTTTTTTATGAAATAATCAATTAGTTTTCGTGATGAGGAGGATGCTAAGGAAAGTAAAAAACCTCTGTCTTTTAGTTTTTGTAGAACATATTTAACTCCTTCAATTTCATTGACTTCGATTTGTTCAAACCGTTTATAGAAGTACTCACGGTGAAAAGTTAACAATTCATTTGCCGATTCAGTACGTTTCGCATCTTGTTTTACCTTTTCCCACATGGGAACAGCAGACATTCCTGTTAAGTCTCTTTCGATATATTCTTTTGAAAAAGGAATGCCTAATTGTTCAAAAACTTCGTAAATAATTTGTTGGTGCATGGGTTCGCTATCCACCAAAACACCATCCATGTCAAAAATAAAATGTTTTGTCATTAGTGAAAAATAAACTAATCCAATTTTTTGTTAATTACCAACTTGTTCAGAGCTTCGATGGTAACATCTAAATCTTCATAGCTCAGAGCGTCGTTAAGGAAATAACTTTCGAAAGCACTTGGAGGTAGATAAATTCCTTCAGCAAGCATTCCGTGGAAATATTTTTTGAAACGATCAATGTTTCCTTTGGCCGAAGATTCAAAGTCAACAACAGGATTTTCGTTGAAATGTAGTGAAATCATTGAACCAAAGCGATTTATTTGGAAAGGAATGTCGCTTTTGGACATCACTTCTTCAAATCCGCGGTGTAGATATGCGGTTTTTTCTTCCAAACTTTTGAACACCTGTGGATTGTCATTTAATTCCGTAAGCATAGCCAGACCTGCACTCATAGCCAACGGATTCCCACTCAGTGTACCTGCTTGATAGACAAGTCCTTCAGGGGCTAAATGATTCATAATTTCATTCCGAGAAGCAAAAGCACCCACAGGTAGCCCTCCTCCAATAACTTTTCCAAAGGTTACAATATCAGCTTGAATATCAAGCACTTCTTGCGCTCCTCCTTTCGCTAAACGGAAACCTGTCATCACCTCATCGAAAATGAGTAATGCTCCATTTTCCGTACACAGTTTTCGCAAGGCTTCCATAAATCCTGCTTTTGGAGGTACACACCCCATATTTCCTGCAACAGGTTCAATGATTACCCCTGCAATTTCATCTTTATTCGTTTCAAAAAGGGATTTAACCGACTCGATATCATTATATCTTGCCAAAAGCGTATCCTTGGCGGTTCCTTGTGTTACCCCTGGGCTATTTGGGCTTCCAAAGGTTGTAGCCCCGCTTCCTGCTTGGATCAAAAACGAATCCGAATGCCCGTGGTAACAACCTGAGAATTTGATGATTTTTTCACGTTTAGTATATCCTCTCGCCAAGCGAATGGCACTCATACAAGCCTCTGTTCCGCTGTTCACAAAACGAATCTTATCAATGTTAGGCACCATTGACACCGCCAATTCAGCAATTTGTATTTCAATTTCTGTTGGGATTCCAAACGAAGTTCCTTTTTTAGCTTTTTCGACAACAGCTTCAACCACAGGAGGATAAGCATGTCCTAAAATCAGAGGACCCCACGAAGCTATGTAGTCAATCAATTTACGTCCGTCCTCATCATACAAATAAGCTCCTTTACCTTCTTTAATAAAAATAGGCTCTCCGCCCACTGCATTAAACGCCCGAACAGGTGAGTTCACACCACCTGGTAGCACCTTTTTCGCTTGAGCAAAAAGCTCACTACTTCTTTTATATATCATTGTGTTAATATATTGATTTTTAATAGTTTATTGTTCATAGGTTACTACATACGTCATTTCTTTTTCGCGCATTATAGTTTTCCAAACCTAAGCTACAAAGTTACTATTTTTTGAGATTTATAAAAAATATATTTTCATAAAAATGTTATCTATCATAAAAATACTATCTTTGTACAATGGAAAAACTGAATTTTAATGATTATTCATTTCGGATTAAAGAAGTTGATTCTAAGCGTTTTATCTTTGATGAAATCCGTAGAAAATTTGTGGTGTTACAACCCGAAGAGTGGGTGCGTCAGCATGTTATTCGCTATCTGATTCAGGAAAAAGGCTATCCCATATCACTTATAAATGTGGAGAAAGAATTAAAAATAAATGATATATCCAAACGCTACGATATAGTTGTTTTTTCAAAAAACGGAGATATTCTTCTTACGGTAGAATGCAAGGCTCCACAAGTTCAGATTACACAAAAGACTTTTGATCAAATAGCACGTTATAATTTGGTTTTAAAGTCTGATTTTCTGATGATTACTAACGGTTTGAATCACTATTTCTGTACGGTGGATTACGTTCAAAAAAAGTATATCTTCCTCAAAGATTTACCAGCATATTCTGAAATAAAAGGATAAATTCAGACCAATTTTCAAATTTAATGGAAATGTCATATGCTACTTCAAATTACAGAGGTGACTTTTTGAGAGTAGATTAAAAAAGTTAAAAATTTTGTTAGAGAGTAAATTTTCAGTACCTTTGCCCCAAGTTCATACAAAGAACCCCAATGGGGTCGATCGGTTTTGACAGTAAGTCGAATTGAAATGTAAGCATACCGAGCTATGAAATTAATGCTCGTTAATCTCTATTTCAAACTTTTAAATGGCGAGAATAACTACGCTCTTGCTGCCTAATCTGAAGTTTAGTAGGATTTCTGGCTAAGTCTCTACAAGGTAGGGAAGCGAGATGTCTCTGAAAAGCCCTTGTTGACGGCGGTTCGTACAGAGGCACCATAAAAGTCAACATTGAATCGGATGATGGTTTCCGCTGAAGATTCGGATTTTAGGGAACTAAGCGTGTTGTGGGCGGTTTTTGGTCAGCAACGCGACGAAAATCAAACAAAAACTAAGTATGTAGAAAGCCTTTGAATTGCTTATTTGGACGAGAGTTCGATTCTCTCCGACTCCACAATAAAAAAGGATAACTATTTGTAAAAAAGGTAGTTGTCCTTTTTTTGTTTACCAATTTGTACAACCGTTGTACAACCAAAAACCAAACATCTATTTTTTGGGCTTTTTTTCAGATGTAAAAAATTAAATTCTGTAAGTTTTACCACAACCCTTATCACCCGAAGAATTATATCCGCAAGTTATCCAATAGAGAAAAAAATCCTTTTTTAATTGCTAATTTAACAAATTATACGTATCTTTGATGTCCATAATATAAAAATAAATTCACTATCAATGGCATCAACAAAAAAGAAAATACAACTCATTTTAGTTGACCGACGAACAGTAACATTCGTCATTTGTTTGTTAGTATCAATAGTTTTGTGGTCTCTAATTCGGTTATCCAAAACCCTACATCGTGAGTTCAGTGTTGATGTGGCAATTACTAATATCCCTGAGGACATGTTTCTGAATACTTCTCAAAAATATAAAATTAAAATACGAGCCGAAGGTAATGGATATGCTTTGTTAAAGTATTATTCTCAGGGACAGGTGCTTAGTGTGGATTTTAATGATTTGGAGTATATCGGAAACAAACGATACAAACTTTCTAAAAATATTTCCAATAAATTGAATGTAATTTCGAAGAACAACTTCAGAATACAAAACACGTACTCCGACACCATATATGTAGATTTAGAAAAGAAATACACCAAAAGATTACCCTTGAAAGTTAACTTAAACGCTTCCTATCATCGAGAATATCAGTTGACCGATTTAGAAATAATGCCTGATTCAGTCGAAGTTATGGGATTTAAAACAGCTATAGATACCCTTCAAGAGGTGGTGGTCATTTTGGATGGAAGAAAAGAAGTCAAAGAGTCTTTTGAAGCAGTTCATTTTCTGAAAAAATCAGATTTTTTGCAATACAACACGGATAAAATTACGGTTAAAGCGATGGTGGATAAGGTCAGTGAACAAATTATAAAGCTACCCATACAAGTAACGAATATTCCAGAGGGGAGTCAAGTGAAAACCTTTCCGTCAGAGGTTGATGTGTTATGTTCGGGTGATTTGAATTTATTGAAAAACATCAAGCAAGATGATATACAAATAATTGCTGATTACCTTGATGTTCAGGATGATAGCAGGATACCATTAACCATACAAACAACATTGAGGCGTGTCAAGATTACGTTTTTAGGCGAAAATAAAGTAGAATATCTGATTAAAAAAATATGATGGTTGTAGGACTAACGGGAGGTATAGGCAGTGGAAAAACTACCATTGCAAGAATGTTTCAAGATTTAGGAATTCCGGTCTATATTTCTGATATTGAGGCACAAAAAGTTATTGAAACTGACCCTGTGGTCAAGCGAAGAATTATTAAAGAATTTGGCGAGTTGGCGTATATTGATGGAAAGTACAATCGCAGATATATAGCAGATATTGTGTTTAATGATAAACATAAATTACAAAAGTTAAACAATATTGTACATCCTGCATTAGCGCTACATTTTCAGAGATGGAAAGATATGCAAAAATCTCTATATATTATTAAAGAAGCTGCAATTCTTTTTGAAAGTGGGGCCTATAAGCAATGTGATTATATCATTACGGTAACGGCTCCCGAGCAGGAAAGAATACGCCGAGTGGTTGAAAGAGACCAAGTTACAGAGAAATTGGTGAGGGAGCGAATGCGAAATCAATGGACGGACGAAGAACGTATAAAATTGTCTGATGAAGTGGTCGATAACATAAACATTCAAGTATCTTTGTTAAAAGTCAAAGAAATACATTCTAAATTAATAAAAAAGTTGCGAAATCGTCAATAAACCAAATTTTGTAGTTAAATATATGTTAAAAATTAGAGGTGCAGAAAAAAATGTATTAGTTTTGTACAATGAATAAGAGATTGAACATAATAACCGTTGTTTTGATGACCATTTCGCTGATAGGAATCATCCTTATTCAGGGGTATTGGATAAAGTCAGCAATTGATAAACAACAGGAGGCTTTTTCTCACTCTATTCAACAGGTGCTCAGTTCAGTAACTGCCAGTTTGGAGAGCCAAGAAGTGAATAAATATATAGCTCAAATTATTGAATTACGTGAAAAAGACAGCACGTTAATTTTGAAGGATTCACATTTGAGAGAGTTTATGTATGTTCAGGAGAATAAAAATACCAAAGAAACGTTCATTTACAAACATGGAATTTTACAAGAGGATTATAATCTTCCGACCAATGGGTTTAATGGTATTTCATCCAACGATACGGTTTTATTCAAAAACTACATCAGTCAGCAGACGGAACAGAAAATAACGTATGCTACTGAGCTGGACAATCAGATTGCACCCAGTATTGAAACCTACCAAAAATTGAGTCGATTGCCTCAAATTGAGAAACTGATGTTGGAGGAATCCATAAAAAATATTTCTCAAAAATTATCCGTGGTGGATAGAGTTTCTGCAGAGCAGATTCAAAATGCAGTGCAACAGGAATTAGATAAGCGAAATTTAAATATGGAGTTTGATTTTGCGATCTACAATCGAAATATATTATCCAGCATACGATCCAAATATTTTGATTCCACCAAAGGTCAGGAATATCGAATGCCTCTTTTTAACACAAGCTCAGGGGATTCTCGTTATGAGCTGGCATTGACCTTTCCGCAACGAGAACACTATATGTTTTCATCTGTTATTGTGATTTCTTCATTATCAATGGTTTTTATGATAATCATAATTGGAGTTTTTACCATAACGTTGAATCAAATGTTGACTCATAGGAGAATTTCTCAGATCAAGACGGATTTTATAAACAATATTACGCATGAATTTAAAACTCCCATTGCGACCACCAATTTGGTGTTAGATGCCATAAAAAATCCGATGACTATCAATAATCCTGAGAAAATATTGACCTATATCAATATGCTTCGGGAGGAGAATAAACGAATGCACTCTCAGGTAGAGAATATTTTGCAAATTTCACGGATTGATAAAGGCGAACTTGACCTTTCAAAAGAACCTTTGGATGTACATCTGTTATTGGAAATTGCAATAGGACACGTACAAATGATGTTACACGAGCGTAGCGGAATGATTCGTACTCATTTTGAAGCCGAAAATAGCGATATTTCAGCCAATGAGTCGCATTTTACCAATGTTTTGATTAATATTATCGAAAATGCAATTAAGTATTCACCAAATCCACCTGATATTGATATTTATACTGAAAATATAAAAAATAAGATACTTATAAAAGTTAAAGACCGAGGGCAAGGAATGAGTAAACAAGCTGTGAAACAGGTTTTTCATAAGTTTTATCGTGAACACACAGGCGATTTGCATAATGTAAAAGGACATGGATTGGGACTTGCTTATGTGAAACGTATTGTTAACCACCATGGTGGAACCGTCTACGTGGAAAGTGAAAAAGGCAAGGGTAGTACTTTTTTTATTAAAATGCCTACAATTTGATTCATTTCTAACAAATATATAAACTACATAACGAAGAAAGCTAAATTAATCAGTATAACCTTTAAAAATAGAATATTATGACAGATGAAACAGAAAGAGGGTACGACATCAAATCCATGGGAGCAAACAAAAGAATCCTTTTGGTGGAAGATGACCCTAACTTTGGAACAGTGTTGAGAGACTACTTAGTAATGAGTGGTTTTGATGTGTCATTGGCTAAAAATGGTATGGAAGGTTTTGAAAAATTCAGAAAGGAGATGTTTGATCTTTGCATTTTGGATGTTATGATGCCTTATAAAGACGGATTTACCTTAGCCAAAGAAATACGCGAGAAAAACGAGAAAATTCCAATCATATTCTTGACAGCAAGAACGATGCGTGAGGACATCATTAAAGGATACAAAGTTGGAGGTGATGATTATTTGAATAAGCCGTTCGATTCTGAAATTCTGTTGATGAAAATTCGTTCCATGTTACAAAGAAAAGCAGTGGAAACGGTGGCTGATAGCAAGAAATTTGAATTTGAAATTGGCGATTTCTTCTTTAACTCAAAGTTGAGATTCCTCAAATATAAAGATGAAGAACCTGAAAAATTATCACCAAAAGAGAACGAATTGCTTCGTTTGTTAGCGTTACATGAAAATGATTTGATGCCCCGAGAGTTGGCATTGGCTAAAATTTGGAAGGACGACAATTATTTCACCTCAAGAAGTATGGACGTTTATATCGCCAAGTTGAGAAAATATTTGAAAAAAGATGAAAAAGTAGAGGTGTTGAACATCCATGGGGAAGGTTTCCGATTATTAACTAATCGTGAGGAAGAATCCTTTATTTAAAAAAATGTAATTGTAATATTTTTATAGGAGCTGTCCAAAAAGTCATTAGCTCAAGGTGTGCTTTTTGGACAGTTTCTTCTTTTTATTTTCATATAAATATTTATGTCATTAAAACTCAAAGGATACATTTTAGCACTTGTTTCAGCTATTACATATGGAATGATTCCACTATACATGATTCCAATAAAACAGAGTACCTTATCGTTAGACGATGCTCTGTTTTATAGGTTTGCCATCGGGAGTGTTTTTATTTTAGGTTTTTTGATATATCGTAAGGAACGATTGCAGGTTAATTTTCGTGAATTATTGATTTTTAAAATATTAGGTTTGTTATACGCTTTGTCATCCGAGTTTTTATTTGCAGCGTATGACTATCTTACGCCAGGCATAGCCTCAACCATATTTTTCATGTATCCGATTGTGGTAGCATTGATTTTAGGACTATTTTTCAAGGAAAAAATCACATTAGCTACCGTTATTTCCTTGTTGATTGTGGTTTTAGGAGTCGGATTTCTGAGCGTAAAGGACACTGATTCTTTTTCCATTAACTTCTTTGGACTGTTCATCGGTTTGATGGGGGCTGTTATTTATGGAATATATATGGTAGTAGTCAATAAATCAAAGTTAACAGCATCAGGAATTAAAATTACGTTCTATTCGATGTTGTTTTCGAGTATTTATTTTTTAGTTAAATCTATGATTATTAATGGTTTTGTAGAGATTCCGACAGTTGATATGGGAATACACTTGACCGCTTTTTCACTCATTACAACAGTGCTTTCAATTTTGACTTTAGTCTATGCGATTTACTATATTGGTTCTACTCCCACAGCCATTATAGGAGCTGTGGAACCGATTGTAGCAGTGGGTATTAGTGTATTTCTTTTTGGAGAATTACTCACAAAAAATTTGATTTTCGGTGTGTTACTTATCATCACAGGAGTGCTTATTAGTATTCTTTTTGAACGAAAAAAAGGAAAAAGTAAATAACTATGCACTTAGATTCAACTCCCAAGTGCAATTTTTTATGCCACGAATTTATAAAATAAATTCTTAGGTTCTTCAAAATCTAATGTTATTACTCACTTTTTATAGTTTTTAAAGTTAAGGTGTTAGTGATGTGCTTCGCAGTTCTCGGTCTTCGGTTAATTTTATGTTGAGTTTCTTTTATTTTTTCTTTGCTAATTTCCTCAAAATAAGTACCTTTACGGATATATTGTCGTACAAGTTTGTTGGTGTTTTCACTCAATCCTCGCTCCCAAGAACAATACGGATTGGCAAAATAAAAATCACAACTTAATTTTTGTCCATTATACCTGAATTTACAAAAAAAAACAGGAAACCCATAAATAAAAGAGACCGTCTTTCCTGACAGTCTCTTTTTCCTAATTGATAATTTATTTATGCATCACTCCAATTATCTTGAATAATTTGGAGCTTCTTTGGTAATAGTAATGTTATGTGGGTGGCTTTCTGCGATTCCACTTGCTGTAATACGTACAAAACGAGCCGTTTCTTTCAGAGTTTTAATGTCTTTTGCGCCACAATAGCCCATACCTGCGCGCAATCCTCCTATAAATTGGTGCATACTCTCTTGAAGTTCACCTTTGTAAGCTACACGTCCCACAATTCCTTCAGGAACTAATTTTTTGATATCATCTTCCACATCTTGGAAATAACGGTCTTTACTTCCTTGTTTCATAGCTTCGACCGATCCCATACCTCGGTATGATTTGTATTTTCTTCCCTCAAAAATAATGGTTTCCCCAGGAGATTCTTTGGTTCCTGCCAATAGAGAACCTAACATTACACAGTCAGCACCTGCAGCAATCGCTTTGACAATATCGCCTGTGTAACGAATTCCACCATCTGCAATCACTGGTACTCCTGTACCTTTAAGTGCATTAGCAACGTTCATAACTGCTGACAATTGTGGATAGCCTACACCGGCTACCACACGAGTAGTGCAAATAGAGCCTGGCCCAATACCTACCTTCACCGCATCAGCTCCGTTTTCAGCCAGATAAAGAGCAGCTTCAGCCGTAGCAATATTTCCTACAACTACGTCCAATTCGGGGAATTTTTCTTTTACAGCTTTCAAAACAGACACCACACCTCGGGTATGCCCATGAGCCGTGTCGATGATAACTGCGTCTACTCCTGCATAGACCAATGCTTCAGCACGTTCTACGGCATCCGAAGTAACTCCTAATGCGGCAGCCACACGTAATCTACCAAATAGATCTTTGTTTGATATGGATTTTTCTTGCAGGTTAGCGATGTCACGGAAAGTGATAAGTCCTACAAGTTTGTTGTTTTTGTCTACAACAGGAAGTTTTTCAATTTTATGTTTTTGTAATATCTTTTCGGCTTCTTTCATTGAAGTACCTTCCGCTGCTGTAATAAGATTTTCAGAAGTCATTACTTCTACAATGGGGCGATTGCCGTTTTGTTCAAAGCGTAAATCACGATTTGTAACAATACCTTTGAGCGTACCATCCGCATCAACAATCGGGATTCCTCCAATGCTGTTTTCTTTCATACTCCTTTGAGCATCAGATACTTTTGCTTCTAAATTAAGCGTTACAGGGTCGATAATCATTCCGCTTTCCGCTCTTTTCACTTTGCGAATTTGCTTAGCTTGTTCTTCAATCGTCATATTCTTATGAAGTACACCAATGCCACCTTCACGAGCCATTGCAATAGCCATCGCAGCTTCTGTAACTGTATCCATCGCAGCCGAAATGATAGGAACGTTTAGCGTAATATTTTTTGTGAATTTGGTTGAGATAACCACTTCTCGCGGAAGTACTTCGGAATAGTTCGGAATGAGTAGTACATCATCGTAGGTCAATCCTTCTCCTACTATTTTTTCTTGAAAATTCATAAAGCAACTTGAAATTTTGTTGCGTGCAAATGTACTACTTTTTTTTGAAATAAAAAAGAGTTCCCTCACTACTATATGATTTCGCTGACCATACTGGTGTACATTAGACAAGATATTTTCTCCGTCCTAACAGAATTTACTTCATTTTCCACTTCTCTAAATGAGGAATGACGTGATATGCAGTCAAATCAAATTGAATAGGAACTACGGAGATATATCCGTTTGCTAATGCCCATTCGTCCGAATCGTCTCCTCCGTCTTCATTCACGAACTTACCAGTCATCCAATAGTAATTCCGTCCTTGTGGATTTGTTCGTTTGTCAAATTCTTCAATCCAACGAGCTTGGGCTTGTCTACATATTTTGATACCTTTGATGGCTTCCTTTTTCAATTTAGGAATATTTACATTTAGGACTACTCCTTTTGGTAATCCATTTTTTAATACATTGATTGCTATTTGCTTAACAAAATCGCGAGCTTCCTCAAAGTTTGCGTCCCAACTGAAATCAAGTAATGAAAAACCTATGGCAGGAATCCCTTCAATACCCGCTTCAACTGCAGCACTCATCGTTCCTGAATAAATTACATTTATGGATGAATTTGAGCCATGGTTGATACCACTAACACATAAGTCAGGTTTACGTTTTAATACTTCGTACTTGGCTATTTTTACACAATCTGCAGGTGTACCACTACATGTGTATTCTTTTTGGACTCCATCATCGATGTGTATTGGTTCGCAGTACAGGGTTGAATTGAGTGTAACGGCGTGTCCCATACCACTTTGTGGAGAATCAGGAGCAACCACCACCACATCTCCGATTTCGTTCATTATTTTTATTAAGCAGCGTATTCCTGGAGCTGTAATTCCGTCATCATTTGTGATTAAAATCAATGGTTTTTTAGTCATAATTATCTGAATGTGTGTTTTAAATCTACCAACTAAATGTTTCTTCAATGTCCCAATTGGCTCGTAGCTCAATTTCTTTTGGATGATGAATAATTTTTTCAGCTTGTTGGCGTTTTAGAAAGTTACCAGTATCCCATTTTTTATTACCATTCTTGTCTTCTATGATACGCAAACGATATTTTTTAGGAGGCACAGCTTCAAAAATATATTGATTTTCAGGTTTTTCAGTGTATAGTTCACGATGAACATCTCCTTTCTCATCTGTAAGTTGAATTAGTATAGGATAATCCACTTCGCCTTTCAGCGTAAGTTTCAATACGGAATACTCGTCCTGTTTTTTGGTTCTTAGTTTCACTTCCAGAGTATCATTTGTTTTTCCAAAAAAATCAATCATCGCATCGGGAAATGCTTTTACTCGGTATGATTCACCGTATTTCGCGTCGAAAACAATCAAATATTCCAATCTATCCTCACTTAATTTTGTTTTGAAGGGAATTCTAATAGAGTCCTTTTCAAATACTTGTACCTTTGTAGTGTCCGTTTTCATTATTGGGATATTTGACTTCCATCCGAAATATTTTCCTTTTGGAAGATCTCCTGAAAATAGATTTGAAATTTGCAAACTATCGGGCTTCATTTTTCGCAAACGTGTGGTGAAAGTGTCTATCTTTTCACCTTTTGTAATTGTAAATCTTAAAGAATCTTGTTTGGGAGAAAACCAAAAATTAAGAGTGTCCTTTTTAGGTTCTTTGGATATAACATACTTAAAATCATTAGTTTGTTTTGATATAGGTTCGATTTTTACATTATCCGTATCTCCTTCAAATCCGAATATGAATCGATTTTCAGACGCTTGTATTGGACGAGCCGCTTTGTAGTTCCACTTCTCTTTAAAAAGCGTAAGTTCATATGAAATAACAGTATCTCCTTTCACAAAAATAGGTTGCTCAAGAAATGCAATTTTATCTTCTTTTTGATTGAAAAGATAGTTGTTATTCTTATCTTGCATTGCCATCAGCATATATTTTCCTTCTCTTATATGGTTGATTTCGAAAGTGTTAAGACTGTCGTTCGCGTATCCGATATATAAAGGCTTATTTTTATAAACTACGGAATCTTTATAGGACTCATTATATTCATAAAGCATCACCACAATTGATTTATCAGGTTTTGATTTTAAAGCATCTTTTATTTTTCCTGTGACTTTTAATGAATCAATAAATTTTCCTGTTGAGAATACATATTTAAAATCTTTATAAACATTTCCTTCGTTATAATCTTGAATACTATTTCCAAAATTAAAAACATAGGTTGTGTTTGGTTTAAGTGTATCTAAAATACTGATTTCCAAATTTCTTGAAGCGTTCATAGGACTGACTATGGGAAAATTTTCCATAGGAGGAGAAACTATGAGCTGTTTACGCAAATCCTTTATTGTAACAAGCTCATCAAAAACCAGACGTATTTTTTTCTTATCAAATCCAGTTGTTGCAGAGGGTGGCGTTACCTGTAATAAAACTGGAGGTGTTTCATCTTTTGGGCCTCCTGTAGGTGAACCTCGTCTAGCACAACGTAAAAATATTGATAATGAGATGATTAAAACAATGAAATATCCGTATTTTTTTAGCATATTCCTAAAATTATCTTCTTTTGACAAATTACAACCCACAAATGTACTATTTTTTTTTCACTTCGCAACATCAAAAAACAGGGTAAATACCAAGAATTTCGTAGTTTTCCGATAAAAACCATTCATTTTTTGGATTTACTAACTTTATTATTAATTCTTATCATTGATTAAATTGCAAATAGAATTATTAGTTTGACAAAAAAAGAAAATGCAAACCTCCATAGATAGAGATTTGCATTTTAAAAAAAAGATCGTTTACCTAAAGTCCTCGTCTTACGCTAACATCGTAACAGGATTTTCGATATAAGTTTTCAATGTTTGCAAAAACTGAGCTCCCGTAGCTCCGTCGATAGTACGGTGGTCACAAGCTAAGGTTACTTTCATTGTGTTACCCACAACAATTTGTCCGTTTTTCACCACAGGTTTTTCCACAATAGCTCCTACTGACAGAATTGCTGAGTTCGGTTGATTGATAATTGAAGTAAATTCTTCAATGCCGAACATACCTAAGTTTGATACCGTGAAGGTACTTCCTTCCATCTCAGCAGGAGTCAATTTTTTATTTCTGGCGCGTCCTGCCAAATCTTTTACCTGTCCGCCTATTTGAGTAAGCGACAGACTATCTGTGAATTTTAATACAGGAACGACTAAACCGTCTTCTACAGCTACGGCAACTCCTATATGTACGTGTTGGTTGTAAACCGTTACATCGCCTTTCCATGATGTGTTTACCTGTGGATGTTTTTTCAATGCCATTGCACACGCTTTCACAACCATATCGTTAAACGATACTTTGGTGTCAGGCAATTTGTTAATTTCTGAGCGTGAGTTTATAGCACTTTCCATATCAATTTCGATAGTCAGGTAGTAATGTGGAGCTGTGAATTTCGATTCGGATAAACGTTTAGCAATTGTTTTACGCATTTGTGAATTTTTCACTTCTTCAACATTTTCCACACCTGCAGGTACGAACGAAGTTACCGATGTAGCAGTTGGTTTTTCTGCATTTTGTGATTGAACTGATGGAGTGAAGTTTTCTACATCTTTCTTTACAATACGTCCGTTTTCGCCTGAACCCTTCACTTGCGAAAGATTTATACCTTTATCCTGTGCAATTTTCTTGGCTAAAGGAGAAGCGAATACACGATCGCTATTATTATCAGCAGTTGTAACAACAGGGGTGCTGACCACTGGTTTTTCTTGCTCTTTTTTTACTTCAGATTTTGTAGGTGTTGAAGCTGGTTTGGCAGAGCCTCCTCCCGCAATCACAGCACTTACATCGGTGCCAGCTGGCCCAATAATCGCTAAGAGAGCATCAACAGAAGCTGATTCACCTTCTTTTATGCCTATATGTAGAAGCGTTCCTGAATAGAACGACTCAAACTCCATTGTAGCTTTGTCGGTTTCAATTTCAGCTAAAATATCACCTTCTTGTATTTTGTCTCCAACTTTTTTCAACCATGTAGCTACCGTTCCTTCAGTCATAGTGTCGCTCAAGCGAGGCATAGTGACCATTTCAACTCCCGCAGGAATCGAAACCGTAGATTCTGATGTTTCCGTAGGTTCAGGTTTGTTTTCCTCTACGGATTGTACAGGTGCTGCACCTTGTGAAATTAGAGCTGAAATGTCTTCGCCCTCTTTTCCAATAACAGCCAGAAGTGTGTCTACTTTAGCGGTTTCACCTTCTTGTAGTCCTATGTAAAGCAACGTACCTGCATGGAACGATTCAAACTCCATAGTAGCCTTATCAGTTTCGATTTCAGCTAAAATATCACCTTCTTGTACTTTATCGCCAACTTTTTTAAGCCATTTTGCAACAACACCTTCTTCCATAGTGTCGCTCAAACGTGGCATGTTAATGATTTCTGCCATTTTTTTTATAATTTATGAGGTAAAAAAGGATAGTTTTCTTGTTCGTACACCACGTCATATAGAACTTCTTTCTCAGGGAATGGTGATTCATCTGCAAATTTTTCGCATTCAGCCACTAATTTAGCAACACGCTCGTTGATAGCCTCAATTTCAGCCTCCGTTGCATAATTATTTTCTTTGATGACGTTTAAGACCTGCGTAATCGGATCCAATTTTTTGTATTCTTCCACTTCATCCTTAGTGCGATATAACTGAGCATCGGACATAGAGTGACCTCTATAGCGGTATGTTCTAATGTCGAGTAGTGTAGGTCCATCGCCTCTTCTGGCTCTTTCTACTGCTTCGTAAACAGCCTCCGCAACCTTCACGGGATCCATTCCGTCAACTGGAGCACATGGCATCTCATAGCCTAATCCAAGTTTCCAGATGTCTGTGTGGTTAGCAGTTCTTTCTACTGATGTTCCCATCGCATATTGGTTGTTTTCAACGATAAATACCACAGGAAGTTTCCAAAGCATTGCTAAATTGAAAGTCTCGTGCAAAGCACCTTGACGTACCGCTCCGTCTCCCATAAAAGTTAAGGTAACGGCATCTCTGTTGAAGTACTTATCGGCGAAAGCTAAACCTGCTCCTAAAGGAATTTGTCCTCCAACGATTCCATGTCCACCGTAGAAACGGTGTTCTTTTGAAAAAATGTGCATTGAGCCACCCAACCCTTGCGAGGTTCCAGTAGCCTTTCCAAAAAGCTCCGCCATAACACGACGTGGATCAACCCCTAAAGCAATTGGTTGGATGTGATTTCTGTACGTGGTAATCATTTTATCTTTCGTTGGGTCAATCACGTGCATACACCCTGCAACAATTGCCTCTTGTCCATTGTATAAATGTAAAAAACCTCTTACTTTTTGTTGGATATAAACAGCGGCAAGTTTGTCCTCAAATTTTCTCCAAAAAAGCATCTCTTCATACCATTTCAGGTACACATCTTTGTCAATTTTTTTCATTTGTTATTTATTAAAATGTGATGTTATTTTTCCAAATGTTTTCTCTCAAAAAGAGATAATAAAATCCCACTAATCGAAAACATTTGCAAAGATGAGAAAAATCTATTTTGTTTCAAAATAAAACATAAAAAAAGTATTGCTGCCTCCATTACTAGATGCATTTTTATGTACCGAAAGGATTAAATAGAAACCTAAAAATCTTTAAATTTAAAAGTTATTACTTATTAGCAAATCTGATTTTTTATATTACATCAATCAATGTAGGTGAATTTTGTGATTATTAGTGCAAATTTTTGTTATAGATAGGGTTGTTTTTTTATAAAAAGCAGGTTTTTAAGGTAATTTATTTGCTTTGGGCAATTCAATAGGCTGATATGTAGGTATATCTAAGACATATTTTATCCAATTTGTAAAAGCATATTTTTCATATATGACTTGTGGTAAATCAAGATATGGTAATTCTAAAAATGAAGGGATGAACTCATAATCAGAATCTTTTTCTATAACAAGTATGTTGTTTTTATTAAAGAAATCATACTTCTTTATATGCGAATTATTCGTGATAAGCTTTTTTTTATACTTTATCGCCTCAAACACTCGGAATGATAAGCCATTATGCACCGTGTTTAGTATATCAACTAAAACAGCTGATTGGCAAACTTTTTGATGATTCTCCATTAGTGGAATTCTCTTATTTGTTACATTTATAACTGATTTTTCATATTTTTTTAAAATATATTTTTTAGTCGTAAATAATGAAATGTCAGCGATGTAATTTGTTTCATTGATTTTGGAAATTAGTTTTCCAATTGGTTTTATACGATTTCTTTTCCAAACGCCCACGAAAAAGACACTTCTTTTTTCTATTTTTTCCAATTGTTCTGGAATATCAAAATAGAAATTAGTTGTAGGTAAAAAAGATTCTGCGACGTCCTTAGGGTCAAAAACAAAAAATCGATCAAAATATTTTACCACTTTTCTTACATCGGGAAAAACATTTAATCCGTCCCATTGATAAGCAACCATTTTTTTAGATCTGGTTTTCAGATTTTGCAAAAAATGTTCTGGGTAGATATCGGGACGAATCAAAAGCACATAATCGGCTTTTTTATGTAAAGCGTTTATTTTTTCATTTATTTCTTGTTCAACTAAAGCAAAACGGACTCTTTTTTTGTGAGAATTGTCATTAAAAAATGCCTTTCTAAAAGTATTTTTTAATTTATCTTTTAATGAACTGTATTTATAGTTTAGAGAAATAGATACATCTATAACCTCAAAACCTAAAAACTTAAAATTATCGATGATTTTCTGATTAAAGAAATCAGCAGGAGCTCCGAAAATGATGGTTTTGTTTGTCATATTTATCTATTTTTGAATTTGATTTATTTGTTCCTTTTCAAATGGGATTAAAGTAAATAAGAAGAATAACCCGCAGATGGGATACCCTAAAACGTCTTCGGTTAAATTAAAAATTAGAAAGGCTAGAAAGACGTATATTCCGAGTAAATGCTCGTACTTAATCCCTGTGTATATTGCATAAAAATGAAATAATAACAACAAAATTAAGCCAATGATTCCTTGATTTACCATTGCTGACAAAAATATATTATGGAGTTTATTAAATTCATAATTGACGCTTTGTATTACTTCAATTTCATAGTTAGCACCACCCCCTATCCAAAAATGTTGTGGGAAGAATTGTATAGCAGCATTGTTCATAGTATGCCTTATCTCATCGTTAAAATAAGGAGTTTCAGTAAAAATCCAATAACAACCCAATATTCCTAAAATGGTGATTATGGTTGTGTAAATAAAAATTCGTCCTCGGGAATTAATTTTTTTCATTAATTCAACCCAAATGAATAATCCTGTAAAAAAGACAATACTAATCATTGCTACACGTGCTTGTATCATAAAAGAAACACAAGCGAGTAAAACAGCGTACAAGCTAATGTGTTCTATAGAAATGAGTTTTTGTTTTTTTTCTTTGTACAGCCAATAGCCTAAAACTCCTACAATGAAAAGCCCCCAACCGATGATGCTTTGATGGAAGGTCTCGCTCCATCTGAGAATTTCATAGTGATTTGTGCCAGGAGCTAAGTAGCTTTTTGAAAAAGATAAAAAAGAAAAAAGAGGTTTTTGGTGATATTTCACTAAACACACATAAGCTATTACATTTAAAGAAAGTAGACTTAGGAAGGCTGTGAATACAGGATAAATGAATATATAAATCTCTTCTTTTTTCCATCGGTAAAAACAACTTAATAATGGAACAGCTAAAAATAGCACAAAATAATCAATGTGTTTAAAAGCTTCAGATGTGTTGGTCGCCCAAAAAATACTTGCAAAGACAAAAAAAATAAAAATAAGCAACGATTTCATAATAATGTGAAATCCAATGTATTGTCTTTTGTGGAGTCCGTATAGTAACATTAATGAGAAAAGAACAATGCTCAAACCTAAGACCATTTTGTGTTTGTAAGGGTAAATCATTACAATAGTCGAAGCAAACAGCAAGAAAAAAACTCTTATTTTATCAATATTTTTAAATAAAACCTTTCTTTTGAGCCAAATATCTGCAAAAGTAATAAGCATAATGCCTACCAAAGCTATTTTGAAAAAAATATTTAACGTCTTTTCTGATGCATATAAATTAAATTCTGAAGGAATAAAATAATAAATAAAAGCTCCTAACAGCAGAAAAACATTTGTGTAAAGAGCAAAGTTGTTTGATGTTACTTTACTCGTTATTTTTTTGATATTCATATACTTTTGCTAAGCATGAAAATTTATATTGTGATTTTAGTATGGCAAATATAAATCCTCTTTTTCCGTCTAAAAATCCTTTTTTAATAAAATAAAATTTAATAAACCAAAATAAAGGAGAACATATTAGTAAAAACCAAGTTATTTTTTTATCTTTTTTGCGTACTATCTCGGCTGTACTATATGTGTTGTTTTTTTGTAAAATGGTTGTTATCGAATCATTTGCTAAATGTTCTGAAGCTAAATTGGTTTGGTTTTTTGGTACTTTTATAATTTTTCCTTGTACCTTTACGGTTGAATGAACTTCAGGTGGCCAAAAAGCACCTCCTTTGCGAAAGAAACGTAACTTATAGTCAGGATAAGCCGATCGCATCCATTTGTTTATGAAATAATTTTTAAACGGAATATAAACCCCTCCTAAATCTGGCATTTCAATGATATTGTATAAATATTCCTTTAATTTAGGAGGAACAGTTTCATCAGCATCAATTACCAAAATCCATTCGTTTTTAGCTTGACTAATAGCAAAATTCCGAGCAGGTTCAGCATAACCTGTGTTTTGGTGATAAACAATTTTACAATTATACTTTGTTGCGATATCGATAGTTTTGTCCGTACTATACATATCACAAACTACAATTTCATCAAAATCTTTTACAGTTTCAAGAACTGCTTGTAAGTGTTTTTCAGCATTGTATGTGTTAATAACTACTGATATTTTCATTCAGCTTTTAGTTTTATAAATTGGATTTGTGTAATCTTTTTAAAAAGTAAAAAGTTCCGTGAAATATTTTGTATTTGAATTTAAAAATATCGAGTTTCAGGAACTTTTAGCAAAATTACATCAAAAAAACTTTATGATAGCTTTTGTAATTCGACATTGAGGGTTAATCACATGCCTAAACTAATTGGCTACTTCACTAATAAATTTAATTCGATAGATTCGTAGTTCGTCATCTTCATAATCACCGTCAAATTCTTTCGATGCGATCGAAATTTTATCCGATTCCGCCTCCATGAAATAGTCGTGCAACTCTTCTTGTTGTTCTTCATCAAAGATTTCGTCAACCCAATAGTTGATGTCCAGTTTCGTGCCACTGTAAACGATTTGTTCTAATTCTTTCAGGAATTCGTCCATCTCCAAGCCCTTTGCCTTTGCAATGTCGGGTAATGGTAGTTTTCGGTCAACATTTTGGATGATATACAGTTTTAGTGATGAATTGGATCCTGTTGTACGAACGATCAGGTCATCAGCTCGTAAGATGTCGTTATCTTCGACATATCTGGCGATAAGTTCTACAAATTCAGCACCGTATTTTTTGGCTTTTCCATCTCCAACACCGTGAACGTTAGTAAGTTCTGAAATTGTGATAGGGTATTTCAACGCCATATCCTCTAACGAAGGATCTTGGAATACTACAAAAGGAGGTACTCCTTTCTTCTTAGCTACTTTCTTGCGCAAATCTTTGAGCATACCCAGAAGCACTTCGTCAGCTACTCCGCTACTCGAATTGTTATTTTCCTCAGGTTCTTCCTCATAAACATGGTCTTCTGTCATCATAAATGAAGGAACGTTTTTTAAAAAATCTTTTCCTTTTTCAGTGACAAACATGACTCCATAGCTTTCTATATCCTTGTATATAAGTCCATTAACCATAACCTGTCGCAATAAAGCCATCCAGTAGAGATCATCTTTTTCTTTTCCAATACCAAAGAATGGCTGTTCATCAATTTTATGAGATTTAATCAATGCGCTTACTTTCCCAACTAGGACATTAACCAATTCTTTAGCCTTGAATTTTTGTTTGGTAGAAAGGATAACATTTAGTAATTTAACCACATCATCTTTGGCCTCAATTTTAGTCTTTGGATAGCGGACGTTATCATCCATATTAGCACCTTCACCATTTACTTCGTCGAATTCTTCCCCAAAATAGTGGAGTATGAATTTGCGTCTTGAACTTGATGTTTCGGCGTAAGCAACAATATCTTGTAGCAGAGCCTGTCCAATTTCTTGTTCAGCGATGGGTTTGCCGACCATGAATTTCTCTAATTTTTCAACATCCTTATAGGAATAGAAAGCCAAGCAATGTCCTTCGCCTCCATCACGTCCAGCACGTCCCGTTTCTTGGTAGTAACTTTCGATGCTTTTTGGAATGTCATGGTGAATCACAAAACGAACATCAGGTTTATCGATTCCCATACCGAAAGCGATGGTTGCGACAACCACTTCCACTTCTTCCATCAAAAACATATCCTGATGTTTGGCACGTGTTTTGGCATCTAATCCTGCGTGATACGGAACGGCGGTGATACCATTCACTTGTAGCATTTGAGCCAATTCTTCCACTTTTTTTCTACTCAAACAGTAAATAATTCCCGATTTTTTGCTGTTTTGTTTCACAAAGCGGATAATGTCAGTGTCCACATTTTTGGTTTTTGGACGTACTTCGTAATATAAATTAGGTCGGTTGAACGATGATTTAAATACATTTGCCTCGGACATACCCAAGTTTTTCAAGATGTCTTCCTGAACTTTAGGTGTTGCGGTGGCTGTCAGAGCTACTACAGGGATGCCATTTCCTAAACGGTCAATGATGGTTCGTATGTTTCTATATTCAGGTCTGAAATCATGTCCCCATTCTGAGATACAATGAGCCTCGTCCACGGCAACAAAAGATATTGGTATGGTTTTTAAGAAGTTAGCATATTCGTCTTTGATTAATGATTCTGGAGCAACATAAAGTAATTTAGTTTTTTTGCTACTGATGTCGTCCATAACTTCTCGGATTTCGCCTTTTGTTAAAGATGAATTTAGAACGTGAGCCACACTATCGGTCGACGAAACTCCGCGAATGGCATCTACTTGGTTTTTCATCAATGCAATCAAAGGAGAAATTACGATAGCTGTACCTTCTAAAACCAAGGCAGGAAGTTGATAACACAAAGATTTCCCACCACCGGTGGGCATAATAACGAAAGTATTTTCTTTGTTGATGACACTTTGTATTATTTCTTGTTGATGTCCTTTAAAACTATCAAACCCAAAATAATGCTTTAGAGCACTCTGTAAATCATTTTTAGCTAATTCCATTTAATCGTATCTATATTTTATCTAACTTTGCAAACATAAAAGTACAACTTTTTTTTTAATTGACAATAAAAAAACGAAAAAAATTAATGGATACAGATAAAATTATTGAAATCGCTCGAGTAACAATTGAAGAAGAAGCGAAATCTATTCTAAAATTATATGATTTTGTAGATGAAAATTTTGTAAAATCGGTCGATTATATATTAAAATCAAAGGGACGAGTTGTTGTTACAGGAATAGGTAAAAGTGCTATTATTGCCAGTAAAATTGTAGCAACAATGAACTCAACAGGAACTCCCGCCATATTCATGCATGCTGCCGATGCCATTCATGGTGACCTGGGAATCATTCAGGAGGATGACGTGGTTATATGTATTTCAAAAAGTGGAAATACACCCGAAATCAAAGTGCTTGTACCTTTGCTTAAGCGAGGGAAAAATAAACTCATAGCGATTACTTCAAATAAAACTTCCATTTTAGCTCAACAAGCAGATGCTATTTTGTATGCTCATGTTGAAAAAGAGGCGTGTCCGAACAATTTGGCTCCTACAACTAGTACCACTGCTCAATTGGTTTTAGGAGATGCTTTGGCTGTATGTTTATTAAAAATGAAAAACTTTGGTAGTAGTGATTTTGCTAAATATCATCCTGGTGGAGCTTTAGGCAAACGACTCTATTTGAAAGTGTCCGATATTGTGGTTAACAATCAAAAACCGCAGGTGTCACCAACTACTGACATCAAAAAAGTGATTGTTGAAATATCCGAAAAAATGTTAGGAGTGACTGCAGTTGTTGAAAATGAGCGAATTATGGGAATAGTTACAGATGGGGATATACGCCGAATGCTCAGCAAAACTGATACGGTAAGCGGACTTACAGCTCAGGATGTCATGACTTTGAATCCAAAAACAATTCAAGCTGATACTTTAGCCATTGATGCTCTTGAGATTATGGAGTCCAATAAAATCACACAATTGTTAGTTACGGAAGGTAATATATATATAGGTGTAGTGCATTTACATAATCTGATTCAAGAGGGAATCATTTAGGTTTGATAAATTCGAACTATTTTGATGTATTTTAATTAACTACAACGGAACTATGTTTTTAAAAAATGTAATTACTGATGTTTTGGAGCAATATGCAACTGTGACAGAGCGAATTATTTTCGTCACATCTGGTAAGCGTCCGGCATTATTTCTAAAAAAATATTTTGCTGAACAAACCACAAAGGTCTCAATAGCTCCAGAATTTATCAGTATTGCTGAATTGTTACAGCAAATTTCAGGAGTTCAAGAGGTTGGTAATCAGCAACTTTTGTTCGAGCTTTATGAAACATACCGAAATACCTGTCAAACAACTCCCGATGATTTTGAAACCTTTATAGGGTGGGGACAAACACTATTGAAAGATTTTAGTGATATTGACCATTATTTGGTACAATCCGAGAAAATTTTCCCATATATTCACGCTTTGAAAGAAGCAGAACATTGGTCTGGTTTTGAAAAACAAACCGAAATGCAACAAAAATATTTGGATTTTTGGAATACACTTGGCGATTATTATTTCGCTTTTAATGAAAAATTAAACGATAGAAATCACGGATATGCAGGTTTTGTTGCAAAAAAAGCAGTCGAAAAATTACCTAAATACATACAAGAAAACAGCCATAAAATACATATTTTCGTTGGATTTAATGCTCTTTCAAAAGCAGAACAGCAAGTAGTCCAATCCATTTTAATGGATACCGAATCTGAGATATATTGGGACATAGACAAGTACTTCATGGATAATGTTCACCATGATGCAGGATATTTCATTCGTAAATATAAGAACAACTGGAGGTATTATAATCAAAGAAAGAAAGAGTTTAAATGGCTCACTAGCAGTTATGAAGAGTCTAAAAATATTGAAATTATAGGAGTTCCTAAGAGTGTTAATCAGGCTCATACGGTAGCTGGATTGCTACGAGAAATACCTCACAGTAATATGGAACGAA
Organism: Capnocytophaga canis; assembly: GCF_043187445.1. Taxonomy (NCBI): domain Bacteria; kingdom Pseudomonadati; phylum Bacteroidota; class Flavobacteriia; order Flavobacteriales; family Flavobacteriaceae; genus Capnocytophaga; species Capnocytophaga canis. The sequence continues at coordinate 397,841 of NZ_CP171121.1, read as the reverse complement.
CAGCTTTAGTCATTGGAGATGAACATTTATTAATCCCTGTACTACAGTCTATTAGTTCGGATATTCCAGTGAACGTAACGATGGGATACCCCTTGCAACAAACACCGTTGAATGATTTGTTTGTCGCTTTTTTCAGGCTACACCTATCGAAAAGTTACCGTTACAAAGATGTATTACATCTACTTACACAACCATTTCTTCAAGAAGTGTTTTCAGGCAAAGGAATTTCTAAAATTATTCAACATATCAAGGAAAAAAATCTGACATATTTGTCGAAAGCAAAATTAATGGAAATCACTCCTGATGAAGACAAGGAAATTATGGAAGTTCTTTTTCCAGAGAAAACCGATGATTATGTTACTGATTTGATAAACAGTGCTTTAAATATAATATACAGAATTAAGAACGCTGTAGAATCTGATAAGAATGAGAATATACTTGGTTTGGAATACGCTTATCGTTTTTATCAGTTATTCAATCAGTTACAGACTTTACAAGGGAAATATGGCTATATAGATTCTGTAAAAACCTTGTATCATTTCTATTTAGACATATTGCAAAAAAGTTCCTTAAATTTTGAAGGAGAACCATTGGAAGGTTTACAAGTGATGGGGGTATTGGAAAGTCGTAGTTTGGATTTCGATAATATTATAATAACATCTGTAAATGAAGGGGTTATGCCAATGGGAAAGAGTGGGAATTCCTTAATTCCTTATGACGTAAAATTTCATTTAGAGATGCCTACCTACAAAGATAAGGATGCTATTTATAGTTATAATTTTTATCGTATGTTACAGAGTGCCAAAAACATATATTTAATTTATGACACTGAAAATGGTAGTTTGAAAAGTAAAGAAAAAAGCCGATTTATCCTGCAATTGTTGTCAGAAAGGAATCCTAACCACAGGATTCAATATCAGGTGAAGGCTCCTGAGGTGTATCCCGCAAAAGGTTCTATGTTACAGATACCGAAAACTGAAGCTGTTTTTCAGCGGTTGAGGGAAATGGCTGATAAAGGGTTATCTCCTTCAGCTATAACAAATTATATATTAAACCCACGAGTATTTTACCAACAAAATGTACTGCAAGTTTATGAAGAGCGTGATGTGGAAGAAACTATTGAAGCTCGAACTTTTGGGGATATTGTTCACGAAGTTTTAGAAACGCTGTACAACCCTTTTTTAAATATACCTCTTAAACAGCATCATTATATTGAAATGCAATCGAAATTGGAGGCTCTAATCGAAGAGAAATTCGTTAAATATTACAAAAATGAAGATTTTAAATTAGGTAAAAACTTATTGATTTTCAATGTAATACATAGTTATTTGAAACGGTTTTTAGATCTTGAACAGCAAGAAGTTGAGAAAGGTACCGAATTGGTTGTTTTGCATTTGGAAGAAAAAATCAGAGTGCCTTTTGTGAGTGATAAATTACCTTTCCCTGTTTATATAAAAGGAATTATTGACCGTATTGATATGCGTGATGGCGTGTTGCATATTATTGATTATAAGACAGGTATAGTAGAAGAAAACGCTGTAGGAATAGCCGATTGGAATTTGCTAGTAACTGATTTCAAGTATAGCAAAGCATTTCAGTTATTGAGTTATGCATACATGTATCAGCAACGTTTTGGCTATCAGGAATGTATGATTGTAGGAAATATCTCTTTTAAGAGGCTCAATATGGGGTTGATAAAGTTCCATACTAAAGAAAAAGTAGGAAGAACATATGTGAAAGATTATAATATAAACTCTTTTATATTAGACAGTTACAAAGAATATACAGAAGCTTTATTAGCTGAGATTTTCGATATATCAATTCCTTTTACAGAAAAAGAGTAGGGCAAAAGCTGAATTTTACAGTTTGGTAGCAAATACAATCGTAGGTCATATGAAATTAGAATATAAAAAACTGAAAATTAAATGAATGAAAATGTTAAAATACAATTTTTAAAAGATTTATCAAGGAATAACAATCGAGAGTGGTTTGCTGAACATAAATCGGAATACGATGCTATTGCTAAGGATAATAAAATCTTTTTTCAAGAGATTTTACAACGATTGCGACAGCATGATGACATTACGGATATGCATATTTTCCGAATTTACAAAGATGTACGTTTTTCAAAAGATAAATCACCTTATAAAACTAATTTTGGAGCTTCATTTACTCGAAGAAAGCCTGAACTTAGAGGTGGTTATTATATTCATATAGAGCCTAATAACTCATTTGTAGGAGGTGGATTTTGGAATCCGAATAAAGAAGATACTTTTCGCATTCGTAAGGAATTTGAGATGGATGACCAACCCATTCGTGAAATAATAGCAGACATGAAGTTTCAAAAATATTTTGGTAATATTCAAGCTTTTGACACTCTAAAAACAGCTCCCAAAGGTTTTGAGAAAGACCTCCCAGCAATTGATCTTATTAGGATGAAACATTGGGTGGTAAAACGAAATTTTTCAGATGAAGATGTTGAAAATGAATATTTTTTAAACGAAGTAATAGATACTTTTTTGGCAATGCGTCCGTGGTTTGACTATATGAGTGAGGTGTTAACCACTGATTTGAATGGAGAAAGTATCTTATAGTGAAAACCAATGTCTTTTATAATTTTGTTAGAGATTTAAAAAACTACTATTTTGATTTCTTGGATATTAAATACAATTCCTCGTCCGTGGCTCATCAAAATGAGTTATTTGGTACGTCCTTTTTTGAGTTTATGGTATCGAGGCAATCGATACAAAGATCCTATCGACGGTAAAGGATTTCGTAAATTTTTACCTTATGGTTACGGCATTCAGCGACCTAATGTGCTCTCGCCATCAACACTTTCATTGGAGCGACATCGGTTGTTGTGGCTCTATTTGACCAATGAAACAAATCTTTTAGAGCAGAAAATCAGAGTTTTGCATGTAGCTCCTGAACAAGCTTTTTATAGACGATTTAAAAAAAATCCACATTGGGATTATGTAACTACTGATTTGTACTCGCCTCTTGCTGATGTGAAAGCAGATTTATGCAATTTACCTTTTGAAGACAATTCGTTTGATTTGGTTTTGTGTAATCATGTTTTGGAGCATATTCCTGATGACATAAAGGCTATGAATGAATTGTTTAGAATAATGAAAAAAGGGGGAATGGGAATTTTTCAGATTCCGTTGGATGTAAACAGAACTCTTACATTTCAGGATGATAGCATTACGGATCCTGTTGAACGTACACGTATTTTTGGGCAGTATGACCATGTTCGAGTCTATGGCATAGATTATTTTGATACGTTGCGAAAAATTGGTTTTCAGGTTGAGGAAAATAGATACGCCCAACGATTGAGTATGTCCGAAATTGAAAAATATCGCATTGTGAAAGATGAAATATTACCAATTTGTAGGAAATTATGATTCATACACTGAGATTTAAGAGAGAAGTAATATGTCGAAAAATAAATTTTATGTAGTTTGGGAAGGTAGAGAGAAGGGTATTTTTTCTTCATGGGATAAATGTAAAAAAGCGGTAGAGAACTATCCAAAAGCTAAATATAAAGGATTTGTAACCAAAGAGTTAGCTCAACAAGCCTTTCTTATGGGGTATCAAGTGTATAAGAAAAGTACATTGGCAAAATCAACTGTATCCCAAGTAGCGATGGCAAATGTTGGAAAGCCGAAACTTCCTTCCATTTCAGTGGATGCTGCCTGTAGTGGCAATCCAGGAGTGATGGAATACCGAGGAGTTCATACAGCTACAAAAGAAGAAATTTTTAGATTGCCACCAATGGAAGACGGAACTAACAATATTGGAGAATTCCTCGCTATAGTTCACGCATTGGCATTGATGAAGAAAAATAATCAAACAATGCCTATCTACACTGATAGTCAGATAGCAATTAAATGGATTCACCAAAAAAAATGTAAAACAAAACTCAAAGAAACTCCAAAAAATGAAAAGATTTTTGAACTTATTGATCGAGCCGAATGTTGGTTGGAACAAAATACCTATCTAAATCCTATCCTGAAATGGGAAACTAAATTTTGGGGAGAAATTCCTGCTGATTTTGGAAGAAAAGGCTAGGGTAGGAGTATACGAAAGTTAAAGTTAGTTAAAGTTGTAACTTATTGAAAAGAAGTTACGTATAACGAAGTAAATGGATATGTTTTTTAAACCTTAATCAGAATGAGACAGTTAAAAATCACCAAGCAGGTAACCAATAGAGAGACAGCCTCTCTTGATAAATATCTTCAAGAAATTGGAAAAGTAGATTTGATTACAGCCGATGAAGAAGTAGAGTTGGCACAGCGCATTAAAGCAGGCGATACAATTGCTTTGGAGAAACTGACCAAAGCAAACTTGCGTTTTGTTGTTTCTGTGGCTAAACAATATCAAAATCAAGGGCTTACACTTCCCGATTTGATTAACGAGGGAAATTTGGGACTCATTAAAGCGGCACAACGTTTTGATGAAACACGTGGTTTTAAATTTATTTCCTATGCCGTTTGGTGGATTCGTCAATCTATATTACAAGCCTTGGCAGAGCAGTCCAGAATCGTTCGATTACCGTTGAACAAGATAGGGTCTATAAATAAAATCAATAAGATGTATGCCTATTTGGAACAAGCTCATGAGCGAGTGCCATCGGCTGAGGAAATTGCCAAAGAATTGGATATGTCGGTGAATGATGTGAAAGAATCAATGAAAAATGCAGGTCGCCACATTTCTATGGATGCTCCTTTGGTTGAAGGGGAGGACTCAAATTTGTACGATGTATTGCGAAGCAATGAGTCACCAAATCCGGATAGAGAGCTTATTTTGGATTCTTTACGTACCGAAATTGAACGCGCATTGGAAACATTGACACCTCGTGAGGCAGATGTTATTCGTCTTTATTTTGGTTTGGGAGACCAACATGCAATGACTTTGGAAGAAATTGGTGAAACCTTTGAACTTACCCGAGAACGTGTACGACAAATTAAAGAAAAAGCTATACGGCGACTCAAACATACTTCAAGAAGTAAAATATTAAAAACATATTTAGGATAATAAAACAATAGAAAGCCAAGTAATGAAATACATATCTACTTGGTTTTTTATTTTCCTCAAAATTAATAAAAAAGAAAATAATGGATGCAGATATTCAACTTATAACGGATTCTATTTTGACTCAGAAAACAAAACACTTACAAACTGTTGGGGTAGTGATCTGCAAGATCTTTTTGGTGGATATGCATACTTATTCGAAATACAAAAAACATTTGGAAGTAGCTCGGCATACTCTTTTGGAAGTTAAGAAAGAATCAGATGTGTATTACGAAAAAAAGGCTTTAGAAAAAGGAGGGCAACGCTCTGATTTTTTTGAAATTACGCTTGATTTACAACGACTTGAGCATTCAGGGAACCCAATAACTCCAGCTGAGTTCATGGGATGGCAATATGACATAACCACGCAAAAATTACTTGTAAGAGGTCAAAAGTATTTCTTAAATAATTATTTTTTTCATGACACTATAGAATCGAGTGAAAATATCGTTAAAACTTTTACTCACTTACCTGATGGTTTTGCTTATGCGGTTTTGAATCCGCCACATTCTCTTCAAGTAGGGAAAAATATTTTTGAGAAAGGAAGTTACTTTTTAGATTTCTGTCAAACTTTGTTCACAGATATAGAAAGACTGGAAATTTATCAATGGAGTGATGATACTTCCAATTTTTTTGATGCAGGAAAAGAATGGTGGGGAACGTTTTTTTATACCGTTTACAACCCAATTCAAAATATCTATATAGGCATTGTTGCTTCATCAACAGATTGAAAAAATATTTTATGAAATTAAACAAAGGTTATACAGAATTCTCGTATAACCTTTGTTTGTAATTAATTTTTCTGCTCCTTATTAAAATAAACCAAATAGTAATACATCTGTTTTTCCTCGTCCCAGCCCTTTTCGATAAACCTTTCAGCCGATTCAGGATTCACAAAATCCATACGAATTTGAATGTTGGTATCCAGATCAATTACGTTTTTAATTTTTTTCCGTGCTTCTGTAACGGCTTTATTCGCAATAGGAAAGTTGGATACGTCTTCGATATTGTATTTTGGTCCTTTTTCCACCTTATAATGTTTAAATTCGGGTATAAACTCAGGATTGTCAAGAACTTCGTTCATAAAAGCAGATTCTTCAAACTCGTCATTTTTTGCGAAATAGTTGATGGCTCTATTCATGAAAAGTACCTCTTGTTGCTTGTCTTCGGCAGGTAGTATTACATCTTTAGCAAAATCTTGGCTGAATTTCAAATATTTTTTGGTGTAAAAATTTTCATCGATAAGAGCATCTACTCCTAAGAAATTTTCCAGCCAATACTTGGTGTCATAACGATTGCTATCCACCGAAAGTACCTTATATCCTTCCTCTTTGTTGACGTTGAAAATGATACAACCTTTATCCAACTTGTGGATATTTACCCCCTCTTGGATAATAATATCCAATTGGTTCTGATTTTCTTCAAACTGTAAAAAGCTATGTTTCATCTCCGATTTGAAAATCCCAACAGCGGTTACCTTTTGGTTATCCAGATAGATGTCATGTAGTAAAGATACATACAACTCACCGCTTTTAATATGCGGATGACTTGATTGTCTGTATAAATGCTGAGCTATCTCTTTAGATACTTGGTGTATTGTATTTTCATTGTCAAAAATTTTGGATACAAGTTGGAACAATTCATTAAATTCCACGTCCGCTTCATGTGAAAATCGGAAGTAATTTTCCTCTTTCTCACGGAAAGGCTTGAAAAAATATTCCTTTAATAACCCGATGATTTCGTCATTCAATGAATAAGGTTGCTCCGATAAAAATAGCGGTTCATTTTTGCTTTGATTTCCAACGCGATGTATAGAAAGGCTGTCAATGTGAGTGGTGTAAAGATTTAGCATAAATTTTTAATACTTTTCTGAAACAAAACAGATTTTTTGATTAATATTTGGTTATAAAATAGCTAAATATTGCTTTATTTTTTAGTTTAGAAGCAATGATCAATAATAATCTTCCTCTCTGAAGTTTTCATAATCCTCCTCATCCATATCAAAATCGTTGAATTCATCATCGAATTCATTAAAATTCTCAGCTTCAAATAATTTTTCAGGAGCTTCTGCAGGAATTGTTCCATGCGAGAAAAGCAATGCAGGATATGACACTCCATTTTCATACTCATCCGCAATTTCAACCAGTTCTACGAAGAATGTCCACATTGAGAAAAAGTCATATACATAGAGTAATTTAGGTTCTTCTTCGCTCACTACAGAATCAATAGAGGTTTCCTCCATCAGACGAATTTCTCCGCTTTCTGAAAGGTCAAAAAGAGTAATTTCTTCACCTTGATTCCAGTCCTCATCAGTCAAGTAAAACGAAGCCATCTCATCTCCTGCAAATCCAAAAGACTGCACGATAATGTTGTGAAGATCCTCCAGTGTGGCATCTCCTTCAATGGCGATGTCTCGAAAAACATCTTCTTTTACATCAAGTATAATTCTAAATTTATATATCATTCGTTTATTAATTATTTATCCTTCCATTTTCTTGCTAAAAGCGTGTTTTTCAATAACATAGCAATTGTCATTGGGCCTACACCTCCTGGAACTGGGGTAATGTAGTCCGCCTTGTCTTTAACTTGTTCAAAATCAACATCTCCTACAATACGATACCCTTTTGGAGCGTTTGCATCTTCAAGGCGAGTAATTCCTACATCAATAACAGTTACGCCCTCTTTAACCATATCTCCTTTTAAAAATTCAGGAATGCCTAATGCCATTACAATAATGTCAGCTTGTTTTGTAATTTCCTTGATATTAGGAGTATAACTATGCGTTAGAGTAACAGTTGCATTTCCTGGATTTCCTTTTTGACTAAGCAAAATACTCATTGGACGACCAACAATGTGTGAACGTCCAACCACTACCACATGCTTTCCTTTGGTTTCTACGTTGTAGCGTTTGAGTAGTTCCATAATTCCAAAAGGTGTCGCAGGGATGAAAGCCTCCATATCTAAAGCTATTTTTCCGAAGTTTGCAGGGTGAAATCCATCAACATCTTTCTCAGGGTCAACGGCTAACAATATTTTTTGACTGTCGATGTGTTTCGGTAATGGTAACTGAACGATATATCCGTCAATTTCAGGATTTTTGTTTAATTCGTTGATTTTTTGTAATAACTCCACCTCAGTGATTTCTGCAGGAAGGGTTATTAGAGTAGATTCAAAACCGACTTGCTCACAAGCTTTAACTTTGCTCCCAACATACGTTAAACTCGCACCATCGTTGCCTACCAAAATCGCTGCTAAATGAGGAACTTTACCACCTTTAGCTTTGATTTGTTTTACTTCTTCAGCAATTTCTTGCTTGATTTGTTCTGATGTTTTTTTTCCGTCTAATAATTTCATAACATTGTATATTTGGTATAGTAAGTGTACGAAAGGAACATGTGTAAATCTATGAATTACTTCAAGATTTTTGTAGGTTCAAACTAATAAGTATTCAACTTTTCGTACAACCTTTTTGTTTTTATATTGATATAAATCGCTATTTTTTGTACTATAAGAAAAAATTTCGTAATTGGTTTAACGATACAAAATTTTGAAATTTTATTTGTGTATTCGTTCTTTCTATCTCTTTGATAATGTCCTTTAATAATTGGTCTGGGGTTTCTTCGGCTCCAGACAAATTAGCGTCAAAATTAATCCCTACAGCAACGCTATCTTCATACATTCCCAAACACCAAAATTCCATGAATTCGGATAGTTTAATTTTTTCTATTTGATAATCGCTCCATTCGTCTTCTTGACAACTTTTAGCCATCGTTTCTTCTGACCAAAATGGGAAAACAGCAATCGCCTCACCCGTTTCCTCAACAAAAAACTCCGCAGAGGGACATACAGCAACCTCTTTTTTGTTCTTTAAGGCGAAAACGACTTGATTTTTAACGATTTGTTCTATAAAATTTTTATACATTCTTTCGTTCTAATTTTTAAAAACTTTCAAGTTATAAAACTTTTTACAATTGATTTTTTAGATAAATTACAGAATGTAACCTCATTTTCAGTTCTATTTCTTCTCCTGTAGTTTGTATTTACAAGAGTTCTCTTTTAATAAAACTCTTTGATATTTTCAGAATACATACAAATTAACTCCGTCGCTAACTAATTAGATTCCTCCGATTGTCCCATCAACATCAAATAAGCTTTTAAAAAAGCGTCTATTTCTCCATTCATGACACTATCAACATCCGTAGACTCGTGAGCAGTGCGTACGTCTTTCACCAATTTGTAAGGGTGCATCACATAGTTTCGTATTTGTGATCCCCATTCGATTTTCATTTTTCCAGCTTCGATTTCATCACGTTTTGCTTGGCGTTTTTTTAATTCAATTTCGTAAAGCTGTGATTTTAAGAGTTGTAAAGCTTTGTTTTTATTGTCCAATTGACTGCGCGTTTCAGAATTTTCAATGATAATTCCAGTGGGATGGTGTCGCAATCGAACAGCGGTTTCTACTTTGTTCACATTTTGTCCACCCGCTCCACTCGAACGCATTGTCTCAAAACTGATATCCGAAGGGTTTATTTCTATTTCGATAGTATCATCTGCCAATGGATACACATATACCGAAGCAAACGAAGTGTGTCGTTTTGCATTGCTATCAAAAGGGGAAATACGCACCAATCGATGTACACCATTTTCTCCTTTTAAATATCCAAAAGCATACTCTCCCTCAATTTCAATGGTAACTGTTTTAATTCCAGCGACATCCCCTTCTTGAAAGTTTAAAGTTTTTACACTGTATTTCTGATTGTTACACCACATTGTGTACATGCGCAATAGCATTGAAGCCCAGTCACAACTCTCTGTACCTCCAGCTCCTGCAGTGATTTGCAAAACCGCACTCATGGAGTCACCTTCATCAGAAAGCATATTCCGGAATTCCAAATTTTCAATATGATGTAGCGCTTTAGCGTACTGCTCATCTACTTCATCAGCAGAGGCAATTCCTTCTTTTTGAAATTCTAAGAGAATCTCCAACTCGGAGGTTAATGATTCTGACTCCTCATAATCCTCTACCCATTTTTTTTTAGATCGAAGTTCTTTGATTATTTTTTCAGCTTCCTTTGGGTTGTCCCAAAAATTGGGGGCGAATGTTTTCTCTTCTTCATTCGCAATTTCGATGCGTTTACCATCTACGTCAAAGATACCTCCTTAACGCACCCAGGCGATTCACTAAATCCTTAACTTGTTCTGTATTTGTCATTATTCTTTATTTTATACGTTGCCAATATTGAGTTCTTCCTATTAGGGAAAAGCCAACATATCCCCTAACTTTCAGTTTGTTAGTACTTTCTAATGCAATTAAGCATTTATATTCTTTACCTGTTTTTGGATCCAGAATAGTTCCTCCATTCCACTCATTACCATCTTTTTTTAGGTCATTGATAATAATCAATCCCAAATAAGGTTTATTTTTATTGATACCTGAACAGTTGGAACAAATTGCATTTTTGTTTTTTTCTTCGAAAAGTTCAATAATTTTTCCGTAAACTTTTCCGTTTTCCTCGAATATTTCAACAATTGACTTTTCATTTCCTGTTTCATCATCAATTGTTTTCCACTTGCCCATAATGCTTTGCGCTTGAAGCATTACCGTATTTAATAAAACAACTACAAAAGAAAATACTATTCGTTTCATATACAATTGTGTTTTTAGTTGTTGGGACAAATATATGAAAAAAATAGTATTTACGGAATAGATTTACTCTCCTAAGACTAAAAATCGCTCCACGTTTGGACTGAATATGTTTTCGAAAGCAGATATGATGCTGTAATCCTCACTAATTATCAGTGTTTTACTAATATTGTTTATTAATAATTTTCGAGATAAATCATCGAAGTTTGTAGAATGGAATTGCTGTCCTACTAATCGATTTGAAGATGTGAATACCGTATTACACCATTCAGAAACATTTTGTCCAACATCAATGCCGATAAATTCCACATTGGGGAATAATTCCTTCAATTGTAAAATTCTGTTGAAAATAAGGTTTGACATTTCTCTTTGGTTTACAGACCAGAAATAAACGACGGTCACTTTAGGTCGAACAATATTTGATAATTTGTAGTAATTTCCGTCCAAGTCGATGATTTCAAATTCAGGTGGAGTGCGTCCTTTTTGTAGATCAATTGTTCGGATGAACACTTGTTCTAACTCTGCTTTATGAATGTTTTTTTCATTGTATTTGTAAAATTCCTCCATATAGCATTGACAATCCTGTTTATTCTGTATGTTAAAAATATAAGCATACGCGGCATTTCTGTACAGATTATCGCGCATCATTCCTGAAGGGAAAAGACTGTCTATGATTTGTATTTTTTTCAAGTGAAACTCTTCGTCTTTGTTAATATCGGGAGCGTTATGTGTTAGATTGTATTTTTTAAAAGTTAAATTGTTGATTAACATCACCATGTAGCTGTAATAGGGACGGTAATATTCCAATGAGCTGTTGTCAAACTCAATAAAATCGCGGTGATTGTAAAAATCTTTGGGCAATGAGTTTGCTACCGAGTTATTGCTATTTCGTTGATAAATAAATGGATAGGACTCTACCTCACGAAATAAAGGATAAGTAGCACTTACCAATGCAATTTTTTTTGCATTTTCAGACAATGAAGGGTTTTCTTCTACAAAAAGTTGATAATGTTGCAGTTTTTGTTCGTAGATAGAATCTATTTTTTTCTTAAATTCGATTGGTTCAAGAGCATTATTTCTTTTGATAAAAGCAGTTACCTTTTCATTCTCAATCCATTGAGAAAGCATAAAATTATTGATATTAGCACCTTTTCCTGAAAAGGATAAGCTTTCAGATAGGTTAGAAATATTTCCCGTAAAAACTAAGCTATCTTTAGGCTCTACGTAGACATAAACATACTGATGATCTATCTCAATATTGTACAAAGTTTCTTCCTTAATATCCATTTCAAGTAAAAACTTTTTGTTTTCATCAAGCGTTATGGAGTCAATAGCTTTGTCATTTTCATAGAGAATAACCACCTTTTCTTTAGTGTTAGGTAAGAAGCCTTTTATGTAGGTTAGTTGTTGTTCTTCAGTGTTATGACAAGATACCAAAAGTATCAAAAAAAGAAAGTATATTATTCGATTCATCACCACATTTATCATCATCTCTGAGGCAAAGGTAAGAAAAATAAAATAGAACTCTGTTAAGAAGTAGTTAAAACAAAAAAGCTGTCTGAAAACATTATTCAGACAGCTTTCTCAGGCAAGTTCTCTGATTATCGGTATCGTTTTATAAGGTTTTTCACCAATAAAATTACGTTTGGCATTGCTTTGTTTGCAGCATTTAGAACTTCCTCATGCGACACGTTTGGAGCTATTTCTGGCCCTCCCAAATCAGTGATTACAGAAAGTGCACACACTTCCATGTTCTGATGTCGAGCTACAATAACTTCAGGTACCGTACTCATTCCAACGGCGTCGCCTCCTAAGATACGTACCATACCGTATTCAGCAGGTGTTTCAAAAGAAGGACCTTGCAAACCAACATACACTCCTTTTTGAACCTTGATGTTGTTTTCTTTGGCTATATTCTCTAATTCGGTAATCATTGCGGACGAGTATGGTTTACTCATATCAGGGAAACGTGTTCCAAACTGATCCAAGTTCTTGCCTCGTAACGGATGTTCGGGGAACATGTTAATGTGATCGCGAATAATCATCACATCGCCAATCTCAAAATTAGGATTCACCCCTCCCGATGCATTCGATACAATAAGCCGATTAATTCCTAACTGCTTAAAAATTCGAATAGGGAAAGTTACCTCTTGCATCGAATAGCCCTCGTAGTAGTGAGCTCTGCCTGCCATCATCAAAACATAGCGTCCTTCTATTTTCCCGTAAATGAGCTTACCTTTATGCCCACTTACTGTTGATTTTGGAAAATTCGGAATGTTTGAATATTTGATTTCAGAAATCACCTCCACTTCGTTTTCCAAACGGCTCAGACCAGATCCTAAAATAATCGCAAACTCAGGCGTATGTTCCGAAATATACGATTGAATGATACGCGCCGTTTCATTTATTTTTTCGTAAATATCCATAGTAAATTAATCTTTTATTGGCAAATATACTAAAAAATAAGCATTTAAACAAATAAATTTGATACAACTATCTCAAATTTTTGCTTGAAAATTCGCTAGGAATTGTATCAGTCATATTGTTTGTTTCTTTGTGTGTTTCATCACATTCCTACAGAAGTACCACAAGGATAAAGCTGTAGTATTCAGGAAAGTAAAAGAGTGAAATTTTTATTAGAAATATAAGATGGTGAAGAAAGTATTTTTTCTTTGAAAATAATTAATGCTTTGTAAATCAATATTTTATGTGTCACGAATTGTTTTTTTTATAACAAATAAATAAAAGTAAGAAAAAAATTTGCTTATATCAAAAAAAAACATTTATTTTGCTATCCGTTAGGAGGATAGACAGTAAAAAAGTCTGAAAATTCTGTTATACAAAATAGTAATAGACCGGATAAAGTTTAGGTGAAGAAAGGGTAGTTTTACAGTTTTTTTTCGATACCTAAAATATCCGTTAAAATATCCCTCTGTATGAGGGCTTTATCATCTCTCTAAATGAAATAGGCAGTCGGGAAGACAGCCTATTTTTATTTGTTGTTTCTCTTCAAATTTGATTGTATGAAAGTTATTTTTTAGCGAAATCTACAATATTGAATTTTTAGTAAGGCATACCAAATCTTGAGTTTTTCTTTACGATACTTCAAAATAGGATAAGAGTACAAAAAATACAGTATCTTTTCCGTAGAACCAACACGAAAATTTTAGTAATTTCCTCACAACTATCCGAAACTTTTAAAATAAAAGTTGCCTGAGAATGTTGTATATTTGAAAAATTCCCATTTTTTTTCAATTATGGCACTCTTCAGGCGAAGCAAAAATACAAATAAACCCGTAATCAGACAAATTTTAGATCTCATTCCTGCGCATATTTTAAGAGCGGAAATCGCTAAACATCAGTCCGATAAGGGAAAGTCTACCTATAAAACTCGCGACCAATTGGTGGCACTAACTTTCGGACAGCTGAATAAATGCTATACGCTATCCGACATAAGTTGCGGATTATCAGTAAGTAGCACTTTCCTAAGCGATCTCCAACTCAAACAAAGTCCCGCAAAATCAACAATGAGTGATGGAAACAAAGTAAGACATTATGCAGTATTTAAAGATTTGTATTCTAGTCTTTTAAAGTATTACAAACACTCTTTAAAAGCCAAACATCAAAGTCATATCATCGATGAAATCCAAAACCACAAAATAAAAATCATTGACAGTACTACCATTAGCCTGTGTTTAAGTCTTTTCAACTGGGCAAAATTTCGGACAGCTAAAGGCGGACTCAAAATTCACACCGTTTGGGACGATCAACTTGGATTGCCTGAAATGGTCAATATCACCGAAGCTAAAACACACGATAGCAAAGGATTACAACAAAATATCTATCCGAAAAACACCATCATTGTTGAGGATAGAGGCTATTTTGATTTTAGTTTGATGCTCGGCAGAATCCATTGCCAAAATACTTTTGTTACGCGAATTAAGTCCAACACGCTCTACCAAAGTTTTGAAGAACGAGACCTGCCTGATGAAAAAGACCACGACATCCTCAAAGATGAAATCATCGTTTTGACCTCAAAAAAGGCGGTAGAAAGTGGTATTGATCAAGAGAAATTACGTTTGGTAACGGTTTATAAGCAAGACGGCAACAAAACCATAGAAATCATCACCAATAATATGGATTGGACGGCGAGAACCATTGCGGATTTGTACAAAAAACGATGGGATATTGAGTTGTTTTTCAAGGCGATGAAGCAAAATTTACAGATAAAAACTTTTCTTGGCACGAGTGAAAATGCGGTGAAATCACAGATTTATGTATCTTTGATTTGCTATCTTCTGTTGGAGTTGATAAAGCGATTTTATAGCGATAAAAAGACGGCATTTAGTAATTTTTGCGAGAAAATAAGGGTGTGTCTTATGCACTATCTGACGCTGAATTATGTTTGCAACGAACTGAAACCTATCGTAAAAAAAGTGAAAAAACCACCTGAAAACACACTCTTTGACAGAGATAATTCCGCACAACAAACAAGTCTGCCCTTATAAATAAAGGGTTGACAAGGAATTTTATGAGTTTTCAAAAAACTTTCGGACGGCTGTGTAATTTCCTAAATAAAAACTACCTAGGAACAAGGTTTTTCCTTAGGTAGTTTTCTTTTTTAGTAATTAGGTAGCCTCATTTTGAAACTTACCATCTGATGGAATGATTATTTTGAGCCTATTGTCAATGTTGTTTACTCCAAACTATACGTCGTTCCGTCTTTTCCGTCTTTGAGTTGAATACCGATGGCTTTCAGTTCGTCACGGATTTTATCGGACAAAGCCCAGTCTTTATTCGCACGAGCTTCCATACGCATCTGTATTAGCATTTGGATTACACCGTCCAATTTATCGTTATTCTCAGCGGATTGTTGCTCGTCTTTCAGTCCTAATACGTCGAAAACAAAGGCGTTGAAAGTAGTTTCCAACTCACGAAGGTCGGCTTCGGTCAGCGTCTCTTTCCCGTCTTTTACGAGGTTAATAACACGAACGCCCTCAAAAAGTTGTGCAATGAGAATAGGGCTATTGAAATCATCATTCATTGCTTGATAACATTCCTTCTTCCAGCTTTTTACATTGAACGAAGAGTTCTGAGCAGAAGGCAAGGACGAAAGTGTTTTTACCGCCTCCATAAGTCGGGTAAAGCCCTTTTCGGCGGCGAGCATTGCCTCGTTGGAAATGTCCAAAACACTTCGATAGTGAGCTTGCATAAAGCAGAATCGCACCACCGATGGTTTAAATGGTTTTTCGAAAAAGTCATTTTCTCCCGAAACAAGCTGCATTGGCAATATGTAATTTCCTGTGGATTTGCTCATTCGTTGCCCATTCATTGTCAGCATATTGGCGTGCATCCAATAACGAACCGGACTTTCTCCGTTGGCGGCTTTTCCCTGAGCAATTTCGCACTCGTGATGTGGGAATTTCAAATCCAATCCGCCTCCGTGAATGTCAAAACGCTCACCTAAATACTTAGTGCTCATTGCGGTACACTCCAAATGCCAGCCCGGAAAACCATCTCCCCAAGGCGAAGCCCATCGCATAATATGAGCAGGCGAGGCTTTTTTCCAGAGGGCGAAGTCCTGCGGGTTGCGTTTTTCACTCTGTCCGTCCAAATCGCGTGTGTTGGCGAACAGTTCCTCTATATTTCTGCGTGAAAGCTCTCCGTAATTTAGTCCGCGTTGGTTGTAGGCTTGCACGTCGAAATACACCGAACCGTTACTTTCGTAAGCGAAACCGTCCTTGATGAGTTTTTCGGTTAGTTGTATTTGTTCGAGGATATGCCCCGTGGCAGTCGGCTCGATGGTCGGTGGCAATGTGTTGAACATTTCCAATACTTTATGGAAATCCACCGTATATTTTTGTACGATTTCCATTGGTTCTAACTTCTCCAATCGGGATTGTTTTACGAAGCGGTCGTTTTCAACGTTGCCATCGTCGGTAAGATGCCCAGCATCTGTGATGTTCCTAACGTATCGAACCTTATATCCGATGTGTTTCAAGTATCTGAAAATTAGGTCGAACGACATAAAGGTTCGGCAATTTCCCAAATGTACATTGCTGTAAACGGTTGGTCCGCAGACGTACATCCCGACGTGTCCTTCCTTCAAAGGAACAAAGTTTTCTTTTTCGCCCGTAAGGGAGTTGTATATTTTGAGCTGATAGTTCATATTTTTATTTTTTGCTTCGTTTTTTCATTTCCAAAATAATCGTGTATAAAAATAGGGAAAGCACTCAATACACTTACTTTGTCGTCTTTGTCGATAAATTTTTGCTTTTGTTCATTAAAGATATCTATCTGAGAATAAATCTGTGATGGATAAGAGTATTCATTCGTTACAATATAATTCATCTTGTACAGATGAAATTTTATGAGCTCTTTCCAAATATTTTCATCGTATTGATTAAAGTCTTTATATTTTTCTTCACAATATTGATTAACTTCCCTTTTGTAATCTTGCGAACAATGAGCTGTAAGTTGTTGAAAATCTTTATCTGAATGATAATGTTTTAGTGCTTCCACCATTGGATAGCTGATGTATAATTTACCGCTTTCAGTTTCATTATCAAAAACACTCAATAATTTCTTAAGTTTCTCTGGACTATAGTTTGTAGCATGACATTCACAATCAAAAAACAGATAAATTTCAGAAAAATCCTTCTTCTTGTATTTTTTTAAGTCTTCAATTCTATTTTTAAGTAGAGAAAAAGTATCTAAGTATCCATCGGTTTCTAAATCTTTATAAATGGAATAAATAACCGTACCGAAAACACAAGTGATGACTGTTCTTTCATCAAAAAAATATTGCTTTAACTTTTCGTGGATATTAGGTTCTGTTTTCTTCCCTTCAAAAACAAACAAAATATTATTTTCTGATTGTGAACCCATTCGCTTTGTAAATTTTTTCCAAATTATGTCCCTCTCTTAATTCTTTATCCGTAAGATATGGTAGGGATGCAATTCTTTCTTTATTCATTATAAAATAACAATCGGGGCGAAGCAAATCATTGGACATAACGGAGGTGTTATGCGTGGTTAAAACAAACTGAACCCCCGTTTTTTTCAATTCTTCCACAACAAGCTCCGACAATTCGTGATGATAAAAAGCATCAAATTCATCAATAAAGACAAACGAAACTTTATTTACTTCACGTATTTTTTGCAACCAAAAGTAAAAAAGAGTAAGAGATTTGGTGCCTTGTGAGGCAATGTCAGAAAAATGAATTTGTTTTTTTCCAAAATCAAAAAAAAGTTGTCTTTTTCCCACTAGTCTAATGGCTTTTAACTTACATTCTATTCCTACTTTATTTAGAAATCGTTCAAAATCTGATACAAGATTTTTACTGATTATATCTTCTTCTAGACTAGTACTTCCTACTTCAAGACCAATATACTCATTCATTCCTAAAGAGCGAAAAAATAGCATTCTCTCTATAAAATCAAAAAAACTATAAAGAATATCATTTTCTTCATTTGATTCTAATTCGGAATTATATCTTACATAATTCAAAATAGATAATTTCTTATTAGTAATCTCGGTTTTCAGATTTTCAGTGCCTTTGAAAGCCAATATAGTCTTCTCCCTTGTCTCTGTTCTGTCTATAAGTGCTAATACTTTTTCATTGATAGAAAATTTTTCATATTCAATAGTTTCATAATCAGATTTCTTATACTCATAAGTTACAATATTACTATCAAATATAAATTCATAACCGAACTCTACATAACTGCTATCGCTATTTGCATTGATGTAATGTTTGTAATCTATTTCAGACTTCTCTTTATCTGTCAGATGCCCAACAATATCAAAAATAGCAAAGCCTAAGTTGGATTTCCCTGTACCGTTTTTTCCATAAATAATAGCGTTATTTATTAACTCATTGTTGATACATTCTTTATTGAAATCGTATTTTTTAGCTTTAGTAAAATCAATTTCAAAATTTTTTCCAAAACTTTTAAAGTTGGATACTTTGAACCTTGCTAACATTTTTATTCCTTTTAGTTTGAGCGACAAAGATAGGAAAAAAAACGTAAAAAAATTACGGAATGCATTTTTTTGATTGCAAAAGATAATTCAATCACACTTTGAATAATTTTTCGCCCGTAAGGGAGTTGTATATGTTAAGTTTTTGCATTTTTGTAAATTCTTGTTCGTTTTTTTATCTATTTTGAAATTTGGTACAAAAGTGTACGATACCTTAAGAAAAATCAGTTTTTTCGGATTGTCAAAAACGAAAAATTCAGAATAGAAAAGCTACTAACCATATCGAAAATAAAGTTTAAAAAACACTTTCTCCAAATAGGGGAAAGTGTTTTCTTATTGTTAGGAATTACTTTCGTTTTTAATGTGAAAATCATCCTCTTTCTTTGGGGAATGAGATGAGAAATCTAGGTCAAAATTTTTACTGTCCCTAGTGTTTTTCTGAACGGCAATTGCACTAAAAATAGCCAATATAAACGAAAATGCGTAAAATCCTTTTTCGCTTGGCAATAATGTGTCGGCATTCCATAACCCTACAACTAGTAAAACAATTGATAAAATGGTTGAAAACCAACTTATTCCGTAGTAAATATCGGTTACAGGAATACCTTCCAATCGGTCGCGAACACTTTTTTGTACTGAAATTACGGCAAATAGTCCGTACATAAGTACCGTAAAGTAGTAGCCCTTTTCACTCAAAAGCATTTCGGCTCTCCAAAGACCAATCATATAGCCTAAAAAACCAATTCCTAATGCAATCCACGATGCCCCAATGAAGGCACTTGAAGGTTTTTGATTCATAATAAATTCATTTTATATTACGGCAAATGTATAATTTTTCTCAAATTAAACAAACTTATTTTGTAAAATGCAAGGCGTGAAATTTTTTAAAAATATAAATTGAAACATTAACCGTTTGAAATTTAATATTTTATTTTTTATTTTTTTTCGTTTTGATAGTGAATTTAGATAGCGTGATTTTTGATAGGAAAAACATTTCTCTTCCAAAATTATGGCACAAGGAATGATTTACTGTATCAGATGACACTTTGGCAAATGCTCAAAATCTTTTGATTTATTTGATTCTCAAATATACAACCTTTTTAGTTTCAAAAAAATCTTCGGTAAAAAAGTCGGATATGTTGTACAGTTGAACGTTTGTGAATGTAGCTAATTCTTCGCTCAAATCTCCTCCTTTTAGGTATAAAATTCCGTTTGGAAGTTCATGTTTGCCATCTTTTTTAACTTTGCCCTTGATCCATTTTACAAATTCAGGCATTTGGGTCACGGCTCGACTTACGATAAAGTCGAATTTTTTATCAATCAGCTCTACACGAGAGTTTATAGCAGTAACGTTCTCTAATCCAATTTCTTTCGCAACTTCTTTAACCACTTTTATTTTCTTTCCAATGGAGTCTACCAGCGTAAAATTCACTTCAGGAAACAAAATAGCTAATGGAATTCCAGGGAAGCCACCGCCTGTGCCTACATCCATTATGTCAGAGGAGGGATTGAAGACCTGAACTTTAGCAATGGCTAACGAATGCAGCACGTGACGTTCATAAAAAGAATCCATGTCTTTGCGTGAAATGACATTAATTTTCGTATTCCAGCTTCCGTAAACCGATTTTAGTGCTGCAAATTGTTCTTTCTGTTGCAGAGTTAAATCTTTAAAGTAGGTAAGAATATGTTCCATAAACTTTTATAACAAATTCAGAGGCAAATGTATGAAAAAACGACCGATTTTAATCTAATACATCCAAATATTTTAGTATTTTTGTAGCCAGTAATTAACAATTTTATTTCTATGCAACAATTTTTATCGGAACGCATCATCAATATGGAAACTTCAGCTACTTTAGCAATGGCTGCTAAAACGCGTGAGCTGAAGGCACAGGGCAAAGATATTATAGGTCTCAGTTTGGGAGAGCCTGATTTTAATATTCCTGATTTTATAAAGGAAGCCGCCATCGAAGCCATTCATCAAAATTACAGTAAATACTCTCCTGTAGATGGATATGCTGATTTAAAAGAAGCCATCTGTCAAAAATTTAAGCGTGATAATAATTTGATTTATAAGCCTTCGCAAATTTCTGTAGCTACGGGTGCAAAACAATGTTTAGCCAATGTAGCTTTGGTTATGATTAACTCGGGAGACGAAGTGATTTTCCCTGCTCCCTATTGGGTAAGCTACAAGGACATCGTGAAAATTGCAGAAGGAGTGCCAGTAGAGGTTTATACTACGATTGAAAATGATTTCAAAATGACTCCCGAGCAATTAGAGGCAGCGATTACTCCAAAAACTAAAATGGTGTGGTTCAACTCGCCTTGCAATCCAAGTGGTTCAGTGTACAGCCGTGAAGAGTTGGAGGCTTTGGCTGTGGTGTTGCGAAAACATCCAAATATATTTATTTTGTCCGACGAAATTTACGAATATATCAATTTTGTTGGTAAACATACCAGTTTCGCTGAAATTGAAGGTATGTATGAGCGAACTATCACCGTGAATGGAGTGTCAAAAGCGTATGCTATGACAGGATGGAGAATAGGATATATAGGAGCTCCAGAATGGATAACTAAAGCCTGTACGAAAATGCAAGGACAAATTACCAGCGGAGCTAACTCAATTGCTCAACGAGCTACAATTGCTGCATTGAAAGCTCCTGTAAGCAATATTCAATATATGATTGATCAGTTTAAAAATCGAAGAGATTTGGTGTTGCGTTTGCTCGGCGAAATTGAAGGTTTCAAATTGAATGTTCCAGAAGGAGCGTTTTATGTTTTTCCGGACATTTCGTATTTCTTTGGTAAGACATTGCGAGGAAAAGAAATCAAAACTGCATCTGATTTTTCGTTATACCTGTTAGAAGAAGCAGGAGTTGCCACCGTAACGGGTGAAGCCTTTGGTGATGAACGTTGTATTCGTATTTCGTATGCTGCTTCAGAACAGGAACTTACGGAAGCGATTCGCCGAATTAAGGAATCATTACAATAATTTTTTCAAAAAAAAGTTGAATAATTTTTTGGTAGTTTGAGAAAAAGTGCTACTTTTGCATCCGCATTCAAGCACTAAGGGTTCTTAGCTCAGCTGGTTCAGAGCATCTGCCTTACAAGCAGAGGGTCACTGGTTCGAATCCAGTAGGACCCACTTAGTCATAAATTTATTTAATGTTATTTTAGGGTTCTTAGCTCAGCTGGTTCAGAGCATCTGCCTTACAAGCAGAGGGTCACTGGTTCGAATCCAGTAGGACCCACTAAAATCTCAAAATTTGTTCGTTATATCGGGTTCTTAGCTCAGCTGGTTCAGAGCATCTGCCTTACAAGCA
Organism: Capnocytophaga canis; assembly: GCF_043187445.1. Taxonomy (NCBI): domain Bacteria; kingdom Pseudomonadati; phylum Bacteroidota; class Flavobacteriia; order Flavobacteriales; family Flavobacteriaceae; genus Capnocytophaga; species Capnocytophaga canis. The sequence goes on along the minus strand of NZ_CP171121.1, from coordinate 375,817 downwards.
GAGGGTCACTGGTTCGAATCCAGTAGGACCCACAGAAAAAAAATCTTCAAGTTTGCTTGAAGATTTTTTTTGTTTATAATCGTAGATTATTTTGTTGTTTTTATCTATTTATTTGATTTTTAGTTTTTTAGGTGTTACAAAATACCGTTCAATTCATATTCATATACAGTACCATCAATACCAAGTCCGTATATTTTTTTAAACTCTTCATCTACTGAAATATCTAAAAGATATTCATCAATTTCTAAAACATACTGTGGTTTTCCGTTCCAATCAAGAACTTCGACCGTAACAGGCTTAGCAATTTCATAAGATTCTTCCTCCACTTGGTCTAATTTCAAAGCAAATACATACTTGGAGGTAGTAGCAACATCGCAATAATAGGCATGTTTTACTACTCCTTCATTGTCTATTGCCTTTTCAACATCTGTTGCTGAACCCAAAGATACTGAAAACGATTTTTCGGCATCAACCAAAGAAACAAAATTTACTTGATTTAAGGCTTCCATAGCCCCAACTATCCAAGTTTTATCACTTTTAGCAGCCCAAATACTTTGGTATAAAACTGTAAAATGCTTCGATGAGTTTGGATATATAGGTTTGTCAAAAACAGTAGTTTGGGTTATAGGGTTAAAAAACGTAAGCCAATAGTTACTATTTTTCATCGTTTCCAATACGAAAAGGGAATCTTTTATAAAAAAAGCGTAGGCAGAAGCCTCGTTAAAACGAACTACCTGATCTATCTTTGCAGATTGATTTGATATTGATTCCGAAACATTTAACAATTTCAACTTTCGAGAAGTTACATCGTTTATCCATAAACTATTTTTTTCGTTTCTTTGCTTAATGATTCGAGCATTGATTACATCATTTGGGCCTCCACCTCGGTTTAATACACTGGCTTCTAAAACTCCTTTTTTATTGAAAATTTGAAGTAAGCTTTTGGATTCAGTATTTTCAGGAGTACTCAAAAAAATATGCCTTGAGTCATTAGCTACGCTAAAAGCTCCTAAAATACTATCAATCAACACTTTTGACTTCAGTTTGATTCTTTCAATTTTTTCAACGTTCTCAACTTTAATTTCCTCAGGAAGGACGGAAGCCCTCTCTTTTTTAGAGCAAGAAAAAAGAATCAGTGACAGGAGTAAGAAAAAATATTTATTCATTGTGTACAGTTTAAAAAATCATTTTTAGTTCAGTTCTTCAAAAGTAGGAGGATTCAATTAATAGCTTCATCTGTGGTAAATACAGCAATTTCTTCTGTTTCCCAATTTATTAAATACATATATTTTCCTTGTTTGTCCACAGAAAAGTGTGTATAGTATTTAGGTAAGTGAAATATGCAAACAGGATTTGCTTCCCAATCAAAAACGAGAATCATACTATTATCTTGCTCTTTTCTTGAATCATTATAAAGACAATAAACATACTCATCTGTGCTGTCAATGGCATCGAAGAATGTATTTTGCAAATATTCTTCTAATTTTTCATCTTTAATTACAATTTCATCTTGAAAATGGACAGACTTATAAACTTTTTTTGATTCAACCGAAGCAAAATCTATTTTTGGAAAAGAAAAATATACAGAGGCAAATCTATTGTTATTATAAGTTGATAATTTCTGTGATAGATGGTGTTTGTCAGCTGATAATTCCAATTTATAATTATTGCCTATTTCTGTTCTATTCTGTTTGTTTTCATCAATTAAATAGTAAGTACAATCTTCAAAATCCTCACCGTATAGATATTTTCCTGCCTCTGTAACAAACATATCTCTTGCTTGAACATTCAATACAGAAGAAAAGTTAATCATAGTGTCTATTGCTATTTTGTTTTCCAATATGCTTTTATCTATGTTTATTTTTGAAAAAACAGATTTCGCTCTGTCGAAAACAAAAAAAGCATTATCCTTAAATTGTGCTGAATAAAGTGGAGCTATAAAATCCATAGGACCCTGTCCTCTGTAACACAATTCCACTTTTTTCAGAGTATCTTTTTTAGAATAAACTTCGAAAAAATAATCACTTTTACGTTTAAGTAACAAAAAATAATCATTAGTTGTATATACAGCGGTGACTCCAATAGTTTCATTTTCAATGATTTTGTTTATTTCCAAAGAAAGTCTCTTCGGAAAATCTTCTAAACGGATCAAATTGCCTTTTGTCTGTTCTTTACACGAAGAAAGAAATAGAAGTAACGATATAACACCTCCGTATTTTATGCTATTTAGTATCATATAATAATTCAAAAAAATAGTATTTAAACTTAACAATTTGTGATAATTTTATATTCTGTTTTTATCTCATAAAGTCTCAAATATTCATAAAAAATTTTTACGCTGATAGATGTTTTCAATTTTAAAATAACTAAAAACAAACTCTATTGAATTTACAACATTCTTTTTTACACTCTATCTCATATAAATTCGTCTATTTTATTCAAGTTTAAAGCTACAAACTAAATAAAATAGACGAAATAAATTGAAAATAAAAACAGAATTCTAATTATTCACCTGCTTATCTAAGTTAGTAAAAACATTTACTAACTCTTCCTCTACCTTTTTCATCATAAACTTTTATCGTACAATTAGAATAATCATAATATGTAAATCCAAGTGTAGCTACAATCCCAATAACTAATAGGCTTTTCAAAACATTTTTTTATGAGAAATTGATTTTTAATTTTATGGCTCACAAGTTACAAAATATTTTTTAATTAACAAATATTTGTTTAAAAAGTGTTTCAAACGAAAGTGTTGTTATGAATTTTGCATCTATGGATTTTCGATTACTTCTTTTTTTAGTTATTCAAATTTTTAAATGCTATTTAAAATGTTAAAACTGGCTTTTTTTAGAAAAATACTTCTTTTTGTGTATTTGGAATAAAATTAAGGCTCCAATTCCAAAGAAAAGGACTAAAAATACCACCGAATTTCGCATATTGTTGGTCATTTGGTCAATCATACCGTAAATTCCCATACCGATAACAATACCAATCTTTTCTGAAACGTCGTAAAAACTGAAAAAAGAAGTTGTATCCTTTGTTTTTGGCAAATAGGTGGAATAGGTGGAGCGTGAAAGTGTTTGAATGCCTCCCATGACCAACCCTACTAAGGTGGCTGTGGCGTAAAAATGCCAAGGTAAATAGATGTAATATGCAATCAAACAGATACAAATCCAAATACAGTTCAGTATTATTAGTGTAGGAATTTGCCCTATCTTTTTTACACTCCAAACAGTCAATTTAGCTCCTACGATAGCTATTAGTTGGATTATCAAAATACTGACTATCAATCCTATGGTGCGTTCTTCTGTATCTTTCCATTGAATTTCTTGCTCTCCGAAGTAGGTAGCGACAAGCATCACAGTTTGTACGCCCATGCTATATACGAAAAATGCTAAAAGAAATGTTTTTAGGAGTTTGTTTTCTTTGAGTTGCTGTTGTACGTTTTGCAATTCTTTGTAGCCATTCAACAGAAATCGTTTGCTGAATTTGTTGCGGTCAGTTTCAAAATTAGGTAAATGACGGAAAGAATACTGACTGAAAATAATCCACCAAAAGCCTACCGTTACAAACGAAATTTTCATTGCCGTTAAGGTGGCTTCTTCCTCAGAGCCTTCGATTCCAAAAACAGAAGGAAACATGACCATCGCTAAGTTGAATATCAGCAATATACACGAACCTATATAACCCATGATGAAGCCTTTTGCACTGACTTCGTCGTACTGTTCAGGCAAAGCAATATCTGGCAAGTAGGAATTGTAGAAGACGATACTTCCCCAGAAACCAATGACTCCGAACAGATAGCATAGCAATCCAAAATAAATATTTTCTAATGAAAACCAATACAAACCAATACAAGAAATAGCCCCCAAATAGCAGAAAAATTTCATGAATGTTTTTTTCTTCCCTAAGTAGTCGGCAATACCACTCAAAATGGGTGAAATTACTACAACTATCAAAAAAGCCAAAGCTGTAACAAAAGTAATTGCTGCAGTGTTTTTAACACTAAATCCGAATAAATCAATGTGAGTTATATTGGCAATTTTGAATAGTAAGCCGTAGAAAATCGGGAAAATTGACGATACTATGGATAAACTATATACTGAGTTTGCCCAATCGTAAAAAATCCATGCTTTTAGTAGCTTTTTGTGTCCTCTGGGATGTTGTTCCATATTTTTTTACTATTTAAAGAACCATCTCGACTTTCGAAAGAGTTCTTTTTCAGTAAAAAGTCGAGATAGTTCTTAATGATTTCATGTGGTGGTATGTAATTTTCAAAAGGATTAACCACTATTTTTTCACTTTAAACACAAGTGACTCCAGCGGAGCGATATCTACCCGCATTTTTCCAAAGCCATTGGCCACGTTTAGTGTGGTTTGTTTTGTTTGATATAAATCATCTGTTAGGGAGTAATTACCGTCATTTAAAAACCAACTTCCGATGATGAACTGAGGAATTTGCAAATCGAACCCAAAGCTATCGCTTTCATTGAAGTTAACGATGATAATCCATTGATTTTCTTCATCGCCACGTACAAAGGCGTAGACCTTATCGTTATAGAATTCAGTGTTTTCGCGGTTATATTTATGAATGTCGGCGTAAAATCCTGTAACGGGAATGTGCAATAGTCGTTTGTAGAAATCACGCAGATGTTTTTCATTGTCAGATAGTTGTCCTCCGTCAAATTGTTTGTTGTTCATCCATCGCTGGTGAGCAGGTACGCCAACGTAGTCAAAAATAGAAGTTCTGGAAGGACTGCCAAAACCACCTTTTTCAGCTCCTTTTTCACCTACTTCTTGTCCGAAGTAAATCATAATTGGAGCATCGCTGATGAGCGTTGAAACTGTCATTGCTGGTTTTGCCTTTTCAGGGTAACCTGCGAACTCTGGTGATGCGATGCGTTGTTCGTCATGGTTTTCCAAAAAGTGAAGCATATTTTTAGCAATGTCCGCCAATTCGTGTTGGATAGGAGCAATAGCATCAGTGGATCGGCCATAGGAAACGATACCCCGTAGGGTGTCATACAATTGAACTTTATCATAGAGATAGTCCATTTTTCCCTTATGAATATAATCACGATATGCTTTTGGATTGTAGATTTCGGCTAATAAAAAAGCTTCCGGATTTTTATTTTTGATATTTGAATTGAGATAACTCCAGAATTCTACAGGAACCATTTCAGCCATGTCAAAACGGAACCCATCCACTCCTAAATCTAACCAGAATAAGGCTATGTCTCTAAATTTTATCCAAGTATTCGGAACCGTTTTATCTTTCCAAAATTGATAATGTTCTTCGTGATTTTTATCGTTGAAATCGTCCGAAAGTTCTGGAAAATCCTTAATTCCATCAGGTCTAACTCCAAAATTGAGTTTTACTGTTTCATACCAATCGTTGAAATCTGGTTTTGATTTTCGAGAACCGTTGCCAGTCCATTTGGCAGGAAATTCATGAAATTTTCCGTCAATCAACGGATGTTTTTCTCCTCCAAGAGGCTCGTAGCCAGTTGCATAGTTTGGAAGTTCGAAAGTTTCGTTTGGATTGTAGTAAAAGTTATTGTTTACGTGATATGCTACCGAAGTGTCATCATCTTCTCCGAATCCTTTTACGCCTTTGGGTTTTGAAACGCTTTCATATTTTCTTGCTACGTGATTAGGAACAATGTCAATAATGACTTTCAATCCGTGTTTGTGGGTGCGTTCTACCAAATCTTTAAATTCCTGTAATCGATTTTCAGGATTTTCTGCCAAGTCGGGATTTACATTGTAGTAGTCTTTAACAGCATAGGGCGAACCTGCACGTCCTTTTACTACTTCTGGATCGTCATTGCTGATTCCAAAAGCCGTGTAATCATTTACTAAGGCATGATGTGGGACGCCCGTAAACCAAATGTGAGTAACTCCTAAATCCCTGATTTCCTCTAAGGCTTTGTCAGTAAAATCAGAAAACTTCCCAACTCCATTTTCTTCTTTTGTTCCCCAAGGTTTGTTGGAGGTATTAGTGTTTCCAAATAGACGCGTAAATACCTGATAGACTACCTTTTTCTCGTTTTTTTTCATCTCTTTTGTTGCTTTTTCTTCTATTGTGCTTTTACAAGCGGTTGCAAAAAAAAGAAAAATTAGTGTAGCAAACACAATTGCGGTTGTATTTTTTTTCATAAATAGATTTTTTGTAGGCAAAGATACGGATTTTAATTTTTGTTTTTGAGGTTGATTTGATTCTTCTTGTAATAAATTTAAAGAGGCAACTAAACTATGCTCCCAATGTTTTATTTTAATCATTAAACCTTGGAGATTTAATCTCAAATTTCTCACGCTACACATTAGAAAGTATTTAATCCATTGACAGAGGATAAGTATCAAAGTTCGAATATAATACCTGTATACAGTGGTTTGGACTCCATTTTTGAAGTCAAATATTTTCTAAATCTTTTTGCATAAACCATGAAAAAAACTATATTTGTCGAGAAATACAAAAACGATAAATAATGTCAAATATTCAACAGTTAACAGACCTTACTACGCAGGTGCGTAGAGATATTTTAAGAATGGTTCACAAGGTAAATTCAGGACACCCCGGCGGTTCGTTAGGTTGTACTGAATTTTTAGTTTGCCTCTATAACGAATTGATGGAAATCAACACCAATTTTGAGATGGATGGCAAAAATGAAGATCTCTTTTTCCTTTCAAACGGGCATATTTCCCCTGTATTTTACAGCGTTTTAGCTCGAAGAGGTTATTTTCCTATCAGCGAATTAAACACGTTTCGTTTGCTAAATTCTCGTTTGCAAGGACACCCAACGCCACACGAAGGATTGGAAGGCGTTCGTATTGCTTCAGGATCTTTAGGACAAGGGCTTTCAGTTGGGATTGGAGCAGCACTGACCAAAAAGCTCAACGGCGATACACATTTGGTGTACACTCTTCATGGTGATGGCGAATTGCAAGAAGGACAAATCTGGGAAGCTGCAATGTATGCTGGAGGAAAAGGTGTTGATAACCTGATTGCTACCGTTGATTATAACAAAAAGCAAATTGATGGAAGCACGGATAACGTTCTGCCTTTAGGTGATTTACGTGCTAAATTTGAAGCCTTTGGTTGGCAAGTAATTGATATTGAGAAAGGAAACGACATCACTTCTGTTTTGGAAGGAATGAAAAAAGCAAAGTCCCTGACAGGCAAGGGAAAACCAGTATGTGTGCTTTTACATACCGAAATGGGCAATGGTGTTGATTTTATGATGGGAACTCACGCTTGGCACGGAAAAGCTCCGAATGATGAACAACTTGCGAAAGCTCTCGCACAAAATCCTGAAACATTAGGGGATTACTAAAAACCTCACCATAATTTATATGACTTCTATTTGAAATGAAAGAAACAACATTCGATTTTTTAGAAAAACTGAAAGGAGTAATGAACTTTGTTATCTTTGATATTAAAGGTAGCACTTTCACGTTACTAACTTTGGTGTATTTGATTGTGTCGAGTGTACTACTCGTGTTTCTGGCTAAAAGGCTGACTCATTTTTTGGAATACAGGTTTTTTGCTACTCGTATTGCTGAGAGGGGAAATCGGTCGGCTATTGTTACTATTATCAGATACTTAATTTTAGTCTTTGGATTCTTATTCATTTTTAAATCAGCAGGGTTTGAATTAGGAGCATTTAGTTGGCTTTTAGGAGCTTTAGGGGTCGGTTTGGGATTTGGTTTACAGAATATAACTAATAATTTCATTTCAGGAATCATCATTTTGTTTGAACGACCTATAAAGGTAGGTGATAGAATCCAAGTGGGAGATATTTCAGGAGATGTAGTCGCTATTTCTATGCGTTCCACCAGAATCATCACAAATGATAATATTTCGGTAATTGTGCCTAATTCTCAGTTTATTAATGGCAATGTAACCAATTGGTCGCACAATGATAGATTGGTTCGTTTTCATTATCCGATTGGGGTCTCTTATAAAGAAAATCCGCAAAAAGTTAAAGATATCGTTCTAAAAATAGCTAATAATCACCATGGGGTACTTAAAGAACCTGCTCCTGCTCTTTGGTTTGTAGAGTATGGAGATAATTCCCTCAATTTTGAATTAGTTGTATGGACATCTACTTACATACAGAAACCTGTAGTACTCAAAAGTGAATTGTATTACATTATTTTTGAGGAATTCGCTAAACATGACATCGAAATACCTTTCCCGCAACGTGACATTCATATCCGTTCGGGCTTAGAAAACTCAAAGCAACTTTAAACATTAGATGTTTATAACAGAAACATAAAAATATAAAAAACTTAGTTTTCATTGAATAAATTTTAATGTAAAAACATTATGAAAGTATCAAAATTAGCACAAAATTTAATCGGTTCTGAGATTGTAAAGATTGGAAACGAAGTAAACGACCTCAAAGCAAAAGGCGAAAAAATCACAAATTTAACCATTGGGGATTTGGATTCGAATATTTATCCCATTCCCAATGAGCTTAAAGAGGGGATTCAACAAGCGTATGCCGACAATCTTACGAACTATCCTCCTGCGAGTGGTATCCTTTCGCTTCGGGAAAATGTTTCGAAAGACCTCAAACAACGCTACGCATTGGAGTACTCGGCGAAAGATATTCTTATCGCGGGAGGTTCGCGTCCGTTGATTTACGCAACCTTTAAAACTATTGTAGATGAGGGCGATAAAGTGATTTATCCTGTACCTTCGTGGAATAACAATCACTATTCGTATTTGAATTCTGCTCAGAAAATAGAACTGGAAGTTAAGCCCGAAAACAACTTTTTGCCTACAGCGGAAGAGCTACGTCCGCACCTGAAAGATGCCGTTCTATTAGCACTTTGTTCGCCACTTAATCCGACAGGAACGATGTTTTCCGAGCATCAACTCAGAGAAATTTGCGAACTTATTGTGGAAGAAAACCGCAAACGTGGAGCCGACGAAAAGCCTCTTTACTTAATGTATGACCAAATTTATGCGATGCTTACCTTCGGAGAAAAACACTTTAATCCGGTAAGTTTAGTCCCTGATATGAAGCCTTATACGATATTTATTGATGGTTCTTCCAAATGTTTTGCGGCTACGGGCGTTCGCGTGGGCTGGGCTTTTGGTCCTTCGGAAATCATCGGAAAGATGGCGGCTCTACTTACACACGTTGGGGCGTGGGCTCCGAAACCCGAACAACAGGCGATGGCTCAGTTCCTTACCAACACAAAAGCGGTTGACGCGTTCGTAAATGATTTCAAAGGAAAGATTAAACATAGTTTGGAAACCCTACACGAAGGCATTCAGGCATTGAAACAAAAAGGATATGCTGTGGAAAGCATTCGTCCGATGGGAGCTTTGTACTTAACCATTCAGTTGGATTATGTTGGAAAAACCACCCCGAAAGGCGAGAAACTTAACGATACAACCGACTTGGTTTTCTATCTGATTAAGGAAGCTGGAATGGCATTAGTTCCGTTTTCTGCCTTTGGAAATAGCCGAACAATGCCTTGGTTCAGAGCTTCGGCGGGCGGATGTTCGTTGCAAGATATTAAGGACGTTCTTCCAAGATTAGAGAAAGCCTTAAGCGAATTGAAATAGAAAAACAACAATCAAACGGAGCAAAGTTTTCAACGAAAAAAAGCATAAAATCAGACTTTGCTCCGCTTATTGGTTTCAAATCTCAACTAAAATCATCACATCTTATATATATTATAAACTTTAAAAAACTTATTATTATGGCAGTAAAATACAACATCGTAGAAAGAAAAAACCTTTTAGACAAAGAAGCTAAACCTAAATTTTATGCAAGTGCAAAAGCAGACGGCGAAATATCTTTCCGTGCACTTGCTAAAGAAATTGCGACAGGTTCATCAACCGTATCGGACACAGATGTTTTGGCGGTTCTCAATGATTTAACCAAAGTATTAGTAAAACATCTTTCAGAAGGACGTATTGTTCGTTTGGGTGATTTTGGAAGTTTTAGAATTACTATTTCGAGCGAGGGAGCAGAAACCGCAGAGAAATTCAATCCTGCTTTAATTAAAAGCAATAAAATTCAGTTTACACCTGGAATAGATTTAAAGGAAATGCAACGCGTTATCAAGTACGAAAAATATAAAAAATAGTTTTCTTTTCGGAAAGAAGTATAGATTTGTTGTTATACAGATAGATATATTATTAAAATTATATGTATATATCTTATCAAAAAAGTATATATAAGTTTCTGAAAATATATATACAAGTTGACTAAGTTTTATATATAAAATATATAACTTATATGTTTAAGTTGTAAGTTTGATTGTTTTTTATGTTCAATAATAAATACAAATGATTAAAAATGAGTTACAAAATATCCTTTCAAGAAAGAGCAAGGTTAAGTATGGAGAATCTATCCAAACAATCGCCTGTTACCTTAGAAGAAGCTCGGAAACAAGTACAATGGTTGAAAGAAAAGAGCAAAACAAAAGTAAGGAAACGGAGAAACTCTGCCAATGGATATTAAGTTTTAGTTCTCATTTGTATAATGATTTTTTGTAAATAACATATATAATTATAAAGGACAAATAAAGTCTTTTAATATAACAATGAAAGAAATACAAAAACATCAAGAGGATATTGTAGCGGCTTGTAAGAAATACAAAGTAAGTTCTTTATATGCCTTTGGTTCAGTAACTCGGGAGGATTTTTCTAAGCAGTCAAGTGATATTGATTTATTAGTGGTATTTCAGCCTATTGATTTACTTGATTATGCCGATAATTATTTCGATTTATTGTTTGTTTTGCAAGGTATTTTCAATCGGAAAGTAGATTTAGTTACCGAAAAATCCTTGAAAAATCCTTACTTTATAGAAGAAATAAATAAAACAAAACAACTTATTTATGCCGAAGCAAGTTAATAAATGGCTTTATGATATTCTTACAGCTATAGAAGAAATTGAGTCGTATTTTGATGAAAATCCTAAGGATTTTGATTACTTTTCAAGTAATGGAATGTTGAAACGTGCCATTGAAAGAGACTTAGAAATTATAGGCGAAGCTGTAAACCGAATATTAAAAGTAGCACCAAATACAGAAATTACTAATGCAAGAAATATCGTTGGATTACGCAACCAAATTATACACGCTTACGATAATATTCAGGACGAAATTATTTGGGGGATAGTCATCAAAAACATTCCTTTACTGAAACAAGAAATAGAATTACTAATTAAAAGTGAATAAAATACAATTATGAAATACACAGACACAGGAAAGAAGGATACTCGAAGCGGTTTCGGGGCGGGATTGGCAGAGCTTGGGCGTACCAATCCTAACGTAGTGGCACTTTGTGCTGACCTTATCGGGTCGCTCAAAATGGAGAAGTTTATTGAAGAAAACCCTGAGCGTTTCTTCCAAATTGGTATTGCCGAAGCCAATATGATGGGCATTGCGGCTGGACTTACCATCGGAGGAAAAATTCCGTTTACGGGTACATTTGCCGCGTTTTCAACGGGAAGGGTGTATGACCAAATCCGTCAGTCGATTGCATATTCAGGCAAAAATGTAAAGATTTGTGCCTCACACGCAGGACTTACCTTAGGGGAAGACGGAGCAACGCACCAAATTTTGGAAGACATCGGTCTGATGAAAATGCTCCCCGGAATGGTAGTTATCAATCCGTGCGACTATAATCAAACCAAAGCGGCTACCATTGCCATTGCCGATTATGTAGGTCCGGTTTACTTGCGTTTCGGTCGCCCGACGGTAGCAAACTTTACTCCGGAAGACCAAAAATTCGAAATTGGTAAAGGCATTCTTCTCACAGAAGGGAAAGATGTAACTATTGTTGCCACAGGACATTTGGTTTGGGAAGCCTTACTTGCTGCCGATGAATTGGAAAAGCAAGGTATTTCCGCTGAAGTAATTAACATTCATACTATCAAACCTTTGGACGAGGAAATTATTTTAAATTCCGTAAAGAAAACAGGTTGTATCGTTACTTGTGAGGAACACAATTACTACGGAGGATTGGGCGAAAGCGTAGCTCGTGTACTTACACAAAGGTTCCCTATTCCACAAGAATTCGTGGCGGTGAATGACACATTCGGAGAATCAGGAACACCTTCCGAGCTAATGAAAAAATACGGACTCGACAAAGATGGCGTACTAAAAGCTGTAGAAAAAGTATTAAAACGTAAATAGTTTGTTTTTTAAGTTTATACTTTTTAACTTTGCGACTGAACAAGTAAGAAAATATGTTATGAAGAAGATTTTTGCAATTGTATTATTGATTGTCGGTATTTTCGGCGGTTATAAAGGTTATCAAGTAATTGATGATAGCTCAAAAGGAATAGAGTTAGCAGGGTTTGAAATTAAAGCTGAAGACAAAGACTCTAAAACAATGGGGTACGTTTATTTAGGTCTTGGTGTAGCTGCTCTTGTTGGAGGTATAGTTCTTTTATCAAGAAAAAAATAAACATCACTAATTTATTGAAGTCATAAACGGGCTGAGAGTTAATACCCTCAGCCCGTTTATTTTAAATTGGTACATTTTGCGAAAGAATTTTATTAACTTACACCAAATCGAGCGGCTGTATTGAGTTTTCCGATAAGGCTTTTAGCCACTAAGTTAGTGTATGTTTTTTTTCGATATTTTGTGATAGGTTGAATTCCTATGATACTATTTGTGATAAAAAGTTCATCCGCTTTTTGTAGTTCGAAAGGAGAAATTGATGTTTCAATAACTTCAAATTCAGGGATTTTTTTTAGCAAATTAAGAAGTACTTTCCGAGTAATACCATTGATGCAACCGTCGGTTAGGGGAGGGGTTTTGAGTTTATTACCTTCCACCATAAACAAGTTACCGTTCAATGCTCCTGCAACATTCTTGTTACTGTTCAGTAAGATGCAATTTTGATAGTCGTTTTCTTTAGCAAAAACACTTCCTATGATATTAATAATCCGATTCGTGTGTTTTACATTAGCTAATAAATCAGGTTGTAGGTAAAAATCTTTAAAAAGTTCTACCTCGTAGGGCGTTTCATGCAATTCATAGAAAATAGACGAGATAGGATGTACTTCGATGAGGTAGTCAACATCATTTGTATGGGGAGTGTAAAGTCCGCCATTTTTTCGAGATACGGTCATCCTAACTCGTGTGGGGGTGTTGTTTAATTTATTGGTATTTAATGTTTTTAGAATTTCATTTTCAAGAAATTCTAAAGTAAAATTCATAGGAATTTCCATTCGTAGGATACGCATACCTGCCATTAATCGTAGGTAGTGTTCCTCCCAAAAGACTAATTTTTGATTAGTATATTTAACAGTATCGAAAACAGCATCGCCATATTTGAAACCTCTGTTTTCACATGACAAAATAAGTTCCTCGGAAGATAGAAATGTCCCGTTGTAGTTTATTTTCATATAGTTATAATTAATTCTAAGCAGTACCTAAGGCGTGTCGAAGTTCGGTTACTTGGTTTTCCCACAACATTTTAGATTCTTCCAAATCATTGGGTTCGGCAAAATCTACCACGACTAATGAAACATCTTGAGTTAATTCATCGACCATAATTTTTAGTTCAAAATAAGAGTCGTCACCGCAGTCTAACCAACGGAATTTGATTGATTCATCCATTTTTTTGCGAAGTAATCGGGCTTTTTCTTGAGTGTCATCCCAAATAAAAGTATAAATCTCACCTCTTGAATTTACATCGTCAGCATACCATTCCGAAAGTCCAGAAGGTGTGGAAATATACTGATACAGCATTTGTGGAGAAACCTGAATGACAAATTCCATTTCATATTTTACCTTTTTCTGCATGTTGTTTATGTGATAAGATATTAATGAGGGCAATATATGTCTTTTAATTTAATATACCAACTTTTTAACATTTAATTTTGTGATTTTTGTGTAGACACGGTGATTTCAATCACACTTTCAATCTTTTACCGATTTATTTTTTATCGTAATAAAATAATTTTTAATTTTGCAACACCTCTAATAGTGGTATTCTGCGGTATAAAACTTTCAGCCGATGTTGAAGGTCACTCCGTATTTTTATAGTAACAAACAAAAACTTGGATTAATTTTATAGGATGAAAAAATATTTTTTAATAGGATTACTGAGCGTTTCATTGTGTAGTTTAGCACAAGAATCTCTTCCTTTGGCTGTTCAACAAAAAAATGAATTGGATCAGAATTCATGGGTCAAAAATGTCCCATTTGAAAGGATATATACCCCTGAAATAGGTAATCAAATCAACCATTTTGATATTCGGAAGGATAATCCATTGGAATGGATGGTGGCACCTGCTTCGGGCGGATTATGGCTCAGTAAAGATGCAGGGATTACTTATGAAAATATCTTTCAAAATAAGCCTACACAACAGATAAAAACTTTTGCTGTGCATTGGGGTAAAGGTATTATTTGGGTGGCAACTCCTTATGGACTTTTTACTTCAAAGGATAAAGGTAACTCGTGGTTTTTTGGTGGATTGCCCGAATTTAAAACCATTGAATCTGTTCACATAAACCCTCGGAATACGGATGAAGTAGTGGTTGCAGTTTTGGGAAATCCGTTCGATGCAGATGAAAAACGAGGTGTTTTCAAAACTTCGGATGAAGGCAAAACGTGGCAACATAGCTTGTTTGTTGGAAATAGAGCAGGTGTTAGCCAAATTATAGACATTCCTAATGGGCAAACACTATTTGCTTCAGTGTGGCATGACGAATCTACCACTTGGAAATCAATTCCTTACGGAAGTATGAGTGCTGTTTATAAGAGTGAAGATTTTGGGACTTCGTGGTCAAAGGTGTCTACAGATGGATTTTTGAGTGGCAACTTTATCGGTAAAATAGGATTAGCTGCTCATGGTGATGAGAAGGTCTATGCAGTGGTGGATAATAGAGGTTCAAAAACAAGGTCTGTAGCCACTCGGAATCTTGCTAAAATAACCAATATACATTTATTGGAACGCGATTTCGAAGCAATGAATAAAACAGATTTTTTAAATTTAGATGACAATAAACTCAATGCTTTTTTACATGCCATAGGGCAAGATAAAAAATATACTGCTCAAAATCTGAAAGATATGATTTCGGCTGAAATAACTTCACCTGCTCGGTTGATGATTTTTTTAGGAATTCGTCAACAGGAAGTGATAGGAGCTGAGGTTTATGTAACTTCCGATGGTGGAAAAACATGGCAAAAAACACATTCTCAACCTTTGGAAGATGTTTTTTATCAAAATGGAAACCAGTTTGGAGCTATTACTGTTGATCCTAATAATGATAAGCATCTTTTTATTGGGGCTTATCCTTTATTGGAATCTCTTGATGGGGGAAAGTCGTGGCAAAGTAAACATAACGTTTCTCTCGACGATAGTTTTGAAAAGATTTATTATCGAAATAATACGCTTTACGCGACGTCTAAAAAAGGTTTAGCAATTTCATATACTCAAGGTAAAGATTGGATTTTTAGGAATGTGCCTCAATCTGTTTCATTCACTAAGATAGGATATGATAAGCATCAAAAATCGCTGTTTTTAGCCAGTGAGCAAGGTGTTTTTATGAGTAAAAATAATATTTGGACAAAAATATCATCACAGCGACAGCTTTTTGGCTCTGAAAACGATATATATGTAGGCAGTGGAAATGGTATTTTTTATCGTTATAATGTAGAAAAGAATACTTTTTTACGCTTGAAGTCTTTATATACTTCAGAAAATAAAGCCCCTTTACGTTTTGGTAAACAGACTCCTTTATTGGTTTCTCAGCACAACAGTGATGTACTATATGTAGGAAGTAATAAAATGCGTTTTTCATCAGATAGAGGACAAAATTGGCGTACTATTTCTGAAGATTTGACTATTGGTTCGAAAAAAGGGAACGATATTTATGCTACTATTTCAGCTATTGCCGAATCGCCTTTGAGTGTTGGATTGCTCTATGTAGGTAGCGACGACGGTACGATTCATATAACCAGCAATGGAGGGACTACATGGCAGAGCATGTATGCTTCTAACTCTAATGCATTTAAAGTTAATAATTTAGTTGCGTCTAAACATCATCAAAAACGTGTGTTTGCAACCTTTTCTCACCCTGACAAAACGAATCCAGAGCCTCTGATATTTATGAGTGAAGATCAGGGAGTTACGTGGACTGAACTTCGTAGTAATTTGCCCGATGGACGTATTAATATCGTTAAGGAAGATCCTAAAAATGAGCAAATTATTTATTTAGGGACTGATAGTGGGTTATATGTTTCTTTCAATTTAGGGGAGAGTTGGCACTCATTTGGAAGTTTACCAGCGACAGGTATCTTAGATATATTTATTAACGATGGTACGAGTGAGATTTTAGTGTCCACGGCAGGATATGGGGTATTCAAATCATCACTTGAGGTAATTCAACCGCTTCGTGTTGCAATTGTTGCACAAGATTTCTTTCCGCTACGAGAAAAAGTTCGGGTTGAACATTCTAATCGTTGGGGGAATACTTGGAGTGATTGGGAATCTCCTGAATTGCCAATAACCCATTTTGAAGTTTTTGCATCCAAAGAGATGAAGTTGCAAATCAAAATTATGAAAGGAAAAGTAACTTTACAATCATTTACCTACAAGACCTCAAAAGGATTTAATTACATTCCGTACGACATGACCATTTCATCGGTAGGGAAGGTGATGTTTGAACGAGTTGCCAAACGTATTTCTTTAGAAACAGCCTCTGATGGAAGGGTTTATTTGCCAAAAGGAGAATATACAATTGTTTTTTCTGTTGAAGGAGGCTTTGACGAAGAGCGAATTTTGGAAATATACTAAAATATATTTCTAAAACTTTTGATATTATTTGTAAAGGTGTACTTTTGTAGTTCAGAATCTTAATGACCAAAATATGACCATATTATGAAAATAGCACTTCTTGGATACGGTAAAATGGGAAAAACCATTGAAAAAATAGCTTTAGAAAGAGGACACGAAATAGTTTTGAAAATTGATAGTGCGGATGCGGTTTACGATGTTTCTACTGTTGATGTAGCAATTGAATTTAGTACGCCTGACAGTGCATTTAACAATATCAGTAATTGTATTAAGCACCGAGTTCCCGTAGTTGCAGGAACCACAGGTTGGTTGAAAGATTATGATAAAGCCGTAGCAATGTGTGCTGAAAATCAAGGAACTTTCTTATATGCTTCAAATTTTAGTGTGGGAGTCAACGTGTTCTTTGCTCTCAATAAAACCTTGGCTAAGTTGATGGCTTCACGTAAAGAGTATGCTGTTTCCATTGAAGAAATTCACCATACACAAAAATTAGACGCACCCAGTGGTACCGCAATTACTCTGGCAGAAGGGATCATAGAAAAATCAGATAAAACGGGATGGAAATTAGATGCTGCCCCAAAAAATGAGATCCCAATAAAGGCGAAACGTATTGAAAACGTACCAGGAACGCATACAATAATCTATGAAAGTGAAGTTGATACCATTGAAATAAAACACACAGCCCATAATCGGAATGGATTTGCTCTTGGAGCCGTACTTGCTGCCGAATGGATCGTAGACAAAAAAGGAGTTTTCTCTATGAGTGATGTTTTGGGAGTGTAATGTGTTAATAATTAGGTTTGTGTATTTCAAATAGAATCTATCTATAATACATAAAAATATAGGAATAAATTAAGAAGATGAACCATAAAGGTGCAACAAATAAGCACAGTAGATAATCGCATAGTAAAGAAGAATATACAAAAAATTAAACAACTAAAATGGATTGCAAAATTATATTTTCAGATGTTGATGGAACGCTACTTAATGGTGAAAGAACTATTTCTGAATCAACTATTTATGAAGTTAATCGCTTGAAAGACACGGTACCTTTTATATTGGTTTCTTCACGAATGCCTCGGCAGATGCGTTATTTACAAAATTTGTTGAAAACCATTGATTATCCTATGATAGCGTACAATGGAGCTTTGGTATTGTCCGATGATGGTCAGGTACTTCATTCCACTGAAATAGATATCACTCTGGTTGAGCAAATTGTCCAACTCAATGAACAACAGTTTAACGGCAAGATACATATTAGTTTGTATCATAATGATTTATGGTATGTACCTGACTATGATTTTTGGGCTCAACGTGAGGAAAACAATACGAAAACTACTCCAGAAATACGTTCAAATTCTCAAGTTATTACCGATTGGAAGGAACAAAATATAGGAGCTCATAAAATTATGTTAATGGGGGATGCTATGCTGATTGAGGAGATGTTCACTATATTAAACTCACAATTTGGACAAAATTTACATATTTATCGTGCTAAAGATACGTATATCGAAGTTTCTGACTTAAAAGTGTCAAAATTGACAGGTATTCGAGTGCTTTTGGAACATAAATATCCATTTACGTTGGATGAATCAATGGCTTTTGGTGATAATTATAATGATTTGGAAATGCTTCAAGGGGTAAAATATGGAATTGCCGTAGGAAATGCACGTCAGGAGGTGAAAAAAATAGCTTATGGAGTTACATTTCATCATAAAGAAGATGGAGTTGCACGGTATTTAGCTTCTTTTTTTCACAGTTAATGGATATTTTTTCACAAAAAAGTAGGTTTCGTTGTAACATAAATTTTGCAGATATTATTTATTTTTATATGTTTGCAAAAAATATATTACAAAAATGAGAAAAAGTTTTTTAACAGTAGTAACCTTACTTTTCGGAATGACAGCGGTTTATGGACAAGCGTACATTTCTGTTAGCGGAGGTTATGGATTTGAAGCCAACAAAAAAGTGGTTGGACGTGAAGTAACGGCAAGTGGTGTAAGCGAATTAAAAGGGAGCTACGGAGCTGGTCTTCAGACACAATTGCGAGGAGGTTATTTTTTTACAAAACGTTTAGGAGTCGAGTTATCTGTAGGATACCTACACGGAGAAGATGTTAAAACAAACAAATCTCCTTTGGTGGATATGAAAGCACGTGGAAGAGCTTTTGGAGCTTCGCTATCGGCAGTATTTAATGTGACTGAAAATATATATCTAAGGGCAGGAGGTGTTACCAAAATTGGTGGAAAAACAGAAAGTTTTACCAGTTTAAATGCAACAATTCCTGGAATACCACATACTCCATCAAGTTCTTTCATACCTATGGTCCCTTTAAAAGTTGATTTCCAAACTAATTTTCACGGAAAAGTTCCTTTTGGTTTTATAGGAGGGTTGGGATACAGACTTAAACTCAGTGATAATGTTTCACTTTTTGTTGAAGGGGAATATCTAATGGTCAATGTAGGTAGAAAAACATCAAAATTGGATAATTTTTCAGCAACTATTGCGGGCAAATCAATTTCTTATGAGCAATTTAAAACAATGGCAACAGCCATGGCTCAGACTCCTGCTGGGGCTACTTTCCAATCATTATTACCACTTATTGAACAAGAATACGATTGGTCTGATAAAAATCCACCTGCAGCGCCTTACTCATCAATAGGAGTTAATTTTGGATTGACATACACGTTATAAGAAATATTTTTTAGCTGATTTTTTGAATACAGAAGAGGATTTAGCTATTAACAATTTCGGGAAGTTTCTAACATTCAGTTGGATAACTTTCCGAAGTTTTTTTATTTTTAAAGCTGTTTTCATTTATGCAAGTTTTTAAAAAAAGTAGTATATTTGCCTGTAGCTTTATTATATCAAATTTTAACTAATGAGTTTACTAAGAATAAAGGATATAAGACGTGATTTCAAATTGGGTAGTGAAGTTCTTCACGTACTAAAGGGGATTGATTTAATCATAGAAAAAGGTGAATATGTTGCTCTTATGGGGCCTTCAGGTTCTGGAAAATCCACGTTGATGAATATTTTAGGTTGTTTGGATACACCTACATCGGGAGAATACATTCTCAATGGAAAGGATGTGAGTAAAATGTCGGATGCGGAACTTGCCGATATTCGTAATAAAGAAATTGGTTTTGTATTTCAAACATTTAACTTAATGCCACGAACCACGGCTTTGGATAATGTTGCTTTACCGATGGTATATGCTGGTGTAGGTAAAGAAAAACGTAGTGAGAGAGCCAAAGAAGTACTTCAACTTGTTGGACTTGGTGACCGCATGATGCACAAGCCCAATGAACTCTCCGGAGGGCAACGACAGCGTGTAGCTGTAGCTAGAGCTTTGGTAAATTCTCCTTCTATTATTTTAGCTGATGAGCCTACTGGAAATTTAGATTCTAAGACTTCCTATGAAATCATGGCCTTGTTTGACGAAATTCATAGCAAAGGAAACACCGTCATTTTGGTAACTCACGAAGAGGATATAGCTCAACATGCACATCGAATTATTCGTTTGAGAGATGGACTTATTGATAATGACACCAGAAAATAATGTAATTAATCATGGAATTATTTATTTATGTAACCATCGGATTGGCTGTCGCTTTTGTATTGGTTGTTTGGAATAATAAAAACAACCGAAAAAAGTTGAGTAGTCGAAAAAATAGGAATTTCAGACAAAATTACGAGCAAAAAAAGAAAAAGTTAGAAAGTAAGAGCTAGTAAAAGTTCATTTTTGATAGTGTTTGTCATTCTCGCCCAAAAATCTTTGACTTTTCAGATGTTTCTTTTTGTAACTAATTTGATTTAAAAAGACAATCCTTGAAATCCTGCGGAATAATCTCTGTCAAAAAGTGTTTTTTCGTTTTTTACGATGGGAGTAGATCTCAGAAGACTTTGATTGAGTGAAAGTGTCGACTGATAATCTGTAATTTATAATTTTTTATGAAATCAAACATATTTTGAGAGTAATTCGAAAGATTTATCCTGACAATCCACTACCCGAAAGAATAAATCTCGGCAGGAAAGATAATAGAATCTGATTTTATTTCTTGTATAGACGTGATTTTTTCTTACAAAATAGAAAAAACATCTATTTTATCTACACTATTTTGTATCTGACAAGAAACAAAAACAAAAAACAGGAAAATATATGCGTATTTTATCGTTTTCATGAGAAATAAATTAAACGACTGAAAAACTAAATTAGAAAATGAACTTAAACCTATTTTGCAATAAACGAGTACTTCAGGTACATTGCAAAGGTAACTAGTTACTTTCACGAAAAAACAAAACTTCCTACTACAAAATGACATTTACTACACTTTTCTCCATACGTGGAATAGAAAAATAAATAACTTACCAAACACTTTACATAAAGTATTTTTTGTATGAAAATCAATAAATTAAACTAAGAATAAAAGTGTTAAATTAATTTTTACCCATAATCCTACGTAACAACACTTCTACTTCAGAGTTTTTTTTACTACTTTTGCCAAAAAATTAACCGATGAATTTTGATATTAAAGAAATTATATCTGCTACAATGGTACTTTTTGCTGTGATTGACATCATTGGTAGTATTCCGATAATCATTAATTTACGCCAAAAAGTGGGGCATATTCAATCAGAAAAAACAGCTATTGTAGCAGGACTGTTACTAATTTTGTTTTTATTTTTAGGAAAGGAGATTCTGAACCTTTTTGGAGTAACAGTAGAGTCCTTTGCCGTGGCGGGTGCTTTTATTTTATTCTTTCTGGCTTTGGAAATGATTTTGGGAATAACACTTTACCGTGACGAGGAACCTCAAACAGCTTCAATCGTTCCGTTGGCGTTTCCCTTAGTTGCAGGTGCTGGATCTCTCACCACTGTTTTGTCCTTACGAGCTGAATTCCAAGTGGAAAACATAATTGCAGGAATTCTTATTAATATTATTTTCGTATATTTTGTTCTAAAATCTTCAAAAAAGATAGAAAAAATATTAGGTAAGCAAGGTATCAGCGTGATTCACAAAATATTTGGTGTAATATTATTAGCCATTGCTGTTAAATTATTTGCAACCAACATAAAAGGGCTCTTTGCTACAGAGGGAGTAGCTTCATTATTTTAAAAACATTCAAAATGAGGATATTAATTTATATACTACTAATCCTTTCGGTGATCAGCATCGGGGTTAATATTTATCTGATTGATTTTTCCAATTCGTTGGAGGGGCGTAGTTTTATTGCATTGATTTCGGCAGGAATAGCTTTGATAGCTTTTTTGCTGTTGTTGATATTTTTGGTAGCAAAACGTATTCGAAAATAAAAAAATGGCTCAGTTAAATAGTAAAGAAAATAATTTCTTCCTTTTTGCAGGACCTTGTGCTATTGAGGGAGAGGATATGGCGATGAAAATTGCCGAGAAGATAGTGTCTATTACAGAAAAATTACATATACCATATGTATTTAAAGGTAGTTTCAAGAAAGCTAATCGCAGTAGAATTGACTCTTTCACGGGTATTGGTGATGAAAGAGCGTTAAGAATCCTTGAAAAGGTAGGTAAAGCTTTTGGAATACCAACAGTTACGGACATTCATGAAGTGAGCGATGCGGAATTAGCCGCTCAATATGTGGACGTGCTTCAAATACCTGCGTTTTTGGTTCGACAAACCGATTTAGTAGTTGCTGCCGCTAAAACAGGTAAGGTCGTAAATCTGAAAAAAGGACAGTTTATGAGTCCTGAAAGCATGAAACATGCCGTACAAAAAGTAAAAGACAGCGGAAATAATAACGCTCTAATCACTGATCGAGGAACCATGTTTGGCTATCAAGATTTGATAGT
This sequence comes from Capnocytophaga canis, assembly GCF_043187445.1. Classification (NCBI taxonomy): domain Bacteria; kingdom Pseudomonadati; phylum Bacteroidota; class Flavobacteriia; order Flavobacteriales; family Flavobacteriaceae; genus Capnocytophaga; species Capnocytophaga canis. The sequence goes on along the minus strand of NZ_CP171121.1, from coordinate 353,196 downwards.
TGATTTCAGAGGCATTCCAACTATGCGAAGCTATGCACCTGTTATTATGGATGTTACACATTCACTACAACAACCCAATCAAACGAGCGGTGTTACTGGGGGCAGACCTGACATGATTGAAACCATAGCTCGTGCGGCTATTGTAAACAACGTTGATGGGTTGTTTATAGAAACCCATTTCGACCCTATCAACGCTAAAAGTGACGGAGCAAATATGCTTCACCTCGACTTACTTGAGGGACTTTTAACAAGGCTCACAGCAATTCGAAAAACAATCAATTCATTCAATGAGTAGTCAAACTAACCTGCCTTGGTATCTGTTTGCAATTAAGTCCTTGAGTTGGCAACTAAAATTTAGTAGAAAATAATATAAAATGAGATATGTCGATAATCTCGACAAGAATAAGTATGTATCACGAAAAAGCTCTTTCAAATCCTATTTTTACATTAATTAGTGATATTTCTGAAGAAATTTCGTTAGAAAGTTATGTCATTGGTGGATTCGTTAGGGACTATATCCTCAAACGCAAACTTCCAAAAGATATTGACATTGTTTCTATTGGAAGTGGGATTTCATTGGCGGAAAAAGTAGCCGAAAAATTGCCTGACAATCCAAAAGTGTCAATATTTAAAAATTTCGGTACAGCAATGATTAAATGTGACGGACTAGACATTGAATTTGTAGGGGCAAGAAAAGAAAGTTATAGCTCGAATTCTCGAAAACCTTATGTAGAAAGTGGTACATTAAAAGACGATCAAAATCGCCGTGACTTTACCATTAATGCAATGGCATTATCACTTTCAAAATCAAATTTTGGTGAGCTTATTGATCCTTTCAATGGTCTTTCTGATCTTGAGAATAAAATCATCCGAACTCCACTTGACCCTGATATAACCTATTCCGATGACCCTCTCAGAATGATGCGTGCTATTAGGTTTGCAACACAATTAGGCTTCACCATTGAAGAAGAATCTCTCCAAGCTATTGCTCGAAACAAAGATCGTTTGAGAATCATTTCCAACGAGCGTATCGTAGACGAACTCAACAAAATTCTAGCCTCACCAAAACCTTCCATAGGACTGAAATTGCTTTACGAAACAGGGCTACTACATCACATACTTCCTGAACTCATTGATTTAAAAGGGGTTGAAGAACAGGATGGGCAACGCCATAAAGACAATTTCTGGCATACACTCGAAGTTGTAGACAATATTGCCGAAAATACCGATAATTTGTGGCTACGTTGGTCAGCATTACTACACGATGTGGGGAAGGCTCCCACAAAACGTTTCGACAAGAAAATTGGTTGGACATTCCACGGACACGAGTTTTTGGGTAGTAAAATGGTTTACCAAATTTTCAAACGACTGCGGATGCCTCTGAACGAAAAAATGAAATACGTACAGAAAATAGTCCGTATGAGTTCACGACCTATCATAATTGCAGAGGATATCGTAACAGATTCAGCAGTACGTCGCTTGGTTTTTGATGCAGGTGATGATTTTGAAGATTTGATGACGCTTTGTGAGGCTGATATTACCACGAAAAACCCTAAAAAAATCAAAAAATATCGCGACAATTTCCAGATAGTACGCCAAAAAGTGGTAGAAGTAGAGGAAAAAGACCACATTCGCAACTTTCAACCTCCTATTTCAGGGGAAGAAATCATGGAAGTATTCAACTTAAAACCTTCACGAGAAATAGGCATTCTTAAAGATGCTATCAAAGAAGCTATCTTGGAAGGTAAAATCCCGAATGATTACACTGCGGCGAAAGATTTCATGTTTGAAAAAGCAAAAAAAATGAACTTAGTAAAGTAAATCATAAAGTATAACAACAAACTTATACATCTTCTAACTCAATCATATTCAAGGAGTATAATTACAAATTACATTATCGTAAATATCATTACACTCGAAACTGTAAGTTGATCAATTCCTTAGAGATAATGAAAGGTAAATTCTCCCATTTCACTCACTCGTGATTTGGGTAGGTTTTCTCTATAGAACTCTTTCTCGTAAACAATTACGAAATCTCCTACCGTTGCTTTATGAGCCAAAAACTATTTTTTGGCATTTCTAATTATTTTTCTACCTTTGCATATTAATATAATATGAGGAAATTATGTTTGATAATTTAAGTGATAAGTTAGAGAAGGCGTTACACAATCTTAAAGGACACGGAAAAATAACGGAAATCAACGTTGCTGAAACGCTCAAAGAGGTACGTAGAGCCTTATTGGACGCCGATGTCAACTATAAAATAGCTAAAGATTTTACTTCGAAAGTAAAAGAAAAAGCATTAGGACAAAGCGTACTAACATCTCTACAACCTGGTCAACTAATGGTGAAAATCGTCAAGGACGAACTTACCGAATTGATGGGGGGAGACGCTACGGGAATCAATCTATCAGGTAACCCTTCTGTGATTTTGATGTCAGGTTTACAAGGTTCTGGAAAAACGACTTTCTCTGGTAAATTAGCTAACTTCCTTAAAAAGAAAAAAAACAAAAAACCGCTGTTAGTTGCCTGTGACGTATATCGTCCTGCGGCAATTGACCAGCTTCACATTGTAGGAGAACAAGTGGGAGTTGAAGTTTTTTCGGATAGAGGAAACAACAATCCTGTGGATATTGCTCAAAAAGGGGTTCAGTATGCCAAATCCAACGGATACAACGTTGTAATCGTCGATACGGCAGGGCGCTTGGCTGTGGATGAACAAATGATGAACGAAATCTCCAACATCCATAAAGCATTAAATCCTCAAGAGACTCTTTTCGTTGTGGATTCAATGACAGGACAAGATGCCGTAAACACCGCCAAAGCTTTTAACGATGTGCTTAATTTTGACGGTGTTATCCTTACCAAATTGGATGGTGACACAAGAGGTGGTGCTGCGATTTCTATCAAATCGGTGGTGGATAAACCTATCAAATTTATCGGTACGGGAGAGAAAATGGACGCTATTGATGTTTTCTATCCTGAGCGTATGGCCGATCGTATTTTGGGAATGGGTGATGTGGTCTCGCTGGTAGAAAGAGCTCAAGAGCAATTTGACGAAGAACAAGCTCGAAAATTACAAAAGAAAATCGCTAAAAACCAATTCGGATTTGATGATTTCTTGGAACAAATACAACAAATCAAACGCATGGGAAGCATGAAAGACCTTTTGGGGATGCTTCCTGGTGTTGGAAAAGCTGTTAAAGATTTGGATATTAATGATGATGCCTTCAAACACATCGAAGCGATTATTTATTCAATGACTCCAAAAGAACGTAGCAACCCATCCATCATTGATACCAATCGAAAACGTCGTATTGCCAAAGGAAGTGGAAGAGACATTCAAGAGGTTAACCAACTCATGAAACAATTCTCCCAGATGAGTAAAATGATGAAAATGATGCAAGGAGGAGGCGGTAAGAAAATGATGCAAATGATGCAAGGAATGCGAAGATAACTTCTTTTTTTGTATATACCTTCAAAATAAATGACAAAAGGGCAGTACTTGAATGAAAGGAATGATTTTTGTCATATGATACCAAGTTTATAGATTATAATTGATATGAATGATAATTTTTCGCCGAGAGTAAAAAGAATTCTCGCCTATAGCAATGATGAAGCCATTCGATTAGGGCAATCCGTAGTCGGGACGGAACACCTCATTTTAGCTTTATTACAAGAGGGAGAAGGAAGAGCCATAGATGTTCTACTGAGTTTAAACACTGATTTGGAACGCCTACGTCAGCAAATTTATGGTTTAACTTCAATGCGAGGATTAAATCCTGGTAGTCATAACACCATGCATTTTACCCAACAGGCGGAAAGGGCTATGCATGCATCTCATTTAGAAGCCAGAAATTCACAAGACGACACTGTGAACAGTGGGCATCTGTTACTGAGTATATTACGCAACGAAAACGACCCTACAACAAAGATTTTCAATCGTTTAGGAGTTAGTTATGACATTGTAAAAACAAAATTCCAACCTACACAAGGCGATCATTTTTTGCGTGGAAATATTTCTAATGAATTTGAAGAGTTTGACAAAAGTGACAAACCAACCCCCGACAAAGGAAAAGGACAGCAAGAATCAGGAACACAACGAGGTGCCAAAAAGCTAACTGTTTTGGATAACTTTGGTAGAGATTTGACTCTATTAGCTGAACAAGGACAATTGGATCCTGTGGTAGGACGCGACAAAGAAATTGAGCGTGTTTCTCAAATCCTGAGCCGACGTAAGAAAAATAATCCTTTACTTATAGGTGAGCCTGGCGTTGGAAAAAGTGCCATTGCCGAAGGTCTTGCATTGCGAATCATACAAAAGAAAGTTTCAAGAGTACTTTACAACAAACGCGTCGTTACCCTTGACATAGCTTCGTTAGTAGCAGGGACAAAATATCGTGGGCAGTTTGAGGAACGTATGAAAGCTATCATGAATGAGTTGGAAAAAAATGATGATATCATCTTATTCATCGATGAAATTCACACAATGGTAGGTGCAGGAGGAGCAGGTGGAAGTTTAGATGCTTCCAATATGTTCAAACCAGCATTAGCTCGTGGTGAAATACAGTGTATTGGAGCAACTACCTTAGATGAATATCGACAATCCATTGAAAAAGATGGTGCATTGGAAAGACGTTTTCAAAAAGTTATCGTTGAGCCAACTTCGATTGATGAAACTATCCAGATATTACAAAATATCAAGAAAAAATATGAAGACCACCACAATGTAATCTATACAGATGAAGCTATTGAAGCCTGTGTTAAACTAACAAGTAGATACCTCACTGATCGTTTCTTACCCGATAAGGCTTTAGATGCCTTGGATGAGGCTGGAGCAAGAATCCACATTACTCAAATGAAAGTTCCTAAAAAGATTTTGGAATTGGAAGAAGAATTGGAAGAAGTTGTAAAAGCAAAAAATAATGCTGTTGCTCGTCAACAATTTGAAGAAGCAGCTCGTTTGCGTGATGACGAAAAACGAATTGAAGCCACATTAAAAGAGGTACATCGCAAGTGGGAAGAAGATGCCAAACTGAATCGCGACACTGTAACAGAAGAGCATATAGCCGATGTGGTATCTATGATGAGTGGCATTCCTGTAAGTAGAATTGCTCAGACAGAAATGAATAAACTTTCAACACTTTCCGATACTATCAAAGAAAAGATTATTGGGCAAGATGTTGCTGTTGAAAAGATTATCAAATCAATCAAACGAAACAGGACAGGTTTAAAGGATCCTAATAAGCCTATTGGTTCGTTTATATTTTTAGGGCAAACAGGAGTAGGTAAAACACAGTTAGCTAAAGTGTTAGCTCGGGAATTGTTTGATTCAGAAGACACGATGATTCGCATTGATATGAGCGAGTACATGGAAAAATTCTCAACCACTCGACTTATTGGAGCTCCTCCAGGTTATGTTGGCTATGAGGAAGGAGGACAATTAACGGAAAAGGTACGCCGCAAACCTTATTCAGTAGTGCTTTTAGATGAAATTGAAAAAGCACATCCTGATGTGTTTAATATGTTATTACAGGTACTTGACGACGGTTTTTTGACAGACAGCCTTGGACGAAAAATTGATTTCAGAAACTGTATCATCATTATGACTTCAAATGTTGGAGCAAGACAGGTCAAGGAATTTGGACAAGGAATTGGGTTCGGAACCGCTGCAAAAACCTCACAATCAGATGCACATGAAAAATCAATCGTTGAAAATGCTCTGAAAAAGGTATTCGCTCCTGAATTTCTAAACCGCATTGACGATGTGATAACCTTCAATCCGTTGAGTAAAGAGGATATTTTCCGAATCATTGATATTGAATTGAAAAAATTATACTTACGCATTAAGGATTTAGGTTACACTATCGAATTGAGCGAAAAAGCGAAAGAGTTCATTGCTGAAAAGGGCTATGACAAACAATATGGTGCCCGACCGCTGAAACGTGCCATTCAAAAATATGTAGAAGATATACTGGCGGAAGAAATAGTAGCTTCACATATCAAAGAAGGAAATACGATATATTTTGATGTGGACGAGCAAAATGAAAATCTTAAAATTGTTGTAAACTAAATTATAGAGTATTTATTCAACAGAAAATGCAAATTAACTTTGCTGAGGTGTTAAAACTTTGGCAAAGTTTTTGCTATTGTAAGTATTAACTTAAAGGATTGGTATTGAAACTCGTACAGGTCAAATAGCACAAAAGTTAAAAACTTAATGATGAGAAATTGCTGATTATTCTATCTACTTGAAAGATGAAAATAAAACTGTTATTACTAATTTTTGGATTGTTATTAACTTCCTGTGCTGAACGATATAGCACACGGAAGCGGACTACAACTTCCTATAAATCAACTACAAAAAAAAATAAAAAAGCAAAAAACAGTACTACAAAATATGTTACTTCCAAACAACCTATAAAAACGAAACAGAGAACCAATATTTCAAAAGCTGAAAATCCTATTCGAGATACAAACACTGAGATTCCAGCATCCTCAAACGCAAAAGGAACTACCAAAAAAGTGATTGACACTGCTTTTTCTTATTTAGGAACGCCGTATCGCTACGGTGGAACTACCCGTTCTGGAATGGATTGTTCGGGCTTTGTTTGTACGGTTTACAAAACGGTAGGCGTACCTCTTAGTCGTTCTTCCACTGATATGGCAAATCAAGGAAATGGTGTGAAACTTAATAATATTCGAGTGGGGGATTTGCTTTTCTTTGCTACGGGGAAAACAAATCGTATTTCGCACGTAGGCATTGTAGTAGAAACGGGAAGTGAAGTCAAATTCATACATTCTTCAACATCACGAGGAGTTATCGTATCATCTCTTAATGAGGGATATTGGTCAAAAGCATACAGAAAAGCAAAACGAGTTATGTGAAATTTACAAATTTAGCCATACTAACCATTCTTATCGGAATTGTAATAGGTATTGCAATTCCAAATGGTGATTTATTGTCTTTACAGACGAGTTCAATATCCATAGCTATAGCAATTTTCATATTAGGTGTACATCTGTTTCTATCACTTCAAAAATCAATTTTCAGTAAAGGGTTTGTTTTCACTACTTTTTTAACTTCAATCGCAGTTGGAATATTTGTTAGTATACTGCATGATCCTACGACAAAATCAACACATTACACAAATGCATTGAAAAAACAAACTCCTTATTTACTAAAAGCTAAAATTATTGAACAAACTTCAAAATCAAATTTTGGAACAACCTATAAAGCAGACTTACTCTCAGCTGACCATCAACCTACAAGCGGATCTATTTTATGCTTCTTTCCTGAAAACGCTATTCAAAATACTGATTTTCAACGAAATGATGTGATTATTTTTGCATCGAAACTGAATGACATTCCTATTCCTAAAAACCCATACCAGTTTGACTACAAACAATATATGGAACGACAAGATGTATTCGGACTTGCGAACGTATCAAATTACACACTCATTTCTGGTGAAAAATCTTCTTTTTCCATTATTTCAGTAGCTGAAAACATACGCCGTAACAGCGAAACTATATTGGAAACGTATTTTTCAAAAGAAACTACTTCCTTATTGAAAACGCTTCTTTTAGGAAATCGATCTGATTTAGATGAAGAAGTATATCAAAATTACATCAACGCAGGAGCTGTACATATTCTCGCTATCTCAGGGCTTCATGTGGGGATTATAACCATCATCTTGTTGTACTTACTAAAAAAAATACCTGACAAAAAACATTGGAAATCAATACGTTTTGGAATATTACTTGTCAGTTTATGGAGTTTTGCTTTTATTGCAGGATTGTCGCCATCCGTATTACGAGCTGTTACAATGTTTAGCTTTATGGGAGTCGCTTCGTTGCTCAATCGCAGACGTGGACGCTTTGATTCACTCATGCTTTCTATGTTGTTCTTATTACTTATTCGACCAAACTTTTTGTATGAAGTTGGATTTCAGTTGAGTTATGCTTCTGTATTTTCTATTTTAGTGTTTTACCCACGAATGGAACGCTGGTGGCAACCGAAAAACAAAATCGTCAGTTACTTTTGGGGATTATTGCTTATCGGATTTGCAGCACAAATCATTGTTCTACCAATAAGTCTGTACTATTTCCGTCAGTTCCCTACTTTGTTTTTTATATCTAATCTACTGATTGTTCCTTTGTTAGCTCCAATCTTAATATTCGGGATTTTGTCTTTAATTTGTGGATATTTAAACGTAGTACCCCTGTTTTTAGTTTCAATCACAGAGTTTTTAATCAACTGTATAAATACGTTTGCAGGTTTGATTGCTAATCAAGAGGATTTTGTTATCAAGCACATCTATTTTGATAATAAGATTCTAATTACCAGTGTTTTAGTTTTAATTACTGTAATATATTTAGTAAATAAAGTACAGTACAAACGTATAATACTGTTTTTAATTTCTGTAATAATTTTTCAAGGAGTGTTGTTCTACGGCAAATATCAATCTGAAACTACAGAGGAGTTTATTGTTTTTCAAAAATACAAGCAAAATATTTTCTTAAAACGAAAGGGTAATAAAATTACTGTATATCAACCTGATACAACTCAAAAATTCCGCTTAATTGAAAACTACCAAAAAGCTAAAGGTATAAACGATGTGAAAACAAAAGAAATTCCTTCTATTACTGATTTTCAACATAAAAATATTTTATTCGTTGATAGTTTAGGAATATACCCAAAAGACTTAGGATTGGTAATAGACAATCTGATTTTAATGGATGCTCCTAAGGTGAATTTTGAGCGTATGTTACTGGAAATTAAGCCTAAAAATGTAATTTCTAACGGAACAAATCCTCCTTATTTACTGAAGAAATGGCGGGAAACTTGTGAAAAACAAAATATCCCATTTTATGCAACCTCTGAAGAGGGAGCTTTTGTTTTGAATTCTTATGGGAAATAGAATATACTGAAAAAACAGCATTTTCAAAATGTTTCAACATAAGTAAAGTGTTTCAAGATTGTAAAAAAACACTATATTTGCATTGCTAAACAAGTTATTTTCTTCAATGAATCATTCTAAAAAACATATCAAAATCATTGAATGTCCGCGCGATGCTATGCAAGGATTGAAAGATTTTATAGCTACCGAAAAAAAAGTGGATTATATCCAATCCTTACTGAATATCGGGTTTGATACTATTGATTTTGGTAGTTTTGTATCGCCAAAAGCTATTCCACAAATGGCGGACACCGCTCAGGTATTAGAAAAATTAGACCTATCAGATACTAAAAGTAAACTACTTGCCATCATTGCTAACGAACGAGGAGCTGATGACGCTACCAAGTATCCACAAATTGACTATTTAGGCTATCCGTTTTCAATTTCAGAAAATTTTCAGATGCGAAACACTCACAAGACCATAGCGGAAAGTCTTACAACGCTGGATTATGTAAAAAATAAAACGGAAAAAAGTGGCAAAGAGCTGGTTGTTTATGTATCCATGGGGTTTGGAAATCCGTATGGAGACCCTTGGAACGAAGAAATTGTAGAACATTGGGTTGAAAAACTTATAGAAAAAGATATCCGTATTATTTCGCTCTCTGACACCATTGGAAGTGCTGAGGGTGAGACTATTAAAAAATTATTTACATATCTTATACCTAAATATCCTACCGTTGAATTTGGAGCTCATTTTCACACTTCGCCTAACGATTGGCACGAAAAAGTGGATAATGCTTATCGATCGGGATGTATGCGTTTCGATGGAGCTATTCGCGGATACGGAGGTTGCCCTATGGCTAAGGATGAGCTTGTAGGAAATATGCCTACTGAAAAACTGATTTCTTATTTTCAAAAACAACAAATGCCAATAGGTTTAAATCTATTGGCATTTGAAAGTAGCTATAATGAAACTATGAAAATCTTTCAGAATTAAATGTTACTTTCCTTGTGTTTTTAGGCTATCTCTTTGAATTTCAATTGAATTTCCTTCAGAAAGGTTTATTTTGACATCGGATTGAGAAAGTGGTATGTCAAAGTTATTCTCATTAATTTTTACGTTATTCACTCGGTCAAGCAAAAACATATGTCTGTTCCAATGGAAAGGCTCAAAATCGTTGTTTTTCTTGATTGTATTATTCTTAAATATCATATTATCAACGGATTTTGCATAGAGAATAGGTGCGTCGAATGTTTGGAATTCATTGTTTTCAATCACAATTCCTGAATGGAAAAACTGTTGTTGCTGATCCAAATTTGGTATCTCTGGGTAAATAGATATTACAGCATTTGTAAACTGGTAATTAGCCGTTAAAGAATTTATAAACGTATTGTTACGAATAATCACATCACGACAAGCTCCTGTTTCATACCATCCGTTACAATCACCGCATAACAAAATTGCCGTTCCGTGAGTATGATCAAATAAATTATTCTCACATATCACTTTTTTTGGAGTACTGAACAAAGCTCCTCTGGCTCGATTATTACGAATGACATTGTTACTAAAAACGACTTCGGGTACCCAGGTAAGATTCTCAACTCCAAAGGGTTGGTCTCCATTGAGTTCTTTAGGAATATCTTGTGTAAAAGAGATTTCAAAAATTTTTGCCCCAAACTCCGTTGGTCTATCTACAGCCTTAATGGAAGCTATTTTGTAAGTTTTTCCATCTACTAAGTCCATTGATTGAGAAGAAATAAACTGTACATCGTCCCCTACTTCTCCCCATAAAAATCCCCACGCTTGTGGATGCATATATTTAGCTTTTATGGTTTTATCATCTACTCTATCAATGATTTTTAGATACGTTCCATGTACATTTATAGCATCGTCAGCCATACCTTCATACAATCCATTTTCGGAACGAATCACTCCTTTACAGGCTGAAAAATGTGTGGCATCTGCCTGAGTAGTAAAATAACGAGGATCATTATCCCCTTTCAAACATACTGAAAATTTGTTAAGAGTAATGTTTTCAGACATTTGAGCGAGCAGACCCATGCCCCAAGCATAGTGAACTTTGACATTTTCTACATTTGTATTTTTGCAGTAGTCTATCACAATTCCAGGGGTAGGTCGGTTATAAGTTCGTAAAGCAAATCGCTCTCCTATTTTGGTCAAAAGATTTTGACTCCAGCCTTCAATTTTTAGTACATTCGGACGTAATTCAGTGATTTTTTCTGTTTTGAAATCAACATCAGCTCGTTTGTAGGACAATCGCCGATTAGGGTCGAATGCCATTACCCAAGTAGGTTGTAATTGGTAATCTTCACCCAAAAGAAGTAATTTTTCATTTTCAATTTTATAATTCCCTGCAGGATGTATCTCAGCTACAGAAATATTGTTTTCAGCATCAACTTCCAGAATTTGAAGTTGTCGCAAATGTGGTAATTCAAAATCTATTGAAAAGTTTTTCAAGGTAATGTTTTCACAACTTTTCATCACAAAGGGAATCATCGTACCATGAAAAATTAGCTCACTACCGTTACCGTCGATGGTAATATTTTTCAGATTTTCCAAGTAAAAAGCTACTTTTTTGGGGTTGTCTTGGTCATGATTGGAGATATACAACTCTTTTTCAAAAGAACCTTCAGCACGAAAATGATAGATGTTTTTATCTAAAACAATGGTTGTCGGTTGGGTATTGTCCGTTTGTTGTAATGAGTTTATCAAAGCTCCAACAATAGGAGAATAATTTTCAACATTCTGATTCTTAGAAACAAAATCAGAAATTTTGACCTGTCTCTCTTCTTGAGGATGCTGACAGGCTAAGCATAGAAAACTCAATAATAGTACAGTTTTATTCATTTTAATTTATATTTTGGATTACTAAACTCCGACAAATTTACGAAAATAAACTTTTTTTCGACTATTGTTCTAGTACAAATTACGCGTTGAGTGAAAATAAATTTTAACCATTGAGTTGTATATTTTAAAATTATGAGAAACTGTTATTGAAATTTAGTTCAACCGATGTAACCTCTCTGATTCAAATTGAATTTTCAAAAGTCAAAAGAATTTACTTTCCAATTTTGTTAAGCAAAAATTTGATTTTGATGACTAAATGTGCTACAAACAATTTCAGAGATTCTGACTTGCTATATTCCTCTACATTTAGTACCTTTGTGGGCGATACAACCGAAAATGTTCAATTAAAATTATGATAAACACACCACACGAAGTTATTGAAATAACCAAAGGAATGGCTCTAAAAAAATATAACACCACCTTTGGAAAATTAGTCATTTTAGGCATCCTTGCAGGTTTTTACATTGGAATGGGAGGCGTACTTTCCTCATTAGCAGGAGCGGGTATTGGAGGAATAGCCGAAACAAATCCCATACTGCCAAAACTTATCAGTGGAGCTACATTCCCTTTGGGGTTGATGCTCATCATTTTAGTTGGAGGCGAACTTTTCACAGGAAATAATGCCAACCTAATTCCAGCTACAATACAAGGCGAAATTCCAAAAACTTATTTCCTTAAAAATTGGATAATCATTTTTATATCGAATTTCATCGGATTAATTATTTTTGATTACATTTTTGTGTATCATTCAGGAATTATGCAGTCTGAACCTTATGCAAGTTACATCACTAAGTTGGCTGAATACAAAACACATTTACCTTGGCATCAGGTGTTTATACGAGGAATAGGAGCCAATTGGTTAGTTTGTTTGGCGGTTTGGCTTGGACTTTCATCTCAAACAATGCTTGGACGTTTAGCAGGTTTATGGTGGCCTGTGATGGCATTCGTTGTTATGGGATTTGAACATTCCATCGCCAATATGTTTTATATTCCCACAGGAATTTTTCACGGTGCAAATGTAACTTGGACAGCTTTTTTCGTAGATAATTTAATCCCTGCAACGCTTGGAAATATTGTCGGAGGAGCTATCTTCGTAGGAGGGGTTTATGGTTTTTTATACGGAAGTAAAAAAAAATAAATTGTTGAATTTCAGGTTTACTAATATTTTCAAATCTCGATTCATAATTTTTATAAACTAACCCAACAATTATGAAGAATCTAAATAAAAGTATTCCATTGCGTCCACGCTTTATTGTCGAGAGTGAGAAGCCGGTTGATGAGCTATTGCATCGTGTCAGAGAATGTAAAGAAATATTCAAAGAAAAGTATCTATTGGTGATTTCTGACCGGCAGGTATGGATACATATTCATAAAAATCAGCGAAAATATTACTCTCCGCACCTGCAAGTTGAATTTCAACCTAAAGAAGAGGGAGGCACACGCATTCGAGCTCTTTTTGGCCCAGAACCTACCCTTTGGACGTTTTTTATGTTTCTACATTTCGCTATCGCCACTACTTTTGTCATTTTTTTAGTATTGGCCTACTCTCATCATATTCTCAAAGATAGTTTTAGTTTTGATTTGATAATGATGGCGTTAATGGTCGCATTATGGTTTTTTCTATATATTTTCGCACGAATCAGCCGAACCAAAGGAGTTCCACAAATGTATCAACTCCGAGAGGTCTTGGACGATTTTTTGGAATAGATGAGTCGGACATATCTACGAATTATTGGGCGACAGAACTATAAATTCGGTATGAAATTTGTAGTATGTTCTATGAATTTAATAATAGTGTTTCACTAAAAATTATAGAGTATGAAAAAATTATCAACTATTATTGTATTGTTTGTTGCCCTATTGCTCAGTTCGTGTGCAATGGTTCAGGTTGCGACTGATTATGATCGACAAGCCAACTTTTCGGAGTATAAGACTTTCGGTTTTTTCAAAGAAGGTATTGACAAAGTTCCGATTTCTGATTTGGACAAACGTCGCATTTTACGAGCTATTGAACACAATTTGACTACAAAAGGGATGCAAACTTCTGAAAACCCCGATGTGCTTGTCAATATTTTTACGCAAGAACGTGAAAATATTAATGTGTATAACAACAATCCCTACTATTGGGGATGGGGAGTGGGATATGGCCCTTTTTGGGGACATTCAAATTACAGCGTAAGTACCAATGCTGAAGGAACTCTTTTTATTGAAATCATTGATGCTAAGAAAAAAGAACTGATTTGGCAAGGGAAAGGTTTAGGATATATTCCTCGAAATATGAATGCTAAAGAGAAAGCTATCACTAGATTTGTAGATAAAATTTTAGAGAAATATCCTCCAAAATAGCTAAAATACTTTGAAGAAAGCTGTCCCAAAAGTTGTTTTTACTAACCGGCAACCCACAATGGTAATTCTGACTTTTTAAAGTCTATAATTTAGAGTATCTTTTGCAGATTCAGGGAAAAAATTAGTTCAACTTTTGGGATGGTTTTCTTTTGACAGAGGCAGACGTACCACAAAAATCAAAACTTTCAAAATGCAAAAAAGGCTATTCGGTTTGGTAGGAAGAAACATATCCTACTCATTTTCACGAAAATATTTCAATGAAAAATTCCATAAAGAACATATCTCAGATGCTCAGTATGTAAACTTTGACATACAAACCATTGCAGAATTACCGCAAAAGTTGGCTGAAAATCCGAATATTAAGGGATTAAATGTTACCATTCCTTACAAAAAAGAAATAATATCGCTACTCACCAAATTGGACGAAACTGCCGAAACTATTGGTGCGGTAAATACAATCAAATTCACAGATAGTGACATCATCGGATATAATACAGATTATGTGGGTTTTATGGAATCCATACGCCCCTTATTGAAAGAACACCACCAAAAAGCCTTAATTTTAGGCACAGGTGGAGCATCAAGTGCAATAGCACATGCATTCAAGATGTTGGGAATTTCATTCAAGTTTGTGTCAAGAAGTCCAAAAATGGGACAGTATACATATGCCGATCTTGGAGCAGATATTTTATCAGAATACAAAATCATCGTCAATTGTACACCTTTAGGAACTTTTCCGAATGTGAACGACAGCCCTCCTATTCCTTATCACTTTATCACATCGGAACATTTGTTGTACGATTTAATATATAATCCATCAAAAACAGCCTTTCTACAGGAAGGAGAAAATAAAAACGCTACCATAATTAATGGGTTGAGAATGTTGGAGTTACAAGCTGAAAAAGCTTGGGAAATTTGGAATAAATAATACTTAGAAAATGGAATTTACGTATTCATTATCAGAAATAGACGAAACAGCGAAAAAAATACTACCTCTATTAACTTCTAAAATAGTTGTTTTTCAAGGGAGTATGGGAATGGGAAAGACAACTTTTATCAAAGCCTTGGTAAAAAACTTAGGAATTGATAACATCACAGCAAGTCCTACATTTGGTTTGGTAAACCATTACGAAGGCTCAGAAAATGTGGTTTTTCACTTCGATTTTTACCGAATTGAACATCAAGAAGAGGCTTTTGACATTGGTTTTGAGGAGTATCTGTACTCGGGGAATTGGTGTTTTATTGAGTGGGCGGAGCGTGTAAGTTCCTATATTCCCGATAAACACGCTGTTTTATCCTTTGAATGGATTGATGAAAATACAAGAAAAGTTAGAGTAGCGTGATTTACCTTTTTACTCTGCAAGAATACATAAAAAAAAAGAAATAATTTATCTTTATTCTAAATAAAATTGTATATTTGCACCTAAAATAACATATTAATTATACTATAATGAAAAGAAATTTTTTATCAATTATTTTAGCAGGAACAGTTCTATTTACGGCTTGTAAAAAAGACAACGAAAAAACAGAACCTGAGATTGAAAAAACAGAGCCTGTAGGAGAAGTTAAAACAGTTACTAATCTAAATGTAACAGAAACAAATGCTACTTCTTTTGTGTATTTTTCGTTTGACAAAAATAAAGAGGTGATAGTAAAGGACCCTGAGACTAATAACGAATGGGACATTGCTTTTAATCAATATGATGTTAAAACACGAGGAACTTTAAAAACAGAACAAAAGGTTTTTGAAGAAGTTAAAGAGGCTCCTGCTACAGGGTATATACCTGACATTCAACGTACTACCTTTGTTGAAAGATCTGTTGATCAAAATGTTAGTTCACCAGTTTTATCTTTAGGGTATTCAGATGGATTTTGGAGATTTATCGAAAGTAAAGGTATTGTAGCTAAGATTCCAGAGGCTATTCGTGAAACAGTGAAAACAAAGTTAATCCATGATAATGGACCTTTTACCTTTGGATATGGTGCAGGAGTGCCTGTTTTTACTCCCAATAATTGGGTTTATGTAGTGAAAACTGCTACAGGAAAATATGCGAAAATTCAAATTACAAGCTATACAAACGATAAAAATGCCCCTTATTATATTTCTTTTAAATACCAAGTAAGTAATAAAGAAGGGAAATTTTAACAATTAAAGACGATGCGCATGAATTGCTACACCAATAACAGTGTAGCAATTCTGTATTATTTATATACCATAAAACCATGTTTCGAGTTTTTTTCTCTTTGATTTTCTTAATGCTGGTGGCTAATGCCTTCGGCCAGAATGATAGTTCTAAGAAAGAAGAAAAAGCTATTGAACTTGAGGAAGTTACGGTTATAGCAACACGAAGTGAAAAAAAGCTAAAAAACGTTCCTATTGTAGTTCAACTACTGACGAAGGAAGATATTTATAAATCACAATCTACTGACTTTCAAAGTTTTTTAGAAAACGAATTTTCAGGAATCAATTTCACGTATGATGGCGGTCGCCCGAACATCAATATGATGGGTTTTAGTGGAAAGTATGTCCTCTTTTTGATTGACGGCGAACGTGTTGCAGGAGAAACTTTTGAAAACATTGATTACGAACGAATTGACTTAGACAACATTGAGCGAATTGAAATTATCAAAGGTGCTTCATCTTCGCTTTATGGCTCCAACGCTATTGGTGGAGTTATCAACATTATTACAAAAAATGCTCGGAAATCATTCGATGTTAGTTCAAGTTATCTATATGATACCAATATTGACCACAGAGCCAATCTTTCCATAGGAAGTAAACAAAAATGGGGAAGTCTTCAAATAGGGTCATTCTACAAAATGCGAGAACCGTACTTGCTGAAAGATACCGAACAACGAAAAATTTTTTATACTGACGGGAGAGTTAAAGAGTTGCCTCATGACTACTTGCATATTGCTGGATTTACAAACTATGGAATAAATCCAAAGTTAAACTTTCAAATTTCTCCAAAGTGGGACTTAGAACTCAAACCTGCCTATTATTTTAGTGAACGAAATGATGGGACTGAAAATGCTAAAAAAGTACTTGAACGTTATTACAACTATGCTTTATCACTCAAATCCACCTATGAACTATCTCAAAATGAATCGATTAAACTTACAGGAAGTTTTGATCGTTATAGTAAATTCAACTACTATCGCCTTTTAAATGAGCAGGAAAAAAACTATGAAAACACTCTAAAACGTGTCTCTACGCAATATAACAATCTAATTTCTGGAAAACATACGCTTGTTGCAGGAGCTGAAGTTCTTGTGGATGAATTGATTAGTCTGCGTTTTAACGAGAAAGGTACGGAAGCTAGTAAAGACAGCAAAAACTATACACTTTTTGCTCAACAAGATTGGATTTTGTCTGATCGCTTCACTCTCGTGGCAGGAGTTCGGATGGACTATCATTCTCTATTTCAGGAACATTTCACGTTCCGTTTGTCGGGAATGTACACTATAGATGAATTTACTTTACGAGGTGGATATTCCAGTGGATTTCGCTCTCCTACGATTAAAGAGCTCTATACCAATTGGTTCCATCCTTGGGGTGGAGGATTTCAAATTAAAGGGAACGAAACCCTTAAACCAGAATTAAGCGATAATTTCAATTTTTCAGTAGATTACAGTACTAAAAAACTGAATATCACAGCTATAACTCAATATTCCGTAGTGACAGATAAAATCAATTTCGTATGGTCAGATTCACATAACTCAATTGACTATACCAATTTCAAAGGTGCTACACGAATTATAAGTTCAGAGTTTTCGGTAGCGTATCGATTGAACAAATTCTTTCGATTGAAGAGTTCCTATGCTTTTTATGATATCGAAAAACGTCTTTCCGACCATCGACCACATACATTTACCCTCAAAGGAGAATATTCGCCCTCTGACAGTCTGAAATACATTCCTAGCCTGATAATCAGCGGAAAATATGTGAGTTCAACTACTCTTTTTTCTAGTGAAGAAAGAAATACTTTTGAAGAGTATTATTCGGTTTATGAGCCTTATTGGATTTGGCGATTGCAAACTTCAATGAAACTGCCTTTGGGTTTTGTGCTAAATGCAGGTGTTAATAATCTTTTAAATTACAAAGCTAACACCGTTGGATTTTATTCATCTATCAGTCCAGGACGAACATTTTATATAGGAGTGAAATATAGTTACTGATAGCCCATTTCTTAAATTTTTAAAGTAAAATACAGCAGATTTGTACTTTTAGCTATCATTTTTCGGTCGTATTTTCCAAAGTATTGATTAGCTATACCCAAAATTGATGTAAAAAAAGGGTAATTTCAAAGGCTTTAAATGATTTTCAAGTCTCTTTGAAAAACAAGTTTTTCTGACAGTTCTACAAATTCTGTACTTTAAATTCCTGTTATTTTCTCCAATATGAGTAGTGTGTTTTTACCAATTTTATGATTATCTTCTTCAAAAACAGAAATAAAAGCCTCCCAATTATCGGTGCAAATTTGTCCAAAACTTATGCCTAATCTTTTCAATTTTTTACGAAGTTTTCGAACTGTTTTCTTGTTTCGATTACCTATTGACATACTACAATTTCCTTTTTAATGCTAACTTATTCGATTTCAGCAATATCTCGTATACCTGCTTTTCTTACCAAAGGAATCAAAATCTGGTAGTGTTTCCCAAAGTATGATACTCAAATCCACCCAAAATTGATGTAGAAAAACACAATTTCAAAGGCTTTTATATGGTTTTCAAACTTTTTTGAAAAACAACAAGTTTTCCTCACCGCTCGGCGTATCCGATGTCTCAAAAGTGTGTTGTTTCCTTCAATATCAGTAGTGTATTTTTTACCTACTTTATGTGTATATTCTTGAAAAACAGATGCAAAAGCTTCCCAATTATCTGTACAAATCTCATCAAAACTAACACCCAATTTCTTCAATTTCTCACGAAGTTTTTGGGCTGTTTTTATGTTTCGTTTGCCCCATACCCACGCTACAATTTCCTTTGTTTCAGCAGAATAAGCATAAATCAACCACTTTTTATTCTTCTTTTTTCCCACAAAAGTCCAAAGTTCATCAACTTGTAATGATTTGTATTTGTTTTGTTTGGGTTTGATTTCTCGATTGAAATTTACCAAAACCGAAAGTACTTTTTTGATGCTAACTTTTTCAATTTCAGCAATATCACGAATACCTACATTTCTTGCCAAAAGCAAGAGAATTTTCGCAGCAATATGCGAAGCCCAACCTTTGTAGGTCAGATTATGATCGCCGATAAATTGGCGTTTACAGGTTTTGCAAAGATAGTTTTGTTTTTTGTTCTTTTTATTCCCATTTTTGACTATCTTTGTGCATTGACAATTGGGGCAATGGAGTGTAATTGTTATTAGCATTCAACAAAAATACAACTTTATTCCCTGATTGTCAAATTTTTACATCATCATACTTTTTAAAACACGACCCAAAATCTTTTAGTAAATTATTGATAAACAATCTTTATAGGTCAAATTATGGTCGGCGATGAATTGGCGATGACAACCCTTGCAAAGATAATTTTGCTTTCCTTAAGAAATTTTTCCGTTTTTTACTATCTTTGTACTTTAACAATCGGGACAATACAGTATAATTCTTATTTGTGTTCAATAAAATTACTACATTTCCTTGATTGTCAATTTTTTATATCATCATAATTTTTATAACACGACCATTATTTTGTTCTCAGAAGAAACTTGGGTTCAGAATTGCAAGGGTCTCTTGTGGTTGCAATGATAGGTACAATGATGATGGGAACATTGGTAAGTTTGTTTATTATTCTGTTAATTTATTGGTTGATTTATAGGGGAAAATAGGATTTTAAAAACGAATCATATGAAAACAACACAAATTTTAATCGGAATGGTTATGTTGTTGATAGCGTGTTCCGAAAGTAAAACACAATCCAATCAAGGTACAAAAAGTGCTTCTTCCTTAGAAAAAATAATTGACTTAGAAAAAGCCATTGAAAACCCTATAGAGCCACTGAATTTAAGTGATTTTGTAGAGGATATAGAATATATTCGTCCGGAATATCCCGCTTCGCTGGTAGATATGATTTTTGATGTAGCACTGAATGAAAATTATCTCTTACTACAAGTTCGAGAACGACTTTTATGTTATTCCCGAGATGGAAAATTTCTACGAGAAATAGGTAAAAATGGACAAGGACCCAAAGAATACTTAGGAATTCGGGCTTCTTCACTACACGACAGCCTTGTTGCCATTCATAGCAATTGGACACGAAAGATTTTGTGGTATAACACTGATGGTGAATACCTAAAAGAGACCCCCGTTGCAGATGGAATTTTAAATATTGATGTTTTAAATAATGATAGAATTGTAATACATCACTTTCCACACACAACTCCAATAGATGATCCTAATCTTTGTATCGTAGGAATCATTGACAGCAAAGGAGATACCATTCAATTGAAAAAATCAAAACCGTATTATTCAAAAGGACAAACCTTACAACAAAGTATATGGAAGTATAATGATATGGTTCGTGTATTGAGTTGTATAAATGACACTGTATATTCCGTTTCAAAGGACGAAATTTTACCCACTTATGTTGTTAATTTTGGAAAATACAAAGTAAGTCAAGAATTTTTTTCTGATATGCACTCGAGTCCATCAGAAAAAAGCGAGAAAGGAAGAAAATTTATTCGACATCTTTCCTTTTCAGAAATGTTTGACAAGATACTGATAACATTCATATACGACAAAAAAAATTGGTACGGAGTCCACAGCAAACAATCGGGGGAAACTTCGGTATGGAGCGTGAAGCCTGACAGCATCAATAAATACGGATTTTTAAAAGGTGGTGGCTGGGTAAATGATGTTGACGGAGGTTATTCGGTTACGTATTTGAAATCTAATTCTGATGGTTATTTTATTAGAATTGTTCCACCCGATGAATTAAAAGCTCGGTTTTTAGAAAATAAAGAACGTATCGAGGTAAAATATCCTGAAAAACAAAAAAAATTAGAGCAACTTGTCAATTCGTTAGACGATGATGAGAATCCTGTGATAGTCGTTTATAAATTGAAAAAATGAATTGAGTTGAGTACTTAATTGCATATATTTTTCAATGGTTCAACACTGATTTTCAGCATTTTGACCTCTTTTCATCGGTATTGGAGATTTGGAGTTAAG
Source organism: Capnocytophaga canis (assembly GCF_043187445.1). Classification (NCBI taxonomy): domain Bacteria; kingdom Pseudomonadati; phylum Bacteroidota; class Flavobacteriia; order Flavobacteriales; family Flavobacteriaceae; genus Capnocytophaga; species Capnocytophaga canis. The sequence goes on along the minus strand of NZ_CP171121.1, from coordinate 331,906 downwards.
AAAATCAACGAATAAAGCGTGAAAATTTTCCATTGTTCGAATCGACCACAGGAAGTAAGTTTGGAAAATTTGTCGGAAGCCGACTGCTTATTTTTTAATGCCCGTGCGGCTCGCACTTTTGGTTCTCCGTCACCTAAGGAAAAGGACTGTGTATGAAAATAAATAATGAACTCAATAAAAATATTTCATAAAAGTATCAATTCTTTATGAAGTTAGGTCAAGCCATGAAAATTATAAACTTTTAATCCGTTTATTTGAATCACTTTTTCATCTTGAAAGTTGGTAAAAAAACATAAAGTTACCCGTTGTTTCTATGTAGTTCAAATTATAATAGTTCAAAGTATTATTTTATACGTTAAGCTTATTAAATACGACTTATTGACTCTTTCCAATGATATTCATTTCAATCTGAGCTAAACTTTCATCTATTGAAAAGTTATCCGAAGCGATAATGAAATGAGCTTGATTGTAAAACATATTTCGCTCAAAAATATGTTTTCGTATAAAATCTTCCAAATTCTCATCATCGATATCAGCTATCAAAGGACGATTTCTTTTTTCGTATTTTAAACGTTCTGCTAACTTTTTAGGACTATATCGAAGGTAAAACACATAAGGCGAATGTTCCAAAATTAAATTCATATTATTTCCAAAGCAAGGCGTTCCTCCTCCCAAAGCCAATACGAAGTCATTTTCTGATTGTAGTAAATTTTTTAGGTAGTCATGTTCTAATTTTCGGAAGTAAATCTCACCTTTTTCTTTAAATATTTCTTTGATTTCTTTATTTTCTTTTGATTCGATATAAGAGTCTAAATCAATGAATGGAAGATTTCTTCTTTCAGCCAGAATTTTTCCAAGTGTAGATTTACCACTACCCATGTATCCAAGTAAAATTATTTTCATTTTTAAATCTTTTATTTTCAGATAGTTGTGAAAAAAGTTTATTTTTGTCTGCAAATTTACTTTATTTTTTCTTGCAATCTAAAAAAAATGTTATATATTTGCACCCGCATTGAAGAAATAGTTAAAGGAGACTTGGTAGCTCAGTTGGTAGAGCACAACACTTTTAATGTTGGGGTCCTGGGTTCGAGCCCCAGCCAGGTCACAAGGGTTATACAATTTATTTTTTTTGATTTTGAGGACTTGGTAGCTCAGTTGGTAGAGCACAACACTTTTAATGTTGGGGTCCTGGGTTCGAGCCCCAGCCAGGTCACAGAAAAAAGTTAAGTTTAGGCTTAACTTTTTTTGTATGTTACCTTGCCTACGTGGAGAAATTGGTAGACTCGCCATCTTGAGGGGGTGGTGCTGCAAGGCGTGCTGGTTCGAATCCAGTCGTAGGCACAATTGTAAAAAAACCGTCCGATGAGGGCGGTTTTTCCTTTTATATGCAATAAACAGAGCTTCGCATTCGATTTGCGTTTCTGAAAAAAAATCAAGAAAATTTACCATAAATGTTAAAAGCATCTTATAAAAAATATACTTTACAGTTTAAACGTCCTTCAGGAACTTCAAGAGGAATTCTTACCCAAAAAGAAACCTATTTTCTCTTTATCTCTAATGGAGAAAAAAAAGGAGTAGGAGAATGTGGCTTACTCAAAGGTCTTAGCGTTGACGATCGTCCTGACTATGAACAGAAATTACAGTGGGTATGTGAAAACATTCATTTAGGAAAGGAGCAACTACTCACGCAATTAATAGAATTCCCCTCTATTCAATTTGGAGTGGAACAGGCGTTTCTATCTGTAGAATCAAAGAATTGGTATCAATTATATCCCTCTGAGTTTACGATAGGGAGGGATCTTATACCGATTAATGGTTTGATATGGATGGGAACTGCTGATTTTATGAAATCCCAAATCAGAGAAAAGATTCAACAAGGGTTTAGGTGTATAAAAATGAAAATTGGTGCAATTGATTTTGAGCAAGAATATCAGATATTGAAGAGATTGCGTACTGAATTTCCAGTTGAAGATATTGAAATTCGAGTTGATGCTAATGGAGCTTTTTCTCCTCAAGATGCTCTCGAAAAATTAAAGCAATTAGCGGATTTAGAATTGCATTCCATTGAACAGCCTATCAAAGCAAAACAGAGCGAGATAATGGCGAAATTATGTGAACAAACTCCTCTGCCCATTGCTTTGGATGAAGAACTTATTGGAGTTTTTGGATATGAATCAAGAAAGCAGCTTTTGGAGCAGATTAATCCACAATATATTATCTTAAAACCTTCATTAGTTGGAGGTTATAAATCATCTGAGGAATGGATTCGTCTTTCCAATGAATGTAAAGTAGGCTGGTGGATTACCAGTGCTTTGGAAAGTAATATTGGGCTTAATGCTATTGCTCAATGGACATATACTTTAAATACTGAAATGCCACAGGGGTTGGGTACAGGAGCGTTATATACCAATAATATATCATCTCCTCTCTTTGTTTCGAGCGGATTTTTAGGGTATGATCCAGAGCGAAGTTGGGAAGTTAATATCTTGTAAAAAAGGTGTTTACAAAATAAAATAGGGGATGTAGATAAAAATCTAAAAGAAATATTAAAATTTCTATCTTAAAAACGTTTGTTATTTCAAAAAAAATATAGTACCTTTGAAGTCTGTTAATAAAATATTAAAACATTATGAATATTCCATCAGAATTAAAGTACACTAAAGACCATGAGTGGGTTCGTGTTGAAGGTGATTTAGCCGTTGTAGGTATTACAGATTTTGCTCAAAAAGAGTTGGGCGACATCGTTTACGTAGAAGTTGAAACAGAAGGCGAAACTCTTGATAAAGAGGAAGTTTTTGGAACTGTTGAAGCTGTAAAAACAGTATCTGATTTGTTTTTACCAGTCAGTGGTGAAATCGTTTCTTTTAACGAAGTTTTGGAACAATCACCAGAGAAAGTAAACACAGACCCTTACGGAGAAGGTTGGATGATTAAGGTGAAGTTCAGCGATGCTTCTGAATTAGATGAACTTATGTCTGCTGACGATTATAAAGAGTTGATAGGTGCTTAATAAAAAGACGTTTGGCATTTTGTTGCTAATTTGGGTGATTGTTATTCTGGTTTTGAGTCTAATGCCTCCAAAGAATGTAGATGAATTACCGAAAATTCCTCATTTGGATAAAGTTGCTCATTTCGTATTTTATTTTATATTTACAATACTGTTTTTTTTGACATTTCAAAATAATAAAGAAAATGTTAAAAAAGTAGCTAATATTTACATTTTATCATTTGTTGTTGCTTTTTCGTTAGGAATTTGTATCGAATGGTTGCAAAATACTATAACACAAGACAGAAGTGGAGATTTATTTGATGTTTTATTCAATACTTTTGGCACAGTTGTTGCTCTAATCGGTATGAAGTACATTAATAAAAAGCTTTTAATTAATGTTAAATAAATGTTTAATTACCTTTTAAAAAGATTTAAGTTATGCAACCAAAAAAGAATCCAAAAGCAGACTTGACTAAAAGTAGTGGATTGTTTTTTGCTATTGGTTTTGCTTTAATTTCTGCGTTGTCCTATGCAGGATTTGAAATGAAATCGTATGACAGAAAAGAACACGAAAGTCGTTTGTCTGACTTAGACAATTCAAATCTTGATGAAGATCAGGAAGAATTCGCAATGGAGGAGTTTACGCCTCCGCCACCACCACCACCGCCACCACCAGTTGTGGAAGACGTAAAAGTGGTTGAGAATGAAGAACAGATTGAAGAAACTATTATTAGTTCAACTGAAACAACCAAGGAAGAAGTGGTTGCGAAAGTAGAAGAAATTGAAGTAGTTGAGGAACCTGAGGAGGAGGTTGATGTACCGTTTACCATCATTGAAGACAAGCCTATGTTTGAAGGGTGTGAGAAGTTGAAAACTAAAAAGGAACAAGAAGATTGCTTCAAGTCATCGTTGGATAAACACGTAAAACGAAACTTCCAATACCCTCAATCAGCACAGGAGATGAACATTCAAGGGAAAGTAACGGTAACGTTCCGTATCAACAAAGATGGTACTGTATCTGTTGTGGGAACCCGAGGTCCTGATAAATCGTTGGAAGCTGAAGCTCGTAGAATCATTGAAAAACTACCTAAGTTAATTCCAGGTAAACAACGTGGAAGACCAGCAGCGGTAGTGTACCAATATCCTATCAACTTCAAATTGGCGAATCAATAAAAGAAATTTAAGTAAGAGTCCGATTTTCGGACTCTTTTTTTGTGCTTTGCTTCGATTTACGTATCTTTGCAGAATATAAATTATCACTAAAATGATTACAGAAAAGAAGAAATTTAAAATAGGGTGGGGGACAGGTATTGTTATTGCGTTTGCATTTTTTATTACGTTTATCATGTACTTTGTTCTCAATATGTCTATAAACAAAAAATATGATCACGATTTTGTTACTGAGGATTACTACAAAAAAGAATTAGCTTTCCAGAATATGATGGAAAAAGCAAAAAAAACTGCTTCAGAGCAAATGGGAGTAGGTATTCAGAGTTCAGAGGCAGGTGTTACATTGACATTTCCACAAAAAACTACTGATGCTATTGTTGGAACTGTATATTTTTACAGACCTTCGGATCAAAAAAGAGATTTCAGAATACCATTGCAAATTAAAGATAATCAAATGCTTGTACCTATGAATGTGCTTTCAAAGGGGCGTTGGGTAGTAGAAGTTAACTATCAGTTTGATAGTCAGGATTATATATCTACAGAAAAAATAGACATCAAATAGAAATGCTTTATACAGCACTTATTTTAGGACTTTTAGGAAGTTTTCACTGTGTAGGAATGTGTGGGCCTTTGACCTTACTACTGCCTTTGAGACATGATAATCCTTTCAAAAAGGCTTTTCAAGTAGCTACCTATCACATAGGTAAAACATTGACTTACGTGCTATTGGGAGTGCTTTTCGGAGTTTTAGGTAAAGGTTTATTCGTTAGAGAGTATCAACAACAATTATCTATTATTATAGGAGTACTGATGATAGTTGTGGTTGTGCTTTCTTTGGTAAAAATTCGCTTAAACGTATTTACGAAGCCTATTTATTTTTTAATAGGATTTGTCAAACGAGCTTTAGGACAGCAACTTCGTTATAAAACAGCTTTTTCCGTTTTTCTCATTGGTTTTTTTAATGGTTTTCTTCCATGCGGATTGGTGTATATGGCATTGTTTGGTGCTTTAGCTGAAACTGGCATAACAAATTCTGCAATGTATATGCTTTTTTTTGGATTGGGAACAGTTCCTTTACTAACGGCAACCATTTATTTAGGTAATTTTTTTAAAACAAAAACGAAAATCTACATCCAAAAGATTATACCTTTTTTTATTATCCTTATCGGAGCATTGTTTATTTTACGAGGATTGGGGTTGGGGATCCCTTATTTATCTCCATCTAATATGAACTTGATGATTAAAGCTGATCCTGATTGTCAAGTACCCATGTACCGGTAATTGTACTTTAAGCAAACGGGATATAAAAACTTTTTGCATTAAAAATTTGTCATTATATAAATAAATTCTACCTTTGCACCATCATTAACAAGAGGAAAAATTTGGACTGATTGCAACCTCTTTTTGGAACTTCCGAAAAAATGCTAAAACAGTGACTTGTACTATCTTACATAAGGATATTCTATCCAAAAACAAGGCAATTTCCAAAGTTATCCTTTCTAAATTCTATTAAGAAATGGGGTATTTATTTACATCGGAGTCCGTGTCAGAAGGACATCCTGACAAAGTCGCTGATCAAATCAGTGATGCTCTAATTGACAATTTTTTAGCTTTTGATCCAAGTTCAAAAGTGGCGTGTGAAACCTTAGTAACTACTGGACAAGTGGTATTGGCAGGGGAAGTGAAGTCGGATATTTATATTGATGTTCAACAAATTACACGCAATGTTATCAAGAAAATAGGCTACACCAAAAGTGAATATATGTTTGAGGCGAATTCGTGTGGTATTCTTTCAGCAATTCACGAGCAATCACCTGATATTAATCAAGGTGTAGAACGAGCAAAACCCGAAGAGCAAGGAGCAGGTGACCAAGGGATGATGTTCGGATATGCGGTAAACGAAACGGAAAATTACATGCCGTTAGCATTGGATTTATCACATACGCTTTTGAGAGAATTGGCTGATTTAAGACGTGAAAATAAGGAAATTACCTATCTACGACCTGATGCAAAAAGTCAAGTTACATTGGAGTATAGTGATGATAACAAGCCTGTACGAATCAATACTATCGTGATTTCGACTCAACATGATGATTTTGCTTCAGAGACTGAAATGCTACAAAAAATTAAACACGATATTATTACTATTCTAATTCCGAGGGTAATAAAAAAATATCCGCAGTACGCCCCATTTTTTGATGATAATATTATTTATCACATCAATCCAACAGGAATTTTTGTTATTGGAGGGCCTCATGGCGATACAGGGCTGACGGGACGAAAAATCATTGTTGACACTTATGGAGGTAAAGGAGCTCATGGAGGAGGAGCTTTCTCAGGTAAAGATCCAAGTAAAGTGGACAGAAGTGCAGCGTATGCTATGCGACATATTGCAAAAAACATGGTAGCTGCAGGTATAGCAGATGAAATTTTGGTTCAAGTAAGTTATGCTATTGGAGTGGCAGAACCAACTGGGGTGTATGTCAACACCTATGGTACGTCAAAAGTAAACCTAACTGATGGAGAGATTGCAAAAAAAATACAGCAAATTTTTAGCCTTCGTCCATACGATATTGAGCAGCGATTGAAATTGAGAAATCCAATCTATAGTGAAACAGCTGCTTACGGGCATATGGGACGAATGCCACAGATTGTTACAAAAGAGTTTTCTTCTCCTTATAATGCTACTAAAACCGTTGAGGTTGAGTTGTTTACTTGGGAAAAGTTGGATTTTGTCGATAAAATTAAAGAGGCTTTCGGAGTGTAAAAACTCAAATAATGTCTGAAGAGTTTAAATATAAAAATCATGATCGCACTGTTTTGGTTAGTAAAATAATATCTGCAAGATAATAAGTGCTTATTTTATTAAAGAGGTAGTGATTAAGTAAAACTCTTCAGACAGTTTTATTTCAGGTAGTACTTTTGGCTTTTGGTTAGCATAGAAAATTATGGCTATACTAAAATTTTTGTGAAGATTATTAAATCTGTATTTTTTGATTTTTAAAAATTTGTGTTCATTCTGTACATTTGTGGTCAAATTCAAACCACAAATACACACAAATTTTCACAAATATGCTTTCAATAAACTAAAATCACTAAAATTATAAGGACTATTTTTTTGAAAGGTCATCACAAAAATTTTACTAATGCCAAAATTATTAAGGGTATTCCTTAATTTTTGAGTCTCATATTTATTTTTTTTTGAGTTCAGTACTTAATTGAATATACTTTTTAATGGTTCAACATAGATTTTTCAGTATTTTGACCGCTTTTCATCGGCATTGGAGGTTTGGCTTTAAGAAAATCAACGAATAAAGCAAAGTAAGCGAAAACTTGGAGCTTAGTATGTGGAATTTTTTCCACTGTTCGAAGTGACCGCAGGAAGCAAGTTTGGAAAATTTGTCGGAAGCCGACTGCTTTATTTTTTAATGCCCGTGCGGCTCGCACTTTTGGTTCTTTTCATCTAAGCACCATTTTTTACCACATTGTCCTGAAAAGAGAAAATAAAAAGACTATCCGAATAGAGAGGTTCGTCATTAATAAATGGTAACGGTGTCTAAAATACACAAAATCCTCTTTTTTTGGATAGTCTTTTTTATTGTATTTGCTTTTTTGTACTATGAGAACAATCTCTCGAAGAAGTTTCTACGTTTTTCGTTCATAGCATTACTTACGTCATAAATGTCATCAGAAACCACAGTATTGTTATCCATAGCACCTGCAGCCTGTCCTGAAAATGTTTTGTTTTCTCCTTCTGACATAACGCTAATAACAAAGTCGATATAATCTTTACCTTGCATTGCTAAGTAGTTTTTGAAATAGCGACTACTTAACTCAGTTCCTCCAATTTTTTCTAACTTCAGCAGTGTTTCGTAAAACGGAGCTAAGTAATTATCTATAGCTTTTTGAGGTACAGCCTTTCTTCTACCGATATAATGTGTAATATTACCCATTGCATCACGACGCATTTCAAAATCTGTAACCACCCAATAGTATTCTCCTGATTTTGCTAAGTTTTTAACAACTCCAACGAAGTTGTTTCCTTTTTTCAAATTCTCCCATAGCATTTTGAAAATCAATTTTGGCATATCGGGGTGTCTAATCAAATTATGAGGTTGCCCAATAAGCTCCGCCATCGAGTATCCAGAAACTTCTGAAAACACGGTATTTACGTTAGTGATAGTTCCAAAACTATCTGTCTCACTGATTAGGACTTTTGATTTGTCCCAAACTACTTCTCTATCAATCGGAGTCGGTCTTTGAATTGTAGGCTCCACTCTTTTAAAATCAGACATAGTTCTTTCTATTTTAGGTTATTAAAATGCAAAGGTAATAATTATTTCATTAATATTGTAAAAATTAATTAAGAAAATAATCTACCAAAGAAACTTTTACGTTTTTCGTTCATCTCATCACTCACAGTATAGATGTCATCGGAAACCATTTTATTGGTATCAATAGATGTCACTGGAATGTCTTGGAACGCTACATTTTCTCTATTTTCAGCCATTACATCAATGATAAAATCAATGTAGTCTTTTCCTTGTTTGTCCAAATAATTTTTGAAAAAACGAGCACTCAAATCCATACCACCAATTTTTTCAAGTTTCACCATTGTTTCGTACAAGGGGGCTACGTAATTATCAATCACTCCTTTTGGTACAGATTTTCTACGTGCGATGTAGTGTGTGATATTCCCCAAAGCGTCACGACGCATCTCAAAATCGGTAATAACCCAATAATATTCGCCTGATTTTGCTAAGTTTTTAACGACACCTGCAAAATTATTCCCCATTTTCAAGTTGTCCCAAAGCATTTTGAATGTTACCTTTGGCATATCTGGGTGACGGATGATGCTGTGTGGCTGACCAATCATCTCAGCTGGAGTATATCCCGCAACCGTACAGAAAATGTCGTTCACGTTGGTAATACGACCGTACACATCTGTCTCACTTATAATAACTTTTGATTTATCCCAAACCACTTCTTTATCAATAGGAGTGGGTCTTTCAACTGTCAATTCGATGTCTCGATAATCCTTAATCATATGCAAAAATCTGTATTGGTTATTTCTCGACAAAAGTACGGAAAATAAAGAGAATAATATCCCTTTAAAAATGTTAAACTTTTATTAAAATTAAAGTTATTCACAACAATAAACATGGACAATTAAACTATTTTAGGAGAAAATAAATTTCTTATATTTGCCGAATGGAACGCATACTCGCAAAATACATACCTGAAAATGCTGTCATGCCCTGTTTTGAACTTATCAAACGGAATAATGTTCATCTTAAAATTGTCAATGAACGAAAAACAAGACATGGGGATTACAGGCAACTGCTTGATGGACAACATCTTATCACAGTAAATGCTGGTGAAAATAAATACCGCTTTTTAATCACACTTATCCACGAAATTGCTCATTTAGTGGCGTTTGAAAAATTTGGTAGAAACATAAAACCTCACGGGAACGAATGGAAATACACTTTCCAACAACTGATGATTCCATTCATTTCTCCCTCTATCTTTCCTACGGATTTGCTAAAAGTGGTTGCCAATCATTTCAGAAACCCAAAATCCAGCAGTGATATTGATTCTCTATTAGCGGTTACTCTTAAAAAATATGATGAAAATCAGGATATATGTTTTATTTTTGAGCTACCGTTAGGCAGCATTTTTCGTATCGCAGACGGACGTGTGTTTCAAAAAGGACGCAAACGTGTTAAATGTTTTGAATGTATTGAAATAAATACCAAAAAGGTTTATGTCTTTCAACCTCATGCCGAAGTAGAGCCTTTAAAAATGTAACTATTAAGAAACGAATTCAATAAAAAAACAAATTATTTTGATATTCAAAAAAAAAAAATACATTAGCGCCGTTTAATCAATTTATTAGAATAACATGAAAAAAATCAAAGTTTTATCGCTACTTTTGGTGATAGGAATGACCCATCAGCTTTACTCACAAGACACGGAAAGTAAAAATTTTATCAGTTTTAAAAAAGGTGTTTTGAATACCCTGTTGCTCGAAGATGGTGATAGCTCTATTTTTGACCAATCAAAACCAACATCACATCTATTTAACGAAACATACTCGGATTATAATATTTCTTATCAAAGAAAAATAAGCTCTCGTTTCTTATTAGGAGTTGATTTCTATGGATTTAATGCGTTTAATAAGATTAATCCTTACAGTTTATCTTTACAACGCATCGGATTAGTCAGAAAAGATTTTTCTTCTCACACGGATGTTAAACTGTTTAGAGGTAGCATATTTTATTCTCTGTTAGATCGTGAATATTTTAAAATCAGAGCAGGTATGTACATTCCTTTGTATGAAATTAAAAATCAAAGTATTACAGCTGCCTATGAGAGAGAAAATAAAAGAGAGGAAGTAGTATATATTATCGATAACAAAAAAACGAGTGGGATTTTCTTAGGTATTGTTCAGCCAGAAATCGCAGTTGATTTCCTGTACTGCTTCAATAATATTGAAACAGGCATTGCAACATCTTGGAATTCAAACATAAGTTCTGATGAACCTATTATCAGATTTTCAGCCGTTTTAAACGTAAAATTCTAATTTAATACTCTGTATATTAGAAACATAAATAAATCCGACTTGATTTCTATTAAGTCGGATTTTGTTTGTATTCCATATTCTAAAAAACTGTATTAGAGAGCTTTAAAGCATATCACCCAACCTAATAAAATGGCTCTAAAAAGGAAATAATACGACTTAAAATAATGATTCATGAGTAAAATCTTTATGTTACAGACTGATATAATAAAGATTTCTGTGAAACTATATAACAAAACTTATGAATAAATAAACTACTGATAATCAGTGAAATAAAAAATAATTATCCTGTTAATCCGATTATTTTCAAAATAAACATAACTTTTTTTGTGATTTACTAAAAAATAGTTGCTATTTTTGTAGCTTAAATACGTACGCTGCAAGTAGTTATATATGAAAATTATAAATATGCCTTATGGGATATGCCATTTGAGTGTGGTGCCTGTTCGTCTACATCCGTGTGAAGAAGCAGGAATGGTAACACAGTTGCTATTTGGTGAATTATTGCAAGTAATTGATAAACAAGAAGATTGGTATCAAATACTTGTCCTATATGACGGCAGTGAAGGTTGGATTTTAGCAAATCAAATTCAGCTGATTTCCGACAAAGAATATCGTAAATGCTTGAAAAAAAAGGAAAAATACGCCCACCGTTGGATAACAAAACTGCGAGTAAAAAATGCAAATAACGTGTTTTTACAAATTCCTCGTGGAGCTACTTTTTCACACAATCACCTTATAAACACCTCTCAATCAACACAAAAACCTACTGAAAAAGGTATTGTTGCTCTTGCGTTAGACTATCTAAACGTTCCCTTTTTGGCTGGTGGACGCACTCCGTTTGGGATTGATGCTGCTGGATTCACTCAAATTGTTTATAAACTTAATGGAATCAAGCTTTTACGAACTCCTGAAAAACAAGCCTCTCAAGGGATTTTGGTCGATTTCATTGAGGAAACTATACCAGGCGATTTGGCTTTTTTCGACGATGAAGAGGGAAATATAATTCATGTTGGAATTCTGTTGGGTGATAATCATATCATCCATTCATACGGCAAAGTACGTATTGATAGGTTAGACCATATCGGTATTTTCAATTCCGAACTACGAAATTATACCCACAAACTCAGACTTATGAAACGAATAGTTCAAAAAACACAATGAATTGATTTACAAAGGATGTCATCTCTTTTATGGATTTGTTATTCGCAAATAATATAAGTTGATAGACATAAATCAAGACTACGAATCCATTATAGGAAAAACAGCATCTTTCTGGACTTATTATATAGTTATAACAAATCAAAAACATGATTAAATGATTACGATTTATCACAATCCAAGATGTTCCAAATCAAGATGTGGTCTGGACATACTCAAAAATTCAGAAAAACAATTTGAGGTGGTGGAATATTTGAAAAATCCGCTGACGAAAAAAGAAATTATCACTCTACTTGAAAAATTAGGGATTCCTCCCATGGAGTTGGTTCGTAAAAACGAAGGCATATGGAAGGAAAACTATCAAAATAAAGCATTGACAGATAACGAAATAATAGATTTATTAGTTACACATCCTCAACTCATTGAGCGTCCTATTGTAGTGCAAGGTAATAAAGCCATCATCGGGCGACCTGAAGAAAAAATTTATGAATTCATACGATGATAATTTATCTGTAAAAAAATATATTTCAGTAGATTCTCTAAAATTTTTGAGTAAGTTTTTATGTAAGGCATACTATTTGTGTAACGAAAAATAGCCTTTTTATTGCTCTTGACTTATCTTTAAAATTTTACGACTATGAAAGTACACTATTTAATAATATCTCTTTTTGGATTTGTTTTCTTTGCAAATGCACAGCCTTTTGAAAACAAAAAGAGGGAATTACCTGTGGTGATTCCATTGGAGAAAGCTCCTACTTTGGAACTTCCGAGTGATACTTACACCCTACCGATGGGAGTGGAAACAAAAGAAAATCCATTTATGAAAACGCCTGAAAAACAGATTGATTTCACGCGAAAAAGTAACTTAGTACACAAAAAATTCACGGAAAATCGTTCTTATTTGAATAATTACCAACAAAAAGAAGAGTATGATGCTCCAAAAGGTAATCAATTTTTTGGTGATTTTTTGAGTAATGGAGGACATGTAAACGTATACTGCCGTGACTTTCAAGCAATTGACGGAGACAGAGTAAGTATTTTGGTCAATGACAAAGTCGAAATTCACGATATTCTTTTAGTAGGAGATTACAAAGGATTTCAAATTCAACTTAAACCAGGATTTAATAAAATCGAATTTTTAGCACTCAACCAAGGAGAATCTGGACCCAATACAGCCGATTTCAAAGTATTAGACGACAAAGGAAAGATAATTGCTCAGAATCAGTGGAATTTGGCAACAGGATCAAAGGCTCAATTTGTTGTCGTGAAAGAAATCGAAAAAGAGGAGTAACCTAATGACGTTCAAAAGCATTGATTTCTAATTGTAATAAACTTTACCTTTAGAATTTCATCATATCAAAAAAATATACCCGAGATTTTCGAAAATGTCTAAATACACTAATCAGCATAAATAAAAAATTCAATCACAATCTCTTACTAAAAAAACATCATAACAGAAATGAAAAACATCTTATTATTTTTAGCACTTTTAGTGTCGAATTTAATTTTTTCACAAAAAACTCCTACTTTCAACGTTGTTTTAGACGCTGGGCATGGTGGTAAAGACCCGGGGAAAATAGGGAAAGGAAAGATATACGAAAAAGATGTGGCACTAAATATTGTTTTAGAAGTAGGAAAAATACTAGAACAACACTCTGATATTCAGGTTATTTACACACGAAAAAAAGACGTTTTTGTCGATTTGTATGAGCGTGGAGCCATCGCTAATAGAGCTAAGGCCGATTTGTTCGTTTCGGTACATTGCAATGCCCATCACACACAAGCCGCTGGTTCTGAAACCTTTGTGTTAGGTTTGAGTGCTAACGACCGAAACATGGAAGTCGCAAAAACCGAGAACGCCGTAATCTATTTGGAAGATAACTACAAAACCAAATATGCTGCCTACAACATAAACTCACCTGAATCGTTCATCGGTTTATCGATCATGCAGGAGGAGTTTTTAGAGCAGAGTATTCAGTTGGCAAAATATGTACAGGATAATTTCACAAATGTGATGCAACGTAACAATCGAGGGGTAAAACAAGCACCGTTTATTGTGTTACACCAAACCTATATGCCTAGTATACTGGTTGAAACTGGTTTTTTGTCAAATAATGATGAATTGAAATTTTTAGCCTCTAAAAAGGGACAAACAGATTTTGCAGAAAACATCGCCGATGCTATTCTGTCTTATAAAACATGGGTACAATCACGTAGTTCGCATATTGTTCCAGAAAATTTTATAGAAGAAACACCTGCTAAGTCATCAGAAAAGAAAGCATCAAGCCCTAAAAAGACAAATAACATAAAAAAAACAGCCAAAACGACCTCCAAAAGCAGTAATACAACCAAAAAGAATAATAGTACCACTCAGAAAAAAGGAAATATCAAAAAATCAAAGGTTGTCTATAAAATACAGTTGTCATCCAGTGCCAAAAAAATAGAGGCTAAACCTTACAACTTCAAAAAATTGTCTCCAATTTCATCCGTAAAATGTGGAAACTTATACTGTTATCTCTATGGAGCAGCCTCCAAACGCTCAGAGGCTAACGTACTGTTAGCCAATGCAAAAAAAGTTGGATACAAGGATGCTTACATAATTGCATATTTGGACGGAAAACCCGTACAATTAAGTGTAGCTGAAAAAAATGAATGATTTTGATATTTTTTTAAGATAGTTTCATTTTTTTATCCGTACCTTTGCACATTTAGAAACTAAACATAAAATCGTAAAAAGTACATAATGAAATTATCAAAAGAATTTAAAGCTGCTGTCATCGTCATTGCAGGTATTGCTTGTTTTTTCATTGGATTTAACTTTTTGAAATCCAAAACAATGTTCAGCAGAACTAATACTTACTATGCTTATTTTGATCATTCCAATGGATTAAAATCAGGAACACCTGTAACAGTCAATGGGGTTAAAATCGGTAATGTTGATGCTGTAACTTTGGAAGAAAAAACGGCCAAAATTAAAGTAACTCTATCTTGTTCAAAGGATTTTCTTTTCTCAAAAAATAGTAAAGCTGAAATTTATAGCAGTCTTTTAGGGGGAACTTCAATGCAGATTGTACCTGTATTTGACGATGCTCCACTTGCCGAATCGGGCGAAATACTTACAAGCTCAATTAAAGAAGACATGATGACATCCTTATCTTCAAAAATTGACCCTACACAAGAGAAAATCAACCGTTTACTCACGGATTCTAACGCAACAATCAATTCCATAAATACGCTATTAGACGAAAAAACAGTAGCTGATTTAAAAAAAGCTATTTCGGATTTAAGTAGTACAATGCAACATTTGAACAAATCAACCATAATGTTGAATAAAATGTTAGCAACCAATCAAGAGCATTTGAACGCAAGTCTACAAAATACTAATAAAATTACCGCTGATTTAGCTAAAGTCTCAAATAATTTAGCAAACGCTGACATAGATAAAACTATTAAAGAAACACAATCAGCTATAGCAAATCTCAATGCGGTACTTGCTAATATGGAAAAAGGTAATGGTAGTTTAGGGAAACTGATGAAAGACGAAATTTTGTATAACAATTTGAGCAACAGCAGTAAGCAATTGGAATTATTATTAGAAGATTTACGGCTAAATCCAAAACGCTACATGCATTTTTCAGTTTTTGGGAAAAAACAGCAACCTTACCAAGAAAATAAATCTTCTGAAAAAGAATAAGCTAATCCTAAAAATTAGCTTCTATCAATCTACTCTTCGCAGATTTTACTAATTTTCAGAAATGAAATTGGTATCTCTACTAAGTTACATATAAGATTGGTTTTGATAGAGTTCTATTAGCGTTTTCCAGTCCTACACGAATGAATAGAACTCTATTATAGAGTAAAGAAATGATTATGAGTATATTACCTAACATACTATTCTGTTTACTATTTGCGATTGCTATCGTTTTTTTTGTAAAAAATGTTCGTAAACTCGTTCGGAATATCCGTTTAGGAAAGGACGAAAATACGACTGACAACAAAGCACAGCGGTGGAAAAACATGCTTTGGATTGCACTTGGACAGCAAAAAATGACCGTTCGTCCCATATCGGGAATTCTGCATATTCTGGTATACCTTGGATTTATTATCATAAATATCGAAATGCTTGAAATTGTGATAGATGGCATCTTTGGTACGCACCGTGTGTTTGCTTTTTTAGGCAGTTTTTATGATGTTTTAATTGCTTCATTTGAAGTGTTAGCGTTGTTAGTTCTCATTTCGGTAGGTGTTTTTTGGATTCGTCGTAATCTGTTGAATATAAGTCGATTCAAAAAAGAAGAGCTTCAAAATTGGGCTAAAAAAGACGGTAATAATATTCTTTACATCGAAACCATTTTAATGCTTCTTTTCCTAACAATGAATGCTGCGGATCTACGACTACAGGATTTAGGAGTTGAAGGCTATATCCAGGCAGGGAGTTTCCCTATAAGCAGTTGGATATCAAAACTTTTTACCAATTTTTCAGCTGTAACACTAATAGCCATTGAGCGTTGTTGCTGGTGGTTACACATTATTGGAGTACTATTCTTTTTGAATTATCTGTACTATTCGAAACATTTACATATAGTTTTAGCATTCCCCAATACGTATTTTGCTTCAACGCGTCCGCAAGGAGCATTAAAAGTTAACCAACGGGTTTTGGAGGAAGTAAAACTAATGCTCGACCCTACGGCTGATCCTTTTGCTGTACCTGTTGAAAGCGCTACACCTCCTGAAAAATTTGGTGCTTCGGACATTTTTGACCTAACATGGGTACAACTCATGAATGCATACACCTGTACCGAATGTGGACGATGCACCGATGAATGTCCTGCAAATTTAACGGGGAAAAAACTATCGCCACGAAACATAATGATGAAAACACGCGATCGACTGGAGGAGGTTAGTAAAAATATTGATACCAATAAAGGTAAATTTCAGAATGATAACAAACAACTGTTGAATGATTACATCACTCCCGAAGAACTTTGGGCGTGTACATCCTGTAATGCATGTGTGGAAGCGTGTCCGGTTAGTATCAACCCTTTGTCAATAATTATGGATATGCGTCAATACCTAGTAATGGAAGAATCGGCAGCTCCTGCCGAGTTAAATACAATGATGACCAACATCGAAAATAACGGAGCTCCATGGGCATATAGCCAAGCTGACCGCCTGAATTGGGTGAATGAATCTTAATTCTAGAAAGTATAAAAACATCTTGGGTTTAAAAGCTGTAGGAAAAAGAATCATTTTTAAGTTGCGTAAGCTAAAGGGGGTGAGCTAGATAAAGGTAGAAAAATTACAATTTCAAGTCTCAAAAAAAAACATTTTTACAAAACAGTTAAAAACCTAATAATAAAACGATTAAAAATAAAAGTACACCATATTTTTCTGATTAGACGAAACAACGTTCTATTGAAGTCTTTGAAGATTACTAACGGCATATGACTATGACCAGAAATACGCTTTACGTACCTACGATGGCCGAACTTATGGCACAAGGTAAATCTCCTGAAATTTTATTTTGGGTAGGAAGTGCAGGCAGTTACGATGACCGAGCTAAACGAATCGTTCGGGCGTTTGTTCAGCTATTAAATCAAGCTAACGTAGATTTTGCAGTACTCGGAGCTGAAGAAAGTGATACTGGAGACCCTGCTAAACGAGCTGGAAATGAGTTTCTTTTCCAAATCCAAGCTATGAGTAATATTCAGCTTTTGGAAGCTTATAACGTCAAAAAAATCGTAACTACATGTCCACATGTGTTTAATACTCTCAAAAATGAATATCCTGCATTGGGGGGTGTTTATGAGGTTTGGCATCATACAGAATATATTGAGAAGCTCATCAAATCGAATCAACTACATATTGACAAAGATTTTTTTAAAGGTAAACGTGTGACATTTCACGATCCTTGTTATTTAGGGAGAGGCAATAATGTTTATGATGCTCCACGCAACTTGTTAAAAAAATTGGGTGTCGAATTAGTTGAAATGAAAAAAAGTAAAAGTCGCTCAATGTGCTGTGGTGCGGGTGGAGCCCAAATGTTCAAAGAATCCGAAAGAGGCGATAAAGAGATCTACGCTTTACGCACAGAACAAGCTCTGGAAGTACAACCAGAGGTAATTGCTACAGCTTGTCCCTTTTGTAACACAATGCTCACAGACGGTATAAAAAGTAAGAAAAAAGAGGATGTTATCGAAATTTTAGACGTAGTGGAACTGTTATGCATGGCTTCTCCTACAATTCAGAACGATGAAAAATAAATTATAAAAAATTTGGAGGTTACATATTTTTATGTATCTTTGCCACCTAAAAATCAGTACATAATAATCATTTAAAACAATATTGGAATGTATTTAACAAAGGAAATTAAAGCGGAAATTTTCAAAAAGTACGCAGGTTCAGAAACGAACACAGGTTCATCAGAAGGGCAAATAGCTCTTTTTACACACAGAATCAACCACTTAACGCAACACTTAAAAGCAAATCGTAAAGATTATAACACAGAGCGTGCGTTGGTTAAATTGGTAGGTAAAAGAAGAAGTTTGCTTGACTACTTGAAAAACAACGACATCGAAAGATATCGTAATATAATCAAAGAACTTGGTATTAGAAAATAATCAAAAAGGGGCTTTTTGCCTCTTTTTTTTTAAACGTTTTTTATATTCTCCTTTAAAATGACAAAATATTTTTGTGTTTTACTTTTTGTGTTTTTGTCTTTCCATGGACAGATTTTTTAAAACTAAGAAAAACAGAAAAATACACATACAACTATAGATTCTATTAATCTTTTTAAGCCTGTCGGTGCATAACTGGCCATTGGGATTATAACATAAACAACAACACAACCCATTGTTTAATTAAAAAAAGAATTTATGATTCCAGAAGTAAAAAAGGAAATTATTACCCTTGAAGATGGTAGAGAAATATCCATCGAAACGGGAAAATTAGCTAAACAAGCAGATGGTTCTGTTGTTGTTAGGATGGGCAATGCGATGTTGCTTGCAACAGTAGTTTCTGCCAAAGAAATTAACCCAGATACGGATTTTTTACCTTTAACGGTGGATTATCGTGAAAAATTTGCCGCTGCAGGACGTTTCCCCGGTGGTTTTTTCAAACGTGAGGCACGTCCAAGCGACCAAGAGGTATTAACCATGCGATTGGTTGACCGTGTGTTACGTCCTTTATTCCCAAAAGACTATCATGCTGAAACTCAGGTAATGATTCAATTAATGTCACACGATGAAAGTGTAATGCCTGACGCTTTAGCGGGTTTAGCAGCATCTGCTTGTATTGCTGTATCCGACATTCCGTTCGATGGGCCAATTTCCGAAGTGCGGGTAGGTCGTGTTGATGGAAAATTCATCATAAATCCGAACAAAGAGCAATTGGCTCAGTCGGATATAGACATTATGGTAGGAGCTTCCAAAGATTTCGTTGCTATGGTGGAAGGAGAGATGGACGAAGTTTCTGAAAAAGAAATGACCGAAGCCATCAAATTTGCTCACGAAGCTATCAAAGTACAAATTGATGCTCAAATTCGTTTGGCAGAAAAAGTTGGAAAAACTGAAAAACGTAGTTACGAACCTGAAGCTGAAAATGAGGAAATTAAGGATAAAGTATATAACTATGCTTACCCAAAATGCTACGCCATTGCTAAAGAAGATACAGGAAAGCATGAGCGTAGCGACAAATTTGCTGCTGTAAAAGAGGAATGTATGGCTCTGTTTACGGAAGAAGAGCAGGAAGAATATGCTGTTTTAATCAGCAAATATTTTGGAAAGGCTCATAAAGAAGCTGTTAGAAACCTTATTTTAAATGAAAATATCCGTTTGGATGGAAGAAATACAACTCAAATTCGTCCAATCTGGTGCGAAATTGATTATCTACCATCTGCTCACGGATCATCTATTTTTACTCGTGGTGAAACTCAGTCATTGACAACGGTTACTTTGGGAACATCACGTGAAGCAAACGTTATTGACCTTCCAACAGAACAAGGTGAAGAACGTTTTTACCTACATTATAACTTCCCACCGTTCTCTACTGGTGAGGCTCGTCCACTTAGAGGGACTTCACGAAGAGAAATTGGACATGGAAACTTAGCTCAACGTGCTTTGAAGCGTATGATTCCAGCTGATTGTCCTTACACTGTTCGGGTAGTTTCCGAAATTTTAGAATCGAATGGTTCATCGTCAATGGCGACTGTTTGTGCTGGTACTTTGGCGTTAATGGACGCAGGAGTTCAGATGATTAAACCTGTTTCGGGTATTGCAATGGGATTGATTACCGAAGGGGATAAATATGCTGTACTTTCGGATATTTTAGGTGATGAAGACCACTTGGGAGACATGGACTTTAAAGTTACAGGAACCAAAGATGGAATTACTGCTTGTCAAATGGATATCAAAATAAAAGGTTTGACCTATGAAATTTTAGAGAAAGCCTTGGAACAAGCTCGTGAGGGACGTATGCATATTTTAAACAAAATTACTGATACGATTGCCGAACCTAAGTCGGAAGTTAAAGCTCATGCTCCGAAAATTGTTAAAATGGAAATGCCGAAAGAATATATCGGTGCGTTCATCGGTTCGGGAGGAAAAAATATCCAAGACCTACAATCTCGTACTAACACCACCATCGTTATTGAGGAAGTGGGGGAATTGGGCATAGTTGAAATATTAGGGACTGATTCTGAAGGTATTGAAGAAGTAATTAATGCTGTTCATGCTGTTTCGTTCGAACCCGTAGAAGGAGAAACTTACAAAGTGAAAGTAATCCGATTGTTGGAAATTGGTGCGATTGTTGAATTTATGCCAGGTAAGGATTCTTTTATCCACATTTCTGAAATCGCTTGGGAACGCATTGAAAAAGTTTCTGATGCATTGAAAGAGGGTGATATCATCGAAGTGAAATACTTAGGCGTTGATCCTAAAACAAAAAAGACACGTGTGTCTCGTAAGGCTTTATTACCTCGTCCACCAAGAGATAACAACGGAAAATCAGGAACGGATAAGAAAAAGAGTCATAACTCTTAAGCAGAATACAATAAGGTTGTTTAAAAAGATTTAATCTATAATCCTTATCTTTTGTAGATAAGAAGCAAAATCTAACAATGAGTTATTAAAAAACATTTCTACACTCAGAGTAATATATAGAAAAACTCTTTTTAAACAACCTTCTATTTTTTTTTCAATATTAGAGGAGATAAAACACAAATTGCATTCCAAAAGATTTTTCTTCTAAGGCGGTACCATTGAATAATTTAAAGGTCGTGAAAATCCACACCAAATAAAAAGAATGTGTAAGTAATCAAAACAGATCAAATGCTGCGTGGTAATTGGTAGTATATAGTTAAAAGTTTAGGACTTCACTTTTTCAGTAAAAAAACAATTAAAGCTAGACTTTAGTGCTCAAAAATATTACTCAAATGTATCAGGTTTAGTGGCAAGCAAATCTTGAGTCAATTTGAATATGACAACCATAATTACTCTCAAAAATATATAGTTTTTTCGAAGAGTTTTTTTTGTTTTTAGAAACATTCTAAAATCTATGTTAATCAAAGTATGATATCCCATCATAGCGATAGTATTTTGAATTACTTTTGAGTTTTTCTTACTACTGCACAAAGACGTTGCTTATTCCCTAAGTTTTTAGGAGTGAATACCGAAAAAAAATGTTTGCCTATGAGAGTTGATTTTTAGCAAAATAGATAACTTTCTTTGTTAAGGAAGTGTTTAGTGTGTTACGTTAGAAAGTCTTTCTTCCTTAAATTTAGTTTTGCTATTACAAAGTGTTAGTAGAAATGATTTCCTGAAATAAAAAAGCATCAATAAATTTGCATATTACGTAAATAATTGTAACTTTGCACCCCAATTTCAGATACGTATGTATTTTGATAAGGAAAAGGAATGTTTAATTTAAAATTAGAAATGTGGACACATTAAGCTACAAAACAATTTCAGTAAACAAAAACACTGCTAACAAAAAGTGGGTTTTGGTAGATGCTGAAGGACAGACATTGGGTCGTCTTGCTTCAAAAGTGGCAAAATTGCTACGAGGTAAGTACAAGCCTGAGTTTACACCACACGTTGATTGCGGAGATAACGTGATTGTTATCAATGCTGAAAAAATCAACTTAACTGGTAACAAATGGAACGATAAAGAATATCTTCGTTACACAGGTTATCCAGGAGGGCAGAGAGTGCAAACAGCTAAGGACGTCTTAGCGAAACACCCTGAGCGTTTAATTGAAAAAGCAGTTAAAGGTATGTTGCCAAAAAATAAATTGGGTGTGGCGATTTTACGTAATTTAAAAGTGTATGTAGGTACAGAGCACAAACACGAAGCACAACAACCTACAGCCGTTAACTTAAACGATTTGAAATAATGGAAGTAATTCACAAAATTGGAAGAAGAAAAACAGCGGTTGCACGTGTTTATTTGAAACCAGGTAATGGTGCAATTAGTGTAAATAAAAGAGAATTAAATGATTACTTTACAACCTCAACACTTCAGTACAAAGTAAGACAACCTTTCGCTTTAACAGGAACAGAGGATACTTATGATGTGAAAGTGAATGTTTACGGAGGTGGAGTAACAGGACAAGCTGAGGCTATCCGTTTGGCAATATCAAGAGCTTTATGCGAAGTTGATGTTGAAAATAGAGCTACATTGAAACCGGAAGGGCTATTAACGAGAGACCCTCGTATGGTGGAACGTAAGAAGTTCGGTCAGAAAAAAGCTCGTAAGAGATTCCAATTCTCTAAACGTTAATACGTTAGACTTATTAAAGAATTTAAAAACATTGTTGTCGTTGTTCCTTTTCAGAAGGAATTTAGTTTAGCATCCAAATATTGTTGGCAAACGTTATGGTTTCCACTTCAGTATTGCTAAATTTCAACGGAACGTAAACTATTAAAAAAATGGCAAATAACATAGAAATTAAAGATTTACTAGATGCAGGTGTTCACTTTGGGCATTTGACTAGAAAATGGAACCCTAATATGGCACCATATATCTATATGGAGCGTAACGGAATCCACGTAATTAATTTATACAAAACTGCAGCTAAAATTGAAGAAGCTAATGAGGCTTTGAAGAAAATTGCAGCATCAGGTAAAAAAATTCTTTTTGTTGCAACTAAAAAGCAAGCAAAAGATGTTGTTGCAGAAAAAGCAGCATCAGTTAAGATGCCTTACATCACTGAAAGATGGCCAGGAGGTATGTTAACTAACTTTGTTACTATTCGCAAAGCGGTTAAAAAGATGTCTTCAATTGATAAAATGAAAAAAGATGGCACTTTTGAAACCCTTTCAAAGAGAGAAAAACTACAAATCGAACGTTTAAGAGAAAAATTAGAGAAGAACTTAGGTTCTATCGCTGACATGTCTCGCCTTCCAGGAGCGTTGTTTGTTGTGGACACAATGCGTGAGCATATTGCAGTTAAAGAAGCTCAAAAATTAAACATTCCTATTTTTGCTATGGTGGATACCAATTCAGACCCTCGTGAGGTGGACTATGTTATCCCAGCAAATGACGATGCTTCAAAATCTATCGAAAAAATTCTCTCGTACGTGACAGAGGCTATTAACGAAGGTCTTGCAGGAAAAACGTCAGACAATAAAGAGGCAGAAACTGCTGAATAATTATTACACTATTTGAGAGATTGTTTGAATGTCATTCAGAGTGTAGTGTAACGGAGTCATTGAGAATTTGATTTTTTTATTTGTCAAAGATTCTTTTCTCTCGTTCAACGCCATCCTGACCAAATAGGGAAACAATGACAGAGTTTTTCAAGTTTTAATATTTCAGATACTCTCTAAAATCAGATAACGAAGTAATTATGTTTGCGAAATATGCCTTTCAAAACGTAATTACTTCTTCTTTTTTAACGAATTTATTAATATAAAATACAACACAAAATTATGGCAAATATTACAGCCGCAGATGTAAACAAATTGAGACAAGCCACAGGAGCTGGTATGATGGATTGTAAAGGTGCTTTGATTGAAGCAGAAGGAGATTTCGACAAAGCTATTGAAATCCTACGTAAAAAGGGACAAAAAGTTGCTGCAAAAAGAGCTGACCGTGATTCAAGCGAGGGAGCTGTTATTGCAAAAGTAAACGGAGATAACACTAAAGGAGCTATCGTTTCATTGAATTGTGAGACGGATTTCGTAGCTAAAAATGAATCCTTTGTTGCTTTGGCAAAAGATTTGGCTGAGATGGCTCTTTCTGTGAATTCAAAAGAGGAATTGTTGGCAGCTGACTATAAGGGAATAACAGTTGCTGAAAAATTGACTGAACAAACAGGAGTTATTGGTGAGAAAATCGAAGTAGGGGCTTTCGAAAAAATAGAGGCTCCTTTTGTAGGTGCGTATATACACCACGGTAATAAGATTGCTGCTTTGGTAGGTTTGTCAGCTAATGTCGCTGACGCTAATGATGTTTCTAAAAACTTGGCTATGCAAATCGCTGCTATGGGTGCCGAAACATTGTCTTACAAAGATTTTTCTGCTGACTATATTGCGAAAGAAACAGAGGCTCGTATCGCTGTTATTGAAAAAGAGAATGAGGAATTAGTGCGTTTAGGGAAACCTTTGAAAAATGTTCCTAAATATGTATCGTATGCTCAACTTACGGACGAAGTGTTGAAACAAGCGGAAGAAGATGCGAAAGCTGAATTGAAAGCAGAAGGAAAACCAGAGCAAATTTGGGACAAAATCCTTCCTGGAAAATTGCAACGCTTCATTAGTGATAACACTTCATTAGACCAAGAGAAGGCTTTATTAGATCAAGTATATATATCTGATGAAACTAAGAAAGTGTCTCAGTATGTGGCTTCAAAAGGAGTTGAAATCACTACATTCAAACGCGTTAGTTTGTAATTTATAGGGAAATTAATTTATAATAAAGAAGCTGTTCTATGTTTTTTAGACAGCTTCTTTTATTTTTGGCAATGTGGTAAAAAAGTCTTTTAAAAATCATAGTTACTTATTTTTATATATTTGCAGGAGTTATAATCGAAGTGATTTCATTATAACTCTTAAAAAAAACAATACTTTACAAGGTTTTTAAGCACCATTTTTTACCACATTGTCTTTAATTTTCGGACTGAGTGAACTATTTGTTTTTATCTCTATAAATCAACCAATAAATTAGCGGAATAATAAATAAACTTACCAATGTTCCCATCATCATTGTACCTATCATTGCGACAGCAAGAGGCTTTTGCAATTCTGAACCCATATCAAACGAAAATAAAAGTGGTGTCATTGCCAAAATTGTGGTTAAAGAAGTCATCATAATGGAACGTAAACGCCTTTGTCCGGCGGTGTGTATGGCTTCCATCAAAGGTGCATTGGCTTTGCGAAGCTCGTTAATCATATCAATTTTTAAAATACTATCGTTGATGATTATTCCGCAAGAAACTACAATCCCAATGGCACTCATCAGATTGAGTGTATGTCCTGTACCCCACAGAAGTAACAACGCAAAAGCAATATCAATAGGCAATTCAATAAGCACTATAAGAGGTTGAGTAAAACTCTCAAATTGAGCTGCCAATATAAAGTACATCAGCAGTACGGAAATAATAAGCACAACGACTAATTCACCGAGCATTTTTTGGCTCGAAAAGAACCCACCTGCAAATTGTACTTCCCACTGTGAATCGCTTTTAAGTTCGTTTTCAGTGGCTTGTATAAAGTCTTCGGCATTTTCCAGACTTGGATATACAAGCGGAATATACTCCCCGTTTTTACCCGAAACGATTGTTTTTAAATCTTGTCCTTTCGAAATGCCAAGCAAAGACTGCAACGGGATTTTTATAAATTGTTCCTTTTCATCCCGTAAGTTGGTGCGAACCATTGTGTTTTGAAGTACCTGATTGATGGTTTGTAAGTTTCCTGAAAGGGTTATGGGTAAATATTGTTGGTATGAACGCAGGGTGGCTATTTCGTTGTTCTTAAAGGCTGTTTTAAGCTCACGATGTACCTCGCTGTAATCCACTTTGTAACGTAGCAGTTTTTCTTTATCTACGGTAATGACAAATTGCTCTTCAAAGGCTATATCTACTGAAGAGACACCCGAACTCTGTTCGATGCGTGTCTGTACTTGCTTAATATCGGCAATGGAAGGAGTTTTTTGTCGATTTTTTGAGTACAACTGAGCTATTATGTCAGCTTCATTGGTATCGAAAATCTTTTCAAAAATATTTTTTGGAGGAGCAAACGTCAGCACTGCCTGCGGATAGTTTTCGTGTATCCATCGGTTTAGATTTTCTTTGATTTTTGCTATTCTTTTGGGAGAATTACCTTTGAAATATACTTCGGCTTCCGTAACGGATAGGTTGTTTTCTTTTTCCAATAGATATTGTTTGTTGCCCACATATCCTGCACTTTCTACTGTCCATTCATCCACAGATTGAAACAGTGCATCGGTTCGTTTTTTGTTTTCGTCAATATGGATATTTTCATTCCATTCCACTTTGGCAATGAGTTCAATATGGTCTAAATCAGGCATATTGGACTTCGGAACCACCCTAAACAATAAAAAACATAGCGGAATCATCAAAATAATTGCTAAAAACAATGGTTTCTTGTGTAAAAATGTAAAATAGAAGCCTTTATCATAGCTTGAAAATAATATTTTATCAATTTTTTGTTGTGTTTTTCGAAAAATAGTAGTTTTGGAAAGCCATTTTTTGTGATAAAAGGTATGATACAAAATCGGAAGCAGAATAATTCCCGTAAAATACGAAACCAACAGCCCTACACTTACGGCAAAGGCTTGGTCTAAAAAGATGGCTCCCGAAATCCCACTTAAAAAAATCAGAGGTAAAAAAACGGCGATAGTGGTAAAAGTAGAACTCAAAATGGGCGTAATCACCTCATTAGTACCTTTTACACAAGCGTCAAACAAAGTTTCGCCTTTTTCCCGATGTTGGGTGATGATATCCGTAACGATAATGGCACTGTCAATCATCATTCCCAAAGCTAATATCATTCCTGATAAAGATATGATATTTAGCGATTTGTCAAACAAATAGAAAAAGACAAATGAAATAATCAAAGCCGAAAACATACTCAGCCCGATGATCATAGGCGATTTGGCATCTCCTAAAAAGAAGATGGCCACCAAAAACACCAAAACAAAGCCTAAAAACAAGTTTTGATTCAGATTACTGATAGTGTAGTCAAGTAATTCTGTTTGATTTCGATTGATGGAAAACTGAACATCGGGATATGATTTTTCAAGATTGTCAAGGGTTTGGTACAGGCTTTCTTTGAGATTTTGCATTGTCTCATCGGACTGTTTGATGATTGCCAATGTTACACTGCGTTTACCATCTGTAACCGAAAGACCCGTTTCCCCTTTTTTGGATAATTCTACTTGGGCAAAATCTTTGAGTTGCAAAAGTCGGTCACCCTTTCTGAAATAAATGTTTTTAACATCTTCTATGGTGCGAAGCACCGATGAAAATTTGATATTATATTCGTAATAGCCATCACGAACCACCATACTACCAGGTTCTACGTTGTTGGCTTGTAATGTATTCTCAATATCCGAAAGTTGCAATCCAATGGTTTCCAAAAAATCCATATTGGGGGTGATACGGATATGTTGTTGCATATATCCCGTGATGTCCGCCATTGCCACCTCAGGAAGTTGCTCAACACGGCGTTTTACTATGTTTTGAGAAAATTCCGACAGTTCCAAAAAACGCTGTTCATCGGGTTCGGAATAGCTTTTATCGTCTTTAAGAGAAAGGTTTAGGTAAAAAACGGGAATATCGGTAGCACTCGCTTTCACCACTTGCGGACGCTTGGTATTGCGTGGCAAACGACTCATAGAGCCGTCAATTTTTTCGTTGACTTCAATAAAAGCCAAATCGGTATTCGTGCCATAATCAAATTTCAGACGAATAATGGCGTTTCCGTCACGGGTTTCGCTTGTAATATCACGCAATTTACCCACTTGTAGCAGTTGCTGACGAATGGGAGTAACGACTGTGTTTTCTAACTCACGTGCTGATGTGTTTTCGCCCGTAACTTGTACCGTAATTTCGGGAATGGGAATGTCAGGCAACAAAGAAACGGGCAATGTACCGAATGTAATGGCACCTACGATGATAAGTGCCAAAAAACTCATCAGTACCGCTATCGGGCGTGTAAGTAAGAATTTTATCATGTTATTTTTTATGACAGATTATTCCTATTTATTTTTTAAAATGGTAAAACGTAAGTATTTTGCCCCCTTCTTCTAAATGCTTCATCAAATCACCAGAAAGTGTTGGTTTTTCTTTCAAAACATCGTAAACATCGATATCCATCCAGCCAACAACCCCATTATCAAAAGCAGCTGTTGGTAGAATGATGTCTGTTGAATACATTTTTTCAGGCAACCATTGAGTTATTTCACATTTATCTTCGTTCAAATCATATAGTAAAGTAGCTTTACTACCCTCATAAAAAATTTCACTTACCAAATATCTATTATGAATCAGCAATGGTGCACCTATCAGATAAGCAAAATCATTTTCTTTTCTAACTTCCACCAAGGTCTCATAGCTGTTTTTTAAGTCATTAGGTACTTTTTTAGTTCCAAAATCAAAGACATAAGTAGAAGCTATCGCGCCAGTTTTATTCAACACAAATACAGAGTCATTGACCGCTCTGTTAAATAAAATATGCTCTTGTGAAGGCTGAAAAACGGTAGGCGTTCCGTTGTCGTCAACGTATTCTTTTTGGAAATTTAGTATATTTTTCTGATCTGCAAAATCAGCGGATGTCTGCACAAGTAAAGGCTCTTTTCCATCCCCTTTCGCCAAAGCAAAAAGAAATTGTTGATTTGGCAATACCTTAAAATTTTTACCTACAAAAGGAGTTTTTTTACTTTCGATAAAATTTCCCTCCAAATCATAAGTCAACATTTTCTTTTGTCTTCTATCGTATAAATATACATGCGAATCATCTACATCAAAATCTTGTAAACGAATATACTCATCCGATGCTTGTCCTTGATTGCCTATTTTTCTTATAAAATTCCCTGATTTTGAGAAACATAGAAGCGAGTTGGATTGATGTAAATCCAAGATATAAATACAATCGTTTTTAATGATTACCTTCGATAATTCAGAAAACAAAAATTGTTCATCTTCTTGAATAGGAAGATACGTTATTTTATCAATAACTTCTTGTTTTTCAGAATCTTGAATTTTTAAAATACGTATTCCATTTGTTTGATCTTGCTCTTTGTCTTTACAAGAAAACAATCCGATTGCAAACAACAACATTGGTAAAATTCTTTTTGTCATGTTTCTGTAATTTATTGGTTTTTATCCTATTTTCAAAAATGAATATTTCTAAAATTAACCATTCCGTTTTCAGATGAATGGACTGTTAATTCTCCATCGTAAATCACTTGGGTAGAAATCACTTCTTCTCCTAATAGATTCTTGATATAGTCTAAATTCTTTATAAAATTCTTATTGAAAAGCTGTGCTGATTTTATTTCATAAGCCTTGATTTCATTGGCTTTTTCTTCTATCAAATCCACTTCTTTTTGGTTTTTATCCCGATAGAAATAATAGTTTGGTAAAACCCCTTTATTAAACTTATTTTTAAAAAACTCTAAAACTACCATATTTTCAAACAATACTCCCCGTAACGGATGCACCGCCAATTGTTGTGGTGTTTCTATTCCCAAAAGAAAACACGCCAATCCTGTATCGTAAAAATATATTTTAGGTGATTTTACCAATCTTTTCCCTATATTTTTGAAGAATGGAGGCAAACGGAAAACAATGTACGATGCTTCCAAAATGCTAAACCATTCTTTAAGTGTAGGCGATGAAATCCCTATTTCGTTCGATAAAGCATTTATGTTCAATTCTGTCCCTACGCGTCCAGCGCATAACTTCATAAAAGTTTGAAAGTTAGATAAGTTTTTGACTTTCATCAATTGCCTCACATCTCGCTCTATGTAAGTGTTGTAATAATTTCGGCTAACGTCTTGGACAGGGATTTTCTTCGCCCAAACAGCTGGATACCCACCATTGATAATCAATGTGTTAGTGTCTGTTCTATATGGAATATCTCCTAATTCTTGTAGCGAAAGAGGCAACAGCGTAAAAACGGAAACTCTACCTGCCAAAGATTGTGTGATACCTTGCATCAATGAAAAATTGTTGCTCCCCGTGAGAACAAATTTTCGTGAATTATCCTCATCTACAACTACTTGAATATACGAAAGCAATTCAGGAACATTTTGAACCTCATCAATGATTAACCCTTTTGGAAATTGTTTCAAAAATGCTTTCGGATTGAGCATAATTTGTTCTCGTAAAGCAATATCTTCCATATTCACATAGTGATAGGAAGGAAAATTCACCTTACAAAGGGTTGTTTTTCCCGACTGCCTGGGCCCTGTAACTACCAAAACTGAGTAAAAATCACTCAATCTTATGAGCTCAGTTGATAATTCTCTCCTTATATGTATATTAATATTCGACATTTTTAAAGTGCCACTTTAATTTTGTCCAAAAATAATATATTCCACAAATGTATACAAGATTCTTGCATTTAATTTTCAGACATTTTTAAAGTTATACTTTAAAAGGTAGTGTCATAAAAAGTATGATGGTAGTTCTGATTGTCAGGCTGAGCGTAGTCGAAGCCTCGTAATTACAGGGCTTCGACTACGCTCAGCCTGACAGAAATATCCACTTTATTAAAGATATCATACTTTTTACAACACTTCCCTTTAAAAATGTCAATATCTCAACTTACTCTTTCACCACCACAGGCGATTCGTGAGCCAAATTAATATTTCCAGAAACGATAATCGGGTCGCCTTCTTTGAGGGTTTCGCCTGTTATGGTGTACTCGGTAGCATTTTCCAAACCTGTTTGAACGTAGTTCCAAAAGGCTTTTCCGTCTTTCAATGTGAAAAGAACTTTTCGGTTGGTACGCAGAACGACTGCTGATTTGGGAACTACCCACTGTTTTTCCAATGCTCGGAAAATACTTACACGAACGCTCATTCCTTCCACCATTTTCGGATGATATGCCACAGAGGCTTTCAGTTGTACCATTCCGTTTTGGTCAATCCACGGATTGATTTCGGTGATTTTTCCTTTGATTTTTACATCAGGGATTGAAAAAGGTATCACTTCCACCTCGCCGCCTTTTTGTACAAACCCTAATTCACTTTCCATAATAGGAAAGCTGACTTCCATACTGTGTAGATTCACGATATTACAGAAGTCTTTTGACATATCAGGATATGTGTTGGGCTTACTATTCAGGTTGGCGATTGTTCCGCTGATGGGTGCGTACAAAGTAACACCTTGAAGTTCGTTTTTAGCCATTTTGTAGTGGCTTAATGCTTTGTTGTAACCGCTTTTTACTTTTAGAAGTTCCATTGTTTGCGGAGGGACATTTGCGGAATCTTTCAGCTTAAACCCTTGACCGATAAGCATATCTTGCAACTCCAAACGGGCACGACTTACATCGTCTTGGGCTTGTTGTAATTTGTTTTCAAAAGAAAATCCATCCAAAGTAGCGATTATCTGACCTTGGGCTACGTTATCACCATTCTTAACCAAAATACGAGCAATCTTTTCGTTAGCTTTGAATTTGAGACCTACCATTTGTGAGGCGTGTATTTTACCGTTGCTAACAAGTTCGTGCGTAAATGGCTTAGATTGTAATGGCATAACGGTTACTTCTGTAGGCGATTCGGGAAGCAACTGCTGTACGTTTTCTTCTTTTGCGTTCGTAGTATCTGTTTTACAAGATAATAAAAAAATTAAACCGATGGTAGATAGTATTATTTTCTTCATTTTTTTTGGATTTCTGAAAATAGATTGATATAACGATAAAAACATGTGTTCGTGACTTTTCATAATGTTAAAACTTTTTCATTCTAAAAAAAATCAATACAGGATTATCGTCACTTTTAACTTTTCTCAATTTATCAATTTCGGGTAGGTACAGACTGTCTGTTGCATTTAGAAAATGTTCGTTATTTTTTATAAAATCATCTTCCCCAAACCAAGTTAAAGTCATAAATGTATCCTCATCTTCATTTACAGCTCTTACTATTTTGCCTGTAAAAATGTAGTACAGCAAAGGCATATTTTTCCAATCTTTACCCAACATAAAGACTTGATTTTTTGTTTCTTTATCAATATATAGAAAATGCCTGGTCATATTTAGACCATATTCAACAAAAAGAGTACGACTATTTTCGTAATAGTTAACACCAAAAACCTTTCCTGAGTCAACCAAATCCTCTGTGAAAAATATATCGTCAGTAGGCTCTATATTTTTATCTCCAAAATCAAAATTATATTTAGGTTTCAATTTTGTTCCAATGATTTCGTACGTATAATGATAAATAGAAGGGGTTATGTAAGTTCTATCATCATACGTGTTAAAGTAGTGATGTTTTGAATAATTAGATTTTTCAGGAGCTCTGTTGTAAAATCTTTCTTGATGTGGAAAATATAGTTCTTCAAGTTTTGAAAAATCATTATTTACCAACAGCAAGTCACTCTTCTCAGATGTCAAAATATTAATATCATCATATACCGCATAGATGGAATCATTAACGCTATAAATGTTCAACCCATGAAATTTTGTCCTAACTGCATTGATAAACCGTCCGTCTGCTGTATATTTAATCACTTTGTGCTTGCGTTCATCGTATGTACAAATATTGTTTGTTCTTTTTTCTATTGCAAAATCAGTAATCTCTGTATATTCTTCTGGACCTTGACCAACGGCATGAATCTTGTTTATAAACTTCCCTGTATTTGCTTCAAATATCAATATCTTATCTCTATCACAATGTAGATAAACCTTATTGTTGGCTACAATTACTTTCTCAATTTTATTTACCAAAGCATCTCTCCTTGTTTCTAAGGGAACAACTCTACAACTTTCAATGTAATCATTCAAATTAGTCGTTTGATTACTTTTTTTATTCACAGCATCTATTACAAACGTTTCTGCCCCTTCGTTATTCCAGACTACAACTGTTCCTTTTTTACTCTGTTGGCAAGAGAAAAAAACTAAACAAAAAAGTATAAAAATATTCTTTTTCATAATATAAAATCAAAACTGCCGTAAAAAAAGTTTTACGACAGTAATTATATGACTATTCGTTAAATACGCAATTTTTGTGAGTTTGATTATCCATAGAATCTAATTAATTCTTTCAAAAAGAAACTATTCATTGGAGCAAATGTAAAAATTTTTCGAAACAAATCAAAACTTTATTTTGTTAAGTGGTAGCCACTTCAATAAAATAAAGAATATTTTTGTTTTTTTCCACAAAAAAACTAATTTTGTCGTTTGTTATTAAAAAAACTTTTGTGATACGATGAAAAAAATATTAACTTTCTTATTATCAGTTAGTTTTATTTTGGTAAATGCTCAAATTTTTGATCCTGTCAAATGGGATACCAAAGTAGAAAAAATTAATGACCAAGAATATGACTTGGTAACTACTGCTACAATCGACCAAGGATGGAAACTTTATTCACAAACAATTCCACCAAATGGTCCTGTTCCTACAACTTTTGAATACATCAACGATGGTACTTTTGAATTGGTTGGTAAAACAGTTGAAACGGGTTCGGTAGTGAAGCACGATGCTGTTTTTGATATGGAAATCGGCTTTTTCTATAAAAATGCAACTTTCAAACAGCGTATAAAAATCTTAAAACCTTTATCTTCCATTAAAGCTGGTGTGGAGTTTATGGTATGTGATGATGCTAACTGTTTGCCTCCTGATACGGTTGATTTGATGTTTATCTTTAGTGAAAACACAGGTTCAACCGAGGCTAACCAAACGCAATCTGTGGACAATTCCAACGCAGGCATTTTTTCTTTAGAAGGAGATGATAAAACTCCAAACGACAAAACAGTTAAGGAGGAAACACAAAAAGTGGAAGAAAATGACAATAAAAATGTTGCAAACAAGGGACTTTGGAGTATTTTCTTTATTTCGTTCCTTTCTGGGTTCGCTGCTTTGCTCACTCCGTGTGTATTTCCGATGATTCCAATGACTGTAAGTTATTTTACAAAGCAAAGTAAATCGAAAATCAAAGGTATCAGAAATGCTATTTTCTACGGACTATCAATTATCGTAATTTACGTTGTGTTGGGGTCAGTAGTAACTGCAATTTTCGGTGCAGATGCTTTGAACGCTTTGGCGAGTAATTTCTGGTTTAATATTATATTTTTCTTGATATTGATCTTCTTTGCAGCTTCTTTTTTAGGAGCGTTTGAATTAACCTTACCCAGTTCGTGGAGTACAAAAGTGGATGCGCAAGCCGACCGTAGTGGTTTGGTGGGTATCTTCTTTATGGCTTTGGCATTGGCTATTGTTTCATTCTCTTGTACAGGGCCTATCGTAGGTACATTATTGGTAGAAGCAGCTTCTAAGGGTGGTATAGCTCCTATTATTGGTATGCTTGGTTTCTCATTAGCCATTGCATTGCCATTTGCTATTTTCGCAGCTTTCCCAGGATGGTTGAATTCATTGCCAAAATCAGGCGGATGGTTGAATACTGTAAAAGTCGTTTTAGGATTTTTAGAATTAGCTTTAGCTTTCAAATTTTTGTCGAACGCAGATTTAGCTTATCAATATCATTGGCTTGAGAGAGAGGTGTTTATAGCGATTTGGATAGCTGTTTTTGGAACATTAGCCTTGTATTTATTCGGAAAAATCAGATTACCTCACGATTCTCCCGTAGACAAAATTTCGGTAGGACGTTTGAGTTTGGGTCTATTATCCTTAACTTTCACGATTTATATGATACCTGGACTTTGGGGAGCTCCACTGAACTTAATTAGTGCATTTCCTCCACCACAACACTATAGTGAGTCGCCCTATGGAGTAGGATATACTAAAACAGGAGGCATCGTATCAAGTCAAGAGGACAGGCTACCCGAAGGAGCTCATCTGTTGGAACCTCACAATATTTTAGCTTTTGACGATTATGAAACAGGAATAGCATATGCAAAAAAAGTGAATAAACCTATTTTGTTAGACTTCACAGGTTGGACATGCGTAAATTGCCGTAAAATGGAACAAAACGTATGGGCTAAACCGCATATACTTGACATATTGAAAAACGATGTGGTGTTAATCTCCCTTTACGTGGATGATAAACGACCACTTCCTGAAAATCAAATAGTTGAATCAAAGTTAAAACCAGGTAAGCAAATTAAATACATAGGTCAAAAATGGAGTGAGTTTCAAACAGTTCGTTATAAAGCTAATTCACAACCTTTTTACGTGCTGATGAACCACGATGAAAGTAACCTTATTGATCCGATTGGCTACACGCCTGATGTTGATGAGTTTCATCAATGGTTAACGAAAGGAGTGGGGGCTTTCAAATAGCCACTCGGAACAATGAAATTTGTATATAGATAAAGGGTTGTCCGAGAAGTTGAGTTTGGCATCATGACTTTGCCTGTTAGTTTTCCTTCGTATTTAAAATTCTGAGAAATCGTGTGTAGGAGTTCCTTTTTCGTGCGATGGAATCCCAAAATGATGTAAGAACCACTTTTCAGACAACCTCTTTTAGTATATGAGAATAAAAACATACATATTGCCCATTATCATAAGTGTCATTTTGGGAATAGGCATTTTTCTTGGGCGTGTTCTGTCCGATTTTTATATCCAAGAACCTCTTCCCACACCAACTCCTGTGGTAGATATTGACTCTATTGTTGAAAGTCCAAGTAAAAAAAAACTTGGGACACTGATTGATTACATAGAAAATGATTATGTAGATAAAATAAATCCTGACAGTATTGTTGAGTTGACTGTTAATGGGATTTTATCAAAATTGGATCCACATTCAAGTTATATCTCAAAGAGAAACATTCAAGAAATTTCAGAAAACATCAGTGGTAAATTTGTAGGTGTAGGCATTAGTTTTTATATGTATAAAGACACTATTGCGGTAATGAAACCTATCGAGGAGAGTGACGCTTTCAGTAAAAACATTCAATTAGGCGATCGTATCTTAAAAGCTGACAATGACACTCTTTTTGGTAAAAAATTAACTTCAGAGATGGTTCGCAATACGTTCAAGGGAGAAAAGGATTCAGAAGTACTTTTAACCATCTATCGTAAATCCAATGATAGTATTTTTACGCTCCCAATAGTTCGAAAACATATTCCTATTAAAAGTGTAGATTGCTTTTATAAAGTGAACGATACCTTGGGGTATATTCGTATGAATCGCTTTGCTGAAACTACTCATCAAGAGTTTAGGTCTGCTTTACAAACACTTATAGATAAAGGAATTAACAGCTTAATTTTAGATTTAAGAAATAATACCGGAGGACTACTGAATGTAGGAATCGATATTAGTGATGAATTTTTAAAAGAAGATAAGATGATTGTTTTCACTAAAAACAATCGTCAGGAAATTGATGAAACCTATGCAACTGGTGGAGGTATGTTTGAAGAACAGCCTGTTTTTGTATTGGTAAATGAGCAAACAGCCTCGGCAAGTGAGATTGTTTCAGGAGCTTTGCAGGATAACGATCGCGGTGTAATTATCGGACGACGCACTTTTGGTAAAGGGTTAGTACAGAGTGAAATGCCTCTACCTGACGGGTCTGCCATACGATTGACCACAGCTCGTTACTACACTCCAACAGGAAGGTCTATTCAAAAGCCTTACAGCAAAAAACAAATTCGTAATTTCCAACTAAATAGCTCTAAAATGCCTGATTCACTGAAGTTTACTACGCCTAAAGGTAAGGTAGTTTACGGAGGAGGAGGGATATATCCAGATGTGTATCTGCATTCTGACATCAAGCCTGAAACCTATTTGGTCAATGAATTACTTAATTCAGGATTGACAAATTTCTTTTTATTTGAGTATTTGGATACTTATCCGAAAGTTAACGTAAAACCCGAGAAGAGCAGCTTTATTAAGGATTACAAAATCTCCAAAGAAATGCTGAATGCATTCTCTAAATTTCTGTCTAAACGAAAAATATTTATTGACTTCAAAAAAAATAGAGATGATATATCCAAATATCTGAAAGCAAGTTTAGCTGAAATTTGGTATGATGATAATACAGCGGGAATGCTCCGTAATCAAGGTGATTTGTATATTGAAAAGAGCATGTATTATTACAAGGGTGAACCTGCCAAACGAAAAAAAATAACAAAAAAGAAAGTTGTTAAAAAAACTACTTCAAAAGAGTACTCAAAAAAGAAAAATTAAAAGCCAAAAAGGCGTGTTGTAAAACAACCGAAATCAATAAAGAAATTTTAACCCTTATTAAGTCCGAACAAAACGATTTATTGTATATTACTTCTGTTTTATACTAATGGCATTAAGAGAAATAAATGAGAAGGTAAAAGAAGAGCTAATTATATGAAGACCAAAAGGAGTTGGAAATAGACTTACACTTGCTCGTTTAGAAAAAGATTTATTATGGTAAATTGATAAAGATGAAAATTCGGAAAATGGTAGTAACTGATGAAGTTGATGTAATAACCAGACTTGATTAGGAACAATTTAGGCAATAGCTATTGCAGAGCTAACCCACTCAGAAAAAGCTGTCTCGGACATTATAGAAGAATTGTTGTTGGATATTATGACTCTTTTAAAATCATACGAAGATGCGAAGAACGTATAGATTCCTGAAGAAAAAATAACTTTGAAATATAAAAAATACGATGATTTTCTACATTTTTGTAGAGCCCAAAGATATTTGGATTACTAATAATACAAAAATATGATAGGATTAAAATTAACAACAGATAATAAAACTTTCTTTGCCTCTCTCAAAGAAGGTTCTATTGGATTGATTATCAGTAGAATGATACGAGATACACGAAATTGTGTCAGCGTAAATTTTGGTGGATATGATATGCAAACGGAAACTTATCCACTTTGGCTTCTTCAAAAATTATTTTTAGGGGCTAAATTTACTGTAAAGGTAGAAGAAATCACTGTAAATTCTCCAATAATACAACGAGCTCCAGAAATTGAAAGTCATTTTTTTGAGCATCCTAAGAACATTGGTGTTGAACTAACTTTAAAAGAAGAGAAACTATCGGCAGTAGTTGAAAAAGGAAGTATTCATTTAATTGTAACTGTGTTGAATAAAGAAGAAAAAACAGAAATTGATTTAGATTTTTTAGCAACTAATCACTCCAATAATGGAGATATAACAAAATATTGGTGTAAAAAAAACTTACAATTAGGAGATGAGTTTATGATTGAAATTAAAGAAATTGAAAAAATGACATTGCCTGTTCAGTCATAATTTCAAACACCCTTAATTGAGGCTAATTTTTGTATTATGAAACATGTTCTATCTTTTTTCTGTTCAGAAAAAGGCGAAAAATTAGAAATAGCCTCTAAAAAACTTTATCAATAAAAAAACCTAAGTAAAAACTTAGGTTCTCTTAACGCACTAACACTACTAAGATTATAGGCTTTATCGCAATCGATCTGCTGATTTTACCAGATCTTCGTCCCGTCGGATAGCTTTATTAGCTAAAAACAAAAAAACGATAGAAAGGACGGGTAAGAAAATCCCAACACCCTTCTCAGAAATTCCACTTTCTCCGGATGAACTTAGCACTCGATATACAAATATTCCTAGTAAAGTAAGACTTATAAGGATATTCAGTCTATTCAAAACAAACTGAAGTTGCCTTGTTTTATATTTAAATATGGTATATACAGCTAAAACAGCTGATATTCCAAAAAAGATACCACTCAAAACATCGTCTAAGTATGCATAAACAGACTGCTGATTTTGCACATATAACGAAAATATAAACGGCAGAATGCCTCCAATTATGAAGACAAGTAGCATATAAATTGTTTGTACTCTTTGAATCATCTCAAAAATTTGAACGTGCAAATGTAAATCTTTTTATTCGTTTTACAAAGGTTTTTAGTGTGTTTTTTCATTATTTGCTCCTGTCTAGAGACCCTTTTTCGAACATAACTCTTTTTTTGTGTGACATATCGAAGATAGCTTTTCAAGGCTATATGCTGATAGTCAGACTACTTTTCTAATTTTATTGATTTACCATTTGAATTGTACCAAAAATTCATGAGAGCTTCGTGCATAGATGTTCAGCTGTGGCTGTGAATTGTTTTCGTAGCCATATCCCACAACTACATAATACTTTGGTATGTGGAACATAATATAGGCATTAAACGCTTTATCCGTTCTGTAGGTCAATCCTAATTCACTGTTTTTCAGGTAAACTCCTGCTAAAGTCAGATCAAATGACGGACTGACATCTTTCACAAAACGAGTCTGCAACATTGGTTTTAGAGTAAATTCTGGAGAGAGTTTCCAAAAATATCCTGCCAAACCATAGATATGAAAACGTTGGGCTACTGAAGTCATTACGTCTTCTTTTACTTTAACTTCTTCCGATGCCAATAGATTGGGAACAGATAATCCAACATAAAAATCACGATGCTCATAGTAAACTCCTGTCCCTATATTTATTTGGAATTTCCCTGATATAGTCTGTAAATAAGGATCGTAGTAGGTGTTATGAGGAGAGGTATAAGTTCTGATCCGACTTCCGTCTATATTAAAAAAATCACCTCCAAATTTTAATCCTCCGTACAATTTGCTGTATTCACTTATGGGTATGGCATATGCAAAATCGGCATATAATCCTGCTTGTTTTTGGATAAAAACTTTATTATTTTGAATTGAAAAACCGACACTTACACGCTCATTGATTCGGTGTGTGGTCAAAAGAGTCTGACTTTGAGGCGCTTCAGTATCTCCTTGCCACTGATTGCGTATGTCCACTGAAATGGTATGTCCTTTCTCTTGGCCTGTAGCCGCAGGATTTACCAAGTTTTTATGTTGATTATAAAATATGTGTGTAGGATTTTGTGCATATATGTTTATCACCGATATAAATCCAATTAGTATTATGTAATATATTTGTTTTTTCATCGTATTTAGTAATTTATAAATATCCAACCTTTGCGGGTATACATTTCTGTATTATCTAATGTAAAAATGTAAAAATAAGACCCCTGAGGTACTTTCTTTCCGTTGCTTCCCATGCCACTCCATTGATTTTTATAACCTTTAGTTTCATAAACCAATTGTCCTAATTGATTGTATATGCGTAGGGTACTATTCGGATATTCCTCTGCCCTGAGAATCGAAAAATAGTCGTGTATACCATCATTATTAGGCGAAAAAGCATTGGAAATCAAAACATAATCCAAAGACGTGTCAATATCATTAGCTATGCCATCACCATCTATGTCATTGTCGCACAGATCCCCTATGCCATCGTTATCCAGATCTGCTTGATTCGGATTGTAGATTTCTGGACAATTATCACTGTCGTTCGGTACACCATCTCCATCCAAATCATCATCACAAACATCACCAATACCGTCTCTATCCAAATCCAATTGATTGGAGTTGGATTGTCGTGGACAGTTATCATTATCGTTATGAACCCCATCTCCATCCCAATCATCATCACAAGCATCTCCTATTCCATCTCTGTCCAAGTCTTCTTGATTCGGATTTGCCAATTCAGGGCAATTATCTGCATTTGACATAATGCCATCTCCATCAACATCATCGTTTTCCTTGATGGTAATCGTACTTTTATTAACAGCCAAAAATATATTCCCTTCGGCTTTAATCATAAATTTCCCTTGATTTGTTATCGGAATATTCGGAATTGTAATTTTTGCAGTTCCATTATTAGGAATACCTGTAGCTAAAGTATGAGAAAAAGTAGCTCCTCCATCTTCGGAAAACAGAACTGATATTGTTTTTACGTTGATGTTATCACTATCAGTATTGGCCACGTCCCAACGGATAGTTTCGGTTTGCCCTACGTACCAATTTGATGGAGTAGTATGAGAAAGTACCGAAAAAGGCCCAGCTTTGTCATTCACCACTACTTGTATCGTTTTATAAGTTGTATTCCCAACAGTGGTTGCCGAAGTATTCCTATCGGAAACCACAAATGACCAGTTCAAGGTACGTCCCACATTAGTAACAGTTTCCCAAGCACTATTTTGGGCAGGGTGCGTTTGAGTTAGCTCTCCCGAAACGATGCGACTCAATCGCGGAATATAGCGTTTTGAATTTATTGAAGGAGGTAGCGAACGTGCTATTGCACCGGTCTTTGCATTAGGCGAAAAACTATACGAATTTGTTCGACTATCGGCTTGTTCCCATCTGTAAAGCAAAGTATCTTCATCAGCATCAGAAGCTGTTCCTTCTAACAAATAAGCTGTTCCTTTGGGGATTGTATAACTCAAAATATCGTGAATTTCAGGAACAGTATTTCCAGAATCTGTAATAATAGCACATCGTTTTTCTTTGACGTTTTGCATGATGTCATAAATACTCCGATGATGAAAATAGGCATCTGACCGTTGTTGTAAATTTTGGCTCATCAACACCCCTGCATATCCCATAATTGTTGAACCACTCCCTGGCTCAACTTGTGAATCTGTACCTTCATTATCATACGAAAAGGTATGGTATGCTCCCATTTGATGTCCCAATTCATGACAAAAAAGATCTATTTCGAAATAATCTGGAGAAACTTTAGAAAAATTAATCGCCGAAAAGCCTGCTCCTTTTTTACCACTTTCACACACACAACCTATACAACCTGCATTTCCACCTACATCTTCATGATGAAACAGATGTCCTACGTCATAATTCACAGAACCCACCTGATTATCAAATAATTCTTGTAGAATCTTAGCTTCTTTTAGATTGCCCTGTTCATTCAACCATTGGTCATAATTGATATTTTTTAAAGGATCCGCAGCTTCTGTATCAAACAGAATATTTTGGTCGGAAACCAATTGAAACTGAATTGACATTTGCGAACCATAAACTTGATTAACCCGATTGATGGTGTTTACCACTTGAATCAAAGCATTGGATTTTCCTCCAAAATATTGTGTGTACTCATGTGTCGCTGCTATGGCAATCCGAAAGGTACGTACCTTATTTTCAGTGCTATACGTAGCTCTTTTTGTAAGTTTTTTTTCTGAGGCAAATGCTTGAGTAGTACATTTTATGGGATTTTTCTCGGTCATGTCACGGTGATATACTTCATAAAGAAAACCTTCATCGTCAGTAGATTCGATGAAAGAGTAATGAAAATTTTCTTCCATGATTGCATTTAACCCACGAGGCGACCAAGTAATTCGGATGCTCCTCAAAGGATTAGTTATTGAAACCCCCGCAAAAGTTTTTATATGAGGATATTTTTCCTGTAAAACGGACGAAAGTACCTGTGTTTCCTGCAAACGAAAAGATTCAATATCTCCCTCTCCATTGGGTATATAAACCTCCGCTATTGATTTACTGGTTTGTCTTACATTTTTTAAAAGAGCTTTTGCAAAAGCCTCTTTATCAAGACTATAATAAAATTTCCCTTCTTTTTGTTCCTGTTTTCCTGTGGTATTATTGGGTTGCCAATAGCTTTGTGCATTAAGACTACCAAAGAACAAGATAAAGAACATATAGATTATATTTCTCACCGCAATTTTCATGAACGATAGTATTCAAATGCTTTGTAAATCAATTCATTACTTACCTTACAATCCAATTTTGGTTGTGAAATTTGTTC
This sequence comes from Capnocytophaga canis, assembly GCF_043187445.1. Classification (NCBI taxonomy): domain Bacteria; kingdom Pseudomonadati; phylum Bacteroidota; class Flavobacteriia; order Flavobacteriales; family Flavobacteriaceae; genus Capnocytophaga; species Capnocytophaga canis. The sequence continues at coordinate 289,334 of NZ_CP171121.1, read as the reverse complement.
TAACAGCACGAAATTAATATTGCCATATGAATTCTTTTTATCAAATTTTAACAAATCTATTATTTGATCTATTTCTTCTTTTTTAAACGTATGTTTTTCAAAATATTGATTGAATACATTTTTGATTTCTAGAGCCTTTTCCTTTGGAAAACACAACAACTCGGAGGATAGATATGTGGCTAAAATCATACCAATAGCGATTGCTTCTCCATGCAAAAGTGCTTGTCGAGACGAATTTTGCAAACAATACGATTCGATAGCATGTCCTAATGTATGTCCAAAATTGAGAGTTTTTCGCAAACCTTTTTCAGTTGGATCTTGCTTGACAATATTATTTTTAATTTCGACTGATTCGTAGATGAGTTGCTCTAAATCCTCTATCGTTAATTCATCCAGTTTAAGCATTTTTTTCCAATACGTTTCGGACTGAATAAGGCCATGTTTAAACATTTCAGCCATGCCACTACGCAACTGATCAGCGGGAAGCGTTGCCAAAAATCGGGTATCAATCATCACTCCCTTCGGATTGTTAATCACTCCTATTTGATTTTTTAAAGCTCCTAAATCCACTCCTGTTTTTCCGCCTACGGAAGCATCTACCATCGCTAATAAACTCGTTGGAACATTCACAAAATCAATTCCCCTCATATAGGTCGATGCTACAAAACCGCCTAAATCCGTAACAACACCTCCGCCTAAATTGATGAGTAAACTTTTGCGATCAGCTTCCAATTCCGACAGTGCAAACCACACTTGAGAACAAGTATCTATGTTTTTAAACTCCTCACCCGCCTCAATCTCAATGATTTCAATCGGTGTTTCTGTTGCCATATCCGCTAAAAACAACGGCAAACAATAAGTGTTGGTATTACTATCTACTAAAATAAAAATTTTAGAATATTTTTTCTCTTGCAAAAGTTTATTCAGAAAATAAAAACTACTTTCGCTAAAATAAACAGAATAACCTTGTGATTGTATATTCATTTCTCGTTTTTGATACATTAACTTTGTATGAAGAGGACAAATATACTCTTAAAATTTAAGTAAAACAAACTTTACTATAAATAAAAAAAACACGACTAAAAATGAGTAAAAGACAAAAAAAAAATCATACCTTTGCCCTCAGTGGAAAAAATGATCTAAAATCATTAAACCTTTCATCTATTTATTAAAAATCAACTATTTAAAATACTTTAAAGAAAAAATGGCTACACGTTTTAGCGACACTCAAACTGCATTCGCACTGAAAGATAATTTTGAATTAGGAAGAGCTTATTGGCTTTTTCGTTTTATTGGGAATAATAGCCTTATTGGTATCGGTACAACTATGACTAATTTGTCTTTAAAATTACGTCTTCCAGTGGAGTGGCTCATCCGAAAAACAGTCTTTAACCAATTCTGTGGAGGTGTTTCTGAAGAAAATTGCAAACCCGTTATTCAAAAAATGTATGAAAAGGGAGTTAGTTCCATCTTAGACTATTCTGTTGAAGGTAAAGAAGACGAGGCTTCGTTCGAAGCTACATTTAAGAAAACAATGGAAATCATTGATTTTGTACACGAAAACAGAAAACAAGGAACTCCATTCGCTGTATTCAAACCAACAGGATTTGGAAAAATTGATATATATCAAAAAATATCCGAAAAACAACAACTTACAGATGAAGAGCAACAAGCATGGGAGCGTATCGTAGAGCGTTTTGACCAAGCCTGTGGAAAAGCAGCCAGCTACAAACTACCAATAATGATTGATGCTGAAGAAAGTTGGATGCAAGATGCTGCCGATCAGCTCATTGAACAAATGATGCAAAAATACAATAAGGATGAGGCTATCGTTTACAACACTCTGCAAATGTACAGACATGACCGATTGGATTACCTGAAAGGGCTACACCAACGTGCAATTGAAAATGGTTTTTACATCGGAGTGAAAGTGGTTCGTGGTGCTTATATGGAAAAGGAAAATGCAAGAGCTCAAGAAAAAGGATATATTTCACCCATCTGTATTTCAAAACAAGCAACAGACGACAATTACAACTCTGCAATTGTCTACATTTTAGAGCATATTGACCGAATTTCTCTGTTTGCAGGAACTCATAATGAGAAAAGTACGGGATTAGTAATGGATTTGGTAGAGGAAAAAGGCTTAAAACATAATGACAAACGCATTTGGTTGGCTCAACTTTACGGAATGAGCGACCATATCAGTTTCAATGCAGCTAAAATGGGATATAACGTAGCAAAATACCTACCATTTGGCCCTGTACGTGAGGTAATGCCTTATCTGATTCGTCGTGCTCAAGAAAATACTTCAGTCGCAGGACAAACAGGACGCGAATTGACGCTCCTTAAGCGTGAATACGACCGAAGAAAAAAACAAAAGAAATAGAAATTGTGCAGAAAGTCATCAACATACTTAACAAAAGAGCCAAATTTGAATACGAGATATTGGATAAATATCTAGCAGGAATAGTGCTTGTAGGTACCGAAATTAAATCCATTCGTTTGGGCAAGGCGTCCATTGCTGAAAGTTTTTGTGAATTTAACGACAAAAATGAACTTTTTGTCATCAACATGAATATTGAAGAATATGCCTACGGAACACATTACAACCACAAACCAAAGAGTGAACGCAAATTACTTCTTCGAAAACGTGAATTAAAAAAACTAAACAAAGAAGTTCGAAATACAGGTCTTACCATTGTTCCTTTGCGTATGTTTATCAATGACAAAGGATTAGCAAAGGTGGAGATTGCTTTGGTTCGCGGTAAAAAGCTATATGATAAACGCGAAACAATTAAAGAGCGTGACAATAAGCGTAATCTGGATAGAATCAAAAAAATACGGTAAGACACATTTCCTTTTGGTCGTATTGTAAAAAGTATGATGATATAAAAAAATGATAATCAGGGAAATGTAGTTATTTTGTTGAATGCAAATAAGAATTATACTGTATCGCCCTGATTGTCAAAGCACGAAGATAGTGAAAAACGGGAAAAATCTTATGGAAAGCAAAAATATTTTGCAAAGATTGTCATCACCAATTCATTGGCGACCATAATTTGACCTGTAAAGCTTGTTTATCAATGATTTACCAAAATGTTTTGATTTCAAAGAAACTTGAAAATCATTTTAAAGCCTTTGAAATTGCCTTTTTTACATCAATTTCGGACATATTTAATCATCATTTTTGGAAAACATGACCCAAAATTAATTTCTATTGAGTTACCACACGCTATGAAAACAAGTGCAAAACACTTAAATATAGTCTTTTAATTAAAATATTTAAAATTACCATTAGGTAACGATTAGAAATCTAACTTTGTTTTTACCCGTCAAATTATCCTATGCCTTACTTTCCAACATTTCTCTGATAAAAAATAAAGCCCCTTATAATGTGTATATTACAGCTTTTTGCTTAATTTTGCCGTTTAGTTTTATTTTCAAAACAAAAATAAGAGGGCAGAGCGTTCAAGAAATCGTACCGAATCTTAAAATGAAAAGAGAACGGAAAAATATCGAAAATTTAAGTATTGTTCTTTCCATGAAAATCCGTACCTTTGCATAACTTTTTCAGCAGTATGTTCATCACCTTCAAGGATTGGGACATATTCATGATGAATGGTTAGATTTATACCCAAAAGACAAAAAATAATTCCAAACAACAAAATAACAATTTATGAACAAATCGGTTTATATCATCACTTCTGATGCCTACAGTGGTAAATCGTTGGTAACCTTAGGAGTGATGCAGATGATTATGCGAAATACGGCCAAAGTGGGATACTTTAAACCTATTTTGGAGAGCAAAACTCAAAAAGATAATCATATTACAACTGTACTTTCTCATTTTCAGTTAGATATGGACTATGAAGATGCTTATGTCTATACACGTAGCGAGGTGACAAATCTCCAAAATAAAGGAAAAATCGGAGAGGTGTACGATACGATCATCAAGCGTTACAAAGCATTGGAAAATAAGTTTGATTTTGTGTTAGTTGAGGGGACAGATTTATTAGAAGACAGTAATGTTTTCGATATTAAGTTTAATGCTTCGTTGGCTCAAAACTTAAATATTCCTGCATTGGTAGTTTTAAAAGACAGCTTTTTGTCAGAGGATGAACTTGTAAATCAAATTCAAATTGAGGTAAACACCCTTTTGGAACAAGAGGTACAAATTTTGGGAGTGTTTGTTAACAAAGTTAAGAATTATAATGACAGCGTGAAACAAAGACTCGAAAAGGAATTTAAAGACATTCATTTTACGTTTATTCCACGAGAGGAAGATTTGAGTCGTCCTACGTTGAAAGAAATTGCTGATGAGTTGGGAGCTAAATTCCTTTACAAAGGGGACGATGTCAACATGATTACTAAAAAAACAATCATCGGAGCAATGCAATTGCATAATTTCTTGAATCACGTTTCAGAAAGTTGTTTGGCGGTAATCCCAGCCGATAGATCGGATTTGATTGTTGGTAGTTTAACAGCTCACATATCGTCCAACTACCCTCGCATTGCTGGTTTGGTACTTTCTGGAGGCATTGTTCCTGAGCGTTCAATAATCAAAATTTTGGATGGAACACAAAAGATTATTCCAATAATGCTTTCAAAATCAGGTACTTTTGAAACGGCTACTCGTATTGGAAATATCAAATCTAAGATATATCCTGAAAGTGCAGAGAAAATAAAATTATCAATTCAATTATTTGAAAAATATGCTGATGTGAGTAGTTTGAATGCTCGTATTTCATCATTCAAATCGGATGCTATTACACCACGTATGTTCCAATACAATATGGTTCAGAAAGCACGTAAAGCACAGAGACATATTGTTTTACCTGAAGGAACAGACGATAGAATTCTAACAGCAGCTTCTCAATTAGCAGTTGATGAATTGGTGTATCTGACTGTTTTGGGTGATGCTGAAAAAATCATGTCACGTGTTAATGAATTAGGTTTAAAATGGGATGAACGGCGTATTTTTATCGTAAACCCCGTTGAAAGCCCTAAGTACGAGGAATATGTGCAGAAACTTTACGACATTCGAAAGTCAAAAGGGTTGGAGCTTTCACAGGCCAGAGATTTGATGCTGGACGTATCCTACTTCGGAACGATGATGGTTTTTGTGGGAGATGCTGACGGAATGGTTTCAGGAGCGGTGAACACTACGGCACACACTATTCGTCCGTCATTGCAGTTCGTGAAAACCAAACCTAATGTCAATACAGTTTCATCTGTGTTTTTTATGTTGTTGAATGACAGAGTTTTAGTTTATGGAGATTGTGCAATTGTTCCTAATCCAACCGCAGAGCAATTGGCAGAGATAGCAATTTCCTCAGCAGAATCGGCTAAGGCCTTTGGTATTGAACCGAGAGTAGCGTTGTTGTCCTATTCTTCAGGAAGTTCAGGTACAGGTGCCGATGTGGATAAGGTTCGTACTGCTACAGAAATCGTCAAATCCCAATGTCCAGACCTTTTGGTCGAAGGCCCTATTCAGTACGATGCAGCTGTTGATCCAAAGGTTGGAAAAAGTAAAATGCCAAATTCAAAGGTAGCAGGTCAGGCAAATGTGTTGATTTTCCCAGATTTGAATACAGGAAACAATACTTACAAAGCGGTGCAACGCGAAACAGGAGCTTTAGCTATTGGCCCGATGTTGCAAGGATTGAAAAAGCCCGTAAATGATTTAAGTCGTGGAGCTACGATTCCAGATATTTACAACACAGTGCTAATTACAGCTATTCAATCCGTTATGGAAGAATAATTTTATCAATATACAAAAATGGAAATATTAATAATTAACTCAGGAAGTTCATCGTTAAAATATCAACTGATAAATTCAGAAACAGGTGATTCAATTGCCAAAGGACTTGTTGACCGTATTGGGATCGAAGGCAGTTTAATAAAATATGTAGCATTTAAAGACGGGAAAGAATACGAAACTAAGAAACAAGTGCCAATTCGCAACCATGAGGAGGCAATGAAACAGGTAACAGATGTGCTTTCAGATGCCGAAATTGGTGTTATTTCTGATGCGGATGCTATTCAAGTGATTGGGCATCGTGTGGTACATGGAGGTGAAAAATTTGTACAGCCAACCATTGTAACCGAAGAAGTGAAGCAGCAAATAGAGAAATTAATTCCCCTTTCACCTCTTCATAACCCAGCATGTTTGGAAGGTATTCGCAGTGCTGAGAAAATGTTTAAAAAAGCACAACATGTTGCTATTTTCGATACTGCTTTTCATCAAACACTACCTGCTAAGGCGTTCCGTTATGCCATTCCAAATGAGTACTATGAGAAACATGGAGTTCGTGTGTATGGCTTCCATGGGACAAGTCATAAATATGTAGACTCTCAAGCTCGTAATTATTTGAAAAATAACAATATAAAGAATATAACGATTCACTTGGGTAATGGTTCCAGTATGGCAGCAGTAAATGAGGAAGGTCGATGTATGGATACTACGATGGGACTTACGCCACTTGATGGATTAGTGATGGGAACCCGTTGTGGAACAATTGATGCAGGAGTCATTTTTTATTTAGCGAATCAACTGCAAATGACTACTGATGAAATCAATACCGTCTTGAATAAAAAAAGCGGGATGTTGGGACTTACGGGAAGTTCAGACGCTCGTGACGTATCCGATAAATATTTCGCAAACGACCCTAATGCCGTTTTGTGCTACGAATTATACGCCTATCGTATCAAGAAATTTATAGGTGCTTATGCCGCAGTCCTCAATGGACTTGACAGTATTACTTTCACAGCAGGTTTGGGCGAAAATGACGATTTAATTCGTTTGTTAGTATGTCAAAATTTAGAGTTTTTGGGTATTGAAATAGACGAAGAGAAAAACAAAACTCGAAATAGACCCAAACAAACTGTTGAAATACAGAAAGATAGTAGTAAAGTAAAAATATTGGTCATTCCAACCAATGAAGAGCTACAAATCGTAAACGAAATTAAATCGTTGTTGTAGTTCAATTTCGTTGTTATATTTTTAGGAATGAATTCATAAAATTCGTTTCATTAGCCTACCTCAGTTTGCAGATCTATGTATTTACAATAGATTTACAAAGTGAGGTAGTCTCACAAAATTTGATTTTTAAAAATAATCACAAAATAATAAACAATAATGTACATACCTTTTAACGAATTGCCAGAAACCTCTCGGATTTGGATATACCAAAGTAACCGTAGTTTCACTCCAGAGGAATTAGTAGATTTAGAACAAAAAATAAAGGTCTATTTAGATCAGTGGTCAGCTCACGGAATTGGACTAACTACCTCGTTTGAAATTCGTTACAACCGTTTCATTGTTATAGGTGTAAATCAAGAAATTCACCCTGTTTCAGGCTGTTCGTTGGATGATTTAGCACGTTTTATTCAAGAATTGGAAAGGAATTATCAAGTAGATTTATTCGATCGGATGAACGTAAGTTATCGTCAAGGAGAACATATAGCTTATAAAAAATTAGCCGATTTCAAAAAAATGGTAAAAGAAAAGGCTGTATCTGCTAAAACAATCGTTTTCAATAATTTAGTAAATACAAAATCTGAATATGAAACCGATTGGGAAATTCCTATGGAAGAAAGTTGGCATAATCGCTTTTTGTAATCAAAAAAATATCTTAAAAAAACGTATTCGTAATGTTTTATTTCGTATCTTAGCACCTCAAAAATCTTAATTTATTCAAAAATAAACTAACCGATTTTATAAAAAATAAAACAATATGAATTCATTTACAACGCTGGACATCGTCGTATTTGTGATATACGCGGTTGTCATTTTGTCGGTGGGTCTTTTTGTTTCCAGAGGCAAGAAAGACACTCAAAAAACTGCCGAAGATTATTTTTTGGCTGGAAAAACTTTACCGTGGTGGGCAATAGGTTCATCGCTAATTGCAGCAAACATTTCTGCGGAACAATTTATCGGGATGTCAGGTTCCGGCTTTGCTATTGGACTTGCCATAGCTTCCTACGAATGGATGGCCGCTATTACTCTTATAATCGTTGGTAAATTTTTCTTGCCTGTTTTCATTAAACAAGGTCTTTATACCATTCCTCAATTCATTGAAAAACGGTTCAACACTTCTTTGAAGACCATTTTGGCTGTTTTCTGGATAGCTTTGTTTGTTTTCGTAAACCTAACATCAGTTTTGTTTTTAGGAGCTAAAGCATTAGATACTGTTTTGGGTGGTGCTACGGGTGAAAATCTGATGTTGTTTATGATTGGATTAGCTTTGTTTTCAGCGGCTTATTCTGTTTGGGGAGGACTTTCAGCGGTTGCTTGGACGGATGTGATTCAGGTGGTATTGCTTGTTGTTGGAGGGTTAATTACAACCTATATAGCGTTGGACAATGTAACTCCACAAGGAGGAGCTCTCCATGGATTACAGCATATCTATGACGTAGCAGGAGATAAGTTTAAGATGATTCTTGATAAGGATAATCCTCAATTTAATAATTTACCGGGCATTGCTGTACTTATTGGTGGACTTTGGGTAGCAAACTTGTACTATTGGGGATTCAATCAGTATATTATTCAACGTGCTTTGGCTGCAAAATCATTAGCTGAAGCTCAAAAAGGGATTGCTTTTGCAGGATTTTTGAAATTGATAGTGCCTTTGATTGTTGTAATACCTGGAATTATCGCTTACGTGATGTACTACGAACCTGCAGGAACGGTAGCTATTGAAGGAGTAAAAGAGGCATTTACTAAAGCAGATGGTAGTATCGATTTTGATCGTTCTTACCCTTGGCTGATTAACCAGTTTGTCCCAGCAGGATTGAAAGGATTGGTGATTGCCGCCCTATCTGCTGCGATTGTTTCTTCATTAGCTTCCATGCTGAACTCTACTTCAACAATCTTTACAATGGATATTTATAAACCGTTTATTAATCCAAAAGCGTCAGATTCTAAATTAGTTACAGTGGGGCGTATTACTGTATTAGTGGCTTTAGCTGTAGCGACTTATTTTGCTCAATTTTTGGGAGCTTTGCCACAGATGTTCCAATACATTCAAGAGTGGACAGGTTTGGTAAGCCCAGGAATTTTGGCAGTATTTTTAATGGGATTATTTTGGAAAAAAACCAATCCGACAGGAGCTGTAGTTGGTGTTTTGCTTTCAATTCCAGTAGCTTTGGGGCTTAAGTTTTTGCCTGGTGTGGAATTACCTTTTATGGATCAAATGCTTTACACCTTATTAGTCACTATTGTAGTGATTATGGGAGTGTCATTAGTAACAGGAAAAGGTGACGATGACGAGAAAGGTATTCCTCTTACGCAGGAAACCTTTGCAACTAATGCAACGTTTAATACAGCAGCATATGCTATTTTATTGATTACGGCTACTTTGTACGTAGTGTTCTGGTAGGATTTTCAACTTCTGATATAAAAACTTTGATAAGGTGTAAAGTGCTTTATCAAAGTTTTTTTTGTTATAAAATGTTGAGATAGGAGTATAAAATCAAGGTTTTTTGTATCTTTGTCGGGAAATTAAGATATACTTAAAACGAATGAAAATACTTGCAAATGATGGTATTTCCGAGTTAGGAAAACGTCAATTAGAGGCTCATGGTTTTGAGGTACTTACAATAAAAGTAGCTCAGAATCAGCTTGTCAACTATATTAATGAGCATCAGATTCCGATACTTTTGGTGCGTTCATCCACTGAGGTACGTAAAGAATTAATTGAAGCGTGTCCGTCATTGAAACTCATTGGGCGAGGTGGTGTAGGGATGGACAACATTGACGTAGAAGAAGCAGAAAAACGTAATATTCACGTCATAAACACACCTGAAGCCTCTTCAAATGCGGTGGCGGAGTTGGTATTTGCTCACCTACTTTCAGGAATACGGTTTTTACATGATGCCAACAGAAACATGCCTTTAGATGGTGATACTCAGTTCAATCAACTGAAAAAGAACTATGCGAAAGGCTCTGAATTGAGAGGTAAAACCTTAGGAATTATAGGTTTTGGTCGCATCGGTAAAGCAGTGGCAAAAATGGGGATTGCTCTGGGAATGCGAGTTTTAGCTTGTGATTTATTTGTTAAGAATACTAATATTGAACTTTCCTTCTTCGACGGTACGTCGGTTTCTTTCCAAATTGATATGGTAAGCAAAGAAGAAGTATTGAAAAACTCGGACTTTATTACGGTACATACACCAGCTCAGAAGGAATATATCATCGATGAAAAGGAAATTGAGATGATGAAAGAAGGTGTTGCTATTTTAAATTTAGCACGAGGAGGTGTTATCAGTGAAGTTGCTTTGTTTAACGCATTGGAATCAGGAAAAGTGAGTTTTGCAGGTTTGGATGTATTTGAGAATGAACCAACTCCATCTATCCAAATTTTGATGCATCCTGATATTTCTTTAACTCCCCATATTGGAGCTGCAACCCAAGAGGCACAAGATAGAATCAGTTTGGAGTTAGCTTCGCTGATTATTGAAAAAATGAAATAAGATAATATACTTCCTTTTTAGTTCCTACAACTAATGGATGCATCGGTTTTTCACATACTAAAAAAACATTGGGGATATGATTCATTTCGTCATCCGCAAGATGCTATTATTGAGTCCGTTCTGCAAGGGAATGATGTGTTGGCGCTGATGCCTACAGGAGGTGGAAAATCAATCACCTTTCAGGTCCCCGCATTGGTTAATGAGGGTATTTGTCTGGTAGTATCTCCCCTTATTGCGTTAATTTCAGACCAAGTTGAGAACCTTAAAAATCGAGGTATTAGAGCAATTTCCTTAGCGGGAAGTATGGTTCAGGATGATTTAGAACGATTACTGAACAATGCTGTTTTGGGAGATTATAAATTTCTGTATTTGTCTCCCGAACGATTGCAGCAAGAAATGGTTCGTTATTTTATTAAGTTAATGAAAATTAATTTAATAGCTATTGATGAAGCTCATTGTGTATCGCATTGGGGGAAAGATTTTCGTCCTGCCTACTTGGAGTGTAAATGGCTGAAAGAGAATTTTTCCCAAGTGCCAATTTTAGCTTTGACCGCATCGGCGACTCCAAATGTACAACAGGATATTTTACAGCAATTAGGTATCCCAAAGGCAGAAATTATAGCTACTTCATTGAAACGTCCGAATATTGCCTATATTACCCATAAAACAGACAATAAATGGTTACAATTGGAACGTGTTTTGAAAAAAAATACGGGTACTTCAATTGTTTATATTCGCAGTCGTAATGGAACTGTCCGAATGGCTGAATATTTGCAAGATATTGGTATTTCAGCTACTTTTTTTCATGGAGGATTATCTTCCGAAGAGAAAAATAAAAAACTGAGTATGTGGTTAATGGATGATGTTCAGGTGATGGTAGCTACCAATGCTTTCGGTATGGGGATTGATAAACCTGACGTGCGGACTGTTATACACTGGGAAATTCCCCCTACGCTGGAAGACTACTTTCAAGAAGCAGGGAGAGCGGGTCGAGATGGTCAAAAATCACTTGCTCTTTTATTGTTTAATGATTTGGATATAGAAACTACCAAAAAACAATTTATTTCTAATTTAGTAACCTCTGAAGATCTTAAGTTGCTATATGCGAAGCTAAATTCTTATTTCTTAATAGCTTATGGAGAAGGAGTAGGGATTACTCGGAGTTTTCAGCTGGCTGATTTTTGTAAAAAATACAATTTACAAATACAAAAAACTTACAATGGTCTGCAACTTTTAGACCGACTTTCTGTCATTTCTCTTAGTCAAAATTTTCAAAAAAAAGCAACTATATTTTTTGTCGCATCGAATTATGAGATTATTCAATATTTACAACATAAACAGATGTTTAAGGATATAGTGTTTTATCTATTGCGTAATTATCCAGGGATTCACACACAGGCAATTTCCGTCAGAATAGAAAAAATTGCAAACAAAATTCATAAGGATACAGAGAATATTAGACAGCAATTATCTGTCCTACAAGAAGATGGTATCATTACTTACCAAGATGATACAAGTGATATAGAAATCACTTTCAATATGCCTCGTGAAGATAATCGAACCATTGCTTTCGTTGCAAAAAATATAAAGGAATACAACCAAACAAAAATAAATTTACAAAAGTCTGTTTTTGAGTATATTATAAATAACAGTGAATGTAAAAGCGTACAGTTGTTGCGTTATTTTGGAGAAAAAGATACTGCCACTTGTGGGATTTGTTCAGTTTGCAAAACACAGAATAATCAAAAATCAATTGATTATAAGCAAGTTGAGGAGCAAATAATAAAAGTACTCCACCAAGGGAGCCGAAATCTTAATGACTTACTTTTACTTCTTCCATTTGAAGAAAAAGAAATTCAAAAGGTGCTTTTTTCAATGCTTGATATGAATAAAATAAGGTTTAATGACTATAATCAGTATGCATTGCGTCAGTAATAAATATGATATCAATGATAAAAAATTAATTTTGTATATTTTACTATTAAAAATCCTACATATTCCTTACAAAAAAAATCAATAAACTAGTAACTACCAATTTATTGAGTTAAAAATATGTTTCTTGTGACCGCGGAGGGATTCGAACCCCCAACCCTCAGAGCCGAAATCTTAACTTTTTATATTTTCAATTTTGTAAACAATTGTTTTTTAGTAAGTTATAAAACGCAAAATCTTACATAAAACTATTTTTTTTAACGTTTTACCTTGCCGACAAGTATTTTTGTATTATGTTGTAAAACAGCGTGTTATTGTACTTTTTTGTATGTGTGAAAATCATTGCAACCGCATTCTTTGCTGTTTTTTCTTACTAAACCCACTCTGTATTTTATGGTATTGGGAGCTATTTTAATTGCTTCTCTGTATATGAAACTATCATTACTATCACTTGGATTGTAGAGTCCAATATCCACCATTATAACTCTATCCTCAGAAATTGAAATATATAAAAACTTATCTCTTTTGATATTTTTCTTAAATTCTTCGGTAACATGAGCGTAATTCACACTTTGCCACTTACCCACTAACCAATCAGGTAGGGTAGCCTCTTTAACCTCCTTGAATGAGCCAAAAGGAAAATGTACTAAACCATCATCGTCTTTTTTACAGGAAAGAGTCATTAGAGCTACGGTAAGTATTAAAATTATTTTTTTTAGTTTCATATCAGTAAATATCAATGGTGTTTAATAATCTTTCTTTATGATTGTAAATTTCATCTAAACATTCAATAAGTACCTTTTCGGAACTATCTTTACCTTTATCAAACAATTCAATATATTTTTTCCCTCCATTTAAAAATAGACGACAAATGGGCTTTCTGTTATTGTCATCAAGCAGTATTCCGAAGTAGCTTTGTGTGTCCCGATAGGCAATGCGGTCTGATGTGATTTTTTCACGTAAAATTGCTTTTACAATTTGATAGCCCTCTAATTCTTCAACGGTAGTGACAACTTTATTCTCATCAACTTCTTCCTGAATTTCCTCTTTATTTTCTTCTTCGGTTTGTTTTGCCTCATTCATATTAAGAGCCGTTTTCAATCGAGAATTTATGGTTTCATTCATATATGAAGAGACCGCTTTTTTGAAATATTCTTTAAACAACTCCAAGCGATTAGCATTTAAAGGCTTATCAAAAACACGCTTTACCAACATTCTAACAAATTCGTCTGTAGGTTCTTTCACTTCCTTGTCGAACTCATAACGCAAAGCTCTGATGTATTTTAATGCTTCGGCAGATTCAAGTATATTGTCAACACTAAAAGTAGCTTTTGCAAACTTCGACAACTCTTTTACTGAATTTTCTTTAAGATTTGATAAATCAATGCTTAAAAACGCTTTGTCGTCCATTATATTGGGTTTCTCCAAGTCGGTAAAGAAGTTGTAAATAATTCCGTTTGTCATTACTCCAAAACGGGCATTGGTTACGTGAAAATAGCGGTGTAACTGCGAGTTATGAGCGTCCGCATTCTCCCTCCAATGTTTACACTCAATAATAACAATAGGCTCACCATCTTTTTTAATTACATAATCTACTTTTTCGCCTTTTTTTGTGCCAATATCAGCAATATATTCAGGTACAACTTCCGTAGGATTAAATATATCGTAACCTAATATCTGCAAAAACGGCATTATAAAAGCGTTTTTAGTAGCCTCTTCGGTATTTATTTGCTCTTTTAAGCTCTCTACTCTGTTGTAAAGTTGCTCTAATTTGGTTTTTAAATCAAGTTCCATCATTTCTACTTTTAATTAGTTGGTTTAATTTTATTTCTAAATTATCTATTTTTTTGCTTATATCATCGTTATTATCACTAACCATTGCATCTACGAATATTGAGTTTACCAATGAAAGCCCTAAAATACCTCCCGATAGTAAAATGGCTACAAAATAGAGTAACACCCAAAATGAACTTGTGGTGCCTTCACCTGCAATTATGGCTTCAGGGATTTCATACCAACCCTCCACCGTGAACGTTTTAAATGTAGAATACATTGCTTTCAGAGGGTTGCCAAAATGCTCAGGAGACTTGTTTTGAAATAAATTAAAAGACACTATTCCAACAATGAAAACGTACACAATAAACGCTAATAAGACAATTATTGAAGCCTTAACTGCTCGTTTAATTCCTGCTATAATTCGGCTTATACCTGGAATAAAACGTAAAAAACGAAAAGACTTAAACACTCGCATTACCCTAAAAACCAAAATAAAACTGAGTGCAGTACTTTTTACATCAAAGAACGATAAGACAAAGGAAGGAATTGATAGTGCTACAAGTACAAAATCAAAAATATTCCAATATGATGAGAAAAAACTCTTTATTCCGTAACTTTTTAATTTGATATACAATTCTATAACGAACAGAATTGTCACAATATTATCTGCATAATCAACAAACTTTGCCCAGCCTCTGCTTAAATCAAACCCTCCAAGAAATATAAGAACGGCATTGACTAAAATGATTATCAGAATATTGCGGTCGTCTAAAAAGAGTTTGTTCATTTTATTTCTTGTTACGACATTGTGTTAAATCTTATACTTGCTTTTACAATTGCCATAGCCGTGATGTTTTTAATAGGCACATCTTTTGGGCTATGATATTGGTTTAAACTTGCAAGTTTTACATATTCTTCGCCTTTGTCCGATTTCTGAACATATTTTACGGTTATCATTTCCTCAAACTCGTCAATCATTACTCCGAGCAGATACATTTCCCCGAAAAATATGCTTTGGCTATTTACTGGAACTTCCTTGTACATTATAATATCGCCTGACTTTAACAAAGGATACATACTATCCCCCGTTACGGATATTGCTCCGTCACAATGAGGCAGACGGGGTATTTTTATAGTGTCTAAAACGTTCGCTGCCTTACCACTTTTAAAAAGCTCTACCAAACCCGCAGTAGCTTCTAAATCGTAAAGAGGTAACTCTTGAATGTCTAACACAGCATCACGAGTTTTTCGCTCTCCGTGATGAATGATAACATTAGGCTCTTGGTTTTCTATATCTGATTTTATCATTCGACCACGACCCGTAATAAGCCATTCTAAATTTAATTGAGGATACTCTGTTGCTATCATATTCAACTTATCTGAGCCAAGTGATTTAACATTGTTGATATACCCATTTGAGAAACCAACTTTCTCTTCAAATTTATTTTGACCTATCTTTAAGTGTGCTAAAAAATCCTTAACTCTTTCTTTAACAGACGTTTCCATAGCTTTGTTATTTAGAATGGTTATAAATAGATTTATTTTAACGAAAATAATCGTTAAAAATTTGTTTTTATAGAGTATACTCTGTATCTTTGCAACGTAAATAAATCACATAGCAAATATATATAAAGATGTTGAGACTTCAAAAAAAAATTAAAGAAAAGTTACAGTTTGATATAGAGTTTCGTAAGAAACTTGCCGACCTGCGTGGGTCGGATACACAAGCTGCGTATCTTCTTATAAAGAAGAATAGCCCTTATTTAACGATGTTACCTGTGGTTAATCTCATAAAGGAACATACAGGCTTAACGGAAGAAGAAATTTTTGAGAAAGAAGAGGATAATTAATTACGAATTACAACAAATTACGAATTACGACTTTGCCCTTTATCCTTTAAACTTTAAAAACATGAATAAAGACAAAGAAAAACGAAGACTTAAAAGTAAGCTCCAACGATTGGAGGTTTTTAAGTTAAGTCTTCAAGGTCTGATAAGGAATATTACAGACGAAATCATTCACACAAACGAGGAACTTACCCGTGTGGAAGCGGGTAAGCCTTCAAAAAAGAGAAAACAAGTTGATATTTCAGGGTATATAAACAATTTTTTAGCCCAAGATGAAGCCTATAAACAAAAAAAGCCTACCGCTTCCCAACGATAGACTTTCAAGTAAAATTTAATACTAATAATTATGACTGCAAAAGTAGAAAAAACCTTAGAAACTTCCAAATTCTCAGTAGAGTGCAACTTTGACGAAAAACAAAACTTCAACGAGGCGTTAAGTCACGATAATGAAGAACGAATAGTAGCGATGTTACGCAGGGCTACAATGCCTCTGACATATGCATATCGTAGGAGTTTGAATGACACTCCGATTTACACGAATGAACCTTACTTTATTTAACCCTTAAAATCAGAATGTTATGGTACTTCCCGACAACTTTTTTCAACTCATTAGAGAGAATATAAAATTTGATTTCGATGTGTTTACGGGTAATGTAAGCACAGAGGTTAAAACGCCTTTTTTCGTGTTTGACGCTTTTTACGAAGAAAAATACATCATTGAAGATGAAGATATGATAGACCTTTCGAAGATTAAATACGGGTTTTATTCTGAGGTTATTCCCGAAGAAATCGAACTTTCAGAGGCTCAGAAAAAAGAGATAGCACGTTTTTTCAGAGACTTTTACGATAACGTTTACTATGAGGCTAAGGAAGAATGGTTGAAAGAGATAGAGGCAGAAGCAAAAGCCCCGTTATTCAACCATAAGTATACAAAAGAGAAGAATGACCTAACATGGTATAATTAACTAAAAAAAAAGACAATGAACTTACAACTAAAAAAAGCAACGAGAAAGCAAGTGAAATTGAAATTGAACTTGTCAGCTCCAAGTGGTGCAGGTAAAACCTACTCAGCTCTACTAATGGCAAAGGGGCTTGTGGGAGCTTGGGAAAAAGTCGCAGTAATTGATACTGAAAATGGCTCAGCTTCACTTTATTCACACTTAGGAGACTTCAATACTATAGAACTCACTCCACCATTTCAGCCTGAAAAATACGAACAAGCAATAGATATATGCGTTAATGCAGGTATGGAGTGCATTATCATCGACAGCACCACGCACGAATGGACTACATTGTTACAAGACAATGAAGTGTTAGCGAAAACACGTTTCAAAGGTAACACGTGGAGTGCTTGGAGCGAGACCACACCCCGCCACGACCGATTTGTAAACAAGGTTCTGCAAGCACCTGTTCACGTGATAACCTGCACGAGGTCAAAGACCGAAACCGCAATGACCGAAGACAAAAAGGTAAAAAAAGTAGGTATGAAAGACCAACAGCGGGATGGTTGGGAATACGAACTTACCGTTTCGTTGGAAATTGACAGAGATACACATTTAGCTTCTCCAAGCAAAGACCGAACTAATCTTTTTGAGGGCAAACCGCCTTTTTTGATTACTGAAGAAACGGGCAAAGCCATAGCAGAATGGTGTAACAGCGGTGTTTCGGAAAAGCAAATAGCTATCAATGAAATGGAAATTGTGCAAACGATTGATGATTTGAAAGTAGTTTGGAGTAGATACCGAAACTTGCAGACTGACAGCGATTTTATTGCTATAAAAGAACGAAGAAAAGCAGAATTAACCCCACAAATCGAGCCAATCTATGAGTAAAGATTTAGCCTTTGAATATAATGAAGCGGTAGCCCAAGAAATGGACAATCCGCAAGAAATGGAAGAACAATATACCGATGAGCAAAAAAGGTTTTTTGATTTCATCGTAAAAATGCAAAAAAAAGAGGTAGTACTATCGTACTCCTCTTTGAAAAAGTTTGCAGAATCGCCTTTAAACTTCGTGCGTTACAAACTTGAAGAGAAAGCTGAGCCGACTGAAAGTATGTTATTTGGAAGTCTTTGTGATTTGCTAATAACAGAACCTCAAAAATTCAACAAAGAGTTTGTAATCCTATCCACAACACCAACAACGGAAAAACAAGTAGGGTTTTGTGAAGAGATTATCAAAGGGGTGGACATAGAAACTGCTTTTGCCAAGCATTACGCTAAGGGAAAAGCAATGGAATTGTATGAAAATCTAAAACCTTACATCGAAGCCCGTTTATCAGGAAAGAAATGTATTTCGCAAGAAACTTACGACCAAGCACGGGCGATTACTGATAATCTGATGAAATCGGAACTTATAAGTACAATGATAAACACTTGTACTGATTTTCAACAAAAGGTAGAGTGGGAGTTCGGAGGGTGGAAATTCGTAGGTTTCAAAGATTGTTCGGCGGAGGGGTTGATAATTGATTTGAAATATACCAAAGACGCTAATCCTGACCGATTTGAAAGAGATATTATCAGTATGGATTATTATCTGCAATTGGCGATGTACACAATGGCAGAGGGGTATGACGGCATTCCTGAATGCTACATCATTGCTTACGATAAGTCGATGAATTACAGCCTTATCAAGATAGATTATTCACTAATAGTCTACGGAATAAGGAAGTTTAAATATTTAGTTCATAAAATCAGCCAATGTGCTAAAGATAATCGATGGAATGAAAGTTACAATTTCTTTGATGAACGTCAAAGAACAATTTACAAACCAAATTGGGTAAAAGGATTTCCAACTGACCCCGAAGAATATTAAAATCAAAACAAATGGACATACAAGGAAGAGTAAAATTTATAGGACAAACGGAAGTTTTAGGTCAAAATGGCTTTCAGAAACGGGATTTGGTTATCACAACGGAGGAAATGTATCCTCAACACATCATTATTCAATTTACGCAAGACAAATGTGCTTTGCTTGATAACCTACAATTGGGGCAAAAGGTAAATGTACATTTCAATTTGCGAGGTCGTGAATGGATAAGCCCACAAGGAGAAATCAAATATTTCAACACGCTTGATGCGTGGAAAATAGAAGTGGTGCAGGTTACCAATGTGGCTAATCAAGGGTATCAAAATCCAAGTGGACAAGCTCCAAGTTACCAAGCTCCGCAACAACAGCCACAACAGCCACCTGTCTATCAAAACCCCCAACAGCCACAACAAACGCAGATGTTTGACAACAACGGACAAGCACCTGTAAATCAGCAAGAAGATTTTTCAGATTTGCCTTTTTAATGTAACAAAAAATCGCCAATGTAGAGGCGTATCGCATACGCCTTACAAAACAAAGCAAGTAGTTTATTGGCAAGAACACCCCGACGGGGGAGGCGTGAGTTCGAATCCTGCCTACTTCTCAATTTAAAAACCATTTAAACCTAATTTAAAATGAGAAAATACGTTTCAATAATCGCTTTTATAACATTCGCTCTATGTATGTGCCTTTCGACTTATTACCTCGTAGAAAAAGATTATGATAGAGCTACATATAATTTACTATTGGGAATGTTTAACTACATAATTGCAATGAAAAACAAAAATGATTGAAAAATTAAAACAAGAAGCCCAAGAAATCCAATCGTATTTGGAAATTCATACATCGGACAACCCCGATGAATACACCGAACGTATTAAAGTCTTGTCGGTATATATGGCTCGAAGTGGCCAGATGTTGGCAGATGCCAAAAGGTTGTACAACAATAAAGTAACCTCGCAAATTGGCGAAACCATCATCAAAATGGCCAAAGAGAATTGCTTATCGGCAACGGCACAAAATGCACTTGTGAAGTCCATCGCTGAAGAGGAACAATACGTAGTAGATTGGCTCGAACGCATTAACCGCACGTGCTATCATCAAATCGAAGCCTTGCGAACACTTATTTCAATGGCAAAAGAAGAATTACGAATAGCAAAAACAGGATATTAAAATGAACACAGAAAGAAAAAATCTAACTCCACGATTTGAAGAAGAAACCATCACGACATCGGATATTTCGCAGATGAGAGGAAAGTTTTTAGCCAAAAGACTGCTCCGCACTTGGCAGGAAGAATTTGTCGATGAGGACACAGGCGAAGCCGTTAATATCGAACGCAAAGAACTCATTATGGATAAAGGCACTCTCTTAGGAAGTGATGAACTTTCAGAAATTAACTTTTTCCTGCAAAGTGGCGACATTCAAGAAGTGGAGGTTTCCAACATACAACGAATGGGAACGTTTGCCAATGGAACAGGCTCACTTTGGGTAGTTACTGCCGAAACGATGAACAAAAACAAAAACTTCTATTTAGGGGCGAAGTCCGTAACTCAGGCACAGGATATTGCAATTGACTACATCGAGCAAAATTATGATGGAGTGTTTCACATTGTGAGTGTTAAATCCTTGCCTTACGTTGATTTGGTTTCATTTTCCAAAGCAGAACCTAACGACAAGGAAGCCTTTCATTACAAAATTGATGTTGAAATAACCATTGAACTTGAAGATGACCAAGTTTCTCACAAAAAAGAGTTCATTGTCAAAGCGTCCGATGCCGAAGAAGCAAAGGCATTATGTGAAGCCTTTTATCAGCAGTACGGAACGGAGGAGCAATTTACGATGAAATTACTATCGGCTAAAAAGCTCAATGTGGAAGCTATTATAGAACGTTCCTTTTGGGTGAAGTACCTTGAAAATGAGAGAAATATAGTTAGTTGAGTTTTATAACGGATACAAGAGCATCAGGGCTGTATCGGGTTCGATTCCCGACTTGTAGCAAACTGATTTAGTATTTAGTTAGCGTACGGAACTAAACCTAAATCCTAAATCAAAAGAGCAATGAACGCAAAAGAGAAAGAATTAGAAAAAGTATTTGATAGGCTGACAACGTACAACCTTGATAGCCGAATGGTCTTTGAAAGAATGCTTGATTTTATCATTTTCTGTACCGCAATTTCGGACGAGACAAACGAAAATTTCCCTATCGAAATTCAGGATAAAATAACCTACAAAGACAAGTTGTTTAAAGACTTTTCAAGTGAAAACATAGATTTGTTTTGTCAGGCGATAAAACTTTTAGGAGAGGCAACCACCGATGAGGCAACAGGAGAACCTAATTATTATGATGCGTTAGGAGATTTATTTATGGCGAAGGTGTCCTCCTCCAACGATGGCAAGGGGCGAAATGACCAATATTTTACTCCTCAATGCGTATCTGATTTAATGGCTCAAATAAACAACTCAGCAACCTTGCAAGACGGGCAGACAGTTTGCGACCCATGTTGCGGAAGTGGTAGGTTCTTGCTTTCAGTTGCAAAAATAAACCCTAATTTATTCTTCTGTGGAAGTGATATTGACCATTTGTGCGTAAAAATGTCCGTTGTGAATTTAGCACTTAACGGATTAGATGGTGAAATTGTGTGGGGCAACCCGCTAACCTTTGAGGGTTGGAAAGTATATCAAATCAAGAGGCACAGGATTTATGGTGTTCCGATGATTGAAATAAAAAATATTGAAAATTCAATCCATTTTGGAGAGAAACCAAAAATCAAGCGTCAAGAACCAAGTTGTCAAGTGTCAAAAATCAAGAGCCAACAGCAATTAACTTTAAACTTCGATTAGAAATGGGAATTTATTGGGACAATTCAAGCAAAGGGCAGGATAAAAACTTGCGATACACCAGGTATCACAATTGTTGGAGAGCCGAAAAGGTAATTAATGGCAAACGCTATAGAAAGCGGTTTAAAAGTCATAGTGAAGCCGTGCTGTGGATAGAGAGTTTAACAGTTGAAAAAAAATAACGATGGAACGAGAAATAAAATTCAGAGCGTGGGACAGCAAGTCCCAAAGAATGTACTATCAGGGAGAGCTTGATTTAGAATGCGTACAATCGTTTTTTCATCACTACAATGACAATGATGAGCTAATGCAATTCACAGGTTTGCACGACAAAAACGGGAAAGAGATTTACGAGGGGGATGTGATTGTCTTTGACTTATACAGTTACTGGGGACATGATATAAAAGAGAAAGGGAAAATAGTTTTTGATGATTATGCTTTTGTTTTTAAAACAAAAACAGGAGAGTATTTTTTAGCTGATTTAGATTGCTGCAAAGAAGAAGACATCGAAATCATCGGAAACATTCACAAAAACCCCGAGTTATTGAAGTAAACTCCAAAAGATATGAAAATCAACGGAAAAACCATAGATGAATTTATCGAAATGATAACGCAGGAGCGAACGGTTTCATTTTGGGGCAACCAATACACCTTTACTCCTGTGGTGTGTCCTAAAATCATCGGAGACGGACAGCAAATTATCTATTTCGGAACAATAGACCAACGTCCCTTTTGTTGGTACGTTCGTATCGATAGCAAAACCGATGTTGAAAGTGAAGATTTTAACCACGAAGACATTGTAGATTTATTGGAGGACTATTACGGCGTTTGCGACCCCGAGTTGTCAGAAGCAGAATTTGAAGAGATAAAACAAAAAGGAAGAGATTTTTGCGAAGAAATGTATCCCGCTGATTATTATTTATATGACCGCATAATGGAAGCTGAAAGTTATAATAAATGGTACGATGAATATACGCAATATCCTCGTGTGGAATATAGCGGTGGTCATTGGGGCTTGACAGCCAACTTTGGTACAGGCGAGATTTTAGACCAATACAGATATTTAAAATAACCCACCTCCCTCGCTCTATGGCTGACGTTGGTATTTTGGGGACGCCCCGAAGAGTTCCTCATAGGAGGGGGAGGTAAAAACAATAAAAAATAAATATGAGTAAAAATAATTTCTATTTCAGTCACGACGGAAATGCTCGTAACGATGAGAAACTTCTCTCCGTACGGGTGAATATGGGTGCTGAGGGATATGGAATTTATTTTATGATTATCGAAAAGCTCTTAGAAAGTGGAGAGTACACTCTCATCAAAGATTATAATGTTATAGCCTTTGATTTGCGTGTAGGCTCTGATAAAATTAAAGCAGTGGTAGAAAATTTTGGTCTATTTCAATTTACCGAAGACGGTAAGCGGTTCTACTCCGAAAGTCTATTACGAAGAATGAAGCCATTAGATAATCTACGAAAACAACGCAGTGAAGCAGGTAAAAAATCAGCTGAAAACAGAAAGGCGAACGACCGTTCAACGACCGCTTCAACGACCGTTGAAAAAGAAAGCAACAAAACGCCCTTTTTGTTGGGTGAAAATTCAACAAAGGAAAGTAAAGTAAATAATATTTCTTTTTTAGAAAAAAAGAAACAAAAAACATATACATCTGACGAGGGCGAAATTTTGGAAAATTCAGAAAAAGAAAGTTTAGAAACTGACCTAAAAACCGAAAAAGAGCTTTCCAAAAAAGTTGCGGCAAAAAAGGTTTTCAATTTCAGTCAAGCGATGATAGACGCAGGTTTTGACCCTGAACTATCCACCGAGTGGCTCAAAATCCGCAAGGCAAAAAAGGCGGTCAATTCGGAATTGGCGTTTAAAAACTTCCTCCGAGAGGTTGAAAAATCAGGAAGAAGTCCCAACGAGGTATTAGCCCTCATAGTGCAGAAACAATGGAAAGGATTTGAGGCTTCGTGGCTTCATAATGAGCAAGGAACAAATTACAAAAACCAAGTAACAAATAGCAATGAACAACGAGCAATTAACAATAACACAGAGCCAAAGTTTGGCAGAACTCCCGCAAGTGAGGTTGCAAGAAGTCTTACAGGCTGGGCAGACTAACGAAATTTCGTTCGTCAAAAACACTTTTTCACAAACGGCTTTAAGGGAGCAAAGAAATACGCAAACCATTGAAACATTGGCACTTATTTTAGCACAATCCGCTGTTTTGGCGGGTATCAAAGACGGAGTTCATGATGTTGCAAAAAATGACTTGAAAGACTTGATTTTTGGCAAATTCGGAGGACTTTCGTTGGAAGAAATTGCATATGCGTTTAAACTCGAAAGGCAACTTGCATACCCAACAAAATCAGAGCATTATCAGTTTTTTTCAACGGAGTATGTAGCCGAAATTTTAGGAAAATATACCGAATGGAAAGCTGAAAAAAGACGAGCAAACAACATCGACCCTTTGCCTGAAAAAAAACAGGAGCTTACTGAGGAAGAAAAAGAAATCCTAACACTTACAAGTATCCTGCAATCGTTCGAGGATTTTAAAGCAAATGGCAAACTGCCCGTAGTGAACAAGTGGATTTATGACGAACTGTGGAAACGTGGGCTGATGGTCGATTTTGTGAAGTCACTGACAGAGCAAGACAAGGAGCTGTTACGAGAACGGGCAAAACCAATTCTCAAAGAAAGAGCAGAATCCGAACCTGACAAATACAAATCTACTTATCAAAATTTCTTAAAAAATATCCCGACAAACGAGGGGGTTGAGATTTCAGTAAAAAAGGAAGTTACGTTAGCATATTTCTATGAAAATCTGATTAACCAAAACACTTCTTTAACTGACAAACTAACTGAATATCAAAATAAAAAGCAACAAAATCAATGACGACAAAACAGAAATTACCACAGGAAGCCTATTACTCTGTTATGGGGTTTTTAGCTCCAATAATGATTGAGTGTATCGATAATCTGCAAGGCACAAATCAGTACAAGAAAGAGTTAAAATTTCACTTAAATCGAGCCTTGCAAGAGTGCGAAAAAATAAGTAACGAAATTTATGTAGGTTTTGCCAAAGCAGACAAGCAAGAGTTACCTAACCTCAAAGAGGGCGAAGTCCCAATGTTAGATATTTACAACACAATTTCAAAGGCTTACGATTATGCGTTTGATTTTTTTACAACTACTCCTGCAAATGACATGCCTATACTGATGGATATTTTAAACAAGGCAAGACAAGCTGATTTAGGAAACTATCAAATGCAAATAACGGCGTTACAAAGATGAAAATCATAGAATTATTCAGCGGAATTGGAGGCTTTGCCAAAGGCTTTGAACAAGCAGGATATGAATTTACAGAGCATTATTTTTCAGAGATAGACAAACACGCAATCGCCAACTACAAATACAATTTTCCAAATGCAAAACACATCGGTTCAGTTACAGATATTCCCAATGGAAATTTTACAGGAATTGACCTTATCACTTTCGGGTCGCCTTGCCAAGATTTCAGCTTGGCAGGAAAACGACAAGGACTTGAAGGGCAAAAAAGTAGCCTTATCACAGAAGCAATTAGGCTCATTGCTGACATCCGACCAAGTGTATTTGTCTGGGAAAATGTTAAGGGAACTTTCTCCTCAAATGCTGGTGCAGACTTTTGGGCAATTCTCCAAGCGTTTGCCAACATTGGGGGTTATCGACTTGAATGGCAATTGCTTAATACTCGCTGGTTTTTGCCCCAAAATAGAGAGCGGATATACCTTGTCGGACATCTTGCAGCCAACGGAAGAAGTTTCGAGCCAATATTTCCTATCGGAGAAAATGACGAAGTATTTAGACCGCAAAGAAAAGGAAGGAAAATACAAGCCCAATATAGTACAACACTCAAAGCCAGCGGAGTGATGAAAGCCGATGACACTTTTATCGAAGTTCCCAAGATAGCGGGTTGTTTAACTGGTGGTGGAAATTCGGGTGGGTTGCATTCGGATATGACCACAATCAAAGTAGGCACATTCCGAACCCATAACGACGGCAAAGGCTTTCGAGAAGTGAAATCAGAGGTTTGCCCCACTATTCCAGCACGAGCAAGGCAAGACGGGAGCGGTCAGCCTGTGATATTATCTTACACAAGGGATAGCAAAGGCAAGGTAATAAACAGAAATGAAAGAAGCTTTTGCAATACCCTAACCCAAGCCACAGGAGGTGGAGGCAATACAGATGTATTTGTTAAACAACTCCCACGAGGAAAGAACAAAGGCAATGATTTGGAGGTTTGCCCAACAATATCGAGTAATGCGTTTCAAGAAAACAATTTTGTTTCGGGCATTCGCAGACTTACAGAGATTGAATGTGAACGATTGCAAGGTTTCCCTGATGATTGGACGAAATACGGAAACTATGATGGCAAAATCAAGGAGATAGCCAAAACGCAACGATATAAAATGTTGGGCAACGCCGTGAGCGTTCCCGTTGTAGAAGAAATAGCAAAGAGATTGAAAATAAACAAGTAACAAGCGTAAAGTAAAAAGTAAAAAATGAGATTAGCAAACGATATATCGAGATGTATCAATAAAGACTGCCCTTTAAAAGAAAACTGCTTACGTTGGTTAGATAAAGGCAAGGATTTAGTTTGGTATGCAGACTTTAAGCCTGAGAACGGAAAATGTGAAAATCAGATAAAATTAAAGAAATGAAAAATATACTCATCACCTTTTCAGGCGGTCGGACTTCGGCTTTTATGGCTGTTTTTTGTAAGGAACGATACAAAAATGATAACTTACTTTTTGTCTTTGCGAACACAGGAAAAGAACGCTCTGAGACTTTAGATTTTGTCAATCAATGCGACAAGTATTTTAACTTGAATTTGGTTTGGTTAGAAGCGGATATTTCGCAAGATAAAGGTATTGGAACAAGTTACAAAATAGTAGATTTTGAAACTGCCAGTCGAAACGGACAACCCTTTGAAAACGCAATCAAAAAATACGGACTTCCGAGCAAATTATATCGCCATTGTACAAGGGAGCTTAAAGAAGTTCCGATACATAAATTCGCAAAGGAAGTTTTCAAAGGGGAATACATAACAGCGTTAGGTATTCGTGCTGATGAACCGCACCGACAAGGCCATAAAAAAGGCGTGATTTATCCACTTGTGGAAATGAATATCACAGAAAAATTTGTCCGTGAGTGGTGGGAAAAACAGCCGTTTGACTTACAACTGAAAGACTATCAAGGTAACTGCGATTTGTGTTTTTTAAAAAGCAAAAGAAAGCGTTTAACCTTGATTTCTGAAAATGAAAAAGTGGCTCATTGGTGGGAAAAAATGGAGCAAAAATACGCCAATGAAAAGTGTCCGATGTTTGATGTGCGAGGTAACACAACCATTGAAGATTTGGTAAAAATAGCTGAATTACCCTTTGAAAAAGCAACAGACAAACACGAGTTAAGAAAGCAAATGCCTGAATTTGATTTTGAATTAGATGCAGAGTTTAATTGTTATTGTAATAATATTTAAAATAATAAAAATATGACACCAGCAGAAAACGTAGGGAAAGCATATATGCTTTCCGAAGTAGAAAAACAAATCAGAAAAGACATTCCAAGACTAATGGAGTTGAGAGAGGGGTGTTTATTGATGAAAAATGAAAAACACGATAATGTATTAAAAGGGGGCGAGGTTGTTAAAATCAGCTGTCTATGGAATGATATTATACAAGTTAGTCCAATTGGAGAACCTCTTTCACGTAATTATATAGAACATCAAATAAAAGATTTATTTGATGTTATTGGACACGACATTATGCTAAATGATGTTTTGGAGTGGAGTCTAATGAATAAAATATTTAATATTGAACTTATTCATAAAACATTAAGAATGAAACCTTTTAAAAATTTACTACATCTTAATGATTATGGAAGATGGGATTTATCTAAACCCTACCTCAAAGACCAATCAGAGGAGTTAATTAATTTTTTGTATAACCTTATAAAACAATAAAAATGGAACAATTAGGTATGATTTTATTTCTTATAGGTACTATTTTATTCATTGGTTTTGGAATTGCTGCGGGTAATTCTTATGGAGATAACAAAGAATTTGAAGATTTAAAAAAGTGGGAAAGGGTAAAGGTAAATATTTTTAGTATTTTATGTTTATTAGGAGCATTAACTATTTTAACTGCTTGTATTTTAGGAATAATAAACTCAATTTAAAATGGTTTGATAAAATTAAATAATATGGAAGCACTAAAAGATATTTTTGTGTCGTATGATATTGCGGTGCAACTTAAGAGAATAAGATTTGATAAGTCTTGTCAAAATCACGGAGATTGTCCAATATGCAAAGGAAACAGGTTATATAAAAATTTAAAACGTTTATGCGATGGAAAAAACATTAAAAAACTTTGAAAAAGCCTCTATCGCATTGGTGGAGGCTTTCGCAGAAAAACAGGATTTAGACTTCGATTTTTTCATCGGAGACAACCCCGCAGAAGCTGTATCATTCAGCTGTGAAATAACTTTCAACCTTAACGAAATATGGCACGACTTATCCACCGACCAACCCAAAGGGCTAATAATGGAATGGTTTTACGAGAACTTAGAACAGTATCACAAAGGAAACAAAGACTACATCAATTACTACTCGTGGACGCTCGGGAAAAGGTATGAGGACAAAGAACCGAGTGAAAAGGATAAAGGATAAAGTAAAAAGTAATCTTTCAACCTTAAAAGTAACACATTGTTTTAACACGTAAAACTAACACATTATTTTATTTTAAATCAATGAAATAAATAATGTAAGTTAAAGTAATACTTTAAATATTTTTTGTATATTTGCAGTATGAAACAACACGAAAGTAAATTACAATCCGCTTGTGTGCGATGGTTCAAGTACCAATATCCGCAGTATTTGATTTTTGCTGTACCTAACGGCGGAAGTCGCAACACTCTTGAGGCAAAACGGCTACAACAAGAGGGGGTACTCGCAGGAGTGTCTGACTTAATCGTGATTGCACCCAACAAAACCATTTTCATCGAAATGAAGCACGGCAAAGGCAAACAAACCGACAAGCAAAAGGATTTTCAAAAACAAGTCCAACAACTCGGATTTAGTTACTTCGTGTGTAATTCGTTTGATAAATTCCAAAACATCGTAGAAAATGAAATTGAAAAATAAAATAGGTAATCTTATAGAGATTGATTGGCTCAATGATTTACACGAATTACAGCCTGATAATGTAAAAGTACCTATCAATATAGGGTATTTGAAAGATAGTATTTTAAAACACGGATTTGCGTTGCCCTTTGCCGTTTGGAACGATAACGGAAAGTATTATTGTATAGACGGACACACACGGAAGCAGATTTTAACCGAACTTGTCGCCGATGGTATAGAAGTACCCAACAAACTAAAAGCCTTTGAAATATTGGCAAAAGACCGACAAGAAGCCATTAAAATACTTGTGGAAGTGTATAACCAAAAGCATAACCCCTTTGCGGAGGAAGTACTCACTGAGTGGCTGGAGGTGGAGGAGATAGAGGTAGAAGAAATCCACACTAAAAGCGTAAATATGACACCTAACATCAGCAAAGAAAGTTATTCAGAGGAGGATGAGGAAGAGGTAGATTTGTCTAAATTCACAAATACCGCTGAAAGTTACCTAAACAACAATCTCCGCCAAATAGTGCTTATTTATGAAAACGAGTTACACAAAAGAACCCTTGATGATTTAGCTGATATAGGAGCTGATTTTGACATAACAGACGACAACTCCACTACTGTTTTAAAGCTAATTGAATTTTATCAACAAAACAAATGATATGAAAATAATAGAAATACAGAGAAAGCCTGTTGATTTTAAAGAGTACATCAAAAGAAGTGCAAAAGAAACAGATTACAAAACCTTAATAACTGAACCTTGTTTAATCACGGAAAACGGAGAACCGAAAATTCTTTACATCAACTTAGATAAGGAGAAAACAAAATACCTACGCCAAGCGTGTAAAAACATTCGCTACGAAAAAAGCGAACGAACCACAGGACTAAAAACGCAAAGTCGCATTTTTGGATACAGCCCAAGAAATACCATTAGAAAGGATTTTTGTAGTTCTACATCGATGGCAGTAGAGCACCCTTTAGAGCATTCTGTGATTTGTGATTTTGGGGAATATATAGCGGGGCTTTACGAAGAATATTTTCCTGAAATATACAACAAACATAAAGACCTTGTAAAAGAAAACAACCTTGACGAGTGGAAAATACCACACACGCCTTTTACTTCTGGAATTGTCAATAAAAACAACCCCTTGAAGTATCATTTTGACGCTGGTAATATTTCTGATGTGCTTTCTAATATGATTGTTTTCAAAAAGAATATGCAAGGAGGGTATTTGGCTTGTCCTGAATTTGACATTGCTTTTGAATGTGCCGACAATACCGCCGTGTTATTTGACGGGCAAAAGATTTTACATGGCGTTACCCCGCTGAACAAAAATGAAAAAAGTTATCGGTACTCCGTAGTATATTACTCTTTAAAACAAATGTGGAATTGCTTACCCTTGACCGAAGAAATAATAAGAGCAAGAGAGGTAAGAAACAAAAGGGAAACCAAAAGAGCCAACGGAGAAGTAAATATAAATGACTTGCAGTTAGATAGGTAGTGACCAACAAACCCAAATATAGACAACAATGGATTTTAGAGGAACTTAAAAAGTCTCCTCTTTTGTCGTTTGGGGAAATGTTCAGTAGGTATTTAGAAAAGTTTAGTAAAACAGAACAGACGTTTAGTAAAGACTGGAAACAAGCCAAAGAACAGTACGAAGCCTATCAAAAAAAAGCAAATGCCGAAAAAGAAAGAATAAGCATCGAACTTGAAAAAGAAGCCGTAAAACAAGGCTTAAAAACAAAGTTCGACAGGCTGATGATTTTACAACAACAGATAGAGCAAGTTCAAAAAGAATTAGAATTGGGAGAGTGCGAGGACATTAAAATCATCAAAGGCGAACCAAAAAAAATAAAACGCCCATTGCTTCCGTTTGAGAAATCGGCGATGCGAAAGAATATCAAAGATTTGCAGAGTGAAATATCAAAAATTGAGGGCGATTATGCAAGTGATAAATTAGATGTGTTTATTGAACAGCCTTTATTTGGAGATTGACAAAAAAATATATTATTATGGAGATATGGAAAGAAATAGAGGGATTTGAAGAACTTTATTTAGTCAGCAACAAGGGACGAGTAAAAAGTTTAGGAAATGGGAAATCCACTAACAGCAACAATAGAAAAGAGCGGATTTTAAAGCAACAAATAAAAGGGAATGGGTACTTGCAAGTAAAATTAAGCAAAGAAGGGAAATATTACTATAAAATTGTACATAGATTAGTTGCTGTGGAGAAAATCCTCAAAGTATTTCAGTTCTTCAAAAAGACTTAAAAGGGAACTTGATTAAAGAATGGCAAAGTATAAAGCAAATTCAAAGAGAAACCGATTTTAACACTTTTGGAATTATAAAGTGTTGTAAAAAAGAAAAAAGATATAAAACTGCTTATGGGTACAAGTGGGAATATAAAGGAAAGTAACGGGTTTTATTACACTAATGCTATACGTAAATTAAGAGCATTAACCAAACGCAAAAAAGTGATACAAGGCGGTACGTCCGCAGGAGTATAGCCCCCTGATTAAAACATCGGGGGGCGAAAAGGAAAAACATTCGGTATAATCCCTATTCTGATTGATAGAGCTATCAAAGAGCCTAATAAAGAAATATCCATCGTGTCAGAAAGCATACCCCATTTGAGACGTGGTGCATTGAAAGATTTTATCAAGATAATGAAACTTACGGGGCGTTGGCGGGAAAAGAGTTACAACAAGTCTCTATTAACCTACACTTTTCAAAATGGGTCTTATATTGAGTTTTTTTCAGCAGACCAAGAGGACAAATTGCGAGGAGCAAGACGTAATGTGTTATATGTTAATGAAGCAAACAACGTTAAATGGGAGGCTTTTAACCAACTCCAAATCCGAACCAGTGAGGATATTTGGATTGATTTTAATCCCTCCTCCGAATTTTGGGCGAACGAGCATTTAACTAATGATGAAGATGTAGATTGGATTATTCTAACCTATAAGGATAACGAGGCACTTCCGCAGACCATTATTGCAGAAATCGAAAAAGCAAAGGAAAAAGCCAAAACATCTAAATATTGGGAGAATTGGTGGAAAGTGTATGGACTTGGACAGCTCGGAATGTTGGAGGGTGTTATTTTATCCGATTGGCAAACCATTGACAAAATACCTGATGAAGCGGAACTATTGGGGTGCGGAATGGACTTTGGATATACCAATGACCCTACCACACTGATAGAAGCCTACAAATGGAACGGAAAAATAATTTTCAATGAGTTGATTTACGAAAAAGGTTTGACGAATACCGATATTTCAAAGCGAATGCAAACCTTAGGAGTGTCAAAGAAATTGCCTATTTATGCTGATAGTTCAGAGCCAAAGAGCATTGACGAGATAAAATCCTTTGGGTTTAGCATTAAACCTGCCGACAAAGGGAAAGATAGCGTAAATTTCGGATTAAGTGTTCTGCAAGAAAACTCTTTTTATATAACCAAGCATAGCACCAATACTATTAAGGAATTACGTAATTATTGTTGGGATACTGACCGAACAGGAAAGCAACTAAACACCCCAATAGACGAGTATAATCACAGCATAGATGCAATGCGGTATTTTGCAATAATGAAACTGAAAAACAAACAACCGCAACGTTATTGCAGTTTAAAAATTGGATAATGAAGATAACAAATTACGCTATATCAAAGTTCCTTACGCTCGAAGAGGCAGTCATAAAAGACTATGTCATTTGGTTGCAACATGTAAATCCTATTGCTAATTTAAAAAAAGGCAACAAAACATATGGAGTGAAAGAGTCACTAACGGAGTTAAAATACCGAGAGGTCTCAGAACTGAAAAGACTCATTGTTGATAGAAGTTTTCACAGTATTAGCCGATGTCTTGAAATTGCGTACAAGCTGAACAAAAAACAGATTGAACGTTTGCCTATTGTAACCTTTTACGGTTGTGTAAACTTCATAGTTAAACAAATGGAAATGATTTATAACATGGAGCGAGTTCATTACGCTGTTGAATCAGATGAAGATGATTATCTTTTGGAAGAGGCGGGTTCATTGGAATTACAGAAATTTGAAGATTTGCCTATTATAGACACACTTGCTAACGGTGTAATATTGGATTACGACAAAATAGAAGAACTGCCTTACATTAAAGTACATGTAGCCATTTGGTATCGAACCACAAGGGACAGCGTAAAAAAGAAATATGAAAAACTTATAACTAAAAAGCTAAATCACTAAAAAAAATGAAAGCCTTTTTTGAACAAATAGCAAAAGACAACGGATGGTATTTTTCTTATGGAAAAAATGAGTTTCATAATTTAGATGAAACCGAAAAGCCGTTTTCACTGTACTTAGATGCAGTAGAAGAGGATATTGTACATTCAGAGTTTAACAACATTACAGGGCATTTTTTCAAAAGCAGAATCATGCTTTTAAAGAAATCAGACCTTGATGAAGTGTATGATTCGCAATGTGACAACGACCCTGCAAAAGGACGATACGAAGCACACATAAAACCTTGTAAGCAACAAGCAGAACAGTTTATTGACGCTCTTACCTGCGAGGGATATTCTATTAAAAAATGGCAAATAACCGAAGTGATTAATGCTTGGGATGAAAACTGTGATGGAATTATCATCTATTTCTCTGTCGAAAAATTGTAATTTATGGAGCAAATTATCAGAGAGGAGCTTGAAAAAATAAAAGAAGATTTGATAGCCAAACACGTAAGTCTTGGAATGAAAGCCTCAGGCAAATGGATAGAATCCCTTGAGGTAAAAACACAAGCAACGAGAGGTAGTATAATAGGTCAAGCCTACACTTATCAGCTTCAAGCAGGGCGAAAATCGGGAACAATGCCTCCAATTCAAGCTATTGAAGAGTGGATAAAACAGAAAGGAATTAAACCTGTTGAAGACAAAATGAAAATATCAAGCCTTGCTTTTATCATCGCTCGAAAGATTAAACAGGAGGGGACAAAATATTATCAACAAGGAGGCACGGATTTAATAGATAGCGTGGTAACCCCTGACCGCATTCAGAAGATTATTGACCGTGTAGGCTCTCTACATGTGGTAAATCTACAGAGTGAAATTTTAGAACTAATAAAAAGAACAGCAAATGGAAATTAATCACTTACCCCGTGTATTGGCGAGACATTCAGAGTATGCTCTACTTCTGTCTGAACTACAAGCTCTTTGGATTCGGGTTACTTTCACGGCAACCCAAAGAGGCGAAACTAAAACAGCTCAGTTTAAATACTTTACGTTCGAGGGAAAAGCATATGTAAACATATCAGCTATGCTGTTTTCTTTGTTCGATACCGAAGATGATGACTTTGACTACACGGAATCAACTGTTTATAGACAGAACAATAGCAACCGATTAGGACAATTAAAAATAGAAATTCAAGACATGGACACCGTGCATACTTTTTATCACACGGTTGTTAATGCCGTGTACCAATCAGGAGAGAGTGTAGAGCCAATGCACAATGGAGAACATCGCATAGGGAAAGCAAAGGGAATGCCTATTTTTTTAGGATACCCGATGTCCACAATGCAGTACAGCAGTGGCGGTATTGAAAGGATACTAAACACTAACGGCTGTAATTTTCGTGAGGATTTCTCCTCTATTGTTCACATTCAGGTGCAAACCCCCAACGGACAAACTATTGAAGCAAACTCAGAGCTAAATTTCACAATCACTAACGAGGCGTCCGCTAACGGAGTTTATATAGTCACATTTACGGATAGTGACGGCAGGAAAGAAACAAAGCAATTTTCCGTAATCAATGCAGGGCAACCATCAGGAGACCCTGCGGGAACTACAGTCAAATACGAACAACTTGGAATAAATGAATATCTGACAGAACCAAAATTCAAGTTTAAAAAAACATCAGGAAGAAATATAATAAAAGTCAAACCTTTTTTTGAAAACAGAGATGTAGTCAAACGTTGGAGAATAGAAATACTCCCCCCAAACTCCACCGAAGAAAACAGAGATATAGGAGGGTGGTACAGTGACGTTGATATGTCTCCTTACTATGGAAATAATTCTCTCGGGAGCAGTCATAAGCCCGAAGAAGAAGGTACTTATGAAATTAGAGTATTTGTAGAAACAAAAGATGAATATTCCTACTACAAAACATTTTACTTTGAAATAGAAGAAATGGACTTAGAGGACACAGTAGACTACATATCTCTGACAGATGAAACGGGTGTGCCTCGTGCCATTTCAGTAAATGAAACACTTGCTCTTTCAAGAGACAAGGTAGTAACTGTAAGACCTTTTTACAGCTATCCTCACGTACAACGTATTGACATGACAATAACCTACCCCGATGGACACGTCAGAGAAGAGGTTTTTGTAGGCGACGACCGATATTTTAAAAAAATACCCCTCTATGAAGACCAATCGCAAGTACAGTTAGGAACGCACAAAGCAGAGGCGTTCTATAAAGCATATGAAGATAAACCTGTTAAGATACGCAAATATTTTACGATTGTTTAGAAATGAAGCACAGCATTAACATACCAAGAGAATTAAACAACAATGCAGTAATTGACATGCAACAGGAGACTGCACCTATCAATGTAAACATAACCGCTTCCAATGAGCAATCTTGTTTTATTGACAGAACCTTTGTAAGCCGATTAATAGACGAATGCGGAACGTATGTCAAATGGCTAAACTCTTTCGGAGGGTACTCTTACTGGCTGTTCAATAGCATTACAGAAGAACATAGTAAGACAAAA
Source organism: Capnocytophaga canis (assembly GCF_043187445.1). NCBI lineage: Bacteria > Pseudomonadati > Bacteroidota > Flavobacteriia > Flavobacteriales > Flavobacteriaceae > Capnocytophaga > Capnocytophaga canis. The sequence continues at coordinate 253,758 of NZ_CP171121.1, read as the reverse complement.
TCACTCGGCACAATACGAAAGTTGGTAGGGAATCAATCTGAAAGCCTTAACACATTTAAGCATTTAGGATTCGCCCAAGAGAAAAGCTATCGATTGGAGAGCATACTGCCCATACCCGCTGAGGAAATAGAGGAAGTCAAAACCCTACTAACAAGTCAGGAAGTGTATTTGTATCTCGCAGAACGATTTTCAACCGAATCAAAATGGCAGAAAATAATTGTACAAGAGGGCAGTGTAAAAAATATTCAAAACAAAGTAGGGGTTTACACTTTTGAATTTACTTATCAGTTGCATAACGTTAAAACGCAAAAAGACCTATGGCAGTAACAGAATTATATGTTAATGGAGTGAGAGTAGACACCTATGACAATGAAAAAGTATCTTTTTCATGGAAAGCTAACCCAATGACCGATTTAAAAACACGAGCTTTCAACGCCTCTGACAACATAAAACTTCCCAAGACACAACGCAACATGGAAATTTTTGAGTTAGCAGGGGTTGCGGGAAGTCAGTCCAATATGCCTTATCGCAAGTTTCGAGTAGATTACTACGTTGATGGAGTGCCTATCGAGAACGATGCTTCGGGATTTATCAACTGCATAGATAATGATATTAATATTATTTTCATGAGTGGTAATATTGATTTGTATCGAAGTATAGAGGGTTTTCTTCTTAAGGATTTACCAATGCACGAGCTGTCTCATAAAAAGGACGCAGAGAGCATTATGTCTACTCATGTAGAAGACAAAGACTATCTGTACGCTATTGCTGACTACGGAGGTAAAACCATCGTAGAGGGACGATACAATTTCGATTACAGTGTACCTTCAATCAAAGGAGATTGGATACGCAGGAAGATTGAACAACTCTCGGGGAAACAACTCTCAGGAGCATTCTTTGAATCTGAAACATGGAACGAGATTTTCTTTACAGTTTCTGACGCTATGAAAGTCAGTGATGATAGTTTTTGGCACAAGTATGTAGAAGCCGACAGACCTACCATGTTATTCTATGATAAAATGCCTCCAAGTAAAGCAAATGACGATGACCAACAAGGAATGGGAATTGTTAGTTATTTTAGAAAGGAAAGTGTAGACACCCCTTACAGACCCTCTTATAACTTCTATTATTATTTTGTGACACCACAAGATGGAAAGTACAAAGTAACCTTATCAGGTAGTGGGTTTGCCTCCTTTCCTATTGGAGAAAGAGATTTGATAGATATAACGAGAAATCAACACATCAACTTATTTATGAAAAAAAATGAAGAGGTTGTAAAAACTTATCATACAGAAGACTTTGTTCCTCATTTTGAAAACATAGACAGCCATGTTAGAGACCTCAATAAACCCTTTACCTTTGAGGCTCACGTTGATTTACGTCAAGGGGATTTAATTTATTTCACAGCGGATAGACCAAATATAGCAAAAGCAATAACAGACCTAAAATTAACAATTTCTATTCTGAATGAAAACACCATCACCATTGGCGACCATTTCGCTAATATAAAAGTCCATGAGTGGTTAAAAGAAGTAATGCAGTTGTTTTGTTTAACCCCAATTCAAGATAAACAAGACCCTTATCGATACCGATTTTACACGCTCAACGAACGAGTAAATGCCCCCGTTGTTGATTGGAGTGACAAGTATGTAGAAACAAAAATCGAATGGTTCAAATGGGGAGATTTTGCAAGACATAATCACTTAAAATTCTCTAAATACAACGAACAAAGTGCTCAGCAAGATAGTAACGATTACACGTGGAAGATACCCAACGACCAAATGAATAATGAGAAAACCATAACCTCTAAATTTTTTAGCCCTATACGGAACAATATTAAATTTAGAAATCTAACATTAGACACCTACGAATTTTGGGTTAAAGAACCCAAAGAGGATAAAGACGGCAAAGTAACTGTAAATTACAAGGAGCAAAACAATCGTTTTCACTTTTTCCAATACTATCTCGGTTTTAACACACTACCGTGTACTTTGGAACTTGCCAATGAGCATTTTGTTATAGCATTCACAAAGATAGCCGATTTCGGAGGTTTGCAATGGCAGTCGCTAAAAGAGCTATACTATGCAGACATAGAAACGCTCACTAATCGAATGTCAAGCGTAACAGCAACTTTCAATCTGTCGCCTATTGACTTTGCACAGTTCGACCTGTATAGCACAATCTACGTCAAGCAGTTAGGAAGCCTATTCATGCCTATATCAGTAACCTATACCGCAGGAGAATTTGCTACGGTGGAAATGCTTAGAATAAGCCCCGATGAAAAAATAATTCAAATTACTTAAAAACATCTATCCTAAAAATCCACCAAAGCATAAAGGATAGCCAAAGAATGAAGAAAAAAATAAATAATATTACCATAATAGGCAACGAAAGTACTATCCAAGTCTCAAAATCAATAAAGTATAGCAGTGAAAACCAAAATACGGTAAAGAGTAATAACCAATGTCGCTTTTTCATAACATCAAATTTTTATATCACAAAGATACAAAAAAAATATGGCACAAACAATAAATATCGTTGATTTAGACATCAATATAGATGAATTACTAAAAAAAGCACAAGAAAGCAAGAAATCCATTCTTGAACTTTCAAAGGAAATCAAATCTTTGAAAGACACTCAATCGGAGTCATCAAAAAACATAGAGCAGTACACCCAAGACCTTGCCATACTTGAAAATACAGGGAGAGGTACAAGTAAACAAGCACAAGCCTTGCGTGACCATATTGAAATCAACCGTCAGAAATTCGAGCAAAGCACCCGAACATTGGTAGAGCATGAAGCAAAAATAAAAACCATGCAAGGAGAGTACCGCTCTTATTCTAAAGTCATTCAAGCCTATTCCGACAAAATGGAAAGGTCACGAGAGGCAATTGCTCAACATGACGGGTCTCTAAACCAAATCAGTGCAGCACTATCTCACAACAAACAGCTTTACAAAGAACTTACCAAAGAAGAGCGGGAAAACTCCGAGATAGGGGGCAGACTGTTAAAACTTATCCAAGAGCAGGACAAAGAGTACAAAGAACTGCATAAATCTATGGGAAATATGCAGGTCGAAGTAGGAAACTATAAGGAAGAGGTAAAAAAAGCTATCAACGAAAGTTTTAACCTGCAACAGGCTACTACTGCCTTGCTCGGCCCTTTTGGAAGTCTCTCACCTCTATTGGTAACATCGTTTAATTCTCTCAAAGCATGGTCTGTGGGTAGTCGTACAGCAACTACGTCTAACACTTTATTATCAAAATCATTGACGATTTTGCGTGGGGCGTTCATCGCCACAGGTATCGGTGCTATCGTAGTGCTGTTAGGTTCTTTAATTGCTTATCTAACTTCCACCCAAGAGGGGGTAAACAAAGTAACACGAGTTTTAACCCCGCTAAAAGAAATCTTTGCTACACTTTGGGGGGTGATGCAAGATGTAGGGAAGGCGTTACTCAAAGTCTTTTCAAATACATCTGTAATAAAAGACTTCGGAAATGTCATCAAAAACGTAGTCCTTTTTCCTATAAATCAAGTTATAGCCTCAGTAAAAGCATTAGGCAAAGTACTTGAAGGAGATTTAGGAGGGGCGTGGGACGAGTTTTCAGAACCTGTAAAAGAAAGTTTTGACAGTGTTAAAAATTTGGCAAAATCAGGCGTGGAAGCAGGAAAACAAATTGCAGGTGCTTTCGATGGCTTCGGTGATAAAATGAAAGACGCTTGGGAACGAGGCAAAAAAATAGCCGACCTTGAACAGGAATTGCGAGAGTTTAACATCGACTACAAGCGACAAACAAGCGAACTAAATAGAATGTACAAAGAACAGCAACAAATTCTTGAAGACACTACTAAATCCGAATCAGAAAGACGACAAGCGGGACTTAAAGCTATTGAATTGCAAAATCAAATCAACGCTTTAGCAGAAAAACGTAACGGATTGGAAGTGGATTTGATTACCCTAAAACAACAAGCCAACGATACAGACGATGCAGGTAAACAAGAGTTACAAGATAAACTCGCAGAATTGGAAGACGAAAGAGCCGAACGAATAAAAAAAATCACTACCACGCAAAACAAAATTAACAGTATTAACAAAGAAGCCCAACAAAAACGCAAAGAGCAACTGCGAAAGAGTTTAGAGGAAGAAAAAAAATTGATAGACGATTACCTCGCCTCAGGTTCAGGGGTTGCGAAATCATTGGACGAACGTTTAAAACTCGAAGAAAAAGCCAAAGACGACCGCCTTGCTGTATTGGAGAAAGAGAGAAAAGCAGGATTAATAAGCATAAACGACTATAACCGTGAGAAATTAGAGACCGAACAAAACTATCTGCGTACACGTGCCGAGTTAGTCACAGAAAGTTTGACCTCAGAAGTAAACATGTATGAGTTGCTAAACACCTCTAAGATAAACAAAGAAACCCAACTAACCGCCGAGCTTGTCGCCGAAGAACAAACCCGATTAGACACCATCTATCAGATGAAAGTAGATGCCCTCGAAAAAGAAAAACAATTGCGACTTGAAGCAGGAGATTGGGATTATCAAAAAGAGCAGGATTTTAACATACAAAAACTGCAACTCGAAACCGAACATAATGAAAACAAAAAAACCTTACATCAAAACCTTGAAGAAACGCTATATCAAGAAAAAATAGCCCTTGAAAAAGCACAGCAAGAAGAGAAAAAAAATAGGAAAGCTCTCGAATTGCAGGAGCAAATCCAACAGTTGGAAGAAGAAAACGCCTACGTGCAAGAAATTCAAAAAGTGCAACTTCAAGCCAAGTTCGAGCAGGAAAAGGAAGCACTTGACGAGCAACACGCTAAGGGACTGATAAGCACTGACCTATATCTGAAAAGGGTAGCGGTCATGGAAAGAGAGCATAAGGAAAAAATGCGAGAACTTGACGAAGCGTTATTCGATGCTAAAATGGAAAACTTGTCGGCTGTGCTTGGAAATGCTAAGGGTATTTTTGAAGAACATACAGCAATGAGCAAAGCTATGGCGGTAGCCGAAGCTATGATAAACACCTACTTAGGAGCAACAAAAGCAATCGCTACTTACTCCCCTCCATTTGGTACTATCATGGCGGGAGTTGCAATTGCTACGGGCATGGCAAACGTTCAAAAAATCATGTCTGTAAAATCAGGCAAAAAAGCCAAAAGAGGAATTACACTCAAAGGACGTTCACACGAAGCGGGAGGTATCGACCTATACGACCAATACGGTAACCACGTAGTAGAAGCAGAGGGCGATGAAAACATTTACGTATTGAACAAACGAGCCAGCAAAGAAATTATGGCTCTGTCCATGCTCAACCAAAGAACAGGCGGAGTGCCTTTAACAACACATACCCATTTTGCACGCTCAGGAGGTCTGATTGGCAAATCCATAGTACAGTCAAACAACGTAGATATAGACTTTGACCCCGTAGAATTTGCTGAAACAGTCGCTCCAATACTGGCCGAAGGCGTTAAATTAGGAGCAGGAGCAGGAACTTTTGAGGGAGCTTCTCGGGGAACAATGCAAGGAACTATACAAGGCGTTGCAGAAAATAGAAAAACAAAAAACGTAACGCCTTATGAATGAACAATTAATAATTAACAATTAATAATTAAAAATTACGAATTACGATAATTACGTAATTTGAAATTTGAAATTCGTAATTAAACTACCGTAATTCGTAATCTGAAATTCGTAATTAAACACAATGAGTTTTAAATTTCACGCAATTGTCAAAGGATGGACAAACTACCTTTTTCCTGACAAAGAAACAGAACGTAAAGCGATAAGTAGAGCTGAAATATGTGCAAAATGTCCACACTCAAAAAAAGGTACATATCAACGTTTAATGCCTGATTACACCCTGCAAGATGTACAAGGAATGCTATGTGAGTTGTGTGGTTGTCCGCTCTCTACTTTGCTACGACAAGACGAAAAACAATGCGAAAAATGGGACAATTAACAATTAATAATTAACAATTACGAATTACGTAATTCGTAATTATGGTAATTCGTAATTAAACATAAATCTTTTAATCATTTAATTTTTCAATCTTTTAATCTTTCAAAGCCTAATGAAAGTAATGTATGACATATTAAAACCAATAGAGAACACTTTGCGAATCGCCTATAAAAAAGGCGGACGTGTGTCTTATGCTTTGTTGCGAGATTTACAAATTTATGAAGATTACAAGGCAATGACTCAACCCAAGATGTTACGCTATTCTATACTTGCTGATAAGTACAGAATTAGCGAAACCCTTGTACGTGAAACTATAAAAAAAATGAGTAAAAAAATTTAGAAAAAAAACTTGCGTAATAATAAAAAGATTATTATATTTGCAGTGTTAATTCAAAATAAGAAAATATGCTAACAAGAGAACAGAAAAAGCGAAAGGCAGAACTGAAAAAAGAGTTGAATTTCTTTTTAGATAATTACAAAGAAATCAGCACACGAGGCAAACAAATAAAAGATTATTTTGATGCCAAAATTCAGGAAATCATACAAGAACTTAAAGAATTAGGAAAGTAAAACAACGAGGGGTGTAAAAAGCCCCTCACAAAAAATGGCATTATGAAAACCAAAATACAAGCATTAAAACAGCAATATGTAAAGGCAAAAACAGAGGCGGAACGAGAGCAAATAAACGCTCAAATCAGTCAGTTAGCTTCTGAAAATGAACAGGAATTTGTTGAAGCTATGAAATACTCCATTGAAGATACACTCGAGAAAGCAAAGGAACTATCTGTAAAAGTTCGTCTCAATGAGGTGTTACCCATTTTACCTTTGTCTTACATTGCTGAGCATTATTTTCAAAAATCAAAAAGTTGGTTTTATCAGCGATTAAATGGGAACATCGTCAATGGAAGCCCTGCACAATTTACACAAGAAGAAATAAAAACGTTGAATTTTGCCCTACAAGATTTGAGTAAAAAATTAGGCTCAATAAGTTTATAACTTATTTTGAATTAACACCCGCCCCAAACTTTGAGCCGAGTTTGGGGCTTTTTTTGTTAGCACACCTCTAACCACTGCAACAAAATCCTTGCACCACTACGTTTATCATCTCATTAACTTTGCATAAGTTAATGAGATTTTTTATTTCCAAAAATGAAAAAACACGTATTCAAAGCTTTACCCACGTATAACACTACCGAGCAGATAGACGCCGAAAAAGGCATCATTCACGGGGTGGTGTTGGCACAAAAAGGCGTTAATAAAAACGGCACTTACTTTTCCGACATGTTCCTTTCCGAAATGGAAAAACAGGGAAATGCCAAAGGAGAAATTAAGGCTCGTTTCGGACATCCGAATATGTGTGCCACTGCATTAGGCACATACATAGGCGATTATAGAAATTTCAGAGTAGGCAACGGCAAAATATATGGCGATTTACACCTTTCAGAAATTTCTAAAAAAGTGAATGTACCCAACGGAGGCATATCGATGTACGATTATGTTATCGAAATGGCACAAAAACACCCCGAAAAGTTCGGAAATTCTATTGTAGTCTATGCAGATGAGCAAGAAGAGGAAATAACCAATGAAAAAGGCGAAAAAGAGCAAGTTTACGCACTAATTCTCCAAGATTGGGCGTTCTCTGACCTTGTGGACGACCCCGCAGCTACGGATAGCCTTTTCCACGACACCAACGATTTAGGGGCTAAAGTCACCGAATTTTTGGATGATAATCCTAAAATTTTCGAGGTTTTGGATAAAAATCCGCAAATTTTCGTGGATTTCTTCCAAAGGTACGAGCATTATATGCAACGAAAGCAAACTTTTAACAACAAAGATATGAATTTTTTTAAGAAAGTAAGTGAATTATTAAAGGGTAAAGCCATTTTTGACGTGGATTTGACCCTTGCAAATGGCGATATTATCACGGTCGTAACCGAAGCAGAACAGCCACAGGTGGGCGACCCTGTTAAAGATAGTGAGGGTAATCCATTACCTGATGGAGAACACCTATTGCCTGACGGGGGAGCTATCGTTACCACAGGAGGCGTTATTTCCGAAATCAAGGAAGAAGAAGAACCCGCACCCGCTACTGAGGAGAAAACAAAATCAGACTTTCAAGCCTTGTATGAGCAAGACAAAGAAGACAATGCAAAGGCGATGCTAATATTAGCCAAAGCCTTTGACGAGTTAAAAGAGAAGTTTGACACCTTAGCGAAAGGCGTACAGTCACAATATCAAGTGACCGAAGAGGGCAAACAACCCGCAGGGACGAAGCAAGAAAAAAGCGTTTTCGCTTCACTTGAAGAGCTGAGAGAAAAAAGAAAAAAACTAAAATCTTAATCCGTAATACGTATAAAAAATGCCTATCACACAAATTTTAAAGCAAAATTATTCAGGAAAGCAAGTACAGTCGCTTGCTGAATTGACACGAGAAACGGAATTGCAAATGCCGTCTCTCAAAGAGATGTTCGACATTGTTCCCAACATCAAAGGGAAACAAAAGGTAGGATACATCGGAGGATTAGAAAAAATCACCCGAAAAGACGAGGGTTGTGGCTCTCAGGGAATGAGTGTAACTCCTCCAAGCCGTGAGGTGCTTTGGAATCCGACAGGGTTTAAAGTGCATATTGAAGAATGTTACAAAGACTGGATGAACTCTTGGTTGGAATGGGGGTTGAAAAACGGTATCCAAAAACAAAATTTGACCACCGATGAGTATTTCCTTTTCTTAACAGAGTTAATCGGGGAAGCAATTCAAAAGGATTTTTTCCGTTACGTGTTGTTTGGAAACAAAAACCACTCCGTAGTAGGTAGCGGAAGCGGAACGGCCGTACTTACAGCAGGAGAAAATCCCGTGAACTTCAACTTGATGGACGGGCTATTCGCCAAAATGGACGCTTTCGGAACTGCCAACGCTTCGAAACGATACACCATTACCGCCAACAACGGAGCGAACTTTACAGCACAACGCAACTTAGCGGCAGACGAGGGAATGAAAATCGCTGAGTTTCTTTTGGACAACGCTGACGGACGTATGTTTGGGCAAGGAGCAGACCCTTACATCTTGATGACGTGGTCATTGGCTCAAAACCTAAAACGTTACATGCGTGAGACCTACAAAAATGAAATGACCTTCGACAAAGTGGAGGGAGGTTTTCAAATCTCGGAATTTGACGGCGTGCGATTGGTAACTCATCGCTATATCGACCATATTTTGAGAAGAGATTTCAGCAACGGAACGAAGTGGGACAGACCACACCGAGCGTTCTTGCTTGACCGCAATAACGAGCGTGTAGGGGTGGACTCCGAAAGTTCATTCACTGACATTGAAGCTGAATACATCGGAGGACGTGACGAGAAGAACCACATCAAAGCATCGTATCTTGCGGACTACCAAAGACCTTATCAAGAGTTTGCAGTAGTGGCATATTAGTAATTAACAATTACGAGTTACAAATTACGTAATTCGTAATTGATTTTAATCTTTTAATTTTTAATTATTTAATCTAAAAAAAAATGGCAGATTGCTTATCAAGATTAGGAAAAGATTTACTCTTTGATTGTGCCGACCAACCATCGGCAGGAATAGAAAAAGAGGTTGTCCTCATCAACAGAGAGGACATTGACTGGGCGGGAACAACTAAAAACGGAAATACTGTAACCTCGCTTACACTCAAGAGTGGAAAAAGCGGGTACAAAGTTAAAGGTATGAAGAAACACCTTACTTTTGATTCAAAACCTGTTATTGATGAGGGTATTAACGGCTTTAAACACACCTTTCATTTTCGAGTTTACAAGAACTCCGCCGAAGATTATGAGCAGATTGACTCCATCTTTGCGGGGGCAAATTTAGTGGCAATAGTAGAAAGAACGCAAAAAGGGGCTCAAGCGAAGAACGCCTTTGAAATACTGGGGCTAACCTTAGGAATGGAGGCAAGTGGCGACAGTGGTGGGTTGGTCGTTTCAGAAAACGAGGGGACGTTTTTGATTTCAATAGCAACCCCTGACGGAACAAAAGAGCCTAATTCTATCATGAAATGGCTCGAGACGGACTATGCGACTACAAAAGCAAAATTTGACAACAAATTAGCAGACTGATGACTTTTTCAGAAGAAAAACTAACTGAATTACTTTCATTGTCTTACGATGATGCGATAACTTCCCGAAAAGCGGAAGTTGTCGCATTTTATAGCTTTCTGTTTAACGTGCCAAATCCGTGTGCTTCGTGTCAAAGTAAATTGAAAGACTATTGGGATAAGCTCAATGAAAGCGGTTTGACTTTATTAAATTATAAAAAAATGGATAAAACGAATAAAAAACAAAGCAGTCAATTTAAAATCCGTAAGGATATATCTTTCCTGCAGATGGATTTTGGTTCAAGCATATTGTTTAATAACGACACAATCACAGATGAATTAGCCTTGCAATACCTGAAATTCAATCCGAGACGGATTGCTAATTTCGAGCAATACCCCGACAATTGGCAAGAACTTCTAAAAGAACCAAGCAAACAAGTTACAAGTAAGCAAAAGACAAAAAGGATTAATGATTAATTATTAATTGTTAATTATTAAACATTGAACATTAATCTTTCAATTTTTTAATTCCGAATGAAACTCACAGCCATTAACATAGAAGAGCGACAAACTCGATACGAAAAGCGAACGGACATCTTCCAAAACGGAATAGATAACGCCTACCCGACATTGGTCGAGCGATTGGTCAATGCAAGTCCAACAGCGATGACTTGTGCGGGGTTAGTGGCTAAATTCATTTCTTGCAAAGGATTTATTTTTGAAGAAGAATCAAGATTAAACGCTAAGAACAGCGGGATACGATTTCACAAAGGCATTTATGAAGTAAACCGCAAGGGCGATACGCCAAGTCGTTTACTTAAAAAAGTAGCACAGTCAATAGCCATGCACAGAGGCTGTTTCGTTCATGTTAATTACAATGCTTTGTATCAAAAAACGAGCCTACAACTACTGCCTTACAAATGGTGCAGGCTTGGTAAAGAAGATTCCGAAGGGTACAAAGGCAAAATTATTGTGTATGACAATTGGGATTTGACAAAAAGAGGGGGCATAAAAAAAGCAGATTTTGAAATTTTCGACATCTACAACCCCGACCCGAAAGTCATTCAAGCACAGGTAGAGAAAGCGGGCGGTTGGCAGTTCTACAAGGGACAAATATACTTTCTGAACCTCGACCATAACGACACCTATCCGCTACCTTATGCCGATAGCGTGCTTTTGGATTGCGAGAGCGAAAGACAAAGTGCTATATTCATCAATAACGGATTCAAAAAAAGTTTTTTCGGCAAACATGCTCTATTTACGCAACCTTTTGAAAGCGACAGAGAGCGTGACGACTTCAAAGAGGAATTAAAAAAGTCGTTTGGAGTAGAAAGTACAGAAACCATTTTGCATTTTGAAAAAACATTGACCAGCGAAAGTTTTAAAGATGAATTTCTGCTTGAAAAAATCGAAAGCAACATCAATGATAAGACGTTCGAATATACCGATAAAAAAATAGCACGTAACATACGTGTAGCATTTGGTAACATTCCGCCCGTACTTATCGACATGGTAGAGGGAAAGTTAGGCAACACCTCAGGAGAAAGCCTTGTAGAGGCACAACATTTTATGCAACTGCAAACAGAAGACGAACGTAGCGAAATAGAAGATATGTTTGAGGAATTGTGCAATAACTTCCACAAACCATTAAGCCCCAACGGGTTGTATCAAATTAAGCTGTTTATAGAAAACAGTGAAGAAACAAGGGACAAGGATAAAGGATAAAGTAAAAAGGATAAAGTACAAAGTACAAAGTATAAAACCGTAATTCGTAATTAATCGTAATTCGTAATTAAAAACTAATCTCATGAACCTGCTCATCAATAAACAAGACATAGAGAAGTATTTTCAAATTTCGATGCACCGAAAGGAAGCTGATGTAGAGCGATTTGTTCGAGAAGCACAATTATTTGATTTAAAACCCAAGATTTGTGACCCTTTTTTTGTTGATTTAACCGATGAGAACGCCTCAACAGATTATTCTAAGTTATTGGATGGAGGATATTACATTTACGATAACAAAAACTACTATTTTGAAGGGTTGAAAGCCTGTTTGTGTTACTTTTTTCACGCTCGTTATGTGGTAAAATCGCATCAAAAAGACACCGCAACGGGATTGGTAATGAAAGATAATTCAAATAGCAATGCTGTTTCAAATTCAGAAAAAAAAGATATTCAACGATTAAATCAACAAGACGCTAATAGATTGTGGGAAGATTGTTTGCTTTTTCTTCAAAGAAATAAAGAAAATTATCCGTTATTCTCGCAATGTGAACAAGATTGCAAAGAATATATGCCTAAAAGTAAATTAAAGTTTAAATTATTTTAAAATATAGAAATGAAATGTCCGTACGGAATATCCGAAGATGTTATTTATGACTTCTGTACCCCGCCAAGTGCAGGTATAGAGCGGGATATTTTATTGATAAATTGGGACGACATCGACAGAAATGCTACCTTATTTAACGAAACCAAGACGAGAATACGCAAGTTCAGACTAAAAGAGGGCAAAAGAGCCTATCTATTCAGAGGTTTTAAAAAATTATTCAAACCCTCTTCAAAGCCTATTATTGACGACTTAGGCAATGGATTTCAGCACAGTATAAATATCCGTATATTTAAGTCAACGGAGGAAAACTTACATCAAATTTACAAAGCAGTTTCCAAAGGATTGTTTGTGGCTATAGTTGAAACCAAAGATAAAGGCGACTTAGGGCGATTAGCTTACGAAGTGCTTGGATATGATTGCGGAATGCAAATAACGTCAAGTGAGGGGAAAAACTATAACGACCACAATGGGGCATATTTATTGAGTTTTCTAACACCAAAAAATCAAAAAGAACCCAGACCACTTTACAAATGGTTGGAAGATGATTACAGCGTAACAAAACATAAATTCGACAAAAGATTACGTACCGACCCTAACGATTTTCAAATATTTGACCGAACTTTTGATAAAACCTTTGAATAATGGCAACTGTAACTGAATTAAATCAAATTATAAATTTAATAAAATATGAAACCCAAAACGAGGGCAATACCAAAGAGCGTGTTGCACGAGCTTTAGAGCTGTTGAGAGACCTTGACGTGTGGGTAAAAGCTCAAGCAGGCAAAACCCTATCCTCCAACGACTTTACGAACGACTATAAACAAAAAATAGAGAGTTTGCAAAATGTAAACATCTCGGGCAAACTCGACAAAGGTACGTACACAGGCAACGCCAAAGATTTAGAGAACCTCATAAACACCAAAGTTGCCCAAGAGCCTGGCAAAGGACTTATTTCCGATAGCGAGAAAACCGACATCGCTGAGAACAAGAAGAAACGAGTCGTAGATTTTACCATTACAGGCGATGTTGATAAGATTTTTACATTGATATACAATGATGGTTCTACCAAAGCGAAGAATTTTACCGACATTGTTGGTCAAGCATCAGCGGACGTGATGCTTAACTCTTTGAACTTCAACAAAGACTCGGGCATTTTAACGGGCGTACGCTCCGATGGGCAACAAATCACGGTAGACCTGAACGGGCGATTTGCTTTGTTAAACCACTCCCACGCTTGGAACGACATCACAGGCAAACCTGCAACATTCCCGCCGTCAAGCCACACGCACGTAGTCAATTGGAATGACGTGCAAAATAAACCCGACCTATCGCAGTTGGGAGCGAAGCCTGTGATTAAAGTTACTGTAGATACAATATATAGCATAAAAGACAAGATAGGAACAACTACTTCTGGAGATTATGTTCCTCAAGAAGGAGATGAATTATTGGTTGAATTTACTAAAGGATGTGTTGTGAGTAGTCCAACACTCAATATTGACGGGAGTGGTGCTAAAAATATAAAACTTGGAGGTAGAAATGTAAGCTCTGTTACATTAACTGTAGAAACCAATTCAACAGGTAGTGCAAGATATGTACGCATGTGGTACGATGGAACTAATTATCAACTATATGGGGCATCATTCAACAATGTTTATTCATCTATGCCACAAAGTCATTTGGAAAATATAAATAGTAATACAGCATATTTAGTAAGTGGAAAAATATTAGCATGGGTCAGAAACTGGGCGAACATCATCGACAAACCCGATTTTGATACCATTTTACTCAAAATCACAGGCAACATCAATACGGAAGATTTGATTAACAATGTGCCTCAGAAAGGCAAAACCATTGTCACGCAAGGAACGGCTAATATCGTTGTTACTATCAATTCCGAAGATGGTTTTGTAGCGTCCTACCAAAAGGCAGGTACAGGAAATATCACGTTCCAAGCAGGAAGCGGTAAAACGTTAGTTCAAGTGGATGGCACCAACGTTATCAATGGAGTAAAAGGAAGCACGGCAACGGTCACTGTTGTAGGAAATGAAATCCTGTTAAGAGTAAGCAACGTGTGATGATTGGGCTATTAGCTATAAGCTATTGGCTATAAGCAATTGTTAATTATTAATTGTTAATTGAAAAATGAATGCAACGCAATTTTGGCAGTGGGGGCTTTCAAAAAAGAGACAGCCACAGAACGAGCCTTACATAGAGCCTGAACCTTTTGAGATGCGTCCTTTTCATTTTTTTATGCACACTTCCGCTGAGAGTGAAGAGTTCTACTTAAGAGGATACTCTCCTGCTAACTTTTCCCATGATGCGACAAACATGGCTCAGTTCATAGAAGTGTTCATTTTTCCTACTCAAATTGAAATATTTGAACAAGAAGGAGAGGCGTCAATGGCGGGAGGGCAAAGTTTTTGGGTGATGGTTGAAAGTTCTCCGACAACCTACGCTTTTAAAATAGACACTTCGTCAGGGAGCAGGTTCATACTAAAACTACCCGAAACATTAGTAATAACTGATATTTTCGGAGCTATAGGTGTAATTGAAACATATGTTCATCAAGACCCTTTTTTTAGTTCCCGTATAGGTGTAATGTTCTCAGGGCCTCTGTTGCAAGGCGTTCATTTTCTAACAACAGCACCTTAAACATTGAACCTTAAACCTTAAACTTTAAACATGGAAAAAATTTTTGTAACCTTTTGGATAGTTTTCGGCATTTACATGCTTGTAATGATAGCCATTTTAGCCGACTTGTGGAGTGGAATCCGTAAGGCAAAACAGATGAACGTTGCCCGAACTTCCTACGGCTATCGCAGGACGATAACCAAAATCGCTCAGTATTACAACGTGTTGATAGCTCTAACAGTGGTCGATGCAATGCAGATGTCTGCCGTGTGGTATGCCGAGCAGTATTACGAGTATAAAATAATCTTGTTCCCATTCGTTACCTTAATTGGAGGCGTGGCTTTTTGTTTAATTGAAATCAAATCGATTTATGAAAAAGCCGAAGACAAAGTACGATTAGACAACGCAGGGCAACTCGTGGGCAAAATTATTACCAATCGGGATGATATTAGCGAAATTGTTAAATCCGTTGTGGAATATATGAACAAGGAACAAGAGGCAAGGAACAAGGATAAAGGCAGTTAGCAAATAGCAAATAGCCTCGAATCTTTTAATCTTTTAATCTTTTAATTTTTTAATCTTAAAAAAAATGAAACTAAAGAAAAGCAAACGCACGATTAAATACATTGTTGTCCACTGCACGGCAACGCCTGAGGGCAGAGAACATACCGCACAAGACATTGACCGATGGCATAAGCAACGTGGTTGGCGTGGCATTGGCTACAACTATGTCATTCGACTTGATGGAATGATAGAACTCGGTCGAGACGTTGACGAAGTTCCTGCCCACGTGGTTGGTAACAACAAAAGTAGTATTGGAGTTGTGTATGTCGGCGGGGTATCCTCCTCCAACCCATCCGAAGGAGGGGGGAAACCGAAAGATACGAGAACACAACGCCAAAAGCAAAGTATGCTCTATTTGCTCAAAGAATTAAAAAAACTATATCCTAATGCTCAAATATTGGGACATCGTGATTTTAAAGGAGTGAATAAAGCGTGTCCTTCATTTGACGCAAAAGAGGAATATAAAAACATTTAAAATCAATATATTATGACAGAAATTCAAAAAATCAAACAATTGAGAAAGGATGGAGACGATTTAATTCAACGAATTAAAGAGTTACCTTCATCAAGAGAAAATTCACTTGCCATTACAAAAATTCAAGAAGCTGTAATGTGGCTCGGTCAGGAATTGGGGCGAAGACGTGAGGAAAATCCATATCCGAGCAGTAAAGACCCAAGCACAGGCGACCACATTGAGCCTACTGCTGATGGTTTAAAGAATTAACTTATCAATAAGGAAAATAAGTACAACACTTATTTTCCTTTTCTTCTAAAAAATAAAATATATGAAACGATTACAACTATTTTTTAAACGGATATTTTCCTTTGTTTGGAGAAAAAATGCGAGGAAATCGAAAAATCACGCTATTTCAAGCGTTGAGAAAAGATATGTAGAAGTAAAATGCAAACGCAGACGTTATTGGAAGCCAAAGAAATATGTTTTGATATGAAAAAGATTGTATGGCTGATAGCTGTTAGCTTATTGCTGATAGCTTGTAAGAGTAAGAGGATAACCACGAATCAAGAAACCGAACGCTTAAAGGTTGAATTTCAGCGTAAATTAGATAGTTTAGGACATACTTTTGAAGAGTACGCAAAAGAAAGCCAAAAGCAAAAACTATCCGAAAACAAACGTATTGAACTCCGTGCGTTGGATAGTACCAAACCGCTCATTTACAGCCGAAAAGAAAACGGAATTTTAGTAGAAGAAATTAACCTTTCAGGAGGAGTTTTGGTGCAAAGTACGATACAAGACAAGCAAAACATCCACGAGAAAGAAACGCAATCACGCAAAAGCGAGGCAAATGTGCAATTTTCCGAAAATGGAAAATCTATCAGCCAAAAAGAGAGATTTCAGAAAGAAAAACACGTAAAAGGTTGGGATTTTTCGTTTTGGGCGTGGTTGTGGCTCATCATTATTTTGCTGTTGCTGTTCTTGGCATGGCGGTTGAAGTTTTTTGGGTAGAGCAAATCCAAATGGTAACGAAATGTAACCAGTTGAAAAAAGTGATGAAAATTTTCAGCAAAATAGTGATAATTGATAAAAAGGTAATAAAAGAGTGATGAAACTTTTCATCACTTTTTTATTGGTTGTATTCTATTTTCTGAAAATAATAATCCTTGTTAAATTCCGACTGAAAAAAATCCTTTTTTTTAAAAAATCTGTAATAATAGTCGTATTGTCGAATGTTCTTTAAATCTTTGGGAAGACATAGTAAAAAGTCTTTCAGATTACTTTCACAAAGAACAACACGCCCATTTTTTATTAAAAAATACAACGTTTTTACATTTACATTCATATTATACATTTTTGTTTTTTTTGCAAATATATAAAAAATATTTTGAAAGCAAATACTGTTAGTTTTATATTGGTAATCAATTATCTATAAACTATTTTCAAAAAAGACAAACAAATATTTTGATGAAAATTTGGTAGTTCAAAATATATGTTCTATATTTGCACCATAGAAATAAACAAAGTCTAACAAATAAAAAAAATAAAAATCATGTACACAGGTAATATAACATTAAAAGTAGCAGAGTTAAAAAGAGGGTTCGCAATCGTAAGCGGTTATAACATTCTTAGAAAGTTTAAAACTGAGAGAGAAGCTCTAAAAGAGATAGAAAACAACGGCAGTTTGTATGAATATTGGGCAAAATCTGCAAGTTCAAACGTAATCAACAGTTGCAGAAGCGGTCAAACGATAGTAAGAATCATAGATTAGTAATAAAACTCGGATAACCTCCGAGTTTTATATTTTTATATCCAACTTTTTAAGCTGTTCACGTTCTTTTTTCTTTTTGTTTACTTGATAAATAGCGGTTGTGTTTTGATTTGTATGTGAAGCTAACAGCATAGCCGTTTCACTATCCAAACTATCTAACATATAGTGTTTTAAAGCGTAAAAATCTGCCTCTATACCTAATTTATTTTTGACGTGTCTTTTCCAATATCGAGTAACAGTTTCAGACATAACAGGCTTCCTATTGGGTTTGAATCCTATTCCAAATAGGTAATCATCATCTGATTTGCATTCCCTGATTATGTCCTTCCAAAAGTCCACAGCGGGGTTAAGGATAACCTTTGTGCAGGGGGTGTATTGGCTTCCTTTTTCTAAAAAAATAGTAAACTCCTGCTGTTCTACATCAACATTTTTCTTTTGTAACCGAAAAAGCTCTGTACTTCTTGCTCCTGAATACAGAAAAATCATCATATATCGAAAAAAAATAGGGTGATTTTCTTTCAAATAAATTTTAACAGTCTCTAATTCCGCTTTTTCGAGGATTAAACGTTGAGGTTTTACAACTTTTTTAGGATAAATATCTCTTGTTATGTTACTTTCACAGCATTCGTACTCAATAAGTTCACGATATAAAGCTGAAACATAGATAACGAATTTATTATAATATTTATCGGGGAGTTGCAACCAGTCAAGCATTCGCTTCAAGTCTACCCTTCTTAAATCTTTTATTTTGATGTTTTGCATTTCGAGAGCTTCTGATGCTTTTTCAATGCGATTGATAGCACAACTGATATCATACAGGTGTCTTTTATTACCTTTTTTTTGTGATAATGCTCTGTTGAACGCTTCAATAAAGGGTAAGTCAGGATGAAGTCCTTCTTTTTGAACACAAGGATATTTTTTTAGGATTGGATTAAATCCTTCATCAAGTTGCTCAGGCAGTTTTTTTAATAGAAAGGAAATAACAGCCTTACGTTCTTCAACCGTTTTAGGCTTGTTCACTCGCTTTCGGTAAGGGAATCCTTTGGGATACTTTTTTTGAAAACGAGGGTCAAAAAAAGCACATTGAATGTACCATTCCTTTTCTAAATCCTTTTTTGTGGCTTTTTGCCAATTTTTAGGGTGTACCCAAAACTCAGAGTAACTGCACCCGTCAATAGTTTTTGTAGTCATATCTGTAATTATTTTTATCTTGCCGTTTACCTTGCCGATAAAAAACAATTACAAACGAAAATCTTCACTTATAAATTAATGTAACTCTTTGAGTGGAAGTGAGTTACTTTCTTGTGACCGCGGAGGGATTCGAACCCCCAACCCTCAGAGCCGAAATCTGATATTCTATCCAGTTGAACTACGCAGCCTTTTTATTTTTTATGATAATAATTTCTTCACAATTGTTGATACGACTCTGTTATCAGCTTTTCCTGCCAACTCTGTCGAGGCAACTGCCATCACTTTGCCCATATCTTTCATGCCCGAAGCTCCTGTTTCTGAGATGATTTTTTTAATGATAGCTTCAATCTCTTCTTCAGAAGGAAGTTCTGGTAAAAAACGTTCAATTATCTTAATTTGAGCTAATTCAGGTTCGGCTAAATCGTTACGCCCTTGAGAAGCGTACAGGGTAGCACTGTCTCTACGCTGTTTTATCAATTTCTGAAGCAAAACAAGCTCCTGACTTTCAGATAGCTCCTCAGAAGCTCCCGATTCCGTCTTAGCTAATAAAATAGCAGACTTGATTGCTCGTAACGATTCCAAAGCTACGCTGTCCTTAGATTTCATAGCGTCTTTCAACGCCTCCATTACTTTTGTTTGTAAACTCATAAAGACCGTTTTTTAGAGTTGCAAAGGTACATCTTTTTTCTGAACTACAAAATATTTTAATAAAGTTATTCGGTATGTTTTTTATTTTGTAGCTTTGCGGACTAATCTTTAGAATGTTATTAGTTGTATGAAAGAAAGTATTATTACCTTTATTTTATTTTTTGTTGTCTTCCAATTTTATGCACAGTACAAAGATAGTATCTATCATCGTGACGCGATATGGCGAGAAACTATTCGCAGTTTTGAAAAAGAAGACCAACGAAAACCTCCTCGTTCCAATCCCATCTTATTTATTGGTAGCTCATCTATTACTAACTGGAAGAACCTACACATTTATTTTCCCGATAAAAATGTACTGAATCGTGGTTTTGGAGGCTCTGAATTGCGAGATGTAATTTTCTATTTCAATCGGATAGTAACTCCTTATCGTCCATCACAAATTGTTCTTTATGAAGGAGATAACGACATTACTTTTGGACAAACGGCAGAGCAATTTTTGGATGATATCAAAACCTTTGTCCGTTTGGTGGAAATACATTTACCCGGTACTCCTATCATAATTTTATCAATTAAAAAATCTAAAGCACGTAGTCATTTTTCCATAGAGTTTGATAAAGCTAATGCACTTCTTTATCAATTTGCACAAACTAAACGTATCGTACAGTTTGTGGATGTTGCTCAGATTCTTTTTGACGAAAACGGGAATATTAAGGATGATTGTTTTGAAAGTGATAACTTACATATCAATACCCGAGGTTATTGGTTGTGGACAGATATTTTAAAAAATTATTTGAAATAATTAGTTATGTAATGGGCAGTTTTAGCCATCTTTTGATAAACGGAAAAAGAATTTTGTAATTACGGCATATTATCGTATCTTTGCCCCAAATATAATTAGATATGGCAAGTATTAGAAATTTAAAGAAGGATGTCAACTATGTTTTTGGTGATATCATAGATGCAGTTTTGCATTGGGAATATGCAACAGATAATACCGAATCACAAAAAGGTTCAGAGCTCATCAAAGAAATTATAAGTACTTATGACGGAGTAATGGATAAAATTTCTGATAAGAAAGTGGAGAACAGAGCAGTTCACTTAAAGCAAGTTAGAAAAGAGTTTGAACAAAAAGCGGGTGAGTTTATTGTAAAGTTAAATCAATTGTAATTTTTTTTCAAAAAGATTTGCAGATTTAAAAAAAAGTTTTACCTTTGCAACCGCAAAATCGCCGATATAGCTCAGTTGGCCAGAGCACGTGATTTGTAATCTCGGGGTCGTGGGTTCGAATCCCTCTATCGGCTCAGAACGAGGCTATCCATAAAAGGGTAGCCTTTTTCGTTTTTATGATATACTTCAGTTCATTAAACATATTTTATCACGATGACAAACATTCAGTACATTCAAAATCAAAATGCAACTTTACAAGCTAACCAAATTCAAAATACTTTGCAACTACTTGCGGAAGGGTGTACCATTCCTTTTATTGCTCGTTATCGAAAGGATAAAACTCAGAATTTGGATGAACTGAGTATTGAGCAAATTGCTAAATCACAAACTGATTATGAGAATATTATTAAACGAAAGGAAACTATCCTTAGTGCCGTTGAGCAACAAGGCAAACTTACGGATGAACTCAAAAATAAAATAGCCAGTTGTTTTGTTATCACCGAATTGGAAGATTTGTACTTACCTTATAAGAAACGGAAGAAAACACGAGCTGATTTAGCAAAAGAGAAAGGATTAGAACCCTTGGCTAAAATTATTATGTCTCAACGAGTGAGTGATTTACAACATGCGGCTTCAAAATATATTACTAAAGATGTTTCCGATGAAAAAGAGGCTTTACAAGGAGCATCTGATATTATAGCCGAGTGGATTAGCGAACATATTTTTATTCGAAAGACTTTACGGCGTATGTTCCAACGTAAATCTACCATCGTTTCACAAGTCATTAAAACTAAGGAAGACGAGCAAGAGGCTCAAAAGTTCAATATGTATTTCGACTGGCAAGAGAATTTGATGAAAGCACCTTCGCACCGATTGTTGGCAATACTTCGGGCTGAAAACGAGGGATTCATACGATTGAAAGTAGAAATAGATACTGAAGAAGCTCTCGAATTTATAGAAAAAACAATTATTAATTCCAAGGGAGAAGTGGCTGATTTTCTCAAAGATACTATCACTGACAGTTACAAAAGATTGTTAGCTCCTTCCATTGCCAATGAAACATTACAAGAGGCTAAAGAACAGGCGGATGCAAAAGCAATCAGTATTTTTGCTGAAAATTTAAAGCAATTGTTATTAGCTTCTCCTTTGGGTGAAAAACGTATTTTAGCCATAGACCCAGGATTTAGAACCGGGTGTAAAGTTGTTTGTTTAGACGAGAAAGGTGATTTGCTTTATAACGAAACTATTTTCCCGCATCCTCCTCAAAAGGAGTTACACATTGCAAGTAAGAAAATTAAGTCATTAGTTAATTCTTATAAAATAGAAGCTATTGCCATCGGTAACGGAACGGCTTCTCGCGAAACAGAATTGTTCATCAAACAAATAGGGTTCGACCGACCTGTACAAGTGTTTGTTGTGAATGAAGCAGGAGCATCGGTATATTCCGCATCTAAAATTGCACGAGAAGAATTCCCGAATTATGATGTTACAGTACGAGGAGCGGTTTCTATCGGAAGACGTTTAGCCGACCCTTTGGCGGAATTAGTGAAAATTGAACCCAAGGCAATCGGAGTAGGGCAGTATCAACACGATGTTAACCAAAGTAAGCTTAAAGAAGAATTGGACAATGTGGTTGTTCGTTGTGTCAACTCTGTAGGTGTAAACCTCAATACAGCAGGAAAGGCGTTGTTGTCTTATATTTCTGGAGTAGGAGAGAAGATGGCAGAAAACATAGTTACCTATCGTTCAGAAAATGGAACCTTTACTCAGCGTAAAGATTTATTGAAAGTTCCTCGATTAGGGGAAAAGGTTTATCAACAAGCAGTAGCTTTTTTACGAATCCATGAAGGTAAAAATCCGTTGGATAATTCTGCCGTTCATCCTGAAGCCTATCCCATAGTAGAAAAAATGGCGACAGACTTGGGACTTTCTTCCGAAAAATTAATCGGAAATAAGGAGGCTATTGCCAAGATTGATATACAAAAATACATTACCGAAGAAATTGGAGTTATTTATTTGAAAGATATACTCAAAGAACTGGAAAAACCTGGTATAGATCCTCGAAAATCAGCAAAAATATTTGAATTCGACCCGAATGTAAAGTCTTTTAATGATGTTAAGGTAGGAATGATTCTCCCTGGGATAGTCAACAATATTACTGCATTCGGTTGCTTTGTAGATATAGGTATTAAAGAAAGTGGATTGATTCATATTTCCCAACTTAAGGATGGGTACGTTTCAGATGTAAACGAGGTGGTTAAAATGCATCAGCATCTTTCGGTAAAAGTAGTTGAAGTAGATGAACAGCGTAAACGCATAGGATTGAGTTTAATTTTTTAGATTTTCAATTTACTCCATTTGAATTATTGATAATTAATATAAAACTCAAAATTTACGCCGTTTGAGAAAGTAACCCATACTACCAGAAATAGTCAATCACAATGAAGTTAAAGTGCAAGATACAGAAAGGACTATAACAAGATGCCTATCCGAAAAATACTGTCATTGTCCAGGTAGAGCTTATTTTGAGTTTGATTAATGATCAGTAAATTTGTTCTCAAAATACTTTTGTTATACGGGTAAAATCCAAACTTATTTTGTAACTAAATGACATTTAGGGATTTTTAGGTACAAAAATGTTTCATAACGTATCGTTTTTTTATTATTTAAAAATCTGAGACGATTCATTCTAATTAATTTTTAAGAGCTTTTTTATACGTCAATTTTTTTTATCTTTGCATTCACTGAAAGATAACTATTTAACAAAAACTACTATGTTGAATGTCCATGATTTATCTGTCTCATTTCAAGGAGAATATTTATTTGAAGAGGTAGCTTTTATGCTCAATGCAGGTGACCGCGTAGGGCTTATAGGCAAGAACGGTGCAGGAAAATCTACTCTATTGAAATTATTAGCCAAAGAGATGAAGCCTGATTCGGGGATTATTGCAACAGACAGAGATGTTAATATTGGTTTTCTAAAACAAGATATTGATTTTGAAGAAGGTAGGACGATTTTAGAAGAAGCCTACCAAGCCTTTGATGAAATCAAGGAACTTGAACTGCGAATGGATGAAATTCATCGCGAAATGGGAAGCAGGACAGATTATGAAAGCCAAAGTTACCACGATTTGGTGGATACGCTCAGCGAAATAACACACCGCTATGACATCATTGGAGGATATAATTACCAAGGAGAAACGGAAAAAGTACTCATTGGATTAGGATTTCAACGAGCTGATTTTCATAAGAAAACAGACACTTTTTCAGGAGGATGGCGTATGCGTATTGAACTCGCAAAGCTATTACTTCAAAATAATGATATTTTACTACTTGATGAGCCTACCAACCACTTGGACATAGAATCGATTATTTGGTTGGAGCAATTCCTGACCTCATACACAGGAGCAGTAGTCATTGTCTCGCACGATAAAATGTTTCTTGATAACGTAACGAACAGAACCATAGAGATTTCTGTTGGAAAGATTTACGATTATCCGAAGCCTTATTCTCAATTTTTAGAACTTCGCCAAGAAATCAGAGAACAGCAACTTGCATCACAAAAAAATCAAGAAAAGAAAATACAACAGACTGAAAAACTGATTGAAAAATTTCGAGCAAAAGCCACTAAGGCCTCTATGGCTCAGTCACTTATAAAAAAATTAGACAAAATTGAACGCATCGAAGTTGATCAGGAAGATAATTCCGTGATGAACATTCGGTTTCCAATGTCCGTAACCCCAGGTAAAGTAGTTCTGGAAGTTCAGGATGTATCCAAAAGCTATGGTGACAAACAAGTGTTACAACATATTGATTTACTGATAGAAAGAGGAAGTAAAATTGCATTTGTAGGGCAAAATGGGCAAGGAAAAACAACCTTAGCAAAGATGATTGTCAGCGAAATACCTTTTGAAGGAAATATCAAATTGGGACATAATGTACAGTTAGGGTATTTTGCTCAGAATCAGTCTTCTTATTTAGATGGTGAGATGACCATTCTCGATACAATGTTTCATGCAGCTAATGATTCTAATAGGATGAAAATCAGAGATATATTAGGGTCATTTTTATTTCGCGGTGATGATGTAGAAAAAAAAGTAAAAGTACTTTCAGGAGGTGAACGCAACCGATTGGCATTGGCGAAAATGTTACTTTCAGATTTTAATGTACTGGTAATGGATGAACCAACTAACCATTTGGATATCAAATCAAAAAATGTATTAAAACAAGCCCTGCAAAACTTTGAAGGGACGCTCATCATAGTTTCACACGACCGTGACTTTTTGCAAGGATTGACCGACAAAGTGTATGAATTTAAGAATAAAAAAATAAAAGAATATTTAGGAGATATTGATTTTTACTTAGAACAACGGGCTGTTAGTAATTTTCGAGAGATTGAACAAAGTAAGGAGAATACACCAATTGAAAAACCGAATGCTCAAGTCAAAATATCATTCGAGCAACAAAAACAGCAGAAAACACTACAAAATAAACTCAACAAAATCGAAAATGCAATTACTGAACTTGAAAATGAGCTAAAAGCAATGACAAATCAAATGGGAGAATCCTTGCAGAGTCAAGAATTTTATGCTCTTTACGAATCAAAAAAAGCCGATTTGGATCAATTGATGTTTGATTGGGAGGTTTTACAGGAGCAGTTAGGGTAGGGGAATGCAAATCCAAATTGACAGATTTATTAAGAAGCAAATAACTGTTGAATGTTTTTAAAATCATAAATAAAAATTGAAATGGCATTATTGGAACAAAAAATAAAAGAAGCCAAAACTGGTAATCAAAAGGCGTTCAGTTACTTACTGGATGTTTTCTGGTCTGAGGTCTATGCATTTCAGTTGAAACGAACCGATAATGAAAACGATGCCGAAGACATTACCATACAAGCATTTTCAAAGGCATTCGATCGCATTGAAACTTATGATGAAAACCTTTCATTCAAAACCTGGTTGATTGCTATTTCAAAGAACATACATGTGGATATGATTCGTAGTCGCCAAAATAGTACTCGAAATACGACTTCCTCGGAGGATAATGAGGCCAAAACTATCGCAGACGAATCACCAACCATTGAAGACCAACTAATCACAGAACAAAGTCTCAACCATTTACTAACAACCATAAAGCAATTAAAAGAACCTTATAGAACAGTGATTCAACTGCGATATTTGAATGAAAAATCTTATAAAGAAATAGCTAAAATAATGAATATTTCATTGAGCAATGTAAAAGTTACTTTGCTGAGAGCTAAAAAGATACTTGCAGAATTATTAAAAAATAACTTTTCATAGTGTTTCACCGTTGTGTATTTGCTATGAAATACATATATTTGCTTTTCACAGATCAAAAATGGAAATGAATTTATTACCGTATCACTATGTTTCCGTATTTCAAGAGAATGTTAAAAAATACGGTTCAAAAAAAGCTTTAGGAAGCAAACCTGATCAAAATTGGACAACCATTTCATGGCAAAATTTTGGAGAATTAACCGAAAAAGTGGCAAATGCTTTGCTTTCTTTCCAAATAAAACCACAAGAAACCATTGGGATTTTTGCACAAAATATGCCTCAATGGACAATTACAGATATTGGAGCTTTGTTTATCAGAGCTGTCCCCGTTCCTATTTATGCTACAAATACTTCAGAACAAGCTCTTTATGTTATAAATCACGCTGAAATAAAGATACTCTTCGTAGGAGATCAGGAACAATACGACAAAGTCCTACAGGTTGCCGATAAGTGTCCTTCATTGCAAAAAATTGTAGTTTTCAAAGAAAATGTTGCGTTGAAAGAATCGAAATTTTCAATGTCATGGCAAGATTTTTTAGCTTTAGGAGCAGAGAAAAAATATCAGGAAGAGCTTCAAAAACGTATTGATGATAAAAAATTAAGTGATTTATTTACAATTATATACACTTCTGGAACAACTGGAGAACCCAAAGGAGTAATGCTTGACTACGAAAATTTGGCTTATCAATTAATTGGACATGATAACAAATTAAAACTCTCCAACAACGATGAATCGTTGGCTTTTTTGCCTCTGTCTCATGTGTTTGAAAGAGCGTGGACATACTATTGTTTGTATAAAGGTGCGACAGTTTATTATTTAGAAAATACCAATAACATTAAAACTGCCCTCATGGAGGTTAAACCTACTGTAATGTGTGCTGTTCCAAGATTTTATGAAAAAATATTTGCCACAGTTCACGATATGGTAGCAAAATCATCGTTCATCAAACGTGGAATTTTCGCCTTTGCAGTGAAAAGTGGTCGGAAAATGTTCGAAACCAAACAACGCAATCAAAAACCTTCGTGGATTCTACAAAAATCGGTGCAACTATCAGAAAAGTTAGTTTTTGCTAAATTTAAAAAATCCTTAGGAGGACGTATCCGTTTCATGCCTTGCGGTGGAGCAAACTTAGAACCTAGCATCGGTCGGTTTTTCCATTCTATCGGCATTAATGTCAAGTTGGGTTACGGAATGACGGAAACCTTAGCTACGGTTTCGTGTTGGGATGACTCCAGTTTCAATTTCAAATCGGTAGGAAGTTTAATGCCAAATACTGAGGTGAAAATCGGAGAAAACAACGAAATTTTGGTTAAAGGAGGCATGGTGATGCGTGGTTACTATAAAAATCCAGAAGAAACTGAAAAAGCCTTTACCTCAGATGGATTTTTAAAAACGGGCGATGCAGGAAATTTGGATGCTGAAAATAATGTTTTCATCACTGATCGCATCAAGGAATTGATGAAAACTTCTAATGGGAAATATATTGCTCCCCAACATATTGAAGGAAAAATCGGTAAGTACAATCTTATTGACCAAATTGCTATCATTGCAGACGGTAAAAAATTCGTTTCTGCATTGATTGTACCTAATTTTGAGATACTTACGCAGATGATTGAAGATCTGAATGTTAAGTATAAAAATACTTCTGAATTAATTAAAAATGTACAAGTACTTGATTTTATAAATAGACAAATCCAACGTTTTCAAAAAGATTTACCCGATTATGAACAAATAAAGAAGTTTACATTGCTTCCAAACTCTTTTTCGATTGAAAAAAATGAAATTACACCTACGTTGAAACTCAAACGCAAAGTAATTTATGTGAATTACCAACGTGAGATTGAAGCTATGTATAAATAATAGACACTATCCCTCTAAGTGTGTAAGTTAAAAAGTTGGGGTTAAGTTTTTATAGTTTGAGTCTTTGTGCAAATATAAGCATAAATTGGTTCAAGACAATCCCCCAATTTTGGATAGGCATACTCCACTTTTTGGTAGCTTCTCTCAAAGCCAAGAAAACGGACTTTTGCACAGCTTCGTCTGTTGGGAAAGACAGCTTGTTTTTGGTGTATTTCCGAATCTTACCATTCAGATTCTCAATAAGATTGGTTGTGTAAATAATTTTTCTTATCTCTAACGGAAAATCGAAAAATACGGTCAATTCGTCCCAATTGTCATACCAAGATTTGATAGCATAGCCGTATTTTGACTCCCATTTTTGGGCAAAATCCTCCAAAGCAACCTTGGCAGCTTCCTTGTTAGGGGCAGTATAAATGTGTTTCATATCGGCTGTAAATTCTTTTCTGTCTTTGTAAACCACATACTTACAAGCATTCCTAATCTGATGAACCACACATATTTGCGTTTGTGATTGGGGAAAAACCGTGCGAATGGTTTGCGTAAATCCGTTTAAATTATCGGTGGCAGTAATGAGAATATCTTCCACTCCACGAGCCTTTAAATCAGTGAGAACGCTCATCCAAAAGGCGGAACTTTCATTCTTTCCGAGCCACATTCCTAAAACTTCCTTTTTTCCCTCTCGATTCAAGCCCACAGCAAGGTAAATGGTTTTGTTGACAACTTTTGAGTTCTCACGAACTTTAAAAACGATGCCGTCCATCCAAACAATCAGATACAGCTCGTCCAACGGGCGGTTCTGCCAAGCGACCATTTCATTGGTAACCGCATTGGTAATCCTTGATATTGTGGAAGTTGATACTTCAAAGCCGTACATTTCTTGGATTTGTTCTTCGATGTCGCTCACGCTCATTCCTTTGGCATAGAACGATACGATGATGTTCTCCAAACCATCGATAACGTTCTTGCGTTTAGGAACTAACATTGGGTTAAAACTACCGTCTCTATCTCTGGGAACTTGGATTTGTTCCTCTCCAAAGGAAGTTTTTATCTTCTTGGAAGTGTGTCCGTTACGATAATTCCCGTCTTTGGTTTTGTCGTGTTTTTCGTTGTCCAAGTGAACGTCGAGTTCGGCATTGAGCATATGTTCCACCGCTTTTTTGTGGAGTTCCTTAAAGAAACCTGTCAAGTCCTCAGCAGTCTTAAATGACTTGTAAAATTCTTTGTTGTTAAGCAATTCTTCCTTGTTAATCATATCTGTTTAAATTATGGGTTAAAAATAGTCAAAAAGTTATTACCGAAATTTTTTTTGAGCTTTTAAGGGCTCAAAAAATTTCAGAATAACTTTTTAACTTACACAGATTATGGGATACTCCCAAATAATATTTTATTCATATAAAATAAAGGCTGTCCGATAAGTTTCAGACAGCCTTTGTTTGTTTTTCCTTTATATTTTTAACTCAAAAGAAGACAGTAAAAATATTTTTCCGATAATTGGGTAATGTCTGAAAAATAGTTGGCGTTTTTTTTACAAATAAACCCGTAATCAGACAAATTTTAGATCTCATACCTGCACAGCTTAGATTCAACCATCAAGTGCAAATTTTTATGCCACGAATTAAAAAAATAAATTATTAGGATTTAACTATGCTTGTGCAAAACTTACACAGGAACAGAAAATTAGTGTGATTAATGGTTTCATTCTTCTTCAATTGTACTTATTAAAACGTCAACTTCGTAGCAAGGAATGTAATCTTTTTCTAAATCAGAGGAGAAAACGATAAAGATATTATTATGTGTTGTATCTCTGTATTTTCCACCACTTAAATGTCGATAGATGTATTGCGAATGATTTGTCCTTATTTTGTTGATAAATTCCTTTCGATTGTATATTTTCCACTGTTTTTGTGCATCTTGAAAAATTGCTACATTTCCCTTTCTTTTAAAACTTTCAAACATCGGATTGGAAAGAAGCAAAATGTAACCTCCATAAGTTTCATTTTCTTCCCCTTTATAGTAATCAAAACGAAAAGATACTTGCCAATTTTCACTTTGGTTTATATAATAAGCGATGTAATAATTAGCATTTTTCCCGTTATCAAAAAGAAGCTCTACATTCTGATGTTCTTTATAATAACTGGTTTTTAATGTGTAATTTTCTTCTCCCTTGATATTGCGAGTTTCTGTTTTTTGGATACCATCTTTATCGTCAATTACCAAAAATAAGGAGCTTGGGTTAATTTGTGCCGTCACAAAGTTTGAACAAACACAAAAAATTAATGTTACTATTGTTTTCATTTTAATCACAATATTCTACAATACTACTTATTAAAACATCAACCTCATAGCAAGGAATGTAATCTTTTTCTAAATCGGAGGTAAACACTATAAACACATTGCTTCGATATACTCCTTTCGCATACGAAGCTCTCTTGTCATAATACTCATATTTTCTGTAAAATGGTCCGATGGTATTAAGGTCTATTTTTGACCATAATGTTTCCAAATAGTTTGCATAATATCTCTCTCTTGCGATTTCTTCAAACCGTTCCTTTGGAAGCATTAAAATAAAATTATTAATTGTGCCTCCGTTTGCATAATGATTAAAACTAAATGAAATTTGCCAATTTTTAGGTTCGTTTACGTAAAAATATTTGTAAATTTTATTAGTCTTACCACTTTCATAGATTAGCTCTATTTCTCGATGTTCTTTGTAAATGTTTGTTTTCTCAATACAAGATCCATCTTTATCATTCCCTTTTAATTTTCTACTCTCTGTTTTTTGCACACCGTCTTTATTATCAATGATGATAAAAAGATGGTTTGTAGCTATTTGGGCAAATGACTTGAAAGCGAACAAAAATAGTGCTATAATTAACTTGTTTCTCATTATTTGTAGTTTTAGTTTTTCTGTGCTCGTGCAAGTTTTGTACAAGCACAGAAAATGGATTGTAGGATTAAATACCTCATTACCTTCTATTCTAAAAATTACCATTGTCCTCAACAACATCATTATGTGCTTCAATATCCATAGTATAGACATTCAATTCATAACAAGGGATATAGTCTTTGTTTAAGTCAGAAGAAAAAACCATAAAAACATTACTTCTAAAACTTCTTCCATCAAAAACAGGCATCTGAAAAAAGTACTGATAGTTCCTAAAAAACATCGAAAATGAATTTTGGGTAAGCGTTTCCCATATTGTTTCCATTTCTGAGATATTTTTTACCCTATCCGTTTCTTTGTATAAATCAAACATTTGTTTAGGCAAAAGAAGTATGTAATTATTATGTTTACTTTCTTCTGCATTCAAATGAGAAAGTGTTACTCCCCAAATTTCTTTATTTCGATATTGATATGAGAAAGACGTACTTTTTCGTTTAGTTTTTCTATCAAACTCTTTTATTTCCTGATGATATTTGTAATGATGAGTGGTTCTTTGAAAATCACTTCGTTCATTTTTAATGTCTTCTCTTTCGGTTTTTATAATTCCATCTTTGTTATCAAATACCAAAAATAAATTATTAGGATTTAACTGTGCTTGTGCAAAATTTACACAAGCACAGAAAATTAGTGTTAGAATTAGTTTCATTTTAATCACAATATTCTTCAATTGTACTTATTAAAACATCCACTTCGTAGCAAGGAATGTAATCTTTTTCTAAATCAGAGGTAAACACTATAAACACATTGCTTCGATATACTCCTTTCGCATACGAAGCTCTCTTGTCATAATACTCATATTTTCTGTAAAATGGTCCGATGGTATTAAGTTCTATTTTTGACCATAATGTTTCCAAATAGTTTGCATAATATCTCTCTCTTGCGATTTCTTCAAACCGTTCCTTTGGAAGCATTAAAATAAAAGGTAGAGTTACACAAAGTATGATACTCAAATCCACCCAAAATTGATGTAGAAAAACACAATTTCAAAGGCTTTTACATGGTTTTCAAACTTTTTTGAAAAACAACAAGTTTTCCTCACCGCTCGGCGTATCCGATGTCTCAAAAGTGTGTTGTTTCCTTCAATATCAGTAGTGTATTTTTTACCTACTTTATGTGTATATTCTTGAAAAACAGACGCAAAAGCTTCCCAATTATCTGTACAAATCTCATCAAAACTAACACCCAATTTCTTCAATTTCTCACGAAGTTTTTGGGCTGTTTTTATGTTTCGTTTGCCCCATACCCACGCTACAATTTCCTTTGTTTCAGCAGAATAAGCATAAATCAACCACTTTTTATTCTTCTTTTTTCCCACAAAAGTCCAAAGTTCATCAACTTGTAATGATTTGTATTTGTTTTGTTTGGGTTTGATTTCTCGATTGAAATTTACCAAAACCGAAAGTACTTTTTTGATGCTAACTTTTTCAATTTCAGCAATATCACGAATACCTACATTTCTTGCCAAAAGCAAGAGAATTTTCGCAGCAATATGCGAAGCCCAACCTTTGTAGGTCAGATTATGATCGCCGATAAATTGGCGTTTACAGGTTTTGCAAAGATAGTTTTGTTTTTTGTTCTTTTTATTCCCATTTTTGACTATCTTTGTGCATTGACAATTGGGGCAGTGGAGTTTAATTGTTATTAGCATTCAACAAAAATACAACTTTATTCCCTGATTGTCAAATTTTTATACCATCATACTTTTTAAAACACGACCAAATAAAATTATTGATTGTGCCTCCGTTTGCATAATGATTAAAACTAAATGAAATTTGCCAATTTTCAGGTTCGTTTACGTAAAAATATTCGTAAATCTTACTAACCTCGCCATTTTCATAAATTAAATCTATTTCTTGATGCTCTTTGTAATAAGTTGTCTTTTCAATATGAAATTTAGTGCCTTCATCATTTGATCTGATTTTTCTACTTTCTGTTTTTTGCACACCGTCTTTATTGTCAATGATGATAAAAAGATGGTTTGTAGCTATTTGAGCAAATGACTTGAAAGCGAACAAAAATAGTGCTATAATTAACTTGTTTCTCATTATTTGTAGTTTTAGTTTTTCTGTGTTTGTGCAAAACTTACACAAGCACAGAAAATTAGTGTGATTAAGATTTTCATTTTAATTATTTTTTAAAATGATGCCCTCTTTGGACTTTTATTCATATTGTATATTTGACGGATGTACACGGATTTGATAACAAGGTATATAATCTTTTTGTAAATCAGATGAAAAAATGACAAATATATGATGCTTTACAAACGGAGGTATTTTGTAAATATATGCATAACCATCAAAAAAGAAATCATAAGTTTCTTGCGAGAGTGTATTCCATATTTCTTCTAATTGTGTGATTGTTTTTACCTGTCTCATATCTTTTAGGTAATCCAGATGTTCATTTGGAATTAGTAAAATATGGTCTCTTTTAATAACGGAATATTTATCTCTATTTTGTACTTTAATAATATGGGAAATATTTAAAAGCCAATCTTCTTTATCATTTTTATAATCGTATTCTATTGATTTGTAAAAAAGTTTATTGTTTTTGTCAAATCTTTCAAATACCTTATGATGCTTGTAATGTTTCGTAATATCTAACCAATAAGTTTCACCAGAGTTTATTTCCTCTTTTTGTGTACGTAAAACACCATCTGTATCATCAAAGATGACAAACAATGCTCTTTCAGATATTTGTGCATATAATTTAAAAGTCAATAAAAGTAATGTAATGAGTAGTGTGTTTTTCATTGTTTTTGGATTTTAATTTTTCTATGCTTGTCCAAAACTTACATTATAATTGTTTTAATTAAAATTTTACTCCAAAGCCGTCGGTCTAATAAATAGTTGTACTTCATAACAAGGAATATAATCCTTCTCTAAATCTTCTTCTTTAATGATAAAAATATTATATCGTTTTTCGGTTTAATATTCTTTGTCATAGTAATTATAAAACCTATCTTCATAATGAGGTGAGCGTTCTAACACTTGACTTGAAAATTCATCAAATTGCATTTTGATCCATTTTTCTTCCTCTTGTTTTACATAGATTACGCTATTTTTCTTTTCGAATTCTTTAAACATTGTTTGTGACATAAGTAAAACAAATCTTGCGGGATAGTCAAAGAAATCTTTTGAAAAGTACATAAAGGAAACACTCCAAAAAGGTGAATCAGGGCATTTTATCCCGTATGTTTTTTGTGTGATATTTTTCCCAACAACCTTTTCATAAAAATTAGGATTATCTTTATTGATTATTAAAAACAAACTGTTTGGATTAATCTGTGCCTGCATAAAATTTACACAGGCACAGAAAATTAAAGTTATTAAAGTTTTCATTGTTAGAAGCATCAGAAAGTTATTGCCTTTCAGGAAAAAGTTCTTTTGCCCACATAATTTTTTCGTGCAGGCGATTTTCTTTCCATTGTTCAGGAGTGAGTTTTATATAAATATGATTTTTACTTGTATATTTAGGAACAAACTTAAAGTAAAAATCATACGAACCTCCCACGATGCCTTTTCCTTCAATATACGCAAAGCGGTCAATACCACGATGTTCGTTGTAATAATCACTGACTTGCCACCCATCAAAAGTCCAAAAACGATATATTTTTTCATTTCCGTGATTTTCAACTTGAGAAAGATAAATATTTCGCAAATGATGAGGGATAAAAAAACTTTCTTTGTCCTTTCCCTCCATAAAATCAATACGTTTGATAGGGTTTTGCCCCAAATTAAGAATTACATTCTTAATTTGTGAAACATTTATATAACTCTTAAATTCAACAACATAAAACCATTCAAATAATGAAAATTTTGCTACATAATATTTCTCATTTTCCTTTTTTACCAATGAAAATTTATTGAACTCTTTGGATTCTAACATATAATCACTCGCCTCATAAGGACTAATTATGTTTATGATTCTTCGGGTTATTTTTTCAGGAGAAATAATATTATTTTCGATTTCTTGCCATTGTATTTCTTTCCATTGGGGTTGATTATTATATAAATTTGGCAAAACAGAAATTAATAAAATGATTTCTCCTCGTAAAATATTATACATTTCCACTTCTGTATGGACTCCGTAGAGTTTATTTGTGTTAAGTGTATATTTATTTACTTGATATTTTGAAGCAAGGCTATCTAACAAAACATAACTTTTCTCGGATTGTGAAAACCCGAGAAAAGAACATAAAAATAGTATGATTAAAAGTTTTGTTTTCATTGTTAGAAATGTCTAAGAGTTATTGCCTTTCAGGAAAAAGTTCTTTTGCCCACATAATGTCATATCTAATAACTCGCTTGAAACCATCTTCTGTTCGGTCGAAATAAAAATCATACGAACCTCCTACAATTCCTTTGTCTTCAATATATGCAAATCGGTCAATACCTCGATGGTAATTATAGTTTTCTATATCAGTAATTCCATTATTGCGATGTTTATTTTGTTTTTCAAAATCTTTATTCCAGTCGTCGAGTGTCCAAAAGAGATAAACTTTTTCGTTATTTTTTTGTTTTACTTCTGAAAGATATATTGCTCGAAACTCTTCTTTTATCCACGAATACCCGTAAGTATCACTTTCCATAGGAAATTTATTACTTACTTGGCTAAGATATGTTTTCTTAACATCGCTGTAAGTCATTATTTTGTCTTTAAGGTTAAGAATATTACTTCCAGAAATTTTCAGAGAAGTTTCAGTGTCAATTATTTTGAATTTTTCTATAAGAACGTTTTTTGCTACAAAAAAATTATTTCCAATTTTTTTTACTAACCTATATTTATTGAACATCTTAAGCTCATTATTATTTAATATAGCTTCTTGTATTTTTTTTGCAGGTAATATTTCATTTTCTATAAGCAAGTATGAAATTTCTTCCCAATTTTCGCCCGTTTCTAAATCAGGAAGTACACTAAAAAGGAAAAGACCTTGATAATGGTCAAGATTATATAGCTCAATTTGAGCCTTAATTCCATACATTTTTTCAGTATCAAGAGTATATTTTCTTACACTGTTGGGTATTATATCGTTTAAGAGTATAAATCTTTTCTCGGATTGTGAAAACCCGAGAAAAGAACATAAAAATAGTGTGATTAAAAGTTTTGTTTTCATTGTTACAAATCTAAAAGTTATTGCCTTTCAGGAAAAAGTTCTTTTGCCCACATCATTTTGTTTTCTGTATCATTTTTGTCCCACACTTTACGAAGCAAATAAGAGGGGTCGTTACTTACAGCTATTTTACCTCCTGTTTTTAATGAAAAATAATAGGGATAACGCCCTGCAACAATTCCTTTTCCTTTAATATATGCTAAGTTGCCAATTCCTCCATACGTATTAAAAATCCAAAAGAAATATACTTGTTCGTTATTTATCAGTTGAACATCATATAGATATACACTTTCTAAATAACTGGGTATTCCGAAACCGTTTTCAAATAAAAACACTTTATCAGGAAACTGCTTTTTATATTTGATATATACTTGCTCTTTTGTTATTTGTTTTCCTTCCAAATTAAGAACGTTTTTTCCAGATATTTGAATATCCTCATCCGAAAGATTAACAATTTTAAACAATTGCAAATTTGTGAGTCTTGCCCTAAAAATTTGATCGCCAATTTTTTTAACTAAAAAGTATTTATTAGATAAATTATTGTTAACTTCCAATTTATCAATCAAATATCGATAGGAAACAAAATTTTCTTCCTGCAATTCACTTTTTTGAACTTCTATCCAATCATAGCCATCTTTTAAATCGGGTAAAATTGTAATAAGTAATAAATCTTCGCCTCTTTCTATGTTGTAAACTTCAAAAGTTCTCTCTATTCCAAAAGAAGATAAACTAAAATTGTACTCTTTAACATCGTATTTTGAGTTTAGCTCTTCCAACGAAATATATTTTTGGGCAACAACTATATGGCTAGATATAAGACTAAAAAAAATAAGAATTTGCGTTTTCATAATTAGTTACAAAAAACAGACTATTTGAGTTAATCTGTGCTTGTGCAAAACTTACACAAGCACAGAAAATTAGTGTTAGAATTAGTTTCATTTTAATCACAATATTCTTCAATTGTACTTATTAAAACATCAACTTCGTAGCAAGGAATATAATCTCTTTCTAAATCAGAGGAGAAAACGATAAAGATATTATTACGTGTTGTATCTCTGTATTTTCCACCACTTAAATGTCGATAGATGTACTGCGAATGATTTGTCCTTATTTTGTTGATAAATTCCTTTCGATTGTATATTTTCCACTGTTTTTGTGCATCTTGAAAAATTGCTACATTTCCCTTTCTTTTAAAACTTTCAAACATCGGATTGGAAAGAAGCAAAATGTAACCTCCATAAGTTTCATTTTCTTCCCCTTTATAGTAATCAAAACGAAAAGATACTTGCCAATTTTCACTTTGGTTTATATAATAAGCGATGTAATAATTAGCATTTTTCCCGTTATCAAAAAGAAGCTCTACATTCTGATGTTCTTTATAATAACTGGTTTTTAATGTGTAATTTTCTTCTCCCTTGATATTGCGAGTTTCTGTTTTTTGGGTACCATCTTTATCGTCAATTACCAAAAATAAGGAGCTTGGGTTAATTTGTGCCGTCACAAAGTTTGCACAAACACAGAAAATTAATATTATTATTGTTTTCATTCCAAAGCTGTCGGTCTAATAAATAATTGTACTTCATAACAAGGAATATAATCCTTCTCTAAATCTTCTTCTTTAATGATAAAAATATTATATCGTTTTTCGGTTTGATATTCTTTGTCATAGTAATTGTAAAACCTATCTTCATAATGAGGTGAGCGTTCTAACACTTGACTTGAAAATTCATCAAATTGCATTTTGATCCATTTTTCTTCCTCTTGTTTTACATAGATTACGCTATTTTTCTTTTCGAATTCTTTAAACATTGTTTGTGGCATAAGTAAAACAAATCTTGCGGGATAGTCAAAGAAATCTTTTGAAAAGTACATAAAGGAAACACTCCAAAAAGGTGAGTTGGGGCAGTTTATCCCATATGTTTTTTGTGTGATATTTCTCCCAATAACTTTTTCATAGAAGTTTGGATTATCATTATTTATTACAAAAAACAGACTATTTGAGTTAATCTGTGCTTGTGCAAAACTTACACAAGCACAGAAAATTAGTGTGATTAAGATTTTCATTTTAATTACAATTTTTAGTTAGCATCTTTGCCTCTGTTTGAAGTACTTCATCAATACTTTTTTTCTTATCAGGATTTAATTCTTTATAAGCATCAACATTATGTTCTTTAAGTCCCTGCCAAGCTAATGCTTCGTAAAGCTCATCGGAAGGTTCTCTTTCATAATTCTTAACAAATTTATTATAATCCTCTGTAAGTTGTTCCTTATGGAACTTTTTAAGAGCATCACGCATAGTCTCTACATATAACTTACCCATCATTTCGTGTTGATATTGTTCTTCTCTCTCTGATTTATATTTTTCATACACCGATTTAAAATCACTTGGATTTGAGACATCCCCTGTTTGAATTTTTCTGTGAATATCTGCGTGAATATATTCGTGGAAAATGGTCCTTGCTATTTCCAAAGCACTTCTTCCAATCGCTTTTGATTCACTTATTCGAATATGAATAGCTTTACTTCCTCTCGTAAAAGTTGTTTTGGCATTTACCTCTCTTCCTTCATAAAGTACTTTATTTTCTGACGAAATCACAATATCAAATTCGGTACCATTTCCTTCAAATTTACTAAAAATTTCTTTTACATAGTCGTTGTTACCATTGCGTAGTTTGTCGTGTAGGCATTTAATTTTTTCGTTGGTTATTTGGTCTATGATTTCGTCAATGATATAACCATCATCTTCAATCTCAGTGGCTCCGCCATCTGCTCTCTCTCGCTTGATGTTAACCACAACGGCAGGAGCAGAAGGTGTTCCGCCACCTCCTCCCAAATAGTCATCAGCAATATGGTCTATTTGTTCCATTGGAGGTGTCCAACCGTAATCAATTTCATTATAACACTTCGTAACGGTTCTATATTCATTATGGGCTCTTGCACTTCCTGATAAGGCACATCGGTCATCTCCAACAAAGTGTTTCCCCGAGTTACAAGAATATGAAATAATCAAATTGATGTCATAACAGACTCTGTTAAATGTCATACGCGTTAAATTTTCATGTACGGAAGATGGTTCTTCCATTTTTAGTAGAGCATCTAAATCAGTGTGATAACCTGTACGGATAATAGTCCCGTCAAAACGTTGGTTTTTCACTCCTTTAGCAAGGTTGTCCATATACCGATCCGAATACTGATAGCGTATCAAATAGGCTCGAAGCGTGTCATTTACTTGCTCTACAACCAAATTTTCAACCACATTTTTGGGTAAATTCTCACGGTGTGTTAAAAACGAATAACTGGTGTATTTTCCGTTTTTGATTTTCATAATCTGTTCTTCATCTAAATAAACACCGCTGTTGTTTCCTTTAGAAAATATCGATTTACTTCCTTTTTTGCTAATAAATTCGAACACACTACCATTGTGTTTTGCTAATTTGTTCAAGTCATAGGTGTGTACGTGCTTGTCTTCACTATGAAAGTGTACTTCATTTTTGTGAATCTCTTGTAAAGGTTCTTGTTCCATTTCCTCTCGCTGACAACCTCATTAAAAAAGCACCATAAATTAGGCTACTACTAATTAAAATTTTTCTTCTCATGATTTTGATTTTTTAGAATTTATTGTCGCAAATCTATAAAATAAAAAGGTAATTAAACAAATAAAATCGAAATATTTTATTGTTTTTTACTTTCGAAGTGTTGTTTTTAAAGGAGATTTAAACAGTAAATCTAATTGTAAATATTATTTACATCAAATTGAAATATCTGTAATTCGCAACAAGATATTTGTAGTAAACAAAAAATCCCTATCAAAATTACTTGACAGAGATTTTTGTAACGGTTTATTAATAAGTATGTTACAATCAGTGTATGTTCAATGATACCAAACGATTATTTTCTTTTTTTTCTTTTAAAGGCATTATCAAAGGCTTGTGCTGCTTTTTGTCCTCTGCCTCTGTCTTTTCTTCGAGATGAAGAACGACCTTCGGATTTAGAATCTCGATCTCTTCGTTTTGAGTCCCCTCGGTTTCTGCCTTTAAATTCTCCTTTACCTCTTGAATCGCGCCCATTTCTACCGCTACCTCGCTCTTCTTTTTTAGAAATTTCAACGTTTACGAAACGTCCATCTAATTGAAAATCATTAAATGTACTGGTCACTAAATCAACCAATTCAGCATCCGTATTAAAGAAAGAGAAGCTGTTCTTTACGTCTACTTTAAAAACATCGTCACGGTCTAAATTTAAGGTTGCTTTTAAGAAGTCCTTTAAAGTTTTCCAA
The DNA here is from genome assembly GCF_043187445.1 of Capnocytophaga canis. Classification (NCBI taxonomy): domain Bacteria; kingdom Pseudomonadati; phylum Bacteroidota; class Flavobacteriia; order Flavobacteriales; family Flavobacteriaceae; genus Capnocytophaga; species Capnocytophaga canis. The sequence goes on along the minus strand of NZ_CP171121.1, from coordinate 213,472 downwards.
TCGTAACCATCTCTTTCACCAATGTTTATAAAATAACGTACCTCGCCATTATCGGAACTTCCTTTTTCTTTTCCGTTAGAGGCATTCAAATCTTCAGCGTTTTTGTAGTAATTGAAGAAACGGCTAAACTCTACCGCCACCATTCGTTTAATAATTTCTTCTCTATCTAAACCTTCTAAAACATCGTAAATAGCTGGTAAGTAGTCCTCTATGGCAGTTTCTACTGTACTATTTTTGATGTTGTTTGCCAGATGATAGAGCTGAATTTCACAAATTTCAATGCCACTGGGGAGTGGTTTTTGTTCAAAGGGTTGTTGAATAATTTTCTCTATGGATTTTATCTTTTTCACCTCACTTTTAGGGATGATAACCATAGAAACTCCCGATTTTCCTGCACGACCTGTACGTCCACTTCGGTGGGTATAGGTTTCAGTTTCATCAGGAAGTTGGTAGTGAATCACATGTGTGATATCGTCAACATCAATCCCTCGAGCAGCAACGTCAGTTGCTACTAACATTTGTATTTGTCTGGCTCTGAATGATTTCATAACCAAATCGCGTTGATTTTGACTTAAATCGCCATGCAATGCGGCTGCATTATACCCATCTTCGATTAATTTTTCAGCAACTGCTTGAGTATCTTTTTTTGTACGACAGAAAACCACTGAAAATATGTCCGGATTTGCATCTGCCAAACGTTTCAAAGCTTGGTAGCGATGGCGTCCATTGACCATATAGTATTCGTGACGGATATTATTCGACGCCTGATTCCGAGAACCTACGGTAACCTCAAAAGGTTTATACATAAACTGACGTGCAATTTTAGCTACTTCGTTCGGCATAGTTGCTGAAAAAAGCCACGTATTTTTTGTGTCAGGCGTATGTGATAGGATACTGGTGATGTCCTCATAGAAGCCCATGTTAAGCATTTCATCAGCTTCGTCTAAAACGCAAATATCTATATTTGAAATATTTACAAAACCTCTTCGAATCATATCCTGCATACGACCAGGCGTAGCTACAATAATTTGAGCCCCTTTTCTAATGCTTTTCGTTTGTTCTTCGATACTTGCTCCTCCATAAATGGCAACTACATGAATGTTAGGCATGTACTTGGAATATAATTTCAATTCAGAAGTAATTTGTAAACACAATTCTCTGGTAGGAGAAAGGATAAGAGCTTGTGTTTCTTTAGTTTCAGCGTCAATTTTTTGTAAAAGAGGAAAACCAAAAGCCGCTGTTTTCCCTGTTCCGGTTTGAGCCAACGCAACCATATCAACATCTTCGGACAACAGGGTGGGGATGGCTTTTTCTTGAATTTCGGAAGGTTTTTCAAAGCCCATATCAGTAATGGCTTTGAGGATGGACTCGTTCAGTCCTAACTGTTTAAATGAATTCATATGTTTTATTCTACGGGGCAAAGGTAGTAATTAATTGAGAATTGACAATTTAGAATTATTATTTTTTTACTGATGTCCCCATTTTTAACAATATATTTTCATTTTCAGTATATGCTTCCTCTTTTTCCAAGTATATCAAAGTCCGTACATGTCTACCAAATAAATCAAACTGGTAATAGCAGCAGCTCCTAATGACAATTCTCGTTTGTTAACGGCATCAAAAACGTCGGTTTCGGAGTGATGGTGGTCAAAATAACGCTGAGAATCAGGGACTAATCCCGCTAATACATTATTTTCAGTCTGTAAAGGGCTGATGTCTAATCCCGGATATCCTTTTCTAAATAAGTGTATATAATATGGAGTAAATAATTTTTCCCACATCTTTATCTTCTCTATTTTTTGGGTTTCACCACGCAAATTAAATCCACGAGGAGAAAATCCACCCGCATCTGTCTCTAAAGCAAAGATTTGATTTTCTCTATTTTTTTTGCTTTCTTCAGCATATTTTTGACCACCTCCCGCACCATTTTCTTCATTAGCGAAAAGAACAATGCGAATAGTGCGTTTTGGTTTGTAATTCAATGATTTAAAGATACGAATAACTTCTAAACTTTGAGCAACACCAGCTCCATCATCATGGGCTCCATGTCCAACATCCCATGAATCAAGATGAGCTCCAAAGGTAATAATTTCATCGGGATAGAGGCTTCCTTTGATTTCCCCAATTACGTTGTAAGATTGTACATCGTCGAATGTTTTACAATTCTGTTTGAAATAAAATTCCAATTTTGGATTTAAGACAAGCAGGGTACTTAATAAATCGGCTCCTTTGGTGCTGATTGCTGCGGCAGGAATGTGTCTGCTTTTTGGCAAGTCTTCATACGACATTACTCCTGTGTGAGGATGGTCGTCAATTTTATGAGATAATGATCTTACAATCACAGCGATGGCTCCTTTGTTTACTGCAACTCTTGCTCCTGAGTAACGCTGTGATCCACAGGCACTGTACGAATCAAATGCGTCAATATATTCATTAGGTAAAGCTCCATTTAGGAATACAATTTTTCCTATAACACTGTTAATATCTGCTTTTTCTAAGTCTTCCAAACTTTTAAATTCAACGACTTGTCCCTTGATTCCCGAAGCAGGTGTTGCAACCGAGCCTCCCAGTGCTAAAATGGGAACCGGAGTAATTTTATTTTTAGCAGTTTGGATATAGGCATATTCAGGCAAACCACGTATCCAATGAGGAACCATCACGGGTTGTAGCTTAACATCAGTGTTCAATTCCTCAAGTTCGGTTTTCAAAAATTCAATCATTTTTTTCTCACCATGTGACCCCGACAGACGATGTCCTATCTGATAGCATATATGGTGCAACCAATCGTATGCCTTGCCCTTTGTTAAAGTTTCGGTGTGGATTGAACGCAACATAATTGAATCCTTCTCAAAAGTTTGTGCGTTTGAAGTAAAGAAAGCAACGCAACAGATTACAGTGATTATATTTTTCATAAACGTTTCTTTGATTTCGTAATATTTTCTATTCCATTTAGTTAATACCATTCCACTTGAAATTTTAACCACTAAAATATCCAAGTTCTACTCGCAAATATAGAATAATATTTTGTCACATAAAAATATTTTTTTAACATCTGCATAAACTATCCGAAATTTTGAATAAAAGAAGAACCTGAGAATTTCGTACGTTTATCAAGCTCTATTTTTTCAAAATATAGACACTTCAAGCGAAACGAAATACAAAATAAACCTGTAATTGGACAAATTTTAGTTTTCGTCTCATTACAAATTTTAAATATATAAATATTTAATTATGAACGGTATAGGTTGAATTATCCTATCAGGTATATCACTAATAGGAAGTGTTATTCGGACAACTGAATGAATGTTAAACGCTACTCTATATTAGGTTTTGGAATATTCCACTAAGCAGTGCTTATATTCATGCAAAAGCATGAATCTAGTGTTGCTTTTCAGTGATATGAAGTAAAATAAATACTTTCTTTTTATGAGCGAAAAAATGGTAAAATTTCAGATTTATGCAGCCATATTGTTATCTTCTTTCGGAATAGATGAAATGGTTTTATTATGATAAAGGCAATACTTAGTAATTTTAAGAGTAAATAATACCATGATACGACATTTGAAACTTAATTATGTGTACAATGAAAAGAAAATCAAAGTGAAAGAATAAAAAAACTACGTAAATACTTTTCAATAGAGATAATCAGTAGGTTTACAACTAAGTTTATTTTAAATCAAATAGTTAAAAACAAAAATGTCATAAAATTAAAAACTTTTGGCAGGAATAGAAAAATAAGTTTTTGTTACAAAAAGATTAAAAAATCTTTTGGTATTTAAACGCTTTTTTCATATCTTTGTTACGGTTTTAATGAACATGAGATAACAAAAAAATAGACAACATGGTAGCAACAGAACTTAAAAAACCTTTCGTTGGAGGAAAATGGGAAAATCAAGTTGATTTAGTCGATTTTATTACCAAAAATTACACTGAGTATCGTGGAGATGCCTCTTTTTTAGAAGGTCCTACCGCTGATACGGCTGAGCTTGTAAGGAAATTTGATGAACTGATGAAGCAAGAGCGTCTTAACGGCGGGGTTGTTGACATGGACACAAAAATTCCTTCAACCATACTTTCTCACTCTGTAGGATATCTAGACAAAGAACGTGAGAAAGTAGTTGGATTACAAACAGATAAGCCTCTAAAACGAGCTTTAATGCCTTTTGGAGGTATTAATATGGCGATACATAGTTGCGAAGCTTATGGATATAAAGTTGAAGATGAAGTAGTTAAAATTTTTACAGACTACCGTAAAACACACAATCAAGGGGTTTTTGATGTGTATACTCCTGAGATGCGTGCTGTGCGTAAATCGGGGGTAATTACTGGACTTCCTGATGCTTATGGAAGAGGTCGCATTATTGGAGACTATCGTCGTGTAGCTTTGTACGGAGTAGATCAGCTTATCCAATTCAAAGTAAAGGATTTCAATGAGATTGGATCCGATGGTGTGATGACCGAACATATTATTCGTGACAGAGAGGAAGTAGCTGAACAAATTCGAGCTTTGAAAGAGTTAAAAGAACTTGGAAAAATGTATGGTTTCGATATCTCAAAACCTGCTACGAATGCTCGTGAAGCAGTTCAATGGCTTTATTTTGGATATTTGGCAGCTATCAAACAACAAAACGGTGCTGCGATGAGTATCGGAAATATTGCTACTTTCCTTGATATTTACATTGAACGTGACCTACAAGACGGAACACTTACTGAAGTGGAAGCTCAAGAACTCATTGACAACTTAGTGTTGAAACTTCGAATGGTGAAATTTGCTCGTACGCCCGATTACAACCAATTGTTCTCAGGAGATCCGATTTGGGCAACACTTATCGTTGGGGAAATGCTTGATAATGAAAGATCTTTGGTAACGAAAACCGATTTCCGCTTCATTCATACTCTCGACAATATGGGGAACTCTCCTGAACCTAATTTGACAGTTCTTTGGTCTTCAAGACTTCCAAAAGGATTTAAAGATTTCTGTGCTGAATCTTCAATTAACCATTCAGCAATCCAGTATGAGAGTGATGAGCTTCTTTCTGACTTCTTGAAAACCTGTGATAAATCAATAGCTTGTTGTGTATCGGGAATGACCACCGGAAAAGACATGCAATTTTTTGGAGCGAGAGCCAATTTAGCTAAAGCATTACTTTACGCTATTAACGGAGGACGAGATGAAATGACAGGCGAACAAATTGGACCTAAAACAGAACCTTTACGTGGCGTATTAAACTATGATAAGGTAATCGAAAGTTACGATCAATTTATGGAATGGTTGTGCAAATTGTACATCAATACATTGAACGTAATCCACTACATGCATGATAAATATTCTTATGAAAGTTTGGAAATGGCACTACACGATACTAATGTTCGTAGGTTTATGGCTACAGGTATCGCAGGTTTCTCAGTTGCCGTGGATAGTTTGTCTGCAATAAAATATGCTAAAGTAACTCCAATTGTTGATGAAACGGGACTTGCAATAGACTATAAAATCGAAGGGGAATTCCCTACATTCGGAAATAATGATGACCGTGCGGATGCTATTGCTGTTGAATTATTGAAAAAATTCATGACAATGCTTCGCAAACATAAAGTGTACAGAGCTGATGAAACCACAACATCCATTCTAACAATTACTTCGAATGTCGTTTACGGCAAAAAAACAGGAAATACTCCTGATGGAAGACGTGAAGGAGAACCTTTCTCACCAGGAGCAAATCCAATGAATGGAAGAGACAGAAGTGGTGCGTTGGCTTGTTTGAGTTCGGTAGCTAAAATTCCATATGAATACAGTCGAGATGGAATAAGTCTTACGGCGGCTTTCACACCTTCGTCATTAGGAAAAACTAAAGGTGACCAAATAAAAAATCTAACTTCGATGATGGATGGTTACTTCTTACAGGGAGGTTTCCACTTGAATACAAATGTGTTTAATAAAGAAATGTTAGAAAAAGTAATCGCAGCTCCTGAGGAGTATCCTAATTTTACAATTCGTGTATCGGGATATGCAGTAAGGCTTATCAGTCTGACACCTGAACAACAGCGTGACGTATTAAGCCGTACAATGCATGAATTGATGTAATTATTAAAAGAACATAACATTAGAAAATGAAAGTTGTCCACCTTCGGACAGCTTTCATTTCGTTTGTTCTAATAACACTTACTCGGGTTATATCCATAAAAATTAATATATCACAAGTAAAAGTTCAATATTCGTTAAAATATTGCTGAATTAGTTTCCAATCTTTGGTTTTTGTAAGTGCAAGCATCAGTAGTATACGTGCTTTTTGCGGATTTAGAGTTTGAGCGGCTACGAAATTGTATTTAGTATCATCTACTTCGGCATCAAGAGTTGTCGCACCCATGGGTACACGCGATGAACGTACGATTTGAATACCTTTTTTCTGAGCTTGTACAGCTAAATCAAATAGTGTGTGATAAAAATTTCCGTTTCCTACACCTGCATAGACAATTCCATCGAATTGAGCATCTATAAAAGCTTTCATTGGAAGTTCCGACATATTAGAATACCCATAAACGATACCTACTTTTGGTAAAAATTTTAGATTATCTACATCAAAAATAGATTGTGTGGTATGTTTATTTTGAGGCATTCTACTGAAAAAAGTTTTTCCATTATGGATATATCCTAATTTGCCAAAATTCGCACTTTGGAATGTTTCCACAGCCAATGTATTGCTTTTGATTACATCTTTAGCATCGTGTATAACATCATTCATCACTACCATTACCCCTTTGTTAGTAGCCTTTGATGAAGCTGCAACTACTATCGCATTGTACAAGTTCAAAGGCCCATCGGCACTCATTCCTGTAGCTGGACGCATGGCTCCAACCATCACCACAGGTTTATTGCTATGAACTGTAAGATTAAGAAAATAGGCTGTTTCTTCCATAGTATCCGTTCCATGGGTGATCACAACACCATCGTAATTTTCCTTTGTAAGAAGTTCATTGACTCGTTTGGAAAGTTTCAGCCATACTTGATCGTTCATATCCTGTGAACCTATTTTTACAAGCTGCTCTCCACTAACTTCTGCTACATTTTTTACCTCTGGAACGGCTTGTAGTAATTCATAAATTCCTAATTCACCAGCCTTATAATTACTGTCGGTGGTTGATTTACTAACTCCAGCGATAGTTCCACCAGTGGCAATAATGCGTATCATAGGCTTTTGTCCGAAGACTGCCATAGGTATGAAAATAACTAATAAAAGGATAATTTTTTTTGGAATGTTCATAAAATATATTGTATTGGATATTAATTTATTATATAATCATAAAAACAAAATCAGGAAATATCCAACAGCGATAGAAACAATGGTAGCAACAAAGCCAGGCAGTTGAAACGAATGATTAAGTACATATTTTCCAATTCGAGTAGTTCCTGTACGGTCAAAACTAATAGCTGCTACTACAGTGGGGTAGTTTGGAATGAAAAAATACCCATTTACGGCAGGAAACATGGCAACCAGAGCCAATGGAGGAATGCCCAAAGCAATTCCTAACGGGTAAAGTGTACGCACCGTAGCGGCTTGGCTAAACAGCAAAATGGACATTACAAAAAGAGCTATAGCAAACAAAAATGGATAATCAGTGACTATATGTTCAATATGTGTTTTAAAAAATTCAATATTTCCATTAAAAAATGTATCTCCCATCCATGCGATGCCAAAGATAGCAATTACGGCCTGCATTCCTGCTATAAAGACGCTCCCTTTAACTGCTTTATCTACATTCGTTTTAGTGAAAATAAGCATCAATCCTGCAATGGACATCATCACAATTTCGATAATTTCAGTCATTCCGAGTCGGTAGGAAGTGCCATCGGTTAATACAAACGAAGGTCGTAAAGAAGGAATAGACCCGAAAATAACAATTAAAAGTACACCTATTAGAAAAATAATTACCGAAATAAGTGCTTTTTGGTTTTCCTTAGCAGAAATTTCATAAGTTGTTTGTTTCTCATTTTTTAAAATTCCGTCACGTACTCTTCGTTGATACTCGGAATCTTTTTCCAAATCTACCCCGATAAATCGTACGGCAAAAGCACCAACAATCACCCCTATGAGCGTAGAAGGGATACATATCATTAATATATCACTGAGTTCAATGCCTTGTCCTCCCAGAAGCGTTGTTCCTAAAAGAGCTGCCGTAGCTGCAGAAATGGGACTTGCTGTAATGGCTTGTTGCGAAGCAATCACTGAAATACTTAACGGACGTTCAGGACGAACTTTACTTTCCGTAGCAATTTCCGAGATGATAGGCAAAAGCGAATAAGCTATATGTCCCGTGCCAGAAAGAAACGTAAAAATATAGCATACCACTGGAGCTAAAAACGTAATCATTGAAGGATTCTTGCGAAGAATTCGTTCAGCTACCCTTACCAAGTAATCCAATCCTCCAGCTGCTTGTAAAGCTGCTGCTGCTGTGATAACCGAAAGGATAATAAGCATCACATCAATGGGAGCATTTCCTGGTTTCAAACCAAAACCAAATACCAGAACAGCAAGTCCGAGCATCCCAAAAACTCCTAATCCAATTCCTCCCACACGAGCTCCTACAAAAATAGCTACTAAAACAACAAATAATTCCGTGAAAATCAGCCAATCCATAGTATTTCAAAATTTGCCCCGAAATTACGAAATAATGCGCTATTAGCCTACGATTTTAACACTATAATTTGTGGTATGGAGCATTTTATATATCTTTGCTGAGAAATAGAGATTTTTAGGATTTAAACTTTAGAAGCGGTTTTTGAGCCTATTAACTCATATATTTTTGAGCAAAATGAATTTATTATCCGTAGAAAACATATCCAAATCGTTCGGTGAACGTGTTTTATTTCAAAACATTTCCTTTGGCATCAATAAAGACCAAAAAATAGCTTTTGTTGCTAAAAATGGAACTGGAAAAACGACACTTTTAAACATATTATCAGGAAAAGATCAACCTGATAGTGGTCAGGTAGTGTCCAGAAATGGAATTCACATCGCTTTTTTATCGCAAAATCCGGAATTTAATGAAGATTTTACTATTGAAGAAACCATCTTTTCTGTGGATAACCCCATTTTGAGAATCATTCAGGACTATGAAAAGGCTTTGAAAAATCCAAGTGATGAAAAAAATTACCAAAAAGCCTTTGAAAAGATGGAACTGCACAATGCGTGGGACTTTGAAACTCAGTACAAGCAAATCCTATCACGGCTTAAATTGGATAACCTACAACTAAAAGTTAAAAATCTTTCAGGCGGACAAAAAAAACGATTAGCGTTAGCAAACGTCCTGATTACTAAACCTGACTTACTCATACTTGACGAACCTACCAATCATCTTGATTTAGAGATGATTGAGTGGTTGGAGCAATTTTTTGCTAAGGAGAATATTACCCTATTTTTGGTTACACACGACCGTTATTTTTTGGAACGTGTCTGTAATGAAATAGTGGAACTTGATAATGGAGAATTATATACTTACAAAGGGAATTACTCTTATTTTCTTGAAAAAAAAGAGCAACGTCTGGCTCAGGAACAAGCTAGTATCGATAAAGCTAAAAATTTATATGTCAAGGAATTAGACTGGATGCGTCGTCAACCAAAAGCTCGTACAACCAAATCAAAATCACGTATTGATGATTTTTATATCATCAAAGAACAAGCACACAAACGCCGTAAAGATCATGTAGTGCAACTTGAAATCAATATGGAACGTTTGGGAAGCAAAATTGTTGAATTTCACAATGTTGGCAAACAATTTGGTGAAAGAATTATTTTCAATAAATTCAACTACAACTTCTTACGTGGCGAACGGGTTGGAATTATCGGGAAAAACGGCACAGGAAAATCAACTTTTTTGAATCTCCTAACACAAAAAATAGAACCTGACAACGGAAAAATTGTTATTGGTGATACAATTAAATTTGGATATTACACTCAAGAAGGAATTGAAGTGAAAGAAGGGCAAAAAGTCATTGAAGTCATTCAAAAATATGGTGAATACATTCCATTACTGAAAGGAAAAACGCTTTCGGCAGCTCAATTGTTGGAAAGATTCCTCTTTGACCGTAAAAAGCAATATGATTTTGTTGAAAAATTGAGTGGAGGAGAGCTAAAAAGGCTCTATTTATGTACGGTTTTGATTCAAAATCCTAACTTTTTGATTTTAGACGAGCCTACAAATGACTTAGACATTGTAACTTTGAATGTTTTGGAGGAATTTCTGTTGGATTTCCCTGGATGTTTGCTGGTAGTATCTCATGACCGCTATTTTATGGACAAAATAGTAGACCATTTATTTGTTTTCCGAGGTGATGGAGTAGTGGAGGATTTTCCCGGTAACTATACGGATTTTAGGGTATATGAAGAAAGCACACCTCCTGTTGAGGTAAGTTCTGAGAAAAAAGAAACTACTAAAAATGTATGGCGAAAAGATGGTTTAAAAGGATTGTCTTTTAACGAACAAAAAGAATTTAATCGATTAGAAAAAGAAATTTCTATTCTGGAAGATAAAAAAACAAGCATTGAAGATTTATTTTCTAAAGGAGAACTCAATTCAGATGAAATTCAACAAAAATCAATGGAATTACAGCAAATTATTACTGAATTAGAAGAAAAAACAGAACGTTGGTTTGAACTTTCAATGAAAATGGAAGAAAATGGAAATTAATTTGTCAGAACTACCCAAACTTGCCAAGCAAAAACGGGATGAAAGTTTACAGTTTTTTGCACAATTGAAGAAAAAACCTCCTAAAAAATTAGATTATATGATGCAGGAAATTCATGATGAGGTTTCTGCTGAAGTTGACTGTCTACAATGTGCTAATTGTTGTAAAACAACAGGACCACTGCTAACAAACATAGATATTGAGCGAATTTCCAAGCACTTACGCGTAAAACCATCGGATTTTATCACCAAATATTTACGTGTGGATGAAGATAAAGACTATGTATTTCAGTCAATGCCTTGTCCTTTTTTAGCATCCGATAATTATTGCTTAATCTATGAGGTTCGACCCAAGGCTTGTCGTGAATATCCACATACTGATAGGAAGAAAATATATCAAATAGGTAATTTGACCGTTAAAAATACGGAAATTTGTCCGATAGCTTTCAAAGTAGTTGAAAAAATGAAAGAAAGTATTAAGGTAAGATAGAAATGTGGCACAAAACTAAGGAAGAATACCAATTTTATTTGCAACTGCAACGGGGAATGTCTAAGAATTCAATAACTTCCTACGGATTGGATATCGAAAAACTCATTTCCTATCTCGAAACCTATCATATTGCAGAAACTCCCAACACCATTTCGGTGGATACCTTACGACAATTTGTATATGAAACTTCTAAAGGGTTGAATCCACGCTCACAAGCTCGACTCATCTCAGCTTTGAAGAGTTTTTTTAAGTTTATGATGTCTGAAAAAAATCGGGAAGATTATCCTATGGATTTGATTGAAAGCCCTAAAATAGGATTGAAACTACCCGATACCCTTACTCTGGAAGAAATTGATAAATTATTAGAATCCATCGATTTAAGCATAGACGAAGGACATCGAAATAAGGCAATTATCGAAACACTTTATGGTTGTGGATTACGAGTTTCAGAGCTAATTTCTCTACGATTATCTGATTTATTTTTTGAAGAAGATTTTATTCGAGTGATGGGCAAAGGAAGCAAACAAAGACTTATTCCCATTGGAGAATTTACAAAAAAACAAATATCAAATTATATTCATAATCAGCGAAAAAAAATCAAAATTGCCAAAGGGCATGAAGATTACGTTTTTCTAAACCGAAGAGGAAAACAACTCACTCGAGCAATGATCTTTACCATTGTTCGGCAAACAGCGGAAAATATTGGATTACAAAAAAAGATAAGTCCACATACTTTTCGACATTCTTTTGCTACGCATCTACTCGAAAATGGTGCAAATCTACGTGCTATTCAAACAATGTTGGGACATGAAAGCATCACAACTACACAGATTTACGTCCATGTTGAGAATTCACACCTGAGGGAAATGTTGGTAAAGTTTCATCCTCGTCGTACGTTTGAATTATAAAAACTACTCGACATATTTTTCATTAAACCGCTGTAGTACAGCTTCTACACTGCGAATTGATTTTTTTGTCCAATCAATGCGAATGCATGTTTTTTCTTCTTCTGTAAGTTGCCATGAAACATCTGATTTTCTGAGTTTTTCAGTCAGTTGCTGCAAAATAATGGCTACACAAACCGAAATGTTTAAACTTTCAGTAAAACCTACCATTGGAATTTTTAGGTAAGTATCCGCTTGATTCAAAACTTCTTTTGAAAGACCACTTTTTTCTGTTCCGAAAAAGAAAGCACTTTTTTGGGTAATGTCAAAATCATTTAGCAAATAAGCATCTTCATGCGGAGTTGTAGCTACAATTTGGTAGCCTTTTCCACGGAGCGTATCCATACACTCTTGGGTAGATTCGTAACGAAATGTATCCACCCATTTTTGAGCTCCCATAGCGATTTTGGCATCTAATCGCTTCCCAAAGTGCTGTTCAATCAAATGAGCTTGTTGCACACCAAACACTTCGCAACTGCGAATCACGGCACTGGTGTTGTGCATTTGAAAAACATCCTCAACGGCAACCGTAAAATGATTAGTCCTTAGCGATAGAATTTCGGTAAAGCGTTCTTTGCGTGAGTCCGTAATGAAATTTTCTAAATATGTCAAAAGTGTATTCTGATTCATTGCATTTTATGGATTAAAGAAACTTCATTTTTTTGAATTTTCTGTGTTATATATAAAATAAACTTGCCCTCCAAAAGAAATAACACTATGCTTGTGAACATGTTCTTTTAGAGGGCGAAGTTACGAAAAAATAATTTGTTTATTTCATTTCAGATAGTATATGAGTTATGTCATAAACAAACATTTCATCGGAAAGAGAATCAAGCGTGTACAATTTGTTATTTGTGAAATCAATATCAAAAGAAGTAGCTAAATGATCTAATTTCAGTTCAATCAAAGGATTTCCTTCCCAATCGAACAAGAAGATGGTTGGTAAATTTTCACGATTCGTTTGATAGTTTTTCTCCTTTTCGTTTATGAACATAACTCCAAAAAAATTTTTAAATGAGCGAACATCACAAAATGTATACATCCGATTCCATCTGAATGTATTTTGAATACTTGTAATGCTATTCATCTCTTTACCCAAACATATTGTTTTTGCTATAGTATCATTTTGTAGCGAGTACATATTTATGTAGTTAAGTCCTAAAGGCATTTCTACTAAAATATCTTTTTCATGATCGTATTTAACAAGCGTTGATAATATGTTCGTATCCTCGCCTCTTCTTACGTGAGCTTCATTGAGTTTTGCCAATGGAGGAGGTATTCTTTTGTTGTTTTGGCGGAACATAAATCGCTCTTGTGAAGTAGCTTCGTTATTCAGTATTTTACAAAAGAAATGAGTTTCATCAAGCATTTGAACATTGAACAGCGATTGGGGTAAATCCAATTCGGAAATAATCAATTCTTCCGTTTTATTTGCCAATACCTGAGAAATATTTAACTTACAGAGCTTTCCTCTATTAAAATCATAAATGTGAGCTATCCATTCATTATTTTGATTTGATATCCAAGTCTGCGTACAAAGGTTAGGAGCCATAGGAAAATCATTAGGTCCTTGTCCTTTTTTCAAAAATGCTCCCAAAACTTTTTGTTTAGGCAATGAGACCAATTTCCATAAGGCATCACTGTCATTGGTTGATAAAAACAATAAGCTATCTACAATACGAAATCTATTGACTCCCAAAACTCCAAAATCAACCATTTTTTCTTTGATAAGAGACCGTGATTTGGGAAAGTTTTCAACATATTGAACTTCATCAAATGACATATATTCATTAGATAGCGTTTTCTCTTTACAAGAAATTAAGGAGAAGAAACATAAGTATAAATATATAATTTTTCTCATGGTTAAATCTATTATTGTGTTTAATTATAAATCGCTGAATACCATCAATTAATCCATAATGTTATTTACAACGCGACTAATTATTTCTTTAAACCCTTCGTACATAACCTTTTAGAATTTTGATATTACATTGTTTTATGTTTATACCTATCAGCCATAATTAGATAAAACACAAACCCTAACAATCCGCCTATGATAAAGCCCGTAAGCACATCACCAGGAAAGTGAACTCCTAAATAAATTCGGCTGTAACCCACTAAAAATGACCACAAAAGCAACACAAGAAATAGCCATTTTATTTTCTTACGGAATAATCTACCAAAAAAGACAGCTACTGCCATTGAACTAGCTGCATGAGCCGAAAAATAGCCGTATTTACCACCACAAATAATCAAACGCATTTGGGAAATTAGACTTTCGTCATGACACGGACGCAATCGCTCAAAACCGTATTTAAAAACATTCGCCAATTGGTCGGTAGCAACAATCATCAGGGCAACACAAACTAATATTACGATAGTTTTCTTCCACTTAAAGTACTTGAAACAGAAAAAAAGCAACAAAACATACAAAGGTAAAGCAGAAAATTTATGACTTATAAAGAGCCAAAAAATATCCCAATGCTCTGAACCTAAGCCATTAAGGTAAAGGAATAACTCTTTATCTTTTTCTATAATATATTCAAACATAATGGATTGTTATCTTAGGCTTCAATATTGATTTTATCTGTTAGTATATATTCCCTATAAAAAATATTAAAAAATATCCGAGGTGTGGATTTTCAACTCAGGAAATTTAACCGATGTAATATATTCATCTACAACGGGTTTCAAAATTCTGTACTTTCCATCTTCCAAAACATTCACTAAAATATTTTCGTCCGTTGGGTTTACAATCCAATATTCTTCCACACCCGATTCTTGGTAAAGCTCAAACTTGTTTTTCATTTCTTTTTTCGAATTTCCCGGCGAAAGAATTTCGATAATAAGGTCAGGAGCTCCAATACAGCCACGCTCATCCAACTTGCTTTCATCACAAATTACACATAAATCAGGTTGAACTACCGTGTGAATATTATCACCTTTTTCGTCCTTTTTAGGCAAACGTACATCAAACGGAGCTGAAAACAATTGACATTTTTTATTTTTAAAATAGATATGAAATTCTCCATGTAATGCTGAAGAAACTTTCTGATGTTTCAAACTGGGTGCAGGTGACATCTTGAAAATCTTTCCTTTGAGAAGCTCCACACGCTCTTCAAACCTCCAAAGAAGATAGTCTGCGTATGTATACACACCGTTTACTAAATCTAACTGATTGATATTATTAATAGTAGCCATAAGGATTATTCTTTATGTTAAAAAATATCCGAGGTGTGGATTTTCAACTTAGGAAATTTAACCGATGTAATATATTCATCTACAACGGGTTTCAAAATTCTGTATTTTCCATCTTCCAAAACATTCACTAAAATATTTTCGTCCGTTGGGTTTACAATCCAATATTCTTCCACACCCGATTCTTGGTAAAGCTCAAACTTGTTTTTCATTTCTTTTTTCGAATTTCCGGGCGAAAGAATTTCGATAATAAGGTCAGGAGCTCCAATACAGCCACGTTCATCCAATTTGCTTTCATCACAAATTATACATAAATCAGGTTGAACTACCGTGTGAATATTATCACCTTTTTCTTCCTTTTTAGGCAAGCGTACATCAAACGGAGCTACAAAAAGTTGACATTTCTGATTTTTGAAATAATTCCCTAGAAATAAGGTTATATTTAGAGAAATTCGTTGATGTTTCAAACTGGGTGCAGGTGACATCTTGAAAATCTTTCCTTTGAGAAGCTCCACACGCTCTTCAAATTTCCAAAGAAGATAGTCTGCGTATGTATATACACCGTTTACTAAATCTAACTGATTGATATTATTAATAGTAGCCATAAGGATTATTCTTTATGTTAAAAAATATCCGAGGTGTGGATTTTCAACTCAGGAAATTTAACCGATGTAATATATTCATCTACAACGGGTTTCAAAATTCTGTACTTTCCATCTTCCAAAACATTCACTAAAATATTTTCGTCCGTTGGGTTTACAATCCAATATTCTTCCACACCCGATTCTTGGTAAAGTTCAAATTTGTTTTTCATTTCTTTTTTCGAATTTCCGGGCGAAAGAATTTCGATAATAAGGTCAGGAGCTCCAATACAGCCACGTTCATCCAATTTGCTTTCATCACAAATTATACATAAATCAGGTTGAACTACCGTGTGAATATTATCACCTTTTTCTTCCTTTTTAGGCAAACGTACATCAAACGGAGCTGAAAACAATTGACATTTCTTTCCTCTGAGAAATTGCCATAGTAATCCACTCAAATTCATAGAAATTTTCTGATGTTTCAAACTTGGTGCAGGTGACATCTTGAAAATCTTTCCTTTGAGAAGCTCCACACGCTCTTCAAATTTCCAAAGAAGGTAGTCAGCATAAGTGTAAACACCATTTTCTACATCTAATTGATTGATATTTAGTACATTTTTCATAATTAAGGATTTCTAGTTAATAAAATTTAAAGCAGAATTACCCCTCGTATCGGTCAATTTCACGCTCGTAAAATTCATATGACTGCTGAATAAGGTTTTCAGCCTCTATTTCAAGTTCCTTAGTGTCTTCTTCATCGAAATCTTCCAACCATTCAACCTCATCGGTTTCTAAATTAAGTACAAAGCGAGGGTATTCGGTGTGGATGACGAAAATAGCATCTGGAAAATCACTATTGTCACCTAATAAAAATTTGGGAAAGTTACTCATTTTTCTGTGTTTTAAATTTATTTGTAATTATTTAGAGCAAATATACAACTTTTTTATCTTTTAGTTTATTGCTAATCGCCAAAAATGCTCAATTCTTCGTTATAGATAGGACTCTCTACATCCAAAAATTTCAAAACGCTGTGGAACACATGGTGTTGTGTAACGTCTTTAAGGGATTTTATAGACTTAGAATCTGCTGATTTCCAGACAATAAAAGGGATTTCATATTGTTCTTTTGGAGCAATACTCATCGGTAACCCATGCATATACAGATTTTTTTCTCCTAAGGATTCGCCATGATCTGAAACGTAGAGCAAGGCAGTTTTGTAATCCTCCAATTCTTTCAAATCTCCGATTATTTTGTGCAACATGTAATCCGTGTAAACAATCGTATTGTCATAAGCGTTTATGAGTTCCTCATGAGAGCAATTCCCTAACTCCACGCTATTACATACGGGTTTAAATACCTCAAATTCAGCAGGATATTTTTTATTATATGTAGGTCCATGACTGGTAGAAGTATGTAAAATAATTAATATTTTATCCTTATCACTTTTCGAAATCTGTTCTTTTAACCCTGATAAAAGCACCTCGTCATAATCACAATTTTTCTCTTCACAATTTTGACGTAATGCACTTCCTGTGAAGTACTTATCAATATGAACAGGAGGCTCACCAGAATTGGTCGTTCTCCAAACCACCTCAACACCACTACGATTTAGATAGTTTGGCAAAATTTCATATAAATCTCCTGTATCCTGATGCTCTAAAATGCATTTTACAGCGGCAGTGGTATAAGTTGCACACGAATTAGCGCTAAAATGGAAAACATTTTCTGTTTTTGAAAGCAACGGATTCGTGTTTTTTTTGTAACCATAAAGCGAAAAATTTTCACTACGAGCCGACTCCCCAATGACCAACACCATCACCGATTTTTCCTTATTTTTTATCGTAGCATCGGGTAGCAAAATCTCTTGCCTATTTTCTTGTGCTTTGTGAACGTAGTAAAGAATCGTATTCACCGAATATGACCATGGCATGGCTAATCCTCCCAAATATTTTGAATTTTTGTCAATCCAAAGAATATTTTTTGTATTTATGACTACTAAAATTAAAATAACCAATAAAATAGCTCCTAAATTTTTAAAGAATTTTTTTACAGAAGGATATGTAACTCTTACTTTTAAAATATAAATACTTGGAATAATCCCCAAAACGAGTAGATACAAAATTAACTTCACAGAAAAAAAGCTACTTGACTCTTCGTAATCGGTATTCAATAGATTACCAATCATACTTTCATCAACAATAATACTATATGTATTGATAAAATACACAGCTATTGCACTTAGAATGAAGGTGATAGCTAACAAAAACTTACCTATAGCTCGAAGTAAAAACAAAATCAGGTAAAAAGCAAAGAAATTAGCTACTACCATCAGTATAAACAAACTAATAACAAGTAAAATTCCATTAAAACTATGGTAATCAATATTTTGAAAAACAAAACTGAAGAATCCGTAATGGAAGAAAATAAAGTTTAAAATGCTGATAATTAGCACAAAACGATATAAAGTAATATTATTTATTAATTTTTTTAACATATGCTTTTATGATAGTGTATAGTGAAACAATTAAACTAGATAAAGAAAGGTAATATACAAAAATATTTTCTTCTAAAATTCTGTAAATCAAAAATATAACGGAACCTAAGAATAGCACCATAAAAATAGGTAAGTATTTTTTATTGGAAATCCATGTCCATGCGTTATATTTTTGGTTAATAAGAATTCCCAAAAAAGCTGATATAGAACCTATTGCACATCCTGAAATCACATCCAGCGGATGATGAGCTCCCACGCCTACACGAGTGAAAGCTAAAATGAGTCCCAAAAAAACAAGTATAACAATATATAAAACCTTTTTAATCAATGATTTAGGTAAAAAAGCAATCAACAGTACACATAACGTTGTAAAAACGGTTATCGAATGACCTGACGGAAAACTTGAAAATCCGACTGCTTTTTCTCCAACAATCGTAAAGGAATCTATAGGATGTATGGTAGCAGGACGAGGAACATCAAAAAATTCCTTTAAACCCCTTGAAAAAAAGAGCGATAGCAACGAAGCAGATAGCAGATTTTCCCATATCTTCGGAGTATAAAAAAAGAAAACCGAAAGCATACACAACACGATGAAAGCATCTCCAAATTGGGTTAAATTATATTGTAAATAAGGAAATTGCGACAATTTTTCATTCAAATAAAAAAAACATTCTTGTTGAATAAAAACGTATTTTTCAGGTTCTAAAGCGTTGTTTACAAACAAAAAGCAGAAAACACTCGCCATCACTAATAATGGAAAAATTAAGAAATAAGGTTTCACTTTTTCAAAATTAGCTGTAATAGTCTGATTCATTGTTAATTTTTAAATAAATAATATTTTTTAGTTATTCTTTTGGTAATCTAAAAATAATTTACATCTCTTTTTTGTCATATTTTCCATTCGTTAACGGTAAAATCCTTTGAATTAGTACCCTCTACGAAGCATCCCAATGACGTATTTAGACGTGAATTTTTCGACTTTTGCAAATATACATAAAAATATGAAAATCAAAATTCATATCTATCCAAAAAAATAGTTTTTGTTATTAACGGTTTTCTATTTATATTTGTACCCTCGAAAGAGTAAAGATTATGTCTTCAATATCCACATTTTCAAAGTTTTTACCTCAAGAGGAGTGTTTAGCTGTGTCAAATCAACAAGTGTCGCTAAAAATAGGTTTACCTAAGGAGCATACCTTTCAAGAGCGACGTATTTGTTTGGCTCCTGACGATGTTGCCGTTTTGGTAGCAAATGGTCATCAAATCCTAATAGAAACGGGAGCAGGGGAGGAGGCAAATTTTTCTGACCGCGATTATAGCGAAGCAGGAGCTCAGATTGTTTATGACTCTGAACAGGTGTTGTCATGTCCGATTGTTTTAAAGGTTGAACCTCCTACAAAAGCTGAAATTGAGCATTTGAAACCCAAATCTGTACTTCTTTCTGCCTTACAGATAAAAACCCAAGACAAAGACTATTTCACATCTTTAGCTAAGAAACAAATAACTGCGTTGGCATTTGAATACATTCAAGATGATGAATATAATCACCCTGTAGTTCAGTCGATTAGTGAAATTATAGGAGTGGCATCCGTATTAGTAGCATCTGAACTTATCGGAAATACATCTTATGGAGGAGGAGGTATTCTTTTTGGAAATATTACTGGAGTTCCCCCCATTGAAGTCGTTTTCCTTGGAGCTAATGAAGTTACTCAAGCTGCAGTGAAGTCTGCCATTGGATTAGGAGCCAAAGTGAAAGTTTTTGATAATTCTTTAGCTAATTTGCGAAAACTGAAACAGGCCGTGAATGAAAATGTTTTTACCTCAACCTTGCAGCCTAAGGTGTTGAAAAAAGCATTGATGAGATGTAACGTGGTTATCGGTGCGATGCGTGGGGAGAATCGCTCTCCTGTGGTAGTGAATGAAGATATGGTAAAAACTATGAAAAGAGGGGCGGTAATCGTAGATGTGAGTATCGACACCGGAGGATGTGTAGAAACCAGTCGAATTACGACATTTGCAGAACCTACATTCATGGAACATAATGTGATACATTATTGTGTTCCGAATATCGCTTCACGATATGCTCGAACAGCATCCTTTTCGTTGAGTAATATTTTAACTCCTTATCTGTTGAAAATAGGCGAGGAGGGAGGCATTGAAAACGTGTTACATATCGATAAGGGATTGAGAAATGGACTCTATTTCTACCATGGAGTATTAACCGATAACACGATTTCACAGTGGTTTGGTATCCCTTATAAACCCATAAATCTTTTATTCATATAAAATATGTCAATTTTAAAACGCTTCGGATATTATTCTATTGGACTTGGAATTGGTATCGTTTTCGTAGCTTTCTTCTTCAAGAAAAAAGATACAGAACCTTTTTGCTATTTTCCCAATTGTAGAGTATTGAAAGACATACGTTCAAAAACAATAGAAGTAGATATCCAAACTTCTCTAACAAAGGATGATTTTATAGAATTATTTACCCATGGAGATGTGCTGTTTTCTAAAAGCGACACCAAAGCGACACCCTGTAAGATATACGTAATTGAAGGAGTAATTGCTGAGAAGGAAATAGAAGTAACTCTGGAAAATTGTTCGGACAAAGTGGTGATAAAAAAAATAAATGATAAATAAATTAAATATGGCAGGAATTTTAGACTTTCTAGACGAAAATAATTTTCAACAAATTGTAAAGGGCGTAAGCAAAGAAACGGGTGTTTCTCCTTCAAAAGCTTCGTCTGTGATTGAAATGGCAACTCCTTTGCTATTGGGAGCAATGCAAAACAAAAGTGATAATGAACAGGCGGCAACAGGTTTGCTCAGTGCTTTAACCAGTGACAAACATAACGGAAATTTATTGAATAACTTAGGAAGTTTGTTTGAAAACAAAGGAGATAATTCCTTAACCAATGAAGGATCAGGTATTTTAGGACATCTTTTAGGTGGTAAAGAATCTACTTTATCCGATGCAAT
This sequence comes from Capnocytophaga canis, assembly GCF_043187445.1. Lineage (NCBI taxonomy): Bacteria > Pseudomonadati > Bacteroidota > Flavobacteriia > Flavobacteriales > Flavobacteriaceae > Capnocytophaga > Capnocytophaga canis. The sequence continues at coordinate 192,099 of NZ_CP171121.1, read as the reverse complement.
TAGCTCAAAGACAGGAGTTTCCTCATCGAATGTATTACAAATTTTAAAAATTTTAGCTCCTGTGCTGATGAGTTTTATTGCTAAGAAAATGTCAGAAAACAACGTTTCATCGGCAAGTGGATTGGGAGGTTTACTTTCAACATTAACAGGAAATAGTAGTGGTGGAAATCTATTAACCTCATTGTTAGACGCTAACGGAGATGGAAATATTTTAGATGATGTTGTAGGAAAGTTAGGAAATTCCAGCACTTCATCAAAAAACGGAGGCTTAGGCGATGTTTTAGGTGGATTTTTTGGAGGAAAATAAGAAAATCCAACAAATTAGAATAATAAAAAAGTAGTTTGATTTTGTCTTAATGGAAAACAAAATCAAACTATTTTAGTCCTTGGGACAATCCTAAAAATTATACATTTATTTAATATTACTAAGAATCAATACATTAAATTATGGATGATTTTTATTTTATGCGAAGAGCCTTAGAACAGGCAGAGAAAGCTTTCGATAAGAATGAAATTCCTGTAGGAGCAATCATAACTATTCAAGGACAAATTATAGCCCAGGCTCACAATTTGACTGAATTACTCACAGACGTAACGGCACATGCCGAAATGCAAACTATCACGATGGCTTCCAATTACTTAGGAGGTAAATACTTGAAAGATTGTACACTTTATGTGACCTTAGAACCATGTACCATGTGTGCAGGAGCCTTATATTGGAGCCAAATTTCAAAAGTTGTTTTCGGTGCATCCGATCCTAAACGAGGCTTTCAAACAACCGGAGTGAAATTACATCCAAAAACACAAATTATTGGTGGAGTATTGGCCGATGAGTCATCAAAACTATTAGTAGATTTTTTTGAAAAAAGAAGATAATAAATGAAAAAATTATGTCTATATCTATCTCTTTTGCTTGTAGGATTACAAAATGTGACCTCTCAAGTGATTGACTCTTTGGATATGGTACAAATAGATTCATTAAAAACACAAAGAGATGATAAATTCTACAAAGATGCTGGAGAATATCTCAAAAAAAGAAAACTTACACAGAAAATTTACGATTTTTTATTCACAAAGCCTAAGGTAACTACTCCACAAACGGGTAAAGTAACTGATGAAATAAACTTCAAACCATATCAAGGAAAAATTATTCGAAATATTGAAATCATTACCTTAGACCCTTTTGGATATAGCGAAAAAGATTTATCCAAAAAACCAGGAAAAAAATTAGAAATTTATGGTAATTCCTTGCATAATAAAACTAAGCGAGGAACAGTAAAAAAGCAATTGTTGTTTTCAAAAAATGATCGATTGGACTCACTACTGGTACAGGAGTCGGAACGTATTTTACGAGATCAGAACTATATTCGTAGAGTGGTGATTCGTCCAATACCAATAATACCTGTGTCAGATTCTATTGATATTCAGGTAGTTGCTTTAGATAGTTGGACTATGTTTTTCGATTCAGACTGGACAGACAAACGAGGATGGATACGCGTCAGTGAATACAATCTTTTTGGGATAGGACACCAACTATCGTTGACCTATCGTCAGTACTTCAAGAAATTTAGTGAAAATGGAAAAGGTATTTACTACCGAGCTCGAAATATCGAAAACACACACATTGACGGTATCGCTTCCTATTACCAAGATTTGGAAGAGTATTCGGGGCGTTTGGTACTAGATCGTCCCTTATTTTCGCCTTACGCTCGGTGGACAGGTAGAATAGCTTTTTACGAAAATCGGCAAGCAGAACGTATGTTTGTCAATGATTCTTTGTTATATCCTTATATAAAGTATCGAATATATGATACTTATGGAGGCTACGCTATTCCATTGAAAAACAGTGATGATAAAAGTATCCATAGAGCTATTATTTCGGCACGTTACAAGCAAACTAAATTTCTTGAAACTCCAGTAGACTCACTCAATGTAGGAAATTTCTATTCTGACGAAGAGTTATTTTTAAGTAAGTTAAGTTTAAATAGCACCCGTTTTGTACAAGACAGATACATTTTTAGGCATGGTGATATTGAGGATGTTAGCATTGGTCATTCGTTTTTTGGTACTTCGGGGGTATCGAAAAAGGATCTCAATTATTATCCGTATTTAGGAATAGGAGCTTCGTGGGCAAATTATACGGATAAAGGATATTTCTCTATAGATACCGAAGCAGGTGGATTTCTGTCCAATGGTAGAGCTCATCGGGTGGCAATCAAAGGGGAATTAAGCTTTTTTTCAAATTTGTTCACTTTAGGGAATTGGTATTTTCGAGAATTTGCCAAAGCCCAATTTGTGATGGGATTCAATCGTGCTACCCATATTAATGATAAGATAACGATTAACGAAAAAGAAGGAATGAAGGATTTCGATAGTAATATCTATGATGGCACACGTAAGCTATTGTTAGTCTCTCAAACCCAATTGTACAGCCCTTTCCATTGGTATGGTTTCCGAATTAGTCCTTTTTTAAATGTAGAATTAGGGATTATCGGTCGTGAGCATACGTCTTTTTTCAACGTAGGGATGTACCCAAAATTTGCTATAGGTTTTTACATTTCCAATGATTATCTTCTTTTTCATAACTTCCAATTTTCCTTCTGTTACTTCCCTGAGATACCCGGAGTGGGAAATAACATCTACGAAATCACCAATTCAAGAAACGATGATTTTAGACTGCCAAGTTTCGGACATAATGCTCCAAGTACGATACTTTTCAAATGATATTGTTTACAGGAATAGGAGTAATCAGTTAACAATCAACTTCAAAAAGCATATTTTTTCAATTCAACATCTCGTTAAGTGAGATAAATAACTGTCCATCAGAAATTTGCATTCCTTGTTGAATAAGGTTAAAAATTTCCATGTTCCGTTCGGTGGTGTATGTCTTTTCTCCTGTAAAGAGTTGAACATCATCTGATAACATATTTTTTTTCAACCATAGGAAACCTTCAGGTTCTGTCAAATCAATATTGCCATCCGACACTTGAACTGAAATCATTTTAGCATTAGTATCCTGAAAATGAAAACAATGGATTGAATTTTTATCTATTCGTTCTAAAAAAGATACTTTTTGTAAGCTTTTTTCCCACACCAAATCACTAAAAATATCTATTTCTTCTTCAGCAATATGTTTTTTCTCTTTTTTAAGTTGCTCCCACTCGTCAGCCGTAATTTGTTGAGTAGCCAAAAACACAGCGAAATCGTGATGCAATGCTTCTAATTGTTCTTTAGTTAATCGAGTGTATTTCATTTATTTATAACTCTTTACATCAATAATTATAACTCCGTAGTTCCATACAAATGCTACCTATAAAATCCCATTTCGTCAATATATTTCCATACTTTAGCATCCAACAGGGGGCGTACATTGCGTTGAGCTTTAATTTCCTCACGAATGAAAGTTGCAGATAGTTCTATAATGGGTGCATCTACATGAATAATATTACCTTGATTTTCAATCTCTTTTGGCACTTCACCTTCTGAAATACGTGGATAAACATATATAGGATAATTCGCTAAAATGTGTTCATAGTTTTTCCATTTATGGAAACTTTTCAGATTGTCTTCTCCCATAATCAAAGCGAAATTTACGGTAGGGTATTTTTCTTCTAAGTAACTGAGAGTGTGTGTAGTATAATTTGGTACAGGCAAATGAAATTCAATGTCAGAGGGTTGTAGCTTTTCGTAACTTTCCACAGCCCGATGTACCATTTCGAGTCGGTCATAATTATTTAATAATGTCCGTTTTTGCTTAAACGGATTTTGAGGTGTAACTACAAACCAAACCTCGCTCAAATCACTATGCTCAACTAAATGATTAGCAATAATGATATGACCAATGTGTATGGGATTGAATGAACCAAAAAATAAGCCTATTTGTCTTTTTTGCATAAAAATAGCTACTTTCGTGTTTGATATACACCAAAAATAAATTCAGAATCTACTACTTTGTTGCCTTCTGCGTTGAGAATTACCAAATCGCTAATCGTGATTTGATGATCATAGCGTTCTACTTGATTTGTCATTGTATTCACTATAGGCTTCGTATCTATGGTAATGGAGCCACCTGTCGCTTCAAACTGAGATTGAACCAAAGGGTTTGCGGGAGGATAATTGGCACAGAAATAATTTGTTGAAACGTTTTCAGAAAAACTTCGATAGTACAACTTATAGTTACTCGCTACTTTCCCTTTAGTGTTATTCTCACTGTTTTTTAGTACCCCTTGAGGTAATTCTAAAATCATAGCTTGTTTGCCGTTGTACTTAAACAAAAACGTAGCCGTAGTGTCAGCAGTACAGGATAGCACTTCATTGTTTTCGAAGGAAATAGTTTCTACTTCCAAATCTCCATCGTTACAAGCAAAAATTAAGGAAGAAACAATTCCAAACAAGTATACGTATTTTCTCATTTTATTCTATAATTTAATAATTATGGGATATTCAAATATTTATGCGTTTGTAAAGATACTTTCCATTTTGGATTTTTCATCACAAAATCAATAATCTCAGGAATTACCTTATCGCGACGACTCCATTCGGGTTGGAGATATAAAATACAATCATCCGATACTTTACTTGCCATTTCTTCAGCGAAAATAAAATCATGACTATTGTAGATAATAATCTTTAGTTCATTTGCTTTCTGATAAATTTCAGAAGTTGGCAAACGTAACTTCTTAGGAGATAAGCATATCCAATCCCAAATACCTGTTAATGAGTGGGAACCAGAAGTTTCGATATGGGTTTTCATTCCTTTTTCTTTTAACTTTTGGGTCAGAGGAAACATATTCCACATCAATGGCTCTCCCCCTGTAACTACAATAGTTTTCGAATACTTAAGTGATTGATTTACGATATCTTCTATGTGTGTTGGTGGATGTTTTTCTGCATCCCAACTTTCTTTTACATCACACCAATGACACCCTACGTCACAGCCTCCCACGCGAATGAAATAAGCCGCCGTTCCTTTGTAGAATCCTTCTCCTTGAATTGTGTAAAATGCTTCCATTAGAGGAAGCATTTCTCCTTTATCAACCGCTTTTTGCGTTTCTTTATCTAACATTCTTCTGATTATTGGGGTGCAAAAATACGAATATAATTGAAAAAGAAATTATCTTAGGTTCATTTTACAAATAATTTTCTACGTCTAAAATCCAAGGATCGGGGATTTTCCCTTCATTCTTAATTTCTTCTACTCGCTTGAGTGCTTGTTCATAGGAATCGTATTTTTCTAAATAAACGTAGTTCAAAACTTGTTCTTTGTAGTGGAACGTATCGGCTTTGTATCCATGACTTTGCATTTCTTGAATACGTTTTTTCACGTTCTTTTGATTTAAAAATACTCCTACCACAATATAGTATCCTTTATTAACATCTTCAGCACTGATTTTGGTCACACGTGTGCTACTATGTAAACGCGTTATAGCATCTGGATTATTTTCGATTTCCAAGGCAGTAAAGAACAAATAATACCTGTCCAAACTTTTGGAATAAGTCAAATCCAGTGAAGAGGCATCATTTGGAATCAATTCTTGATTCACATTAGGAATGTCCATTTTGAAAATGTCAAAACCTAAGGTGTTTTGGCTTGCAGGATTTCTTTCCCTTACAAACTCGTCATTCCATGTAATAGCACTGTTGAAGAAATTCCGTTGTGGGCGAATTTTACTTTCTAAAGTCAATGATTTTCCACTTGCAGGGACTGAGATTGTCACCTGATCACCTCCCATACTGAAGTCACCTTCGAGGGTAATTCCCATGATACGAGTTTGAAATGCATCTTTTGATGGAGTAGTGAATCCACTGAAAGAAAATGTTTTAGGCTCGTTACTGATACTTTCAAATCCATCATAAGTGATTATTTTTTTTATGTTGCTATCCTCATTTTCATAGACTAAAACCAATGCCCAACCTGCAGCAGAGCCTCCTGCAATATGCCCAGTTGCTGCACGTATATTAGCAACCGTATATTCTCCTTCAGATGCAGTATTTGTTAATAAATAACTGATATTCACATAATAAACATAAGGGGAAATTCCTTTTAAAGAGTGTTCCTTAGAACCGTCGTAAATCAACTCTCCTTGCAAATGTACATAATCTTTGCGAGAAGGCGTTTTTATCATCACACTTTGAGAATTTTCGCGAGTACCATCCTTAATCCCGTAGTTGGTGCCTTTGAGAGTTCCTGATGTGTAAGGATAGGTAGCTGTCCAATAAAGTCCTGCGTAAATCACTTTGGCTTTTTGTTTTCCTTCAAACGAAAAACTGGCACTACTGGAAGAAAATGTTGTCGGGTCATCATCCACATCAATGTATTGCATATTCAACTCATCATTGAGTTTTGCTCCACGACTGCGATCATCAAAAGGAATATTAGAATTGTTACGACGATCTTCTCGATTGACGATGTTGTTCCCTATGATTTTAATATCTCCTTTAACAAAAGCCTCATAACGGATTTTAAATTCCGTCTTTATACTTTGTGCCTTTATTGAGAAGCATAGAAAATAAAATATAATACAAATTATATACGTAATATGTTTCATTTCGTTGAAATTGTTTTTGAATTGTCTTTTGTGTTAAAAACAAAAGACAGTGTAGAGCAAATATACAATAAAAAAATGAATATATTATCCTTAGTAAACTAATTTTATGTTAAAAAGAATTTTTTGTCTTTATAAGAAATGTACATATCTTAAAATGAACATTTTAACTTTAAACAATGTTTGAGAATACAGCCTTATGCCAATTCTATTTTCGATAAAAGTTCTATTATCAGAAGTATATGGAAAGAAAAATTTTTTAGGTATTAATCCTATTAGTATTAGAATTTACCATCAAAAATAATTAGAGAAGGAGAGAAGTAATGATTAAAAAAAGTAGAGACGCTATAGGATGCGTCTCTACCAAAATTAAAGGTTTATCCTTCTAATTTCATGTCTTTTACGATATTTTTAATTCGCTCATCCAAGGTTTTTTCAACCTTTTTGAAGTTTTCAATACTGTCTAAAGGTGTATTTACGCTAAAATAGAACTTAATTTTAGGCTCTGTTCCACTCGGACGTGCAGCTATTTTCGTTCCTTTTTCTGTGTAGTATATTAATACATTCGATTTTGGAATATCAATATCTTCCACCTCACCCGTTAAAAGATTATGTGCTTTGGAGGTCTGGTAGTCTTCTACCATTGTTACCTTTTCATTATAAATTTCTTTCAATGGATTTTGACGCAGATCTTTCATCATCTGGCTAATTTCTTCGGAACCTGAAATGCCTTTTTTCACTAAAGAAATCAAATACTCTTTGTAGAAACCATAATCCACATAGGCTCGTACCAATTCTTTATAGAATGAACTTCCTGAGGCTTTGGCTGTTGCCGCGATTTCGCAGGCTAACAATGTGGCTGTTACTGCATCTTTATCACGTACAAAATCACCAACCATATATCCAAAACTTTCCTCACCACCACCAACGAAGGTTTGTTCTGGAAAGTCTTTTATCATCTTAGCAATCCATTTGAAACCTGTCAAACCAACTTTGCATTCAACCCCAAATGCAGTAGCAATATCATTCATCATTGGTGTAGAAACAATAGTTGAGCCTATAAACTCATTACCTTTAAATCCTTTTTCTTTATGTTTTTGAAGTAGGAACAAAGTCATCATAACCATTGTTTGATTTCCGTTGAGTAGAGTCATTTTTCCGTCCAAATCACGTACGGCAACTCCTACACGGTCACAGTCAGGATCAGTTCCTATAACGATATCGGCACCTAATTCTTCAGCCTTTTTCAAAGCCATTGTCAAAGCTTCTGGCTCTTCAGGATTGGGTGATTTTACGGTAGGGAAATTCCCGTCAGGAGTAGCTTGTTCCTCAACAATATGCACATTGGTGTATCCGGCTCTTTTCAATACTTCAGGAACCATAGTAATCGAAGTTCCATGCAAGGAAGTGAACACCACTTTAAGATTTTCTTTCTGCGGAGCATTAAAACTTCCATTTTTGATAGAAGCTTCGGCAAAAGCGTTATCTAATTCAGAATCAATCCATTGTAATAAATTTTCATTAGCATTGAAATTAATATCTTTAAAATCAATGGTATCGATAGATTTCATAATTTCACCATCTTGCGGAGGAACCAACTGCCCACCATCTTGCCAATAAACCTTGTAACCGTTGTATTCAGGAGGGTTGTGCGAAGCCGTCAAAACAATACCGCATTGACACCCCAGATGACGTACGGCAAACGAAAGCTCAGGAGTTGGGCGTAAGTCCGAAAATAAAAACACTTTAATTCCATTAGCCGTAAACACGTCAGCTACCACCTTCGCTAAGTTTTTTGAATTATTACGACAATCATGAGCTATTGCCACTTTGATTTCACCGTTAGGGAATGATTTTTTAAGGTAGTTACTAAGTCCTTGTGTGTTTTTCCCAAGGGTATATTTATTAATTCGGTTCGTTCCGATACCCATAATACCACGCATTCCTCCCGTTCCAAATTCTAAATTTTTATAGAACGATTCCTTCAATTCATCTAAATTTCCGTCTAAGAGTTCTTGTACTTTTTTACGCGTTTCTGCATCGAAAGCATCTGAAAGCCAAGTTTTTGCTGTTTCAATACTTTTTTCTAACATAAAATGTAAATATTTTTTAAAATGTGATTTTTTTTAGATATTTAAGTCAAGCAAAGGTAATAAATTATTTAGTATATTCCTTAAAAATCAAAATATTTTTTGCATTTGCTTTAGAGAATTTTTATAAACAACAACACAACTTGTATTCAGGAAAGCCCCTATAATCTCTATAATTCACTTGTTCACTCAATGAGATTGTTTATAAATAGAAGATAATTCATTTTTTGAGTTCATTATTTCATTCATTGTTCTTTTCCTTAAATGAAAAATAACCAAAAGTGCGAGCCACACGGGCATTAAAAAATAATCAATCGGCTTCCGACAAATTTTCCAAACTTGCTTCCCGCGGTCGATTCGAACAGTGGAAAATTTTCACGCTTTATTCACTGATTTTCTTAATGCCAAATCTCCAATGTCAATAAAAAGCGGTCAAAATACTGAAAAATCAGTGTTGAATCATTGAAAATATACGCAATTAAGTACTGAGCTTAAAACTTTTTTAATAAAGTTCTCATAAACAGTTGTTTGAGTTATCTACTAAAAATATTTTGAAAAAAAAAAGATAAAAAATTTGGAAGTTTAAAAAAAACACGTAATTTTGCACCCGAATTAATAACAACTGCGGCCTCGTAGCTCAACTGAATAGAGCACTTGATTACGGCTCAAGAGGTTTCAGGTTTGAATCCTGACGAGGTCACCGAGCATTTTTGCAGAAAAAAAGAAACACCGTATGAATCAGAATGGTTTATCGGTGTTTTTTGTTTCTATTTCGCACCAAAATACAAAACATAGTTTTACCTACCATTGTCTACTTCCTCTTTGTAGTATGATTCAATTTTTTAGGGAGTCTTTAATGTGTTTACATGTCTTTGCTACATTTTGTGGCACAACAATTGTTGTACTACCATCAGTTGTTCCTTTGACTAAGGTGTAACTATTTTATTTATAGTATTATATATTATTTTTGAATCATATTTTTTTGTCGGAAGAATATAAATTCACGACAAAATGACATATTATATACCATTTATGAAAATGAAATTAAGCAATTTTGACAGTTTTTCATCTGAAACCATCGATACAGATGCAGAGTTTATTCCTCTATTAACAGCTGAAGATGAAGAAGAAATACAAAAGGAATCCTTACCTACCGTTTTACCGATTCTTCCGTTGCGAAATATGGTGCTGTTTCCCGGGGTAGTGATTCCCATCACAGCAGGGCGTGATGCTTCGGTGCGATTGATAAACGATGCTAACGAAGGGTCAAAAACTATTGGAGTTGTGGCTCAAATTGATGAAAATGTCGAAATACCTACGGGAAAAGATATTTATCATTTGGGAACTGTAGCACGTATTCTGAAAGTACTCAAAATGCCCGATGGGAATATTACCATTATCATCCAAGGAAAGAAACGCTTTGAAATTGATACTATTTTGGAGGAAAAACCATATATCACAGCCACTATCAAAGAGGTAGAGGAAACACGTCCTCCAAAAAATGATAAGGAATTTGGCGTAGTTATCGAGTCTATTAAGGATTTGGCTACGCGAATCATACGTGAAAATCCAAATTTACCTTCCGAAGCTACGTTTGCCATAAAAAACATAGAAAGTGGGGCATTTTTAGTGAATTTCGTGTCATCTAACATGAACGCTCTCGTAAAAGAGAAACAAGAAATATTAGAGACAAACGATTTGAAAGATCGTGCGTTGTGTGCGTTAAAATACTTAGATTTGGAACTGCAAAAACTTACACTTCGTAATGATATTCAGTCCAGAGTACGTTTTGATATTGACAAGCAACAACGTGAATATTTCCTACATCAGCAAATAAAAACTATCCAAGAGGAGTTGGGAGGCGTTTCCTATGAAGAGGAAATTGAGGAGATGAAAAAAGTAGCCAAAACTAAAAAATGGGATGATAAAATCAAGGAACATTTTGAGAAAGAATTGGGAAAACTACAACGGATGAACCCTCAAGTAGCCGAGTATTCAGTACAACGAAACTATTTGGATACGTTATTGGAACTGCCTTGGAATGAGTTCTCAAAGGATAATTTTGATTTGAAACGGGCTCAAAAAGTACTTGACCAAGACCATTACGGTTTAGAAGAAGTTAAGCGACGCATTATTGAGCATTTAGCAGTGTTGAAACTTCGTAACGATATGAAATCACCTATTTTGTGTTTTTATGGGCCTCCTGGCGTAGGGAAAACCTCTTTAGGGAAATCAATAGCTAAAGCGTTGAATCGTGAATATGTCCGTATGTCGTTAGGAGGGTTACGTGACGAAGCTGAAATTCGTGGACATCGCAAAACGTACATTGGTGCAATGCCTGGGAGAATTCTCCAGTTATTGAAAAAAGCTAAAACCTCTAACCCTGTATTTGTATTGGACGAAATCGACAAGTTGAGTCATTCGCACAATGGAGATCCTTCTTCTGCTATGTTGGAAGTTCTTGATCCTGAGCAAAATAGTGAATTTTATGACAATTTTTTAGAAGTAGGATATGATCTGTCCAAGGTCATGTTCATAGCTACAGCTAATGAACTTTCAACCATCCAACCAGCACTTCGTGACCGTATGGAAATCATTAATGTAACGGGGTATACCATTGAAGAAAAGGTTGAAATTGCTAAGAAATATTTATTACCCAAGCAACTGGAAGAACATGGACTTAAAAGTCGTGACCTTTCTTTGGGTAAAAAGGAAATTGAACGTGTTGTTGAAGGATATACACGCGAATCCGGAGTACGTGGTTTGGAAAAACAAATAGCTAAGTTGGTGCGTTTTTGTGCCAAGTCGGTTGCCATGGAAGAGCCATATGAGTCAAAATTATCATTGGAGGAAATAACCAAAATCTTAGGCCCTGCTAGAATGGAACGTGACCGTTATGAGGATAATGATATAGCAGGGGTTGTTACGGGGTTAGCATGGACAAGCGTTGGAGGTGATATTTTGTTCATTGAATCGGCATTGTCTAAAGGGAAAGGAACACTCAATATCACGGGGAACTTAGGTACAGTCATGAAGGAATCGGCAACCATTGCATTGGAATATATCAAAGCTAATGCTGAACGATTTGGTATTGAACCTACATTATTTTCTGAGAACAATATCCATATTCACGTTCCTGAAGGAGCAACTCCGAAAGATGGTCCCAGTGCAGGAATCACCATGCTGACCTCGTTGATGTCGCTTTTCACTCAGAAACGAGTAAAAAAACATCTGGCGATGACGGGAGAAATTACCCTACGAGGTAAGGTGCTTCCAGTAGGAGGAATCAAAGAAAAGATTTTGGCAGGAAAGAGAGCAGGTATCAAAGAAATCATACTCTGCAAAGAAAATGAAAAAGATGTGTTGGAAATTCGTGAGGATTATCTGAAAGGACTCACTTTTCATTATGTAACTGAAATGGAAGAAGTTATTAAAATAGCAATTACCAATCAGGATGTGAAAAATAAGAAACAATTTTAGCAATACACAAAAACGCCATTATCGCAACGGTAATGGCGTTTTTAGCTTTATGAAGTAAATTAATATTCTCGATATTTTTTAGAAAAGAGTCCTCCTTTTTAATACTCTTTATTTAACAAATCAGGACGTCTATTTTTGGTGTGTTCATAGGCTTTTTCTTCCCGCCACTGTTCAATTTCAGGGAAATTTCCACTCATCAACACCTCTGGGACATCCCAACCTTTGTAAGAAGCGGGACGCGTATAAACAGGTGGTGCAAGTAAATTATCTTGGAAAGAATCTGTTAAAGCAGAAGTTTCATCGTTCAGAACACCCGGAATCAGGCGGATGATAGCGTCACACAGAACGGCAGCACCCAATTCTCCTCCCGAAAGTACATAATCTCCGATAGAAATTTCTTTCGTAATAAATTGATCTCTAACACGTTGATCAACTCCCTTATAGTGTCCACAAAGAATAATGATATTTTCATAAAGTGATAACCGATTTGCTATCTTTTGATTTAGTGTTTCACCATCAGGAGTCATATAAATGATCTCATCGTACGAACGTTCAGCTTTCAAGGCCGATATGCATTTGTCGATAGGCTCAATCATAAGTACCATTCCAGCTCCGCCACCAAATTGGTAGTCATCTACTTGTTTATAACTCCTTGTGCTGTAATCTCTTAAATTATGGAAATATACCTCAACAAGTCCTTTTTTTACAGCACGTTGCATGATCGAAGCATTAAATGGACTTTCTATCAATTCAGGAATAACTGAAATAATATCAATACGCATTTTATCTGTGTTTGTTAATTTCGTCCTGTAACTGACGACGTACTTTTTGCTCTCTTTCGATTGCCGATTTTCTGTAATTTTCGTATTCCTCTTGTAAATCGTTTAAATCTTGCATTGATTTTTTGGCTATGACATTGCTATTGGAGTAGCGGTAGATATAAAAAACAAGCATAGCTATCAACAATAAAACAATGCTCCACATAATCAGTGAATATGTAGATTTTGGTAGTAAAATACCCAGAAGACTAACACTATCTTTTTCATTACGTGTCTCTTCAAGTGTATTTTCTAATGAAAGAATATTGTTATTCAATTTCTTTATTTCATTTTCGTGGGCATCGACAACCTGCTGTTGAGCTTTAATTTTTGATTTTACGCTTTCCAAACTATCCATCACGTTGCGTTGATAAACAGTTAGGCTACCTTTGTCGATAACTTTATAATTTTGCCACGAATTAGACTGAGAAATTAGATTTTCAAATTGGCTGTTAAGCGTATTCTCTTTTTTCTGATTTTTTGTGTTTTGGATGCGCGTTCCTTCCTGTGCATTAACAATTGGACAAGTAAAAAGTATTGTGAATGCTCCAATTAATAATTGTTTTTTCATTTTTTGTAACTATTCCTTTTTAGGAAACAAATATAGATAGATAATTGCACAAAATAAAAAAATATTCAAAAAAATATAATTTTTACCATAAAATAATTTTTATATGGGCGAGTTAGATAAATGTTCTCAGATTTATTTTATTGAAAATAAATGTATTAATGTTTTTTTACTTCTGTAGTTTTATAAAATCAAAAATAGTAAAATGTTTTGCTTCAAAAAAAATATTTATAAGTAACTTAAAATGAATAGCATATAAAATATTTTCAAAAAAAATAAAAAAAATAAGCTATAAAATTTGCAGGAATAAAAAAAAGTCGTACTTTTGCAACCGCATAAGTGAGGTAACAAGTGCAATTGGAGAGATGGCAGAGCGGTCGAATGCGGCGGTCTTGAAAACCGTTGAGGGTAACACCTCCGGGGGTTCGAATCCCTCTCTCTCCGCAGTAAGAAGTGTAAATCGAGTAACTACTTGGTTTACACTTTTTTTATGTTCAAAAATATCGCATGATTTTTTTATTCCATCTTCATACTCTTCATATTTTTTCGCAGATTTATTGCTTTGAATTTTTACATTGATTCATAATTGAGATTTTATATAAGAAAAAATTAATTTATATGTTTATTTAAAATGTTGATATTTAGTTGATTATCAGTTAAAAATAGTTGTTAATTTTCAAAGCTGTTATCCTAATAAATGTAACTCAAAAACATAATTTTGCAACACTTTTAACTCAAAAACAAAAAGATACAAAACCTCCCAATGAAGTACATCGGGAGGTTTTTGCATTCATGAGTTCCTTTAGAAAAACGAACGAAAATTTTACGAATAACATGAGAGTAACAGTGGCTATTGGCTGTTAGCTATTAGCTTATGATTGTGATTACCCTCCAAATACTCTGTATTCATGAGTTCTTTTGAAAAACAATAAAAACTCACGAATAAAATGAGAGCAGTTCCAACTTTTACGCTCATCTACAACGATGGTTCTACGTTGTGATTACCCTCCAACATGAGAGCAGTTCCAACGTAATTGCCGATGAATTCAAACACAAAGATGTTGTGATTACCCTCCAACATGAGAGCAGTTCCAACAAGATAGATTATTCACTAATAGCCTATGGAGTTGTGATTACCCTCCAAAATGAGAGCAGTTCCAACTAGCGTTAATTTGTAACGGAAAAAGCATTCGTTGTGATTACCCTCCAAAATGAGAGCAGTTCCAACAACTCAATCAAGCAACCGAAGAACTCGAAAGTTGTGATTACCCTCCAAAATGAGAGCAGTTCCAACCTTTCCGAATAGTTTACATTTCCCTTTCCCGTTGTGATTACCCTCCAACATGAGAGCAGTTCCAACGTAGGAACGATGTTTCTCGACGAAATTACCGTTGTGATTACCCTCCAAAATGAGAGCAGTTCCAACCCTACCAAAACAGGTTCGTGTTGCATATGAGTTGTGATTACCCTCCAAAATGAGAGCAGTTCCAACCCCAACAAAAACTTGCGCACGCTTTAGTTCGTTGTGATTACCCTCCAAAATGAGAGCAGTTCCAACTCATCAACGTTGTAAGAGTACATAGATATGGTTGTGATTACCCTCCAAAATGAGAGCAGTTCCAACTTTATTATTATTCTTAACACTTTTATTAGTGTTGTGATTACCCTCCAAAATGAGAGCAGTTCCAACCTTTAAATCTTATTATTGATGATAAAAAATGTTGTGATTACCCTCCAAAATGAGAGCAGTTCCAACCCTTTATTCATAGCCCACTCGACAGCTTGAGTTGTGATTACCCTCCAAAATGAGAGCAGTTCCAACCCAAAATGGTAAGAATTTGTATTAACGAAAGTTGTGATTACCCTCCAAAATGAGAGCAGTTCCAACTCGGTGGACACTCACATGGTCATCACCATTGTTGTGATTACCCTCCAAAATGAGAGCAGTTCCAACAAAAATATAAAAAACATGAAAAAGATAAAGGTTGTGATTACCCTCCAAAATGAGAGCAGTTCCAACATCTGAAGGAGCGAAATTTCTTATAAAATTGTTGTGATTACCCTCCAAAATGAGAGCAGTTCCAACAAGTCCAAAATCTCTGTATTCGAACATATTGTTGTGATTACCCTCCAAAATGAGAGCAGTTCCAACGCATTTTCACATCGCATCAACGCTCGTAATGTTGTGATTACCCTCCAAAATGAGAGCAGTTCCAACATTTCATTAGGTCGGGCGAATGAGTAAAATGTTGTGATTACCCTCCAAAATGAGAGCAGTTCCAACCTTAACACAGAAATCAATAATTGTTCACGGTTGTGATTACCCTCCAAAATGAGAGCAGTTCCAACAACCCAATATTCTAACTTGAATTCCTGAGCGTTGTGATTACCCTCCAAAATGAGAGCAGTTCCAACAGCTTCCCCTACCAGCTGACGTAGAAGCTGAGTTGTGATTACCCTCCAAAATGAGAGCAGTTCCAACGATTTTAATGTTAATTTTTAATAGAAAATAGTTGTGATTACCCTCCAAAATGAGAGCAGTTCCAACATCAAGCATGAGTGCATATCCCTCATTAAAGTTGTGATTACCCCTCCAAAATGAGAGCAGTTCCAACCCATCAATCGTGATGTAGTCTGGAAATCAAGTTGTGATTACCCTCCAAAATGAGAGCAGTTCCAACCTCAATGCCAAAAAATGAGTGTATAAAACTGTCTATCAGGAGTGTAATATCATATATTTTACTTCATCAGTGCTTCTTTTTCCCTTTTAAATACTTCTACAAAGTACTCGGCATAGGTTTTTCCTTTTGCTATCTTGCCACATTCTTCTTGGCAATAGTCCCAAAATTCTTTTTTAGGCAATTGGTTGTGTGCAAATTTATTACGAATATAGGTTAAAACAAAGGCTTTTTGTTCTAAATCGGTTGCTTCTTGTTTTAGTTGGTTAATGTCCACATCTTCAGGTTTAGTATCTAAGTTGAATACCTTATAACCATCCACATTTTCATTTTTAAATTGCTTTAAAAGTCCGTTGAGAATGTAGTATTTGAAATTTTGATTATCCCCTTTTTTTAATATTTCCTTATCTTTTACCTTTTCCAAAATATATTCCTCTATAAGATGGACTTCCTTCAGCAGTTCTTCTCTTCTTACTTTTTCATATTGTTCTATTTCTCTTTCCACCACATACGGATAGTTTTCTTCTTCCTTACTCTCTTTGATTAGAAATGCCTGCCATTCTATATTTTCCTCATATGTTAAGAAAGCTTGAACCCTTTGGTCGTATTCATATTTTATGAAATTACCCACATTTTTCAGCTTTACATTTTCTACCGTAATTTTTCCGTCACACAAGTTTAAATTAACGGTTTTGTTCCAAATATAGTTGGTATTTCGCTCACCCGTTTGCTTGGCTTTCTCCTGATTTTCTAAGCGTTCCTCCCGAGACTGATACAAGTCTTCTAACGAAAACCGGTCAATGCTATCCTGTTTGAATACCGATTTGAAAATATGTTTTGCCATCAAAAGTGTAAACACATCGTTTTTCTTTTGTTGGTAGATTTTGGTTTTTCGTTTTCGGTCTGCTTGTTTTTTTTCCAACTTTACAAGCGGATATTGTTTCACATTATAAAATGTCTGAAAATTCTGATATTCCTTGTAATACCTAAACCAATCGGCAAAATGAGCTTCATTTCCTTTAAAAGTTTCTCCTTTAATTATCGTAGGTTTTTCATCCATAAAACCTCGCTCTAAAAAGATAGGATACCCCAATACGGACTGAACCTGAGCGTCTAAGCCTTTGTGAATATAATTTTGTTTTTTTAAGAAATTAAAACATTTTTCTATTACTTTTGAACTATCATTTTCATTTTTACAATGTTGAAATTCTCGTAATAACATTTTAATACACTCCAATCGTACAACCAAATAATGCGTGTAGAATTGATTCAAATATTTTTGTTGAAAATGTCCCTCCAACTCAAAAGGAAAATGCTCAAATACTTCTTTTGGCAAAAGATTTTTCAATTCCTCTTTGCTTTGTTCGTAATATGCTAAATACTTTTGCAGCAAGCTATGATGATGCCCACGCCATTGCTCTTTAAACTCCTTTGGCATAAAGCGTTTGATATCATTTGCCAACCAAACTGCTACTTTTCCTTTTTCAGAGGGATAAAGTTCGTGTTTTCGTTTGGATTTTTTGTTTTTTTTGTCTTTTTCTCTCTGTTGCTGTTCATTTTTTAATTTTTGTAAAATCTTTTGCTCCTGCTTCAAATCTTTTATCAATTTCTCTTTATCAATAGCAGTAGAATCATCGTCTTGATAAGGTTTTAATATCTTGGCATTGATATCTTTATCTATGATTTGCTGAATTTGAGTTTGAATTTTTCCTACGATTTTCTCTTCTAACTCTTTTCCAATTTCCTTTCTTAATTCTTTTTCACCTTTCTTTTCTAACTTTTCTTTCTTTTTCTCCCATTTATCGAAAAACTCATACAGAATGGAATGAATGTCATTCATACTCAGATAAGCCGTGGGTTGCCCACCGAAAACAATAATTTCTTCTTGATTATTTCCATTGATTGGAACTATTTCTTCTATAATGTTCTGAATAGACGACTTGTTGGCTTTTCTTTGCTTGAGCTGATTGGCTTTTACGGCTTTATCTACTTCTGAAATGTATTTTTGGTTAAGCAAATTCACTTTTATCCCTATCTTCCCTGCGACAGGCTGTTTCTCTCTATCCAAAATACTACCCGCGATAGGAAAATCTTTATCATTAACAGAAATATTTTCCTTAGGAAAATCATAATTGGGGTTAGGAAAAATTTCCCAATAGTGTTCTCTATCTTCATTGGTTTCGGTGTTTTTTATAAACAATGCTTTTTTATGTTCCAATTCCGAAAGCCTTCCGAAAACGGTGATTTTTTCTTTTATTCTTCGGTCGGAAATCAGATGTTCTTTAGGGAGAGAATCGTGAAGATAATTCCCTAGGTGCACCTGAAAACGAAGTGTAGGAAACTGAGCAAACTCATCTAAAAAACGAATGGCAAAATAATTGAATTTATCTTCGTAACGCTTGCGAATCACTGGATGAATTACCTGTTCTTCTTCCATTGTTCCTACATCGCCATTGTTTTCTTTTAGGTATTCGTTCCAATCTTCGATGAAAGTTTTTTGCAACTCTTCGCTCAAATTCTGATAGACCACATCGGGTACTTTGCTCAATTCATCGAGCATCTGCATCATTAGAGTTTCTTTGGCATAAACGGAAAGCTGTTCAGCATTTTCTGCCTCACCATAGTTGATTTCAGCCGTTCTCACTTTTCGTTTTAATTTTTTGTAAGCCAAATGCGAGAAAATTTCGTGCGTAGCCATAAAACAAATACTGTTTTTTCTATGGCTCACCGTTGCTTCAGATACCGTTGCTTCATCGATAACCGTAGCCTTAAACCCTGCTATTTTCGATTTGAATGCGTGTATTTCTTGTTTGGTGAGAAACAAAGAAAGCAGGAAGACTACTCCGTTTTTCGAAATTGGAATTTTCAAATCGCCTTCTTCTTGCTGAGGGTAGCTTTCGGTATTGTATTTTGTTTTACTTGATTCTTTTAGGCTATCTTTTTTCTTATCGATATAAACATCAAAAGCGTCATTATAAATCGCTGCTATTAAATCATCCCTTTTATCACTGTATTTGAATGGAGCTACCAATTTTTTCTCTCCTCTTTCTCTTTGATTTCTACGCTTCTCCTCTATTTTTCTTGCTGTGTCTCTTAGATATTCTAATTTCTTTTGGCATAAAATATCCAATTGTTTTTCTATGCTTTTCTTCAGAATTTCTTTTGTTTTATCGGTTTTTATTTTTTTCTTTTTCACCGTTAAAACCGTGCTTTTCAGCATCTCATCCAATACGCCAAATATTTCATCTGTAATTTCTACCTCTCCGTGTTCCTTATGCGTATAAAAGTTTCTTAAATCTCTTACGGCTTTTATAATGCCTTTAAAATTCTTTTTAAAATTTTCTTTTCGTTCTTTTATAGGAACTTCTTTTTTATCCAAAAGACGAGCCATAGGGAAATAATCCGAAAGCAATTTCACATACCTTTCGTATTCCACTAATGAAATATTTTCCTTAAAGATAGCATCAAAAAAATTCTCCGAAGTGTACTCTTTACCTTTTAATCTTTTTCCCAATTCTCTAAATACACTATCTATATTTTCCATTGCTGCATTGAGATAACCCGCAAAATACGGTTTATCCTCTGGCTTAAAAGGGTTGTAATAAATGTTATTCCCTAAAGATGTTTTGTTTTCCATAGTTTATTTTATTTTTTATGGTGTGTTAATTCCGCATAATAAAGTCCGAAGATTCTGTCTGTCATTTTTACCCGAAACCACTGGGCTATAACCGATGATAATCCGCCTATAACCAAAGTTCCTATAATAATTGTAATGATTTTGCCACTCAGCGTACAATCTTTCATAAAAAAGGATATCAACAAAAAGATAACACTCACGGGAAGTACAAATAACGAAAGCGTTACGATGTTCCGAAACAAGAAATAAATACTCTGAAAATTTTTTGCTTGGGATATTTTACCTTGTGCTTCCAAGTAGTAATAACCACTTTCAAAAACATTTAACTTAGATACTTCATCAATAGAGTTAATGTTATGAATCTTAGAATATTCTTCTTTAAGGTTAGTGAATATTTGTTTTATATAAGCATTATTCTCTATTTCGTTAATGGGTTTATATGCCAATTTCTTATACCACTTTCTCTTTATCAGCCGAAATGTTATGATATGAATCAAGCATCCTATAAATAGGGCAATGGCAAAAAACAACAGACCGTCGCTAAGGTTTCCTGCTGTAATGAGTGGGGCTTTCCCAAAAACATATTCCGCTGAAAAATTTATCAGCTCAATCATAATGACTCCCGGAACTACAAAAGAGAGCAATTCGTAAATAGATAATCTGTCCATAAATTATAAAGTTTTAGACTACAAATTTAAGTTAATTATTTCAATAAAAGGCGGTGTTCACAGTGTTTTTTTCAACTTTTGAGGTCTGAAAAAAAACAATGACCTTATATTATTTAGAGTATCTCACTCATTTTTTTTCGAAATAGACAAGAAATTTGAATTTTAAGGTATACACTTTTTATTTGCAACATTTAATCTAAATACGAAAAAAAACGCGTGAAGTCGTTTTATGTGCAAAATTACGACAGACATTTTTTTGTTTGCTATGAACTTTAGAAAAATAGATGTAAATTTGTCAGCGATTGTAATTTAAAAGAAATGGTAACAAGCGATTTTATAATCCATGATAGGGAATCAATTCCCTTCGAGGATATTTTTCTGTCCGATGAAAATAAAACGGCATTGCAACAACTTATCAAAGAACACGAACATATTGCCGAATTAATGAAATATGGCCTACAAGCTGATAACAAAATTTTATTTTATGGAGCTTCTGGTTGTGGAAAAACAACCACCGCAAAATCAATCGCTAATCGGTTGGGAAAATCTATTTTCATATTGAATTTGAGTAATTTAGTAAATTCTCGTATTGGAGAAACTTCAAAAAATTTAAAAGCAGTTTTTGATAAAGCTCAACGCGAAAAGGCTGTTTTATTTTTAGATGAATTTGACCAAATCGGTAAAACTCGTACTGACGACGAACGAGATGTGGGTGAAATGCGTCGTTTAGTGAATACGATTATCCAATTATTTGATTATTTTCCAAAAGAAGGTGTGTTAATTTGTGCTACTAACCATATTGATTTTATTGATTTTGCTCTTCTACGGCGTTTTCAATTGAAATTAGATTATGAAATGCCGTCAAGAGAGCGTTTAGATGCCTATTATGATAAAATTTTAGCTGATTTTCCCGAAAAATTTACAAATATCGACCGGAAATATGATATTTCCTACGCTGAAGTAAGGGATTATATTCATACACAAATGAAAAAAGCAATTATTTATTCATTAGAAAATTCGTATTGATTTTCTTAAAATGACCTTAGTCTATCCGTGCTTTTTGGCATAATTATTGCACAATATGAAATGACTTTGTTAAAAATATAATATTAAAATAATTGATTAAAATTTAAACCGTATGAAGAATTATGCAAGTATTGTATCGGCTGCTTTTTTAGGCGGTATACTATCGTTAGGGGGGTATAAGTTGTTTCTTGACAAAACAGATTCCGTTGCACAGCCCGTGCTAACTGAAAAACCAAATTTTGTACAAACCAATAACCATGTTGGCGGAACTCGTTTTGAATTGAATGAAAACAGTTTTGTTGAGGCAGCAAATAAAACTGTCAATAGTGTGGTACACATCAAAAATGTAGCTACTAAACAAGGTGGAGGAAATTCCGTTTTTGATTTATTTTATGGTGGAGGAAGCCAAACTCAAGTTGGAACAGGCTCAGGAGTAATTATCACTCCCGATGGGTATATCGTGACCAACAACCATGTCATAGCTGATGCTACTACTTTGGAAGTTACCCTCAACAACAACAAAACTTACACGGCTAAGTTGATAGGCACTGATGTTTCATCAGATATAGCACTGCTTAAAATTGAAGCCGAAGAACAACTGCCCTTTTTAACCTTTGCTGATTCTGATAACACTCAAATAGGGGAGTGGGTGTTAGCTGTAGGGAATCCTTTTAATTTGAACTCAACCGTAACAGCAGGGATTATCAGTGCTAAAGCACGTAATATTAGTGAACGAAGTAATGATAAAGTAGAATCGTTTATTCAAACTGATGCTGTTGTAAATCGAGGTAACAGCGGAGGTGCTTTGGTAAATCTAAAAGGTGATTTAATAGGCATAAATACAGCTATTACTTCAACAACAGGTACTTATATGGGATATTCGTTTGCTGTTCCGAGTAATATAGCCAAAAAGGTGATTGAAGATTTGATTGAATACGGCAACGTACAACGCGGTGTATTGGGGGTTCGAGGAACCGAATTGAACTCTATCAATGCAGAAAGATTAGGCATAAAACAAACCGAAGGTTTCTATGTGGATTCAGTAGATGAGGAATCAGGAGCAGGGGCTGCAGGTATTAAAAAAGGAGATATAATCAAGCAAATTGATAATGTTCGTATTCACAAGTACTCCGACTTGAGTGGTTATATTGCTTCTAAGCGTCCAGGTGATCAGCTTAAAGTGATATACGACCGAGAAGGAAAAGAACGTAATACGACAGTTAACTTAAAGAAAAATACTACTTATGTGGTTAACACTTTGGGCTTGGAGGTTAAAAACCTTTCCGAAGTTGACCAAAAGAAATTTAAAACCAAAACAGGAGTTAAAGTTACGGGAGCTTCCCAATTTTATGAATATAACAATGTTTCGGTGGTTGGAAAGGTGTTAGTTGCAGTAAATTCAAAACCTATTAAAGACATTGATGAATTGAAAAATATCGTAGCAAGTCTTTCATCAAGAAACCGAAATTCATTGGAGTTAATCAATGAAAAAGGAGAAAGAGAACGACTTTTCTTCTAAAAAGAATAATCTTTTTTATGAGACTATCCAAAGGGATTGAAGTTTTTATCGGTATCCCATAAAACAATTTTCTTGGATAGTCTCATTTATTTTCAAATTGTACTCCAACTTGGAACTCAGAATTTTTTATTGAAGCCTATTGTAGTCGGTAAAAAATAAAAATTAGGGGAGCCGTTGCTTTTCTTTAATATATATATTCTAAAAAGTAAGAAATGAATATCAAACTAATTACAATAGGGAAAACCGATAATTCAAATTTGCAACAACTTATTTCAGATTATGAAAAACGATTGTTGCACTACATAAATTTTGAATTGGTAACCATTCCCGACCTTAAGAATAGTAAATCGTTGAGTGAAGAACAGCAAAAAACGAAAGAAGGAGAGTTGATTTTGAAGCAATTAGAGCTTTCGCACGAACTAATCCTTTTAGATGAAAGAGGAAAAGAATATACTTCTGTTGGTTTTTCAGAATACATTCAAAAAAAATTGAATACAGGCATCAAACAGCTTACGTTTGTGATTGGAGGACCTTATGGATTTTCTCAAGAGGTGTATGCACGAGCCAATGGAATGCTTTCTTTGTCGAAATTGACGTTTTCGCATCAGATGATTCGATTATTTTTTGTTGAGCAAGTTTATCGAGCATTTACTATTCTCAAGAATGAACCTTATCATCATAGATAGTCGCCTTTTTCGATAAATTGGAAGATAACTTGGATAGAGGTTAATTGTTTGATTTTAAAGCAAAAATTAAACACACAAAACAGAATTCTTCACATAGTCTCTCTCTCTGTTAAAAAAGTCGGATAAAGATGCATTTAAAGTGAGTGAATTCGTTTTGTGTGTTTTTCTTAAAAATTATTTCTTAGAGGACAAATTTTTGAATGATTTCGTCTATTTTTTCTTTGGTTTTGTAATTTTCTTCGTCGAAAAGATACTCAAAAAGGGTTTTTCCGTCTACTTTTGTTTCAAAACGTAGTGTTGCGTTTTTAGCATATATTTCATTCCATTTTGCTCGTACTAATCCCCATTTTTCGTGGTGTTTTTGCCAAAAATCTTTAGCAGCTTTACATTTTTCATCATCTACTTTCTTGTAGGTATTATATCCTTTCTCTTGGGCAATTACTAAATCATCTTTTCCATCACGTCGGAGAATTTTATCATTGTCTTGTTCATGTAACCAACCATAATTGGTGATTTCATGTCGATTTCTTCGGAACATCACATTGTAATCGCTTCTCACTTCTTCTTCGCGACGAGGTAGAGGAGAAACAACCTCACTTTCCCAAAAACTTTTTCCGTCAACGTGTACCCATGTAGCTGTTTGTTCGTAACGAGGACTATCGTCTACTTGGAACACTTTTTGTGTCCATTGACCTTTTACGTCACTTTTCGGTTTTTGTGAAAAAAGCCACTCATCTCCAACTTCATAGGTGTAAAAATTTCTGTTTTGATATTCCCAATCTTGTCTCCAATGTTTGATGATACGTTCGTTACCTTTCTTTCCAACAATTAATAAATGCTGTAATACAATTTTATCCTTTTTGTCTTCAACAGCTTCTACCCATTCCAATGCTTTTGAACGGCTGGGCTTTGATGGAACATAGGTGGAATCAGCTCCATATCGAAAAGTTTCAGCATATCGAAAAGTTACCTCATAGCAACCACACATGTTTTTTATGGCAGCAATGTCTTTTTTGTTTTGTGCATATCCATTGATAAATAGACTGAGTGTTAAAATTAAAATGTTTACTTTTTTCATTTTATTTATGTTTAGATTAATTCTCGGCAAAGATATAAAAGTTTATTAAGAATTAAAATAAATAAAGATATTTTTAATTTTCTAAAAGAAGCATCTCAAATCTACTAAGGTTTCGGATAATCTTCTTTGATTGTGTTATTTAGCAATTAAATTAATTCCTTTTGTGTAATAACAATAGTCCGAAAAAAGTTAAAATTCCATTAACAGCAATGCTTACAAAACCGAAATCAAACTTGAAATGATTTTTTAAGTAAATACTTAAAGCATAAGTAAGTAGGGGAGAGGCTATACATACCAGCCATACCCATTTGTCATGGATTTTCATATTTGTAAACATTCCGAAGATAAACAAGCCTAATAAAGGTCCATAGGTGTATCCAGCAATGTTGAAAATCAGAGAGATAACGTCTCCCTTACTTTGAGAAAATATCATTATGATACAAAAAATAACAATCGAAAAACCGAACAAAGCTAAATTTTTGTAACGTTTTTTCTGTTGAGATGTTTTTTTCGACATATCCAAAAAATCATACGTAAAGGATGTCGTCAATGCCGTTAATGCTGAATCAATACTTGAGAAAGATGCTGCAATGATGCCCAATAAAAAACACATTCCTGCGACAATACCCAAATAATTTAAAGCCAGATTAGGGAACAAATTGTCGGTATTTAATACCAAACCCTTAGGGTCAATTTCCAATATAATTCCCATGTTTTCAGCATAGATATACAATAAAACTCCTAAGCATAAAAACAAAATTTGTGTACCTGCCAACACAAGACTATAAGTGAGCATATTTTTCTGAGCATCCCAAATATTTCTGCAAGTTAGTGTTTTTTGCATCATATTTTGATCTAATCCAATCATAGCCACCGATACAAAAAAACCTGCAATAAACTGTTTGAAAAAATTATTCCCAGATTTAGTGTCCCAATTGAAAAAGTCAAAATATTTATGGTTGTAAATCTGCTGTGCAGTTTCAGAAAAAGACATATCTAGCGTATCCGAGATTCCTATTCCAATGGCTACAATACTTATAATCAGGAAAAAAGTTTGTAATGTGTCTGTCCAAACGATAGTTTTTATCCCCGATTTAAAGGTATAAAGCCAAACAAAAACAATGATGATAATTACTGTTAAGTAAAAAGGAATACCAATTCTGTCAAAAAATGCTAATTGGAGTATTTTAGTAGCCAACATCAATCGTAATGCAGCACCAAACGATTGTGAAACCAAGAAAATAAGCGACCCCGATTTGTAAGAAACTTTACCAAAACGTTCTTTCAAATAACCGTAAATAGACACCAATTGCAAGCGGTAGTACAAGGGAGTTAGTACAAATGCGATGAACATATATCCTACTACATTTCCCATCACAAATTGAGAAAAATACAGATGATTATTAGCCACAGATCCAGGCAATGATACAAAGGTAACTCCCGATAAAGCACTACCTACCATTCCGAAAGCCACTAAAAACCAAGCGGATTTGCGATCACCCGTAAAAAAGGTTTCATCACCTGTTTTGCGTGATGTGAAATAAGAGATAGAGATCAGTATACCGAAATACAGTAGAATTACAAATAGAATCAATTGTACGTTCATATAAAAAAATCATTTTTGAAGAAAAAGAGGATAAAAATGAGTTATGTTCATCTTTATCCTCAGCAAAAGTACATTTTTTTAGAAAACTAAAAAATTATTTTTTTTCAGCTACAATCGCTACTGCGTTTAGATTATTTTCATACGTGCGGAATACTTTTCGCATCGCTCGAATGCGTTTCCGTGCATCGGGATTGGTAAGAATATTAAATCCTATTTTTAGAGTTCTGAAAAAACCTTCATCTTGGATCATACGTTTTTTTTCAAGTAGATGCATTGGATTTGTTTCCACTTTTATTATTTTAAAACCTTCGCTTTCAATTATGTCACTCCATTCACTCACTGTCAAAGGTCGTGCATTAACCCTTATAACTTGAGCGAGTTCCCGTTGAATGGTAGCTTTAGCCTCTGGGTCAATATCATTGGGTGTCAATCCAAGCTCATGAACGGCATATAGCCCTCTTGGTTTTAAAATGCGATGTGCCTCACGGATGATTTCCCTTTTGCGGTGATCGGCTTGCATCGTTAGCATAGCTTCACCATACACCTTATTGGCTACTTGCTCAGGTAATTCGGTTTCGGCAGCATTTTTGTTGATGATTTGCACATTTTTTTTCGCAAATTTTTTCCGTAACTTTTCAGCGGCTTCTTCATCAAGTTCTATACCTATGTAATTTTCCGGATTTTTTGCTAATGTTATTTCCGCAGTTAATCCCAATCCTGGAGCAAATTCCACTACCACATCATCATTGTTAACAACCAAGTTATCAATCATTTTAAGGGTAAGTTCTTTTCCTCCTGGTCGTAATACTTTTTTCCCCATTTTGGCTAAAAGCCAGTGTCCTTGTTGTTTGTTCATTACTTATTAATAATCGGTTATAATTATTTCTTAGACTTTTCAATCTCTTGAGTTTCATATTTAGAAAGAGACAGACGAACAACACTGTTTTCAAGAGCTTTTAGCTCATGTACGATAGTGGCTTTGAGTGTAATGAAATCACCTTTGTTTAGTTGGTAAATAGTTTCTCCTACTTCGAAATTAATTTTTCCTTCAAGAACCTGTACTACGATGGCACGAGGAGCTTTGTGGCGTTTCATTATTTGCCCCTCTTTGAAGGTTATCCGAACTTCTTTAGTGAACTCAGTTTCTAAAATAACCTCCACATTAGGTTTGTCGTCCTTGTAGGTGACGTCTTTCAACATTGAAGCTGTCATCACATCAGTAATAACATTTTCTTCTTTTTCAATAATTTGTTTCATCTGAGCTTGTAAACCAAGCGGTAATAAAACGAGCAATAATGGATATTTTCGCATAATATATTTATTTAGTCTTAATAGTTTAATACTGCAAATGTAGTCAAAATAAATTAATAAAAGAATTTTTAGTCTTTTATTTTTCAAATTAATTTTGTCTGTATGTTTTATAGTGTTGAAAATCAGCATTTTTAATAAAGAGTTTTTTAATGGATGAATAAATTGTATTCATAAATTTTTAAAACATCACAAAATTGGATAGCTTTGCCAAAAAAAATAGAACAATGAGTGAAGTGACAATATCCATACAACCAACCAGTAATCCGGAAATTATTAAACTGGAAGCATCAAAAATTTTGGTCAAAGGTAGCTACGAATTTAATAACATTGATGAGGCTAAAAATTCACCTTTAGCACAACAGCTTTTCTATCTGCCTTTTATCAAGACAGTATATATTTCCAGTAATTTTATTGCTTTGAAACGCTATCCGATTGTAGAATGGGCGGATGTTCAAGAAGAGTTGGCTGAACAGATTTCGGTATATATAAATTCCGGTAATGAGTTGATTACTACAGAACAGCCACTAAAAAAATTACCTATAACGGTTTATGCAGAGAGTACACCCAACCCCACGGTAATGAAGTTTGTGGTTAATAAACAAATTGTACCTGTGGTTTTGGAATACAAGAATGTAACGCAAACACAAAATGCGCCATTAGCAAAGGCATTGTTTGATTTTCCTTTTGTTAAAGAAGTTTTTTTTGATGAAAATTACATTTCAATAACCAAGGATGAATCGGTAAAATGGTTTGAAATCACTATGGAATTACGCGAGTTTATTCGTACCTACTTGGCAGATGGAAATAAAGTTGTTTTAGATAAAGAGACTAAAAAAGAACAAGTTACGAATGAAAAACAAATAGAAAAATCACCATTAGTAACAGACATTACTTCGCAAAAAATCGTAGCCTTATTGGATGAATATGTAAAACCTGCCGTAGCATCCGATGGGGGAAACATTCAATTTGTGTCGTACAATAAAGAAACTCATCAGGTCGAGGTGATTTTACAAGGAGCCTGTAGCGGTTGTCCATCTTCAACAATGACTTTAAAAAATGGCATTGAGAATTTGTTGCAAGATCAATTGCAAAACTCTGAAATTCGAGTGATAGCTATTAACGGATAAAACCTTTCAAAATCATCATAAATTGAATATCAATCGTAAAATAAAAAGCTTAAATACGGCAGAGCAGATAGCTATTGTCAACATTTTGTTATTCATTGTTGGATATTCGGTAGTTTCTTTAGGTTTAATTTCGCAAGAACAACTCAATCAATGGGTAGGTATGCCTCAAAAGTGGGATGTTTTTCTAACAAAACCTTGGACTATTTTTACGTATGCCTTCTTCCATGCACGTTGGCAACATCTGTTTTGGAATATGCTTTTTTTGTATTTGGTAGGGCAAATATTTTTTAATTTATTCAATAATAAGCAATTTCTAAAGGTTTATCTTTCGGGAATATTTTTCGGAGGAATCTGTTTTTTATCAGTATATTTTTTGCCTTCTGTTTTTTTTGAAAATTCTATCCTTTTAGGTGCGTCGGGAGCTATTATAGCAATGCTCTTTTTTGTTTGTGTTATGGCTCCTACCTATGTGGTCAATGTTTTTTTCTCCATTCGTATGCGTTTGTGGTATGTCGCGTTGCTTTTATTAGCTTTTGACATAATTCAATTTGCTTCCGATCCTGGCGGAAAAATTGTTCACATAGGTGGAGCTTTTATAGGATGTTTTTTAGCTTTATTAGGTAAATATCCATTGCAACTGAAACGAAACAATTATAAAAAATTAACAAAAAAACAAATTTCCTCAAAAGCTATAAAGCCCTCAGAATCACGATCGAAATTGAGTGAATCTCAAAAGATAAAACAACATAAGGTTAATGTTATCTTAGAGAAAATTAGCTCCAGTGGCTATACAAGTTTAACTGAGGAAGAGAAAAAATTTCTATTTGAAGCCAGTAAGGAAATGAATCTTTAAGATTTCATTTTCTGCTGTATTGCAGCTAAAATCCTTTGAGGACAGCGTACTGGTCGCCACGTGTTTACATCTACGAAAACTAAAGTAGTATTTGCTGTAGATATTACCTCGCCTTTTTCGTTAATTATCTGATAATCAAATGTTATTTTTGAACTTGGAAGTTCTTTTAGTTGAGTTCTGATGGTAATGAGTTCGTCGTAAAATGCTGGTTTTTTGTAGTCTATATGCAAAGAAACCACAGGTAACATCACGCCTTCTTTTTCCATTTCTTTGTACGAAATTCCCAGTGAGCGCAACCATTCCACCCGCCCAAGTTCTAAGTATTGAGGATAATTACCATAGTAAATAACTCCCATTTGGTCAGTTTCACCATAGCGGGTTCTCAGTACATAATCGAAGTGCAAATTTTCCATAGAATTGAAAAGTATATAATTAACAAGTATTAACATTTAACTCTTGCGAAAAAAAAATGAGAAAAACAATAGTAAAATGATTTTTTTTATTCATTTTTTATTCACAACTTTGCTGTCTCAATTCACAGAGATACTACTACATCTGTTTTTGAAGTTCCAAATATAACCTTTTTTATTTAATAATGAAAGATTTAGCCGAAAAAGCGTGGGGGAGATGTCTTGATTTCATCAGAGACAATATTGAAGAGCAACCATTTAACACTTGGTTCGCTCCCATTGTGCCTATTAGTTTGGAAAATAATTCTTTAAAAATAGGTGTTCCTACTAAATTTTTCTATGAGTACTTAGAGCAAAATTATATTTCTCTTTTGAAGTCTGCCATGACTTTTTCTCTCGGAGAAAAAGCCCGTTTGACTTATGTAATCAACTCTCTAACCAGAGAACAATTGCCGAGTACTAACCGTCCAGAATTAGCAAGGCAATCACTTACTTTACCTATCCAAAATAAAGATCCTGAACTTCGAAATCCGTTTGTAATTCCGGGTATTCGCGAAATTACTATAGACCCACAGCTCAATTTGAACCAAAATTTTGATAATTTTGTTGAGGGAAATTCGAACCGATTGGCACGTTCAGCTGGGATGGCAGTAGCCAATAAGCCTGGAGGAACGGCGTTTAATCCACTGTTTATTTTTGGTGGAGTAGGGTTGGGAAAAACACATTTAGCACACGCTATTGGGGTGGATATCAAGGAAAAACATCCTAAAAAGAAAGTGCTTTATGTGTCAGCAGAAAAATTTACGCAACAGTTCGTAAACGCTACCATGTCAAAAGATAAGGACAAAACATCACTTAATGATTTCATTCATTTCTATCAACTCATTGATGTGTTGATTGTCGATGATGTTCAGTTTTTATCATCTAAATTAAAGACACAAGATGCGTTTTTCCACATATTCAATCATTTACAACAAAACAATAAGCAAATTATTTTGACATCGGACAAAGCTCCAGTTGACATGCAGGATATTGAACAACGTTTATTGTCGCGTTTCAAATGGGGGCTGTCTGCTGAGTTACAAACTCCAGACTATGAGACTCGCTATAAAATTTTAAAAAATAAATTCTACACGGACGGTGCAGAAGTAGAAGATGAAATTATTTCATATCTAGCTGAAAATGTTAGAACTAATGTGCGAGAATTGGAAGGTGTAAGTAATTCACTTATTGCTCAAGCAGCCTTTAATCGCAAGGAATTTTCGATTGAATTAGCACAAAGCATCATCGAACGCTCCATACGAAATCACCGAAAGGAAATTACCATCGACCACATACAACAAATCGTTTCCGATTATTTTAATGTGGGTTTGGAGGAATTGCAGTCAAAAACTCGTAAACGAAACGTAGTACAAGCACGTCAGTTGGCGATGTTTTTCGCAAAAAAATATACAAAAAATTCATTGACAGCTATCGGTTCACAAATTGGGCAACGTGACCATGCAACCGTATTGCATGCTTGTAAAACGGTTGAAAATCTAACGGAAACAGACCGTGAATTCAAGCGATATGTTGAAGAATTAACCTCAAAATTTTCAAACTAATTCATTGATATTGAATTAGTTTTTTCTTTTTATATATTATTATTATCCTAAGGAAATGAAAACAAGAATATTAATGGTATGCTTAGGCAACATTTGTCGTTCTCCGTTGGCGGAGGGAGTTTTACGAGCTAAGTTGGATCCTGCAAAATTTGAAGTGGATTCGGCAGGAACATCAAACTACCATGTTGGGGATGCTCCTGATTCTCGTTCGATAGAAGTAGCTCGAAAAAATGGTATTGACATTGCAAATCTCAAAGGACGACAATTCAAAAAAACAGATTTTGAAGACTTTGACTATATTTTTGTAATGGATAGAAGTAATTATACAAATGTGTGTAACATAGCTGAAAATGAGAAACATAAAGAAAAAGTGTCATTTTTATTAGATGTGTTAGATTCCATGAAAAAGAAAGAAGTCCCTGATCCTTACTATGGAGATAAAAATGGATTTAGAACTGTTTTTACGATGATTGACGAGGCTTGTGAGGTGATTGCTGAAAAGTTAAATTCAAAGCATCCGTAATGAGTAACTTAGGAAACGTTTATCTCATTCCTAATTTGTTGGGAGATAGCTTAATAGGTAATGTATTACCTCCGATGATAACAAATATAGTTAAGGAGTTGACTCATTTTATTGTAGAAAATGAAAAATCGGCTCGTAAATTTATCAAACAAATTACACCTGAGAAGCCACAGCAGGAATTGGTGCTGTTTACCATTGATAAGCATACCTTCGAAAATGATATTTATTCTTTTATAAATCCTTGTATGTCAGGTTTTTCTGTTGGTGTTATTTCCGAAGCTGGTTGCCCAGGTATTGCTGATCCTGGTGCTGAGATTGTGAAATTAGCACACCAAAAGAACATACGAGTGATTCCTTTGGTAGGTCCATCATCGATTTTATTAGCCATGATGTCAAGCGGTTTGAATGGGCAAAATTTTGCATTTAATGGTTATCTGCCCATAGAAAAATCTGAACGAAGACGAACAATCAAGGCATTGGAACGAAAAGTTAAGGAATATAAACAAACACAAATTTTTATTGAAACTCCTTATCGGAATGATAAAATGTTATCCGATTTGGTAGAAACTTTGCAAAATGATACGATGTTGTGCATAGCAACTGAAATCACATTACCGACCGAATATATCAAAACACAGACCGTTACGAAATGGAAAAAGATGAATATTTCTTTGCAAAAACGTCCGACAATCTTCATCATAGGAAGTTAGAAATTGTTTGAATCTTAATAAATTCGTTATTATATAGTGATTAAATATACATTAGTTTTCATTTTTATTTATATATTTGCCATATCAAAATACGGATTTATTTTTTTTGCGGATAATCAATTCAAATTTTTAATAATCAACACATTATAAATATGTTTCACAGAGAAGGTTTTAAAATTATTTTAGGAACATTTATAGTAACTGCAGGAATCGCTTTACTGGCACATTATTTCGTAGATATTTTTTGGTTACAGAAACTCATTCAAGGTATTGCACTTATTTTTTTGATTTTGGTATTACAATTTTTTAGAAATCCAAAGCGAAATACGCAAAGAAATGAAAATCACATCATCGCTCCCGTTGATGGAAAAGTGGTAGTTATTGAAAAAGTATTCGAAAAAGAATATTTCAAAGATGAACGTTTACAAGTATCAATTTTTATGTCGCCAATAAATGTGCATGTAACTCGCTATGCTATAGGCGGAGAGGTTGTATTTAGCAAATACCATCCTGGAAAATATTTAGTTGCTTGGCATCCGAAGGCATCCGAAGAAAACGAAAGAACAACCGTTGTTGTTGAAAATCATACTTTTGGGAAAATATTATATCGTCAAATTGCAGGAGCTTTGGCGAAGCGTATTGTAAACTATGCTAAAGAGGGCGATATAGCTATTCAAGGAGCTGATGCTGGATTTATTAAATTCGGTTCACGTGTGGATTTATATCTACCGTTAGATACTCAAATCAATGTCCAATTGGGACAAACAGTTAAAGGCGGTATTGATATTGTGGCAAAAAAAGATTAATTTTAATAACATATTTATATTTAAAATATAAACATAAAGTAAAGAATATCAATTATTTATGGGAAGAGCATTTGAATTCAGAAAAGCTAGAAAATTTAAGCGTTGGGCAGCAATGGCAAAAACTTTCACACGCATAGGTAAGGACATCGTAATGGCTGTGAAAGAAGGAGGGCCTCATCCTGAGTCTAACTCTCGGTTAAGAGCCGTAATCCAGAATGCCAAAGCAGCAAATATGCCGAAAGAAAACGTGGAACGTGCCATCAAAAAAGCTTCTGAAAAAGATACTGCAAACTATAAAGAAGTTATTTTTGAGGGGTACGCACCTCATGGAATCGCTATTCTAATTGAAACTGCCACAGATAATAATAACCGAACAGTGGCAAACATCCGAAGTTATTTCAATAAATGTAATGGAGCTTTAGGAACATCTGGCTCTGTAGAGTTTATGTTTGACCATACTTGTAATTTCCGAATCAATGCTGAAGGCTTAGATGTAGAAGAACTTGAACTTGAGATGATTGATTTCGGAGCTGAGGAAGTTTTTCAAGATGAAGATGGGATTCATATTTATGCTCCTTTTGAGAGTTTCGGGGCTATTCAAAAAGAGTTGGAAGGACGTGGTATTGAGATTCTATCCTCAGGTTTTGAACGTATTCCGCAGGTAACCAAAGAACTCAGTCCTGAGGAACAAGCTGATGTGGAAAAACTTCTTGAAAAAATTGAAGAAGATGAAGACGTTCAAAATGTTTACCACACTATGAAAGAAGCAGAATCATAATCTCCGCATAATAGAAAATAGTAAAAAGACTGTATGGAAAGATTCCGTACAGTCTTATTTTTTGCATAAATCTTTATCTTAGAAGTTGAATAGATTATAATGTGAATATCACATGATTCTTCTCATTATCAATAGTTATAAATTTTACTTATGACAATATAAAAAATATCGCAAAAGCTATTGCTTTTTGCATGTTTTATAATTATACCTTTGCATTATAAACAGTAAAAACTAATAAAGATGAACAATAAACTGACAACTACAACGGGAGCTCCCGTAGCGAATAATCAAGACACAATGACTGCGGGTAAAAGAGGACCAGCTCTTTTGCAAGACATCTGGTTTTTAGAAAAATTGGCTCATTTTGACCGCCAAGTAATTCCTGAGCGTGTAATGCACGCCAAAGGTTCAGGAGCTTACGGAACTTTTAGAGTAACTCACGACATTACCAAGTACACAAAAGCATCTATTTTTGCTGAAATCGGGAAAGAAACGCCAATGTTCGTACGTTTTTCTACCGTTGCTGGAGAGCGTGGAGCGGCTGATGCTGAGCGTGATATCCGCGGTTTTGCAATGAAATTCTACACTGATGAAGGAAACTGGGATTTGGTAGGGAATAACACACCTGTATTCTTCTTCCGTGACCCTTTGAAATTCCCTGACTTAAATCACGCCGTAAAACGTGACCCACGTACCAATATGCGTTCTGCTGACAATAACTGGGATTTCTGGACGCTTCTTCCTGAGGCTCTTCACCAAGTAACTATCGTGATGAGTGACCGTGGTATTCCAAAATCATACAGAACAATGCACGGATTTGGTAGTCACACATTTTCTTTCATCAATAAAGAAGGTGTACGTCATTGGGTGAAATTCCACTTAATTTCACAACAAGGCATCGAAAATCTAACCGATGAAGAAGCTGCTAAATTAGTGGGAATGGACAGAGAGTCGCATCAAAAAGATTTGTACGAAGCCATCGAAAATGGCAACTTCCCGAAATGGAAAATGTTCGTACAAATTATGACCGAAGAACAAGCTCGTAATTTGGACTATAATCCGTTCGATTTGACCAAAGTTTGGTACAAAAAAGATTTCCCTTTAATCCCTGTTGGAGAATTTGAACTTAACAGAAACCCTGAAAATTACTTTGCCGAAGTAGAGCAATCTGCTTTCAGCCCTGCTAATGTGGTTCCTGGAATTGGTTTCTCTCCTGATAGAATGTTGCAAGGTCGCTTGTTCTCTTATGGAGACTCACATCGCTATCGTTTGGGAGTAAATCATAACCAAATTCCAGTAAACGCTCCTAAATGTCCTGTACACGGATATCACAGAGATGGAGCTATGCGAGTAGACGGAAACTATGGTTCTACCAAACATTACGAGCCGAATAGCTTTGGTGTGTGGCAAGAACAAAAAGAGTTCCAAGAACCTGCATTGAGAATTGATGGAGATGCGTACAATTACGATTTCCGTGAAGATGACGATGATTACTTCACACAACCACGCAAATTATTCCAATTGATGAATGATGAACAGAAAAAAGCCTTATTTGAAAATACGGCAAGAGCCATCGGCCCTGCTCAAAAATTCATTCAAATAAGACACATTCGAAATTGCTATCACGCTGACCCAGCTTACGCAAAAGGAGTAGCTGATGCACTTGGTCTTACAATGGAAGAAGTATTGAAATACGAACATCCAGCATTGAATTTAGGTCCTGTGGCTCATAAGAAAATGGAATGCCCTTTCGGACATAAATAAAATTAAGAAAGTAAAGAAAGAAGGAGATTGTCCAAAAAAGGCAGTCTCCTTTTCTTATTTATTATTATACCGACAATTTTAGGTAATGTACTGAAAAATAGTTGGTGTTTTTTTACAAATTAATTATTATATTACGCTTGTTAGTCCGAAGAGGAAAAAACTCTGGTGGAGGATCAACTTTTCAGCAATAGGATTAATGTGTAAAACGATAGTTTTAGAAGCTTTCCGAAAAGGGGAGCTTCTTCTGCCTAAACCTATGGTAGACTATGTTTCAAAAGCTTTCACCAACTATTTTTCAGTATTATGCTATAATTGAAAATATTGTTATGATCATTAGTTTTTCAATGTTTCATCTAACCATCTGAAAAAATTACGTTGCCAAAAGATTCCATTCTGAGGTCGTAAAACCCAGTGAGTTTCGTCGGGAAAATACAGTAATTCACTTTTGATTCCTAATAGTTGAGCTGCCGTAAAGGCTTGAAAACCTTGCTCTTTTGGAACTCTATAATCTTTACCTCCATGGATAATCAAAATAGGAGTGTCCCAATTGGCTACTTTTTCAATAGGATTAAATTCGGTATAAGATTTTTGTACTTTTGGATTGTCTTTTTCCCAATATGCTCCGCCTAATTCGTTATTAGTAAAGAAAATTTCTTCGGTAGTACCATACATACTTTGTAAATTAAATACTCCACAATGAGCGATAAACGATTTGAAACGTTTGTTATGAATACCTGCCAAATAGAATACCGAATATCCACCATAGCTTGCTCCAATAGCTCCTAATCGATTGTTATCCACATATTTTTCTTTAGCAACATCGTCGATTGCTGAAAGGTAATCACGCATCACTTGTCCACCCCAATCACCACTGATTTGAGCATTCCACTCTACGCCATGTCCAGGCATTCCACGGCGATTTGGTGCTACGACAATGTACCCCTGAGATGCCATCAGTTGAAAGTTCCAACGAAAACTATAGAACTGACTAAGAGCTGATTGTGGCCCTCCTTGGCAGTAAAGTAAAGTTGGGTATTTTTTATTTGGGTCAAAATTAGGAGGATAGATTACCCATGTAAGCATGTCTTTACCATCAGTAGTTTTTACAATACGTTCTTTCACCTCACATTTGGCAATTTGTTTGTAAGCATCGTCGTTTACGTGAGTCAATTGATTAACTTCTAAGAAATTTTTTATATTTTTTTTCTTTTTATTCACTTGTAAATCAATAGTATATATCTCTGCAGCACGATTCATATCGGTACGAGTAACTACCAATAAGTTAGCTGACTGACCTACGATTCCTGTGATGTCGAACATTCCTTTGGTGAGTTGTTTAGGCATCGGATGCTTCTCAAACGGATTGATTTCAAATAATTGTGTAGTCCCTTTTACTACAGCCGTAAAATATATTTTTTTGCCATCATTACTCCATATGTAATCTGCTACCGTATTGTCCCAGTGAGCTGTGATGTTACGTTTTTGTCCATTTTCAAGAATGACCAAATCATTTTTGTCAGCTTCGTTGCCTTCGTTTTTCATACTCAACCAAGCTAAAACATCCTTTGAGCTGTATAATGGATGTGTGTCATACCCCATCATCCCTTCGCTCAAGTTTTTTGTTTTTTGTGTAGCAAGATCATATTCGTAAATATCTGTGTTAGTGCTTACTACATAGTCTGTACCTACTTTAGCCTTAGTTACATAAAGTACTTTCTTTCCATCGTTGCTCCAAATGTAGTCACTCGTTCCTCCAAAAGGTTCTTGCGGACAATAGTAGGGTAGCCCTTCCATAATGTCGACTTGTTTTCCATCAGTCATATTCTCAATGAAAACATGGTTGTATGCCCCGTCCATCCATTTGTCCCAATGACGATGATCTAAACTTTTATAATTCTGTCCAGTTGATTTGTCTAAGTCATTATAAAAATCGGAAGCAAATACTTTATT
The DNA here is from genome assembly GCF_043187445.1 of Capnocytophaga canis. Taxonomy (NCBI): domain Bacteria; kingdom Pseudomonadati; phylum Bacteroidota; class Flavobacteriia; order Flavobacteriales; family Flavobacteriaceae; genus Capnocytophaga; species Capnocytophaga canis. The sequence continues at coordinate 153,864 of NZ_CP171121.1, read as the reverse complement.
GATTTTTACGGGTTTATGAACTAACTTTTTGTCTTTAGTTGCATTAAATTTCGTAGTTTCACGTTTGAGTTCCTCCTCTGAAATAGGAATCGGAACACCTCCTTTGACCGACAATTTGAACAATTCACGACGAAACGAATTTTCCTTAACATTAGGGTATGCAACACTAAAAAGCACAAAATTTTTGTCTTGAGTTAATCCCATCGTTCCCACACGCCCTAATTCCCATAGTTTTTCAGGTGTTAGCGGTTGTTGTGCATCCATAGTATTAGCTATAAGCCCTGCAACAAGCATAATTAATCTTTTTTTCATTTGATTTTTCTATTTTTCTTTAAAACTTACACAAATTAGATTCTAAAAATATTGAAATTTTACCACAAATAAATCATTCTTAAAGTTTTTGATACATATTTTACTATTTAAAATGATATTTCCCCAAAAAGTGATCTAAATACCAATTTTCTCTCTTTAAGAATATATTTTTTATGCTATTACAAGTTAAAATTAAAGGAAATATTCTATTCTTAAACAGAATGTTCAATCAATTTTATTCCAAAGCAATATTATGTTTGCAAATCTATGAAAAAAAGCAATGTTGTCAAATGAAAAACAGTATTTTCAGTTGATTTATCTCTCTTTTATTCTTATTTTTGCACGACAAAAAAAGTAAATAAGCATGAAAAACGTAATCGTCACAGGCACAAGTAGAGGAATCGGCTTAGAGATAGCCAAACAAATGGCAGATCAAGGGCATCAGGTGTTGGCATTATCTCGAAATACACTTCCTTTGCTGAAATTGAATCATAAAAACATTCATTTTTTTCCTTTTGATATTACATTGGAGGAAGATTTAGAAAAAGTGGTTGATTTTGTTCGAGAGGAATGGGGAAAAGTAGATATTTTAATCAATAATGCTGGAAAATTAATCAAAAAACCTTTCGAAGAGCTTACTACTACTGATTTTATGGAAGTGTATAAAGTAAATGTTTTTGGTGTGGCGATGCTCATCCAAAAGATAATTCCTTTTATGGTGAAAAAAGCTCATATTGTGAATATCAGTAGCATGGGAGGAGTACAAGGAAGTATGAAATTTGCAGAACTATCAGCCTATTCCTCATCGAAAGGAGCCTTAATAACTTTATCCGAACTTTTAGCAGAGGAATATAAGGAAAAAGAAATCATTTTCAACGTATTAGCATTGGGAGCAGTGCAAACAGAAATGTTAGCAGAGGCCTTTCCTAATTATCAAGCAAACGTCACAGCCGAAGAGATGGCAATTTATATCAGTGAATTTGCTTTACAGGGATATACGTTTTTTAATGGAAAAATAATACAGGTTTCTAATTCTACGCCTTAAAAAAAATTTTTTATTATAAACAATTATATTTCAACTCAATAAAGACTCAACTTAATTAAAATTATATGATGATGAAAACAAAAATTCTTTTTTTAGCATGTCTGTTGCTATCTGTAACGCAGATGAGTGCTAATGACTCACTCCTGAATCCAATACCCAAGAAAATGATTTTTACAGGAAAGAAAATTTCTACTAAAAAATCCATTCCTTTCCGAATTATTCTCAGTGAAAAAGACGATAAAACGTTTAAAAAACATGCTCATAAAGCACCCAATAAGAAAGAAGGTTACTACCTGCGTATTGAAAAAAATAAAGTGTACATCGTAGGGAATGACCCACGAGGAGTCTACTATGGTCTCCGTACCTTTCAACAGCTTAGTAAAAACTCGGAGATTCCTTTGGGAGAAATTATTGACTATCCTGATTTGGAATATCGTGGGGTAGTTGAAGGATTCTATGGAACTCCTTGGAGTCACGAAAAACGATTGCGCCAAATAGAATTTTACGGTGAGAATAAACTTAACACCTATATCTATGGCCCGAAGGACGATCCATATCACAGCTCACCCAACTGGCGAAAACCTTATCCTACAAAAGAAGCTGAACAATTGCAAGAGCTGGTACAGGAAGCTAATAAAAACTACGTGGATTTCGTATGGGCTATACACCCAGGTAAGGACATCCAATGGAATGATACTGACCGTCAGCATCTTTTGCGTAAATTTGAGGATATGTATCAGTTAGGTGTACGAGCTTTTGCAGTTTTTTTTGATGATATTTCAGGTGAAGGTACAAATCCACAGAAACAAGCCGAATTGTTAAACTTTTTACATACCGAGTTTGTAGAAAAGAAAAAAGACGTTAATCCTTTAATAATGTGTCCTACTGAATATAACAAAGGTTGGTCAAATCCTGAGAAAAGATATTTAGAAACTTTAGGAGAAGTACTACATCCATCTATTCACATAATGTGGACAGGTAACACAGTCGTTGCAGATATCGACAAAGCCACCATGGAATGGATAAATGCTAAAATAAAACGTAAAGCCTACATTTGGTGGAACTTCCCAGTGTCAGACTATGTGCGAAATCATATGCTTTTAGGAGCTGCCTATGGAAATACGAATGATATCAAAGACGATATGTCAGGTTTTGTATCCAATCCGATGGAACATCCTGAGGCTTCGATGATTGCAATTTACGGCGTAGCTGATTACACCTGGAACGTAGCAACCTACGATTCTGAACGAGCTTGGCATAAAGCTATGGCAAGATTAATGCCTCAAAACAAAAAAGCTTTACTTACGTTTGCTAAGCATAGTTCCGATTTAGGAGTTAACGGACATCAGTACAGAAGAGTAGAATCTGTTGAATTTGCTCCCGTTGCTAAAGAGTTTTTGAAAAATCTAACAAGGGAAAAAAATCCACAAATAGAACGTGTACAAAAAGAGTTTGACAATATCATTTCGGCAGCAAAACAATTATTAAGTACAAAAGAAAATCCTCTTTTAATAGAAGAACTACGCCCATGGTTACTACAATTAGAAGTTGTGGGACAGCAAGGAAAACAAGCTATTGAGTTATATGAAGCTCTACATCAAAAAGGGTATGCAAAATTCAAAGCAGGATATGCAAGATTACAAAATTTACAGAAACAACAATTTAATATTGATCAAACCTATAATCAGAATCCATACCAACCTGGGGTGCGTGTGGCGACTTTGGTTGTAGAGCCTTTGATTGCTGAAATATTGAAATATTCAGTAGGAAAATATAATCAAGAAACTGGAGAACAATTAGCTTTGACTTTAAATTTCAATCCAAATAAACTCATAACTAATATTCAACAGATAGAATATCAACCATTACTTCAAAAGGGTGGGGGAGTACGCATTTCTCCAGCATTGGAGTATATTTCAGTGAAAAAAGATGATTTTTTAGGTATTGAACTAGAAAAAGTAGCTTCAGTTAAAACTATTTCAGTAGATCTTGGAGATGCTAAGCATTTTGAGAAAGGAAGAATACAGATTTCTACTAATGGAATTGATTGGAAAGATATTTCAGGAAGCCTCCGCAATAGTCGTTGGAATAGTTCAGAAAATGTCCACAATGTGAAATACGTTCGTTTTATTAATAACGCTGATACTCCTTTTCAAATCCGGTTAAAACATTTTGAAATTGTAGCAGAGTAATTATTATAGTTTATGAGCAAAATAAAAAGAAGTTGCCCTGAAATTCAAAATTTACGAATCGGGTAGCTTCTTTTTTCTTTCAGATATTTTCGGAAAATCTATAAACTTCTCCATGTCAATAGAATATTTTTCATTTTTACTACAAACAGACTCAAAATTTAGGATAAAATCTGAAAACGACTTTTTTAACTCAAAATAAATTGCAATTATATAAAGTTTTTAGGGGTAACAAGCGATTTTTTTACTTTTTATTGAAGAAAGTTTTAAAATTTTCAAAAGAGCGATTTTTCTAAAGTAATTGCGTCACAGAAACTCATATATTCTCCTTGGCTAAAGAAAATAACCGAGTAAGAAAAAAACTGAAAGGAGTTTTGAGGTATATACAGAAAGGTCAGATTAGAGAGAAAATCTATTTTAGAAAAACTTTTTTACATTTTATTTTACTCATCAATAAAGCAATATTATGAAATAAAAATCAACTTATTTTGAAAAAAGTTAAATAACTTTTTACATAATCTAAAAATAGTTACTTTCTTTATCTTTCTAAAAATTTCGTTTTTTGCTAATTCATATAAAAACACTTATCTTTTTTTTGGATAATTCAATTTTAGTACATACTTTTACGCTCATTTTTATTATAAATATAAAAAATATGAGTAACGAAACAGAAAAGAAAAGAACAGGAATGTATGAAAACGTGATGCACGAGTTCAACAAGGCCGCTGATAAAATGAATTTGGATCCTGGGGTTCGCAAGATTTTAGCTTCTACCCAAAATGAAATCGTAGTTCACTTTCCTGTGAAGATGGACGATGGTTCTATAGAAGTTTTTACAGGTTATCGCGTACAGCACAATAATGCATTGGGGCCTTACAAAGGAGGGTTGCGCTATCATCCAACCGTGGATATTGATGCGGCTAAGGCTCTGGCAACTTGGATGACTTGGAAATCTGCAATTGCTGGACTTCCGTACGGAGGTGGAAAAGGAGGAATTCAGATTGACCCTTCAAAATATTCAAAAGGTGAGTTAGAGCGTATTACACGTCGTTTTACTTATGCTTTAGGTGATAACATTGGTCCTGATTATGATATTCCAGCTCCAGACGTAAATACTAATGCTCAGATAATGGCTTGGATTTCAGATACCTATGCCTCAGCAAAATCACCTGCAAATCGATCTGTAAATCTACACGTGGTTACAGGAAAACCTGTAGTTTCAGGTGGTTTAGCAGGAAGAGATCGTGCTACTGGATTTGGAGTTGTAACGGCTATTAAAAAATGGGCTAAGAAAAACAACGTTGATTTGAAAGGCAAGACCTATATTGTTCAAGGTTTTGGTAACGTAGGATATTGGGCGGCTCATTTCTTGCATAAAGAAGGTGCTAAATTGATTGCAGTACAAGACCATACAGGTTCTATTGCTAACGCAAATGGTATTGATCCCGAGGAATTGTCGGCATACGCAAAAACTAACAAAGGAGGCGTTGCAGGTTTCGAAAAAGCTCAAAAAATTGAGAATGCCGAGTTCTGGAAAACACCTTGTGATATTTTGATTCCTGCAGCATTAGGAAATCAAATCACAGTAGATAATGCCAATGAAATCGAAGCTACGCTTATTGCTGAGGGAGCCAATGGACCAACAGATGCTGCAGCTGAAGAAATTATTTTGAAAAAGGGTATCCACATAATTCCTGACATCCTTTGTAATAGTGGAGGAGTTATTGGTTCTTACTTTGAGTGGTTACAAAACAAACGGGCTGAGATTTGGAAAATCGAAGAAGTTTTGGAAAAACTTAACGATAAAATTGAAACAGCATTTGACAACGTAGTTTCTTGTGCAGAAAGATATAAAACCGACTACAGAACGGCAGCCTATATAGTAGCATTAGAAAAATTAGAACAGGTGTACAAAGAAAGAGGTGTATTCCCATAGTAGTGCTATCAAATTTGTATTTTTTAGAAAACCTACAAACTGTTGTATTATCAGATAAATATTTTGAATATCTGCTATAAACAAACCCCGAAATTCGGCAAAAAGCTGAAAATCGGGGTTTTGTTTTAAAAACGGAATTCTAATGTAAATATTTTCCTGTTTCTACCCTTAAAAACTATTGTGAGAATTTAAGAGTAAGCTGCCTTTATTTCACTATCTCTCTTTCTGATTGGGCATGTGTCTCAGGGGCTATTTTATTAAAAAACTCTTTTTCAGACATTACTTTTCCAAAGAGTTTTTGTTTCCAATCTTTCAGATTCCAGCCATATTTTTTTGAAAACATGTAGAAACAAAGTAAAATAAAAACTCCCAAAAACAATAACTGATAATAAGCTCCATCCGTTGGGTCAGCCGTATTAACAAACAGAGCAGGGAGCCTAAAAACTCCCCAATTGGTAGTTACTAATAATCCCGTAATGAGGTTATTAGCTATATGGAATCCTAATGCCAACTCCAATCCCTCATCAAATAAGGTTATCATACCTAAAAATAATCCTATTCCTATATAGTAGAAAATAAATCCATAACCTAATTTTTCAATTTCTGGATTTGCGCTGTGCATTAGTCCGAACAAAATAGAAGTTACCAATAGCGGTATCCAGCGGTTTTTAACAGCAATACCTATCCCTTGCATCAAATACCCTCTGAAAAAATACTCTTCAAAACCAGCTTGAATAGGAATTAATAAAACCGATAATAACAATAGTATAAAAAATTTATCTGCTTGAAAATTCCACACATAATCCTGTGGGTTCATCCAATAATCAATAAAAGTAGTCAACACCAAGATACCGCCCCAAAGAGTAAAAGCAAAGAAAAATCGCTTCCAATCCACACGAGGCCGTGAGGTATGAAATGCACGTAAAGGTTGCCTATGAACGTAGCGTACCCAAACTAATAATGCTACTAAAAACAACACAAAACCTGACATCAAATCTTCGGCAAAGTAACGCAACTCGCCTTTTTTCTCAATTTGATTTTGCATCAACGTTTGATAGTCAAAAAAAAGCAATACTAAAAAATTCAGTCCCATAAACCCAAGGAAACCTAAGGAATAAATGAGATAAAGCCATTTAGGGCTTTTTCCGTGGTAAGCATTTTCTATATACATAATTCATTAGAAATAAAAAATTGACTTATTTAAAGTTTTATTGTCATTAAATAAGTCAATTTGTTTGATAAATAAATTTAAAATTAGAACTTATACGTGATTCCTAATTTTCCTCCCGAAACAGTGCCTCCTCCTAATTCAAGGTTCACACCAAAATTGTTGGTAAAGAAATAACGTCCTCCCAATTGAAGTGCAAATCCAAATCCTGATGTGTAGTGATGATTGAAGCCCTCCACTTTGTAATTATTTGTCCAAGAATAATATCCCAAACTTCCTCCTGCATATAAATCAAATTGTGAAGGTAATTGGAACAAACGATTAAAATGATAATTAACATTACCAACCACACCTACATTGGTATACTTAACATTTCTATCTGCAACCCCGTAGTTGGTTGAGCGATAGGAAATCTCACCTCCTACAGTCCAATCTTCTGCAACTCCATAATCAACCCCTAAATAAACAGGAGTCCCCCAACTTGAAAGCCCAAATCCCGCGTTCAGCTGTAAGTTGCCAACTCCTAAATCGTTCTGTGCAGAAGCAACTGTAAACGAGGCTAATAGCCCCAAAAGTAAAAACATTTTTTTCATATTAGTTGTTATTTTTTAAAAAAAGTTAATTGGGCAAAGATAATGTTTTTTTGTTATAATCCAAATTTCAAAGTTTTTTTCGTTGATAAAACGCATGAAATAGTACTTTTAGAGCTATTGTATGTTTTTGTGTGGTTTGGAACTTAATTTACGGGAGCTTTATGTTTTTTACTAACGTTTCAAGATTAAAAAATGGTTCAAATAAACGAATTATGAGGTTGTAAATTTCGTTTTTTTTAATGTAAACTGTTAATTATAAAATGTTTGATAGTAAAGAATAACCTTGTTTTTTCTTTTAGACGAAAAGAGCTTATCTTTGCACAAATTTTTAGTTTTAGATTACAAATGAGAATCATTTCAGGAAAAAACAAAGGCAAACGATTGGTGGCTCCGCAAAAACTCCCCGTTCGTCCAACTACTGACTTTGCTAAAGAAGCTTTGTTCAACATACTGAATAATTTATATTATTTTAATGAAATATCTGTGTTGGATTTGTTTTCAGGAACAGGAAATATCAGCTACGAATTTGCCAGTAGAGGATGTGAACACCTTATTTCGGTGGACAGTCACAGCGGTTGTATACAGTTTATTAATAAAATAAGTGATGAATTAAAATTTGGTATAAATGCTATAAAATCAGACATTTACACTTTTTTGCAAAAAACAACTCAAACTTTTGACGTAATTTTTGCAGATCCTCCGTATGATTTTCAACAAGATAAGTTTAACGAAATTATACAGCTTGTTTTTAACAAAAATCTCTTAAATGAAAATGGGATTCTCATCATCGAACACTCCAAACACGTAGAATTGGAAACCTTACCTCATTTTTCATATGACAAAAAATATGGTGGTAGTGTGTTCAGTTTTTTTGAGAACACCGAAGAAGATACGAACTAATCTTATTTATTGTTTCAAAAAAATCATATCTTTGCACTTTAACTATAAAACAAACAATGGGCAAAATTCAATTAAACACAATAGAAGAAGCTATTGAAGACATAAAAAAAGGGAAAGTCATCATCGTTGTGGATGATGAAAATCGTGAAAATGAAGGAGATTTTATCGCAGCAGCTGAAAAAGCAACACCGGAGATGATTAATTTTATGGTCACTCATGGACGTGGATTGGTATGTGCTCCACTTACCGAAAAACGTTGTGAGGAATTGGATCTACCGATGATGGTACAAAATAACACCGTACTCCACCAAACTCAATTTACTGTATCGGTCGATTTAAAAGGACATGGTTGTACCACAGGTATTTCAACACACGACAGAGCCAAAACAATTTTGTCACTCGTAAATCCTGAAACAAGACCATTTGATTTGGGACGACCAGGACATATTTTCCCACTTCGAGCTAAGGAAGGAGGCGTACTTCGCAGAACGGGACACACGGAAGCTGCTATTGATTTGGCTCGGTTAGCAGGAATGCAACCTGCTGGGATTTTGGTAGAAATCCTCAATGAGGATGGAACGATGGCACGATTGCCTCAATTGGCAGAAGTAGCTAAAAAATTTGATTTGAAACTCATTTCTATTGAAGATTTGATAGCGTATCGTATGCGAAAAGATACCTTAATTGTGAAAAAAGAGGATTTTCACCTCCAAACACCTTATGGTGAATTTCGTTTACGTGCTTACGAACAAACAACAAACAAACAAATTCATTTGGCATTTACCAAAGGTACTTGGGAATCGGATGAAGCTATTTTGACTCGAGTACACGCCTCATTCATTAGTAATGATATTTTGGAAGTACTAGCTTCTGAAAAAGAGAATCCCTTAGAACGAATTTTCAAGAAAATCAACGAAGAAGGGAAAGGGGCAGTGATTGTTATCAACAAAGAAGGTTATTCACAGAATTTACTGAAACGTATCACTGAAATTAAAGAAAAACAGAGTGGTAGCTATGCTCCTGTAACATCTGCAGATACTAAAGACATTGGTATGGGATCACAAATTCTGCACGATTTAAATATTCGTAAACTTCGTTTATTGACAAATTCAAAACAATCTCATTATGTTGGAATGTCAGGATATGGACTTGAAATAGTTGAACAGATATCCTATTAGTCATAAGCATGAAGTTTCACTTGTAGCATAGGTTTCTCAACAGTTCAATCATGAGAAGGAAAAGATCGTGTGATTAGAATCATATCTGATAATCATTTATTTAAGATTTTTTCATTTATACATATTATTATCAATGCTTCTTAAGATAATAAAGAGACCTTCTTTTTTAGGAAGGTCTTTTTTATGGTATTTTCATTTTTAGATTTTTAAAATAAGGAAATAATTCAGTGAAATTAGAATATCGCTAAAATTGTTATCGGAGTTTTTTTGCTTCAGCACGGTTTGTTTTTCTTAGATGAAAAAACGTTTTACGATAATATTTTTCAAAAAAAAAATAGAAACTGCTTGTAATTTCTTAAAAAATTGTATTTTCGTGGCTTGAATAAAAAAGGAAACAACATGAATCCCAAAAAAATAGTCATATTCATACTAGGAGTGCTTATGACACTCTTTGTGATTACTTTTTTTAGTGAACGCTATTTGACGTTACAAGGGTCTGTAAAAGAAGGAATTGTGTTAGGAAATACAATGATTAAATATCCCACGTCAGATATTTTAATTCGCAACAATCGTAGTGATAATAGCAAAGCCAAGGATATTATTGAGAGCGTTGTTTCTGTTGAAGATACAGAAGTCCTTGCGGTGAAAACCAAAACTACGAGTGATTTGACTACTCCGAAAAAAGAGAAGCCAGAACTCATTACTAATGTTGAAGGCAAGATGTATTATCCTGATAATGTCACTGATTTTATTACACTACTACGCGAAAAATTAAATAAATCCAGCTGTCGGATTATACATTATGGTGATTCACAGATTGAAGGTGATCGCATTACTAAATACGTTCGCAATCGATTTCAAAATGCTTTTGGTGGAGGAGGGCCAGGTTTTATTCCAATTAAGGTTGTTTACTCACAAACCAGTGTAAACATAAGTACGAGTGAAAATTGGTTGCGCTTTGCCTCGTTTGACCGAAATCGAAAATCAAAAGTACCCCACGAAAAATACGGTTTGTTTGCTACTTTTTCAAGATTTACAAGTTATGATGCAGACACCACCAGCGTCAAAAAAGCACACTTTGTGGTCAAACCTTTTGGAAATGTGTACAAACGCTTACAAACCTACACTAAGTTTGGGTTACATTACGGAAACAATACCCACGAAGTTAAGATTACTGTCTATGAAAATGGGAAACTGTTGAAGGAGGATTTTCTAAAAACGGATGGAAAATATCATAATTTTCAACTGAATTTTGCGAATACTCCAAAGGAAATCAGAGTGGAGTTAGAAGGCAAGTTTAGTCCTGATTTTTATGGAATTACTTTGGATAGGGATACAGGTGTTAGTATGGACAATGTCGCTATGCGTGGCGAAGCTGGACGTGTGTTTACTCGATTGAACCGAGAGAATTTCGAACAAATGTCAGCCGACCGAAAAGCGGATATATTCATCTTTCAATATGGAGGAAACACTATTCCGTATATTCGCAAAGATAAACAGGTTACGGACTATGCACACTCTCTTATTCAAAATATAAAATGGGTGAAACGCAGTAATCCGGATGCTATTTTTATAGTTATAGGGCCCAGTGATATGTCTACTTCCGAAAATGGGAAAATGGTGACTTATCCGTTTTTACCAAAGTTGAATGAGGAAATGAAGAAAAAGTGCTTAGAAAATGGTGTTGCCTTTTGGAGTATTTACGAGGCTATGGGAGGTGAAAACTCAATGCCGATTTGGGTATCAGAAAATTTGGCATCGTCCGACTATGTACATTTGAAACCTAAGGGAACGCAACGCATCTCTGAATTATTCTTCAACTCTTTGTATGAGAATATTTTAGCAATTGAATAGATTTTAGTATGGATTTTATTCAAAATATATTTACATTTGATGAAAATCATCCGTTAAATTTTGTCCGAATTGATTTTTGGATATTTTTTGCTATTGTCTATGCTATTTTCACCGTGATTTACCGCCGAAGACGAATGAGAAATCTGTTTTTGCTCTTCGCAAGTATGTATTTCTACTTCAAAGCCAGTGGTTTATTTGTTCTGTTGTTGGTTTTTAGTACCATAACTGATTTTTATTTAGGGAATTATATCTATCAGCAGACAGAAGAACGCAAACGAAAAATAGCTGTTACCATCAGTATAATCTTGAATTTATTCGTTTTATCTTATTTCAAGTATGCATATTTCTTAACCGATACTCATAATACACTTTTCAATACTCAATATGAGGTATTTAACTATCTGGCATATTGGGCAAATGGCTTTGATTCAGAGGGTTACTTCCGTGCCAGTACCATTATTTTGCCTGTCGGAATTTCGTTTTATACCTTTCAAACAATTAGTTATACCGTTGATATTTACCGAAAGAAAATAGCTCCGTTAAAATACATTCTTGATTTTGGCTTGTATGTCAGTTTTTTTCCACAATTAGTAGCTGGACCAATCGTCAGAGCTGAAAATTTTGTACCTCAAATTACAAAGAAAACAGTTATTACCAATGAAGCGTTCAACAGAGGGATTTATTTGATTCTCAAAGGTCTTGTTAAAAAAATGATTTTTGCCGATTTCATAGCTTTGCATTTTTTGGATCAGGTTTTTGACAATCCAACCATGTATTCAGGTTTTACGAATATAATGGCAATTATAGGTTATTCTCTCCAAATTTATGGTGACTTTTCGGGTTATACGGACATAGCCATAGGAGTAGCATTGCTTATGGGTTTCCAGCTTCCGGTAAACTTTAATTCGCCTTACAAGGCTATTAACTGTGGAGATTTCTGGAAACGTTGGCACATTTCATTGTCCACATGGTTGCGTGATTATTTGTATATTCCTTTAGGAGGAAACCGAAAAAGTTCCGTAGGAACGTTTATCATCTCCTTAATTTTCATTGTGGGAGTGGTGGTTGCCATGAATAGCTTTTGGTTTTCAATCATTATGGGAGTCTTGCTTATAGGAGGCTCCTTATTGTCCTTTTACAGTAAGAGTTTTGAACGACACGTAATTACAAACATCAACATAATGCTCACAATGCTCATCGGGGGGTTGTGGCACGGAGCTTCGTGGAAGTACGTAATTTGGGGAGGTTTGAATGGATTGGGTGTAGTGGCATACAAATATTGGAGAAAGGTAAGTCCGTACGAGCAATCTACCCATTGGTTAGCAACTGTTTGGAAAATAGGATTTACTTTTGCTTTTATTACTTTCACACGGGTTTTCTTTCGTGGGAAGGATATGCAATCTATTGGAGAATGGTTTAGCCAAGTAGCTAATGATATGCAATGGGGGATGGCTTTTGACGTACTGTGGCATTATAAATCCGTGTTTACGGTTATGCTTATAGGCTATATAGTTCATTGGTTACCAAATCGTTGGAAGGATGAAATAGAGCATATTTTTTCTGAGAGTCATATCGTTGTGAAAGCTGGGATTGCTGTTGTAACAGTGATTATGTGTTATCAGGCCTACTCTTCGGATTTTCAGCCTTTTATCTATTTTCAGTTTTAATGAACGAATAATTAATAATTACGAATTGCGAATTACGATAACGAACCTTAAACCTTAAACCTTAAACCTTGAATCTTAAACAATTAAAAATCTCTGAACACAGAATGATGGATAAAGACTATCAAATATTTGGCATTCGTGCCGTGATTGAAGCTATTACAGCAGGAAAAACCGTTGATAAGGTTTTCGTACAGAAGGGTTTAAAAGGTAGTTTGTTTCAAGAGTTGCAAGTTTTATTGCAGAAGGAACAGATTATGATTTCGTATGTTCCCATAGAAAAACTAAATCGTTTGACGAAAAAAAATCACCAAGGAGTGGTAGCTAATGTGTCACCTGTGGAATATCACGATTTTGAGAATTTAGTTATTAATACCATTGAAAGTGGAGTAACACCATTATTTTTGATATTAGACCATCTGTCTGATGTCCGTAATTTTGGAGCTATTATCCGAACTGCTGAATGTACAGGGGTTTCAGGGATTATCATTCCTAAGAGAGGAAGCGTTTCTGTTACGGCGGATACGGTCAAAACTTCTGCAGGAGCAGTATTCAAAGTGCCTATATGTAAGGTTGATAACCTCCGTGATGCGATTTATTACCTACAAGGAAGTGGCATTAAAACAGTTGTAGCTACTGAGAAAACAGATCAGCAAATCTATGATGTCACAATGACCGAGCCATTAGCAATCATTATGGGAGCAGAAGATGTAGGAGTATCACCAGCATTGTTAAAATTGTCAGATGAAAAGGCAAAACTTCCCATGTTGGGCGATATAAGTTCGTTGAATGTATCAGTGGCTTGTGGAGTATTTTTATATGAAGTGGTACGACAACGATTGACAAAATAGAGGATTATGGTAAAAATTGGCAATATAGAGTTAGGAGAATTTCCGTTGTTGTTAGCTCCAATGGAGGATGTTAGTGATCCACCATTCCGTAGGTTATGTAAAATTCACGGAGCAGATATGCTTTACAGCGAATTCATTTCTTCTGAAGGATTGATTCGTGATGCGATTAAAAGCAGACAAAAATTGGATATTTTTGACTATGAGCGTCCCGTAGGTATTCAAATTTTTGGAGGTGACGAAGAGGCGATGGCTCTTTCTGCTAAAATTGTAGAAGCTGTTGAACCCGATGTGTTGGATATCAACTTTGGTTGCCCTGTGAAAAAAGTTGTTTCAAAAGGAGCAGGGGCAGGGGTTTTGAAGGATATTGACCTGATGGTACGTCTTACAAAAGCGGTTGTTAATAGTACAAAATTGCCTGTGACGGTGAAAACTCGTTTGGGGTGGGATGAAGCCTCTATCAACATAGATGAAGTTGTGGAACGATTACAAGATGTTGGAGTTCAGGCAATTTCAATTCATGCTCGTACACGTTCACAACTCTACAAAGGACACTCCGATTGGACTCATATTGCTCGAATTAAAGAGAATTCACGAGTAAAGATTCCTATTTTTGGAAATGGAGATATCGACAGCCCCGAAAAAGCACTCGAGTACCGCCAAAAATTTGGAGTTGATGGCATCATGATAGGTCGTGCAGCAATCGGTTATCCTTGGATTTTCAATGAGATAAAGCATTATTTTAGTACAGGCGAAAATTTGTCAGCTCCTACTATTCTCGACCGAGTACAAGCTGTAAAGAAACATCTTACATGGGCATCCGAATGGAAAGGTGAGCGACAAGGCGTATTAGAAATGAGACGCCATTATGCTAATTACTTCCGTGGAATTCCTAATTTCAAAGAATACCGTCAAAAGATGGTGACTTTGGATTCTATTTCGGAGATTTTGGCTGTGTTGGAGGAAGTTGCAGAAAAAATGGGGTAGCGTTGAAAAAACGCTACTTCGTATTGACAATCACACTGTTAGGCACTAAAACGGTGTAATCTCCATTGTTGCGAATCACATCCCGAACTATAGATGATGAAATGTAGGACGTGCTTGAAGCTGTAAGTAGAAAAACGGTTTCGATTTTCGATAACTTACGATTAGTATGAGCTATAGCTTTTTCAAATTCAAAGTCAGCTGGATTTCTCAGCCCTCGCAAAATGAACGAAGCTCCAATTTCTTTACAATAATCTACCGTAAGTCCTTGATAAGTAGTCACTTTAACCTTAGGTTTGTCGGCAAAGGCTTTTTCGATAAAGGTTTTACGTTCCTCTATTGAGAACATATAATTTTTATCGTTATTCACTCCAATAGCAACGACAATCTCATCAAATAGATCCAACGCACGGCAAACAATGTCGTAATGCCCTAAGGTGATCGGGTCAAATGATCCAGGGAATAATGCTCTTTTCATGCTCTTTATATGTTATCGTTTTAAGTATATTTTTATTCGGTTACTAAGAGAAATATTTTGTTAATCAGTTACTTAAGGCAGAATTAATCTCTGAGTCTAATAAGTCTGAAAAATTTAATCCTTTGTGAGCTACCTGCTGTGGGAAAATACTCTGTGGTGATAGTCCAGGGTTGGTGTTTATTTCAATAAAATGAGGAATATTATCCATGATGATATAATCAATCCGTGAGAACCCTTTCATATTCAGAATATCATATATTTTTATAGTCAGTCCATCAATGCGTTCTATAAGTTCATTGCTGAGTAGAGCAGGGGTAATTTCTTTTGATTTTCCAAGATATTTCGCCTCATAATCAAAGAAATCATTTTCAGAGATAATTTCGGTATGTCCCATAACGGTGGTTTTTCCATTTAGACGCATAACACCTACAGATATTTCGCGTCCACTAAGAAAAGATTCAATCAAGATTTCATCATCTACCTGAAAAGCATTGAGTAAAGCCTCTTCAAATTCAGCGGAGGTACGCACTTTGGAAACCCCTAAACTGCTCCCTGATCGATTTGCTTTTACAAACAAAGGTAGTCCTAATTCCTTAGAAATCAGATTGAAATCTAATTTATCTTTTTTCGATGCATAGATTGATTTTGCTTTCGGGATGTTGAATTTAGCCAAAACGGAGAGAGTATCGCGTTTGTTAAATGTCAATGCCGATTGATAAAAATCGCAACCTGTGTAGGGAATTCCTATCAGTTTCCAATAGGCTTGGAGCTGTCCATCTTCGCCAGGAGTACCATGGATTGTATTGACGACAAGGTCAAAGGTTATTTTTTCACCGTCCTTAGTAGCCGAAAAATCTCCCTTGTTGATAGAAAATGATTTGCCTCCCGATTTGTCTATCAAAAACCAACCTTCGTTGAGAATATGTACCTCAAAAACTTCGTATTTTTCCTTATCCAAATTCTGTAAAATCAGTTGCCCACTTTTGAGAGAAACACCGCATTCCCCTGAGTATCCTCCCATTACTACTGCAATTTTCTTTTTCATTGATTCGAAATATTTTCAGCCAAAGATATAGGTTTTTGTTGAAATAGCGAACTCATAAGAACATTTTTTTCGTGGTTGATAAAAATAGTTTCTGTATCTTTGTCCCTTGTTAAAAAAATAGAGATTGTGATATTCCATAAACTTTCGAACTACACAAAAGAATTTAAACAGAATTTAATCATTGCTTACCCTGTTATATTAGGGATGTTAGGGCACGTTTTTGTTGGATTTATCGACAATGTAATGGTCGGTAAAGTGGGCGTTACAGAGTTGGCTGCAGTGGCATTGGGAAATAGTGCTATTTTCATTGCTATGTCTTTTGGGATAGGTTTCTCCACAGCACTTACGCCCTTAGTTGCGAAAGCTGATGGGGAAGGTGATAAAGAGGAAGTAAAATCGACTCTAAAACACGGTATTTTACTCAATAGTGTTTTGTGTTTTTTCCTATTTTTACTCTTGTTTTTCGCTGAGCCTTTGATGTATTTAACAGGACAACCTGAGAATGTGGTTAAACTTGCTGTTCCTTACACTTTTTTGGTGGCTTTTTCTCTTATTCCACTTGGATTTTTTATGGCATACAAGCAATTTGCTGATGGTCTGTCCCTGACTAAATATGCCATGTATGTCACTCTTATAGGTAATATTATTAATATAATTTTCAATTATATATTCATTTATGGAAAACTTGGGATGCCTGCCTTAGGAGTTATAGGAGCAGGAGTTGGGACACTTGTTTCACGATTTTTAATGCCCATATTACTTTGGTGGATGTTAAAAAAGATAAAACAGACAAAAGAGTATGTTGTTGGTTTACAGTGGAATACGTTTGATAGAAAAAATATAAAGAAAATAATCAACATAGGGATTCCTTCTGGGTTACAAATGATTTTTGAGGTAGGCATTTTTACGGCTGCTATTTGGATGAGTGGTATCTTGGGAGAGAAAGAGCTTTCAGCCAATCAAATAGCGTTAAATTTAGCATCAATGACTTTTATGGTTGCTAACGGTTTGGGAGTAACGGCCATGATACGTGTCGGAAATCAATTAGGCACTAAGGATTTTTTTAATTTACGTCGCATAGGTTTATCCGTATTCGTATTGGTACTGTTCACTCAATCCTTTTTTGCATTATTGTTAACTGTTTTTAGAACTTGGTTGCCGACCTTATATTTAGAGATGGATAATTTAGAAAAATTAACGGAGAATGCTTTCGTTATCGGTGAGGCGGCTAAGCTCTTGCTGATTGCAGCTATTTTTCAAATTTCTGACGGATTACAAGTGACCGCTTTGGGGGCATTGCGAGGACTACAAGATGTAAAAGTGCCTATGTATATTACTTTTGTTGCCTACTGGATATTGAGTTTTCCTGTATGCTACTACTTAGGACTGAAGACTGAGTTAGGTACCATGGGGATTTGGATAGGTTTACTTTTCGGACTAACTGTTGCTGCTGTATGGCTACTATGGAGATTTAATATTATTTCTAAACGAATGATTCAGAGAACCTTACCAAAAGATCAAAAATAACTATGGCACAACACAATGATTTTGGAAAGGAAGCCGAGCAAATAGCGGTTGATTTTCTCATCGAAAACGGACACACCATTTTGGCTCAGAATTTCATTTATGCTCACGCTGAAATAGATATTATATCTTTAAAAAACAATATTTTACATATAACAGAGGTTAAAGCCAGAACCTCCGTTGCCTATGGAGAACCAGAGAGTTTTGTCAACAAATCGAAAATTAACTTAGTGGTTAAAGCAGCAAATCAGTATGTTTTAAAAAACGATTTGGATACGGAAGTGCAATTTGATATCATTTCAATAGTAAAGAACCAAACTGGATGCAGTATCAATTATATCGAAGATGCTTTCTATCCATTTTAAATTACTTTTATTCAGTGACTTACATTCCTGTTCTGATAGCTTCCACAGGGTTCAACTGCGAGGCATTCAACGCGGGAATTATTCCTGAAATCAGTCCGACAAGAAACGACACCCCCAAACCAATAATTACATTTTGAACTGATAACACAAAAGTGAGTTCATCGGTTAGTTGAGAAGCGAGAATCGTTCCAAGCCATACAAAAAGCAATCCTAAAAAACCTCCAATCAATGCTAAAAGTACAGCTTCAAACAAAAACTGAAACAGAATGAAATGCTTTTTAGCTCCCAACGATTTTTGTATCCCGATAAGGCTTGTTCTTTCTCGAACGCTTACAAACATTATATTAGCAATTCCGAAACCACCCACCAAAATCGAAAATCCACCAACAATCCACCCTACCAAATTCATCATGCCTATAGTTTGGTCAATCATATCTGTAAAAGAGGACATTTTATTCAGAAAAAAATTATTGATTTCTTCGGGTTTCAAGCCCCTGTATTTTCTAAAACGCTGTACAAGAATATCTTCAAATTCTTGCATATTAACTCCTTTTTTAGGTTTTATGGCAATTCCGCTGGGAACCCCTTGTGTGCCTGTGTTCATAAAACTTCTAACAAAAGTAGAAAGCAAAAATACTTTTTCGTCATTATCACTCACTGAGCCGTATTTTTTCAAAACGCCAATAACCACCATCTTTTTGCTTAAATAACGAACTTCTTTTCCTATAGGATCTTCGTTTTCAAAAAGTTGTTGGGCTATCTGATGTCCCAAAACGATAACCGGAGCTCCTACTCTTGATTCGGATTCAGTCATCAATCGTCCTTTCTCAACTTTAATATCTTCAATTTCTGATATTTCCGAAGTATCTGCTCTTGCAGGAACATTTTCAATGGTTTTTCCTTCGTATTTTATGGAAGAACTTACTCCAAAAATTGCATAAGACATGGCTTCCACATTGGGAATATCTTTTTTTAAAAACTCATACTCCTGATATGTAACCTGTGGAAAATTAAGCCGTTGCCAACGAGGAACATCTGTAGGGCCAAATGAAAACTTCGATACATACATAGAGTTTTTATCCAATCCTGCAAGATTTTCTTGAATGTTTCGATTTAATGAATCCACCGCTGAAAGTACTAAAATAATCAGAAATATTCCAACACTAACACCTAATAAAGATAAAAAAGTACGTAGCTTATTATCTCGTAATGACTTGGTTGCAAAACGGAAACTTTCTTTTAGTAGCTGTAGGTATATAAACATAATTTTTTGATAGAGATGCTTTATTATCTTGTGTAAAAATACTATTTTTGCACCCAAATATAAGACATTTTTTTTAATGAAACCCACAAAACAAGCTAAATCTGCTTTGATTTCTGTTTTCGACAAAACAGGATTAGAACCTATTATTCATAAAATGAATAGTTTAGGGATAACTATGTATTCAACTGGTGGTACAGAATCTTTCATCAGAAATTTAGGCGTAGAGGTGATTCCCGTGGAAACAGTAACGGATTACCCTTCGATTTTTGGAGGAAGAGTAAAAACACTACACCCTAAGATTTTTGGCGGTATTCTTAATCGTCAGGATAATGACAGTGATGTTGCTGAGATGATTCAGTATGCAATTCCTCAAATAGATATTGTTATTGTAGATTTGTATCCATTTGAAAAAACCGTTGCTAGTGGTGCAATTGAAAGTGATATTATTGAAAAGATAGATATTGGAGGTATTTCTCTGATTCGTGCGGCAGCTAAAAATTTTAAAGACGTATTATGTGTAGCTTCGGTGGAGCAGTATCCTGACTTATTGGATATTTTACTAAACTCACACGGAGCCACCACCTTGGAGCAACGCAAAAATTTTGCAGCAAAGGCTTTCCAGGTATCTTCTCATTACGACACAGCTATTTTCAATTATTTCAACCAAACAGAAGAAATTCCTGTACTTAAAATCAGTGAAAATCAAGGGCAGGTACTTCGCTACGGCGAAAACCCACATCAGAAAGGATTTTTCTATGGTGATTTTGATGCTTTATTCGAAAAGTTACATGGTAAAGAATTGTCTTACAATAATTTATTAGATGTAGATGCAGCTGTGAATCTGATTTTGGAATTCAAACATGAGGATCCTACTTTTGCTATTTTGAAGCATAACAATGCTTGTGGTGTTGCTACTCGTAAAAGCATTCAAGAGGCATACGCGGCAGCTTTGGCAGGTGACCCAGTGTCGGCGTTTGGAGGCATATTGATTTCAAACACCAAAATAGATTCTGCAACAGCAAATGACATGAATTCGTTGTTTTTTGAGGTGATCATTGCTCCTTCTTATAGCGATGATGCTTTGGAAATTTTGGAACAGAAAAAAAATCGTATTATATTAGTGCAGAAAGATATAACACTGCCAGAAACTTCTGTTCGCTCGTGTTTGAACGGCTATTTGGTACAAGATAAGGACCTTAGTACAGATAGTTTGGCTGATGTGAAATACGCAACTGAACAGAGACCAACAGATGGAGCGTTGGAAGATTTGTTCTTCGCTTCAAAAATATGTAAGCATACCAAATCAAATACCATTGTTTTGGCAAAAAATAAACAGTTGTTGGCAAGTGGTACTGGACAAACAAGTAGAGTGGATGCTTTGATGCAGGCCATAGAAAAAGCGAAGCAATTTAAATTCGATTTAAACGGAGCTGTAATGGCGAGTGATGCTTTTTTCCCTTTTCCTGATTGTGTCGAAATTGCTAATAAAGCAGGAATTACAGATGTTATTCAGCCTGGAGGGTCGATTAAAGACCAGTTGAGTATTGATTATTGCAATAGTCACCAAATGGCAATGGTTTTCACAGGAATACGCCATTTTAAGCATTAGACACATAAGGCCTAATTAGAAATCATTACTTGATTAAGGTTTTATTGAAGTTTTTATGACTCTTACTTGTTTAGTTTTTGTTATGAAATACGCTTAAAGTTTCCTATCAAAAATTTTATGATTAACCCTAAATACAGCGTTTTAAGTCTGTATTTAGGGTTTGTTTTTTAATTCTCTGGCGACTAATACAATTTTATCTAAATAATTAAACGAGTACTATTTTTCCAAGTTAAAAACAATTGTAGAAATTTGTTTTCCATATCCTAAAACTCTCTCAATTTAAAGTATACCAACACGGGATTGTCGTCATCTTCTAATAGTTTTATTTTTTCTTTATCTTCTGCTGAGATGATTTTACTATCTTTAAAAAAATCATAGTCTTTGGAACCAGGAATGTATGTGGACACAAAATAATCCTTATACACCGCTTTCGGAAAAGCAATCGGAGGAATTTCTTTTGGATCATAATTAGCATCAGTACCTCCGACCATATTTCCTGTTTTTTTATCCCTGTAAATGACAGTTTGTGATCCTATATAATAATTTTCTAAAAAGAAAATATTTTGGGAAAAAGTTTCAAAATAGTCGCCTATATTGAAGTAATAGTTGTTATTTTGAGTGATGCGGTCAAACTCTTCGAATGTTTTCCCGTAAACATATTTTAGAGGTAATTTTCTATCGTAATCTAATACAAATTCTGTTGTTAATTTGTTTGTTTTTGGTTCATAACTGTAGATAGAATCTGTAAATTCACCTGTAATTTTAAACAAATTATCATTTTTATGTAAGTAAGTGTAAGCGGAAAGAGCTCTTGTTTCTTGGTTTACAGGTAAGGAAACAAAATTCAACTCAAATTTTTTATCCGTTACTAATAATGTGTATTTTTCTTTCTCTTCCAAATGTGTGTTTCCTCCCTGTTGTGATAAGGTTTTAAAAATATAACCATCATCAGTTACTATTAGATTGTTAAACCCTAAAGGGAGTCGTTCCTGTCTAAGAAACTTCCCTTGTTTGTCAAAAAACAACAGAAAAGAATGTTGAAAGGCTACTAATTCATCATTTTTAAAATCGTAATCAACATCGTACAATCGGGAAAGCTCTCCAGGCCCTTGTCCGTGAGAAAATCGTTTTATAAATTTTCCGCTTTTGTCAAAAATGATGATATTCCTACCTTTGAATTTATCCATTATATAAATATATTCCTCCGTAGTTATGATTTTATAAATACCACCAATTAAACTTTTGTTATTGGTTTCCAACGGGATAATTTTTACGTCGCTTACTAAATTTCCAAACTCAAAGTGTTTTTTTCCAAGAAAAGGATTTAAGTCTATTTTCTTGATAGAGTCCATTTTAGGGGTCAATATTTTTGTTTCTTCCAATTGTAGGGAAGCTATTTGTTCTTGGGTATAGCGAGTTTTTTCAGGTGTGTTTTGACAACTATTAAAAAGAAGTACACAAACTAAAAAGCATATTTGTTTCATACGGCGTTTATTTTAAAAAGATTCTTTTTCTAAACAGTTAAATATTATGTTTAACGAAGATAAGTATTATAAACAAACTTCTCAATAAGGAAAAACTAAAACTCTTCCAATTTAAAATATACCAACACGGGATTGTCATCATCTTTTGAATGTTTTATTTTTTCTTTGTCTTCTGCTGAGATGGTTTTACTATCTTTTAAGATTTCATAATCTTCTGAACTTGGAATGTAAGTAGAAACAAAATAATCCTTGTACACGGCTTTGGGAAAAGCTATTGGAGGGATTTCTTTTGGTTTAAGATTAGCGTTATTACCTCCCACCATATTTCCCGTTTTTTTATCACGATATACAACGGTTTTCAGTTCAGTATAGTTATTATGTAAAAAGAAAACATTTTGCGAAAAAGTTTCAAAGTATTCTCCTATGTTAAAATAGTAGTCGTTATTTCGGGTAGCTTTTGTAAACGTTTCAAAAGTTTCTCCATAAAGATACTTACGAGGGACTTTTTTATCGTAATTTAACACAAATTCGGAGGTTAATTCATTTGTTTTGGAGTTATATTTGTAGATGGTATCAGTCATTTGCCCTGTTAAACTGATTAAATCGCCATTTTTATAAAGATAAGTGTAAGCCGATAGAGCCTTTATTTTTTTTCGTTCAGGAAGGGCAACAAAATTCAATTTAAAATTTTTACTCGCTAGCAATAAGGTGTAATCTCTTTTATCCTCTAAATGAGGATCTCCTCGTTTTGAAAGGGTTTTAAAAATATAACCATCATCAGTTACTACTAAATTGTTAAACCCTAAAGGGAGTCTCTTCTGCCGAAGAAAATTTCCCACTTTATCAAAAAACAACAAAAAAGAATGTTGATAGGCTACTAATTCATCATTTTTAAAATCGTAATCAATATCGTACAATCGGGAAAGTTCTCCAGGCCCTTGTCCGTGAGAAAATCGTTTTATGAATTTTCCATTTCTATCAAAAATCAGAATCCCTCCGTCTTTGAAATTATCCATTATATAAATATATTCCTCCGTAGTTATGATTTTATAAATACCGTCAACCAGACTTTTGTTATTGGTTTCCAACGGGATAATTTTTACTTCGTTTACTAAGTTTCCAAACTCAAATTGTTTTTTCCCAAGAAAAGGATTTAAGTCTATTTTCTTGATAGTTTCTGTTTTTGGGGTAATAATTTTTGTATTTTCAAGTTCTAATAAAACAACTTGTTCCTCTGAGTAACGACCGATTACGTTCGAACTTTGGCAACTTAATAGTAAAAATGACAAGTAACCTATGTAGGTGATGTTTTTCATTTACAATCAGATTAAGATATTGAATAAATTTTGAAATAAGTTTTGTGTAAATTTTAACTTCCTGCAAATGTACAAAATGATATTGAAATATATAAGTGAATTTGTTTATGTACCTGTATTAAATTATGTATTTATTTGATAATTAATATTTTGAATTACTGATGAGATGATGCTTATTAAAAACAAACGAATGAAAATATTTTTATTGTAGGTTCATTTGTAAAGATTGACTGACTGCTACTTTAAATGACGATCAGTTCTCAAGTGTTACCAATATGGTTTATCAAGAGCCTTTGCAAATAGAATCTGTCGAAGTAAAATTTCTATATGACTATTTTCGAATTTGGTAAAAAAACATTACTTTTGCCACCTAACAGAGAGAAAATCTTAACGGATAATGATTGATAAAATTAAAGAGCATATCGCTCAAGTGGAAGCCTTTGTTGGAGCAACAAAGGAAGAGGTAGAACAATTTCGTATCCAGTATTTAGGAAAAAAAGGTGTTTTAAATGACTTTTTTGCAGTGTTTAAAAATGTTCCTAATGAAGAGAAAAAATCATTCGGACAAATTCTAAATGAACTTAAATCCAAGGTAGAATCCAAAGTACAGGCTCTGCATGACAATTTGGAACAACAAAACGAAAGCCAAGGTGTTTACGGCGATTTGTCCCGTCCCGCTACTCCAATTCAAATCGGGGCACGTCATCCAATTTCATTAGTGAAGAATCAAATTATTGAAATTTTTTCTAACATTGGGTTTAACGTTTCCGAAGGACCTGAAATTGAAGACGATTGGCATAATTTCACGGCATTGAATTTACCTGAATATCACCCTGCTCGTGATATGCAAGATACGTTTTTCATTCAAACCAATCCTGATATTTTGCTCCGTACGCATACTAGTTCGGTACAGGTTCGGTATATGGAAAGCCACCAACCGCCAATTCGTACCATTTCTCCAGGACGTGTATTCAGAAATGAAGCTATTTCGGCACGTTCGCATTGTTTGTTCCATCAGGTAGAAGGACTTTACATTGACAAAGACGTATCTTTTGCTGATTTGAAGCAAACATTGCTTTATTTCACTAAAGAAATGTTCGGAAAGTCAAAAATTCGTTTGCGTCCGTCGTATTTTCCGTTTACAGAGCCTTCTGCGGAAGTGGATATTTATTGGGGCTTGAATAATGAAATTGATTATCGTATCACCAAAGGAACGGGTTGGCTCGAAATTATGGGTTGTGGAATGGTTGACCCTAATGTATTGAAAAACTGCAATATAAATAGTGAAGAGTACAGCGGTTTTGCTTTCGGAATGGGAGTAGAACGTATAGCGATGTTGCTTTATCAAATTGGAGATATTCGTATGTTTTATGAGAACGATGTCCGTTTTTTAGAGCAGTTTAAAAGTTCTTTTTAAGAGGAACAGATGAAATCAAACATAATACATTTTCTTGTTCGTTTTTTAGGTTTCTTTTTGGTGTTTTTCATCATAAGATATGTCTTTTCAAAAATGGATGGCGTTAAAATGGAAAAGTTTTTGTTTTTATGTCTTTTTCTGTGGAGCGGTATTTCTTCTTTGTATTTGATGGCGGAATCCTACTTTTTACTGACTAAAAAACGAAAAACTAAAGGTTTCATTAGTCTTGGTATAGGTGTTATGACAATTATTTACACTTTAATTGGGTTGAATCTGCTTATAGAAGTGTATTTTATGATAGCTTAAAGTTTATAAAATGACTTTACAATAAAAAAAGCAAGTTTTAAAAGACTTGCTTTTTTGTTAATGTTTTCACAGAAAAATAAAGCTATATCATTTTGAATTTAAAATCACCGATATAAAAGTCTTCGACTTCGCTCAGACTGACACGGAGTTTGTCTTGCTGAGCGGAGTCGAAGCATCAATAGTCATTATAGTAAATTTCATTACTTTTCTTTGACGGGTACTGGAGGAGGTGGCGGAACTGGCAACTCCATATAGCTCGCTTTTTTAGTAGGTATTGAAGGAGCTGGTGGCGGAGGTGTTTCAACAGCTTTTTTTACTCTGATAGCAGATGGCGGAGGTGGTGGCGGAGGCGGCAATTGTAAACCATACTTCTTCGTAAAAGCCTCTCTTTCTGATTTATTGGTAATTTGCTCCACAATTTCATTACCTGCTTCATCTGTCAAAACAACAGTCGTTTTTTCTCCTTTTCCGTTAGGAAGACCTACCCCTTGCACTTTTATTATTTTATATTTAGTAGATACTTGTAAGGGAGAAACCTCTTTTTGTTTTTCCGCTTCTTGGGCGTAGCTTTTTTCGGCAAAAACCACAAGGAATAGAACACTTGTTGGGATAAGCAACGCCATTTTACATAAATTACGAAAATGATTTACTTTTGTTTGTAACATAATCAGACGTTTTTTGGTGTTGTAAAAATTGAAATAATTATAAAATGGGACATTTGCAGAAGCAGCTCTTTTGAGTATAAGCATTTGATATTCTGCAATATTTGTGTGTTTAGAAACCACACAAGCATCGGCTAAAAACTCGTGATTGATTCGGATAGCTTTCCCAAACAAATGCACCACAGGGTGAAACCAAAACACGATTTTCAAAAACTCGACAAAAAGTAAATCCAAAGAATGTTTTTGCCGAATGTGGGTCAGTTCGTGTAATAAAACTTTTTGTTCATAGGCGTCTTTTTTATTGATAAAAATGTAATTCCAAAACGAATGAGGTGCACATTCTTCTTCCAAAATCACCAAATAAGCTCCTTGATAAGGTTGTTTAGGATGTTTTTTGATTTTATTGAAGATTTTAAGTAAGTTACGTAAGAATCGAAATAACATCAGAAACGTAATCACTCCATATAAACACATGATAATCAAACTTGTAAAGTTGTTATTTTCTGTAATAAATTGCTCTGTTGTTGGATTTACGTAAATCGAGGAATTGTTAACTTCTTGTGTAACGACTGTTTGCTCGAATGTTTTTTCAAATACGGGTTGAAAAGGCATTTCAATGGTAATCAGCGGAAAAACAAACGAAGCTATCAAAGCTAAAAGCAAGAAAAACCGATTGAATATCAGCATTTTTTCTCGCGATAGCAACAAGTGATACAATGTGTAAAAACACATACCACATAATAGCGTTTTGATAAGATACGGTATCATTTTATTCCTTTTTAAGGTTTGAATCTACTATCTTTTTTAATTCTTCCCATTGCTCGGGAGTCATTGAAATTTCCTTAGCAAAAAAGGAAGCAAACTGAAAGGCTGAATTTCCGAAATAATCACTGATAATGGTTTTCATTTTTCGCGAAAAATAAGCACTTTTAGAAACTTTCGGATAGTACTCGCGTGAGTTTCCTCGCTGATGATATCCTACCATCTCCTTGTCAATCATTCGTTTAAGGAGCGTGGCGATGGTTGTATTTGCTGGCTTTGGGTCAGGATAAGCCTCTATCAAATCCTTCATATAAGCGGTTTGCTTCTGCCATAAATACTCCATAAGCTGCTCTTCTGTATTTGATAATTTTTTCATATTCTACAATTTTAGATTTTACACTACAAATGTAGAAACAAATTTTTGATAGAAAAAATTTTTCAACAACTTTTTTCAAAATAATTTTCATTTGAGCTAAAATTAATTTCGTAAATGTTTGATTATGTGTTAGTATTGTGGTTTTAGTTATTTCCTATATATTTGCCTTTTTTTAAACGATGCTCGAAGTTAATAACATATCATACACACACGATGGCTCCGATGCGGGCTTTCGTAACATTTCTTTTCAGCTCAAACAAGGTGAACATTTGTCGATTATGGGTGAGAGTGGCTGCGGTAAAAGTACCTTACTGAAAGCCATTTACGGATTATTCGACCTGCCGGAGGGAACCATTTTTTTCAACGGTAAAAAAGTTGTAGGACCTTCGCGTCAGTTGGTTCCCGGCTATGAAAAAATGAAGTATTTGGCACAGGATTTTGGTTTGAGTCCGTATCATACTGTGGCAGAGAATATTGGTAAATTCTTGTCTAACATTGATTTAGATTATAAAAAACAACGTGTAAGCGAGTTACTTTCGCTTGTGGAAATGGAACGTTTTTCGGACAGAAAGGCACATTTGCTCAGCGGAGGTGAAAAGCAGCGCATTGGTTTGGCGATGGCTTTGGCACAAGAACCTGAATTGCTGATACTTGATGAGCCTTTCAGCCAAATCGACACTTTTCGCCGTAATAAACTACAACGGACGTTATTTGCTTATTTAAAAGATAAAAATATCAGCTGTATTGTTGCTACGCACGATAGCCGTGAGGCTCTTGCTTTTGCTGATAAAGTACTTATAATGAAAGATGGAATTTCAATAATGTTCGGAAATTTGTTAGATGTTTATCGCCAAAATAAGGATTTTTACACAGCATCACTTTTCGGAGACGTTACTCGATATAGCAGAGAAAATAACGTTTTGTTACTCAAGCCATATGAAATTGAAGTTGTCGAAAAATCAGATTGGGAAGCAATGATATTATCTTCTTATTATCAAGGAGATATGTTTTTAATAACAGCTGTTTCAAATGCCGAACCTGTCTATTTTTACCATAAGAATCCATTAAAAAAAGATGAAAAAGTTTATTTATCAAAAAAGAATTAATATATTTGTACCGAATTAGTTATACTTAAAAAAACATATCTGTATATGAAAGCATTTTTTGAAGCTATCCAATATTTTTTTGAGGAAATTCTGTTTGCTCCATTGGATTTTTTGCGTACGTTGGAACTTGAAAGTTGGTGGGGAGCCAATTTTATGACTTGGACATTTATCCTCATTGGGTTTGTGTTCCTGTTCTATTGGTTGGGGCAATTGAGAAAATACAACAAAAGAAATGACGAACGTAGAGACGTGGTTTCACATTCATTTTTTAAATAATTTTTTGTTGCACTTTTTATTTAGAGGGCTGTCCGAAAAGTTTTGTCTTACACCATTTTGCCATCTTTAATTTCTTGGAAACCTTTATTCATAAGGTTCATAGGGTTCCTCCCTTTAATCGGAATGATAGGATAGCACGGAGATTAACTTTTCAGGCGGTCTTTTTTGCATTTATTACCCATAATATTCGGCGATTTACATTTTTTTGTAATTCTGCCTGAGATTCGGATTATTTTTTAGACTATACATTACATAAATCAATGAATAACAGTGTTTTAATTTTAGATTTCGGTTCGCAGTACACTCAGTTGATTGCTCGTAGAGTACGTGAACTGAATTTTTTTTGTGAGTTACATCCATTTAATCATTTACCTGAAAATTTAGATGATTTTTCAGCGGTAATTCTTTCAGGGTCACCTTATTCGGTGCGAAGTGAAGACGCATTATTACCCGATTTGTCAAAAATCAAAGGTAAAAAACCGTTATTAGCTGTTTGTTACGGAGCTCAATATTTGGCTCATTTCAATGGAGGAAACGTAGCTCCGTCAAATATTCGTGAATATGGACGTGCAAATCTTTCGTTCATTAAGGAAAATGAACCCTTATTTGACGGTATTGCAATAGATAGCCAGGTGTGGATGAGTCACAGTGATACAATTAAAGAATTGCCTACTCGAGGTGTGTGTTTGGCGAGTACTAATGATGTGGTTAATGCTGCTTATCGGATTGATGGGGAACAAACCTATGCTATTCAGTTTCACCCTGAAGTATCACATTCAATTGATGGAAAAAAATTGTTAGAAAATTTCCTTACGAAAATAGCAAAAATTACTCCAACATGGACACCAGATAATTTCGTGGAAATGACCATACAGTCTCTTAAAGAGCAAGTTGGTGATGAAAAAGTGGTTTTAGGGCTTTCAGGAGGCGTTGATTCAACTGTGGCAGCAGTACTGCTTAACAAAGCTATCGGAAATCAACTTCATTGTATTTTTGTAAATAATGGGTTACTTCGTAAAAACGAGTTTGAGAATGTTCTGAAACAATATGAAGGGATGGGATTAAATGTAAAAGGAGTAGATGCCTCAGAACGTTTTTTGACTGCTTTGGCAGGAAAGTCAGACCCTGAAGACAAGAGAAAAACCATAGGGCGTGTTTTCATCGAAGTGTTTGATGATGAGTCACATAAAATTGAAGATGCGAAATGGTTAGGGCAGGGGACGATTTACCCTGATGTTATTGAATCGTTATCGGTGAAAGGTCCTTCAGCGACCATAAAATCACATCACAATGTAGGAGGATTGCCTGATTTTATGAAATTAAAAGTAGTAGAGCCTTTGCGTATGCTCTTCAAAGATGAGGTACGCCGTGTGGGGAAAACCTTAGGTATTGATGAGGAATTGTTAGGCAGACATCCGTTCCCTGGTCCAGGATTGGCGATTCGTATTTTGGGGGATGTTACCGCTGAAAAAGTGCAAATTTTACAAGAAGTAGATGCCATTTTTATCAACGGTCTCAAAGAACATAATCTCTATGATAAAGTATGGCAAGCAGGAGCCATCTTGTTGCCAATCAATAGCGTAGGTGTTATGGGAGATGAGCGTACGTACGAAAAGGTTGTTGCTTTGCGTGCTGTAGAAAGTGTAGACGGAATGACCGCTGATTGGGTTGATTTGCCGTACACTTTCCTACAAAAAATATCAAATGCAATTATCAATAAGGTGAAAGGCGTCAACCGAGTAGTGTATGACATTAGCTCAAAACCACCTGCAACCATTGAATGGGAATAATTTTTATCCCATTCATGGCAGAGCAATAGTTATATATATTAAACAAATCAAAAGGTTGTCAAAGCAATTTGGCAACCTTTTTAGCTACCCAAAAATCTGGTCGAATAAATCCTTAACAAGAGATAGCACAAAGCCAATCATTATGATAATTAGTACAATAAGCACAATTACGCCAATAGTTGTCCACAAGGCACGACGGTTTACTTTTTTGATGATTTCTTTGTCATCGTTCACAAAGCCGATGACTAAATCGAAATTTTCTTTGTGCGAACGATGAACAAAATCTAATACCATACCCAAATAGGGAATAAGCCCAATCAACACGTCCAAAAGAGAGTTGAAAAGAATAGCGACTGTTAATCGATAAGATCGAATTTTGAATATTGATACATACAAAAATGAAAAACTAAAGAACTGAGTAAAAAAATCTCCAACCACAGGAATCAGTCCGATAATCCCATCAAGGTAGTAGTCATCCATATATTTTTTTGTATACTTGATGATGTTATAATGAACACTATTATCAAGTTTTGAGCGTTTTAACTCTTTGTAGGACTGTAGATTGACTTGTTTTTGTGATTGCATATTTTTGGTGTTCTCAGTCATGTAACTAATTTAAGTGATTGTTTTAAAAAAGTTAATTTTATTAAGTTATATCGTTGAAAAATAGGACAAATCGCCATTTATCGGTTAATTATCGTATTTTTCCTTTTTACATGTTTTAGCACTTTTAGACTTTTTCCACAATGGCCACAGTGTTTTCGATTCCAACGATTTTTACGATAGAATTTGACGGAATCTTATCACCGTCAGTCATTGCTTCAAGCTCTCGGAATGAACCTTTTACGCTGAGAGTTATTTTCCCTTTGCCCGATTTATGAGGTGGAATGGTTAAATAAACCTCTGCAGTTTTGTTTATTATTTCATTGATTTTAAATGAGTTATCTTCGGTGAGTTTCATTAATGCTCTTATGACCAAAAAGAATAGGTAAATGAATAGACAGCCGATAACGACTCCTAATAAAGTTAGAAGAATCTTATTTTCAATAAGTTGGTAAAATGAAATTCCAGTCCAGCTGAAACCTAAGAGAAAGTTAATCAAATTTCGGAATGAAAATAACTGGAATGGGGTATCTTCTCCTTCAAAATCTCCATCAAAGTCCGCATCAATGCCATCTGAGCTTCCCATACCGATGAAAGTCATTACTGTTTGGATTAAAAAGATAACTGATGTTGGAATAGCGATATACCAAAATGTTTTTAGGAATATGTCCATTGAATTAAATAGTTCCATAGAGTTCTGATTTTTAATATGTTATTAACCTTTTTTTAGTAATTCTATTGCATGATTTTTTGCCGATTCACCACTGTTTTTTCCTTCTAACATTTCCGAAAGTTCAATAATTCTCTCATTTTCTGAAAGTTGTTTTAGTTGAGTGGTAGTTTTTCCTTCAATATCTTCCTTAAAAACTTTAAAATGATAATGACCTTTGGCAGCTACTTGTGGCAGGTGTGTTATGGCAAAAACTTGTCGATTTTTACTCATATTTTTCATTATTTCCCCCATTTTTAGAGATATTTCGCCTGAAACGCCTGTATCAATTTCGTCAAACATAATGGTTGGTAATGCTGTATGTTCTGCCATAATAGCTTTCACCGCAAGCATAATTCGCGACAATTCTCCGCCAGAAGCTACTTTTTTTAAAGTTCCAAAATTTCCACCTTTATTAGCTGAAAATAAAAAAGTTAGCTGATCCATTCCGTTGTTTTGATACGTTTGTGTGGACTGTAACTCTATCTGAAAACGTGCATTTGGCATCCCAAGTTCATGCATGAAATTAGTTAGTTTGGTATCTAATTCTGGAATGACCTTTTTGCGTGTTTCGTGCAGTTCCGATGCCTTTTCGATAGTTTCAATTTGTTGATTTTCAACAATATTACGTTGTTCTTCAATTGAACTTTCTATGTTTTCAGTTTGGGAAACGGCTTCTTCCAATTGGGTTTGAATGGCAATAAGTTCATCCACAGTTGAGACCTTGTGCTTTTTTTGTAGGTCGTAAATCAAGTGTAATTGCTGTGATACTTTTTCCAAAGTTTCTGGGTCAGTTTCGATGTTTTCGTCGATGTCAAAGACCTCATTTTGTAAGTCATCCAATTCAATGAAGGCTGATTCAATGCGTTCGAAAATATCGCGATACTGTTGTTTGTAGTCGGTGAGTTTTGTGAAAACACGTTTTAATTCACGCAGTTGGTTTACGATACCTACATTTTCGTCGCTCAACAACTGCAAACTTTCTTTTATATATTCTTTTATTTCCTCGCTATTAGATGCCTCTTCATAGGTTTCTTCCAATTCCTCTTGGATACCTTTTTGCAGAGGAGCGGATTTTAATTCTTTTAGTAGATGAAAATTATAGTCGTATTCTTTATTTGCATTCTTTTGGAAATCAATGAGTTCCTGAAGTTTTTTCTGGTTTTTTTTGAGTTTTTCCCACAGGGATACATATTCCGAGATTAGGTGTTTGTTACCAGCAATAGCGTCAATGATATCGAACTGAAAATCTAAATTTCCAATAGAAAGTGTTTGATGTTGCGAATGTATGTCGACTAACACCTCTCCCAATCGGCTAAGAGTATCTAAGGTCACGGGTGAATCGTTAATGAACGCTCTTGATTTGTTCGAGGATAGAATTTCTCTACGGATGATGGTTTGCGGTTCGTAGTCAATTTCTAAGTCACTAAAAAGAGTCAGAAAGTTGTATTTTTCTAATGAAAATTCGGCTTCAATAACGCATTTTTCTTCTTTATTTCGGAGTGCTGACATGTCGGCTCGTTTCCCAAGCACCAATGAAAGTGCGTCTAATAGTATGGATTTCCCAGCTCCTGTTTCTCCTGTGATGATGATGAACCCTTCAGGGAAATTGATGTGTAAATCATCAATTAAAGCGAAATTTTTTATAGATAGTGCTTTTAGCATGTTTTTATTTTTTTTCGTGAGAATTTGAAATTATGAATTACGTTTTGGATAGTCAGAATTTGCAACTATTTAATCATATTCCATTTAATTGCCTGTGAGGGAGCTACTTTCAGCAGTGATTCTTTCAAAGTTTTGGTGCTGAACATGGTTCCTCCTGAATAGATGGATACAATTTCGTCCGTTTTTGCCCCAAATAGTATGTTCACAGCGTAGGAATTAAGTCGTAGGCTTGGGATTTTTTCAATTTGTAGCAACGCATTTTGCATTTCCTCTTTTGCTTTTTTCTCATCCATATTCATTATGTCCAATCCCAAACGATGATAGTTGTACCAAATTTTATGATAATTTGTGTAATTCTCTGATAATAATTCTTTTATGAGCATCCAACGATTGTTATCCCCATTGTCTGTCCAACCTGCATAGCCACTACTTTGAGCATTTGTTACAACGCTTTGAGCTTGTACAAAATAGGGGTGTCCTCCTGATTCCACGAATGTATTGGCATCAAAACCTAAGATTAAATAAGCATAATATGCCACGATGGAGGTTAAGTTCGATTCAAACGAATTATTGGTAAAAGACAGTGTTTCAAACTCTTGATAACTGAAAGATACATCTTTGTCTTGCAAATTAACTACGGGCGATTGATATGCCGTATTGAAGACAGGGCGAGATGACTGCACAAGCAAACTTCCCTCCATCTGATTGTTCTCATACTTGGTAATTACGAAAGTAAAATTGCATCTAATACGTTCATTATCATGTGTTTTTATGCTTGTCCATGTAGTATTATTGATAAATTCATGCAAAGATTTTTCCAATGTTTTGAAAACATTTCTATTGGAGAGGTTCACCTGTTGGGTGTTTACCGTTACCACAGCATTTAACTCTTGAGCCGAAGTTAAAACGCTGAAAAGCAACGTACAGATATATATTATTTTCTTCATCATGTACACTAATTTCACGCAAATATAAATAAAATTCCGAGAAGATTGAAATTCGGGTTCTTTTTTTGTTTTGTGAAATGAATTCTATGAATGTTAAATATTTTTTCGTAATTTTGTGGCAGTGCAGTCCAAAAAGAGTTGTACTAAAAGCAGTTGAGAAACGCTTCTTAAAGGTGGATTAAATGTTAAAAAAGATTTCTATTTAATCGTGTACTTTACAGTGCGGATTTTGACAAAAAAGACATCTTTAGTTTTTCTTATTACATCAATATGGCAAAGAATAAATACATAAACAGGGAACTTAGTTGGTTGAAATTCAACGAGAGAGTGTTGCAAGAGGCAGCAGATGAAAGCGTTCCGCTATTGGAGCGTTTGCGTTTTGCAGGAATATTTTCAAATAATTTAGATGAATTTTTCAAAGTGCGTTATGCTACGATTAAGCGTATTGTGATGAACGATAGTAGTGACATCCACGCTAAAGAATTGCTTGAAGAAATCACCAAAGAGGTTATCCAATTGCAGGAACAGAGTCTGAACATTATAGGTTCAGTAACTAAAGAATTGGAAAAAGAACAGATTTTTATTGTGAATGAAAAAACGCTACTTCCTGAACATGAGAAGTTTGTGACTAGTTATTTTCTTTCCAAAGTGCGTCCAGCTTTGTTTACTATCATTCTAAATGATCTGGAAGCGTTTCCTGAGTTGAAGGATGATGTGGCGTATTTAGCAATCAAAATGATTTTGAAAGAAGAGGGACAAACCAAAGGTATTCAAAAATTCTTTTCTTCGAAAGCATATAAAGAGAAAATACAGTATGCACTCATTGAGTTACCTACTACTATTGATCGTTTTGTGGAGTTGCCTAAAGTGGATGGAAAGCATTATATTATTATGATTGATGACATCATACGCTTTTGTATGCATCAAATTTTTTACATCTTCAGTTATGAATCACTTACGGCACATATGATTAAAATCACCCGAGATGCAGAGCTTGATATTGATGATGATTTAAGTAAAAGTTTTGTTGAAAAAATTTCGTCAAGTGTAGAAGGGCGACGCAGTGGAGAGCCAGTCCGTTTCGTTTATGATAAAGGAATAGACAAGGATACTTTGGCATTTCTGTTTGAGAAGATGGATATTGTGGACACTGATAGCATCATACCAGGAGGAAGATATCACAACCGACGTGACTATATGAATTTTCCAAGTATGGGACGCTATGATTTGACATATGAGCCCATTCAGCCACTGCCCGTAAAAGGACTTTCGTCAGGAGAAAGTTTGCTCAAAAAGATAGCCGAAAAAGATTATTTGCAATTCACACCTTATCATACTTTTTCCAATATTGTTTGGTTTTTGCGAGAAGCGGCTTTGGACCCCAAAGTGAAATCCGTAAAAATTACCGTTTATCGCTTGGCAAAAAATTCACAAGTGGTGAACTCATTAATAAATGCGGTTAAGAATGGTAAAAAAGTAACCGTACAAATTGAGCTACAAGCTCGTTTTGATGAGGAATCAAACATAAAATATGCAGAATTGTTAAAAGCGGAAGGTGTAAAACTTATTTTTGGGGTTCGAGGGTTGAAAGTCCACAGTAAAATATGTGTTATTGAACGTGAAGAAGGGAAGGAACTCAAACGATATGGATTCATCAGTACAGGAAATTTCAATGAATCTACCGCACGAATCTATACCGATTACACCCTGTTTACCGCCAATCAAGATATTCTTAAGGAGGTTAATAAAGTGTTTAACTTCTTTGATACGAATTATATCATCCAACGCTATAAACATTTGATTGTGTCACCACATTATACAAAGAAAATACTTACTAAACTCATTGAGCAAGAAATTACCAATGCTAAGAACGGTAAAGAAGCCTTCATAAAGCTGAAAATGAATAGTTTAACCAGCTATAAAATGATTGACAAACTTTATGAAGCAAGTAGGGCAGGGGTTAAAATTCAGATGATTGTTCGTGGTATTTGTTGTTTGATTCCAGGAGTTCCAGGAATGAGCGAAAACATTGAAGTTATCAGTATTGTGGACAGGTTTTTGGAGCATCCTCGTCTGTTTATTTTTGGAAATAATGGCAATCCGAAGGTTTATATTTCTTCGGCTGATTTTATGACTCGTAATATTTCCCACCGAGTGGAGGTCGGTTGCCCAATTTATGATGCTGCTATCAAAAAAGAATTGATGGACACCTTTGAAATTGGATGGTCGGACAATGTGAAAGCACGTATTATCTCACAAAAACAAGATAATGCCTACCGCCGAAATGACGATTTAAAAGTTCGTTCGCAAGTGGCGATGTACGATTATTACGCCCAAGATAGGGATTTGTAGGATAATATTAAATATTTACAGTGCTTGGGTTGTCAATAAAATTTAGGCACAGAGTTTAAACTTTTTGAATATTTATGGTTTGAAGTTTATTTCAAAAGTTTGAAAAATCGACTATATCGCCATTGAGATCTGTGTAAATCTTTTGATTTCCAGATAATCCACGCCTTGCCAGTAATAAACTCTTCTGGCACTAGTCCCCAATGGCGTGAATCGCTTGACTCAGAAGCGTTATCCCCCACCATGAAATAATAGTTATGTTCAAAAGTATGTGTGGATAAAGGTTGTTTATCTTCCCATAACATATTATTTTCAAAAATAAGAGGTCTATTTTTTTCCCACTCAATTATGTTTTTATAAAGAATTGCATTGGTTCTATTCAGTTTTAGCACATCTCCTTTTTGTGGAATGTATAATCCCCCAAAATCTTTAATTGTCCAATCAATCAAACTGTCTTTTGGGAATAGCTTATGATTAAACGTGTTTCTTATTTTCTCCAATTTATCTTGGATTTTTAGATAGCCTACACGAATAGTTGAATCATTGTTGATATGATAAACTCCATTTCTTATGTAAAGGGTATCTTTTGGTAAAGCGATACATCGTTTGATGAGGAACTTATGTAATTGCATTTCCATTTTCTCTCTTGTTTTTGGATACGGCATATTGAAAACAACAATGTCATTTCGTTTTATTTTTTGAAATCCTTTCAATCGATAAATTGTTGTTCTTTCCCCATCTGTAATATCAAAAATATTATAAAGTCGGGCTCCGTAAACTAATTTGTTTACGATAATATGATCTCCTGGAAGAATTGTAGGGGACATCGACACAGAAGAAACGCTATGGAAGTCAAAAATGAAGATGCGTATCAAAACATACAATCCAAAGGTAATAATCCAATACGATAGTAAAGTAATGATTTTTGAAGTTACTTTAGGATAATTCCTCATTTTAAAATCGTATTATATTATTTCATATCTCTATCTCTAATTTTTTTGAAATATTCCATAGTAGGGATGACTCTGTCTATTATGTATTTGTAATTTTCGCCTTGTTTGTTGAATAAATTTTCGGGGGAATCAGTTGCTTTCCTAAAAAAGGCATCTAACGACATGCCTTCAGCCATTTTATTTAAATCATCATAGGTTGTGGTGTTTTCAATGGGGTATTTCTTCCAAAATTTGGAATCATATTTCAGCGATGGATACAGATACATTTCACTTAAGAAGCCGTGTCTGCCGTCATATTCATTTTTCACAGGAGTGATGTGCGTCAGTTGTATGTGTGTTTTTTGACTAATCACTTCTCTTGTCAAAGCAAATTGGTGGTATGAAATTTTGGAAGGGTAGTGATATTCCCCAATAATTACATATTCAACGGTTAAAATATGCCGAGAGACATTATCTTCATCAAATGAAGCGGTTTCTTTGAATATTTTATTATTTTCATCTAACCATATTTTTCCGCTCATGTTAGAACATTTTCCCATAATGGTCGATATTTCTTTCACTTGCTTGTATTCCAAAATTGTATGAGCATTTTCGGTAAGATACTCATCATCAACCTTTTCAAAAACAAACTTAGAGGTGTTTTTTTCAAATAGCGGGTGTGTTAATTTTAACATGGAAAATCCATAGAAGTACAAAGGAGATTTAAAAAGTATACCATTGTTTTTAAGCGTTTTATCTGTTTCTAAAAGCATTTTTTCGGGGCTACGGCGTATTTGCTGTGGGATGTTAAAACCGATACAAAAAGGATTTTTTCGCACGTCACCAAGCAACATAGTTTGCCCTACAATTTCAGAATACCCCACAAGCGTACCTTTTTTGTTGTAAAATCGGGCTGTTCCATGTGATTTTGCCCAAAAATCGGGAGTTACGTAGTAGGATTTTTTCTTTTCAAAGTCCTTAACTTTTTCCAACACATTCCAAACTTTTTCGCCTCCCTGATAAATATTTACTTCACTTAGTTCATTCACTCCAAGTTCCAAATGGTATTGATGACCAATTTCATTTCCAAAAAGGCATAGTGTTTTGTAGGAAATATGACTGAAACAAATGCGGTCGTTGGTAGTGATTTCATCTCCTTCAAAACTGAAAAAACCATCGTCATCGGTAGAGGCTACTACCTTATCATTCACGGAAATATACACCCCATAAATCGGGGCATTGGTTTTAGCATCCAATACATGTCCTTCATATTTACTCTGAGAGAATAGAGGAGAAGAAAAAAGTAAAATAATAAAAATAAGTTTCATATTAATCATTGGTTACGACAGTAAAATCAATTTCTAAATTATAGAATTTCTGCTTTCCGTTGGTAGTTAAAACCGTATTAACATTGTGGTTACCTACTTCTTTGTCAGAGGTTTCAACAATCATTTGAACAGAAATCGTATCAGTTGGTTGAATTTCTTTTTTGGAAATTAGCACTTCTGTACAATTGCATGAAGCGTCATTTCCTAAAATGCGAACCATTTCAGTTCCCGTGTTTGAAAGAATGAATCTTTGAACCAAACGCTCTCCTTTTTTAACGTTTTGAATTTTAATGCGATTTCTTTTGGGTTCTAAAACACCCGCCGATACCTCATATTCAACAGAGTTTGAAGCCTGTTTTACAGAGCCTGTTTTTGTTTTTTTCTCTTGGCAGGAGATTAATAAAAATAAGACAATAAAGAAATATATGTATCTCATTACGAAAATTTAACTTTATAAACTATTAAAAAATCTATATCAGGGTCTTGTGGCGTGACGCCGTAGAACATACCGTTGGAATATCCTATAATTTCAAATCCTTTAGGTACGTCTAAATCTGCTATCAATTGATGGTTTTTGTAAATTTGCAATCCATGGTTTGTTGCACCTTTACCTTTAGAATAACCTCTGAAAATCAGCTGTTTTTCAGGGAAATATTTTAAAAACGTGTAGTAACCATACGTTGCATAATCGCTTTTCCAATTCTTATGACCTTCCTCAGAGGTGTTGGTACGGCGATAATCTGTTTTCATGTCCCGTCCTGCCTTTCCAAATTTTCCTTTGATTTTATCCTCTTGTTTACTGTAAAGATAAATGTCAGGATCAGGCCAAAAATTGATATATACATCATCTATTTTTTCATAGGTATCATAGTTTAAATATTGAAAATTAGGGATGTTTTGTTGAGATAAATATACGGGAGAGTGTCTACCTAAAATTTTCTCAAACTTTCCTGTTCTTAAATTTATGATTCCGAAACAACGTGCGTAGTTATAGTATAATTCTGACTTTTCTGATGTGCTGTATCCATTCAAGAATGCGTGTTTTGAAAAAATAGAACAAACCACTCTGTCCTCATCCCATCGTTTGAAGGTATTAGGTCTAACGCAGTCAAAACTGTACGAATCTGCCAATGTAACCATAGGTTCGTGCCATAATTCTTCGTAGGTTCTTGTACTGTTGTTGTCTATCCTAAAAAATTTCTTTTTTTGAAATTGAGTGTCGAATATGTCAATTGCCCAATTGTTTCCATTCATCGTAGCGAATTCGTCTTCACCAAATGTCAGATAATCGATGTAAAATACTTCATTAGGTCCTCTTCCTTTTCCTGCGTGTCGCTGTACAAATTCCCCTTCATTCGTAAATTGAAAAATATAGGAAAAGCGTTCGTCTACGAAATAGAGTGTATCTTTCCACATCAAAAATTTTCCGACATAGGATGTTCCTTCGGGGTTCATCTTCAGTGTGTCTAACGTAAAAGAATGATATTGAATATCTTCTTTCTTTGAAATATCCACCGTATTATAAAATTCTCGTGAATTAGGTTCATTGCCCTCCGATGTTGATTGGCAACCGAATAATAATAAAAGGGATAGGAATAGTAAATATCTCATACTCATTGTGTTTTTCCAAAAAAGAGGAGATGAAAATTGTGAATTTTCAAAACATATAGTTTACGATGATTCAAGTAAATAATCAGCTCCTCTTGGTAAATGTTAATTAATTTCTGAACTTACGGTATCTCCTCCTCCTGAATTAGCACATTTTCCCGTTGCTTTTTCAAATTCAGCACACCCTTCATCACAATCAGATATTCCACATTCGATATAATTCTGATTAGGTGTTCTTTTCTTACATTTATCTCCATCACAATGGCACAAATCAAAAATAATTGGAGTTGCTGACACCTCTGTGTCGGATAAAAAATTAGTAAATCTTACATCAGATTTGACGTATTTCACAATACCGTAACCGCTTAGAGCTATCATCCCAATAGCTAATAAGCAAAATTTTAAAAACTTCATGGTAATATTTATTTTGATAATTAATGCAAAGTTAATTGTTTATTTCTATTAAACAAAAATAATATGTTAAAATTTGTGTTAAAAAAGGTGTTTAATATAGAAAATCAATGACTGCTTTATGCTTTTAACTTTCCGAATAGTTTCCAAAAAATGTTTTTATACATTTATAATCTAAGAGTTGTATATGAAAAAAAACAGCCAAATATTAAGAATTTTACCATCTGTCATAACAGAAAAAATCACTATCTTTGTCCCCTTAACTTTTTCGGTGAATGGAAGATAAAATAGAAGTAAAAGGAGCGAGGGTGCATAACCTTAAAAATATAGACATCAGCATTCCTCGTGAGCAATTAGTTGTCATTACAGGGCTTTCAGGTAGTGGGAAATCCTCATTGGCGTTTGATACTATTTATGCGGAGGGACAACGTAGGTATATCGAAACCTTTTCTGCATATGCGCGTCAGTTTTTGGGAGGGTTGGAACGTCCCGATGTTGATAAGATTGATGGACTTTCGCCTGTGATTGCCATTGAACAGAAAACTACTTCAAAATCACCACGTTCCACTGTTGGAACAATCACTGAGATATATGATTTTTTGCGATTACTTTTCGCCAGAGCTTCTGATGCGTATAGCTATGCTACGGGTGAAAAAATGGTCAGCTACAGCGACGCTCAGATTCAGGAACTGATTATTGAACATTATAAAGGAAACAAAATCAGTATTTTATCTCCTGTGGTACAATCCCGAAAAGGGCATTATCGTGAACTTTTTGAGCAAATCGCCAAACAAGGATTCGTAAAGGTGCGTGTTAATGGCGAGATTCTTGACCTTCAAAAGGGAATGAAACTTGATCGTTACAAAACTCATGATATTGAAATCGTGATAGATAGGCTTTCCATAAGCAATGATGAAACTACCGAGAAAAGACTCCAAGAAACCATAAAGACTGCCATGCACTACGGAGATGGCGTATTGATGGTTTTAGAACATCAAGATAATAAAATACAGTACTTTAGCCGTAATTTGATGTGTCCTACAACGGGAGTTTCCTATCCCATGCCCGAGCCGAATACTTTTTCGTTCAATTCTCCTAAGGGAATGTGTCCACATTGCAATGGTTTGGGTGAAGTGCATGAGGTAAATCAACGAAAAATTATCCCCGATCCAAAAATATCCATAAAAAATGGAGCTATTGTCGCTATTGGGGAACAAAAAAATACGTGGATTTTTAAGCAGTTAGAACTCATTTTACAGAAATTTGGAGCGAAAATGTCCGATGCTGTCGAGAGTTTACCTCAAGAGGCGATGGATATTATCCTTAATGGTGGAAAGGATAAATATGCTATAAAGTCAGATGTGTTGGGGATCACTCGTGAGTTTGAGTTTGATTTTGAGGGGATTGTGAAATTCATCGCCGATCAGTATGAAAATTCAGATTCCGTTTCGATTAAACGTTGGGCATTTGAATTTATGGATACACTCCCCTGTGGAGAGTGTAACGGAACGCGTATCCGAAAGGAGGCTTTATTCTTTAAAGTGAACGAAAAAAACATAGCTGAACTGTCCGCAATGGACATTTTAGAGTTGT
This sequence comes from Capnocytophaga canis, assembly GCF_043187445.1. NCBI lineage: Bacteria > Pseudomonadati > Bacteroidota > Flavobacteriia > Flavobacteriales > Flavobacteriaceae > Capnocytophaga > Capnocytophaga canis. The sequence goes on along the minus strand of NZ_CP171121.1, from coordinate 111,268 downwards.
TGGCATGGTTCGAGAATCTTCCTAAAAAATTAACTAAAAGGCAGTTGCAGATAGCCTCAGAAATCATTAAGGAAATTTCAAATAGGTTACAGTTTTTAGTAGATGTCGGTTTGACCTATTTGTCGCTCAATCGCAGTTCCAAATCCTTGTCAGGAGGAGAATCGCAACGCATTCGTTTAGCAACACAAATAGGGTCGCAACTTACGGGAGTTTTGTACATTTTGGACGAGCCAAGCATCGGCCTACATCAGCGAGATAATCAGCGGCTAATTAATTCATTAAAATCTCTACGCGACATTGGAAACTCAGTCATTGTGGTTGAGCATGACGAAGAGATGATTTTAGAAGCCGACTATGTGGTTGATATTGGGCCAAAAGCAGGAAAAGACGGCGGACAGATCATTTTTGAAGGAACTCCTCAGCAGATGATGGATGCCAAAACCACCACTGCCGATTATATCAGTCGCCGAAAACAAATTCATATCCCAGAAAAACGACGTAAAGGAAATGGCAAGTCATTGATTTTAAGTGAATGTTCAGGGAATAACTTAAAAAATATTACGGTAACTTTTCCTTTGGGGATGATGATTGGTGTTACAGGAGTTTCGGGAAGTGGTAAATCAACCCTAATTAATGAAACACTTTACCCGATTTTGAACGCTCATTTTTTCAATGCCGTAAAAAAACCGATGCCTTACAAAAAAATAGAAGGCTTGGAACATATCGATAAGGTAATTGCCATTGATCAGTCGCCCATTGGACGCACACCTCGTTCCAATCCAGCGACTTACACAGGAGTTTTTAGTGAAATACGTACTCTCTTCACACAAACCCCCGAAGCGATGATTCGTGGTTATAAACCAGGGCGTTTTAGTTTTAACGTTAAAGGAGGACGTTGTGAAACCTGTGAAGGATCAGGACTTAAAGTTATTGAAATGAATTTTCTTCCCGACGTATATGTTGAGTGCGAGACTTGTAAAGGAAAGCGTTTCAATCGCGAAACTTTAGAAGTACGTTACAAAGGGAAATCCATAGCTGATGTATTGGATATGACCATTGCCGAAGCTGTCATTTTCTTTGAAAATATTCCCAAAATTTACCGAAAACTAAAAACCATTGAAGAGGTTGGCTTGGGATATATCACCTTAGGACAGCAATCAACTACCCTCTCCGGAGGTGAGGCTCAGCGAGTAAAATTAGCAACCGAACTATCCAAAAAAGATACTGGAAACACCTTCTATATATTAGATGAACCTACCACAGGATTGCATTTTGAGGATGTAAACGTGCTTTTGCAAGTTCTTGATAAATTGGTTGATAAAGGAAATACCGTTTTGGTTATTGAACACAACATAGATGTTATCAAGAAAGTTGATTATATCATTGATATTGGTTATGAGGGTGGTAAAGGTGGCGGTCAATTAGTAGCCTTTGGAACTCCCGAAGAAGTAGCTAAAGATACGAAAAGTTTTACAGCTCAGTTTTTACAGGATTTTGCTCAAAAAACATCGTAAAAGAGACTTTACTTCTGGATAGTTGTGAGAAAGTTTGTCAAAAACCAAAAAAATGGTATCTTCGCCACAAAAATAAAAAGCCGATGGAATTACCTTTTCAAAATGATGCTATTGTTTTAGGTGTGCTAATGGTATGTTTGGGAATAGTTTTTTACACATCTTCTTTAAAAACAAGGTTTTGGAAAATATTTTATACTATTTTTCCAGCCTTATTGATGTGTTACATGCTTCCCGCTATAGTTAATTCTGTAGGAATCATTTCCAGCAAGAATTCGAATCTTTATTTTGTTTCAAGTCGATATCTGTTACCTGCGACTTTAATCTTGATGACCCTAAGTGTTGATTTAAAATCAGTTTTTCGTTTGGGATCTAAGGCTCTCGTTATGTTTTTTGCAGGAACGATAGGAGTTGTTATTGGAGGGCCTATCGCTATTTTGATAGTGTCATTGATCATGCCCGAGGCTGTTGGTGGTGCGGGTTTTGATGCTGTTTGGAGAGGATTGTCCACCTTGGCAGGGAGTTGGATTGGCGGTGGTGCTAATCAGGCTGCTATGCTTGAAATATACCAATATAATCCTGAAAAATACGGAGCTATGGTGCTTGTGGATATTGTAGTGGCTAACATTTGGATGGCTTTTCTATTGTTTTTCATTGCTCGTTCTCAAAAAATAGATAAATGGCTCAAGGCCGATAATTCGTCTATTGAAGAGTTAAAACAAAAAGTAATCACTTTTAGTGAGAAGACAAAGAAAATACCAATGTTGACTGACTACAAAATCATGTTAGGAATTACTTTTGGAGGAGTAGGTCTTTCGCATTTTGGAGCTGATTTTCTTACCGATTTTTTAAAAAATAAATTTCATGTGATTGGAGATAAAACCAGTGCTCTTTCTTTTTTTGGAGATAAATTCTTTTGGATGATAACCTTTGCTACTTTAATTGGTTTAGCATTATCTTTCACAAAAGCAAAGAATTACGAAGGAGCAGGAGCAAGTAAGTTAGGTAGCGTATTCATCTATATTCTGGTGGCAACCATCGGTATGAAAATGGATCTGACTAAAATTTTTGATAACTTAGGATTGCTTCTTGTTGGAATAATTTGGATGGCGGTTCATGTAGGGTTGATGTTCATTGTAGCGAAAATTATTCGAGCTCCACTTTTTTTCTTGGCTGTGGGAAGTAAAGCAAATATAGGAGGGGCTGCTTCGGCTCCTGTAGTGGCATCAGCATTTCATCCTTCGTTGGCAACGGTAGGCGTACTTTTAGCTGTTTTAGGATATATTGTAGGGACGTACGCTGCAATGCTTTCTGCTTTCTTGATGGAGTATGTGTCTGTTACACAAGGTGTTATGAGTTGATAATAAGTGTTTAAATTTTTATATGTATATGAAAAAAATAATCTTTTTAATTGGTGTGCTGTTAGCCATAGGTTGCTCAAATTCAGGAGGTAACGAGAAAACAATGATTGTTCAAGGAAATGTTGAAGGACTCAAAAAGGGAACAATTTTCTTACAACAATTTGATGGTGAGAAACTCGTAAATATAGATTCTGTCGAAGCCAAAGGAAGCGGAGAATTTACATTTAAAAAAGAAATATTATCTCCTGAAATATTTTATATTTTTTTAGATTTAGGAAAAAACCAAGACCAGACTTTTGGTGATCGTTTGGCCTTTTTTGGAGAACCAACTACCATTACAATTAATAGTAAACATGAACTTTTTGACATTCATGCTAAAATTGAAGGTTCGGAAAGTCAAAAATTATGGGAAGAGTATTCAAAGAACATTCGTAAATTTAATATACGCAACTTGGAATTGTTGGAGATACAATTAAAATCAATTAAGGAGGGATATCAACCAAAGGCAGATTCATTAGCTAAAATCATAGAAAAGAATCAGTTAAGAAGACATTTGTATGCGTTGAATTTTGCGATAACCCATGGCGACTCACACGTCGCTCCCTATATTGTACTGACAGATGTGCCTGATACGAACGTAAAATACTTAGATTCAGTATATAATGCACTTACCCCAGAGATTACAGCCGCAAAATACGGCAAGGAATTGAAGGAATACATCAATAAGGTAAAAGAAAAAAATCAGTAATCTTTATAATGAAGAAGAAAATTGTCGTACTCACAGGAGCAGGTATCAGCGAGGAAAGCGGTATCAGAACGTTTCGTGATGCCAATGGTTTATGGGAAGGACATGATGTGATGGAAGTAGCATCTCCCGAGGGTTTTTCTAAAAATCCTTCATTGGTATTGGAGTTTTATAACCAACGTAGACGACAGCTTAAAGAAGTTAAACCTAACAAAGCACATCAGTTGTTAGTTCAGTTAGAAAATGAGTATGATGTTGTAATTATTACACAAAACGTAGATGATTTGCACGAACGAGCAGGAAGTTCCAATGTCATACATCTCCATGGAGAACTATTAAAATCAAGAGGCGTAGATAATGATGCAGAGATTTTCGACTGTCAGGACGATATTCTTCTCGGAGATTTGAGTCCATCGGGAGTGCAATTGCGTCCGCATATTGTTTGGTTTGGAGAAGATGTTCCTTTAATAACAAAAGCGATTGAGCAGGTGGAAACTGCTGATATTTTCCTGATTGTAGGAACCTCACTGCAAGTCTATCCCGCCGCAGGATTGATACACTATACGCAACCAAAAACTCCCGTGTACTATGTAGATCCATTTCCACAGATTCAGTCTAATAAACAGCTGACAGTAATAGCACAGAAAGCATCTTCAGGAGTACAAAAAGCAATAGAAACAATCAAATCACATATTATCTAATATGGGTTCCTCTATATCAATATAAAAAAAATCAATAGAGAAAGTATGTTTTCAAAAATAAATAACACTACCTTTGCAACAGAAATCAAAATGTAAATAAAAAGGATTATGAATTATAATGTATTAGGACTTGAAAAGTCAAAAGCAGAAAAAGTAGCCAATGAATTGAACGTTTTATTAGCAAATTTCCAAACTTATTATCAAAATTTGAGAGGTTTGCATTGGAATATCAAAGGAAAGAATTTTTTTGTACTTCACGAGAAATTTGAGGAACTCTATGATGGAGTGCAATCCCAAATCGATGAGATTGCAGAGCGCATTTTAACCTTAGGATTTACACCTTTACATACATTGGAGGCATACGTTAAACATTCAACAATTACTGTTGGAAAAGATGTTTCCGATGATGTTGAGGCAGTTAAATTGGTTATCAATAACTTAGCTGAATTATTGAAGTTTGAACGAGGTTTGTTAGAAACTTGTAATGAAGCAGAAGATGAAGGAACCATAGGTTTGGTAGGTGGATTTATTCCTGAGCAAGAGAAAACGATTTGGATGTTAAGAGCTTACATCAATGCGTAAAATTATAAAAACTATCTAAAAAAACTTTTTAGATAGTTTTTTTTGTTTACTGATAATCAGTTGAATAATTCAAAAAAATATGTTGCAACAAAAAAATATTTTTCTCTTTCGTTTTTTAGTAATTTAATTTTTTATATTCTGAATATATTTTTGTACATTTGTATCGGATTATAAAAGAAAAAATTATGTCAGAGCAAGTAAATAGACCAACTCCTGTTAATGAGGAGATTGCTTGGGATAAAACAAGGACGATTGTCAGCACCACTGATAAATTCGGTACTATTACCGATGTGAATCAAACGTTTTTGGATGTTTGCGAATATACTCCTTCTGAGCTGTTGGGTAAACCACACAACATTATTCGCCATCCTGATATGCCTAAAATCATTTTTAAAATCACTTGGGATAATATTAATGCGGGTAGAAATTTTCACGCTATTATCAAAAATTTGACCAAAACAGGAAAATACTATTGGGTGATTACAGATTTTGAGGTAGGAAGAAATATCTTAGGTGAGGTTGTTAGCATCATGGCAAGACGAAGATCTGTACCTGAACATGTGATTAAGGAACATATAGAGCCTCTTTATCAGACTTTATTAAAGTTAGAGAAGATCGGAGGTATGGAATTGAGTAACCGTTACTTCAAAGGATTCCTAGAAAAGCATGGCAAATCATACATAGAATTTATTATGGACATCATGGATGAAAATAATAAAGACATTCGTTTTGAACATGAAGGAGGCGATAAGAGCATTACCACTGAAGAAATTTCTGATGATATTTTCAGTGAAGAACGAGGTGAACTATCGAAACGTAAAAGTTTCTTCGCTCGTTTGTTTGCAGCAAATTAAAATTATCCATACTCATTGAACGAAAAGGTTGTTAGGTTTTTTCCTAATAGCCTTTTCTTTATTTACTTTCATTTCATAGAATTATTTGATATTTGTATTTTTATAATAGCTTGTATAAAGTTACATAATGAAAATTTCAAAATGAATGTATGTTTTTTTTGAAAATTATTTTCCAATCTTTGCTTTATAACCTTCTATTTTCATGTCTTTTTGCTAATATAAGTGAATATATTTTATTGAAAATTAAAATAAGAATTTATTAATAATCAAATTATTAGATAAGATTTACACTGGTAGATGTTAGATAAAAGATTCTGAAATGCTTTCCATATACTTTCGAGATAATGTTAAAATTTAAGATTTTCTTTTCAATTTGATTTTAAAATAGTATTTTTACCCCCATAAACAATCAATTTTTTAGTAATTTATTTTTATATGGAAAAATACATAATTTATCTTCCTTTAGCTCTGGCAATTGTAGGGCTGTTGTTTATGATTTCCAAGTCATTGTGGATTAACAAGCAAACCACAGGCACGGAACGAATGAAAAGTATTTCTGAAAAAATTCAAGAAGGAGCAATGGCTTTCTTGAATGCGGAGTATCGTATTTTGGCTATTTTCGTTATCATTGCATCTGTAGCTCTTTTTGTGGTTTCCCGGATGGTTGAAACTTCGCACTGGCTCATTGTGGTTGCTTTTGTTTTTGGAGCGTTATTTTCTGCTTTAGCGGGAAACATAGGTATGCGAATAGCTACTAAATCCAACGTACGCACTACAGAAGCTGCTCGTACCAGTTTGCCAAAAGCATTAAAAATTTCTTTCGGCGGAGGAACAGTAATGGGCTTAGGAGTAGCAGGTTTAGCTGTTTTGGGGCTTAGTTTGTTCTTCTTGATTTTTATAAACATATTCATCACCGAAGGAGGTAATTTCTACAATGAAATGACTATCGTTTTAGAGGCTTTAGCTGGATTTTCATTAGGAGCTGAGTCTATTGCGTTATTTGCTCGTGTGGGTGGAGGTATCTACACTAAAGCGGCGGACGTAGGGGCTGACCTTGTGGGTAAAGTAGAAGCTGGAATTCCCGAAGATGATCCTCGAAACCCAGCTACTATTGCTGATAACGTAGGTGATAACGTAGGTGATGTGGCAGGTATGGGAGCTGACCTCTTTGGTTCCTATGTTGCAACTGTTTTGGCTTCAATGGTACTTGGTAACTACATTATCAAGGATATTTCAGAAGCTACTGGCATAGCTTATACTGATAATTTCAATGGATTAGGGCCTATTTTACTCCCTCTTGTGATTGCAGGAGTTGGAATCATAGCTTCTATCATTGGAACATTCTTCGTAAGTATTAAAAATAATGAGGCGAAAGAAAAACAAGTACAGCAATCGTTGAACATGGGGAACTATGTAGCATTAGCATTGACCCTCATATCTTGTTGGTTTTTGATTGATATAATGCTTCCAGATACTATTCAAATGAAATTCTTTGGAGAAGGGGTTAAGGAAATTGCAAGTAGTAATGTGTTTTTTGCAACCGTAGTAGGTTTGGCTGTAGGATTGTTGATTTCTGCCTTTACTGAACATTTTACGGCATTAGGTAAAAAACCTGTTTTGAATATAGTTCAAAACTCTTCAACTGGAGCGGCTACCAACATCATCGCAGGTTTGGCCACGGGTATGAAATCTACTTTTTCATCAGTGCTATTGTTTGCTGTGGCAATTTGGGGGTCATATGAATTAGCTGGTTTCTATGGTGTTGCGATTGCAGCCTCAGCAATGATGGCTACTACGGCTATGCAGTTGGCTATTGATGCTTTTGGGCCTATTGCAGACAATGCAGGAGGTATTGCAGAAATGAGTGAATTACCAAAAGAAGTACGCCAACGCACTGATATTTTAGACTCAGTAGGAAATACTACAGCTGCGGTTGGTAAAGGATTTGCTATTGCTTCAGCTGCACTTACGGCATTGGCGTTGTTTGCAGCTTACGTAACTTTTACAGGAATCGACGGAATTAATATATTTAAGGCAGATGTATTGGCAGCTTTGTTTATTGGAGGTATGATTCCAGTAGTATTCTCCGCTTTAGCTATGCAATCAGTAGGAAAGGCTGCAATGGATATGGTACAAGAAGTTCGCCGTCAGTTCCGTGAAATTCCAGGAATTATGGAAGGAACAGGAACACCTGAATACGGAAAATGCGTGGATATATCAACCAAAGCAGCTCTTCGTGAAATGATGCTTCCTGGAGCTATTACAATTATCACGCCTATCGTTATAGGATTTGTAATGGGGGCAGAGGCCTTAGGGGCATATATGGCAGGAGTAGCTGTTTCAGGGGTGCTTTGGGCTATTTTCCAAAATAATGCTGGAGGAGCTTGGGATAACGCTAAAAAATCATTCGAAGCAGGTGTTGAAATCAATGGGAAAATTGAGAAAAAAGGTTCAGATGCTCATAAAGCAGCCGTTACGGGAGATACTGTAGGAGACCCTTTCAAAGATACCTCAGGACCTTCGATGAATATTTTAATAAAACTAACCTGTCTGGTAGGTTTGGTTATTGCTCCTATACTCGGGGGACACACTACTACTGTGGTAGCTGAAAATAAAGTTATGGAAAAAAATGTTCCTGTAACTGAAATCGAAAATAAGCAAGATGTTACTACAAGTAATTTGGACGAAGGCTTGTTAGATGCTTACGGAAATTACAAATACAACGTAGGGGAAATCACTCCTTTGCAGTTGTCTGAAATTTCAGCAATAAATGTAGGAATAAATTCTTCAGAAAGAAAAATAGTAAATCTTTTATTGGATGAAAATTTCGATGTAGAAAGAGACTCAAAACAAAACTGGATTACGTTGGATCGTGTTTTTTTTAAATCAGGAAGTGATGAACTTATCGAAGAATCGGAAGAGCAATTGAAAAATATCGCTATGATTTTCAATACTTTCCATAAAGCAGGACTTCGTATAGGTGGGTACACTGACAATTCAGGAAATAATGAAAAAAATATAGAATTATCAGCTAAAAGAGCTGAGGTTGTAAAAGCTAAATTGATAGCTTTGGGGGTAAATCCTTCACAACTTAGTTCTGCAGGTTATGGTTCAGAACATCCTATTTGTCCTGAAAATGACACACCTGAGTGTAAAGCAAAAAACAGACGTGTAGATGTTCGTTTGACTTCCAAGTAAGTGTTCATATTATTCGAAAAAAGGAGAATTTCAAAGAGAAGTTCTCCTTTTTTTGTTATATCTTCAAGATTGGATATTCTTAAAAAAAGTCAATGTGGTAAAAAATACTGCTTTTTTACCACATTGACTTTCATCACATTGTCTATTTTAAAACTATTATTCTAACTGATATGCGTCCAAATATTTTTGTACTTGTGTAATTGTGTCAGCGTGTATGCTACCATTCTATTTTCGTTTTTTTGAATGTAAGGGTCGCTCCTGAGTAAATCGATTGCTTGATAACGAGAAGCTTTCAAGATGGATTGATCCTTTACAATGTCTGCGATTTTTAGGTTAAGTACACCACTTTGTTGAGTCCCCATCAAATCACCTGGCCCTCGTAATCGTAGATCTACTTCGGCAATTTCAAATCCATCATTGGTGTTCACCATCGTTTGCATACGTGTTTTAGAATCACTACTTAACTTTTCTCCTGTCATTAAGATACAAAAACTATGTTCGCTACCACGTCCGACACGTCCACGTAGCTGATGTAACTGCGATAGTCCAAAACGCTCCGCACTTTCAATGACCATTACGGAAGCGTTTGGTACATTTACCCCCACTTCGATTACTGTTGTTGCTACCATTAATTGAGTTTCACCTCGAACGAAACGCTCCATTTCTGCATCCTTTTCAGAAGGCTTCAATTTTCCATGGACGATAGAAACTTTGTATTTTGGTAAAGGAAATATGGATGAAATTAGTTCATATCCTTCTGTAAGATTTTTAAAATCAACAGATTCTGATTCTTCAATAAGAGGATAAACAATGTAAACCTGTCGTCCTTTATCGATTTCCTTTTTGATGAATTCGTACACTTCAGCCCGTTTATTTTCATAGTAGTGTATAGTTTTAATCGGCTTTCGTCCTGGTGGGAGTTCATCAATTACGGATATGTCTAAATCACCATATACACTCATAGCTAATGTACGTGGAATTGGAGTAGCTGTCATTACCAAAATATGAGGAGGTATGTAATTTTTTTGCCATACTTTGGAACGTTGTGCCACTCCAAAACGATGTTGCTCATCGATGATTGCTAATCCTAAGTTATTGAAAATTACCTTATCTTCAAAAATAGCATGTGTACCTATTAATATAGAGAGTTCGCCGTTTCTCAATGTTTCGGTGATGGTTTTACGCTCTGAAGTTTTGGACGAACCTGTCAATAGAGCTACTTTAATGTTCGTTTTCTTTAATAATTCGCTGATTCCCAGATAGTGTTGATTTGCTAAAATTTCAGTTGGAGCTACTAAACACGCTTGAAAACCATTATCCACAGCTAACAACATTGACATTAGGGCAACAATGGTTTTTCCTGATCCTACATCACCTTGCAACAGTCTATTCATCTGTGAGTAGGAACCCATATCTTTTCGAATTTCTTTTAAAACTCTCTTCTGTGCGTTGGTGAGAGGAAATGGTAGATGGTTATTATAGAAGTCCATAAAATATTTTCCTACTTTTTCAAATGGAAATCCTTTTATTTTTTGTTTATGTAGAAAATTTTTCTGAACCAGTTGTATTTGAATATAAAATAGTTCTTCAAACTTGAGTCGTAAGGTAGCCCTACTTAGTAATTCTTGGTTTTTTGGAAAGTGAATATTGTGTAGAGCCTCTTTTTTGGATATTAAATTCAAGGAGTTAAGGATATTTTCGGGTAAATTTTCGTAAAAAACATCACCTACTTGTTCAAAAATATGTAAAATCAGCTGACGGATGACCTTGTTTGTTATGCCTCGCTTTACTAATTTTTCGGTAGAAGGGTAGACAGGTTGAATACTGTTTCCCATAGTTTTGTTATAATCGGTTACCAAATCCATTTCAGGATGTGGCATCGAAAACGCTCCATTGAAAACATTTGTTTTCCCGAAAATTACGTAAGGCTCATTGATTTTCAGGGAGTCCCGAATCCATTTTACACCCTTGAACCAAACTAATTCAATGCTTCCTGTGTCGTCCACAAAGGTTGCCACCAAACGATCTGCATTTTTTGAGGCGTTTGAGCTTACTGTTTTTATATGTACAATTTTTCCAATTATTTGTACTTCAGTAGTATTATTAACGTAAAGTTCGTTGATTTTGTAGAATTTAGTACGGTCTATATACCGATAAGGAAATAAATTAAGTAAATCCTGAAATTGAAATATTCCTAGTTCACTTGACAATAAATCAGCTCGTTGTGAACCAACTCCTTTCAGATAAGCAATGGGTGTATGTAAAACTTCTGGATTGTTCATGCTAATTTAGGTCATTATTGTAACAATAAGGAATCTAATTAACCTCGTTGATCACTGCTTTGCCATTAGCAATACATCCAATAACTTTTCCTTGAAGGGTTTCTCCTAAGAAAGCGGAATTATGAGAACTTGATAAAATATGCTTATTTTCAAATAGATAAGTTTCATCTGTTCTAAATATTGTGATGTCAGCTTGTTGGTTTTCTGCAATGGGATGGGTTTCAATTCCAAATCGTTGACGAGCAGCGGTAAGTAGTTCAACAGCTTTTTCTAAAGGGACGTATTGATTTAAAATTCCGAAAATCGTCTCCAAGCCAATTGTTCCATAGGAAGCATGATCAAACTCTTTAAATTTACATTCAATGTCTAATGGAAAATGGTCTGAGGTTATAAAATCAATAGTTCCATCGTTGAGAGCTTCTCGCAAAGCGACTACCGTTTCCATATCTCGCAATGGAGGTAACACCTTAAAGTTCGTGTCAAAACTCGTCAGTACACTATCATCAAAATGAATGTTATGAATTGCTACACTGCAAGTTACGTCTAATCCTTTGGACTTAGCTTCCCGAATCATTACCACTGATTTTTTGGATGATATCGTCGGTATATGTAATTTTCCACCCGCATACTCTAATACTGCTAAGTCACGAGCCACACATAATTCCTCTGCCAATGCAGGAATGCCTTTTAAACCAAGTTTAGTGGCTGAAATGTGTTCATTCACAACACCTTTTCCCATTATTTTGCTGTCATTCGGAAATGAAATTACAATTCCGTCAAAGACTTGTGTGTATTGCAACGCTATTTTCAATAGATTGTTATTACTAATAGCTTTTTTGTAGTCCCCAAATGCTACCGCCCCTCCGTTTTTCATATCGAACAATTCGGCGAGTACTTCTCCTTTGCTTCCTTGTGTTAAAGCACCGATGGGATGTGCTGTAGTTAACTCGTTTTTTGTTTCATTTTTCAGATATAAAACAGCTGACTTTGTATCGGTTATAGGATTTGTTGCAGGGTTTATTAGCACATGTGTAAAACCACTTTTTGCAGCTGTTTGCATTCCGTTTGTTAAAGTTTCACGCTCCTCATATCCTGGCTCTCCAAAACAAACACTGCTGTCTGCCCATCCCGATGAAACATATACATTTTCGATGACAGTATCCACTTTTTCAGTAGATAAGTTAGGAGCTATTCGGGTAATAACTCCGTTAGTAATTAGGATATCATTTGTTTTTTGGTGAAAAACACTCTTTGGGTCAATGACAACGGCTGATTTTAGTAAAATATTCATTTCGATATGCGTATTAACTTCATTCCTTGTAGGGAATATCTGGATGTTCGATGTGCAAAAATAAAATTTTGGCTCGAATTATACAATTATGCTTTTATCTTTTTATGAATCTTGCAACAACTGTTCGCAATATTGGTCAATAGCAGGTTTACAATCATGAATAAATAAACGTTCTATTTCCTGTATTTTGAGATTTATTTCTGCAGGATTTTCTTCGAAAATTTCTTCCAATTGTCGTAGCAATATCACCTCGCGAGTCGCTTGGATTTGTCCGAACATAGTCAACATTTTGTGAGCAATGGCTCGTATTTTTTCGTAATCCTGAGTATCGGAACAAGATTTTAGAGTCGCTATATTTTCAAAAGTATCCTTACAAAAATTTTTGTAGATGGTAATAATTTGCTCTTTATCATCTCCCATAAAATCTTCTAATGAATTGATTTTGTATGTTTTATCATTTGTAAGGATAGATGGAGATGTTTGTGTGTTTATCCTTGGAAAGAACTCTTGCAGCTTTTCGTAGAACTGGGTAGGTGAAAAAGGTTTGTGTAACACTCCTGAGAATCCACTTTGTACATAGAAGTCATTTGGCACATCTTTACGTCCTGTAATGGCAAGTACAGGGATGCTCTTACCGTACTTTTCATTGAAAAGTGTAACAAAGTGAAACCCATTCATTTCTGGTAATTGAATATCTGTAATCACCAAGTCAAAATTTAGGGTTTCCATGTTAGTAATGGCGTCTTTACTGTTGTCAAACACAAAAACCCCAATATTTTTCTGTTTGCAAAGTTCTTTCATAAGTGACAAAATATTCGTGTCATCGTCAATAATAACAATGTTGATATCATCAATTGCTTTTTCAGACATTTCAACAACAGTGTCTGCTTGTAAAGATTGTTCTGAAATTTTACTGGTAACGAACGTCAATGTGAATGTACTTCCTTTGTTTTCTTGACTTTCGAGCGTGATATTTCCTTTTAAGAGTTGTGCCAATTTTTGAGAAATATGTAATCCTAAACCAGATCCGCCATATTGTTTTGATACCTCTTGATTGGCTTGTGTAAATTCGTCGAAAATATGTGCTTGTTGTTCTTTTTTGATACCTATTCCTGTATCCGATACTGAAATTGAAATTTCGAATTTGCTGTTATCTATCTGTTTTTCAGTGGTTGTAATGCGTATTTGTCCTTTATCAGTAAATTTGAAAGCATTTGAAATCAAGTTGTAAAGGATTTGTTTAATACGATAAGGGTCGCTTGAAAACCATTGATATTGAACGTTTTCAGAAAAATTAAATATTAGTTCAACAGGCTTCGATTTATGGATGGAATATATATTTGTCGCAACTTCTTCAATGAGTTCTGAAACGTTCAACGGGACTTTTTCTAAGCTAATTTTCCCTGCTTCAATTTTGGAATAGTCTAATAATTCATCTACCAATTTAGTGATATAATCAGAGGCATGTTTGATATTTGACAGATAATTTTTTGTTTTTTCATTTGTACTTTGATTATCAAGTAATTCAGTGTATCCTATAATGGAACTCAACGGAGTACGAAGATCATGACTTACCATTGAGATGAGTTGTTCGCGGCTTTTTAAAAGTCGTTTATTTTTTAAGTTTGCTACCTCTAATTTCTGACGTATACGTTGTATTTTCCAAAAATCATTGATAACGATGAATGAAAATACCACCATTAGTAAAAGAGCTATAACGTATGATATTGTTAAAAAAGAACGGCTTTTTTCAAAAACAGCCTGTCGTTGTTCGTTGAACTCTTGAGCACTTTTGAGTATATTATCTTCAATATCAGAAAGTAACTGATGTAATTTATCCGATAAAAGATTGTCAGTATGCCAAAGTGTATGAATTTTTTCACTTTGTTGATCTTTATATTTGATGGTTTCTTCATGTACTTTGTTGAGTAACTGTAAGGTTTCTAACACCGTGTTGTCAAATTTTTGCTGACTGCGTGTTGGAGGAATTTTAATGTTTTTATATTTCTGAATGATAGAGGCGTAAGAGGTTCCTGTTGATAAGGTTTGTTGTGACTTCGATGCTGTCCGTTTTTTTTTGGCTATTGCATTGTCGTTCAATAGGAAATATCCCAATGTGGGTTCCAAACTTGATAATTTTTCAATAGCATTGCGGATGATTACGGATGAACTATCACTGCTTTGTAAAATTTTAAGTTCTTGCAAATTTTCGCTTTTTAATTCCAATAAAATTTGCACTGAATCAAACAAAGAAACATACGAACTGTTTTTAACTTCTTTTTTAAATTTTATGATGGAGTCTTGCAAGGCATAATTTCGGTCTAAAAAAAAGTTCAAAGCCTCTTCATCATCGGTTCGGATAGCAATTTTTCCAGCACTTTCAGTTTCGTTCATTAAAGTGAGTATTTTGCTTATTTTTAGAACTTTACGTCGTTCATAAATGCCTTCTTCTTCCAAAAAAGTTAGCTTTTGAATTTGATTGTAAATAATGTATCCCGTGATGAACGAAACACTGATTAACAGTACGTATCCTGATATAATTTTAAAAATAATTCTTGATTTCATTTTGATATCGAAACGTTATTGCTCAACTGTAGGTTCAACCCACAAAATTACTATTTTTTCGTTCATAAACAAAAAGTTTGATTTTCAGCATAAGAATCGTTACTTTTGTCCCTTACAAAAAAATCTATAAAAAATGAAAAAAACGTGCATCGCATTTATTTCGATTTTAGCATTCGGGTGTACTGCTCAAAAGGAAATTTCGAATAATTTGAGCAAATTATCAATTGACAGTCAAATCAATGAAATCTCAGAACGACGCTTACGTGAAACCTTGGAAGTCATTGCTTCTGATGAAATGGAAGGGCGTATGACGGGTAGTGAGGGGCAGAAGAAGGCTGCCGACTATATTGTAAAATACTTTGAAAAAGAAGGTATTAACTATCCACCCAAAGCAAAAGGATGGTTTCAAACCGTACCGAAATCATTTATTAAAAATCGTTTTGGGGATTCCGATAACATTTGGGCATTCATTGAAGGAAGCGAAAAACCTGAAGAAATCATCGTTGTATCAGCACATTATGACCACATAGGAACACAAAAAGGTAATATTTTTAACGGAGCTGACGACAATGGTTCTGGAACGGTTGCTGTGATGGAAATTGCAAGGGTATTTAATGAGGCTAAGAAAAAAGGACACGCTCCCAAACGTTCCATACTCTTTTTGTTAGTTACTGCCGAAGAAATTGGGCTTTTTGGTTCAAGCTATTACGCTAAAAATCCATTGTATCCGCTTGAAAATACTGTGGCTAATATTAATATTGATATGATTGGACGTGTCGATGATTTGCATACCGATAACAATTACATTTATGTAATCGGTGCTGACAGACTTAGCTCTGATTTACATAAAATTAATGAGGCTGTAAACAAAAAATACACTCAATTGAACTTAGATTATAAGTACGATGACCGTAACGACCCTTGGCAGATTTACTATCGCTCTGATCACTACAATTTTGCTAAAAACGGAATCCCTTCTGTCTTCTTTTTCAATGGTGTACATCCTGATTATCATCAACCTACAGATACCGTTGATAAAATTGACTTTCCTGCAATGACTCAACGAACCAAACTCATTTTTGCCTTGGCATGGGAACTGGCAAATCGTTCGGAGCGAATCAAAGTCGATAGAGATGGGAAATAAATTTTATTATACCACAATAAATTACTACTTTTGCAAACCTTAAAAAAATATTTATAATGAAATACATACAACATAGATATGTCAAAATAATTTTGGCCGTATTAATTTTCGCTTATGCTATCTATCAGTTTACGCAAGGAAATATTGGGAATGGTATCGCTTTAATTTTTTTAGCTGCAATTCCTGTGTTGCTCTACTTCCGTAATGAGTTTTTACTATTGGCGTTTTTTAGATTGCGTAAGCAAGACTTTCAAGGAACTCAAAAATGGCTAAGCAAGATTGTAGACCCTGAGACAGCTTTAATCAGAAAACAACAAGGTTACTACCATTATTTACATGGGATTATTTACTCCCAAATCAATCTTTCTCAGGCTGAAAAATATTTCCGAAAAGCCTTACAATTAGGATTGAATATGAGTTATGATGTAGCCATGGCAAAATTAAGTTTGGCGGGAATTATGATGCAGAAACGCAGAAAACGAGAAGCTCAAGAATTACTAACCGAGGCTAAAAAGCTCGACAAGCAAAACATGATGACGGAGCAGATCAAAATGATGCAACAACAATTGAAGAAGATATAAACAAAGCAAATAGGCTGTCCGAAAAGGACAGCCTATTTTTTATCTGTTTAAAACCATTTTTTTATAAGTGAATTCCTCGGTGGGAATGCCCCTCTTCGTGTTTGTGCCTTGCAATATGGTCTAAATCTTTCTGAATTTCATCTTCCGTAACGCCAAATTCTTTGGCAGCATCTGCCTTGAAAACTGAATCAGGAGACTGTTCTTCGGTGTAAATACGGACAGGAATTCTTACATTTACGTCCGCTTCATAGAATCGACTACCGCTCGGTAATTCATTAAAAGCATACAAGCTTCCATCCTCTTTGAGTTTTGTTTTACCAATGCCCGTGAAATGAGCTAACGTGATTCTCAACATAAAAGTCATGTAGTTTTCCTTAACATAAAAAAATCCCTTTAAACCTATTGGATCATTTTCTGTTGGATTTTTAGCGTCCCACGTTCTTTTCAATAGTTTTACTCCCTTTTCATTGATGTATTTGTCTTCAGGATTAGTGTCACGATAAGTATATTCTAACACCTGATTCATTGTTGGAGTAGGGCGTCCATCTGTAGTTTTAGCTTCTTCCATCATAAAAAAATGTTGATGGATACGAGCTTCTGTATCCGAAATAAATTCACTGTTGATACGTTTTCCTTCAGCATTGTAATGTATTATTTCAACGCCATAGTGTTTTCCTTTTTTTAATCGTACTGGCGCTCCTTCCATATTCAATTTATTTTCCTCAAGGATAAAGGTTATCTTTTGTATTTTTTTTAGATATTTCAGCTCCTTTATTTCTTCATCTCCATAAAATTTATTTCCATGATGGGTGTGTCCTTCAGTAAAAATAACTTCCATCTTAGCTGTTGCCTCGTGTTCTCCTTCTGGATGAGGTTCTGGGGCATTTTTTGAGCAAGACGTTCCTACTATAACCAGAAACGATGCTATGCTAAACTTTAAAAAGTGTTTCATTATTTTTGTATTATATTATGTTATTTTCTTTTTTCAAGATATTTCTAATTGAATATCTTTTCTCTTTTTGTTTGTAAAACTTCGCCAAAACTTTCAGCGTATTTTGACGAAGTTTTTAAAATGTGACTATTTTTTATCAAAATGACCTTCGTATGTAAACTTTTTTCCTACTTGATCAGTAATAGTTACAAAAAAGTGATAGTGACCTTTGGCAAGTGATGATACATTAATATCCTTATTAAGATCATACGAAGTCTTTCCTACCAAATCTTCATCTGTGTAGGTTTCTTCAATACCTCTCACTCGTACATGAATACTGGCTAATTTATTAGGTGCAGAAACCTTTGCCTTAATATTCAGCACGTCATTATCATATGAACTACTTTTTTCAGTAACTATCGGCAAAGAAGGATCACGTTCGATGGTCAAAACATCTTCTACAACGGTTTTATTTCCTTTTGCATCCGTTACGATGATAACTACATCATATATTCCTTCTTTTGCTCTTTTAGGAACATCATAATGTTCGTGTAAATTTGCTTCTTTATTTCCTGTAAATCCTTTTGTATAAGTTCTGTCTACAAACCAAGAACCTCCTGCTTCTTTTGGAGTGATTTGTACTCGAACACTTTTAATTGTTCCTTCAGCTGTGATGTTAGCTTCCAAATGTAGATCACTTTCTGTATATGCTTTCTTACCATTTTCGTAACCTATTTCAAGGTTTTCTACTTTTGGTTCCTCCACAGGTAAATCTTTATTGTCTTTTTGGCAACTAACAAAAAGTATTTGTAAAGCAATTAAAGTTGTTACTGATAGTATATTTTTTATTTTCTTCATTTTAAATTGATTTTTAGGGTTAATAAATAATTATTTTTGTAGTTCATATTCTCCGAAATAGTATAGTCCTTGATATCTGAAAACTGTAAGAGTATTTCCTACAAAATATCCTATTTCTGAAATTCCTGTATCTTTAAATCGGAAAACACAATTATTAATAAGTTCTAGTTTCTTATTAGGTGTAACAGCATTTACATCAACTCCGGAACCATAATGAGTACCTTTTTCATCAAACTTGTAATGAAAAACAGGACGGAAAGATTCCCCAAACTTATACTCTTCTCCTTTAAAAACTTTTCCGACCAATTGGTTTTCTTCAGGAATAGAAACTAAAGTTGCAGTAGCAGGGTAGACTTTTTTCAAAGCTCGATAGTATGCTGAAGTAACTTGTTTCTTATCATTCAGAGCAAATTTTGCAATTCGATAATTTGAATCACTTTTTATCTCAAAAATAAGACTGTCTTTTGTGAGAGTGTAATTACCAATTAACTCTTGTGAGGAATTTAAAAATACGGCTTTCCCTTTTTCTAAAAAGTTTATCACATATACCGATTTATTCTTATCACCAATGGTACCTGCTATGAAATGTTCCGTTATATCAAACTCTTTTTCTAAATCAGGTTTTTGAAGTTGTTCATCTTTTGTACAAGATGACATAATAATTAAAATAGTTGCTAAAAAACTTATTCTAAATATATTTTTCATCATTTAATCTTTTTTTTATTTGTTATTAAATTATTTTTTTGTCTTTTTACTTTAAATAAACTGTTATCTATATGAAATTTTATTTTTTCAATATATAAAACATATTAAATCATTATATAAATACTTCGTCCCTTTAGGGAAATGTTTCATCCCTTTAGGGAAATGTTTCGTCCCTTTAGGGAAATGCTTTGTCCCTTTAGGGAAATGCTTCATCCCTTTAGGGAAATGCTTCATCCCTTTAGGGAAATACTTCATCCCTTTAGGGAAATGTTTCATCTCTTTGGGGAAATGTTTCATCCCTTTAGGGAAATAATTTATTTCATATAATAAATTTTCTCTTGTACATTTTTTGCTTTTAGTTATATCTTACTAAAAAGAATATACTATACGTAATTGAATATTTCTACCTAAATCATGTGCATAGTATCGAAATCTATTCGTGTATTCTTTATATAGTTGGTTCAATATATTTTCAGCAGACATATGTACATCAAGCGATTGATTTCCTAAAGGTAGTTTAACGCCAAAACCAATATCAAATAGGTTATAAGCATCAGGCGTAGAGCTTACCAATTCTTGTGATGAGTCAAAACGAGTTTGTTTATTAACAAATTGATGTTTTGCAGAAAAATATACATTTTTCCAAATGCCTGTGTCAGGTAACTCAAATGAAACTTCTTGTGAAAAACGCTCTGAAGGAATAAACGGAAAGTATCGGCCTGTTTTAATTTCATTAGCGTAAACTACCGAAGCCTTTAAACGATATTTCCATGAAGGTAAAAATTGGTATCCAATTTCCAAATCAGCTCCTCTGAAAAAAGCATCGGATTGCTGATATTGAAAGATAGGAAATACTCCCGAAAATAAAGTTCGTGTTTTTCCCGTTGGAGCATCATAGATGTAATTTTGAATTAACTGAACAAACAAATCAACTTCGGCAGAGAATTTTTCTTTTTGATATTTTACCGAAGTAATCCACTTTCCACCTCTTTCGGATGTAAGTGAACCATCTCCAATATCAAAAGTTCCTGCTCCGTGATGAAGCCCATTACTGTAAAGCTCACTAACATGAGGGGAACGCCAAGCAACTCCTATATTAGATGTTACAGACCAAAAGTCAGTTGGTTTATAACTTCCTCCTATAAGATACGTCAAGTTATTAAATGTACGATTCCCTCCATAACGTTGTCCGAACAATCCGTAACCATCAGCATTCAATGTTTTATAATCATACCGAACTCCTGTTTCTGCTTCCCAACGCTTTTCAACATACTTTTGAATAGCAAAAGCTCCATATCCAACAGAAGCAAAATTAGGAATGACGGGGGTAATTCCCGTACCTGGTTTGTTATAATTCTCTTGACTTAAAGCAGTTAATCCTAACTGACTTTTCCACTTCCCGTACATATTTTCCCAAGAAATATCAAGCGAGTGAGTTGCTAAGTGCATGTCCAAAGCAGGAATACGACTGCGTTCCAATCGCCGGACACTGTATTCATGTCGGATATTATCTTGGAAAGCATACTGAGCTGTTAATTTACCTCCAAAAGGAAGAAAAACATAAGCTTTTGCCTTTGCCAAATGATGTCTTACCTTTTGTTTTGGAGCATTTACCTCATAGGAAAATGGATAAGTAGTCAAAGGACGACCCACTTGAAAACGCGTTTGTAAATCTTCTAAGTTTCCAATGTGAGAACCATAGAATACACCAGACTCATTATTATATTGACTATAAAAAGCCTCTATTCCCCATAGTTCCTTCTCCCATCCTGTTTCCAGAGAAAAATTTTCTTCACGAACTCCTGTATTATTAAGATAATAATCAGCGGTTTTAATATCCCCAGCACGTTTTAATGTTCCCTGTACTCGCCACGCCCATAGCGGAACCTTTGGAACAGTTCCTTCTAACTTTGCAGAAGTTGTTGTTCGTCGTCCGTTAGATGAAAACGAAGGAGATACTTCTCCATGCAGATTATCTCCATACGGAAGTTTACTTGAGGATAGCAAAATAACTCCTCCCAAAGCATCCGAACCATAACGAACAGCATCCGCACCCTTAACAACAGTTATCCGATTTGCCATTGAAGGATCAATTTCAGGAGCATGATCTGCTCCCCATTGCTGTCCTTCTTGCCGAATACCATTATTAAGTATCAGTACGCGATTGCTATGTAGCCCATGGATTACGGGTTTTGCGATGGTAGCTCCGCTTTGTATCATCGAAACACCTTGCACAGAACTGAGCATTTTGGCAAGTGACTCTCCAGATTGTTTCTCTAAATCATTCTTGGTCAATACTCCCGTGACTGTATTGCGATGTACTCTCTGATAAGAGGAAGATATGATAACCTCCGAGAGTTCATTCAGGCTTTCTATCATGGATATAACCACTAGCGAATTAGTTGTAGGAAAGGTCACTTTACCTTGATACTCCTCAAATCCTAAATACGTAACTCTAATAGGGAATGTTCCTTTTTTTAAGTTAAGTATAGCAACTTCTCCTTCAAGGTTAGTGACGTAATGTTTTCCTAAAAAATGAATTACAGCACCTACCAAAGGTTGTTTTTCTTTACTATCTTCAACTTTCAGATGTAATTTTTCTTGTCCGAAACCAATAGCCATACAGCTGAAAGTCAAAAGATAAAGAATATTTCGCATATAAATCTTTTGATATGTTTGTTTGAAAAAATAGTGTAATGATTCTGTAAGGAAGAATTCTTCCTCAGAACATTATTTAGAATACATCTTCGAAAAAGATGTTCATTTTAAGAGAGTACAACACTCGGTGGAGCTCTGGTTGAAGTGTATAAATGATACGCTATGTAGTTTTTTTCTTGATCTACAAAACGTGTAGAATTGTTTTGTTCAAGTAACGTATAAATAAAGTAAGGTTGCACAAAAAAGTTGTGCAATTGAAAGAAAATACAGTCGATTGGATGCTGGTGCGAGTCCGAGAAGTGAGCTTCATGCTGACACTTTTTGTTGGTAGCGTGTGTACAGATTTCTTCCGCCGAATGATGCTCATGATGTTCATGAAAAAATTCCGCCACAGGAAAAGCAACTTTAAGCATGCTAACGAGTAGCAAAAAGTTCAAAACGCGGATATGTACATTTTTTTTTCTCAACGCTATATTCAAATAACTTGACCCTGAAATAGGATGTATTAAGATGCGTATTTTTAGGTTTAGTTTTTTATTACATACAATGATTGTAATGGAAATCGTTCCTTACCAGTATTGCAACCCGTTTTTGAAAACGGGTGCAAATATAAGAAAATATTGAAAATCTTAAAACTCCCAATCACCGCGTACTTTGAGTACCTGTGTGATTACATCCCGAACACAACCTTTACCCCCTTCCAAGTGGGAAATATAGTCGGCTACAGCTTTTACTTCAGGAGCAGCATCTTGTGGACAGGTAGCTAATCCAGCGTGTTTCATTGGAGGAATGTCCGGTAAATCGTCTCCCATATAAAGAATTTGTTCCTTTTTTAAGCCTTTATTTTTTTGGTATTCAAGAAAAGTATCTAATTTTTGGTGTCTTTTCATGAATACATCCGTAATTCCCAAATCTTCAAAACGTTTTTTAGTTCCTTGGTTATTTCCGCCCGTAATGATGCAAATGTTATATCCTTTTTCAATAGCGTATTTCATTACGAAACCATCCTTAACGCTCATGCTTCGAAGTAATTCTCCTTCATTGGTTACTAATACTTGAGCATTGGTTAGTACGCCATCCACATCAAAAACAAATGTGGTTACGTCTTTTAAAAATTCTTTATAACTTTTCTTTTCCATATGTGGTTAATATTGAATTTGTAATTGTTTTGTATATCTCTTTTTCAACTCCATTTAGCATAGCCATGTGATTTTTGATTGTTTGTTGGTCATCGCGTCGGGCAGGTCCCGTTTGGGCTTCTATGGCTGAAATATTTTGTAACTTTTCAAAGGTCTCGGTTAATAAAGGTTTGAGTATTTCGAAAGGAATTTTATGTTCATCGCATAGTTTTTGACCAATCCCTACCAGATGGTTAGTAAAATTATTTACAAAAACTGCTGAAATATGGAGTATTTTTCGTTGAAAACTATTAATTTCATAGATATTTTCAGAAATAGATTCAGCTAAATGGCGTAAAATGTTCAAATCTTCTGCTCTTTTAGCTTCTAAGCATAATGGAATTTTCCTAAAATCTACGGGTTTAGCTTTTGAAAACGATTGCAATGGATAAAAAACACCTTTTCTATTTTTGTCATTCAGTAAGTCAATGTCCGTATTTCCTGAAGTATGAACCACTAATGAGTTGGTGTAAGGCAACCGTGCTGAAACATCAGCAATCGCATCGTCTTTCACAGCAATGATGGTCAAATCAGTGGGTTTTAATTCGGCGATATGAGTCGTTTTCTTAATTTCAAATTTATCAAAATCAGAAGTGAAGCAACTTCTATTGTAAAGTTGCTTCACTTCCACATCTGTTAATTTCAGGAAAGTATCAACCAAATGAAAAGCTACGTTTCCTCCTCCAATAACTGTAATCGTCAATGTTTTTTTCATCGATTTTTATATTAATATATGCTCCAATCTACCACCATTCGGTCGATTTTAGCATCTTCCTCGATGTCATCTTTGGTTACATCAGATGAAAGTCCAAAATTTTTATTTTTTAAAGCCGATTTATCAAACGTAAAATAAACGTTTTCACCTTTCGGGGTAATTAAAATACTTTTAAAGGTCTGTTCTATTTCAAAATCAGTGTATTTTGATTTAATATCTTTGTAAGTACTTGCCAAAGAGATTCCTTTTTCTGTAGTAAAACGCGGATCTAATATACGTACGCTTTCCACGACTTTTTCATTTGTTTTTCCACTAATAGCAGGTGTAATTTCCAGTAATTCTTTTCCTCCTTTTTCAAAGATTAGAATACGCTCAGTGTTCGCATATCGGAGTTCTCCTTCATAGGTACTGTTCACTAACGAATCCTTAGCATAAATAGAATCTAATTTCTGTACAGCTACATTTTTTTGTAATACACCTACGCTTTCTTTGGTTATTAAATAGGTTTTATTCTCAGAATTACAAGCTATTATTGATAAAGCCAAAAATGTTAATCCAATTATTTTTCTCATGTTCTAACTATTGATTTTATATATTTATTTTTTAATAACTTTATTTAGTATTCCCAACACTCCACGCACAAAAGTAGCACTTGTCACCATTTTCAACAGCGGATTTTGAGCGGTTGAGCGAGTTGTTCGAGATGTTTTGCGTGTTGTAGGGGATTGTGATTGACGCGATTGCTGTTTTTCAGCTAACTCACGTTCTTTTTCTTTGGTTGCACTGGCTTGAATTTCAGCTATTTTTTTGTTTAATAACTCGTAAGCACTTTCTCGGTCAATGGTTTCGTTGTATTTTTTAGCTAATTCCGACCGATTTACTAAACTATTTATTTCGGTATCAGAAAGAATATCCATACGACTCATCGGGGCTCTAAGCATGGTAGCAACCAATGGGGTAGGGATTCCTTTTTCGTTCAAAACTGTCACGAAAGCTTCTCCTGTTCCTAAAGAGGTCAGTACTTCTGCAGTGTTGTAGTATTCTGTGATTGGGTAATTTTCAGCTGTTAGTTTGATGGCTTTTCGATCTTTGGCAGTGAAGGCTCTCAGAGCGTGTTGCACTTTCATTCCTAATTGCGAAAGTACAGCATCAGGTACATCTGTTGGATTTTGTGTGCAGAAAATCAAACCGACGCCTTTGGAACGGATTAATTTAACGATATTTTCTAATTGATTCAACAAGGTTTTTGATGCTTCACTGAAAATTAAGTGAGCTTCATCAATAAAAATCACCAATTTAGGTTTTTTAAGGTCTCCTTCCTCTGGGAAAGTTGAGTAGATTTCTGCTAACAAACTGAGCATGAAAGTAGAAAACATCTTTGGACGATCTTGAATGTCTGTCAATCGGATAATATTTACATACCCTTCACCTTTATTGTTAGTTCTTAGTAAATCAGAGGGTTCAAAACTACGTTCGCCGAAGAATAATTCTCCTCCTTGGTGTTCCAATTCCACTATTTTTCGGAGAATAGCACTTGTTGATGTTTTAGCTATAGCTCCGTATTCTTTTTCAAAATCAGTTTTACCTTCTTCTGTAGCAAATTGGAGTATTTTTTTCAAATCTTTTAAGTCCAACAGCGGGTAATTGTGATCATCACAATACTTAAAGATAACAGCTAACACGCCTTCTTGTACATCGCTCAAATCTAAAATACGGGAAAGTAATACCGACCCGAACTCAGAAACTGTAGCACGTAAACGAACCCCTTTTTGTTCTGAAATGGTTAAAAGCTCCACAGGGAACGATTGATTTTCAAAAGGAAGCCCTATCTTTCTATGACGTTCTGTAATGAAAGATTTTTCTTCACCTGCTTCTGCCAATCCGCTTAAATCACCCTTCAAGTCCATTAAAAGTACAGGAACACCATTTTTGGATAAATTCTCTGCAATGACTTGCAAAGTTTTGGTTTTTCCTGTACCAGTCGCACCTGCGATGAGTCCATGACGATTCAAAGTTTTTAGAGGTAAATTAACTAACAGATTTTCAATGGGTTCTCTATCGAATATCGCACCTCCTAATGTAATGTAGTCGCCCTTACAGGTATATCCCGAAAGGATATGCTCCTTAAAAGATTCTATTTTACTCATTCTTTTTGTTCACAAAGTTACAAGGTAACAAAGGTACAACAAAAAGTGGAAAAAAAGAAAGTTTCATTTCAAAAAAACAGAATTGAAAGCTAATATTATTTTTTAACATCTTGTTTTCTAAAAAAGATGTCAAAAAATATATTTTATATATGATTGATTATAAGTTGTTTAATTTATGTACATTTTTCATATAACAAAAAAAATCTTTTTTTATTAGCCCAGTACAAATATTCTTCGTACATTAGCACGTTAATTGAATACAAAACATAAAAAATAGTAAGAAATAATATGGCAGAAGGAGAAAAACTCATTCCAGTGGACATTGGTGATGAGATGAAATCCGCTTACATTGACTACTCAATGTCGGTAATTGTTTCGCGAGCATTGCCCGATGTGCGTGATGGTTTGAAGCCAGTGCATCGTAGGGTGTTGTTCGGGATGAATGAATTAGGAGTTTTTAGCAATAGTCAACACAAAAAATCAGCAAGGATTGTGGGAGAAGTTCTTGGTAAGTACCACCCCCATGGAGATTCCTCAGTATATGATACTATGGTACGTATGGCTCAAGATTGGAGCTTACGTTACATGCTTGTTGATGGAAAAGGAAACTACGGTTCGGTTGATGGCGATCCTCCTGCGGCAATGCGTTACACAGAGGCTCGTATGCGTAAAATTTCCGAAGATATGTTGGTTGATATTGACAAAGACACGGTCGACCATCAGTATAACTTCGATGATACTTTGTTGGAACCCAAGGTTTTGCCAACGCGTATCCCCAGTTTATTAGTTAATGGATCTTCGGGAATTGCTGTAGGTATGGCAACTAATATGGCTCCTCATAATTTGACGGAAGTCATTGATGGAACGGTAGCCTACATTGAAAATCCTGAAATAGATATTGAAGAGCTAATAAAATATGTCAAAGCTCCTGATTTCCCTACAGGAGGTATCATTTATGGTTATGAAGGCGTTCGAGAGGCATTCAAAACGGGACGTGGTCGAGTTGTTGTACGTGCGAAAACTAATATCGAAGAAGTAAATGGAAAGGAATGCATCATAGTTACCGAAATTCCATATCAGGTCAATAAAGCTGAAATGATTAAAAAGACGGTGGATTTGATCAATGAGAAGAGAATTGAAGGAATTTCTGAGGTGCGAGACGAATCGTCTGGAAGAGGAGGAATGCGTGTTGTTTATGTTTTGAAACGAGATGCTGTAGCTAATGTAGTATTAAATAATTTATTCAAACATACTGCTCTACAAACATCGTTCAGTGTAAATAACATTGCTTTAGTTGACGGTCGTCCACAATTGTTAAATTTGAAGGATTTAATTCACTATTTTGTGGAACACCGCTATGATGTGGTTTATCGCAGAACTCAGTTCGAACTGAAAAAAGCACAGGAAAGAGCACATATTTTAGAAGGATTAATCATTGCTTCTGATAACATTGACGAGGTAATTGCCATTATCCGTTCGTCGGAAAATGCGAACGAAGCTCGTACCAGATTGATGGAGCGTTTTGAATTATCTGAGATTCAATCACGAGCCATTGTTGAGATGCGTTTGCGTCAGCTAACAGGTCTGGAGCAAGATAAGTTGCGTATTGAATATGAGGAGGTTATGGCTCTTATTAAAGATTTGGAAGACATCATCGCACGGAAAGAGCGTCGTACTGAAATTATCAAAGAAGAATTGCTTGAGGTGAAGGCAAAATATGGTGATGAACGTCGTTCACAAATTGAATATGCAGGAGGAGAGTTTAGTGTTGAGGATATGATTCCTGATGAAACAATGGTCATCACAATTACACATGCTGGATACATTAAACGTACATCGTTGAACGAATACAAAACCCAGAATAGGGGAGGTGTGGGGCAGAAAGCGTCCAATACGCGTGACCAAGATTTCTTAGAACATCTGTTCGTAAGCTCGAATCACCAATACATGTTGTTCTTTACCCAAAAAGGAAAATGTTTTTGGATGCGCGTGTATGAGATTCCTGAAGGAACAAAAACATCGAAAGGAAGAGCCATTCAAAATCTTATCAATATTGAACAAGATGATAAGGTTAAAGCCTTTATAAGCGTAAAAGATTTGAAAGATGAGGAATACATCAATAACAACTTTTTGATTATGGCTACAAAACAAGGAATCGTCAAGAAAACGTTATTGGAGGAGTACTCCCGTCCACGTCAAAATGGAATAAACGCTATTACCATTAAAGATGGTGATGAGTTGTTAGAAGCAAAACTTACTTCAGGAAAAAGTCAACTAATGTTGGCAGTGAAATCAGGACGAGCTATTCGTTTCGAAGAGGAAAAAGTACGTGCAGTAGGACGTAACTCACAAGGGGTTCGAGGTATTGATTTGGACGTGGAAACAGACGAAGTAGTTGGAATGATCGCTATTGAAAATCCGCAGGAAGAAACCGTTTTGGTGGTTTCAGAAAACGGCTACGGAAAACGTTCTTACATTGATGAACCTGAAACTGGAGAAGCAGTTTACCGAATTACCAATCGAGGAGGAAAAGGAGTAAAAACCATTTCAATCACTGAAAAAACAGGTAACTTAGTGGCTATTAAGAGTGTACTTAGTGGTGAAGATTTGATGATTATTAACAAATCTGGAATAGCTATCCGTTTACCAATAGACGATTTACGAATTATGGGACGTGCAACACAAGGGGTTAGGCTCATCAATATTAAAGGAAATGACTCTATAGCAGCTGTTGCGAAAGTTATGAAGGAGGATGAGCAGGAATCTTCAACGGATGAAAATCAAGAAAATGGTACAGAAATTGAGAGTACAGAATAGAAACAAAAAAATATTGTAGAATTAATTACCAGAAACAAATGAAAAAACCATTAGTGATAGCAGCTGCTTTATTAGTTTCAGCAACTGCATTTGGACAGAAAAAAGAACTCAGAGAAGTTGAAAAGCTAATCAAAAAAGGAGATTTAGCAGGAGCAAAAACGATGCTTTCTCAGGTGAAAAGCATAGCCTCAAGTGGTGATTTTGCGGCTCAATACTATTTTTTGGAAGGGACAGTAGGTTTGGAAAATGCAAAGAAAAATGCTAATTTACTTGCCTCATTGAAAGATGCTTCACAAGCATTTGCCAAAGTGAGAGAAATAGAGGGAGGAAAAGGGAAATTTACAGCTCAACTACCTGCTTTAAGTGAAGTAGCCGCTAAAATTGCATCGAATAAAGGGCAAGAAGCGTACACAAAGCAAGATTTCAAAACAGCTACTACAGCTTTTGAACAGGTATACCGCTTCAGCCCAAAGGATACGGTCAATCTATACTATGCTGCTTCAATGGCTGTTCAAGATAAAGATTATGATTTGGCTTTGCAATATTACAAAGAGTTAAAAGATATGAACTACGATGGTTCAGAGGTTCTTTACTACGCAAAAGACAAGCAGTCAGGAGAGGAACAGTTATTTGGAAGCAAAAATCAACGAGATTTGATGGTTAAAGGAGGAACGCACACGAATCCAAGAACCGAGAAAACCCCATCAAAACGCGCTGAAATCGTAAAAAATATCGCTTACATTTATGTAGAGCAAGGCAAAAACGATGAAGCATTACAAGCTTTTGAAGAAGCTCGTAAGAGATTTCCAAACGATGCCAACATCGTGGTACAAGAGGCGATGATTTATTTCCAATTGGATAATAAAGATAAATTTAAAGAATTGATGCAAGAAGCTATCAGAATTGAACCTAATAATCCTGATTTGCATTACAATATAGGAGTAATCAATTTACAACAAAATAATGTAGTTGAAGCTCGTAAATCATTTGAGGAAGCATTAAGACTAAAACCAGACTATGCAGCAGCTGCGTTAAACATCTCAACATCATACATTACTCAGGGTAATGCCTTGATTGAGGAGATGAATGCTTTGGGTAACTCAAAAGCAGATGTTAAAAAATACGAAGAATTGAGAGTGAAAAAAGATGATTTCTTCAAAAAAGGAGCAGATGTTTTGGAAGATTATGTAAAAAAACAAGGTAATACTAAGGATATTTTAGAGCAATTGAAAAGTATCTATGGTGCCTTGGGGGATCACAGCAATTTCCAAAGAATTAAATCTTTATTAGGAGAGTAGTCATTGATTGTCTCAAACGAAGTTAAAGAAAGTTGTCCACAATATTGGGCAACTTTTTTTGTATGGTAGTTTTTTTTTTTTTATCTTTTCACCTTTGTACAATGAATTGACTTTTATTAAACTTAAAAAAATACTTATTTAGGTGTTATGTGAAAATCACAAAATATTTTAACATTTAAATCTATTCAGATATGAAAAATTAGCATATATTTGCAACCTGATACAAAGCATTTAACTACTCAAAACTTTATGAATTTCATTACAAAATACTTGCATAACTCATTGAATTTCTGTATATTTGCATTGCAAATTGATATGGAAAACGCAACGCAACGCAACGCAACGCAACGCAACGCAACGCAACGCAACGCAACGCAACGCAACGCAACGCAACGCAACGCAACGCAACGCAACGCAACGCAACGCAACGCAACGCCTTTCTTATGCTTTAACTAAAAGCTCCTTCGCGTGTGTATATACTTTTTCTGCACATATACAACATTTCATAACTTATTTTTTACAACATAATACAAATTTGCTAACAATATATAGCAAACAGACCGATTGTGGGCATTATGCTCGTAATCGGTTTTTTTATGGTTTGTACATAAGATAACGATGTTAGAAATTTAATTTATAAAACTTTAATATTATGACAGATAAAAATTTAGCCAGTGTAGTTTTTACTACTGAAGAATTACAAAAGTTAGATGAAGCCTTACAAAACATTGAAAATGTGCTAAAAGGAAAAACATTTAATCTTACTCCTGATGAACGCAAACAGTACGGAAGCATCGCTGAGCAAAACAAACTTTTTGTCAATAAATGTAAGGAACTTATGGAGCAGTATCCTCAGTTTGTGCCTTCTTTTTTGGATAAGGAGGAGTTTGACCGCGATTATCAAGCTCGTCAGCAAATTGAAACTCGCCTTATTCGTCTTAAAACTATTACAGAACAACTTTCGGATACTAAAGTATTGCTCGACAATGACAATTATTTCAATTCGATAACCTTTTACCGAAATGTCAAATTTTTAAGCGGACAAAACGTTCCAGGAATTAAAACCCTATATGAGCAACTGAAGCAATTTTTTAAAGGAGGACGGAAGAAAGCGGATGTATAAAATTCCTTTTGAAAAAAGATTTTTAAAAAATCCCCCTTTAAAGGGGGGAGGGGGATGTAAAAAATCAAACAACCTATTAAATAGGTTTTATAACCATACTTAATAGATATCATCAGGGTATTGAATGCTTTTTATCAATGTATTTAATAGGCTTTCAAATAGTATTAAATACGTTGTTTCAGTGTATAAAATACATTTCCGAAGGGTATTTTATACGTTTCTGAGAAGTATTTTTTGATGTTGAAAACCTATTTAGTCCTTTATTGAAACATATAAAATGGATGGTTTGTATTGTTTTTTAATAAATTAGTTTTTAATAATTTAAAATTTTATAGAAGAATGAAGAAAATTATAATGTATGTAATGACTCTGCTTATAGCAGTGGTTATAGGCGGTTGCACCAAAGAAGGTCCCGCAGGAAAAGATGGTATCGATGGAAAAGACGGACGTGACGGGAAAGACGGGAAAAATGGAAGTATTATTATCACGGGTAACGGAGTTCCTAATGTTGAATTGGGAAATGTAGGCGATTATTATTTTGACCGAACCACTTCCGACTTATACGGAGCAAAAACTGCCCAAAGTTGGGGAACGCCTACAAATCTGAAAGGTTTGCAAGGAGAGAAAGGCGACAAAGGTGATACGGGAGCCACGGGGAGTACTGGAGCTAATGGTACTGACGGAAATAAATTTCTGTCAGGTATAACTGCCCCTACTGCTGACCTTGGTAAAGTAGGCGATTGGTATATTGACACCCAAAACAGAAAATTATATGGTGCAAAAACCGAACAAGGTTGGGGGAGTGGTATCTCATTAAGTGGAGGAAACTCCGAGGGTATTTCTGCCTCTGACTATAAATTGAGTGCTGATGGCAAAACTTTGGTATTATGGATGAACCTTAATACTCGAAATATTGATATGAATGCTGACCCCAATTTAAGTCAGGTAACCACAATTCAACAAGGGGCTTTCGAAAACTGTAATGCTTTAAATTCCATTATCATTTCTAATAGTGTAAAGAAAATTGAAAAACAGACCTTTGAAGAACTTATTCGCTTAAAAAGTGTTGTTTTAGGCAAAGGAGTAGAAGATATTTCTTCCGATTATGCTTGGAGAGGAGGTAGTAATTATTATCAAGGAGGTGGTGTATTTAGTATTTGTAAAAGCTTAAAAACAATTACCATTCCTTCAAATGTAAAATATATGCAACGAGCTTTTACGTCTTGTTTAGAATTGGAAAGTGTTATTATAGAAAATGGGGTTATAAATATAGATGAGGCATTTATACAATGTAAAAGTTTAACGTCAGTTGTTATTCCTAATAGTGTGACTAGTTTAAAAGGTGCTTTTGCAGATTGTGAAAGGCTGACATCTGTAACTCTTCCTAGTACAATCACTGAAATAGGAAAAGTAGTTAAACCTTATTCTAGTAGTTTTAGTCAAGGGACTTTTGAAAACTGTAAATCTCTTAGTACCATAAATATCCCCAATAGTGTAACCCATATAGGATACAGCACTTTTGCTAGTTCAGGGCTGGTATCAGTAGTATTGCCCAATAGTGTAACTGAATTGGAGAGAGCTACTTTTGCTAATTGTGAAAAATTAACTTCCGTTACGCTTTCCAATCAAATGACTATAATTAAAGGAGTAGTAGAGGGTTACTATAATCAAAATGCTACATTTTACAATTGCAAAGCCCTTACCGCCCTTACCATACCTGCCAATATAACTACCATTGAAAAGGGGGCTTTTTTTGAGAGTGGTTTAACTTCGGTTACCTTAGAGGCAACTACGCCTCCGCAACTAATAGATTATATTGGGCTTTTTGTTGACCAATATGATGAAAATAACTATAATAGTACTCCTAAACTTACTAAGGTAAAAACCATTTATGTACCTGCAAGTAGTTTAAGTGCTTATCAAAATGCAGAGGGCTGGAAAGATTTAGCTACTAATGGGATAAGCTTATTACCTAAGCCCTAAGAAACAACGTTTTAGATTAACATAAAAGCCGAAAGTATAATACTTTCGGCTTTTTTGTTACTTATTTTTGGAAGATGCTCTTCTAAGGAAAATTTATTCAGAAGAGGCTGTCCTTCTCTGATAGCCTTTTCTTTTATAAGATTATTTAGTTATTCCTTCTAAATCCAGCATAAAAGCGTATTCTTTGGCGGTTTCTTTCAGGGCTTCAAAACGACCAGAGGCTCCGCCGTGCCCTGCATCCATATTCGTGTCGAGGAACAGCAAATTATTATTGGTTTTCATCTGACGTAATTTAGCCACCCATTTAGCTGGTTCCCAGTATTGTACTTGCGAATCGTGCAATCCTGTAGAAACATACATATTCGGATAATTCTGTGCTTTTACTTGGTCATAAGGCGAATAAGAAAGCATATAATCATAATACTCTTTTTCATTCGGATTTCCCCACTCATCATATTCTCCTGTTGTTAAAGGGATTGTATCATCAAGCATCGTGGTTATCACATCAACAAACGGAACTGCTGCAATCACACCGTTATAAAGCTCTGGAGCCATATTTACCACAGCTCCCATCAATAAACCTCCTGCAGAACCTCCTTCGGCATACAAATGCTCGTTTGAAGTGTATTTTTCAGCTATCAAGTGTTTAGAACAATCAACAAAATCGGTAAATGTATTCTTTTTGTGTAGCATTTTGCCGTTTTCGTACCATTTTCTGCCCAAATATTGCCCTCCACGAATGTGAGCAATCACATAAATGAAACCTCTATCAAGCAAACTCAATCGAGAAGAGGAAAAATACGGACTTACTGTATGTCCATACGAACCATAAGCGTACAACAACAACGGATTTTTGCCGTCCTTTTTCATTCCCTTACGATAAACCATCGACATCGGAATTTTTGTTCCATCTTGTGCCGTTGCCCAAATTCGTTCTTCTACGTAGTTATTTTTGTCGAAATTTCCACCCAAAACTTGTTGCTCTTTTAGCACCGTTTTTGCTTTGGTAACCATATTAAAGTCAATCACCGAAGCAGGTGTTGCCATCGACTGATATCCGTAACGCAATACATCTGTATC
Organism: Capnocytophaga canis; assembly: GCF_043187445.1. Taxonomy (NCBI): domain Bacteria; kingdom Pseudomonadati; phylum Bacteroidota; class Flavobacteriia; order Flavobacteriales; family Flavobacteriaceae; genus Capnocytophaga; species Capnocytophaga canis. The sequence goes on along the minus strand of NZ_CP171121.1, from coordinate 76,960 downwards.
AAAATCAACATTTTGTGTAGCATATGCCGTATAAGTTTCACTTTCGAAAGGCAAATAATACGACTGCCCACCACTCCAAGGACGAATTTCAATTCTGTTTAAACCATTGAACGTTTCTTCCACCACTAAGAAATTCTTGAAAATTTCGATTCCTTCTAAAAATACGTCTTCACGATGCGGAATAAGTTCTTTCCAATTCTCGGCAGAAGTCACATTTTCAGCGGTTTTCATCAACTTGAAGTTCGTTGCATTGTCTTTATTGGTAACGATGTAGAAAGCATCACCATAGTGTGAAATATCATATTCCAAACCTCGTGTACGTTTCTGAAATACTTTAAAATCGCCCGTCGGATTGTCTGCTTTTAAGATTTGATATTCCGATGTAAGCGTACTTCCTGAACCAATAACGATGTATTTTCTTGATTTTTCACGATATACATAGGTATAGAAAGTATCGTCTTTTTCGTGGAAAACAAGTACGTCTTTTTTGGTATCCGTACCCAATTCGTGACGATAAATTTTATCGGAACGAAGCGTTTGTGGATCTTTTTGGGTATAAAATAGCGTTTTGTTATCACTTGCCCAAGCTGCTGAACCTGTGGTGTTTTCAATTTTTTCAGAAAGAATTTCACCCGTTTCTAAGTTCTTGATTTGCAACACGTATTGACGACGAGAAACGGTATCCACACCAAAAGCTGCCCATTTATTATCATCACTTACAGAAATTCCCGCAAGTTGGAAATAGGCGTGTCCTCTTGCCATTTCGTTACAATCGAACATAATTTCTTCGGGAGCGTCCAAAGTTCCTTTTTTACGTGCATAAATCGGGTAATCTTTTCCTGTTTCGTAACGGGTAATGTACCAATATCCATTTCGGAAATATGGCACAGACGAATCATCTTCTTTAATTCGAGATTTCATTTCCTCGAAAAGCGAATTTTGAAAATCCTTAGTGTGAGCCGTCATTTTTTGGTAATACTCATTTTCGGCATTCAGATAGTCGATAACTTCCTGGTTTTCACGTTGATTCAACCAAAAATAATCATCGGTACGCACATCACCAAATTTTTCCAATTTGTGAGGAACTTTCTTCGCCACAGGTGGCTGAATATCTGGATATTCTGTCTTTTTCATCGTTTCGGTATTATTTTTACAAGAAGTTGCAAAAATAAGCGAAACGGCAACAATAGCGAATTTTTTTTGATTTATTTTTTTTGTCATAATATGAAAAAAAATTGATTAATAATTCCACAAAGATATAAAAAATATTGAAAAAAAGTTTTTCTGTAATTCTATTATAAGCGTAAGTCATACAAAAAAATCATGAAGACTAATTTGAGGCAAAATCTGTTTTATTTTGATTAAATGAATCATAATTTGTTTTTCTGTCGTATCTTTGTCGAGCATTCAAAACAGGAAATTTGCATTAAAATATATAATGCAATGTAATTCAACTGTTTGAAACTTTATAATAACATAAGACACATCAAATAAAAGAATATGAAATTAAAATTATCAAAACCTATTTGTTTTTTTGATTTAGAAACCACAGGAACAGATATTACCAAAGATCGTATCGTAGAGATTTCTATTTTAAAAGTTTTTCCAAACGGGAATAAAGAAAGTAAAACCTGGTTGGTAAATCCGACAGTGCCTATTCCAAAAGAAGCAAGTGATATCCATGGAATTACCGATGAGAGAGTTGCTAATGAACCTACTTTCAAAGAGTTAGCGAAAACAATCCACAACATGATTAAAGATTCTGATTTAGCCGGATTTAATTCAGATCGATTCGATATTCCTCTTCTGGCAGAAGAAATGTTACGTGCCGAAATAGATTTTGATTTAGGAAACCGCGTTACAGTCGATGTACAAACCATTTTTCACAAAATGGAACAACGAACCTTGAGTGCCGCCTATAAGTTTTACTGTGATAAAATTTTAGATGATGCCCACTCAGCAGAAGCCGATACTAATGCTACGTACGAGATTTTCAAATCCCAACTTGAACGATATGATGATTTGGGAACCGATATTAAAAAAATCAGTGAATTTACAACACGTAAGCAAAGTGTTGATTTTGCAGGTTTTATCGTGATGAACGATAAAAATGAAGAAATTTTTTCATTTGGAAAACACAAAGGGCGACGTGTGGAAGATATTTTAGCCGAAGAACCTGGCTATTTCGGATGGATTCTAAATGCTGATTTTCCTTTATACACTAAAAAAGTACTGACAGCCATTAAGTTACGTAAATTTAATTCATAGGATGAAACGATTTTTCATAGGTATGCTCACTGCGGTAGTACTTCTTTTAGGATTGAAATACATTTTCGATAAAAAAGAAGAAAAGGCAGTTTTGGAAGCCGACACAGCATTAATTCAGACCCAAATTGCGAATGTCAGCAAACTTATCGTTACTGAAGGTCATTTTTCAGAGGTAATTTCATATACAGATAGTCAGAAATATTTTTTAGATTTATTTTCATTCGACAAAAAAATACTAATTGTAGTCAATGCCGATGTAACAGTAGCATATGATCTTACAAAAATTACTTACGACATCGATGAAGTAAATAAGATAGTGAATATCAAATATATTCCTGAAGAGGAAATAAAAATATATCCAAATTTAAAATATTACGACATAAGTCAAAGTCAAGTAAATCCTTTTAATGCAGATGATGTAAACAAAATTCAGAAAAAAATACAAACTGAATTAGAGAAAAAAGTAGCAAATTCAACGCTGAAAAGCAACGCGAAAAACCGATTAATATCCGAACTATCAAACATTATTTTCTTGACACGCTCGGTCGGTTGGACGGTAGTTTATAACGATAAGCCCATTGAAAACACAACAGATTTACGAATACTTGAAAACAATTAAATATACATAAAATTATGAAAATCATTTGTGTAGGTAAAAACTATATTGACCATATTAAAGAATTTGACGGAAAACATCCCGAATCAATAGTATTGTTTATGAAACCCGACACGGCGATTCATAACACCGAATTACCCTATTATATTCCTGAGTTCACCTCTAATTTGCATCACGAAGTAGAGTTGATATTGAAAATTAATCAGAATGGTAAATTTATTTCCGAAAAATTCGCTCACAAGTACTATGATGAAATTGGTTTGGGGATTGATTTTACGGCTCGAGACATACAATCATCTCTAAAAAAGGACGGACTATCCTGGGAAAAAGCCAAATCTTTTGACGGTTCTGCTATTATAGGAGATTTTGTACAAAAATCAACATTGGATTTGACTAACATTTCATTTCGATTAGAGAAAAACGGACAAACGGTACAACAGGGTAGTTCAAATCAAATGCTATGGAACTTTGACCAAATAGTTTCCGAATGTTCAAAGTATTTCACGCTACGCAAAGGGGATTTGATTTTTACGGGAACCCCTGCTAACGTAGGACAAGTACTTGCAAACGATATTTTAGAAGGTTTTTTGGGTGATAAAAAGATGTTTTCTTTTGCTATAAAGGGATGATTCGAGAACAATTTTACATGCGTTTAAAACGGTTATGAGTCCACAGATAGTATTCAGGTTGTGAATAAATCTGTTGGTTGAGACGTTCAAAAAACATATCTGTAATTTGATAATCAGGCATTTCGATCGGATTTTCGGAAAGAACTTCAAAAGTAGTCCGATAGTACCCTCGTTTTATTTTCTCAATGTTAGCGAATACGACTACCGTATTTAACTGTTTACTAATGCGTTCCGCTCCTGTAAAGACTGGTACTCGTAATCCTAAAAACGGACGACGATAGCTTTTGGAACTGTTAGGAACCTGGTCAGCGGCAAATCCGTAACAGCAAATAAGCCCTTCGTCTTTATGTCGTTTCATTTCCGCAGAAGCCTTGTAACGCGACATCAAAAAACTTTTATGTTTCATGCGGATTTTCTGGATTAGTTTATCGAAGTACTTGTTGCTCAACGGACTATAAAGCGCATATGACGTATGTTTTAAAGAATACGCCAACGACAACAACCACTCGTAACTCGCATAATGCCCACATATGAAAATAATGCTTCGATTTTCAGTTTCGTATTTTTTGAGAATTTCCAGATTGGAATAAATCATCCGTTTTTTCATCTCTTTTTCCGACATTCCGTAAGATTTTACCATTTCTAAAAATATATCACAGAAATGTTTGTAGAATTTTTTTTCTATGGATAATCGTTCCGATTCGCTCTTAAAAGGAAAGGCAATGGATAAATTCTTACGAACTACTTTAACCCTGAATTTCAGAATTTTATATATAACAATGTAAAAAAAATCAGACAAAACGTACAATAATCGGAATGGCAAAACAGAGACTAACCATATTAAGGGAAATGCCAAAATAAATATCAATAAATTCATCAGATGTGGAAATTTCCGCAAATATAGTTATATTTGACCGAAAAAATCAAAATCAATATGCGAGATTTACATTTAATCACTCTTATTATCATAGGAGCAAACGCCCTCTTCTCAATGCAAGGGTTTAAGAACTATACTCTTTTTGAAAAATACAAATTCAATGTCCGTGATGTTCAACGAGGAGAATATGTTCGGATGTTTTCCAGTGGATTCCTACATGCCGATTGGCAACATTTGATTTTCAATATGCTAACACTTTTTTTCTTTGCCAATGTAGTTATTTACAATGTGGGAGTATTGTCATTTGTGATAACATATCTTCTCGCGCTACTCTTGGGTAATATTTTTACTTTGTATTTTCATAAAAATGAACCTTATTACTCTGCCGTTGGTGCCAGTGGAGCGGTTACGGGAATTTTGTATGCCTCCATCTTGTTTGCTCCCAATATGTTGATTTTTGTGTTTTTCATCCCAATGCCTGCCTATATTTTTGGAATTGGGTATTTGCTTTATTCCATCTATGGTATGAAAACAAGGTCAGGAAACATCGGTCATTCGGCTCATTTTGGAGGCGCTGTTGGTGGATTACTTTATGCATTAATACTCAAACCTCATTTGATTACAACTCAACCTCTATTGATTATAGGTATGTTAGTGCCTATCGTCTTATTGTTCGTGTTTAGAAAACGATTGATGTAACAAATACAATCCGTATCAAAATGGAATATTTCTTACGTGAAACAAATAATTTGAAACATACAAATATGAAATCATTTTTGCTAATATTATTTTTTATTCCTTTGACTATGATAGCACAATCTGTTCCAAGCGTAACCGTTGTGGGTGAAGGTGTTGTGACTGTATCTCCTGATATTGTATATATATCTTTAAACGTTGAAAATGAAGGAGATAATGTAAAACATCTAAAAAAAGTAAACGAAGAAGCCGTAGCCAAAGTTCTACACACTTTAGCCGATGAATTACCCAAATCTAACTTCCAAACTAGTCATGTATCCTTGAGAAAACATTATAATTATGAGAAACATATAAATAAATATTACATCTCCCAAGGCATAAATATTAAATTGGAAGATATTTCTAAGTACGAATGGTTGATGGAATGTTTATTTGAAGCAGGAGTTAATGAAATAAACAGCGTAACGTTTGATGTTAAAGATAGAGAAAAATTCATACGTGAAGCACAATCATTAGCAATTTACAATGCACGTCAAAAAGCGTTATTTTATGCCGTTAGTTTAGAACAAAACATTGGTAAAGCGTTGTTTATAAGCGAATTGAATTCCAATGCACCGCGTTTTGAAAACGTTGCTATGTTTGCAAAAAACGATGTTATGAACAGTACAATAGCTGTTGGTGTGATTGAAATTAGAGCTAATGTCAATATTTCATTTGAATTACTGAAAGAGTAATTTTTTTGTCTTTTATATTCCCTTGATTCACACGTATATAAAATGTTAAAATTTTATTGTTTTGTTGTACCATATTTTTTATTACTTTTGCAAACTTGAAAAAAAGCGTTTAGTAGCAGTGTATAGAAACATTAACTATTCACTTACCCCTAATTAAATATAACACAGATGAAAGCAGGAATTGTAGGATTACCAAACGTAGGCAAATCCACCTTATTTAATTGTTTATCAAATGCAAAAGCACAGAGTGCAAATTTTCCATTTTGCACCATCGAACCTAACTTAGGTGTGGTGAATGTTCCCGACCCACGTTTGCAGAAATTGGAAGAACTCGTAAATCCTGAGCGTGTGCAACCCGCTACAGTTGAAATTGTAGATATTGCAGGGTTAGTGAAAGGAGCTAGTAAAGGCGAGGGCTTAGGAAACCAGTTTTTAGGAAATATTCGTGAGTGTAATGCTATCATTCACGTGTTGCGTTGCTTTGAGAACGACAACATCGTTCACGTAGATGGAAGTGTAAATCCAATCCGCGATAAAGGCACCATTGATGTAGAGCTACAACTCAAAGATTTAGAAACTGTAGAAAAACGCCTTGATAAAGTAAACCGAGCCGCTAAAGCCGGTGACAAAAAAGCTGCCAAAGAACAAGAATTGTTAAATCGTATCAAAACAACATTAGAATCTGGAAATTCAGCTCGTGCTGTACAGGTATCTGATGATGAACGAGAACTGATGGATTCGTTTCAGCTTTTGACTGCCAAACCAATACTATACGTATGTAATGTAGATGAAGCCTCTGCTAAATCTGGAAATGCATATGTGGAACAGGTTCGTGATGCTATTAAAAACGAAAATGCAGAAGTAATCGTATTAGCAGTGGCTACTGAAGCTGATATCACAGAGCTAGAAAGTTATGAAGAGCGTCAAATGTTTTTGGAAGATTTAGGATTGGACGAACCAGGAGCGTCAAAACTTATCCGTGCAGCATACAAATTACTAAATTTACAAACCTATTTCACGGCAGGAGTGAAAGAAGTAAGAGCGTGGACTATCCATAAAGGGGATACTGCTCCACAGGCAGCGGGTGTGATTCACTCTGATTTTGAACGCGGATTTATTCGTGCTGAAGTAATTGCCTACGATGATTTTATACATTATGGAAGCGAAAGTAAGGTCAAAGAAGCAGGAAAAATGCGTGTAGAAGGAAAAGAATACATCGTTAAAGATGGAGACATAATGCATTTCCGTTTCAACGTATAGTTACTCATACTAAGGTGTTTGACTTCTGATAGTAGAGAACTTTTCCTAAGTTTCTATGTGACAATTTGTAAATTTATGAAAGACATTGTTTCTTACCTTTAAAACTTCGCCTTTATACAATGTGTGAAATTTTTAAACATGTCTAAAATCTGTCCGAAAAGTCAGATTTTATCAGTCTTTTATAACATAATAAAAATAAGTTGGTAAAATCTGATTTATATTCAGTATTAATTTTTTGGACAGTCCTATTATCTATATAAAAATTATGAAAGTAAAGCATATCATCCAACGGTTGGAACAGTTAGCCCCTCTTGACTATGCCGAAAATTTTGACAATGTCGGATTATTGGTAGGGGATGCTGAAATGAATGTTACAGGGGTTTTGATAACCTTAGATACTACCGAAGAGGTTGTTGATGAAGCTATTAGCAGAGAATGTAACTTTATAGTTAGCTTTCATCCAATCATTTTTAATGGGCTAAAAAGTTTGACAGGAAAAACGTATGTTGAACGTGTGGTCATCAAAGCTATTCAACATAATATTGCCATTTATAGTATGCACACAGCTTTGGATAATACTCTTTTTGGAGTAAATGAAGCTATTTGTGAAGCTTTAGGACTACGAAACACTCGTATATTGATTCCACAGAAGCATACAATACGTAAATTAATAACATATGTTCCTAAAAATCAATCCGATATCGTGCGAGAAGCTTTATTTGACGCAGGTGCTGGAAATATTGGAAATTACAGTCATTGTAGTTTCAATTTAGAAGGAAAAGGTACGTTTCAAGGCAATGATTCCTCAAACCCGACTGTTGGAGAGCGAAATATACTACACAAAGAAGATGAAACCCAAATTGGGGTTATCTTCCCAAAACATCTACAAAGCAAGGTGCTAAATGCTTTGCGTGAAAGCCATCCGTACGAGGAAATTGCCTATGAAGTATATGTATTGGAAAATGCTCATCAACATATTGGATTGGGAGTTGTTGGCGAGTTTTCAAAACCGATGACCGAAAACGATTTTCTTTACCACTTAAAAGATAAAATGCAAACAAGTTGTGTACGCTATAGCGAACTAACGGGCAAAATGATTCAAAAAGTAGCCGTTTTAGGAGGTAGCGGAGCGTTTGCCATCGATGCTGCAAAAGCTGCAAAAGTTGATGCTTTTGTAAGTGCCGATTTCAAATATCACGATTTCTTCAAAGCAGAAAAACAACTATTACTGGCCGATATAGGACATTTTGAAAGTGAACAATACACAAAATTACTTTTATTTGATTATCTTACAAAAAAAATTCCTAACTTTGCCATCATTTTATCCAAGATAAACACAAATCCCATCAAGTATTACTAAATAGATATGACAAAAAAAGCTGAGATTACAGTAGAAGAAAAACTAAGAATGTTGTATGATTTACAACTAATTGACTCACAAATTGATGAGTTACAGAACGTTCGTGGACAACTTCCGTTGGAAGTTTCCGATTTGGAAGACGAAGTGGAAGGACTCAAAAGTCGCTTAGTAAAATTCAAAGAAGAGTTAGAGCAATTACAATCGGGCATTACCCAAAAGAAAAATGTAATTGAAGAGGCTAAAATTTTGATAAAAAAATATGTTGCTCAACAGAAAAACGTACGTAACAACCGTGAGTACAACTCAATCACCAAAGAAATTGAATATCAAGAGTTAGAAATTCAATTGGCAGAAAAACGTATCAAAGAGTTCAAAGCTCAAGTGGACTTGAAAAAAGAAAGTATCAAACAAATCGAAAATAAAAAATCACAACGAGAAACTCACCTGAAACACAAAAAAGAGGAATTGAATTCCATTTTAGCTGAGACGGAAAAAGAAGAAGCTATTTTGCGTGAAAAGGCCGTTGAGTTTGCTGAGCAAATTGAAGAGCGTTTGTTGAAAGCATACCAACGCATTCGTGGTAGCGTAGTAAACCGCTTGGCCGTAGTTCCTGTGGAGCGTGGAGCTTCGGGAGGGTCGTTCTTTACGATTCCACCACAAGTGCAGGTTGAGATTGCTACGCGTAAAAAAATCATTACCGATGAACATAGCGGGCGCATTTTAGTAGATGCAGCTCTCGCCGAAGAGGAAAAAGAAAAAATGAATGCTTTATTCGAAAGTATTAAACAATAAATAATTGATTTTCCAAAAGTTATCTCACATTCAAAACATTTTTCGCTATAGAATAACTGATAATAAATAGTTTATGAGGTAAGGGCTTGAAAATAGCCCTTACTAAGCAAATTAAAAGAAGGCTTAGAAGAATCGGACCCATGAAGATTTTTCAATTTAAAATATCAAAAGTATTTGATTTTCGGCTTTCGACTTTTCGTTTTCGCAATAAAATATGAGATTATGTAAGAATGTGATATTTTTTGATGTCATTCAAGATTTAATAATCTCTTTTTTAGAGATTATTATTATTTATGGCGAATTTTTTAAAGCTAAAAGGAGATACTGAAAAATAATATTTTAAAATTTATAGTAAAGAATTCTCCCACGGCTGAAATCGATAATAAATATTGAATTTGCTATAATAAAGTAATGATAATACAAAAATGGAAGTCATAAAATCGTAATAATGAACAAATAAACTATACCATTATGGAAACATTAACTCCCATTACGCTGATTGTAATTTTTGCAATTGTCATTTTCGTGACAATTTCGTCATTAGTGGCACGTTACAAACGTTGTCCGTCTGATAAAATTCTCGTGATTTATGGAAAAACAGGAGGTAGTTCAGCCAAGTGTATCCACGGAGGAGGAGCTTTCGTTTGGCCTGTAATTCAAGACTTTGCGTATTTAGACTTACGTCCACTTTCCATCGAAGCGAATTTAACGAACGCTCTTTCACGTCAGAATATTCGCGTGGATGTACCTTGTCGTTTTACGATTGCAATCTCAACTGAAACCGAAAATATGAATGCTGCTGCGGAACGTTTGTTAGGATTGTTGCCCGAGCAAATTCAAGAGTTAGCAAAAGATATTTTATTTGGTCAGTTGCGTTTGGTAATTGCTACCATGACTATCGAAGAAATCAATTCAGACCGTGATAAATTCTTAGATAATATTTCTAAAAACATTGATAGTGAGCTTAAAAAGATAGGTTTGAAGCTCATAAACGTAAACGTTACGGACATCAAAGATGAGTCGGGATATATTGAAGCATTAGGGAAAGAAGCTGCTGCAAAAGCCATCAACGAGGCAAAAATTAGTGTTGCTGAACAAGAAAAAATAGGGGAAACAGGAAAAGCAATCGCTGATCGAGAAAAAGATACTCAAATTGCTGAAACCCACAGAGATAGAGACGTAAGAATCGCTATCACCCAAAAAGATAAAGAAATCAGCATTGCAGAGGCCAAAAAAGATGAATCAATTGGTATTGCCGAGGCTGAAAAGTTTGAATCAATAGGTAGAGCTGAAGCTCAAAGAGATAGTCGTATTAAAATTTCAGAAGCAAATGCGGTAGCCATAAAAGGGGAAAATGAAGCTAAAATAGCCATTGCAAACTCAGAAGCGTTGCGACGTGAAAAAGAAGCTGAATCGTTACGTATTGCAATTACTGCAGAGAAAGTGCAACAAGCAAAAGCCTTAGAGGAAGCATATGTAGCAGAACAAAAAGCAGAGTTAGCCCGTTCGGAAAGAGAACGCTCAACGCAAATTGCAAATATCATCGTTCCAACGGAAATTGCTAAACAACAAGCTATTATAGAAGCTCAAGCTGAAGCTGAACGCATTCGTGAGAAAGCCAAAGGGGAAGCCGATGCGATTTATGCTAAAATGGAAGCCGAAGCTAAAGGTTTGTTCGAAATTTTAACCAAACAAGCTGAAGGATATAGAGATGTGGTTGGAGCTGCTGGTGGTGATCCTACAAAAGCTTTCCAATTACTATTAATTGAAAAACTTCCTGAATTGGTTAAAACACAAGTGGAAGCGGTTAAAAATATCAAAATTGATAAAATTACCGTTTGGGATTCAGGTAATAACGAAAATGGAGCTAATTCAACAGCTAATTTCGTATCAGGGATGATGAAAACTGTTCCTCCTTTAAATGACTTGTTTAATATGGCAGGGTTGAATCTACCTACTTATTTGAAAGGTGAAAATCCTGAAGATGCAAAGCCAATCGGAGGTAACGAAACGAAAGAAAAATAATAATCCGGAATTTTAAATTCTTAGTAAACACGAGGTGCTTAGAAAGTTAGAGCAAAAATCCAACTTTTTAAGCACCTCTTTTTGAATTTAATGTTAGTAAATCACAAGATGTATTATTATTAACTCTTGGTTGTATATTCTCGCTGTAAACTTCTGTTAATAAATAATTCTCTAAAAAATTGACTATTCAGACTAACTTTCTTACCTTTACCCGTAAAATTTAAAATAAAGCAGTATTTTATGCATCATTTCTCAGAAGAAGAAAACTATTCTGTATCGAAATTCGAGTCAATGTTGAAAAAAAATCATATTTCTTTCTTTGATGTTGATGAATTTGAAGAAATTGTAGAATATTATTTAGAATTAGGTAAGATGACTAAGGCAAAACATGCTTTGCAAATTGGTCGAAATCAACACCCGTCAGCAAGTTCGTTAAAACTCTTTGAGATTGAAGTAATGATTTTTGAAGATAATTTGCAACAAGCATCGCATTTACTTGCCGAACTCGAAGCAGTAGAACCTTATAATTCAGAGGTTTATGTGCAGAAAGCGAATCTTTATTCCAAACTTAATGACCATGAAAAAGCTATTGAACTCTTGAAATTCGCCTTGCCTCTGACAGATGATTTGGTGGATATTTATGCTTTAATAGCTATGGAATACTTATTCATTGAAAATTATGAAAAGGCCAAAAAATACTTTAGAAAATGTTTAACGGAGGATATTGAAGATTATATGTCATTGCAGCAACTGCTATTCTGCTATGATATCTTGGAAGAAAATGATGAAGCAATTTCTTTTTTAAATGCTTACTTAGACAGAAATCCATATTGTGAAGTAGCTTGGCATTATCTTGGAAAGCAACATCTTATCAAAGAAAATTTTACGGAAGCCTTAAATTGCTTCAATTTTGCTATCGCAAGTGATGACACTTTTACAGGAGCATATTTCGAAAAAGCTAAGGTATTGGAAAAAATACAAAACTACACCCAAGCTATTGAAAATTACAAAATTACACTTACCTTGGATGATGCTTCGCCTTTGACATACTTGCACATAGGTCGTTGCTATGAAAAGATGAATGATTGTTCAATGGCAGAACGCTATTATCTGAAAGCTGTTCACGAAGATCCTCAATTGAGTAAGGCATGGGTTACGTTATCAGATTTTTACTATAAACAGAAAAATTATGAAAAGGCTCTAAAATATATCAACAAAGCGCTACTGATTGAGGATGATAATTTTCATTATTGGAGGCGTATGGGTGAAATATGCGTAATTTTAAATGACTCAAAATCATCGGAATATGCTTTTAAACAAGCAATTCATTACGGAGATAATTCAATGAGTACGTTTGCTCATCTGACGAATTTATTACAGTCAAAAAAGTAAAAAATAACTACGAAGAGGCTATATAAAACATTAAATTTTCTATACTATGTCCTTTTTAGGGAATACGATGCCTATCTATATTTTGAAAATGTAGGTTTTAACCAGTAATTTTGACAATTATCCGAAACAACTGAAAATGAATAAACAAATAATACTATTCTGCATGATATGTGCTATAAAATTTAATTTTCTTACGGCACAAAATTCTTCAGAAAACTGCGAACCTATTGAAGGGAAAACATGGGGTGTAGTCTATAATTCTGTAGGGAAAATACATGCTGAAAGTAATCATCGTAGCGAAATAGTTACTGAAGTGCTATTAGGAATGCCAGTAATGGTTTTGAATAGAGATAAAGGTTGGCGAAAAATCAAAACCTCTGAGGGGTATGTAGGTTGGATTTCAGAATCTATTGTTGAAATGACGCACTCGGAACTAAAAGAATATAATCAAAAGAGGAAAATTATCGTTACCAGTCTCTACACCCATTCTTATAAAGAAAATTCATTGAAATCGGCTATTATTTCAGATTTAGTGATGGGAAATATATTAGAAGTGAAAGGTCGTAAAGGAAATTTTTTCAAAGTAATATATCCTGATGGAAGAGAAGCATACATCAAAAAGAATGATGCTGTGCATTTTGATAAATGGCTGAATAATATAAAGTTAACAGAACAAAGCATTGCGTCATTAGCTCAACAAATGGCGGGTATTCCGTATGTTTGGGGAGGTACTTCTTCCAAAGGATTGGACTGTAGTGGATTTACCAAATTGATTTACTTTATGCATGGGGTAATCCTTTTACGAGATTCATCACAACAAGTAAAAACAGGAAAATTGGTCGATGAAAAGGGTGATTTTTCTAAACTTCAAGTGGGTGATTTGGTATTTTTCGGAACAAAAGCCGATGAGTCACAACCTCAAGAGCGTGTAACTCACGTAGGAATATATCTCGGAAACGGTAGATTCATACATGCTTCGGATTATGTCAAAATAGCAAGTTTTTATCCACATGACCCTTTGTACGACGCTTTTAATACCAACCGATACTTGCGTACAAAACGCATACTAGGCTCTATAAATTCCTTTGGTATTGAATACGTTAGAGAAAATGAATTTTACACAAAAAATTAGACATGTTTATTTTTATAAATCTGCTTAAAAAGGAAAATAGAATTTGTGTTTGATTATATAATCAAAAATTCATATCTTTGTTACGATTTTTGAAAACAGTACTATAATATTAATTTTTTATATAACAGATGGCACATAACATTAAACCAGGCGTAATCGTTGGAAAACAAGTACAAGAAGTTTTTCAATATGCCAAAGAAAAAGGATTTGCTTTACCAGCTGTCAATGTGGTAAACTCAAGTACAATTAACGCTGTAATGGAAACAGCAAAAGAAATGAATGCACCTGTAATCATCCAGTTTTCGAATGGAGGAGCTATTTTTATGGCAGGAAAAAGTTTGTCAAATGAAAACCAAAAAGCAGCCATTGCTGGTGCAGTTGCAGGAGCAAAACATATTCACCAATTAGCGGAAATTTACGGAGTTAGCGTTATTCTTCACACGGACCATTGTGCTAAAAAATTACTCCCTTGGATTGATGGGTTGTTGGATGCTTCTGAAAAGCACTTTGCAGAAACGGGTAAACCTTTATTCAGTTCGCATATGATTGATCTTTCGGAAGAGCCTCTGAATGAAAATATCGAAATTTGCAAAAAATACCTTGAAAGAATGAGTAAGATGGGTATGACATTGGAAATTGAATTAGGAATTACAGGTGGTGAAGAGGACGGTGTGGATAACTCGGATGTAGAATCTTCAAAACTTTATACGCAACCTGAAGAGGTAGCTTTTGCCTACGAAGAGTTATTGAAAGTAAGCCCACAGTTTACCATAGCAGCTGCTTTCGGAAATGTTCATGGAGTTTACAAACCAGGAAACGTAAAATTGACACCAAAAATTTTGAAAAACTCTCAAGAATACATCTCTAAAAATTATAATGTTCCTCACAACACAGTTGATTTCGTTTTCCACGGAGGTTCTGGTTCATCAGTAGAGGAAATTCGTGAGGCAATTTCTTACGGAGTAATTAAAATGAATATTGACACTGACTTGCAATATGCTTTTACAGAAGGAGTTAGAGACTACGTTTTAGCTAAAAAGGATTATCTAATGAGCCAAATTGGAAATCCAGAAGGTGAGGAAGTACCTAATAAAAAATATTACGATCCACGCGTATGGCTTAGAGAAGGCGAAAAAACGTTTGTAGCTCGTTTGAAAAAAGCGTTTGAGGATTTGAATAATGTAAACACCTTGTAATTTTCTGCTATAATAATTGAAGTTGTCCGAAAGTAGAATCTTTATGATTCTTATTTTTCGGACAACTTTTTTCTTTTCGGGAAACTACAATCTGAATATTCCTCCAAAAGCAATGATTGTTTCAAAGAAATAAAAGGTCTGATTAGCTTTATCGGCTATATCATAAGTTGTTCGAATATCGTACATGTTGATGTATCCTCCTTTTAACTCTCCAATAATCATAAAATGTTTAAAAAACACTAAATGTAATCCTGCTTTAGCACTTACTCCAACCCCTGCAATATGGAATTGATCATAACGCTCCTTGTTCATCAATTTGGTATTGGAACGAGGGTACAACGCTCCTATGCCAATTCCTTCGGTCAGATTTGCTTGAAAAAAATCAGTGTTGCGAATACCAAACCAACGTGAAATATCATCAACACGAGAGGCTTCAATTGTTACATAATTCAGTCCGTCTGTATGTTCAAATGTAAGAAAATCCTCTGTAAGTTGTTTATCAACATTGTTATAAACGCCGTCATGAATTGTACCTGAGTTTCTAATGTACCCATTCATTTTTACAGTTTGATCTTGTTTCATAACATACTTCATGTGGTCAACCCCTGCTGAAATGGCATAATTATTATTTATAAAGTACCCAATACGAGCATTGGTTTGAGGAATAGTCATCCGAAGTGGATTGATATAATCAATGTGCCAACCTTTTGGACGGTCAATGGCAGCTACATCCTTAATTGTGAAATCATAATTTTCTCCTTTAAATTGAATGTCAGATTTGGAATAATAACCGCGATTTCCTCCCCAAAAAATAAAAAATTTCCCTTTGTTATTTGCTGTGTATAAATCAGGGGAAGGATTTTGAGTTTGAGCCGTCCCTAAGAAGAAAGTCATTCCTCCTAAAATAAAACAAAAAATATTCTTTTTCATTGCTTAAAACTATATTAAATTGAGCGACAAAAATATCCCTTTTTTGTGTAACAAAAAAACTCATGCTCTTTTTTTCACAGCAGGATTTTTCTATAAATCTCTATCTACAGAACAACTGAATACTTCTAAGGTTGAAATTCATTTGGTTACCGAAATTTTGAATATTTTATGGAATTTAGAATTATGAAAACATAAACTCTCGAAAGAAAGACAAGACTTCTAAACTTACATTTAATTTTTTAAATTACACTTGAAGAAACTAATAAGAAACCTAGATACTTTGCTTTTAGCCATACGGAAAAATAAAATACTAAGAAAAATTTCTGCTATATCGACATTTTTTTCTACTTTTACGCTTTGGAATAAAAACATTCAAAATGAATATAGCAATCGTATGTTACCCAACCTTTGGAGGGAGTGGGGTAGTAGCTACTGAATTGGGATTAGTATTGGCTCGTAAAGGACATCAAGTGCATTTTATAACGTACAGTTCTCCTGTGCGTTTGGATTTTTTAGAGGCAAATATTCACTTTCACGAAGTGCATGTGGAGGAGTATCCGTTGTTTCTTTATCAACCGTACGAATTAGCATTGTCAAGCAAAATGGCTTATGTAATTAAAAATTATAATATAGATATTCTACATGTACATTATGCTATTCCGCATGCTTACGCAGGATATATGGCAAAGCAGATGCTTAAAAAAGAAGGTATTGATATTCCGATGGTCACCACGCTTCATGGTACAGACATTACCTTAGTAGGAAATCATCCAAACTATAAACACGCTGTTACATTTAGTATTAATGCTTCGGATGTAGTAACTTCAGTTTCAGAAAGTTTGAAGCAAGATACATTACGACTTTTTGAGATAGAAAAAGATATAGTTGTGATTCCGAATTTTATTAGTGTAGAAAAAGAAACTAATATTATCCCGTGTAAACGCTCTATTATGGCAAAAAAAGAAGAGCGTATCATCACGCATATTAGCAACTTTCGCCCTGTGAAACGTATTTCGGACGTGGTAAATGTTTTCTATCGCATCCAGCGAAAAATACCAGCCAAACTTATCATGGTGGGAGACGGCCCTGAAAAGGAACATGCGGAGTATCAATGTAAACAACTTGGAATTAAAGACAAAGTACTTTTTTTAGGAAACACACTTGACATAGACCGTATTTTATGTATGTCCGATTTATTTTTACTTCCCTCAGAATCAGAGAGTTTTGGACTTTCAGCATTAGAAGCAATGGTATCGGGCGTACCTGTAATTTCCTCCAATGCAGGTGGGTTACATGAGGTGAATGAAAACGGTTTTTCAGGATTCTTAAGTCCAATTGGTAATGTCGATGATATGAGTAAGAACGCTATTTATATTTTGGAAGATGAAGAACGCTTACAACGGTTTAAACAACAAGCTAAGATATCAGCCTCTCGTTTCGATGAACGAAAAATTATACCTATCTATGAAGAATTATACGAGAAAACTATACGAAGCCGAGAGTCTCAGTAAGTGAAAAAATATTTAGCAATCAGAAAGATTTATAATATAACAAAGTCATAAACAGAAGAGAAAAAAATGAAAATATCAGTAGAACTAACATTCAGTCCACTACAGAACGATTTTGAACAACCAATAATTCATTTTATCAAGAAACTACGAGCTTCAGGATTAACAATACTTGAAAATCCGTTAAGTACACAAGTTTATGGAGACTATGATCAGGTGATGAGGGTACTTATGGTAGAAATTAAAGAAGCGATGGAACTCGTAGATATAGGACTGATGTATATGAAAATAGTTAAGACCGACAGACATGACTATGAACCTCATTTTTGATTGGTTTTTTTCTCAGTATAAAGGTATTGATACCCATTTGATTGTATTAGAGATTATTGGGGTAATTTTTGGATTTCTCAGCGTGTGGTTTGCCAAAAGAGGAAATATTTGGGTATATCCTACTGGGATTATTAGCACATTGATATTCACGTACTTACTTGCTGTTTTTACTCTATGGGGAGATATGCTTATCAATTTTTACTATACCATAATGAGTATTTACGGATGGATACTGTGGACAAAAAGCAGTAAAGATCACATTCATGTGGATGTTTCTAAAACTACTCGGTATGATGTACTTGTTTGTTCTCTGTTAGCTCTATTCAGTTTCGTACTAGTCACAACGGTGTATTACCTAAAACCCTATATCCAAAATGGATTTTCAACAAAAAATATTGTCATGGGTTTTCAGTATTTTAGTTGGGTAGAGTGCGTAGATATTTTTACTACGGCGATATTTTTAGTAGGAATGTGGCTCATGGCGAAACGCAAGTTAGAAAACTGGATTTTTTGGATAATTGGCGATGTAATTTCTGTTCCTGTTTACGCATATAAAGGGCTGTTTTTCACTTCGTTTCAGTATTTATTATTCACAGTAATAGCTATTTTTGGATACATTGAATGGAAAAAAAACTTAAACAAACAGCAACGAACATCTGTCGAGTTACATTCGTAGGGCCTGAATCAACGGGGAAAACAACTATCAGTCAGGCTTTGGCTCAAAAGTACCAAACGGAATGGGTACCTGAGTTTATGCGTACATATTTACAACAAAAATGGGACGAAAAACGAGAAGTTTGTGATTGGGAGGATTTACTTCCTATTGCAAAAGGACAGATGGTTATGGAAAATGAATTGATCAAAAAAGCAAACGAATTTATTTTTTGTGATACTAACTTGTTTGAGTTGATGACCTATTCCTATATTTATTACGGAAAATGTGATCCTTTAATTGAGAAGTATGCCATTGATAATCAATATGATTTCATTTTTCTAACCTATATTGATGTTCCTTGGTTGCCCGATGATTTACGTGACAAACCCAACGAAAGGGAATATATGTTTCAGCAATTCAAACAAATGCTCAACCAACATAAAAAATCGTATATACTTTTAGAAGGAAACCACGAGCAACGGATGAAAAAAGTAATTGATACTATCGATAACTATTCTTGTTTGTAATTTCCGAAAGCATTACTTCTTGTAAGCTGAATCTAGGAATAGAACCTAAGAGCCTTAAATTGATTTGTTTTACATTAATAATTAGAATTATGCGAATTGTTTTGAGTTTATTTCTTTTTTTTATAAACTGTACATTTACACCTAAAAACATGAATATTTCCATAGAAAACATCCAAACAATAGTTGACTTCCCGAGTGGTTCGGGAGTAGCATATATAAATAATAAAATATATGCCATAGGTGACGACTCTCCCTACTTATACGTTATTAATTCTGATTTTAAGTTAGATAAAAAGATTCTTTTATATGAAGAAGATCAAGAAAACTTCAAAGGAAATCGTATTAAAAAGAAAAGAAAAATGGATTTCGAAACTTTAGAAGTAATTTCGGAAAAGGAATTAGTAATTTTTGGTTCGGGATCCAAGTCTCCTCAGCGTGATATGTTTTTTCGAGTGCTTTTAGATAAAAATATCATCGTCGAAAAATACTCAATTTCAGATTTTTATGACCTTATTAGAAATAGTGATTTACTGAAAAATGAAGAACTTAACATCGAAGCTACAGCCTTTGCTAATGGTTTTTTGTACCTGTTTAACAGAAGTAATAATGTTATCATTAAAGTCTTTTATCAGGATTTTTTGGAAAGTTTAAAAACTCAAGAAAAACCAAATCTGAGTTACGTACGAGTACCTTTACCTTACATTGAAGGGGTAGAAGCAGGTTTTTCAGGAGCTACTATTTTAAGAGACCAAACATTTGTTTTCACAGCTTCAGTAGAAGCTACGGATGATGCTTACAATGATGGGGAAATCATGGGAAGTCTTATCGGATTGTTAGATTTTTCTGATTTTGAAAAACCTAAAGTGCTGAAATTTAGAAATATATCTAACTTGGAAAAAAACTTGAAAGTAGAGTCGGTTGCGGTCATTTCGACTTCAGCAAAGGATTCTGAATTGGTGCTTATTACAGATGACGATCAAGGAAATACAGAACTGATAAAAGTAAAAATATCAGAGTAAGCAAATGAATATAACCATATTTATCAGTCCAATATATAGCCTTTATTCCTCAAGAATCTCTTTTACTTTTCTCAAAATATCTTCAATTTGTATGGTCGTGATGGCGTTTTCATAGCCTTTCGGATATTTATTCCCATAGATGGATGTTGGGAGAAGTGGATAGAGTTTTCTATCTGCTAAAAGGGCATTTTCAACTGGTTGTTGATACGGATAAAATCCTGCATAAGGGTGAGTTACACCCCAAAGTGTAATGGTGGGTACACCGTACATAGCCGACAGGTGTGCATTGCCACTATCCATTGCAACCATCACATCAAGTCGGGAGATTAGTTGTAATTCTTCTGAAAAATTATATTTTCCAACTGTATTTTCTACATTTTTTAGTTCGATAAGCTCATTTATTTTTTCTTTTTCATGATTTCCCCCACCAAAAACATATATTTTACCATTTGGATAGCCTTGTGATAACTCAAAAATCACTTTTTTCATTCTTTCAAATGGATATTGCTTTCCTAAATGAGCCGCAAAAGGTGCTATTCCTATTCTTTTTCCATTAGAAAGTATATTTTTTACAGAATTTGACAATTTAGGTTGAGGAGCAAAATATTTTTTCTCTAACGAAATGGGCATGCCTAAGGCTGCAAATACGTCTGCATAACGTTCATAAGAAGATTTTAACTGTTTAAAAATTTTGTTTTTACTTCGTATTAAGTTTTTCTTCTCTTTTCTACCCTTTTTAATCTGTTCAAAAGGAGTTCCAGATAGGCAGAAGAATAATTTTAATATATTGGTTCTTAATACATTATGTATGTCTGCAACAACGTTAATCCCTTGATTTTTTAAATCCTTGTACAGACGAAACAGACCAACAACGCCTTTGTGCTTTCCTTTCAGATCAGGAGTAAATATCTTACAATTAGGTATATGTGAAAATATCGGAGCAAAAAGAGGACGCGTAACCACGGTAAGTTCTATCTGTGGATATTGCTCTGCAAAGGCAGTAAGCACAGGAACACTAATGGCAACATCACCCATAGCAGACATTCGAATTACAGCGATATGTTTCGTCATATTTTTGATTTTTTTGAAATTAATTAGTACATTTGACACGGTGTTTTCTTTAAAAAAGAGTTTGTTTAAAAATCTTTTTTCTGCGAACTATCAGCTCCTCTTTAGAGAGGAGTGGCACAACGCATTAAAAAATCTCGACATGCTCTTTTCTAAAGATAGAGGTACAAATATATTAAAGTTTTATTAGATGAGACGTTTTTTATTTATTTTCGGATTTTTATTTTTTGTGCAATCCTATTCACAATCCAAAAGTGTATTTGACTTTAGTAAAAGTCTTCGTATTGATTTTCAATTAATTGGTGATGCAGAAAACTTAGATGTAATAGTCACGCAACTCAAACAAGAACCTTTTTGGGGAGGCTCAAAAAAGAATCTAATATTCCCAAATTATGGAACATTTCGATTACAATTAATTGATATTGATACTAAAAAAGTAGTTTTTTCAAAAGGGTTTAACTCCCTTTTTAGTGAATGGTTACACGTAGAAGCTGCAAAAACGGAAAAAAAAATATTCTCACATGCTATTCAAGTGCCTTTTCCTGTAAAAAACTTAAAATTACATATTGATAAGCGAAATTCTGAAGGGAATTTTGATAAAATTCTTGAAAAAACCATAAAACGTACCGATTATTTCATCAAAAAAGAGAAAGTAGCAACACACCCTGTGATAGAGATCCTCAAAAACGGTGAGCCATCTAAAAAAGTTGATTTGGTGATATTGGCAGAGGGATATACAGCCGATGAAATGCAAAAATTCTATGCTGATGCAAAACGTATGACCGATTATATGTTTACTATCCCGCCATTTGATGTTCTCAAAAAAGATTTTAATGTTTATGCGATAGGAGTTCCTTCGCAAGAATCAGGAACAGACATTCCTGGGAAATATATTTTTAAAAAAACGGCTTTCGATGCATCGTTTTATACATTTGATATGGAACGATATTTAACAACCAATAATATGACAGCTATAGCTGATGCGGCTTCACTTGTACCCTATGATCAGATATACATTTTGGTAAATACAAAAACCTACGGAGGAGGTGGATTTTACAATCACTTGAATTTAGCTACGTCCGATCATGATTTGTCTGATAAAGTATTTGTTCACGAGTTTGGACACGGATTAGTAGGCTTAGCGGATGAATATTATACTTCTACAGCGTTTGATTCCTACTATAATCTCAATGTAGAGCCGTGGGAGGAAAACATTACTTCAATGATTAATTTTGATAAGAAATGGAAGGATATGGTTCACGAAAAAACACCTGTTCCTACACCTCGAACAGCTGAATATAGAGATGTTATAGGCGTTTTTGAGGGAGGTGGTTATGTTTCTAAAGGAATTTTTAGTCCAGTACAAGATTGCCGAATGAAATCAAACGTACCTAAAGGATTTTGTCCAGTTTGTGAACGAGCCATTCGTAGGGTAGTGAAATTTTACACTAACTAATAATCCTATTCTTTGTTAAGTTATTACCTTAAATTTGTTAATTTTTTTTGAAGTTTCTGATTTGTTTTTATATATTTGCCCCCACGTAGAGCTGAAAACTAAAAACAGGGAGGAACTGAAAATCCAAAAGAGTAAGATTCACTATTAAAATTTTAATAATTATGCTTAAAAAATTTATCGCAGCTTCAGTACTTGCATTAGCTTTAACAAGTTGTTCTTTAACATTACCAGTAAACGCTACAAGTAATTCAGTAGGTAGTAAAACAGGAACATCTACAGCTACTGGATATTTGGGAGTACTTTTCTTCGATGCTGACGCAAGTATCAAAACAGCAGCTAAAAATGCAGGTATCACAAAAATTTCAACTGTTGATATTAAACAAAAAAACATTTTAGGGCTTATCGTTACTTTTGAAACAATCGTTACAGGAGAGTAATCGCCGAAAAAAAATCATTAAAACTATCTGAAAGATTTCAGGTAGTTTTTTATTTTTATTAATTCAAAGTTATTTAAGAAATGAAAAAGATTTTCGTAGGTTTATTTTTAATATTTATTGGTTGTAAATCAACTAATAAATCATCTATCGATCTCTTTGGAATAGCTCAATATTCGTTGGAATTCAATCAACGCATCGTTAAAAATGTTCCTGATAACGAAATACATAGACAAGTGCTTTCAACATATTTTAAAGAGGAACAATTACCTATTTTCCGAACTATTGAATCTGGTACAAATAAAATATATTTAACTATTCCTACGGGAATTGTTTTTGATGAAAAAAAACTTATTGATACTCCGGAAAATTGTGAAATTCTGCAAACTCAAGAAACGACAGACGTAAAATACATTGCTTACAGATGTGACAAAACCTATACAGCTATTTATTTGAGAAAACTCCAAAATAATACTTTTTGTATTATCGTGTCGGGACAAGAAGAAGAGTCTTTTCGAAAAGAAGCCGAGAAAAATAACATTGATAAAAAAATACTCATAAACCAATAAAGCTATGCAAAGAAAAAAAATCATTCTTGCCATTTTTTCTGTAATTCTGATGGTTAGCTGTTCCTCTTTGGGTAAAGGAGGGAAAAATTTGTACGCATCTTTCTTTGCTGAACAAGGAATTTTATACTTTATAAAACCCATTGAATTAACAGGAAACGAAAAAAAAGCCTTCATGGATTTTACATTCAAAAGTAAACAAACTTTAGAGGGAAATACTCGAGTAAATATTAGCTTTCATACTGATAAACCTATACACAAAATCATTAATTGTCAAATAGTTGTAAATGGAAATAATTTTTCTTTGACAAATAAAGAATTTATGTTTATCGAAAAAAAGAAAGACAAATTTGAATCACGTTTTTCGTTTGAACTAGAAACTCCACATCTGAAAGAAATTTTCACAAATAATGCTTGGACATTAAACATTACCGAAGAAAACAACACGACTCATAGTTTTCGTACGACTTCTTTGAGTCAAAAGAAAATAAACTTGTTAAGAGATAATTTATTTACTATTTTTGCACAATAAATTCCTCTTTAATAATATACATTTTGTGTTTTTATAGAAAAAATAAAAATATAAGCTGTGAATATATTTTGAATTTAGGATATGAAAGATATATTGGTAGGTTATTTTTTATAAATTCTAATTATTTTTTTGCAGGAAGCACCATATCTCAACGATGGAAAAACACGAAATTTTATATCATTTTTCAAGTAAAGATTCAATTTTTAGTAATATCTTTGCACCCGATTTAATTTTTAAAGACAATGCTAACAGTTTCAAATTTATCGGTTCAGTTTGGGAAAAGAGTTTTGTTCGATGAGGTAAATGTAACCTTTACACAGGGCAATTGCTACGGAATTATCGGAGCAAACGGAGCAGGAAAATCTACTTTTTTAAAAATCCTTTCTGGAAAAATAGAGCCTACCAGTGGGCGTGTTATCCTTGAACCTGGCAAACGAATGTCCGTTTTGGAGCAAGACCACTATGCTTATGATGAATTTACGGTTTTGGAAACCGTTATTATGGGGAACAAAGTGCTTTCTGCCATAAAAAAAGAAATGGACGAGCTTTATGCCGATTATTCCGATGAAAAAGCCGACCGTATTGGTGAGTTGCAACATCAATTTGACGAAATGAATGGGTGGAACGCTGAAAGTGATGCCGCTACTTTACTTTCTAACCTTGGTATTTCAGAAAGCGATCATTACACTTTGATGGGCGAAATGGACGGAAAGTTAAAGGTTCGTGTACTTTTGGCTCAAGCCCTTTTCGGAAATCCTGACGTGCTTATTATGGACGAGCCTACCAACGACCTCGATTTTGAAACTATCGGTTGGCTGGAAAACTTCTTGGCAAATTACGATAACACGGTAATTGTCGTTTCGCACGACCGTCACTTCTTGGATGCGGTGTGTACGCACATTTCTGACATTGATTTCGGAAAGATTAACCACTATTCTGGAAACTATACTTTCTGGTACGAAAGTAGTCAGTTAGCTGCCCGTCAACGTGCACAACAAAACAAAAAGGCAGAGGAAAAAGCCAAAGAGTTGCAAGAATTTATCGCTCGTTTTAGTGCCAACGTGGCAAAGTCAAAACAGGCAACTTCTCGTAAAAAGATGTTGGAAAAATTGAATATTGAAGAAATCCGACCTTCATCGCGTCGTTATCCTGCTATTATTTTTGACAAAGAACGAGAAGCAGGTGACCAAATTTTGCACGTGGAAAACCTCTCAGCGTCTATCGATGGTGAAATTTTGTTCCAAAAAGTGGATATTAACTTGGCAAAAGACGATAAAGTGGCTGTCATTTCAAAAGATTCACGAGCTACAACGGCTTTTTATCAAATTCTGAATGAAAAACAACAACCCGATAGCGGAAAATTCCAATGGGGAGTAACCACATCGCAATCGTATCTTCCTGTGGACAATTCGGAATATTTCAATAACGATTATTCGCTGGTGGATTGGCTTCGTCAGTGGGCAAAAACGGAAGAGGAACGTGAAGAAGTCTATATACGTGGATTTTTGGGCAAAATGCTGTTCAGCGGTGAGGAAGCCTTGAAAAAATCATCGGTGTTGTCGGGAGGAGAAAAGGTACGTTGTATGCTTAGCCGTATGATGATGCTTCGTGCTAACGTACTGATGCTTAACGAACCAACGAACCATTTGGATTTGGAGAGTATCACGGCTTTCAACAACTCGTTGAAGAATTTTAAAGGGAATGTTTTGTTTACCACACACGACCACGAGTTTGCTCAAACCGTTGCCAACCGAATTATTGAGCTTACTCCCAACGGAGTTATCGACCGCTATATGACTTTTGACGAATATATGGACGATAAAAACATTCAAGAGCTTCGCAAAACGATGTACGAAAGAAAATAAACGTTTTCAGAAGCTAAAAAATAAGTAAAATAAACAACTCCGAATACATTTTTTGTGTTCGGAGTTGTTTTGTTTTATTTTGAGAATATAAAATAAAGGTTGTGTTATAAAAAGTATGATGGTAGTTTTGATTGTCAGGCTGAGCGTAGTCGAAGCCCTGTAATTACGAGGCTTCGACTACGCTCAGCCTGACAGAAATATCCATTTTATTAAAGGTATCATACTTTTTACAACACTTCCAAAATAAAATAATATCTTTGTGATGACATAAAATCAACGTTATGGCAAACAAAAAATTATTAAATTCATTTCCGTTTATTTTGTTGATATTTTACTATTTTTTCATCTATAAAAGCCAAATAGCTTGGGAGTATAAAATGAGTGCACTTGGAGCCATGATCCTTGTAAGTTTTTGGATATATTTGAAAAAAGGGAAAAATATTAAATATAGTAAAAATATATTACCTTTAGCATTAGGGGCTTCTGGTGTGGTTATGATTATATTCTATTTAATGGGATAAGGCTTTACGGGTTAAATTTTATTTCTTATTTGGAAAGTAGAAAACGCCTCCACAAGAATCATCTGTAGCTCCTGTTACTGAACGGAGAATGTTAATTTCATGTCGTTTTCTTAGAACTCCCAAAAAGCCAAAAATCAAAGCTTCTTTATAGTCGATAATAGCACGTTCAGGAATCACAATTAGAACAGATTTGTTCATATAGTCACGCATGGTTTCTATCAAAAAGGTGTTTAGAGCACCTCCTCCTGTAACTAATAAACGTTGATTATCAGTGTTTTTTGAATAAGAGGTTACCTCTTGGCATATAGAATACGCGATATGATGAACCGAGGTACATAGTAGATTTTCAATACTATCATCAGAACTTTCTATTACAGGACATATTTTAGCTTGAAACCATTCGTAACCTGTTGATTTTGGATAAGTTAATTTGTAATATTCTAGCGAATTTAATTGTTCAAAAATTACTTTATTTACGGTTCCATGACGAGCTATTTCTCCGTTTTTATCATATGGTTTGCCAATCTTTTGCGAAAGATAATTCAATAACATATTCGCAATCCCAATGTCGTAAGCAATACGTAGACCATTATCTTCGAATGAAATATTTGAAATACCACCCAAATTTAAGCAAAAATCGTATTCCCCGAATAAATATCTGTCCCCAATAGGTACCAACGGGGCTCCTTGCCCACCTAGAGCCAAATCTCCGGAACGAAAATCATTGACCACAGGTAAACCAGAAATATTACTCAGATATTGTCCACAACCAATTTGACAAGAAATACCTCGCTGTGGTTGATGATGAACCGTATGTCCATGACTTGCGATAAAATCTACGATTAATTGCTCATCATCTATGAACTGTTTGACTTGTTCGCCAAGCCATTGCCCATAGGAATGGTGTAAAGCTAATAAATCAATTGCAGATAGCTTTACAGCCTCTTTTAATTCATTTTTTTGTTTATCTTCATATACTACATGCTTGGTTTTAAGTATTTTAAAACGCCACTGTCCGTTGTACGAAAATTGACAATAAGCAATATCTAATCCATCTAACGAAGTGCCAGACATCAGTCCGATGACATTATAGATTTCCATGAATTACAGTTCTTACAAAAAAGGCTACTTCCTTAAGAAATAGCCTTTTTCAAATATTAATTTTAAATTTTATAAGTAATATGTTATTTCAATATGAACTCTGTTTCTCCAACAGCACTTAACTTGTCGTCAAAAACAACCACTCGGTACTTACCCTTATCAAAATCATTTTTAGGAGCTGATAAGAAATCACAAACATCAATATTTCTATTATCATAGATAAACTTGGTTGCAAGGCTATAATTAACGGTAGTTTGTTCATTGGACTCGGTATTGTTTTTTCCTAAAGTAACTCCGTCAGGAGAAATCACTTGAACGTAAAATGTTCTGCCACCACTTTTTGCTATTTTATTAGCTACGACTGTGAAACATATTTTGATTCTGTCAGTGGCTCTTGCACGAGCTGTCTGAACCAACTTACCACTTGAACGCACTTTAACTCCTTCAGTAGTTAATTTGCTGATTTGCAAATCTTCACCACTTTCAACAACTTCTTTGAGTTTTGTATTTTGCTGGACAAGTGAATCTAAATAAGAAGACACATTTTGCAAGGCTACAGAAATACTGTCACGTTGTTGTTTCATTAAAGCATTAGAACGACGTAGTGAATCGTTGATAGATAGCAAACGCTCCCGCTCTTTTTTCAAGGTAATTACTTGGTTTTTATACTTTACCAATGAAGATATAGAAACTTTCATTTTTTGTAAAGAATCAATATAAAGCGTAATTTTGTCACGAGCATCTACCAAATCTTGATTTACCGCTTTATTGTCCTCCACCGCTTTATCATAACTTGTTTTGAGAACACTTAATTCTTTGATAATCTGTTCTTTTTGTTGATTAAGTTCTGCTTCATTTCTCTTTTTTTCCTCATTCAAGTTATAAGAAAAATAACCTAAACCACCAGCCAAAACCACTAAAATTCCAATAATAACTTTTGAGACAATTCCACTTGATTTTTTAGGTTCTTCGCCTTCATCTCCATAAAAAGATTCTGTTTTATTTGGCATTTCTGTTGAATTTGGATCTACAAAAATAGGAGGCGTATTGTCTGTTTGATTTGCCATAATTTTTTTCTTTTTTTGTTTATACTGCAAATGTAATTATTATTTTTGATTCAATCATAATCGAAATAGGAGATATTTTTAAATTTTACAAAAAATTAAGAATTTCGTTTCAATTCACTTAATAAAATAGCGGTAGCGGTAGCTACGTTAAGACTTTCTGCTTGTTGTAAACTGCCAAATTTTGGAATTGTTAAAATTTGATGAGCAATTTCCAAATTCAATTTAGAAATTCCATTAGCTTCGTTTCCTAAAACCAAAATTCCCTCTTTTGGAAATGAGGTTTGGTATATATTTTCACCATCCATGGCAGTTGCTAAAATTGGTAACTTACTGTTTTTTAGAAAAATATGTAAATCTTCGTAGTGTATATTTACACGTCCTAATGACCCCATGGAGGCTTGTACTACTTTAGGATTGTAGCAATCAACCGTTTGGTAGCTACATACCAAATGCTGCACTCCAAACCAATCACACAGACGGATAATGGTACCTAAATTTCCAGGGTCGCGAATATCGTCAGTAGCGACGATAATACCTTCATCAACAATAGGTTGGGGGAGTGGTATTTTGAAGATAGCTACTCCTTCGTCTGGGTTTTTAAAACTACTCATCTTTTCTAAGACATCTTTGGTAGTCAGTATGGTTTTTGATTTTGGCAATAATTCTGAGAAATAATCCGTAGCAAAAATGGATTCCACTTGAAAGTTTTGTATCAAAAACTCTAGGATGCTTTTCCGACCTTCAACAACAAACATTTGGTATTTTGAACGATATTTTTTTTGTTGTAAACTCTGAATTAGTTTAATTTGATTTTTAGTTACCATAAAAAAAATGTATTTTTGACCCTAAAAAAGATATTTCGTGAGATTAATTACTTTAAAAATAGCATCTATTTTTTGCATAACAATTTTATTATCAGCTTGTAACGCTACAAAGAGAGTACCTGACAATGCCTATTTACTGGATAAAACTAAAGTTTTAGTCAATGATGTAAAGACTGAAGATGCAAAGATAGACAATTTTATATTACAAAAACCAAATGGGAGTTTGTTAGGGATGCCTTTGGGATTGTATATCTATAACTTAGCCAAAGAAAACCCTGAACAAGATTTTGTAGATTGGCTGGAAGAGCATCCCAGAACACATAAAACCTTGGATAGATTACTGTCACAAAAGCAAGTGGGACGCTTACAAAAATCTTTTTTTGTATCGGGAATTCACAATCAATTGAAAAAAATTGGTGAAGCTCCTGTGATTTTAGATAACTCAAAAACAAAATCAACCGTAAACTATTTGAAGGCTTACTATAGAAGTATCGGTTATTTCAATGCCACTGTACGAGATAGTGTATTTTTAAAGGATACGAAACGAAAAAAACAACTCGCAGATGTTTCTTATATTATAAAAACAGGTGAGCAGTATTTTATTGATGATTTGAAAACCTCAATTAGTTCTTCTCAAGTTGATTCGGTGTATCACTTACATCGGCATGAGAGTCTGCTGAAATCACAAAAACCATATTTATTAGCAGATTTTAATGCAGAACGTAGCCGTTTAACGAATTTGTTTCGCAATAATGGTTTCTATACTTTTCAACAGAGTTCTATTAATTTTGAAATCACACGAGATACCATAGCTACTAATAACGACCAAAAAATGGATGTGGTTACCGTCATTGACGATTTGATTGAGCGTGATGGCGATGAAGTAACAGTGAAACCCTATCGAGTACATCGTTTCAATAAAATTCGTATTTTCACCGATTATGAAATGGGAAGTGATAAATCAGAATTAGATTCTATTGATTATAAGAATGTAACAGTATTTTACAAGAATAAACTACGTTACAGACCTCGTATTTTAGAGATGGCAACAGCCTTTAAAAAAGGAGCTATTTATTCGGATGAAAATAGAAGTCTTACTTACAAGCAAATCAATAACTTACGTATATTCAAATATCCGAATATTGACTTAAAATATGCTGAAAATGATTCTTTACAAACTAAATTGGACGCTAATATCTATCTCTTGCCGATGGACAAATTTTCATTGCGACTTACTAATGAATTAAAACGCTCTGAAATTGAACAATTTGGTATTTCGTTAGGAACCTCAGTTTCTGCACGAAATCTGTTCAGAAGAAGTGAAGTATTAGAATTGAATTTACAAGGAACTATTGCTTCTCAATTCGATAGAGACCAAGGAGAACCATGGTTTAATATGTCGGAATTAGGAGCCGATGTTCGTCTTATCTTTCCAGAGATTGTGTTTTTGTTTAATACCACGAACATCATACCTTACTCAATGACACCACAGACGATGTTTCAGTTTGGTGTTAGTAAGCAAAAAAATATTGGATTAGACAAACAAACTCTTTCGGGAGCTCTTCGCTATACTTGGAATCCGAAAAAAAATCGCGTTATACTTGATTTGTTCAATTTGCAATATATACATAATTTGAACGTAGACAACTTTTTCAATGTCTATCGTTCCACTTACAGCCGATTGAACGAAATATCTAAAAAATATTCAGTAGATAGCTCATTATTAGATAACAATGGTGATTTAACAATTCCAGAAGGAACCAATCAATTTATGGGGTTAGCTCTTTGGGGAGGAATTCCAAACATTACGGAAACCGATTTGCGTTCTACTATCAGTGTGTTAGAAAGAGCTAATCGACTCACATATGATGACTTTATCCTATCAACAAGTTACACTTTTATACTGAATAATAATTTTCAGTTTAATCAAGAAGATTTTTACCAATTTCGAGTGAAATTAGAGTCGGCGGGTAGTTTTTTAAGTTTGTTATCAAATGCCTATAAAGTAGTTGATTCAAATAACAAGAGTACAAAATTCTTAGATGTAGAGTTTGCTCAGTACGTAAAAATGGAATTAGATTATATTAAGCATTTTCCATTAGGAAGAGGTAACTATTTAGCTCTCAGAAGTTTCTTTGGTTTAGCAGTTCCGTATGGCAATTCTAAAAATATTCCTTTCACCCAAAGTTATTTTGCAGGAGGTTCAAGTGACAATCGAGGTTGGAGAGCATATAGCTTAGGCCCAGGACAAAGCGGTTCCTTATTGGACTTTAACGAAGCTAATATGAAATTAACCCTCAATTTAGAGTATCGATTTCCAATTTCAGGAGCTTTTAAAGGGGCTCTGTTCGCCGATGCAGGTAATATCTGGAACGTGCTTGATAACACCTCATTTGAACAAAATAAATTCAAGGATATTTCTTCTCTAAAAGATGTTGGAGTGAGTTCAGGAGTTGGACTTCGTTACGATTTCGGATTTTTTGTTTTCCGCTTGGATTTAGGAAACAAAATTTACAATCCTGCAAAAGCAATGTCACAGCGTTGGTTTACGGATGTAAGTTTCAAAAATATTATATTCAACATAGGTATCAACTATCCGTTCTAATGCTTAGTTTATTCTCAAAATTGAATCGACTCATCATTGTTCCAAAAAGGGTCTATTGTTTTTGAAATCATTGAGTTTTCAATCAGAAACGTATTGTAACTCGTGTTAAATTGATTATTTTTTGCGTTATAAATAATATAATCACAGTGAGCAGATAAGGAATAGATTTGCTCTGTTACACTGTTTACATAACAAACTATAGGTAAACAAAAGTTTAAATTATTTTCACTAACGAAAAGATGACTTAAAGCTCGTATTTGTCTTATTTTCTCAATTACTTTCATACTTGTTTGACTAAAATTGAAGAAAAAACGTACTTTATCAAGTAATTCTTTATCTAAATTGTTTAAAAAATTCAAATTATTTAATTCATAATTCTTTCCTATGCAAACCACATAGAGGTATTGTATATCTTTCTGATGAGACATAATAGATTCAAAATCAGACTTTTTATAGATAAAAAGTGATTTCTTTTTCACATCAGTAGCTTTGATTAATTCGGAAATATCATAAAACAAAAACATGATTTCTTGTTTAAATATTTCATCAATTTCATAACTACCCCAGAACATAATTGGTTCGTATACAGGATTTTGCTCAATATTGCCCATAGTACGATACCCTCGCACGTACGGAGGGAAACCTGGCATAATTTCTGTCTTTGAGAGAGTGGGGGAGTAGCCTTTTAGTGAAATAGTATCAAATCTGGTGGCTACTTGCTTAGGTGTTTCTTTTCTAGATGTTCCCATAAACGTTTGGGTATTAATGGTTCAACAGAAGTTTTGGTATTGTTTCGTTTTAAAAAAGGATATGTTTCCCATAGCTCTTTTTGAGCAATATCTTTAAAATCAATATTATTTGAGATAACTAAAGCATCAAATTGCTCTTGTTCTTCTAAGGCTTTTTCGCGAATACTTTTTTGTAAGCTACCATTTTTGAATACTTCCAATAATCCTCCATTTTTTTCAATATTTTGTAATAATAATAATGATTTTTTAGCAAATTGATACGATAAAGATTGAAAACAGTCACTTTTATTTATGATAGAAGCTTTATTTCCTAAAGAATCAGAAGCCGTCATGATACTTTTAAACTCTTGCTGATATTCCTTTTTTTTATGGTATATGATAGGATATTTCGGAAATAAAAAATCAGCTCCTCCCAAAATAGCACTTTCGTGTGCCATTTTAATGTATTGTTCATTGTAATTCGAAGTTGATAAAGAAAGTTCCCTATCAGATGGCTCTACCATAAACATACACTCTATTTTAAACGGAAATACATCAAAAATACTCATCGCGATTTGATGAAAAGCCCTCAATTTAGCTATTTCTAACAGAAAATGACTTCCAACAGCTATTTTAAAGTAGATTGTTAATCTATTGATGTTCAGTGTTTTTTCTATATGTTTGCTGTATTCCAAAGCATGAGAAAATCCATAAGCAATCTGTTGTATTATGGAAGCTCCTGCATTTTGGTAGAGTGTTGTATCCACGAATAAAACAGGCTTTTTAATATTGAATGTTTTTGCAAAGCACTCAAAATCATCATATTGACTTCTAAACCACATGCCTTTTTCTATATAGCGATGAATGTAGTCGTTACAGACGACTATATCCAATTTACATTCCTCAATGCATTTTTTCAGTTTATTGATGACTTCATCTGTAATATGCTTATTATTAATGAAATACCTATTCTCTTTGGGTAAAGTGTTTAGTAAATCAGCTATGTCGATATGAGGATGTATTGATAAAAAGAAATTTGAAAAATGATGTTTTTTAAAGAAATTAATTTTTTTAACTACAGGAATGACACTAAAACATTCCACTGGAATCATAATTTCAGTCTTTTTATCATTTATGTCATAATAAAGGTGATTATTTTCAGAAGTGTAGATAGGTAATATATCCACCTCTTGAAGCGTTTTAAACACTAAAGTTTTATTGTAGTCAGCTCCTTCTAACTCAAACTGAACCTGTTGCTTCCATTGTTTGAAGGAGGTCGCATGAAAGTTATTCATTTCATTTTATTTTTGCAAATATACAAAAAAGTACCATATTTTCGGACAGCTCCTTGACACTTACAGTATATCACAAGTAGGGCTATCTACATAAAAAAACTGCTTGAAAAATATTATATTCAAGCAGTTTTATACTAATTTTTAAAATCTATTAATTGAAATACACCATAGCACGAAGATGCTATACAGACTTTTTTATTTTTTTAATAAATCTCTGATTTCAGCAAGTAATTCCTCTTGTGTTGGACCAGCTGGTGTAGCAGGAGCTTCAGGTTCAACTGTTTTTTCTTTTTTCATTTTGTTAATACCTTTGATCAACATAAACAAAACAAAAGCAATACACAAAAAGTTAATCACAGCTGCTAAGAACTTACCATAGGCAACCCCGTTCCATACTAATCCCTCCAAGTTTTTAGCTCCAGTGGCTTCTAGTGCAGGAGTCAATAACAGAGGAGTAATAACATCAGATACCAATGAAGTTACAATAGCTCCGAAAGCACCCCCGATAATAACACCGACTGCTAAATCAACTACATTGCCCTTTACAGCAAATTCTTTAAATTCTTTTAAAAATCCCATAATCTTTTGATTTTTTGTTATTAAAATAGTATATTTTTCACGTGCAAAAGTAGTCAAATTTATATCACAAAAAAGTGATGTACTTCTTTTTAATAAAACTTTAACCCTTTGTAATTCTTATGTTATTTTAAAAAACAAAGCAAACTCTTGATAAGTACACTTTGAAAATAGAATTAAATAATTATCATTCAATACTTTAAAAAAAACATAAGAAATTAAATAATAAAGTATTTGCACAAAAAATGGAAATGTATTTCTTTTGCAGTAAATACATAAAAATGACATATAACACATCTCAAATAGGTTCGACTCATCTGATAATTCGATTAGATAATTTGGAGCATAATGTTCGTTTTCTAAGAAGTAAACTGAATGAAAACACTTTGTTTATGGCTGTTGTTAAAGCGTTTTCTTATGGAAATAATCACTGTGAAATTGCTTCCTTTTTACAAAAGAAAAATTTAGTTGATTACTTTGCAGTTGCTTGTGTTAGCGAAGGTGTAGAATTACGTGAAGCAGGAATAAGAAAACCTATTTTGGTGCTTCATCCTCAAATATCAGATTTTGAGGAAATTATAAAGTATGAATTAGAACCTACGCTGTACTCAAAACGAATTTTATCTCATTTTATTGAGTTTGTTGAAAATAAAGGAAAAACAGCATATCCCGTACATTTGAAATGTAATTCTGGCATGAATCGTTTGGGCTTTTTGTTGGATCAAATAACGGATGTATGTCAAATTTTGGGTAGGCAAAAGACAATTTTCGTAAAGACAGCATTTTCTCATTTATTCGCTTCGGAAGATAAAAATGCTTCTGAATTTATGGAAAAGCAAATAAGTTTATTTATTGAATTTCAAAATGTTATAAAAAAACACTTCTCTCATAAAATACTTTTCCACACTTGTAATACTTCCGGAATATTAAATTATCCACATGCTCATTTTGATATGGTTCGAAGTGGTATTGGAATGTATGGTTTTGCTAATGATAGTGAATATCAGTCCGATTTTCGTCCGATAACCATTCTAAAGAGTTTTATCTCACAAATCAATGAAATTCCTGTGGGAGGATATGTTGGTTATAATTTTGGTTTTCAAGCAGATAAAGTCACACGTTCAGCAACTATTGCCGTAGGACACGCCGATGGATTGAATCGAATCTATGGAAAAGGGATTGGTTTTGTGTACATCAAGGGCAAAAAAGCTCCTATTTTGGGGAATGTTTGTATGGATATGCTAATGGTTGATGTCACTGATATCGACTGTCAGGAAGGCGAAGAAGTTACTGTCTTTGATGAAAAATATACTGCCGAAATATTGGCAGAAAATGCACAGACGATTTCGTACGAACTGATTACCTCTCTTTCGCGACGCATTAAACGCATATATGTAGAATAACAATATTTTTGTTTTTAAACGCACATATAATCTAACAAAAAAGGCTTTGTAAAAGGAAATGCATTCGTTTAATGATTGAGTTTTTAACTCAAAAACTCAATCATTGCTTATTTATGAAATTAACAATCACATTTTCAGTATCTTGTAGGGCTTTCTCTAATATGTCATTCTCAATAATTACATCAAATTTTGGAGCAGCTTCCAATTCAATAGCTGCCTTACCTAATCGCATTTTAATCTTTTCTTCAGTTTCTGTTTGTCTTGCTCGAAGACGTTTTTCCAGTTCTTTAATACTCGGCGGTTTCACAAAAATAGCTAAACTTTGCTCCGGAAACTGCTCTTTGATTCGCAATCCTCCAACAACATCAATATCAAAAACAACTGTTTTGCCTAACCCCCACAATCGTTCTACTTCTGATTTTAGAGTACCATAAAAATTCCCTGCATAAACCTCCTCCCATTCTAGAAAATCATTATTCTCAATGCGTTTTCTGAACTCTTCCACCGAAAGGAAGTAATATTCTTTACCATGTTGTTCTTCTCCTCGTGGAGCTCTTGAAGTAGCTGATATTGAGAAAGCTAAGTTGAGAGATTCCTTCCCCAATAAATGACGAACAATGGTACTTTTTCCACTTCCGGAAGGTGCTGAAAATATAATTAATTTATTCATTACCAATACTATAATACGTTTAATACTTGTTCTTTGATTTTTTCCAATTCATCTTTCATCTGCACCACTATTTGTTGCATTGGAGAAAAATTAGCCTTCGATCCCAAAGTGTTGATTTCTCGACCAATTTCTTGTGCTATAAAACTCAATTTTCGTCCATTTGATTCAGAAGAGTTTAGCGTTTCTATAAAATAATCCAAGTGGTTTTTAAGACGTATTTTTTCTTCAGTAATATCGAATTTTTCTAAATAAAAAATTAATTCCTGTTCAAATCGATTTTCGTCTACATTTTGGACTTCAGCCACCGCTTTTTCTAACCGTTCACGCACTAAAATTAACCGCTCAGGATCTAACTTCTCCACCTCTTGAAGTAGTGATTGAATATTATGGATTCGCAATATAAAATCCGCTTCTAAAACTTTACCTTCCTCTATTCTGAATTTCTGTAAGTCATCTATCGCTGTATGTAATAAATTGACAATCAATTGAAAATCATCTTCCGAAATACTCTCAGAAGTCGTTTGTAAAGCATCAGGCATACGAACCGCCATTTTCAATAATTCCACAGGATCGCCATCTACGATACTTTTCATCTGTTCCATGTACGCTTTCACTGCATTTTCATTGATTTTCACTGAGGTTTGCATACTGGTATTTTCCATAGAGATGTTAAAATCAACTTTGCCTCGTTGCAGTTGCTCGGCGATTATTTTACGAAACTCCAACTCCTTCTCACGATAAGCTAATGGAATGCGAGTACTGATATCTATACTCTTGCTATTGAGTGATTTAATTTCTATGTTGATATGTTTATCAGCAAGAGAAATGGTACTTTTGCCGAAGCCCGTCATTGATTGTATCATTCAGATAATTAATTTAAGTTTAATTTTAGTTCTTATTAGCACACACATGTGAAAATGCAGTTACAAGCCGATTTGTTTTAAATATTGGGTAAAGTAAGCAAATTTTTCGTCCTATACTTCCTTCATTTAGGGGATGAAAATAATCTGTATGGGCTTTATAACGCATTTAAAAACAGCTAACAAAGGTATTATTTTATAAATAGATATAAAAATTTTCTTTCAAAATATTTTTTAAGGTATAGATATTAACATTATATTTATTTATAAATCAAACAGATAGATACATATGTTAAAAACTTTTTTGAGCAGATGATTCCTTTATATTTTTAAAATATGTACATTTGGGGAAAAATTAAAAACAACAGGAAATATGCAACGTGATAACGAAATTTTTGACCTTATTGATGATGAGGAAGCAAGACAAATCCATGGGATTGAGCTAATTGCCTCTGAAAATTTTGTCAGTGATCAAGTATTAGAAGCTGCTGGATCCATTTTGACGAATAAATATGCAGAAGGCTACCCAGGACGTAGATACTACGGTGGTTGTGAGGTGGTTGATGAAATTGAGCAAATAGCCATTGATCGTGCAAAGACTCTTTTCGGAGCTGAATATGCTAATGTTCAACCACATAGTGGTTCACAAGCTAATACTGCGGTATATGCAGCTTGCTTAAAACCAGGAGATAAAATTTTAGGATTCGACCTTTCACATGGCGGACATCTAACACACGGATCACCCGTGAACTTTTCAGGAAAATTGTACACACCTGTGTTCTATGGAGTGGAAAAAGAAACGGGGCTTCTAAACTATGACAAAATTCTTGAAATTGCAGAAAAAGAGCGTCCACGACTCATCATTGCTGGTGCATCCGCCTACTCTCGAGACATTGATTTCAAAAAATTTCGTGAAATCGCCGATAAAGTAGGTGCTATTCTCTTTGCAGATATTTCACATCCTGCAGGATTGATTGCCAAAGGATTACTAAACGACCCGATACCACACTGCCATATTGTAACAACAACTACACATAAGACCTTGCGTGGGCCTCGTGGGGGACTTATCCTAATGGGAAAAGATTTTGAGAATCCGTTCGGATTGAAAACTCCAAAAGGAGAGATAAGAATGATGTCATCGTTGATTGATAGCGCTGTTTTCCCTGGAAATCAAGGAGGACCACTGGAACATATAATCGCTGCTAAGGCGGTTGCTTTTGGCGAAGCATTGAGCGATGAATTTCTACATTATGCTATCCAAGTTCAGAAAAACGCGAAAAAATTAGCTTCTCTTTTGATTGAAAAAGGGTATGATATTATCTCTAAGGGAACTGATAACCACATGATGCTCATAGATTTAAGAAATAAAAACATCAGTGGTAAGGAAGCGGAAGAGGCTCTTGGAAAAGCCGACATCACAGTGAATAAAAATATGGTGCCTTTTGATACACGTTCTCCTTTTGTTACCAGTGGTATTCGTGTGGGAGTAGCAGCAATCACCACTCGTGGATTGAAAGAAGCCGATATGGAAACAATCGCTGGTTTCATTGATGAAGCAATTACAAATCACACTAACGATGAGGCTTT
The DNA here is from genome assembly GCF_043187445.1 of Capnocytophaga canis. Classification (NCBI taxonomy): domain Bacteria; kingdom Pseudomonadati; phylum Bacteroidota; class Flavobacteriia; order Flavobacteriales; family Flavobacteriaceae; genus Capnocytophaga; species Capnocytophaga canis. Next base: position 37,856 of record NZ_CP171121.1, on the reverse strand, counting down.
GGAAGCTATCGCCGAACGCGTTTATGATTTTATGGAAGAAAGACCATTGTTCGCGTACTAAAAAAATATTGTTTAAATTACTCTTGGAAACACCTTTCACTTTTTTCGTGAGGGTGTTTTTTAGTTTATGTAAAACATCTAACTTTATATTTAGATAATTTAATATTTTTTATACCTTTGTACTTAACTTCAAAACATTTAATACAGAGTAAAATAACAAAATGACAATTAAGAGAGGCATACTACTGTTATTATTAACAATAAATTCAGCGATTTTTGCTCAAGAAATAATTCCTTTTAAGTTGCGTAAACAAGAAAACTTAAGAGGAGGGCTTCGCATGATAGGGAATAATGTGGTTAATAATCAACCTTCAAATATGGCGTATCATGGAGATGAAACTAATGATAGATTACGAATGTCATATATTGATGTGGATAACGATGCTACAACTTTCAGTTCGAGTGCCGCTTCTTTGAATTTGTCCAGCACTTGCTCTAAGGTGAAATACGCGGGACTTTACTGGGGAGGAATGTATGATACGAAAGATAGCACAAAAAATAACATAAAAATCAAAATTCCTTCAAAAGAAACATACATTGATTTAGAGGCTGATACTTATATCTACGACAGTTTTACGGCTACACAAACCATCGCCTACAATCCTTATGTATGCTACAAAGACATTACTCACATTTTAACAGATGAAAATCCGATAGGGGAGTACGTAGTAGCGAACGTCAGAGCTACGGAAACTTTGCTGACAGAAAAATTTGGAGGTACTTCGGCAGGATGGCTTTTGGTAATCATCTACGAAGATCCTTCACAAACTACTAAAAATATCTCAACTTTTGATGGATACGCAAGTATAGAAACCAACAACAACATACCTATGGAGATGACCTTCACCTTTTCTGGATTTAAAACCTTACCTGCTCCGTTACCCGTAAAAGCTCGTTTTGGAATAGCTGCTTTGGAAGGCGATAAACAGATCAAGGGTGATAGACTCTCAATTTTACGACCAAATGGCTCTTACATGGGATTGTCCAATGATGTTAATCCTACAAATAATTTTTTTAATAGTTCAATAAGCTATGAAAATAGTTATATGAACGACCGTCGCCCTGCTTCAACTAATAGTTTGGGTTGGGATATTGACCTTTTTTCTATTGAAAATTCAAATAATTCGGTGATTGGTAACAACCAAACTTCCGCAAATTTCAAGGCTTCGACCACAGGAGATAAATTTGACGTATTTTTCAGTGCTTTCGAGGTAGAAGTTATCGAACCGAAGATGAATTTGCTTAAAACCGTGGAAGACGTTTCCCAAAATGTGCTAAACAAACAAATAATTCCCTTAGGAACAACCGTTTACTATGGATTGGAGTTTCAAAATGTAGGGAATGACGATGCTATTGACTATTCTATTACGGATATATTGCCCAAAAATGTAACCTTTGATACGACCATTCCTGTAGAGATTCCTGTGGGAGTCACTTATTCTTTAACCACAACAACTAACGGAGAAACTCAACTCATATTCACCGTTCCTAACGCTTTAGTTACCGAAGGAAGTGCTAAACAGAAGATACGTTTTGCGGTGAAATTGAGCAATGATTGTAATGATTTTTCTACGATTTGTTCAGAAACTGTCGTTAATAAAGCCTATTCCATTTATAAAGGAATGAAAAATAGCGAAATCATTAACGATTTAGGAAGTTATTCAGAAATAAATCCATGCAATATCGGTGTGCCTGAAGAAACTATTTTTTATGTTGATATAAGCGGATGTACTCCTATGCAACAAACAGAATTATTCTGTGGTGAAAATAAAACACTAACTGCTGAGAGTGGTTACGATTCATATGTATGGACAAATGGTAGTGGACAAGTGGTTAGCAATTCACAAAAACTAATCATTGCACAAGGCGGACAATACACCGTCGCTAAAACTAAAAAGGGATGTCTCCCTCGTAAGGAAATATATGATATGAATACTACTATTCGACAGGAATACAACCCTATTGTTCCATATACCACTACTAATTTCAAGTGCGAAACCTCTAAGATATCTTTTCCGCAAGTATTTATTTGTGGGGCGACGGCATCCATTACTTTTGATTTAAACACCGTTTCGAATGTAACAAGTATCGAATGGCAAAAACACACAGGAGAAACTCTAAAAATTACTGAAAATTGTCCACCAACAGACTCAGATTGGCAACAAATACATATTGGAAAAAGCATAGCCATTGAGGAAGAGGGTATTTATAAAGTACTCCTAACTTTCACAAACGGATGTACCGCTCCCTACTTTTTTAGAGTGCATACCTCTCCCATAAATCCTACAGTTAGTACTGAAAATATTTCCTGTAATCCAGGAAAAATCAATGTATTAGGAATTTCAAATAATTACGAATTTGCTGTAGCCTTATCGGGAACTAATCCTACGAATTATCAAGAAAATCCATCATTCGAGATTACCAAAAACGGAAATTATACTATATATATTCGTAAAAAAGAACGATTAGCATCCGACTGTACAATCGAAGTTCCAAATGTAATAATAAAGGATGTAAACCTCAATTTGGAATCGGAAAAGGTTACAAATGAAACCTGCTTTGAGCAGAATGATGCATCGTTCTCATTCCAAATTAAAGGAGGAACAGCCTCTTACACGATAATTTTAACTAATCAAAACACAGGAAACACTGAAAATAGGTCTGTCATGACCGAAGGTGTCATAACATTTGATCATTTAGCCCCTGCAAACTATTTGTTGAGTGTCACAGATGCTCTTTCGTGTGTCGTAACCCGTAGTTTTACAGTAACAGCTGCTGCAAATTTAGACTTTATTGTCTCACAAGAACAAGCCTGTGAAGATAATGAAAGTATTTCTTATTTAATATTAGATTTCGTTTCGACAAATTTAGACGTAAATAAACTCAGTTACAGCCTTGGGGAAAGCATTGCCACACAAACGTTTGATAAGCTTTCAAAAAACAGAGCATATATCCACCAAAAAAATCTATCGAATGAAACAAATCAACAAATTACGATACATTACGATGGATGTTCGATAGTTAAAAATATTGATTTTGAAAAAGTTACGAGTTTAAATATTACACAAGTACAACCTACAAAATTACTTTCGGCAATTGAGTTTAATGTGAATGGAGGTAGTGGTAATCATACCATATATTACAACGGAGTTCCTTCCGATGAACATATTTACTATTTCAAATCCACAGATATTGGATATACGGATGCTAACGGGAATAGTATAAAAAAAGTAAATGTACGAATAGAGGACGATTTGGGATGTTATTTCGAATCGCAATTTGAGGCTTTATTCGTAGACATAGAACTTCCGAACTATTTTACCCCCGACGGAGATGGAGTGAACGACACTTGGGGAGTTCGCAATGCAAGTGGATATCCTAAACTTAGGTTAGACATAATTGATCGACACGGACGAACATTGAAAATTCTGCGTAGAAATGAAATTTGGGATGGTACTTACAAAGGAAAAAAAATGCCTTCAGGAGATTATTGGTATATCCTGAGACTCAATTGGTTTGGAACAGAGCTATATCGAGGTAATTTAACACTTTATCGCTAATTGTAAGAATTCAACTTTAGAAAGTAAAATCCGTGGAAGTACTATAACTACGGTTGTATTTACAACAAATTATATATAATCTGACGTATTTTTTGTCATTGCCCAAAGAGTAAATTCTCAAAAAAAATCAAGCAGATTCTGAATATTTTTAAATATTTTTTGTAACTTTGTAGGAGGTTATTTTTATCCTTCTGTCAGAAAAAAGAAAAATAAAATAATTCGTTTACAAAAAATAATATTAAAAAATTAAAAATATGACCAAACTTACCCAAAAAGATCAACAGCTATTAACTCAAAAGGGAATTACAGAGGAGATGCTTCACAAACAGATAGCACTTTTTAAAGAGGGTGTTCCTCCAATTGAATTAGAATCTGCAGCCACTATCGGTAATGGAATTATCTCTTTTTCGAAGGAAGAAACCGCTAAATATGCCGCTATTTACCAAAAAAAGAAAAAAGGTATTTCAATTTTAAAATTTGTTCCCGCATCAGGAGCTGCTACACGAATGTTTAAATCACTTTTTGCATTTAAAGATAATTTTGATCCTGAAAAAGAATCTTTTAAAGCCTACATCAAAAGAAAAGGTGATAAAGAAATGGAAGTTTTTTTCAATGGATTGGAAAAATTTGCATTTTATCCCATTCTGATGGATTATATTGCAAAAAATATCCCAGAATTTCATTCCCAAAACGAAGATAATCAAAAACATATTTTAGTTTCAACCTTACTTGGAGAAAACGGATTGAACTATGGTAATCTTCCAAAAGGATTACTTCCTTTTCATAAACATTCTGAAAAAATAGCTACCGCCTTTGAGGAGCATTTTCGGGAATCTGTGATGTATGCTTCAGGTGAGGAATTAGCTCATCTTCACTTTACAATTACCGAACAGCATACCGATGCTTTCAATAAAGAACTGAGCGACATCAAACCCAATTTAGAAGAACGCTATAATATCAAATTTGATGTCAATTTTTCTTACCAAAAACCAAGTACAGACACGGTTTCTGTAACGGAAAGCAATGAATATTTCAGAGATGAAAATGGAAACCTATTATTCCGTCCATCAGGGCATGGAGCATTACTAGACAACCTCAATGAGGTAGATGCTGATGTTATTTTCATTAAAAATATTGACAATGTGGTAGTTAAAAAATATACAGACGAAACGGTTTTCTACAAAGAGGCTTTGGCAGGAAAACTTCGGGAAGTGCAATCCGATGTCTTTCATATTCTAAAACGTATTGAAAATAACAAAGTTAAGAAGAAAGAAGTAACTAAAATTCTAAATTTCTTAAAGGAAATAAATATCTATGTGCCTGATTATCTGTATAAATTTAAACGTCATTACGCTTTAGAATTTATAGAAGAGCAACTCAACCGACCGATTCGTGTATGTGGAATGGTAAAAAACGAAGGTGAGCCAGGAGGTGGCCCTTTCTGGGTTAGAAATTCGGATGGAAATTTAAGTTTACAAATTATTGAATCAGCTCAAGTTGACCTGAATAATCCGCAACAGAAAGAAATTTTCCAACAAGCTACGCATTTTAATCCAGTAGATTTGGTTTGTGGCACAAAAAACTTTAAAGGAGAAAAGTTCGACTTACATCAGTTCGTGGACCCCAAACAAGCTTTTATTACAAACAAAACCTATATGGGGAAACCACTAAAAGCCCTTGAACGCCCTGGATTATGGAATGGTTCGATGGCAAATTGGATTACTATTTTTGTTGAAGTACCACTTATCACATTTAACCCTGTGAAAACAGTCAACGATTTACTTAAGAAAACGCATCAGGCATAAAAAAACGAATATTCTTAATAGAAAAGAGAGATTTTTGGATATTTATTATTAACCCAAAAGTCTCTTTTTCCTATCTTAACAATAAATCTCCCTCTTTGATCCATCCTTTTTTACGAAACCAAACACTTAATAACCAACATATTAAAGCAGGAAATAGGAAATGCAGTAACACTACAGCTAAAATTACTTGCCAACCACTTCCCATTGCATCAAAAGTGCCAATTTGTCCTACCAACCCACTTGTACCCATCCCTGCACCTGAGGGTACGTTTTGCATACCAAAAACAAGTATAGCAACAGGGCCTAAAATGGCACTTGTTATGATGGGAGGAAGCCATATTTTCCAATTTCGAATAATATTAGGCATCTGTAACATACTCGTTCCCAATCCTATACTCAATAATCCACCCATTCGATTTTCTTTATAGCCCATCACGGCGAATCCTACCATTTGAGCACAACATCCTACAGTAGCAGCCCCTGCAGCTAAGCCACTGAGAGATAAAGAAATAGCTACTGCTGCACTCGAAATCGGTAAGGTTAAAATTACTCCCATAACCACCGAAATTATAACTCCCATTATTACAGGATGTAAAGCTACTGACCATGTGATGAACTCTGCTATTTTATTCATTACCAACTGTATAGGCTCTCCAATAAGTTGTGATATTCCCAACCCTATACATATCGTAGTGAGGGGCGTAACTATAATATCAATTTTAGTTGTTTTATCAACTAATTTTCCGAATTCTACTGCAAAAAGTACAGCTACAAAACATCCCATAGGGCCACCTAACGAAGCAGCTGACAATCCGACCACAGCAGTAGCTCCAATAACTAAAATTGAAGCCGATAACCTATGAGCTACGCAAACACCAATAGCAGCTCCCATTGCTGATTGTGCTTGATTTCCTGCACCAACTAACCAATCAAAACCTGTCCAAGTTCCTATATTTTTGAGAATTAAACCAATAATTAACGATCCAAAAAGCCCTAATGCCATAGCATTAAGAGCATCAATGCCATAGCGTTTCAAGCTGATTTCTATATTTTTTTCTTTTAAAAATTTTGCTATCATATTGTACATCGGCTCTTTATTCTATTTAAACTCAAATATGAAATAACTTGACGATTTTAGTTTTCACATTTCTATCTGAAAAACAGTAAAATAACGTTTAAATTTAAAAATTTCAGCAATTTTGAAAATACATTTGTTGAATTAATAGTTAAGTAAATATTCAAAAACATCTCTTATATCTACCTTATAATCAAACCATTGTACATTTGTATTTTTCCGAAACCATGTGTATTGTCGTTTAGCAAATCGACGGGTATTTTTTTTAATCTCTTCAACTGCAAAATCAAAAGAGCATTTACGATCAAAAAAATCGAACAACTCACGATAGCCTACAGTTTGCAAAGCGTTTAGATGCTTGTACGGATATAAATTCTGAGCTTCACATAGCAGTCCTTGTTCAAGCATTAATTCCACGCGTTGGTTAATACGATCATAAACAATATCTCTGTCGGCAGTCAACCCTATTTCGATGACTGAAAAATTACGTTTTATTTCCGTTTGTTTCAAAAATGAAGAGTATGGTTTTCCACTTGCCAAGCAAACTTCTAGAGAACGTATCATTCGTTGTGGATTCTGAATATCCATTTTCTGATATTGCTGAAAGTCTAATTTTTTAAGGAGCTCTTGCAAGTAGCCAATTCCTTGCTGTGCATAATTCTGATTGAGTTCCTCACGAATTGTCGACGAAACTTCGGGAAAATCGTCTAGTCCTTGTGTAACAGCATTGACATACAAGCCACTGCCACCAACCATGATCACAATATTTTGCTTTTCAAATAATTGATTGAGTAGTTCAATAGCATCACGCTCAAAATCACCTACAGAATAAGGCTCGTGGATACTCTTATGTTGGATGAAATGGTGCGGAGCCTGTTCCAACTCAAATGAATTAGGAACGGCCGTCCCGATAGACATCTCTTTGAAGAATTGTCGAGAATCACACGAAATGATTTCAGTGTTAAAATGTTTAGCCAAGGTAATTGCTAAACGTGTTTTTCCAACGGCTGTAGGCCCTACAACTGTGATAAGTTTCTTTTCTTTAAACATCGGCATTTTTCAACGAAGTTCCACATTGGCAACAGAATTTCGCCTGTCTCTGATGATTTGTGTGTCCACAAGATTGGCATTTTTTTTGAACTTGATCGGTTTTCTGTTCAGAAATAGTAGCTCTGAATTTAGTCCTAGTACGTGAAAACTCAGCCGTTACAATCCCTGTTGGAACAGCAATGACACCATACCCCAAAATCATTACAAACGAAGCTATCATTTGTCCCAGAATGGTGGTAGGAGCAATGTCGCCATACCCTACCGTAGTTAAAGTTACAATACACCAATAAATACTTTTAGGGATACTTGTAAAACCACTTTCCTCACTTTCAATAACATACATTACTGAACCTAATAACACACAAATTACTAATACGAAATAAATAAACACAATAATCTTATTCCTACTAGTACGCAAAGCCATTTTTAACTCATTTCCCTGATTGGTAAAGCTGACCAGATCCAAAATACGGAACACCCGTAACAAACGTAATGCCCTTACTACCGAAAGTGCTTTTGACCCTGGAATAAAAAACGACAAGTACATTGGGAGAATCGAAATCAAATCAATAATCCCATAAAAACTAAAAATATATTGCAAAGGCTTTTTATTGGAAATGATTCGTAAAATATACTCCAAAGTAAAAAAAACGGTGATTACCCATTCCAAAAATACTAAAACTCCATGTGCTTGATGGTCAATATCTTTCACACTTTCCAACATCACCATGATCACACTCAAAAAAATGAGAATGAGCAGTACTATATCAAAAAGCTTCCCCAAAGGGGTATTTGTTCCGTAGATAATTACGTAAGCTTTTTGCTTTAAAATGTCGTATTTAGATTTAAAAACACCTCGCATCTTTTGTTTTAATATGTTATTTGTAAGTTAATTCCGTTAATTATCAGCAGCACTTCGCTTTTTCAACCATTCTCGGAATGAGTAGAAATTTTGTGGAGCCACGCCATGTCCCACAGGAAATTCTTCATACACAAAATCAGCTTTGATTTTCTTTAAAAACTCAGGGATTTTTCTCGCCCAATCAATTGGAATTACCTGATCACTAGTTCCATGTGATACGTAGAAATTTATTGGAAAATGCTTTTGTTTTTTATAACTTTCTTTGAGAATATCCATGTTCAAATAACCGCTCAATGCAATAACATTGCGTATTTTTCGGGGATAAGAAATTGCAATAGCCATACTCAAAATACTCCCTTGGCTAAATCCGATTAAAGTTACATTTTTCGCATCCAATTTATGTAATTTACATGCCTCTTCAATGAAATGCATTATTAAATCACGTGATTTTATCGCTTCTTCGTTATCAGCATGTGGGGTATTTTCAATATCAAAATAAAGCGAAAACCAAGCATAGCCAAACGTAGATAGCTCATAAGGTGCTCGAATAGAAATGATTGCATATTCTTCAGGCAATTCATCTGCAAAAGAGAATAGATCTTTTTCATTGCTTCCGTATCCATGTAGCATAAAAATCACAGGCGAACGTCTTGCTTTTTTCAAAGGCTCTCGCATCACATATTCCAACGGAAGTTGGTTTTCCATCTTCATCATATTATCCTTTTATTTTTATTATTTTAAGTTAGTATTTATCTTTTCGGTTGTCCACTGAGGAAAAAACTAAACACAAAGGTAAGGAAAAAATATATAGTAAAAAATATTTTTGAATAGATATTCAGAAAAAAATATACATTTAGAACAAAAGAAGTCGTAATTTTGAATACATGACTACGCCTCATAACAAAGAAGAAAATTTTTTAGAACCATACTATAAAGCCTATTAGTTTTATTTTCACTCGGGAAGAAAACTTGTAAATAAGTTTCTTTAAAACGCTGTTTTTTTAAATAATTTTTATACTTTTGTTGCGAAAACCGTGTGTTTTAAAGAGGAAGAATCCTAATTCTTCGGTTCTTTTTCTATATATAAAGTTGATAGTCAATTAATTATATAAATAAAGGTGAAATTTACAGCTTTACAAATAGCCAATATACTGAACGGGGAGGTTGAAGGAAATCCGAATGTTGAAGTTTATAAACTTGCAAAAATTGAAGAAGGCGAGGAGGGGAGTATCACTTTTTTGGCAAATCCAAAATACAAACACCACATATATACTACCAAAGCATCTATTGCTATAGTTAATAAATCATTTTACCCAGATAGTCCACTTGAAGTGACGCTGGTGAAAGTAGAAGATGCCTATTCCGCTTTTTCAAAATTATTGGAATATTACAACCAAATTAAACTTAACAAAGTGGGCATTGAAAATCCTTCATTCATTTCATCATCAGCAACTTTGGGAGAAAATATTTATGTAGGTGCGTTTGTTTATATTGGGGAAAATGTACAAATTGGAAACAATGTAAAAATATATCCTAACACCTATATTGGTGATAATGTAACTATTGATGATAATACCACTATTTTTGCTGGTTGTAAAATCTACTCAGAAACAGTTATTGGAAAGCATTGCACTCTACACGCCGGAGTGGTTTTGGGTGCTGATGGATTCGGATTTGCCCCTGTTCAAGAAGGATTCTACAACAAAGTACCACAGATAGGTAATGTTATCATTAAAGACTATGTTGATATTGGTGCAGGAGCAACAGTTGATAGAGCTACTTTAGGATCTACTGTTATTGGAAAAGGAGTAAAAATAGATAATTTAGTGCAAATCGCTCATAATGTTGAGATTGGAAAGAACACAGTCATAGCCGCGCAAACAGGGGTAGCAGGTTCAACCAAGATAGGGGAGAGTTGCATGATTGGCGGACAAGTGGGCATTGCTGGGCATTTGACTATAGGAAATCACGTAAAAATTCAAGCTCAAACAGGAATTGGTCGTAATGTTAAGGATGAGGAAACCTTACAAGGAACCCCCGCGTTGAGCTATGCGGAGTACAATAAAGCGTACGTGGTTTTCCGAAAACTCCCCGATATTTTAAAAAAAATAGAACAACTAGAAAGTAAAATTAAATAAGACATAAAGAAAGTATGGTAAACCAAAATACTTTATCTAAGGAAGTTTTTTTAGAAGGAGTTGGATTGCATACAGGGCAAAACGTAAAAATGACGTTAAAACCTGCTCCTATTGATAATGGATTTACGTTTGTTCGTGTTGATTTGGAAGGAAATCCTGTAATTGAAGCCGATGTAAATTACGTAACCAATACCGAAAGAGGTACTGTTTTAGAGAAAAAAGGTGTACGCATTCAAACCTGTGAACACGTTTTAGCAGCCTTAGTAGGGATGGATTTGGATAATGTTATCATTGAGCTAAACGCTTCTGAACCCCCTATTATGGACGGCTCGTCTCGTCTTTTTGTGGAAGCCATTGAAAAAGCGGGTATTGAAGCTCAAGATGCTCCTCGCCAGGAATATATTGTCAAAGAAGTTATTTCATACGTAAATGAAGAAACAGGAAGTGAAATAACCTTAATTCCTGCCGATGAATATCAGGTTACAACCATGGTTGATTTCGGTACAAAAATTTTAGGAACCCAGAACGCTTATTTGTATCGATTGTCTGAATTTAAAGATACTATCGCTAATGCACGTACTTTCAGTTTCTTGCACGAATTGGAGATGCTTATTGATCACGGGCTTATCAAAGGTGGTGATTTGAACAATGCCATTGTGTATGTAGACAAAGAGATTTCAGAAGAGACCATCGAAAAGTTGAAAAAGGTTTTTAATAGAGAGGACATTTCTGTGACTCCAAATGGAATCTTGAACAATTTAACCTTGCACTATTCCAATGAAGCAGCACGTCACAAACTATTAGATGTTATTGGTGATTTAGCTTTGGTTGGGACACGCATCCGAGGAAAAGTTATAGCTACTAAGCCAGGACACTTTACGAACACACAGTTTGCAAAGAAAATGTCCAAAATTATCAAAAATGAACGTAGAAACAATGTTCCTACAATTGATATCAACCAACCTCCTTTACTGAATATCAATGATATATCAAAATTATTACCACATCGTCCTCCGTTTTTATTGGTCGATAAAATTTATGAACTTTCAGATAAGCACGTAGTTGGTTTGAAAAATGTAACAATGAATGAACCTTTTTTTGTAGGGCATTTCCCTGGAGCTCCTGTCATGCCAGGAGTATTGCAAATTGAGGCAATGGCTCAAGCTGGAGGGGTCTTAATTCTGAGTACTGTGCCAGATCCTGAAAATTACTTAACTTATTTTATGAAAATTGACAATGTGAAGTTCAAAATACAAGTAATGCCAGGAGATACCTTAATTTTCAAGTTGGAATTGCTTACCCCAATCCGAAGAGGTATTTGTCATATGCAAGGATATGCTTATGTAAATGGAAAATTAGCGACCGAAGCAGAGCTGATGGCTCAAATTGTTAAAGTTAAAGAATCTTAATCTCAAAGTGATGAATCAACCCTTAGCATACGTACATCCAGGGGCAAAAATAGCTCAAAATGTTGTTATAGAACCTTTTACGACTATTCATAATAACGTAGAAATTGGTGAAGGTACTTGGATAGGTTCAAATGTAACCATTATGGAAGGAGCTCGTATCGGAAAAAACTGTTCGATCTTTCCTGGTGCTGTAATTTCGGCCATCCCACAAGATAAAAAATTTCAGAATGAAGAAACTGTAGCCATCATCGGTGATGGGACTACCATCCGCGAATGTGTGACTATCAATCGAGGAACTTCTGATAAAATGAAAACAGTGGTAGGTGAAAATTGTTGGATTATGGCATACAGCCATATTGCTCATGACTGTTTTGTAGGAAATCATTGCATTTTTTCAAATAACACAACATTGGCCGGACACACTACTGTTGGCGATTTTGTGGTTTTGGCAGGTATGGTAGCTGTTCAACAATTTGCAAACATCGGTAATCATGCTTTTGTAACAGGAGGGTCGTTAGTTCGAAAGGATGTACCTCCATACGTGAAGGCAGCTCGTGAACCGTTGTCCTATGTTGGTATTAATTCAGTAGGGCTACACAGACGAGGATTTACCGCTGAAAAAATACGTGAAATCCAAAATATTTACCGAATTATCTTCCAAAAAAAATACAACATCGGACAAGCCTTATCCATCGTGGAAGCTGAAATGGAGGCTACTCCTGAACGAGATGAAATTTTAGATTTTATCCGAAATTCATCACGAGGGATTATGAAAGGATACATGGGAGTATCAACACTTTAAAAAATATTAAAAATTTATAGAAACAAGAACTAAAATAAATGGCAACAACAGCAGACATCAAAAAAGGATTGTGCATTCGTTTCAATCATGACATTTACAAAATCATTGAATTTTTACATGTTAAACCTGGAAAAGGACCAGCTTTTGTTCGTACGAAATTGAAAAGCGTTACTACGGGAAAAATTTTGGATAACACCTTTTCAGCAGGACACAAAATTGAAGATGTACGTGTTGAGACACGTTCATTCCAATATCTGTATGAGGAGGGAGATAATTTTGTGTTTATGAACACCGAAGATTACAACCAAGTACATATTCGAAAAGACATGTTAGAAAGCCCTGATTTGTTGAAAGAAGGTGAAATTGTAATGATTATTTTTAATGCTGAGGATGAATCTCCATTGTCAGTAGAAATGCCTGCAAACGTAATTCTTACAGTGACTCATGTAGAACCGGGTGTAAAGGGAAATACAGCAACAAACGCGACAAAACCAGCTACAGTTGAAACAGGAGCTATCGTAAACGTACCTCTTTTTATTAATGAGGGTGACCGCATTAAGGTAGAGACCGAAAAAGGTACGTATGTCGAACGTATGAAAGATTAAATACCTAAAATCGTCTATAAGATAAAGCTATCCAAAAAGGGTAGCTTTTTATTTCTCTCCAAATATATCGATTCATTCTCGCTTTAAAATAAATTTCGGGATGTCTTGATGTATTTCATAAAAAATTGTATTTTTGTGGCTAGTTTTGCATTAGTTATTTATCGTAAAAATACAAGATATGAGAAAAAAAATTGTAGCAGGAAATTGGAAAATGAACAATGACCTGAAAAAATCAACAGAATTAATCGCTGATTTATTAAAAAAATTACCTAAAACAGAAGCAGAAGTGATGGTAGCTCCTACTTTTGTGAATTTAATTCCCGCAACTGAAGCCGCAAAAGGAACTGCAGTTGAAGTAATTGCTCAAAATATGCATTTTGCTGAAAACGGAGCTTACACAGGTGAAATTTCAGCTGAAATGTTAAAAAGCATAGGCGTAAAAACTGTAATTTTAGGACATTCGGAGCGTCGTGCTTATTTTAACGAAACTGACGAGTCATTGGCTAAAAAAGCAGATACAGCCTTGAAACACAATATCCGAATGGTATTTTGTATCGGAGAAGAATTGGCAGATAGAAAAGCAAATAATCATTTTAAAGTAGTTGAAAATCAGATTAAAAATGGATTGTTCCACTTGTCTGCTGATGCGTGGAAAAATATCGTTTTAGCCTACGAACCTGTTTGGGCAATCGGAACGGGTGAAACCGCTTCACCTGAACAAGCTCAGGAAATGCACGCATTTATTCGTAAGACACTCGCTGATAAATACGGAAAAGAAGTAGCCGACAGCGTTTCAATTCTTTACGGAGGTAGCGTAAAACCTGATAATGCCAAAGAAATTTTTGCAAAAGCAGACGTTGATGGCGGACTTATTGGAGGAGCATCACTCAAAGCCGATGATTTTATCGCAATTATTAACGGAATTTAATTCATAGCAGTTAGTGATTAGTGGTTAGTTATTTAGTAATTGTACTAACCACTGATTACTAATCACTAAGCACTAACAAATGTTACAAAACGATTTATTTTTAAGAGCCTTGAATGGCGAAACTGTGGAGCGTCCGCCAGTTTGGATGATGCGTCAAGCGGGTAGATATTTGCCGGAATTTAGGGCTTTACGCGATAAATATGATTTCTTTACGCGTTGCCGAGTTCCTGAATTAGCTGCCGAAATCACAGTACAACCTATTGATATTGTAGGTACTGATGCAGCTATTTTGTTTTCAGACATTTTGGTTGTTCCACAGGCGATGAATATTGAAGTGGAAATGAAATCAGGAGTAGGTCCTTGGCTTCCTAATCCGATTCGTTCTGCTAAAGATGTTGAAAATGTGATAGTTCCTGATATTCACGAAACTTTAGGATACGTGATGGAGGGTATCAAACTTACCAAACAAATGCTTGACAATCGTGTGCCCCTTATTGGGTTTGCGGGGTCTCCGTGGACGATTTTCTGTTATGCCGTAGAAGGGAAAGGTTCGCGTGACTTTAACATTGCCAAGGAGTTATGTTTTACAGATTCACAAACAGCACACAAATTGTTGCAAAAAATTACGGATACGACCATTTTGTATCTAAAAGAAAAAGTGAAAGCAGGAGTTGATGCTGTACAAATTTTCGATAGTTGGGGGGGAGTGCTTTCACCTCTTGATTATCAGGAATTTTCTTGGAAATATATCAATCAAATTGTAGAAGCGTTAGCACCGCTTACTAAAGTGATTGTTTTTGGAAAAGGCTGTTGGTTTGCCCTTGCTGAAATGGCAAAATCGAAAGCTTCTGCACTTGGTGTGGATTGGACGTGTACTCCGAAAATAGCTCGAGAACTTACGGGAGGTAAAATTACGTTGCAAGGAAATTTTGACCCTTCACGATTACTCTCTCCGCCTTCGGAAATCAAAAGAATGGTACATCAAATGATTGACGATTTTGGGAAAGACAACTACATCGTCAATTTAGGACACGGAATTCTGCCAAACATTCCTGTTGAAAACGCAAAAGCTTTTGTGGAGGCGGTAAAATCTTACAGAGAAAAATAGAGCAAGTTTTTCTGGGATTATGAAAAACTTAGGTAAGATATTACTTAAGAAACTTTTTTGTAAAACATTGTTTTTCAATGTAATAATAAGATTTACAATGAAAGTACTTTTATTGTAAATCTTGCTTTATATATATCTATTTATAAAAGTCATAAGATGAATTTAGAAAGCCCAAAAGTAGTGGTTTCCAAAAACCCTCAAGAACTGTTTACGATGTTGGAAGATCTTCGTAACTTTAAAAAATTAATGCCTGAATCTATCAGTAAATTTGAAGTTATTGATGAAAATTCATTTGTTTTTGCTTTGAAAGGAATGCCTGAAATTGCTTTGCAGAAAAAAAGCAAAACACCTTATACACAAATTGTTATGGGAGCTGTAGGAGATAAAATACCTTTTACGCTGATTACTAACATTGTTCAAATAGCTGAAAATCAAAGTGAAGTTCAATTACTATTTGAAGGAAGTTTTAATCCAATGATGGCAATGATGGTCAAAAATCCGATTTCAAAATTTATTGAAACATTAGCTACTAAAATGCAGAAACTCTGATTAGAAACAATAGTATTTGACAGTATTATTAACCTAAAAATAGAACATTCCTAAATCGGATAAAGTTTGTGTATAATTTGTTATATATGAATATTTTAGATCCTAAAGTTCAAAATTTTATTCTTACTAATCAGGATATAAATATCTCAGAACTACTACTCAAAAAGCCTATCTTTGAATCTGTTACCAATAAAGAATTAGCTCAGCAAATAGTGGGACGAAACGTGGCTTCGCGAAAATTTACTTTTTTGCTCCATGAGAATATTATTTTTCCTCCACAGCTGAATTTGGAACAAGCTTCATCGCAACAAACAGCCGAATTTAAATCCTTGAATCTTAGAGGAAAACGATTTTTAGACCTCACCTGTGGGCTGGGAATTGATGCCTTTTTCCTATCAAAAAGATTTGAAGAAGTGCATTTGGTAGAACAAAATCCAGAACTTCTGTCCTTGGTTAAACACAATTGGCAAATATTAGGTAGGAATGCAAATTTTCATCTGCAAAATGCAACTGATTTTCTGGCTGAAAACCAACAAAAATATGATGTTATTTATATTGATCCCGCTCGTCGAGATATTCATAACAAGAAGAAATTTTTGTTGGAAGATCTTTCTCCCAATCTTTTGGAGTTGCAACCACAGTTGTGGAATATTTCCGATAAAATATTAGTAAAGCTCTCCCCGTTGATTGACTTGACCTATTTGATACAAACGCTTCCTTTCGTGGAGCGAATAGATATTATTGCAGTAAAAAACGAAGTTAAAGAAATTTTTATCATACAAAATAGGTATAAGATAGAAGCAAAAACAGAGTGTAGATGTATAAACTTAGGCAATGAAGATCCCATTTTTACATTTTTCTTCGATGAAAAGTATGAAAAAAATGTTGCTTTCTCAAAAGTGAAGAATTTTATCTATATTCCGAATAATGCTTTGCTCAAATCGGGAGCTTTTAGTCATATAGCTGTTCATTTTGGACTAGAAAAGCTACACCCAAATACACATCTATATACATCTGATATAAAAACACCTAATTTTCCAGGTCGTACGCTTAAATCAGAAGTAATTTCTGCAAAAAATATCGAAAAAGGAGCTAAATATAATATTATCTCCAAAAATTATCCTCTTTCAGTGGAAGAAATCAAGAAAAAATACAAAATTAAAGAAGGAGGTAATCGTTATTTAATTTTTACAGAATCTGTAGCAGGAAAAGAAATAATTTTAGGGAGATTAGAGGAAGGTAACTATTAATAAGCTATAATCTCATAATGCAATAACCGTTGTTGTATATCAACTTTTTATTTCTTCTATGGTAATGAGTTTCTTAATGCTTATTTTTCTAATACGGATTCGGAGTAAAATTTCTTAGGAAAGAAATAAGATACATCGGAAAAATATTGTATCTTGCACCGATTTTTTAATATTAATTGTAACATACAGAAAATGAAAAAATTATTTATTGTATCATTCGCTACTCTCGGATTTGTAGCGTGTGGAAAGAAGGCTGACCATGTGATTCTCTCAGGAAAAATAGATGGCTATATGGGAATGCCAGTAGAACTTATCGGTGGAACAGAACGTCATACGTTGAATGTAAAATCTGATGGAACGTTTGCCGATACTTTAACAATCAGTACGAACTACTACAATTTGTTGGTTCAACAAACGGCTATGGTTCCTTTGTATTTGCAAAAAGGAGACGAATTAGGGATTAATATCAGTCTTGAAAAAGTAACTTTCTCAGGAAAAGACACCATCATACAAGTCTTTTTACGTGAGAAAAACAAAAAAATAAATGAAACTCGACAAAATTTAGAAACAATCTTGAGTGAGGAGCTGGATGGATTCAAAACGACAGTTGCTGATATCAAAAAACAAAATGATGAATTTTTAGCAAACTATAAAGGGCTTCCGAAAGAATTTGTTAAGTTGGAAGAGAAATCAAACCATTATTTTGACTTGCAATTGAAAGCATTGTACCCACGTGTTAAGTCTCAATTCAGCGGAAGACAAATTGAGATGCCTGCTGAGTTTAAAGCCGAATTAGATAAAGTAGATTATACCAACGAAACTGATTTTGAGTTGTTTGAAACATACAAAGCGTTGGTTATGGAAAATTTCTTCGGGAAATACATGAACCAAGAGCCTGATTGGAAAGCTATGGCTGAAGAAATTCAAGCTGTGAAACCAGCTAAAATTAGAAGTGTGTTTGCTGAGCAATTGGTTTTTACCTTGAATCCACAAAATGGTTCTGAAACTAATGAATTCATTTACAAGGTTATAAAAGATAATGTTACCAAAGAAGATTATTTGAAACATGCTGAGCAACTTTATGCCGAATTGGAAAAATTGAAAAGTTTAAAAGCAGGAGTTATTTCTCCAAAATTTGAATACGAAAATTTTAAAGGAGGAAAGACTTCATTGGATGATTTGAAGGGGAAATTAGTCTATATTGATATTTGGGCAACTTGGTGTAAGCCTTGTCTCAATGAAATTCCTGCATTACAAGCTCTTGAGAAAGAATTTCATGGGAAAGATATTGCTTTTGTGAGCATTTCTATTGACCAAGATAAAGATAAATGGTTGGGATATATGAAAGAAAACAAATTACAAGGTATCCAATTGTATGCTGAAATGACAACAGAGGGGCAAAATTTTATACAAGATTATTCCGTTTCGTCTATCCCAAGATTCATTCTATTAGATAAAGAAGGTAAAATAATATCTGCAGACGCACCGAGACCATCATCTCCTGAAATTAAAGAATTATTGGTTAAAAACTTATAATCCAATATAATACAAAATAATAAAAACTGTCTATAGAAGTGAAAATTTTCTGTAGACAGTTTTTTATATATCAATCTATTTTGTAACTTCTGAAGTAGTATTTTCTGAGTAAAAGTTTTCTATCGAGATCCAAAAATTTTGCTCCCCACACGAATCATGGTGCTCCCACACTCAATGGCTATTGGATAGTCATCACTCATCCCCATGGATAAAATTTCAACATTCAAAAGAGGATGTTGTTTGTTTTTTAGTAAGTCAAAAACAGATTTAAGTGATTGAAATTCAGAAGCTATTTGTTTTTTATCTTCTGTAAAGGTAGCCATTCCCATGATACCTTTTATACGTATATTTTGTAATTTATCAAATGTAGGATTTTCCAAAAGGTTAAAAATTTCCTGAGGATCAAATCCAAACTTACTTTCCTCCTGAGCTATGTGAATTTGTAACAGACAATCAATAATTCTATTGTGTTTAAGTGCTTGTTTGTTAATTTCTTCGAGCAGTTTTAAGCTATCAACACCATGAATCAGGCTCACATAAGGTGCCATATATTTTACTTTGTTGCGTTGTACATGCCCGATAAAATGCCATTGTACATCTTTTGGCATAAGAGCCTCTTTTTGGGTCATTTCTTGAATTTTACTTTCCCCAAAAATACGCTGCCCAGCATCGTAGGCTATTTGCAAATCTTCAATTGGTTTGAATTTAGAGACCGCAACTAGCGTAACCCATTCAGGGATTGATTGTTGTAGTCCTTTCAGATTCTCAGCAATATTCATATCTACAATTTTTCGATGATTTGTTTGGCTATTCGCAAAGCCTCCGTACCTTGTTCTAGGGTTACAACAGGTGTAGTATTATTATTTATAGCATCGGCAAATACTTCCAATTCGTTTAGAATAGCATTATTTCCCTTAATTTCAGGGACTTCAAAATATATTTGTTTCTTTTCACCCTCTGCATTTTGCAAAATCATATCGAAATCACCTGCTATTTCGGGAGCGTCTTTCATTTTGACTACTTCGACCTTTTTCTCTAAAAAATCAACTGATATATAGGCGTCTTTCTGGAAAAATCGCGATTTTCGCATATTTTTCATTGAAATACGACTTGCCGTAAGATTTGCAACACAACCATTTTCAAATTCAATACGAGCGTTGGCTATGTCTGGTGATTGACTGATAACTAAAGCTCCACTTGCAGAAATATGTTTTACTTTTGATTGTACAATGCTTAGAATTACATCAATGTCATGAATCATTAAATCCAACACAACGGGAACATCTGTACCACGAGGGTTAAATTCAGCTAAACGATGAGCTTCAATAAACATTGGATTGTTAATGCTGTTTTTCACTGCTAAAAAAGCAGGATTGAACCGTTCTACATGCCCGACTTGACCTTTAACATTATGTTTTTTTGCCAAAGCGATAATGTGTTCCGCTTCTTCAACCGTGTTAGCTATTGGTTTTTCTATAAACAGGTGCTTACCCCTCGTAATGATTCGCTCAGCACATTCAAAATGATTCAAAGTAGGGGTAACCACATCGACCATATCACAAGATTCAATCAGCGAATCAATACTATCAAAACAGTGATAACCAAACTCTTGACTCACCTTTTGAGCGTTTTCTTTATCAGGGTCATAAAACCCCATTAATTCATATTTCTCAGATTGATTCAACAATCGTAGATGTATTTTTCCTAAATGTCCAGCTCCTAAAACTCCTGCTTTTAGTTTCATTTATTATGTTTTAAAGTTACAAAGATATAAAAAATATTAGTAAAATATTTATTGACAATCATTAATTTTATAACAGAAGAATAGTAGATTCTCTATTTTTCTTCTTTTAATAAAGATATCCCTACTGCACAATTCAAGCATTTTTTCTCTTTGCAGTATTGGTTATATTGTTGTAATAAAATTTGAGTATCAAATGCTGAAGTTGGATATGCTCCTATATTTTCAAAATGGTCAATAATCGTATTTTTTTCAGGTTTCATTTGCCGTAGACTTTCCATAAGTTCTTCAGAAATGTCTTTACCTAAATATTTGAAGTATATATATTTAACAGGCAATATGACGTTTATCCAAATCAGTTCAATCAACGAATTGCTGATTTTCTTTTTTACTTTTTTAGACGTTTTTCCAAAGGTATAGTGCGTTTCCCAGAAAGGCGATGTTTCGACAGTAAGTACAGTTTTGAGTTGTTGTATGTCTTTAGTTTCTATTATTTTTGAGAATAATCCTTCGTTTTTTTCATATACTTGTCCCAATTGCGAAAGCCTAATGGTTGGAAAACCTTGTGGTCGGAGTTTGGAAAATTCAAGATGCAAATTATTGTTTTTCAGATTATATTTTCGTTTTAGGTAGTCATAATTAGCCAATAGTGTTTGGAAATATGCACCTTCAGTAGGTTTTGAAAGTAATTGACCTTGTCCAAAAAGTAGAGCTTCTACATACAGCGGGTTATTTTTCTCTTTCCGAATAATGGAAAAGTCAATTGTTTTCCCAATATTTAGAAAATTTTCTCCATTAACAGTCCCTCCAAAACTTTTTAGGAGCATTAAGAACAATACCTTCTCCCAATCTGAATGTGATTCTGTCAATAATTTATCAATTAAAAAGGATTTTTGCTCTAATCTTTCAACAAAAAGACGCTCATTCCATGAAAAAAAGATATATTCTTGTACTTTTTTATAGTTTTTATCACAATTTATGAATGTATGAGATTTAGAAAATAAGATTTCGTATCGTTTTACGATATTTTGATCAATAACGTGTCGAAGTTCTAAAGTAGGGATAGGACGTTGATTGCAATCAAAAACTTCCACATCATGTTCCCAAACCACATGTAGGATAACGTTTTGATAAGCAGGATCTTGCTCATGTCGATGGGCATACCAATAGGATGATTTTACGTGTAACTCCACATTTCCTGCCCATAGTTGTTCATCAATTTGTAATTGAGCATTAAAAAAATCAGCCCCTGAAAGTCTGTTTGGTGTTCCAAAAGAATGTATAACAAGATTTTGACCAGAAGTGAGCGTAGAAACTTGAGGAACTATTTTATGTTTCCAAAGGTACTGCAAAAAATCTTCTTTCATAGAGCAATCTTAATTAACAAAATCCAAGTAATTCCTAACCTAAATTATGGATTAATAAAAACATGAATCTAAGTTGTTGTAAATCAGTATATTATTTTAAATATTTAAAGTAACAGGAGTAGAGATTCAATCCTCAGAGGTTAGTTATCAAAAATTCAAAGTATCAAATCTGAAAATTTTGATTTTATCCCAAGTCCTTATTAATCAAAAGGAAGAGTTCTTCATCATTTTTATATTTGATAAAATCTCCTCCTTTTACGTACGAAATACGTCCTGTTTCTTCTGAAACGATTAATGCTGAAGCATCCGTTTTTTCCGAAATAGACACAGCCGCTCGGTGTCGTAATCCGAAATGTTTAGGCAATTTATTTTCTCCTGCTACAGGCAGAATGACACGGGTTGCTACTATAAAATTTCCCTTTATGATGATAGCACCATCATGTAAAGGACTGTTTTTAAAGAAGATACTTTCAATTATGGGTTGCGAAAATTCGATATTCATTTTATCGCCCGTCTCTCGAACGAATTCTAATGACATGTTCCGTTCCAGTACAATTAACGCTCCAGTATTGTTAGCCCCTAATTTTCGGCATACGGCAATCAATCCTTTCACATCCAATGCGGATTCTTTTTTTGTCAGACGCAAAAAGCCAAAAAACTTTTGAAATTTGTTTCGTGCTGTAATATTTGTTGAACCTATGGTAAGTAAGAATTTTCGTATTTCTTGCTGAAAAACAACAATTAGAGCAAAAACCCCCACACCAATGAATTGACCTAAAATACTACTGAGCAATTGCATCTGTAAGGCTTCCGTTATTTTCCAAATTAAATAGATGATGACAATTCCCAAAAAAATATTAATTGCCACTGTACCACGAATAAGCCGATACACATAGTAAAGCAACATCGCAACTAAAAGAATATCAATAGCATCGGCTATTGAAAAATCTAAAATCTCAAATAATTTCATATCCTTTTTACTTTCTGATTAGGTTTTTAGTAGAACCTTTTTTACCTTTCTTTATTTGACTTTATCAATATCAAGAATGGTTATTGTCTTAAAAAAAAGACCTACTTCTTGTATCTTCTGTAAAAATACAACAAAATCTTGAAACGATATACTCCCATCCATGGAAATTGTTTCACTTGGATTAGCTTTTAGTGTTTCTATAAGGTGTTTTATGTTTTTAAAATCACTTATTTCTAATATTTTATCTTGATTTTGTATTTCAGTAATTACCTCAAATTGGGTAGTAGTAAACTCTAAAAATTTATACTTATGATCATGCATATCGGCTATAGTGAAATAGTTTTTTGCATCAGGATTACTGTGAAAACTCATCGTAGCCCGTTTTTTCTGCATTGTTAACATTGTTTTTCCTACTTCAGACAGAGGTAATCGCTTATCAATGTTAAATACCCAATGGGTTGTTGAAATCATGTTCTTTCTGTTCAAGTCGGCTAATCCAGAATTTTCATTAAAAAAGATATAGATGGGTGAATAATCCGTAACCTCGGTAGGAAGTTGAGCCTGTGAAAGTTGGGGTAACTGTACGCTACGTTCGTTACACGACCAAAGTAAAAGAGCAAGTATTAAAATAATTAATCTATTCATTTTCAGATGTTTTATTAAATATATTTACACATTCTACCGCTTCCTTAACATCGTGAACTCTCAAAATAGAAGCTCCTTTCATCAGAGCTATTGTATTAACTACCGTGGTTGCATTCAGAGCCTTAGAAGAATCGACTCCCAAAAGATTATATAGCATTGATTTTCTTGAAAATCCTACCAGAATAGGTGAGTCCAACGATTGGAATAATTCCATTTTTTGTAAAACTTCGTAGTTTTGATCTAAGGTTTTTGAAAAACCGAAACCAGGATCAATGATGCAATCATTGATACCCCACAGCTGTGCTTTAGCTTTTATTTTGGAAAAATAATGAATCATTTCAGTGACAATATTTTCATAATCAGTAAATTGATTCATAGTTTGTGGAGTACCTCGCAAATGCATTGCAATGTAGGGAACTTGGAATTCAGCCACAACATCCCACATCTTTTCATCCAACTGTCCTGCTGAAATGTCATTTACCATTGCCGCACCTTCAAGCAAACATTGTCGTGCGATTTCACTACGAAATGTGTCCACGGAAATTGGCAAATTTGGAAACTCTTTGACTAGACTACGAATGATTGGAACAACGCGTTGTGATTCAGTAATTTCTAAAACTTCATCCGCATTTGGACGTGAGCTATATCCACCAACATCCAAAAAGTCAGCACCATCTACCAACATTTGCGTAGCTTTTTTCAACACCTCTGTTTCTGTAATCCGACTGTTTTCATAGAATGAATCGGGTGTAGCATTCAAAATTCCCATCACTTTCGGACGTTCTAATGAAACTAAAATTCCTTTGCAATTGATTGTCATTTGTATATGTTTTCTTTTATAAATACTTTCATAACCGTCCGAAACTTTCTAAATAAAAGTTACTTGAGAATACTGTATATTAAAAAAATGCCGAATTTTATCAATTATAGTACCATCCAAACGAAGCAAAGGTACAAATAAACCAGTAATCGGACAAATTTTAGACCTGATTCCTCGGCAGTTCCGTATAAAAATCATTGAAATTGATTGAGGTTTTTGGAAGAATTTTGCTCTTTGAGCCAGCCCAAAGAAAAAAGAGAAAAACGATCCCAAAAAATTGCACTTACTAATGGAATTTAAGTGACATTTCTTTTTAAACATTGAAGGTATCTCGACTTATTTGAAAAAAATAATCATTAAAAAGTAAATGTAATGATTCTTTCGTTAAAAATCCATAAAAAGAAGATTTAACTTAATGATTTTCATATTTTTGGTACTTTGAGATAGTAATTTAAGCAAAATAAAAAGTCAAGACGAGTTCATTTTATATAATTTTATCTGATTATCGTTGTTTTGTAATATTTTTTTCTTTTCATATTTTTGTATTATAATTTACATTATGTAAAATAGAATTTTTAAAATTAAGAAAAATCTCCTAAATTCTACCTTATGATAAACCTTGGAGATTTTAATAACGTTATTTTAAATTTCCTACTGAACTAAAGAATTTTTGGAAATTTTGCAGGATTTGACTCTCTCATGATTTCATAAATTTTTTCGAAGATGTCTTCTGCATTCGGTTTTGAAAAATAATCTCCATCACTAGCATAAGCAGGTCGATGATCTTTTGAGCAAAGAGTTTGAGGTGCAGAATCCAAATACTGATACGCATTTTGCTCTTCTAATATTTTTTGCATGATGTATGCCGAAGCTCCGCCTGGAACGTCTTCATCAATAATTAGCAAACGATTCGTTTTAGCTATGCTTTTTACAATATCATGATTCAAATCAAACGGCAATAAAGACTGAATATCAATAACTTCCGCGTCAATTCCAAATTCAGACAACTCTTCAGCAACCTGACAGACGATTCGTAATGTTGAACCATAGGAAACTATAGTAATATCTTTTCCTTCACGTACCGTTTCTACTACTCCTACAGGAGTTTTAAATTCTGTTAAGTTACTCGGTAACTGCTCTTTAAGTCGATATCCATTCAGGCATTCGATGACTACTGCAGGTTGGTTACACTCTAATAAGGTATTATAAAAACCTGCCGCTTTGGTCATATTTCGAGGTACCAGAATATGTACGCCACGCAATAAATGCAACAGAGCTCCCATATGCGAACCTGCATGCCAAATTCCTTCCAAACGGTGTCCACGAGTTCTGACAATCAGCGGAGCCATCTGCCGACCTAAGGTTCGATAATGTACCGTAGCTAAATCATCGCTCATCGTTTGTAATCCATATAAAATATAGTCTAGGTATTGAATCTCGGCAATTGGGCGTAACCCTCTCATAGCCAAACCAATACCCTGTCCAATAATGGTAGCTTCACGAATACCAGTATCAGCAACTCTCAGCTCTCCATATTTCTTTTGCAAACCTTCCAATCCTTGATTTACATCACCGATGTTTCCTGTATCTTCCCCAAAAATGAGTAAATTTGGATATTTAGCAAATAATCCGTCAAAATTTTCGCGTAGCACTACCCTAGCATCAACCAGTTCAGCATTTTCTTTGTAGATAGGTTTTACCTCTGTGACCAATGTTGGATTTTTTTCATTTTCAATATACAAATGACTGCTATATTTCGGTTGATTTTCAGCAAAATAATCATTGATCCAACTACGTAAGGTTTCTGCGTTAGTTGTCGTTTCAGTGGCAACATATCGCAATACTCTACGTGCGGCACTTGCTACATCTCGGCGTGAAATGGTAGAAATAGAGGCTAAATGGTTTTTTATGCTTTGAACAGCATTATAATTTTTAAATGATTCATTTACAGATAATTCTATAATTTCAATTAAACTGTTTCTTTCCCTGAAAATAGGATTTTGATAAGCTTCCCAAGCTCGTTTTTTCCCATCCCGAACCATTTTCTTAGCCTCAGCATCAATGGATGCTACTTCTTCTTCGGTAGCAATGCCACTCTCAACAATCCACTGACGCATTTTCAGATTACAGTCAAATTCACGTTCCCACTCCAGTCGCTCAGTACTTTTGTAACGTTCGTGCGATCCAGAGGTTGAATGTCCTTGAGGTTGTGTGAGTTCCCGAACGTGAATCAGTACAGGGACATGTTCTTCACGAGCAATTTTTCCAGCTTTTTCAAAAATTTCCAACAAAGCAGGATAATCCCATCCGTTCACAACGAAAATTTCATAACCATTGTTATTCTCATCACGCTGGAATCCTTTCAATATTTCGGAAATATTCTCTTTAGTAGTTTGATATTTAGCAGGTACCGAAATTCCATAGTTGTCATCCCAAACCGAAATTACCATAGGTACTTGCAACACCCCTGCAGCGTTGAGGGTCTCAAAAAAATGACCTTCACTGGTACTGGCATTTCCGATAGTTCCCCAAGCTACTTCATTTCCGTTGTTTGAAAATTTTTCTTTTTCTGTTTGGGGTACTTCCCTGAATATTTTTGAAGCCTGAGCTAATCCAAGTAAACGTGGCATTTGTCCAGCAGTGGGAGAAATGTCGCTACTACTATTTTTCTGTTGTAATAAATTTTTCCAATTGCCGTTCTCGTCCAAACTGTGAGTGGCAAAATGCCCTCCCATTTGCCGTCCTGCACTGGTTGGATCTGCTTCGATATCAGGATTAGCATAGAGTCCTGCAAAGAAGTTTTCAATAGTAAATGCTCCAATGGCCATCATAAAAGTTTGATCACGGTAGTAACCACTTCTGAAATCACCATCTTGGAACGCTCTAGCCATTGCCAATTGAGGTACTTCTTTTCCGTCTCCGAAAATACCAAATTTGGCCTTTCCGGTAAGGACTTCTCTCCTACCCAGAAGACTACATTCACGGCTAATTACTGCTGTTCTATAGTCTGTTAAAATATCTTCTTTCGATAAATGAATTGTTGTTTGTATTTTATTTTTTCGTGTCATAATTCTGAAAATATAGCGACCTCAAAGGTAATATAATTTTATGATATAAGCAAAGAATTTGAGGTATGCTTCATCCGTTTATCTTCTAATTCCTTGTGCATTAATCCACTCGTGATAAGCTCGACTGTTAATCAGATGCTGCGAGTAGGTAGACGCAAACTTGTGAAACCCAGGTTTTTCAACATCTGCTACGAAATAGAAAAAATCATGATTTTCAGGGCTTAATACAGCTTCAATTGCTGAAATATCCGACATGGCGATAGGAGCTGGTGGCAGTCCTGCGTACTTATAGGTGTTATACGGAGATTCGATTGTCAAATCACGATTTAACACCCTTTTTATGATAGTATCATGCTTACCGGTGTGTTCCTTGATGGCATAAATAACCGTAGGATCGGCTTGAAGGAGCATATTATTTCTTAAGCGGTTGATATAAACCCCCGCTACCCTACTCTGTTCCGATACTTGCGCTGTTTCTTTTTGCACAATCGAAGCTAAAACACTCACTTGCTTTGGCGTAAGATTTTGATTTTTAGCT
Organism: Capnocytophaga canis; assembly: GCF_043187445.1. NCBI lineage: Bacteria > Pseudomonadati > Bacteroidota > Flavobacteriia > Flavobacteriales > Flavobacteriaceae > Capnocytophaga > Capnocytophaga canis. The sequence goes on along the minus strand of NZ_CP171121.1, from coordinate 9,970 downwards.
TTTTCTATTCTGTCTGAATTCCAAAAACGACGGTACTCCTTGAGCATACGATCTCTAAACTGCGTAGCTGAAGTATTCCAAAAAAATTCATACGTGTTGGGTAAGTACATTCCTAACACATCTTTCGATGTAAATTCATTTTCAGTCAAAAATTGGGGATCTAAGAAAGCATTCAACAGCGAAATACTATCCGCTTCAATTTGCTGTGCAACCCGTCCTGCTAAATTTTCTAACGTCTCTTGGTTGTTGAAAGTCAATTTTATAGGTCTATTTTTACTGCGTAATACATTGATTATGTCATTATTACTACTTCCTTTTTTGATGATATAACGACCCGCCTTGATGTTATCAACATATTTTTTTTGCTTGGCTACCTGTATAAATGATTCTATATCAGATAAATATGGATTTAGCACATGCGTAACATCGCTAAAATAAGCTCCTGTTGGAATGAATATTTCAATTTCACGCTCCTCAAAATTGGTGTTAGGAGCTAAAATAAGATTGTAAATTGAGTAGGAAAAGAAACCTAAAATAATTAAACCAATAATTGAAATAGCGATTAATATTTTCTTGAAATACATGTCGTTATATATTGAAATTTATATTCTACGTAAAAATAATATGCCACAAATTTACAAGAATATTTGGCTTTACCAAAGGTTTATTGATAAATAAAGGATATAGCATTAGGCGAACTCAAAATTTCCCCATTTAGAACGACCAATTTGGACTGCCTGAAATGGTCAATATTACCGAAGATAAAACGCACAATATCAAAGTATTATAGCAAAATATCTATCCGAAAATTAGAAACTTTCGGACGGGAGTGATTACAAATTAATGAAAATTGAAAAATAACCACCGAAACTGATAGTTTCAAACAGTGCTAAATATGTATTTCCCTATTTATTCAATTCCAAATTTTTCAATGGCTTCTTCAATAGCATCGTAGACCTGCGTTAACTGCTGATTTGTAATAACATAGGAAGGAAATACATATACTGTATTTCCAACAGGACGCAAGATAATTCCTTTAGAAATAAAAAAATCATATAGCTGATTGCGTATACTGCCATAGTATTCATTTCCTGCATTAGTATTCACTTCAAAAGCTAAAATTACTCCCAAACTACGCCAACCGCTTGTCTTTGAGTTGCTTTTCATTTTATTTATAAACTGTTTATGCAAATCTGATATTCGCTGTATGTTTTGGCCACAATCATTAGTTTGCAAAATTCGAATGGTTTCCAAAGCAATAGCACAACCTGTAGGATTTGCCATATAGGTATGCCCGTGAAAAAATGCTTTATTAACATCATCACTACAAAAAGCATCAAAAATAGCTTGAGTAGTTGAAGTTACTGCAAGTGGAATCGTACCTCCTGTTAAGGCTTTGGACAAACAAATGATATCTGGCTTTTCATTCAAATAATCACAGGCAAATATTTTTCCTGTTCTGCCAAATCCTGTCATTACTTCATCAGCTATTGTGATAACTTTTTCATTTTTAGCTATTTGAATTAATCTATCCAATGCTTCAGGTGCATACATTCGCATACCCGCAGCTCCTTGCACTAAAGGTTCAAAAATGAAAGCCGCAGGATTGTATTTCTTTATGACTTCAGCTAATTTTCTCTCCGAATCCTGTTCTTTTCCTTTTTCAGGAATTGGAATACGAACCACTTCAAGTAACTGATTTTTAAAAGATTCGGTAAAAAAAGAAATCCCTGAAGCTGCCATTGCTCCGAAGGTGTCACCATGAAATGCGTTTTCAAAGGCTACAATAACATGCTTTTTTTGTCCTTTGTTAAAAAAATATTGAATAGCCATCTTTATAGCTACTTCTACTGCCGTTGAACCATTATCAGAAAAGAATATTTTTTGTTGATTTTCAGGCAATAATTCAATTAGTTTTTCGGCGAGTTTTACAGCTGGTTCGTGAGTAAATCCACCAAAGAGCACATGTTCCAGTTGCGAGAGTTGTTTGAAAGCTGCCTCGGCTAAATGAGGATTAGCATGTCCGAATACATTTACCCACCAACTGGCGATAGCATCTATATATTGTTTACCGTTTTCATCCCAAAGTAAGGCATCTTTTCCTTTAACAATACCGATGGGATACATGGCTGTTTTATGTTGAGTGTAAGGATGCCATAGATGGCGTTCGTCTCGTTGTTGTAAATTCATTTTAAAAATATGTAAAATATAGGTAGCATTTTGACCTATTTATTTTCAAAAAAGTGGAATGTTGCAAAATAGGAATATTCATCCTCAGGATTCAATTGCGTTGACGGAAACTGCGGATAGTTCAGAGCATCAGCAAATCCTTGACATTCAAAGCATATTCCTGCGTTTTGTCCTGTTGATTTTCTGCCTTCTGGATGTAGCTCTGGCACGTAGTATCCTCCATAAATATGCAGTACAGGCTGATTGGTTCTTACGTCCATTCGGATGTTACTTTCTTCACATATCAACGAACCTACAACTTCATTTTCAGATACTTGACGAGGAAAAGCATTGTCTATATCTGGATGTACAGTTACCGGTTTTCTATAATCTAAATGTGTATTTTCTACAAGAAGCAATTCACCAGTTGGAGAGTAGTCGGGATTCAATGGCGAGTAGCGATTGCCATTGACCTGTAAAAGATGGTTCAATATATTTTTTGAATCACTATTAAAGTTAAAATACGTATGTTGTGTCAGGTTTAAAATAGTTGGTTTATCCGTTTTTCCATGATAATCCACACGAAGTTCATTATCATCGTTGAGTGAATAAGTAACGTTTACTACGACTTCGCCTGGAAAGCCTTCTTCTCCATCTGGTGAAATGTATTTTAAGACTACGAATAAATTCTGGTTGTCACCAACTTCAACAATTTCCCAAACTTTACTATCGAATCCTTGAAAACCACCGTGCAATTGAGCTGCTCCATGGTTCACCGTCAACTGAAGTTCTTTACCATTAAGCGTTGTTTTTCCTCCTTTAATACGCCCTGCATTTCGTCCAATAATAGCCCCGAAATAAGGATATTCCTTGCGATAAGCCTCACTTAAGTATTCTTCAAAAGTATCAAATCCTAAGACTGTTTCTATTTTTTTTCCATTCACAGGATACTTTATAGAAGTGATGATACCTCCATAGTTCATAATGGAGACTTCCATACCTTTACTATTCTCTAACGTGATGAGTGTTACGTTTTTACCTGCGTATGTTCCGAAAGTTTTTTTATGTATCTGTTTCATTATATTTTTTCGGACGAATGTACACCTTTTTTTGGGATTTTGCAAAGATTTTACACAAAAACATACTCCCGTCCCAAAATTAAAAACTTTCGGACGGGAGTTAGATTTTTACAAATATAAGGCATTCTCAGGCAATTTTTATGAAAAAAGTTTAGGATAGTTGTGAGAGAAAATTAATTATCAAAATTGTACTTACTAAATAAATCTAATTCGTGTTTACATTTGTGTATATGAATATAATTCACAGTTTTTGCGTTACAATTGTAAATTAGAGTACTTGCAATAAACTTTGTTCATTACTTTTAATGTTTGTATGTTTCAAAAAAATAGTTTACATTTGTGCTATCTTTAATTTTAAAAAGACTTTACAATGATAAACACCCCTGATTTCGTTAAAAGGTTACAAGAAATTATGGAACACTATGACCTTAATGCTTCTTCTTTAGCTGATATACTTGACATACAACGATCAAGTATTTCGCATTTATTGTCTGAACGTAATAAACCTAGTTTAGAGTTCATAATGAAGCTCATAGAGCAGTTTCCTGAAGTTAATTTTCACTGGATAACACAAGGAAAAGGTAATTTTCCTTCTAAAGAAAATTCTGTAACTAAAATTGAAGAAAAAAAGTCTATTATGCAAACAAATCTTTTTGGTGATGAACCCGAACAATCTGCTACTACTAAAAGAAAACAAAGCCCACCTCAAAACGTAGCAAAAGTAAAAGAACCTGAAAGCGAAATTTCTTATCAACAGATTTCACCAATCTCCAAAGTTGTAGAAAATACACCTGTTACAAAAGTAAACAATAAAAAACAATTGAAGAAGATTATCTTTTTTTATGACGATAATAGCTTTGAGGTTTTCGAAAATTAATTTACTTTTGTAAACAAATTATTTTTTTGCACTTAAATTCATTGGGATGGTGACAATTTACTGTGCTACCTCTTTTCTCTCGTGTTATTGGTACTAAAGTCTGTACATGTAAAAACAAATTGTAGGTGGTATTACATCAGGTCAAACACTTGACATTGACATCAATTTTTTATACTTTCCTAAATATGTCATGCTGTGATAACCACCTCACGTTTCATCTTACAAAATTCCTATTCTCAGATGATGTCTGCTCATCAGAACTGCTACAATAGGAAAATATCAAGATTAGAAATCTACTTCCCTTTTTTTATTCGCTTTTTCTTTCCTAGATAACATAGTAAGAAGTTATTTTCCATACTAATTCAGCGTCCAAAAATGGTTTTTACGAACGTAAGTTTATTTTTTACCTCATAAAAATCATTTGAAATATATACTATTTTTCTTGATAAAATAAGATAAAAAAATGAAATAATTTTTTTTATATATAAAATAATGATTATAAAACACTTATATATTAATTTATAAATTAATACTTTAATATTAGTAACAATTTATTAATATATGACATTTTGGCAGTTATTCTGATGTTTCTTTTTAAATGATTGATTTACAGATATTTGAATTACATTAATACTTCTTCAAAAATATATTTTTATATATATTAAAGTTATTATTTATATATTGATATATAAATTACTTATTACCAATTATTTAAACTGTAAAATTTTACAGATATATTCGCAGTCAACTTTATAAAATAAATCCTGAAAAAACGACTTCCATTAACGGATTTTTATTTTTTATTTTGGTCAATATTTTTTTGCTGAGGTTGTATTATCCAATGTATTTTTCATCGAAGAGGTTCTATCTAACAAGAATAATCGCTGTCCCCTACTCTTTAAAAGGAATAACAATCATACGAATTCAAATTTGTGATAAAATTTTTATGGAAAACTTTAATTATTTCTTTTTTTAGTATCTTTGCCCGATTTTTAATGATTTACAAAATGCAAATAGAAGTATTAAAATCTAAAATTCACCGAGTTACAGTTACTGGAGCTGACCTAAATTATGTAGGAAGCATCACAATCGATGAAGATTTGATGGAAGCGGCCAATATGATTGAAGGAGAGAAAGTTGCAATCGTAAACGTAAACAATGGTGAACGTTTAGAGACCTATATTATTAAAGGAAAACGAGGTTCGGGAGAGGTAATTCTTAACGGGCCTGCAGCTCGGAAGGTACAGCGAGGCGATATCATTATCATCATTTCCTACGGAATTTTAGATTTTGAGGAAGCTAAGACCTTTAAACCTTGGATTATTTTCCCCAATGAAAAGACAAATAAAATAGAATAAATAAAACATAAAATACTGATAATGAAGTTAATAAAAACTATCCTTCCGCTATTTTTAGGTGTTTTTCTGTGCTGGTATGCCTACAGCCAATTCACTGATGAGCAGCTGAATGAAATCAAAGAAAAATTCTTAAAAGCGGATTATTTTTATATTATATTATCAGTTTTACTCGGTTTTTTGAGCAATGTCTCACGTGCCTTACGATGGGAATTATTACTCAACCCTATGGGATACAAAACTCGTAGCTATAATCGGATAATGGCAGTTTTTATCGGATATTTAGTAAACGTTACTATCCCAAGATCTGGGGAAATATCAAGAGCTTTGGTAGTAAATCGTTATGATGGTGTGCCTTTTGACAAAAGTATAGGAACCATAATTTCGGAACGAGTAGTTGATCTAATCCTATTACTATCGTTCACGTTGACTGCTTTTCTACTTCAATTTAATTTAATTAGCGAGTTTTTACTGTCGATAATTCCTTTCCAAAAATTGATTTTTCTTTTAGGAATTGTATTAGTTCTTGGAGTATTATTTTCTATATGGGTCTATAAATCAACACATTTCATTGCTTTAAAGGTACGCAATTTTGTAGCAGGACTTAAAGAAGGTATTTTTTCCATACTTAAACTACGGCGACGAGGAGCTTTTTTATTGCATACAATTTTCATTTGGACAATGTACGTTTTGATGTTCTATCTTCCGTTTCTTGCTCTACCTGAGACCTCCTACGTTAGCATAGGAACGGTACTAACATCCTTTGTAGTAGGCAGTTTTGCCATAGCTTTTACTAATGGTGGCTTTGGTTCATATCCCTTTTTTATAGCAGAAATTTTACTACTTTTTGGCATACCTTTAGTGTCAGGTACCGCTTTTGGTTGGATTGTATGGACAGCACAGTTCTTTATGACTCTCTTTTTCGGAGGAATTTCTTTTATTTTACTCCCGTTATTAAATAGATATCGAGAAGATGAAAAATGTTTCTTTCTAAGAATGAGAAAAATACCGAAAACACGCAACTCGTAGAGCCTTGAACCAAATTAATTCAAAAACTTTTTACGAATTTCAGGAGGCAGTATGGGGCATTCTTTTTTAATGAGTTTCCTACGATGTTTTCCAATAATGTCATACACAAAATCAGCTATAAATGTAGGAGTTATCCAAATAAGAAATCGAAGCAATGGATACATATTGCTTTCCTTCAAAAACATATAAATGGCTTTTGATTTCATATAAAACACCTCCCCTACTCGAACTATAACTGTTTTATCTACAAACTTTTGCAATTGATATTTCACGATAAAATACTGTCCCGTTTCAGAGGTGCTTGACACAAATTTAAAACTATCCCGCTTGTCGGATTTTGCTAAATGATAAGCTATCCGATTACAAAAAAGGCAATCACCATCAAAAATCAAAAAAGAATTATTCATAACGAAGAGCTTCAACAGGATCTAACTTGGAAGCCTTCATCGCAGGGTATAACCCTGAAATAATGGCTACTACAAAGGCTATCAAAATGGCCACAAAAATGACTCCCCATGGAATTATAAAATCAAAATCTGCTACGAGTGAAATGAAGTAACCTAATGTTATGCCTAAAACAATTCCTGCCATGGCTCCCAATTGTGCAATGATAACTGTTTCAGTGAAAAATTGCATTGTAATTGCCTTACGATGAGCTCCTAAAGCCTTGCGAATACCAATTTCTTTGGTACGTTCAGTTACAGAAACGAGCATAATATTCAACAAAGCAATCGACGATCCTAAAATAGTAATCAATCCAATCACAAACCCTGCAATTCCAATGCCTTGTGTGATACTTTCAATACGATGCAATAAATCATCACTGCGTTCCATACCAAAATTATCTTCATCCAATGGTCTAAGGCTTCGAATGTTACGCATAACAATAAGTGCATCATCCATAACGACATCTAGCTTACCTTTATCATTTACCTTTACTTTTATTGCAAAATTCGGATTTTGGAGCGTAAAAACCGAACGAGCAATCCCTAATGGAATCAACACTTGCATATCTTCATTATTTCCAAATGTAGAACCTTTTGACTCCAATACGCCAATAATTGTAAATTTATGTCCTTTAATAGAAATAACCTTACCAATAGGATTGACATCTTTTAATAATTTTTTTGTAAAATCAGCTCCAATAATACAAACTTCTGCATTATTCTCAATATCTAACTTACTGAAATCCCGACCACTGTCAAGTTCTAAGCCCGAATTTTTAATATAGAACTCATCCACTCCAATCACTTTTGATGAAGGATCGGTTTTTTGATTTTCGTATTTAACTTCAACCGAAGCAGATGAAAACAATGAAATACTGATTTGTGCAAACGGATTTTGTAATTGTTCTCTGAACGCTATTGCATTTTGGTAACTAATGGGCGGATTTATCTTCTCATTAGCTCCGCTGCCTTGAACTCGTTGGGTATACTGATAGCGTGTAATAGAAAATGTATTGGATCCCATTTTTGAAAAGTTACCTTCCAAAGTGTTGCGGAGTGCTGTGATAACACTCAAAATCCCGACTAATGCCGTTATACCGATAGCAATGATTAGCACCGTAAGAATTGTACGCAACAACTGGCTTTTGATTGACTCTAAAGCAATTTTTATATTTTCTCGAATAACTGTAAATCGGATTGCCATACTACGAAATTTTAAGTCTATTCATATACTTTCAACTCTTTAAGTTGCTGTTGGTCAAAACCATAAATATCATTTTTGATAATAAGCTGATTATTTTCATCAACCCAAGCGGTAATATACAACAAACTGATTAAATATCTGTTTTTTAGAGTAATACGATTTTGATTGGGCCCCGATTGCATTGCTTGGTCTACCTTCTCACGTGTCCATTCATCTTGATTCTTAAGCAGTAAATACGCCAATTCGGCAGGTTGTTCCACACGCACACAACCATGGCTAAAAGCTCTTTCTTCACGTGAAAACAATCGTGTTGAAGGAGTGTCGTGTAGATAAATACTCATATCGTTGGTTAAAATAAATTTCACCAGCCCCAATGAGTTCCGAGCCGATGGAGCTTCTACAAAACGAAATTTACGCTTTCTGATTTCAGGATTTGTCCAATCTACACTATTCGGATCAATCTTTTCACCATTTTCATAAATGGTATAGCCTCGTTTTTGGTATTTTTCGGCATCATTCTCCGACACCATTTGTGGAATCATTTCATTGTGAATAATGCTCTGTGGCACCGTCCAAGTAGGTCGAAATTCTACGTAACGAATCGAATCAACAAAGACAGGAGTTGCGGTATATTCCCTGCCTACTACCACATTCATTTGATGAATCATTGAATCTTTATGATATACAAATAACTTAAAATCAGGAATATTCACAATGAGATAATCATCACCCAAATCATTGTTTAACCAACGCATACGCTCCATATTAAGTTTTAGAAGTTCCACTTTTTGAGCCTTGGTCATATTTAAGTGATAGAGAGTTGTCTTCCCTGGAACACCGTCAGGGGTAATGCCTTTGGTTTCCTGAAACTTTTTGAGGGCATTTAACAAAACGGTATCAACCACATTTGTCGAAACCAACGGAGTGACTTCATAACCTTTCTGTTTTAAATTATGCCGCATAGCCTCCACTGCCGAATGCTTATACCCTTCAACAAATAACTTTGGATTCTCAAAAGCAACTTTAATGATTGAATCCGGCTGAGTATCAGCTCTCAATTCAGCGTATTTTTCACTCATTCGCTTGTACAGGAGATGGTTGGGATGTAAAGCATCAATCACGGTTACCAAATCATCCGTATCTTCTAATTTTAATAGAATTTCAAGATCGTTTCGATTGTGTTTGATTTTCTTCCAAACGTGTTGACCATGTGATAATTTAGATACACGTCCGCTACCTAAATGCTTCGTTAACAATAAAAAAGAAGCCGTTATTTCTTTATCAGCTTGTTCAAGTTGCATAAAATCAACTGTTTTAGAATAGAGACTGTCTACCAAATGCTGCAAAGATTTATAACGGTACGTTTCTGGATTCAATCCGTAATTTTCTGATTTTTCCAATACTTTCATATAGCCATAAAACAAATTAGTCGGTTTTTTTTCGTAAAGCCAACGTGTACTATAGCCATTTTGAGAATAAAAACTTTTTAATTCCGCTAATACTTCTTTATCTTTTACAGTTATTCTTTCAAAAGAAACCTCTGTAGTGTCTGAAAATGAGATTGTTTTGTTATTTTCAAACACCTCACGTGATTTGATTTCATCAATCAATTCCTTTGGATTCGAATTATTTTTACAACTTTGGAAAAGTACAAACCCCACTAAAAGGATTAACAAATATTTATTCATCTATTATTTATTTTTAAGTTTTAATGTTTTTATTTTTCATTTCCGATAGTAAATTACTCATATTGAGCACGATACTGAGATACGTTTTTCAGTTACAAAGCGTTTAAATTCAATAATTTAGTT